>NZ_BSCT01000018.1 GCF_030159255.1 Bradyrhizobium sp. SSBR45G | reverse complement strand
CCTCGGGGCGCCGATTGATCTCGGCGCATCCGTGCGCGGCACGCTGATGGGCCCCCGGGGGGGGGGGGCCCCCGGGGGGGGGGGGGGGGGGGGGGGGGTCCACAGCGGCGGTCTCGCCTGGGGCCACCCCCCTCCCTGACCCTCCCCCGCAAGGGGGGAGGGAACGGACGCAGTGGGGCCTCCTTACGCCAACGGACATCGAACGCGCATGACTCATCCCGGCGAACAGTTCTATCCCGAAGGCGTCCGCTGGGACGCGCCGATTGCGCGCGGCACCTTGCCGGATCTGCTGGCGCAGGCGGTGAGCGAGTTCGGTGATCGCGGCGCGCTCGAATTCCGCGACCGTCTGATCAGCTTCAACGAACTCGCCGGTCTGGTCGACCAGGCCGCCGCCGCGTTCCTGCGCGCGGGTTTCGGCAAGGGCGCCTCGATCGCGCTGTTCCTCGGCAACTCGCCGGACCATCCGATCAACTTTTTCGGCGCGCTCAAGGCCGGCGCACGCGTCGTGCATCTGTCGCCGCTCGACGGCGAGATCGCGCTGTCGCACAAGCTGAGCGATTCCGGCGCGCGCATCCTCGTCACGTCCAATCTCTCGGCGCTGCTGCCAATGGCGCTGAAGTTTCTCGCCAAGGGGCTGCTCGACCGGCTGATCGTCTGCGAGGACGATCATTGGGGCAAGGTCGGGACGCCGCAGACGCCGCTGCCGGACAATCCCGCCGTCATCACCCATCGTGCCTTCGTCGAGGGCGCCGTGGCGCCGGCCGCATGGCCTGCGATCTCTCCCGACGACATCGCGCTGCTGCAATACACCGGCGGCACCACCGGCTTGCCGAAGGGCGCGATGCTGACCCATGGCAATCTCACCTCGGCGGTCTCGATCATCGAGATCTGGAGCCGCGCCACGCGAACCCAGAGCGAGGGCGGCGACCGCGTGATCTGCGTGCTGCCGCTGTTCCACATCTACGCGCTGAGCGTCGTGCTGCTGACCGCGCTGCGCATCGGCAGCCTGGTGTCGCTGCATCAGCGTTTCGATGTCGACGCCGTGATGCGGGACATCGAGGTTAAGCGCGCGACCTATTTCCCGGGCGTGCCGACGATGTGGATCGCGATCGCCAATCTGCCCGATCTCGACAAGCGCGATCTGTCGTCGCTGACCAGCGTCGGCTCCGGTGGCGCGCCGCTGCCGGTCGAGGTGGCCCGCATCCTGGAGCGCCGCGTCGGCATGAAGCTCAAGAGCGGCTGGGGCATGACCGAGACCTGCTCGCCCGGTACCAGCCATCCCAAGGAAGGTCCGGACAAGCCCGGCTCGATCGGCATCGCGCTGCCCGGCATCGAGATGGACGTCGTGTCGCTCGAAGACCCCACCAAGGTGCTCGGCGTCAACGAGGTCGGCGAGATCCGCGTCAAGGGTCCGAACGTCACCAAGGGCTATTGGAACCGGCCGGAAGAGTCGGCGCAGTCCTTCGTCGGCGACCATTTTCTCACCGGCGACATCGGCTATGTCGACGCCGACGGCTTCTACTTCCTGGTCGATCGCAAGAAGGACATGATCATCTCCGGCGGCTTCAACGTCTATCCGCAGATGATCGAGCAGGCGATCTACACCCATCCGGCGGTGCAGGAGGTGATCGTGATCGGCATTCCCGATGCCTATCGCGGCGAGGCGGCCAAAGCCTTCATCAAGCTGCGCGACGGCTTTGCGCCGTTTGCGGTCGAGGATCTCCGCGACTTCCTCACCGGCAAGCTCGGCAAGCACGAACTGCCCGCGGCGGTCGAGTTCGTCGACGAGCTGCCGCGCACGCCGGTCGGCAAACTCTCGCGTCACGAACTGCGCCAGCAGCAATCACCCACGTCTCACATCAAGCAACAGTAACAACAACAGGAGGTCGCCCATGACCGACGCCGTCATCGTTTCCACCGCCCGCACGCCGATCGGCAAAGCCTATCGCGGCGCGCTCAACGCCACCGGCGGCGCGACGCTGCTCGGTCACGCCATCGGCGAAGCCGTCAAGCGCGCCAAGGTCGATCCGGCCGAGGTCGAGGACGTCGTGATGGGCGCGGCCCTGCAGCAGGGTTCGACCGGCGGCAACATCGCGCGCAAGGCGCTGCTGCGCGCCGGCCTGCCGGTGTCGGTCGGCGGCACGACGATCGATCGCCAATGCGCTTCCGGCCTGCAGGCGATCGCGCTTGCGGCGCGCTCGGTGATCTTCGACGGTGTCGAGATCGCGGTCGGCGGCGGCGGCGAATCGATCTCGCTGGTCCAGAACGACAAGATGAACGCGTTCCAGGCGACCGATCCGGCGCTGCTCGAGATCAAGGGCGACGTCTACATGCCGATGATCGACACCGCCGAGATCGTCGCCAAGCGCTACGGCATCTCGCGCGAGCGCCAGGACGAATATGCGCTGGAGAGCCAGCGCCGCGTTGCGGCTGCGCAGCAGGGCGGCAAGTTCAACGACGAGCTGGCGCCGATCACCACCAAGATGGCGGTGACCGACAAGGCGACGGGCAACATCTCGTTCAAGGACGTCACCTTGTCGCAGGATGAAGGTCCGCGCCCGGAAACGACCGCCGAAGGTCTCGCCAGCCTCAAGGCCGTGCGCGGCGACGGCTTCTCGGTCACCGCCGGCAATGCCAGCCAGCTGTCCGACGGCGCCTCGGCGTGCGTGATCATGAGCGACGCCAATGCGGCCAAGCGCGGCCTGCAGCCGCTCGGCATCTTCCGCGGCTTCGTGGCGCATGGCTGCGAGCCCGACGAGATGGGTATTGGCCCGGTGTTCGCGGTGCCGCGTCTGTTGAAGCGCCATGGCCTCACTGTCGACGACATCGGCCTGTGGGAGCTGAACGAGGCGTTCGCGGTGCAGGTGCTGTATTGCCGCGACAAGCTCGGCATCGATCCGGAGAAGATCAACGTCAATGGCGGCGCCATCGCGGTCGGTCATCCCTACGGCATGTCGGGCGCGCGCCTGACCGGCCACGCCCTGATCGAAGGCCGCCGCCGCAAGGCGAAATACGCCGTCGTCACCATGTGCGTCGGCGGCGGCATGGGCGCCGCCGGCCTGTTCGAGGTGCTGCAGTAACAGACGACCGAAATCCCGCGCGCAACTCGTGCGGGATTTTCCACGACTGTCGTCCCGGGCAAAAGGTCGCGCGGGATTTCCAAAAGTTGTCGTCCCGGGCAAGCCTGCAAGCGCAACAGCGCTTGCAGGCGCCGACCCGGGACCCATACCGCGTGATGTCGCTTGAGGCACGTTGGCAGATGCCTGCGCCCCCAACGTCCGCCGGTGGTTATGGGTCCCGGCGTTTGCCGGGACGACGGCGGAGCGAGACGAACTAACAGGACCACACGACACACGGGAGGATCCAATGGATCTTGCATTCACGAAGGAAGAGCAGGCGTTCCGCGAGGAAGTGCGGGCGTTCTTCAAGGACAACGTGCCGCCAGAGACACGGCGAAAGATGGTCGAGGGCCGTCATCTGTCGAAGGACGAGATGGTGACCTGGTGGCGCATCCTCAACAAGAAGGGCTGGGGCGTCTCGCACTGGCCGAAGGAATATGGCGGCACCGGCTGGAGCTCGGTGCAGCACTACATTTTCAACGAGGAGCTGCAGGCCTATCCGGCGCCACAGCCGCTCGCCTTCGGCGTCAGCATGGTCGGCCCGGTCATCTACACCTTCGGCAATGAGGAGCAGAAGAAGAAGTATCTGCCGCGCATCGCCAATGTCGACGACTGGTGGTGCCAGGGTTTCTCGGAGCCGGGCTCCGGCTCCGACCTCGCCTCGCTGAAGACCAAGGCCGAGCGCCGCGGCGACAAATGGATCATCAACGGCCAGAAGACCTGGACGACGCTCGCCCAGCACGCCGACATGATCTTCTGCCTCTGCCGCACCGATCCCGCGGCCAAGAAGCAGATGGGCATCTCCTTCATCGTGTTCGACATGAAGTCGAAGGGCGTCACAGTGCGTCCGATCCAGACCATCGACGGCGGCCACGAGGTCAACGAGGTGTTCTTCGACGACGTCGAGGTGCCGATCGAGAACCTGATCGGCGAGGAGAACAAGGGCTGGGACTACGCCAAATTCCTGCTCGGCAATGAGCGCACCGGAATTGCCCGGGTCGGCGTCTCCAAGGAGCGCATCCGCCGCATCAAGGAGCTGGCCGGCAAGATCGAGTCCGGCGGTCGTCCGGTGCTGGAAGACCCGTCGTTCCGCGAGAAGCTGACGGCCTGCGAGGTCGAGCTGAAGGCGCTGGAGCTGACCCAGCTGCGCGTCGTCGCCGACGAAGGCAAGCATGGCAAGGGCAAGCCCAATCCGGCGTCCTCGGTGCTGAAGATCAAGGGCTCCGAGATCCAGCAGACCACGACCGAGCTGCTGATGGAGGTGATCGGCCCGTTCGCCGCGCCCTACGATGTCCATGGCGACGACGACAGCAACGAGACCATGGATTGGACCGCCCAGATCGCGCCGAGCTACTTCAACAACCGCAAGGTCTCGATCTACGGCGGCTCCAACGAGATCCAGCGCAACATCATCGCCAAGGCGGTGCTGGGGCTCTGACATGTGAGCCGCGGCGCCTCGACAACGCACGCCGTCATGGCCGGGCTTGACCCGGCCATCCACGCCGCCCCGCACAACGGCACGACGTGGATGCCCGCGACAAGCGCGGGCATGACGGAGAATGGGGATACTGGAGAGTCAACCAATGGATTTTGATCTCACCGAGGAGCAGCGCCTCCTCAAGGACAGCATCGACGGCCTGTTGGCGGATGCCTATGATTTCGACAAGCGCAAGCTGTACATGAAGGAGAAGGGCGGCTGGAGCCAGGCGATGTGGTCCAAGCTCGCCGAGCAGGGCCTGCTCGGGCTGCCGTTCTCCGAGGACGACGGCGGCTTCGGCGCCGGCGGCGTCGAGACCATGATCGTGATGGAAGCGATGGGCCGCGCGCTCGTGCTCGAGCCGTATCTGGCGACCGTGGTGTTGTCCGGCGGCTTTCTCCGCCATGGTGCCTCGGCGGCGCAGAAGGCGGCGCATCTGCCCGGCATCATCGACGGCAGCAAGACGTTCGCCTTCGCCCAGCTCGAGAAGCAGTCGCGCTACGACCTGTTTGATGTCGCCACGTCCGCCAAGAAGAAGGGCGACGGCTATGTCATCGACGGCGAGAAATTCGTCGTGCTCAACGGTGAGAACGCCGACACCCTGATCGTGACCGCGCGCACGTCAGGTGGCCAGCGCGACAAGTCCAGCATCGGCGTATTCATCGTGCCGGCGGATGCGAAGGGCGTCACCCGCAAGGGCTATCCGACGCAGGACGGCCTGCACGCCGCCGACATCACCTTCACCGGCGTGGAAGTTGGCGCCGATGCGGTCATCGGCGATCCGGCCCATGGCCTGCCGCTGATCGAGCGCGTCGTCGACGAGGCCCGCATCGCGCTGTGCGCGGAAGCGGTCGGCCTGATGGACGAGTCGCTCAAGACCACGGTCGAGTACATCAAGACGCGCAAGCAGTTCGGCGTCGCGATCGGCTCGTTCCAGTCGCTGCAGCACCGCGCCTCCGACATGTTCGTGGCGCTGGAGCAGGCGCGCTCGATGTCGATGTTCGCGACCATGGCCGCCGAGTTCGACGACGCCAAGGAGCGCGCCACCTCGGTCGCCGCGGCCAAGGTGCAGATCGGCAAGTCCGGCAAATATGTCGGGCAGCAGGCGATCCAGCTCCATGGCGGCATCGGCATGACCATGGAGACCAAGATCGGCCACTACTTCAAGCGGCTGACGATGATCGAGACCACCTTCGGCGACACCGACTACCACATGCGCCGCGTCAGCGAAGCGGGTGGGTTGATCTAGGTCGACAGGTTCCTCCGTCATTGCGAGGAGCGAAGCGACGAAGCAATCCAGAGTCGCGCGTGAGGCCCTGGATTGCTTCGCTTCGCTCGCAATGACGGCGGAGCGAGATTTCGTAGCCCGGATGAGCGCAGCGACATCCGGGTTCATCTCGGCAGTTCGTGAGACCCCGGATATCGCTGCGCTCATCCGGGCTACGAGGCCGCTGCGGAGGAGCAGAATATGACCCCCAATCCCTTCAACCTCGCCGGACAGGTCGCCGTCGTCACCGGCTCGAGCCGCGGCATCGGCCGCGCCTCTGCTGAGCTGCTGGCGCAGCTCGGCGCCAAGGTGGTGATCTCCAGCCGCAAGGCCGACGCCTGCGAGGAGGTCGCGTCCGGCATTCGCGCCAATGGCGGCGACGCCCATGTCATCCCCTGCAACATCTCGCGCCGCGCCGAAGTCGACGCGCTGATCGACGGCGCGGTGAAGCACTACGGCCAGGTCGACATTCTCGTCTGCAACGCGGCCGTGAACCCGTATTACGGTCCGCTGCTCGACATCACCGACGAGGCCTTCGACAAGATCATGGCCTCCAACGTCAAGAGCAATCTCTGGCTCTGCGCCAAGGCGATCCCGCCGATGGCCGCGCGCGGCAAGGGCTCCGTCATCATCGTGTCCTCGATCGGCGGCCTGCGCGGCTCGACCATGATCGGCGCCTACGGCATCTCCAAGGCCGCTGATTTCTCGCTGTGCCGCAGTCTCGCCGGCGAATGGGGCCCACAGGGCGTCCGTATCAATTGCGTCGCGCCCGGTCTGGTCAAGACCGATTTCGCCCGCGCGCTGTGGGAGGACGAGGCCCGCCTCAAGCAGCGCTGCGCCACCACACCGCTCCGCCGCATCGGCGAGCCGCACGAGATCGCCGGCGCCGTGGCATATCTGGCGTCGGATGCCTCGACCTTCATGACCGGGCAGACCATCGTGGTGGATGGCGGCGTGACGACAGCGGCGGTGTAGCTGGCGCAGAGCTGTTTCCACACGACGTCTGCGCCCTCTCCCCTTGCGGGAGAGGGTGGCTTCGATGCAAAGCATCGAAGCCGGGTGAGAGGTCTCTCTCCTCATCTTCGGAGCGTGCCTGTGGCACCAACCCCTCACCCGAGTGAGCTTGCGTCTCTCGTCGGTGTAGCCCTCTCCCGCAAGGGGAGAGGGCGCAGTCATGCGCAGCCGAGTCGACTGCGGCTGCAGCGCGCGGGAAGACGCGTGTCCCAACCTCCTTGACCTTCCCGTCCCAATCCGCTTGCTTGTCGCCCCAACGTCGTCAACCTTCCGGGAAGAAGCCCCATGTCTTTCGTGCTGGCCATCGATCAGGGCACCACGTCCTCGCGCGCGATCGTGTTCCGTTCCGACATCTCGATTGCCGCGGTGGCGCAGCAGGAATTCCCGCAACATTTCCCGGCGTCGGGCTGGGTCGAGCACGAGCCGGAGGACATCTGGACCTCGACGGTGATGACCTGCCGCGACGCGCTGGAGAAGGCGGGTCTGTCGGCAAAGGACATCGCCGCGATCGGCATCACCAACCAGCGCGAGACCACGGTGGTGTGGGATCGCGCCACCGGCCAGGCCGTTCATCGCGCCATCGTCTGGCAGGACCGCCGCACCGCCGACATCTGTGCGAAACTGAAAGCGGAAGGCCATGAGCCCGATGTCAGCGCCCGGACCGGCCTGATCATCGATCCCTATTTCTCCGGCACCAAGGTCGCCTGGATCCTCGACCATGTGCCGGGCGCACGCGAGCGGGCCGAGCGCGGCGAGCTGCTGTTCGGCACGGTCGACTGCTATCTGCTGTGGCGGCTGACAGGGGGCAAGGTGCACGCGACCGACGCCACCAATGCATCACGTACGCTTCTCTTCAACATCCACACCGGCCAGTGGGACGATTCGCTGCCTGAGCTGCTGCGCGTGCCGCGCTCGATGCTGCCCGAGGTGAAGGATTCCTCCGCCGATTTCGGCACCACCACGCCGGATCTGTTCGGCGGCCCGATCAAGGTCGCAGGCATCGCCGGCGACCAGCAGGCCGCGACCATCGGCCAGGCCTGCTTCACGCCGGGCATGATGAAGTCCACCTACGGCACCGGCTGCTTCGCGCTGCTCAACACCGGCGCCACGCCGGTGAAATCGAACAACAAGCTGCTGACGACGATCGCCTATCAGCTGGGCGGCGTCAGGACCTACGCGCTCGAAGGCTCGATCTTCGTCGCCGGCTCGGCGGTGCAGTGGCTGCGCGACGGGCTCGGCATCATCAGGCACGCCGCCGAGACCGGCCCGCTCGCCGACAAGTCCGACTCGATGCAGTCGGTCTATCTGGTGCCGGCCTTCGTCGGCTTGGGCGCACCGTATTGGAATCCGCGCGTCCGCGGCGCGCTGTTCGGCCTGACCCGCAACACCGGCCCGGCCGAGCTTGCGCACGCCACGCTGGAAAGCGTCTGCTACCAGACCTACGATCTGTGGGCCGCGATGCGCGCCGACTGGCCGGATGCGTCAGCGGCGACGATCGTGCTGCGCGTCGACGGCGGCATGACCGCATCCGACTGGACCATGCAGCGCCTCGCCGACCTGCTCGACGCACCGGTCGACCGTCCGATGATCCAGGAGACGACAGCGTTAGGGGCCGCATATCTCGCCGGCCTCCACGCCGGCGTCTATCCGGAGCCGGAGAAATTCGCCGACAATTGGCGGCTCGAGCACCGCTTCAAGCCGGCGATGAGCGCGGCCACGCGGCAGCGCAAGCTCGCCGGCTGGGCGCGCGCCGTGAAGGGCGTGCTGGCCAGCGACGAGGGCGAGTAGGGCGCGCGGCCTCTCACAAGCGTCACGCCAGGAATGCGGCAAGGTCGGCATTGACCTGCGCCATGTGCGTCACGAACAGTCCATGCGGGCCGCCGGGGTAGACCTTGAGCTCGGCGCCCTCGATGCCGGCCGCGGTCGGCCGGCCCGTGATGTCGAGCGGTGCCGAGACGTCCTTGTCGCCATGCAGGATCAGCACCGGCCGGTCGATCCTCGCCAGCACCGGCCGCAGATCGGTCGCGATCAGCGCGCGGTTGGTGGCGACCGCGACCGGAATGGGCATCTGGCGCATCATCGCAGCAACCCATTCCATCAGCTGCGGTGAGGTCTCCTTCGTGAAGAACGGCAGCTTGTTGTCCTCGATCCATTTCGGAAAGTCGCTCTGCCACGCCGCCCAGCACTGCTCGAAATAGCCGCGGGGCGCGCCGCGCGCATTGTCCGGCGTCTGCAGCGGAAACGGCGTGGTCGGGCCGAGCATCGCGATCCGCGAGAGGCGCGCCGTGCCATGACGGCTCACATAGTTGACGATCTCGTTGCAGCCCATGGACATGCCGACCAGCGCGACGTCATCGAGGTCGAGCTGCGCGATCACCTCGGCGATGTCGTCGGCCAGCCGGTCGAGCTCGTAGCCGCTGCCGGGCACGTCGGAGCGCCCGTGGCCGCGGCGGTCGAAGGCGATGCAGCGCAGCCCGCGCTGGCTGAGATCCGATATCTGGTAGGTCCACATCGCGCTGGTCAGCGCCCAGGCATGCACGAACAGCACCGGCCGGCCGCTGCCCCAGTCCTCGTGATGGAGCGTCACGCCGTCGCTGCAACGAATGCGCGCGCGAGCCGTGGTCGGAGCGGCGGCAAGGCTCGGTCGCGTCGCCGCGAAGCTGGCTGCTGCCGCGGTCAGCAGCACGTCTCGTCGTTGCATGGTCATGGCTCCTGATGTTGAATGCGCCGACCATGCCGTGACCGCTGTGCGCGTCCAATTACGTCCGGGGTAAGCAAATTGCCGATCGCTCTTCCATCAGGCCGTCTCTGAATGTCCATTCCCGACGGTTATTTCGACATCCCGCCCGGCAAGATCGCCGCCGTCGTGACCTCGCTGGAGATGCTGGCGCCGCCGGTGATTCCGCCCGATCCGGCCGGCGACTGGACCCTGCGCCGCGTCGCGCAGCCAGACCTCGACTGGTACCGCGACCTCTATGCCCGGGTCGGCTGGGAGTGGCTGTGGTCGCAGCGCACGCGGATGAGCGACGCAGAGCTTGCCCGGACCATTCGCGCCGACGGCGTCGAGATCACCACGCTCGAGCATGACGGCGGCGACGAGGCCCTGCTGGAGCTCGACTTCCGCAACAAGAACGAGTGCGAGCTCGTGCTGTTCGGCGTTACTTCCAAGCTGATCGGCACCGGCGCCGGCCGGTTGCTGATGAACCATGCGCTGCGCCGCGCCTGGGCGCGGCCGCTGACGCGGCTCTGGGTCCACACCTGCAGCTTCGATCATCCGCGCGCGCTGGCCTTCTACCAGCGCTCCGGCTTCCGCCCCTACCGCCGCCAGATCGAGATCGCCCCCGACCCGCGCCTCGACGGCACCCTGCCGCGCGATGTCGCGCGGCATGTGCCGCTGCTGGCCTGAAGTTGGTAGCTGACAAAAGGACCGGACCACGCTTCAATGCGCGGAGCAGGAGGACGCCCCATGTTCCTGATCGGCCAATACGACTCGCCCTTCGTCCGCCGCACCGCGATCGCGCTTCGGCTGTATGGTCTGCCGTTCGAGCACAAGCCGTGGTCGACCTTCGGCGATGCCGACAAGATCGCGCCGTATAATCCGCTGCTGCGCGTGCCGGTTCTGGTGCTGGACGACGGCGAGGCGCTGATCGATTCGGTTGCGATCCTCGATCATCTCGACGAGACCGTCGGGCCGGAGCGCGCGATGCTGGCGCCGCGCGGAGCGCTGCGGCGGAAACAGCTGCACACGATCGCGCTCGCCACCGGCCTCGGCGACAAGGCCGTCAGCCTGATCTACGAGCGCGTGCTGCGCAAGGACCGCCTGGCGCTGTGGGTCGCGCGCTGCGAGACCCAGATCTCCGGCGTGCTGGCGATGCTGGAAGCCGAGCGCGCGGGCGTCACGACGGATTATTGGTACGGCGGTCAGATCGGCCACGCCGACATCGCCGTCGCCTGCGTGCTGCGCTTCACCTCAGAGGCGCATCCGCATCTGTTCGACGAAAAGCGCTATCCGGCGCTGGCTGCCCACGCCGCAAGGTGCGAGGCGCTGCCGGCCTTCCAGGAGATCGTCCAGCCGCTGGCCCCGCCGAGCGGGGATTGAGTTTGTTGGTTCGTGGAGATGCCGGCGAAGTTGCTCACCGCTGGCCGGCGCGAGCACTCATGGAGTTGGCATTTGGGGGCGCGTTCACCGCCGCGGCGACGGTGAACTCCCCTCCCCCTTGCGGGGAGGGGGCGGGGGTGGGGGTCCACGCACGCTGAACTTCGTTGTTTGGTTGTTTGCGCCTCCAAAATCTCGAGGACTGCTTCAGCTGATCCGCATGGGATCAGAACAGCCAGTCGCTGCGTCGGCTCGATGTCAATCTTCACTGCTCTCATTCGCCGACCCCGAGCTCGCATCGCATGCAGCTCGACTCGTGGACCCCCCACCCCCGACCCCTCCCCGCAAGGGGGAGGGGAGCGCACCGTTTTTGCGGCGAGACGTCGAACTCTAATGGGCAGCTCGACTAAGTCGCCCAACGGACGTCAGACAGTGCCGCCAGGGTCATCTCTGACCGACGCCCCCTCACGGCCTGAAATACACATCGACCTTCATGCCGACCGCGAACGGGCCCGGCTCGGCCAGATCGACCAGCACCTCGACGACGTCGACATCGGTCATGTTGCGCTGGCTGAGGGCCGCCGTACGGCTGCTCTCGACCAGGGGCGCGACGGAGGCGACCTTGCCGGCGATGTCGCGGCCGCGGAAGGCGTCGGAGCGGACCACGGCCTGCTGGCCGGGCTTGATCTTGTCGAGGTCGCGCTGGTCGAGCTCGGCGCGCACGCGCAGCGATGACATGTCGCCGAGCAGCAGCAGCGGCTGCGGTCCTTGCGGCGAGGCGATCTCGCCGGCGCGCGCATTGACCTGCAGCACCGTGCCGTCGAGCGGCGCGCGGATGGTGAGCTTGTCGAGCGTGGCGCGCGCGCCCTGCAGCTCGCTGCGGGCGACATTGAGCTGGCCCTCGGCGCCGATCGGCAGCGGCGCATCAGTGGTGACCTTCCGCAGTTCCTCGGCCTGCTGCTCGACCTTGGCCTGCGCGGCCGTCGCTTGCGTGCGGGCGGTCTCGATATCGCTGTCGGCACCGCGCCCGGCGCGCCGCTCGGCCACCGCCTTGTCGAGCGCCGCGCGTGCATCGAACAGCGCCGCCTGCGCGTCGGCCAGGCCATCCTCGGCGCGCCGCCGTGGACCGGCGCCTGACGGCGTCGACTCCTTGTTGCGCACGCGCTTGCGCATCGCCGCCTGCGCCTCGGCGCTGGCGAGCTGCGCGCGGGCCTCGGCGTCGGCGAGCCGCACCAGCGCCTGGCCGGCGAACACGGTCTCGCCCGGCTTCACCAGCACCTCCTGGATCAGCCCGACCACGGGCGCGCCGAGCTTCATGAGGCCGGACACCGGCTCGACCCGGCCGGGCGCCACCGCCAGCCAGCGCTCCTCCTGGGCATTGGCGGCGTGCAGCGGCCGCGTGATCGCCGCGGACGCAATGGCGAGAGCCAGTCCAGCCGTCGCGGCAAGCCCGAGCGCTGCGGCGCGCATTGAGATCCCCGATGTCATGCCTGCGAGACCTTCTTCATTGTGCCGCTGCCGCTCTCGTCGCTGATGATGCGGCCGTCCTCGATGTGAATGATGCGATCGGCGAACGGCAGGATGCGCGGATCATGCGTCACGACCAGCACGGCGCGCGATGGATCCTTGGCGATCTCGGCGAGCAGCGTCATCACCGCCTGGCCATTGGCGGTGTCGAGCGCACCAGTCGGCTCGTCGGCAAGGATGACCTGGGTCTTTCCCACGATGGCGCGGGCGATCGCGACACGCTGCTGCTCGCCGCCCGAGAGCTCGCGCGGATACGACTTGCCCTTGTGGCCGAGGCCGACGGTGGCCAGCACCTCGCGCGCCGCGGTCTTCGCCGTCCGCGCGCGCTCGCCGCGCACATCGAGCGCGAGCCGCACATTGTCCTGGGCATTGAGCGTCGGGAACAGATGATAGGACTGGAAGATGAAGCCGATGCGCTCGCGCCGCAGCTGCGCCAATGCCTCAGGGTCGAGCCCGGCCACCGGCTTGCCGCCAACCTGCACCGTGCCCGCATCCGGCGTCATCAGGCAGCCGAGGATCGACAGCAGCGTCGTCTTGCCGCTGCCGGAGGGGCCCATCAGCAGCACCAGCTCCCCACCCTTGAGCGACAGGCTCACGCCCTTCAGCGCCTGCACCCGTCCGGCCCCCTGGCCAAGGTGATGCACCAGATCAGTGGCCTCGAGCACGATGTCGGTCATCGCGAGAACACCATGGCCGGATCGATGCGCATCACCTTGACGATCGCCGCGATCGCCGAGCCGATGCACATCGTCAGCGTCAAGGCGAACAGCGCCACCGTCAGCGGCGGTGTCATGATTACGGGCAGCGCCGATTCCGCGGTCGCCGCCGCCACGACCTTGCCGATCCCCGCTGCGCCGGCAAAGCCGACGACGGCGCTGAGCACCGCCTGCCAGATGATGACCGTGTAGATGTAGCGGCTGGACGAGCCGATCGCGCGCAGGGTCGCGAATTCGTTGATGTGATCCTTGGTGCTCGAATACAGCGTCTGCGCCACGATCACGGTGCCGACGATGAGGCCGAGCAGGGCGCCCGCGAACAGCGCCGCGCCCGCGCCGGTGCCGAATAGCCAGAACGACCGGCTGCGGCCGGCGAACTCGGCCGCCGTCAGCACCTCGACATTGGCCAGATTGTCGCGCATCGCCTGCTGCACGGTGCCGAGATCGGCCCCGGGCGAAAGCTTCACCAGCAGATAGGACGCCTTGTTCGGCGCGATGCCGGTGAAGCTGCGCGCGCGCTCGACGTCGGTGAACACGTAGGGCGTCGTGGTGAAGGAGCGGATGCCCTTGGTGACCGCCATCACCTGGATCTTGCGGTCGCGCAACTCGGCGGCCTGCTCGACGCCGGTGATGCCGAGCCGCTCGAAATAGGTCTGGTCGATCGCGACCGCGCCGGGCACCGAGAGGTCGTCGAGCCGGCCCTCCACCACGTTCCAGGGATGCAGGCCCAGCCCGCGCAGCTCCGAGCCAACCACGAACACCGGCGTCGTGGTGCCCTGCGGCAGCCGCCATTGCGCGTAGCCGATCACCAGCGGCGTCGCCTCGGCCACGCCGGGAACCGCCAGCGCCCGGAACCGCTGCCGCTCGTCGAGCAGCGAGGGATCCTCGAAGCATTTGGTGCCGACCGGCATGATCCACAACTCGGCCGGCGCGTTGTCGATCATGGTGGTGACCATGCGGCGGAAGCCGACATAGAGGCCCATCTGCACGGTCACCAGCACCATCGAGAAGATGATGCCGATGATGGTGGCGATGAAGCGCAGCCTGTCATGGAACAGGTTTCGGGACGCAAGCCTGAACTGCAACGACATGAATTGAAAACCACCCGGAGCCCCGCGGCCATTTCAGCCGCTTCCGGGAGAGAAGTCCACGCTGCAGGCGTGCCGGGGGTCTGTGGCGGTTTGTCATTCGCCGCGGCCGTGGCGCGGAAGACACGGGGGAGGGGGCGTCATATTCGACGTCGTCCCCGCGACGTCGGGGCTCATAACCACAGCAGGACGATCGCATATGACGATCGGAGCTCTGCGCCCATCTGCTTCCACATCGTCATGGCCGGGCTTGTCCCGGCCATCCACGTCGTTCGGCCTCCTGGGAGGGGCGTGGATGCCCGGGACAAGCCCGGGCATGACGGAGTCACTCCATTGGCAGGCGTTCTCGGGCAGGCGCTCTCGCCGCGATTACCTATCTCGTCAAATGGAATCGTTCTGATGATCACTCGGAGCCGTTGTTGGACGCGACATCGAGCACCGGGGATCACCGAGACATCACGCGGTATGGGTCCCCGCGTTCGCGGAGGACGACAGCTGAGAACGTGGCTGACAGCGCGGATGACGTTGCGCTGCGGGCTAAGCCCGTCGGGCAAATCGGGCTTCGATCTGCGTGCTGGCCGGTTTAGCGCGCCACGCTCGACCACTCGGGCACCGAAATTCACCTACGCCGAAAAACCGAATTCCTGAGCCGCATCAGGTTGATTTGCCCTGTCCAGTCCCAGGCGCAAAAATATTTCACTTTCGCTTTTTCGGAATTCGTGCATAGATGCCGCATCCCGTGTCCCCTGGAGGGGCGCAATCGCGATCGTCACGAACGTTGGACGCGGGGAGCGATGGACGCCATCTGCCGCAGTGTGTCTCACACCGACGAACGGCAGGCGGCGGACGCCGAAATCGTGTGGTCCTGGCATCCCGACGCTGATGCCAAGCCGGCGGCGATGATCCGCAGGCGACGGGGGCAAGACAGCCGGTCCCCGGGGAGAGCGCGTATAAGGCGGAAGCCCATCGCGCAGGGAAGGCCGGGATGTCCTGCCGAACCTGTGGTTCCTGCCCCGTGCTTTTCATTCGCACGGGGGCCATGGGGGCGGCGAGCTCCCGGCCTTCCCTGCGCCCTCCTGATGAATTCGAGGGCGGACCTGCCGGATCACTCGGGCGCATCGCGTCGCGAGAAGGCGGCGGCGCGTCTGCCGGGTTGTCTGAAGCCGTGAACTTTGAATGTGTAACCGACGAGCGCGTTCGTGTTGGATGGGAAGACCTGGTCGAACGCGTCATGGGCTCGTTGCGCCCCCGCAGGAACGGCGAGAGGGAGCGCACCGTCACTGCGGTGGGAGTTCGAATGCAACTATCAAGGATGGCACTGAGGTCACGTCGTCCGATTGGCTCCGTCGGCTCAGCTCGCCGCCGGACCATTCCCCGCGGCCTCGTTGTGGAAGGCTGCTGCGAACAGGGCGCGGGTGTAGTCGGTCTTTGGCGCCTTGAACAGTTGCGCGGCGGGTCCTTCCTCCACCACCTTGCCATGACGCATCACGATCAGGTGGCTCGCCAGGGAGGCGACCACGCGCAGATCGTGCGAGATGAACATGTAGGTGAGATCGAGCTTGCGCTGCAGATCGCGCAGCAGGGCGACCATCTGCGCCTGGAACAGCATGTCGAGCGCGGACGTCGGTTCGTCGAGCACGACGAAGCTGGGTTCGAGCACGACGGCGCGCGCGACCGAGATGCGCTGGCGCTGGCCGCCGGAGAATTCGTGCGGATAGCGGAAGCGCGTCTCCGGATCGAGGCCGACCTCCTTGAGCGCCTTGACGACCTTGGCCTCCCGGTCCTCCTCGCTCAGCTTGGGCTGATGCACGCTGATCCCCTCGGCGATGATGTCGCCGACCGACATGCGCGGGCTCAAGGATCCGAACGGGTCCTGAAACACGATCTGCATGTCGCGGCGGAACGGCCGGACGTCCTTGAAGGACAGGCCCTGGATCTCCTTGCCGAGAAACACGATCGGGCCATCCGAGGAGATCAGCCGCAGCAGCGCCAGGCCGAGCGTGGTCTTGCCGGAGCCGGACTCGCCGACGACGCCGAGCGTCTCGCCCTTGCGCACGGCGATGCTGACGCCGTCGACCGCCTTGATGTGGCCGACGGTGGAGCGGAACAGGCCGCGCTTGATCGGAAACCAGACCTTCAGGTCGTTCGCCTGCATCACCACCGGCTCATCCGGCCGCGGCGGTGCCGGATCCGGCTTCGGCTCGGCCGCGAGCAGCGCCTTGGTGTAGGGATGCGCGGGCGCGGTGAACACCTGCTCGACCGGGCCCTGCTCGACGATCTTGCCGCCGTTCATGACGCAGACGCGATCGGCGATGCGGCGGACGATGCCGAGATCATGGGTGATGAACAGAAGGCTCATGCCGAGCCGCGCGCGGATGTCGGCGAGCAGCGCCAGGATCTGCGCCTGCACGGTGACGTCGAGCGCGGTGGTCGGCTCGTCGGCGATCAGAAGATCCGGCTCGTTGGCGAGCGCCATCGCGATCATGACGCGCTGGCGCTGGCCGCCGGAGAGCTGATGCGGATAGCTGCCGAGCCGGGTCTCAGGCTCGGGGATGCCGACCTGGGTGAGCAGCTCGAGCACGCGCGTCCGCGCCGCGCTGTTCGAGATCGGCCGATGCAGATGCAGGATCTCGCTGATCTGCCGCCCGATCGTGTGCAGCGGATTGAGCGAGGTCATCGGCTCCTGGAAGATGATCGAGATGTCGCTGCCGCGCAGCTCGCGCATCTCGCCTTCGGACAGCGGCAGCAGATCGCGGCCCTTGAAACGGATGCTGCCCGAGGGATGCGAGGCGACCGGATAGGGCAGCAGCTTCAGCACCGACAGCGCGCTGACGGACTTGCCGGAGCCGGACTCGCCGACGAGGGCGACGCATTCGCCGCGCTTGATGTCGAACGAGACGTGGTCGACCGCGGTCGACATGCGGCCGCCCTGGTGGAACGCCACCGAGAGATCGCTGACCGACAAAAGCGGTTGGGTCATCGCATCCATGGCGCTCACCTGAACGTCTTGCGCGGATCGAACGCGTCGCGCACGGCCTCGCCGATAAAGATCAGCAGCGACAGCATGATCGCGACCGAGAAGAAGCCGGTGAGGCCGAGCCACGGCGCCTGCACGTTCGCCTTCGCCTGCGACAGCATCTCGCCGAGCGACGGCGAGCCCGGCGGCAGGCCGAAGCCGAGGAAGTCGAGCGCGGTCAAGGTCATCACCGAGCTCGACACGATGAAGGGCAGGAACGTCATGGTGGCGACCATGGCGTTCGGCAACAGATGTCGCCACATGATCACGACATTGGAGACGCCGAGCGCGCGCGCCGCCTGGATGTACTCGAAATTGCGGCCGCGCAGAAATTCGGCGCGCACGAGGCCGACCAGCGACACCCAGGAGAACAGCAGCATGATCCCGAGCAAGGTGAAGAAGCCGGGCACCAGCACGGCCGAGAGGATCAGCAGCAGATAGAGATAGGGGATCGCGTTCCAGATCTCGATGAAGCGCTGGAACAGGAGGTCGACCCAGCCGCCGAAATAGCCCTGCACGCCGCCCGCGGCGATGCCGATGATCGAGGAGAAGAATGTCAGCGACAGGCCGAACAGCACCGAGATGCGAAAGCCGTAGATCAGGCGCGCGACGACGTCGCGGCCCTGGTCATCGGTGCCGAGCCAGTTGTATTCGAGATCCCTGCAGCTCTTCAGGCCCTTCTTCTCGACCACCGGCTTGCACTGCTCCTCCGTCAGCATCCAGGTCGGCTTCGACGGCGCCGGCGTCGGCAGGTCGAGATTGTGCGTGGCGTAGGAATAGCGGACCAGCGGCCAGATCACCGTGCCGCCCTTGTCCGCGATCAGCTTCTGCAAATACGGATCGCGATAGTCGGCGGCGGTCTCGAAGTCGCCGCCGAACGCGGTCTCCGGATAGGTCACGAAGGCCGGCCAGTACAGATGGCCGTCGAACTTGATCAGGAACGGCCGGTCGTTGGCGATCAGCTCGGCGAACATCGACACGATGAACAGGAACAGGAACAGCCACAGCGACCAGTAGCCGCGACGGTTGGCCTTGAAGTTCTGCCAGCGGCGCTGGTTGAGCGGCGACGGCCGGAAACGATGCCGCGTCGGCGGCACGGCCCCGCCGAGCGGCGCCGGCGTGGTGGTCTCGATCGGGGGCGCGGTTTTGAGCATCGTCAAACCTCCCGCGCCTCGAAGTCGATCCGCGGATCGATCCACATGTA
Organism: Bradyrhizobium sp. SSBR45G; assembly: GCF_030159255.1. Taxonomy (GTDB): domain Bacteria; phylum Pseudomonadota; class Alphaproteobacteria; order Rhizobiales; family Xanthobacteraceae; genus Bradyrhizobium. The sequence goes on along the minus strand of NZ_BSCT01000018.1, from coordinate 134,900 downwards.
GGTGAGGTCGGAGATCAGGTTGATCACGAGACCCAGCAGCGAGAAGATGTAGAGGTTTCCGAATACGACCGGATAGTCGCGGTTGAGGATGCTCTCGAACGACAAGAGGCCGAGGCCATCGAGCGAGAAGATGGTCTCGATCAGGAGCGAGCCGGAGAAGAAGGCGTGGATGAAGGTGCCCGGAAAGCCCGCGATCACGATCAGCATGGCGTTGCGGAACACGTGGCCATACAGCACCTGGGTCTCGCTGCAGCCCTTGGCGCGGGCGGTCATGACATATTGCTTGCGGATCTCGTCGAGGAACGAGTTCTTGGTCAGCAGCGTCATGGTGGCGAAGGCGCCGAGCGCCATCGACAGCAGCGGCAAAGTGAGATGCCAGAAATAGTCGATGATCTTCCAGTACCACGGGAAGTCCGCCCAGCCGTCGGACGTCAACCCGCGCAGCGGGAAGATGTTGAGGAACGAGCCGCCGGCGAACAGGATGATCAAGAGGATCGCGAACAGGAAGCCGGGAATGGCATAGCCGATGATGATCACGGCCGAGGTCCAGACGTCGAAGCGCGAGCCGTCCTGAACCGCCTTGCGAATGCCGAGCGGGATCGAGATCAGATAGGTCAGCAGGGTCATCCAGACGCCCAGCGACATCGATACCGGCAGCTTCTCCTTGATCAGCTGCAGCACCGACGTGTCGCGGAAATAGCTCTTGCCGAAATCGAAGCGGGCGTAGTTCCACACCATCAGCGCGAAGCGCTCCGGCGCCGGCTTGTCGAAGCCAAACTGCTTCTCGAGCTGCTTGATGAAGTTCGGATCGAGGCCCTGCGCGCCGCGATATTTGGAGTTGACCTCACCGCCCGCGCCGACCTGGCCCGGCGCCCGCGCGCCGAAATCGGAGCCGCTGCCGCCCGAGATGCGCGAGGTGCCGCCGGTGTCGGCGCCGGTCAGTTGCGCGATCACGCGCTCGACCGGTCCGCCCGGCGCGAACTGCACCACGACGAAGGAGATGAAGAGGATCCCGAGCAGGGTCGGGAGCATCAGAAACGTGCGGCGGAGGATATAGGCAGCCATGAACTACTTCGCCTGCTCCAGCTTTGCGGCCTTGGCGGCATCGTACCACCAGATGTCGCGGGCTCCGGCACCCGAGGCGTATTTCGGCAGCTTGGCCGGATGACCGAACTGGTCCCAATAGGCCAAGCGATGGTTCGCGTTATACCATTGCGGGATCCAGTAGCGCCCGGCGCGAAACAGGCGATCGATCGCACGACAGGCGACGGTGAGATCCGCGCGCGTCTCGGCCGCGATTGCCTTGTCGACCAATGCGTCGATGGCAGGGCTCGCGATGCCGGCGAGGTTGTGCGAGCCCTTCGTCTTGGCCGATTCCGAGGTAAAATAGGGTCTGAGACTGTCGCCCGGTGTCGCTTCCATCGTGAGACGCTCGGTTGTCACATCGAAATCGAAGGCCTCGACGCGTGCGCGGTACTGTACCGCATCGACCTGGCGGATGTTGGCTTCGATCCCCAGCAGGGCCAGGTTCTTGATGAAGGTCGCGTGATGCGGCTGGAAGGCCGGCTCGTCGAGCAAGAACTCGATCTGGAAGACCTCGCCGTTGGGCAGCAGTCGCTTGCCATCCTTGACTGGCAATCCTGCCTGCTGCAGCAGCTGCGTGGCCTTGCGCAGCAGCGCGCGGTCCTGGCCCGAGCCGTCGGTGACCGGCGGCACGAACGGCTCGCCAAACACGTCATCCGGCACCTGGCCGCGATACGGCTCCAGCAGCTTCAGTTCGTCCGCCGACGGTGGGCCCACCGCGACCATGTCCGAGTTCTGGAACGGCGAGACCGCGCGGGCATAGGCCCCGTACATCACGGTCTTGTTGGTCCACTCGAAATCGAAGGCATGAATGAGAGCCTCGCGGACACGCGGGTCCTTGAACTTGTCACGTCGCGTATTGATGAACCAGCCCTGCCCGCCCGACGGGGTTTCGTCCGGCACGAGTTCACGCTTGACGCGACCATCCTTGATGGCCGGAAAATCATAGCGGGTCGCCCAGATCCGCGCGGTGAACTCCTCACGGTAGAGATAGGTCTTTGCCGTGAAACCCTCGAAGGCGACGTCACGATCGCGATAGAATTCGTAACGCACCGTATCGTAGTTGTAGCTGCCTCGATTGACCGGAAGGTCTGCGGCCCACCAATCCCTGACACGCTCCAACTCGACGAAACGATTGATTTCGTAGCGACCGACTTTGTAAGGCCCGGAGCCGAGCGGAACGTCCAGGGTGGACTCATCAAAAGCGCGACCGGAATAATAAGCCTTCGAGAAGATCGGCAATGTGGCGACGTAGAGCGGCACGTCGCGCGCCCGCTTTGCGGCAAAGGTCACGAGGACCGTTGCATCGTCGAGCGCTTCCGCCTTCACGAAGTCGCGCAACTGAACGAGAATCAGTGGATGCCCCTTCTCTTTCAGAACGTTCAGCGAGAAGGCCACATCGTATGCCGTCAGCTTCGATCCGTCGTGGAAGCGGGCTTCCGGCCGTATGGTGAAGCGGTAGGTCAGCTTGTCAGGAGATATCGCGACCGACTTCGCGGCCAAGCCGTAGATGGCATCCGGCTCGTCGGCGGCCCGGACCATCAACGACGCGAAGGTCAGGTCCATCCCCTGCGCGCCTTCGCCCTTCAGGATGAAAGCGTTGAACGAGTTGAACGTGTAGAAGGATTGATTATAGCCGCGCGTCGGCGGAACTTGCGAGAACATCCCGCCCTTCGGCGCGTCCGGATTGACGTAGTCGAAATGAGGAAAGTCGACCGGGTACTTCAGATCGCCGAACGCCGACATGCCGTGCGACTCGGCGCCGAACTCCGCGGCGTTCGCAGGCGTCAGCAGGGGAATGCTGAGCGCGCCCAGGCCGAGCCCGAGCACGCCGCGGCGCGACAGATTCAGGAGCTGGCTCAAGAGCGTTTCACCTTGGCGGCCTTGTCGGCATCATACCACCAGATGTCGGGGAAGCTCGCCATGCCGTATTTCGGCAGGTTGTCGGGACGGCCGAAGCGATCCCATCGCGCCGTCCGCTGCTTCGGATAGTTCCATTGCGGCACGACGTAGTAGTTCCAGAGCAGCACCCGGTCGAGCGCACGCGTCGCAGCCACCAGCTCGTCACGGCTCTTGGCGAAGATCACCCGGTCGATCAGCTTGTCGATGGCCGGGTTCCTGATCCCCGCCAGGTTCTGCGAGCCGACCATCGAGGCCGCCTGCGATCCCCAATATTCGCGCTGCTCGTTGCCGGGCGACAGCGACTCCGGCCACGAATGCATCACCATGTCGAAATCCCAGTTGCGGATCCGGTTCTCGAACTGGACGGAATCCACCTTGCGGACGGTCACGGCAAAGCCCACCCGCTCGAGCGAGGGCTTGTAGAACAACGCCACGCGCTCGAACGCCGGATCATCGGCGTCGGCCAGCAGCTCGATGCTCGCCGCCGCGCCGCTCGTCGCGTTGACCAGCTTGCGATCGCGAACCTCGTAGCCCGCCTCCTTCATCAGCTTCTGCGCTTCCAGCAGGTTGCGGCGCACGGCCTCGCTGCTGCCACCAACGGGATTGGTGTACTCCGCCGTGAAGAGGTCGGCGGGAACGTCCGCGCGGACGGTTTCGAGAATCTCGAGCTCCGCCCCTTGAGGCAACCCGGAGGAGGCCAGCTCGGTGCCGTCGAAATAGCTCGAAATGCGCTTGTACTGGCCGAAGAAGAGCTGCTTGTTCATCTCTTCATAGTCGAACGCAAAGTTCAGCGCCCGCCTGACGCGGGCATCCTTGAACAGCTCGCGCCGGCTGTTCGGCACGAACGCCTGCATCACCCCGGAGCTGCGGTTCGGAAACTCCTCGAGCACGACGCGCTGGTCCTTGACGGCCGGGAAATCATAGGCCGTCGCCCAGTTCTTCGCCGAGTTTTCGAGGCGCCAATCAGCCTGGTCGCCCTTGAAGGCTTCGAGCGCCACCAGGCTGTCGCGCACATAGTCGAAGCGCAGTTCATCGAAATTGTAGCGGCCGACATTGACGTTGAGATTGCGGGCCCAGCAGTCGTTCACGCGCTGCATGACGATCGTCCGCCCGGCGACGAATTCCTTGATGCGGTAGGGGCCGGAGCCGAGCGGGGGCTCCAGGGTCGTCGCTGCGATATCGCGCTTCTGACCCTTGCTGTCGGTGCCCTCCCACCAATGCTTCGGCAACACCATCAGCTGGCCGACGATCTGGGGCAGCTCGCGATTGCCCGGCCCGTCGAAGGTGAACTTGATGTCACGCTCGCCGACCACCTCCGCACGAACGACGTGCTGGTAGTAGGCGCTGTAGCGCGGGTGGTTCTTCTTGAACGCATCGAGCGAGAAGATCACGTCGGCCGGCGTGACGGGGACACCATCGTGCCACTTGGCCTCCGGCCTCAGGCGATAGATGACCCAAGAATAGTCCGCTGGATGTTTCACGCTTTCGGCGAGCAGACCGTATTCGGTCGACGCCTCGTCGAGCGACCCCGTCGTCAGGGTTTCATAGATCAGGGAAACACCGGCCCCGAGCGCTCCCTTGACGCCGGCAACCACGGGATTGAAGTTGTCGAACGTGCCGGCGGGGCTGAGGCGAACCTGGCCGCCCTTCGGCGCGTCCGGATTGACATAGTCGTAGCGCTTGAAGTCCGCCGGATATTTGACGTCGCCGAACAGCGACAGCGCGTGACGCCAGGCCGGATCATCGGCCGCCTGCGCCCGGGCGGCATCGAGAGGGGCAAGGCTGGCCGCGGTGCCGAGCGCCGGGGTCATCGCAGCGATGACGCTGCTCTGCAGGAGCTGTCGTCGGGTAATCGTCAAATGAGACTTCCTCTGAATAAGACCGCTCGGAAGCAGCCGGGCAGCCATGGCCACTGCTGCTCCAAAGATCCAACGTGTGATCGTAACCCAATTCGCAAAGGGCGGGTTCAGCCGGCCGAAGCAAGGGCGCCCCGACCTGTGAACCCATTCCATTCAGGGGACCAATATACGGCAAGGTTTCGACCGATAACCTTGCTTTTTCCTCATGATACCGGGTTGTGAACGGGCGGGATGCGACCAAAGGTCCCAAATGCGGCAAAATTCGCCCTTCAAAGCAAAACGGCCGGGCTTGGGGCCCGGCCGTTCGAAATCAAAGGTGAGGCCGGTTCACTTGGCCGCGGTCGGCAGCGGGGCAGGGCTGTCGGCCAGCGAGTTCAGATAGGCCAGCACGTCGGCGCGCTCGCTGTCCTTCTGGATGCCGGCAAAGCCCATCGCGGTGCCCGGGATGTAGCCCTTCGGGTTGGTGATGAACTGGTTCAGGGCATCGATCGTCCAGGTGCCGCCCTTGGCCTTGATCGCCTGCGACCAGTTGAAGCCGCGGCCCTCGCCGATCTTGTCACCGACAATACCATAGAGGTTCGGCCCGACGCCGTTCTTTTCGCCCTTCGCGAAGGTGTGGCAGGCCGCGCACTTCTTGGCGGCGGCGGCGCCCTTCTCGACCGAAGCGGTCTGCAGCAGCTTTTCGATCGGCTCGGCGGCGGCCGGCGCTGCGCCCGGCTTGGCGGCGCTCTCGGCCTCCTTCACGGCAATCTCGAACCCCGGCTTTTCCGGCATCTTCGGCGCAAACAGCGCGCTGGCGGAAAAGCTCGTCACCAGCACGACCAGACAGGCGGCCAGCACGGCGCCGAGGATTTTATTCAGTTCAAAGGAGTCCATTTTGGAATCAGGCTCCGAGGGCGAATTTCATTGCTTTGGAGGCCGCGACGCCGCGACCGTGAATCGCCCCAGGATTCAAGAGGCATCGAAAGCCATCGAGCCGTCGCGCCTCCCCCTGCGGCAGAAGTGAGATATCGGTTTGCCCGTGCTCTGGCAACCCGTATAAGCGGGCGGTTTTTGCTGTCCCCATCAAGTCGGACGCGCTGTTGCGACCGGCTCCGACCTGTGCGTTCCCCGGATGACCCAATCCAAGATCCTCGTGCTGATTCCGGCCCGCATGGCGTCGACCCGCCTGCCGGGCAAGCCGCTGCTCGACATCGCCGGCCTGCCGATGATCGTGCAGGTGCTGCGCCGTGCGCAGGAGGCCAATATCGGCCGGGTCGCCGTCGCCACCGACACGAAGGACATCGCGGACGCGGTCGTCGCCCATGGCGGCGAGGCGGTGATGACCCGGCCGGACCATCCCTCCGGATCGGATCGGATCTACGAGGCGTCGTGCAAGCTCGATCCCGCTGGCGAAGCGGAGATCGTGGTCAACCTGCAGGGCGACTTCCCGACCATCCTGCCGCAGAACATCCGCGACGTGCTGCTGCCGCTGTCCGATCCGGCCGTCGATATCGCCACGCTTGCGGCCCAGATCCACACCGCCGAGGAGGACACGGCGCCGAGCGTGGTGAAGGCGGTCGGCTCGCCGATCGGCGAGCGGCGGCTGCGTGCGCTCTATTTCACCCGCGCCACCGCGCCTCACGGCGACGGACCACGCTACCATCATATCGGCCTCTACGCCTATCGACGTGCCGCGCTGGAACGCTTCGTCAGCCTGCCGCCCTCGCCGCTCGAGCTTCAGGAGAAGCTGGAGCAGCTGCGCGCGCTGGAGGCCGGCATGCGGATCGACATCGGCATCGTCGATACCGTACCGCGGGGGGTCGATACCCCGCCCGATCTCGAAACCGCACGCCGGCTCTTGTCCAAGGCTTGATTTGTCCAAGGCTTGAGCTGCTACAAGGCCCACCATGAGCAAGATCTTGAAAATCGCATTCCAGGGCGAGCCGGGAGCCAATTCCCACATCGCCATCTCCGAGGCCTATCCGAGCGCCGAGGCCATGCCTTGCCCGACCTTCGAGGACGCGCTGGCCGCGATCTCGTCCGGAGAGGCCGATCTCGGCATGATCCCGATCGAGAACTCGGTCGCCGGCCGCGTCGCCGACATCCATCACCTGCTGCCGGCCTCCGGCCTCTACATCATCGGCGAGTGGTTCCTGCCGATCCGCCACCAGCTGATGGCCCTGAAGGGCACCAGGCTTGCGGACATCAAGACCGTCGAGAGTCACGTCCAGGCGCTCGGGCAATGCCGCCGCTTCATCCGTCAGCTTGGCATCCGCCCGATCGTGGCCGGTGACACCGCGGGCAGTGCGCGGGACGTGTCGGAGCGCGGCGACAAGAGCGTCGCGGCGATCGCCTCGCGCCTGGCGGCGCAGATCTACGGCCTCGACATTCTCGCCGAGGACATCGAGGACGAGGCCCACAACACCACCCGCTTCGTGGTGCTGGCGCGCGAGGAGCAATGGGCGGAGCAGAATTCCGGCCCGCTGGTGACGAGCTTCGTATTCCGCGTCCGCAACCTGCCGGCGGCGCTCTACAAGGCGATGGGCGGCTTCGCCACCAACGGCGTCAACATGACCAAGCTTGAGAGCTACATGGTCGACGGCAATTTCTTCGCCACGCAGTTCTATGCCGATGTCGACGGCCATCCCAACGACAAGGGGCTGGCGTTTGCGCTGGAGGAATTGAAGTTCTTCTCGCGCGAGCTGCGCATCGTCGGCGTCTATCCGGCGCACCCGTTCCGCGCCACGTTCAGCGAACGGATGGAGTGATTCTCTTGAGCGTCAGCCGCGCCTATTCTCCAACATAGGCCGCCAGCTCGGCAGGCGTTCCCATCGGGAACGCCTGCTTCAGATGATCGAGAAACGCCGACACGCGCGCGCTCAGGAGCCGCCGCGACGGATAGAGCGTCCACAGCGCGACCGGCGGCCCGTCCAGATCCGCCCATTGCACGAGGCGGCCAGCGGCAAGGTCGCGACTGGCGAGGGAGAGCGGCAGGCATGCTGCGCCGACGCCAGCGCGAACCGCGTCGCGCACCATGATCAGCGATGACAGCCGCAGGATCGGATCGATCGCGATCTGCGATCGGCCGCCGGGCGCCATCACCTCCCAGGCTGCGATCTGGTCGCTGCTCCGCACGATCGCGGGAACGACGGCCCCGTCCTCCGGCCGGGCCAGAGCCAGGCTCGCGACCACCACCATCTGATCGCGCAGGAAGATGCGTCCGACCAGGCTTTCGTCGGGGTCCGGATTGACCCGGATCACCAGGTCGTAGCCCTCCTCGACCATGTCGACGGTGCGGTCGTCGGTCGTCACGTCCAGGCGGATCTCGGGATATCTCAGCGCGAAGGTGGCCGCGAGCTTGCCCATCGCGGTCTGCGAGAACAGCAGCGGGGCGCTGATCCGCAAGCGTCCGCGCGGCTTGCCACCTCCCGAGGAAATCGCGGCGACCGTCTCGTCGAGCTCGGTGAGCAGCGCGCCCGCGCGCTCAAACAGCGCCCGACCCTCCTCGGTCAGCTTCGGCGTGCGTCCGCCGCGCTCGATCAGCCTGATCTCGAGGCTCGCCTCTAACTCCGCGACCCGCCGGGAGAGCGTCGCCTTCGGGCGCCCGGTGGCGCGGGCAGCGCGGCCGAAGCCGCCGTGGCGGGCGACAAGCGTGAAGTCAGCGAGCGCCAGCAGATCCATCTGTTCCACCAGTAAGACGGTCTGTCCAGATATAGCGTCTATTGGCTCTCGTGTGGATCAATATTTTCGGGGTGTCTTTTGATCCCAACCCCGGAGATTCCCCATGACCATCCTCGTCACCGGTGCCACCGGCACCGTCGGCCGTCACGTCGTCGACCAGCTCGTCAAGCGCGGCGCCGATGTCCGCGCTCTCGTCCGCGATCCCGCCAAGGCGAATTTTCCGGCCGCAGTCCAGCTCGCGCAGGGCGACCTGCTCGACGTCGATTCGCTGCGCGGCGCGCTCTCGGGCGTCTCGACGCTGTTCCTGCTCAACGCCGTCACGCCGGATGAATTCACCCAGGCGCTGATCGCGCTCAATCTGGCCCGCGAGGCCGGCATCGAGCGGATCGTCTATTTGTCGGTGATCCACGGCGACGTCTACGTCAACGTGCCGCACTTCGCCGGCAAGTTCGCCGTCGAGCGGATGATCGAGCAGATGGGGCTGAACGCCACCATCCTGCGGCCGGCCTACTTCATGAACAACGATCTCACGATCAAGGACGTCGCGCTCCATCACGGCGTCTACCCGATGCCGATCGGAGCCAAGGGCCTCGCGATGGTCGACATCAGGGACATCGGCGAGATCGCGGCGATCGAGCTGATCCGCCGCGAGCAGTCGGCAACGCCGCTGCCGCTGACGCGCATCAACCTGGTCGGCCCGGACACGCTGACCGGCGCTGACGCCGCCGCGATCTGGTCGGACGTACTGGGGCGGACGATCGCCTATGGCGGCGACAATACTACGCAGTTCGAGACCAGCCTCCGGCAGGTCATGCCGAGCTGGACGGCGTTCGACATGCGGCTGATGGCCGAACGCTTCCTGACCGACGGCATGGTTCCTGAGACAGGCGACGTCGCGCGCCTGACTGCGCTCTTGGGCCGCCCGCTGCGCTCCTATCGCGACTTCGTCACCGACATCGTGGCCGCGGCCTGACGGCACGCTGCTCCGATCATCCCCCGAAACCAGCATGCGGGCCGCCTCCGAGGACGCGTCCCGCTGCCATTCAAGGAGGTCAACATGACCAATCTCACAAGCGACAACACAACGAAGCCGAATATCCTGGTCCTTGGCGCGACCGGCGGCACTGGCCGCCTGATCGTGCGCCAAGCGCTGGCGCGGGGCCACCAGGTTACGGCGCTGGTGCGCTCGCCGGAGAAGGCCGGCGATCTGAAGGGTGCTCGCCTCCTCGTCGGCGACGCCCGCGACGAGTCCGCGTTGCGGAAAGCGCTCAACGGTCAGCACGCCGTCATCAGCGCGCTCGGCACGCCGGCCAGCCCATTCCGCGAGGTTACGCTGCTGTCAACGGTGACCCGCTCGCTCGTCAGCGCGATGAAGGCGGAGAATGTCTCGCGTCTGGTCGCCATCACCGGGATGGGCGCCGGCGACAGCGCGGGGCACGGCGGCTTTGTTTTCGACCGGCTGATCTTTCCGCTGCTGCTGCGCAAGGTCTACGCGGACAAGAACAGGCAGGAGGCGATCATCCGGGAGAGCGGGCTCGACTGGGTCGTTGTGCGGCCCGCGGTGCTGAACGACCAGCCAGGTGGCCGAACGATTCGTGCGCTAACGGATCTCTCCGGCTTTCATGGCGGCGGGATTGCACGGGACGACGTCGCGCGCTTCGTGCTGGATCAGGTGGGCGAGGGGACCTGGCTGCATCGCTCGCCGTTGATCGCGTGGTGAGCCGTCGATCGGCTCAGGCCGCCGCCGCCCGCTCCAGCCCGAAGGCGTCCGCGAGCAGGCTGTAGGAGCGCTTGCGGGCATCGTGGTCGAAGGTCGCGGTGATGACCATCAGCTCGTCGGCCTGGCTGGCGGCGATCATCGGGTCGAGCTTGGCGCGCACGGTGGCTGGTGATCCCACGAATAATCGCGAGCGGTTGCGCGCGATGGAGGCGCGGTCCGCGTCTGTATACAGATAGGCGGCGGCCTCCTCCGGGCTCGGCAGCGGCAGGAACTGGCCGCGGTCGCGCCGGAGGCGGTTGAGGTCCATCGACGATGCCAGCCGCTCGGCCTCGGCATCGGTGTCGGCGGTCACCACCGCGACGGCCAGGACCGCATGCGGCTGGCTGCGCCAGCGCGACGGCGTGAAATGCGCGCGATAGGTTCGCATCGCATCGACCGCATCGTGGCTGGCGAAATGATGCGCGAAGCCAAAGCCCAGGCCGAGCTGCGCCGACAGCTCGCTGGAATAGTCGCTCGAGCCAAGCAGCCAGATCGGCGGCAATGGCGCGTCGTCGGGCATCGCGATGACGTTGTTGTAGGGATGGCCGGCGGGGAATTCGCGGGTCTCCCACAGCATCAATTCGTGCAGCCGCTCCAGGAAATCGTCGCCCTCGCGACGGTCCAGCCGGCTCCTCAAGGCATAGGCCGTGGTGCCGTCGGTACCGGGCGCGCGTCCCAGGCCGAGATCGATGCGGCCGGGAAACAGCGCCTCCAGCATCTTGAAGCGCTCGGCGACGACCAGCGGCGCGTGGTTGGGCAGCATCACGCCGCCGGAGCCGACGCGGATGTGCTTGGTGGCGGCCGCGATCTGCCCGATCATGATGTCGGGCGACGGGCTCGCCACCGAGGGCAGGCTGTGGTGCTCGGCGAGCCAGTAGCGGACATAGCCGAGCTGATCGACATGGCGTGCCAGGTCGATGCTGTTGCGGAGCGCCGCCGACGGCGGGGTCGCCGTGGTGGTGACGGAAAGGTCGAGGACGGAAAGCGGGATCATGGCATCAACCTAATGCCTGCGCGGCGCGCCACAATGGGCCAACCGCGGCGGTGACCTGCCGGAATTGCAGGGATCAGCTGAGTCGGGGGGGTGGGACGACGTTTCTGTATACAATGATGTAATGCCGATTCCCACATCACTGTTGGACGAAAGCTGTCTGTTATCCGTATTTTATCGTTGATAGCATTACGATTTATTTGCCCACTGTACAGGCGATCAAAGCGGGGCAAACTTCATTTTATTCAGGTAAGTGGGCCAAATCCCATTTCCGTTGGGCTGTCGCTTGCGACGCACTTCCCTTATCTTGGCGCCCCTAGGGGCGAGCCCCCTCTTGAGTTGAAATTTACGCGCCATCGGGAACCTGCGTTGCCATGACCGACCTCGCCTCCGCCATCACCGACGGCCATTCCGCCATTGTCCGGCCGAAGATCTCGTTCGAGTTCTTCCCGCCCAAGAGCGAGGAGATGGACCGGACGCTCTGGGCCTCGATCGAGCGCCTCGCCCCGCTGGAGCCGAGCTTCGTCTCCGTGACTTATGGCGCCGGCGGCTCGACACGCGAGCGTACGCACGCCACGATCGCGCGCATCCTGAAAGAAACCGCGCTGCTGCCGGCCGCGCACCTGACCTGCGTCGGCGCCTCGCGCGGCGAGATCGACGAAGTCGTCGATCGCTATCACGAGGTCGGCGTCCGCCATATCGTGGCCTTGCGCGGCGATCCGCCCGGCGGCATCGGCACGCCCTATTCCACCCGCGCCGATGGCTACCAGACCTCGCCCGAGCTGATCGAAGGCATCAAGCGGCGGCATCCCGACATCGACGTCATCGTCTCGGCCTATCCGGAGAAGCACCCGGAGAGCCGCGACTTCGACGCCGACATCGACATGCTCCAGGCCAAGGTCGACGCCGGCGCGAGCCGCGCCATCACCCAGGTGTTCTTCGACAACGATCTCTACTTCCGCTACATCGATCGCGTCCGCGCGCGTGGCATCGCGATTCCGATCGTGCCCGGCATCATGCCGATGCACAATTTCAAGCAGGCGCGCGGCTTCGTCACCCGCACCGGCACCACGGTGCCGGACTGGCTCGCCGAGAAATTCGACGGCCTCGACGACGATCCCGAGACCCGCAAGCTGGTCGCAGCGACCGTCGCCGCCGGCCAGGTGCAGAAGCTCGCCAAGCATGGCGTCGACACCTTCCATTTCTACACCATGAACCGCGCCGACCTCGTGTTCGCGATCAGCCATCTGCTGGGCATCCGTCCGAAGTCCGCCAACAAGGCTGCCGCCTGATGTCATCGCCTGTTTCCACCGCGCGTACCGCCTTCCTCGCTGCCGCAGCTCAGCGCATCCTGATCCTCGACGGCGCCATGGGCACGATGATCCAGGCGCTGCAGTTCGACGAGGCCGCCTTTCGCAGCGAGCGGTTCAAGGACTTTCACCGCGATCTCCGCGGCAACAATGATCTGCTGATCCTCACCCAGCCGGACGCGATCGAGGACATCCACGCGCAATATCTGCGCGCCGGCGCCGACATCGTCGCCACCAACACCTTCTCGGCGACATCGATCGCACAGGCCGATTACGACCTCTCCGACATCATCTACGAGCTCAACCGCGAGGGTGCGCGGCTCGCGCGCAACGCCGCGACGCGCGTTGCGGCCGAGGACGGCAAGCAGCGCTTCGTCGCCGGCGCCATGGGCCCGACCAACCGCACCGCGTCGATCTCGCCCGACGTCTCCAATCCCGGCTACCGCGCCGTGACCTTCGACGACCTGCGCCTCGCCTATGGCGAGCAGGCGCGCGGGCTCTTGGACGGCGGCGCCGACATCCTGCTGGTCGAGACCGTGTTCGACACGCTCAACGCCAAGGCCGCGCTGTATGCGATCGCCGAGCTCTGCGAGGAGCGTGGCATCGACGTGCCCGTGATGATCTCGGGCACCATCACCGACAAATCGGGGCGCCTGCTGTCGGGCCAGATGCCGGAGGCGTTCTGGAACTCGGTGCGCCACGCCAGGCCGCTGACCATCGGTTTCAACTGCGCGCTCGGCGCCGAGGATCTGCGCGCCCATGTCGCCGACATTGGCCGCGTCGCCGATACGCTGGTCTGCGCCTATCCGAACGCCGGCCTGCCCAACGAATTCGGCCAGTATGACGAGACGCCGGCCTACATGGCGCGGCTGATCGGGGAGTTCGCGAGCGCTGGCCTCGTCAACATCGTCGGCGGCTGCTGCGGCACCACGCCGGACCATATCGCGGCGATCGCGGCTGCCGTCGCCCCGCACAAGCCGCGCGTCGTGCCTGACATCGCGCCGCGGCTGCGGCTGTCGGGCCTGGAGCCGTTCGAGCTGACGCCGGCGATTCCGTTCGTCAATGTCGGCGAACGCACCAACGTCACGGGCTCCGCCAAATTCCGCAAGCTGATCACTGCGGGCGACTACACGGCCGCGCTGCAGGTCGCGCGCGACCAGGTCGAGAACGGCGCCCAGGTCATCGACGTCAACATGGACGAGGGCCTGTTGGATTCGGAAGCCGCGATGCGGACCTTCCTCAACCTCGTCGCCGCCGAGCCGGACATCGCCCGCGTTCCGGTGATGGTCGATTCCTCGAAATTCCACGTCATCGAGGCCGGCCTGAAATGCGTGCAGGGCAAGCCGGTCGTGAACTCGATCTCGCTGAAGGAAGGCGAGGAGAAGTTCATCCACGAGGCCAAGATCGCGCGACGCCATGGCGCCGCCGTGGTCGTGATGGCGTTCGACGAGACCGGCCAGGCCGACACCTACAAGCGCAAGACCGAGATCTGCGCCCGCGCCTACAAGATCCTGGTCGAGACGATCGGCTTCCCGCCGGAAGACATCATCTTCGACCCGAACATTTTCGCGATCGCGACCGGGCTCGAGGAACACAACAATTACGGCGTGGACTTCATCGAAGCGACGCGCTGGATCCGCGCGAACCTGCCGCACGCCCACATCTCCGGCGGCGTCTCCAATCTGTCGTTCTCGTTCCGCGGCAACGAGCCCGTGCGCGAGGCGATGCACTCGGTGTTCCTGTATCACGCCATCAAGGCGGGCATGGACATGGGCATCGTCAATGCCGGGCAGATGATCGTCTATGACGACATCGATCCCGAGCTTCGCCAGGTGTGCGAGGACGTCGTCCTCAACCGCGACCCCGGCGCCTCCGAGCGGCTGCTGGCGCTGGCGGAGAAATTCCGCGGCCAGGGCAAGCAGACCAAGGAGGCCGATCTCGCCTGGCGCGAATGGCCGGTCGACAAGCGGCTGAGCCACGCGCTGGTGCATGGGATCACCGAGTTCATCGAAGTGGACACCGAGGAGGCCCGCGCTGCGGCGGAGCGCCCGCTCCACGTCATCGAAGGCCCGCTGATGGCCGGCATGAACGTGGTCGGCGACCTCTTCGGCGACGGCAAGATGTTCCTGCCGCAGGTGGTGAAGTCCGCGCGCGTGATGAAGCAGGCGGTCGCCTATCTGATGCCGTTCATGGAGGCCGAGAAGGCCGCCAACAAGGGCGCTGCCGCCGAGCGCTCCAACGCCGGCAAGATCGTGCTCGCGACCGTCAAGGGCGACGTCCACGACATCGGCAAGAACATCGTCGGCATCGTGCTCCAGTGCAACAATTTCGAGGTCATCGACCTCGGCGTCATGGTGCCCGCGGCCAAGATCATCGAGACCGCGAAGGCGGAGAAGGCCGATATCATCGGCCTGTCCGGGCTGATCACGCCCTCGCTCGACGAGATGGCGTATCTCGCTTCGGAGATGGAGCGCCAGGGGCTGAACGTGCCGCTGTTGATTGGTGGCGCGACCACCAGCCGCGTCCACACCGCCGTCAAGATCGACCCGAACTACCAGGGCGGGCCGGTCGTGCACGTCAACGACGCCAGCCGCGCCGTTGGCGTGGCGTCGTCGCTGCTGTCGGCCGAGCGCAAGGACGCCTACGCCGCCGAGGTCCGCACCGAATATCAGAAGATCGCCGCCGCGCATCTGCGCGGCCAGGCCGACAAGAAGCGGCTGAGGCTTGCGGACGCCCGCGCCAATGCGCCGAAGATCGACTTCGCCAAGGCCAAGCCGGTGAAGCCGACCTTCCTCGGCACCAAGACATTTGTCGACTACGACCTCGCCGAGCTCGTGCCCTATATCGACTGGACACCGTTCTTCCAGACCTGGGAACTCGCCGGCCGCTTTCCGGCCATCCTCGACGACGCCAAGGTCGGCGAGGCCGCGCGCGCTCTCTATGACGACGCGCAGAAGATGCTGAAGCGCATCGTCTCCGAGAAGTGGTTCACGGCCCGCGCCGCGATCGGCTTCTGGCCGGCCAATGCCGTCGGCGACGACATCGTGCTCTATACCGACGACAGCCGGACCACGGCGGTTGCAACGCTGCACACGCTGCGCCAGCAGTTGGAGAAGCGCGAGGGCCGCTTCAACACGGCGCTGTCCGACTTCATCGCGCCGCAGGCCTCCGGCGTGCCGGATTATGTCGGCGGCTTCGTCGTGACGGCGGGCCTCGGCGAAGATGTGATCGCCGACCGCTTCAAGAATGCCAATGACGACTACTCCTCGATCCTGGTCAAGGCGCTGGCCGACCGCCTCGCGGAAGCCTTTGCCGAGCGCCTGCACGCTCGCGTCCGCCGCGAGTTCTGGGCCTATGCGCCGGACGAGGCACTCTCGCCCGATGACCTGATGCTGGAGAAGTATCAGGGCATCCGCCCGGCGCCCGGCTATCCGGCCCAGCCCGACCACACCGAGAAGGCGACCTTGTTCGAGCTGCTCGACGCGGAGAAGAACGCCGGCGTCACGCTGACCGAGAGCTACGCGATGTGGCCGGGCTCGTCGGTGTCGGGGCTTTATTTCGCCTCGCCCGAAAGCTTCTATTTCGGCGTCGGCAAGATCGAGCGCGACCAGGTCGAGGACTACGCCGTGCGCAAGGGCATGACTGTGGCCGAGGTGGAGCGCTGGCTGGCGCCGATCTTGAACTACATCCCCGCAAGGGGAGTGTCGGATGCGAACGTGCCGCGGGCCAGCGCGCCGCCCGCGCCTCCCGCCAACGACACTGTGCCGGCCGAGCTCGCCAACCACCCGCCCGGCTGCGCCTGCGCGGTTCATCTCGCCTGGCGCAAGAAGGCCGTGGGCGCGAAATAGCTGCGATCGGACGTCCAGCGCGCGACAGGGATGCGGCCGACCTCTCAACGCGATGACGGTGGGGCTCTCCCTCGCCGCATCCGCTTTCGCTCTTCGGGCTGCGGCTGACAAGAGCGGGCGAGGGGAGCGCGGCCCGCGATGCGAGAGCTCGACGCCGATCCCCCGGTCGGGCGTCGAAGATCTGCAGGTCCACCATATGGGCAGCCCAGCTCAGCGTGCGCCTCATATGGATGGCGCTGGACGCCCTGAGGCGTCCAGCGGATAGTCCCGCCAGCTCCGACCAGAATCCCTGCGCGAGACCTCATGACCGACACCCAGCCTTCCTCCGACTCCTTCGATCTCATCATCCGCGGCGGCACCGTCATTGACGGCACGCGGGCGCCCCGGTTCGAGGCTGATGTCGGCATCAGGGATGGCCGCATCGTTGCCGTCGGTGAGCTCGATGGCCGAACCGCTGCGCGCGTGATCGACGCCGCGGGCCGCATCGTCGCGCCGGGCTTCATCGACTCGCACACCCATGACGACAGCGCCGTGCTGGTCGATCCCGGCATGACCTGCAAGGTCTCGCAGGGCGTGACGTCAGTGGTGACCGGAAATTGCGGCGTCAGCATCGCGCCGCTGAAGCCCGGCTCGCCGCGGCCGATGCCGCTCGGCCTGCTGTCGCCGGGGGACGGCCGGATCGCGGAGTATGCGTCATTCGCCGGCTACGTCGCGGCACTGCGCGCGGCGCCGGCGGCCGTGAACGTCGCGCCGATGGTTGGCCACACCTCGCTGCGCGCGTCCGTGGTCAGCGATCTCGGCCGCGCGGCGAGCGAAGCCGAGATCGCCGCGATGCGCGGCCATGTGCAGGAGGCGCTCGATGCCGGCGCCATCGGCGTCTCGACCGGGACCTTTTATCCGCCGGCGGAGGCGGCGCCGACCGAGGAGATCATCGAGGTCTGCCGCCCGCTGACCGGCAGCGGCGGCGTCTACGCGACGCACATGCGGAACGAGGCCAACGACGTGATCCGCTCGCTGGAGGAGAGTTTTGCGATTGGCAAGGCGCTCGACGTCCAGGTCGTGATCTCGCACCACAAGGTCGTTGGGCCAGCGAATTTCGGACGTACGAAGGAGACACTGCCGCTGATCACCAAGGCAATGAGCTGCCAGTGCGTCGCGCTCGACTGTTATCCCTACAACGCGTCCTCCACCATGCTGCACACCGATCCGGCCAAGCTGCAGGTCAAGGTCGTCGTCGCCGCGTCGAAGCCGCATCCGGAAATGGCCGGCCGGGATCTCGCCGATATCGCGGCCGCCTGGGGCGTCGACCGGCTCGAGGCTGCGAAGCGCCTGCAGCCGGCGTCGGCGATCTACTTCGCGATGGACGAGGCCGACGTGAAGACCATCCTTGCCTTCGAGCCGACCATGATCGGCTCCGACGGCCTGCCGTTCGGCGAGCGTCCGCATCCGCGGCTCTGGGGCACGTTCCCGCGCGTGCTCGGCTATTATTGCCGTGAGCTGGAACTGTTCTCGCTGGAGACCGCGGTGTGGAAGATGAGCGGCCTGACCGCGCAGAATTTCGGCATCAAGGGACGCGGCACGATCGCGGTGGGCAATCATGCCGATATCACGATCTTCGACGCAGCTAAGGTGCGCGACACCGCGACCTATGATGACCCTTGCGTGCCCGCCGCCGGCATCGAGGCCGTCGTCGTCAATGGCGCGCTCACCTGGTGGCAGGGCGCGCATCAGAACGCCCGCGCCGGGCAGGTGATCTCGCGCGCCGCGCGGCCGTGATCAGGGCCGGGGCGCTGCCGTCGAGCCGCGCAGGATGAGGCTCGGCGTCAGCACGACGTGCTCGTTGGCCGCGCTGGGATCAGTGATGCGCGCGAGCAGCAGCCGCGCCGCGGCTTCGCCCATGTCGCGCTGCGCGATGCGCACCGTGGTCAGGGGCGGCGACACCAGGTCGACGAACGGCATGTCATTGTGGCCGACCACGGAGACGTCCCCGGGGCAGGCGAGGCCGCGCGCCGCCAGCGCGTCATAGACGCCGAGCGCGAGCAAATCATTGGCCGCCACGATCGCGGTCGGCCGGGTCCGGCGCGCGAGCAGGCGCAACGCGGCCTCGCGGCCGGCCGCACGCGTATAGGCGTCGACAGTCTCGACCGGCGTTTGGCGCGCGGACAGGCCGGCATCGCGGACGCTGGCCTCGAAGCCGGCGCGACGGCGCGCACCGGTCGAGATGTGCTGCGGGCCTGCGACATGACCGATGCGCCGGTGGCCGAGCGCGACGAGGTGCTCGACCGCGAGACGCATGCCGGCCGCATCGTCGCTGGCCGCGGACGGCAGCTGCGCGGCGGCATCGACGCGATTGATGAGCACGACCGGCAACGCCGCATCCAGGCAATGCTTCACGACGTCGTCGCGCAAGGTCACCGTCGCCAGCACCAGACCATCGACGCCGCGGGCGATCAAGCGGTCGACGAGGTCCTGCTCCGAGCCCTCCGTGCCGGCATCGGCCACGATCGTCGCATAACCCTGCGCATGCAGGTGATCGGCGATGCCGGACAGAACAGGCGGAAAGCCGGGGTCGGCGATATCAGGCGCGAGCACGCCGATCAGGCCGCTGCGTCCGGTGCGCAGGCCCTTGGCGGCCATGTTCAGCCGGTAGCCCAGAGCATTCGCGGCCGCCTGGATGCGGTCGGCGACATCAGCGGCGACGAGGTGCTTCATCGCCGGGCTGAGCGCGCGCGAGACCGTCGAGGGGTGAACGCCGCAGCGGGCGGCGACGTCCTTGATGGTCGGGCGTGAGGCCGCCGCGTAGGAGCCTGCTGCCGATCGCAAAGTTCGTTTCATCCTGAGCCTCTGATGCCGCAGCGCAACGACGTTTTGGTCACACCATACCTTGACACGCTGGACGTGTGTGCAATAAATCCGGCCCTGCAATCGATTGCAATAACGAATGGGAAACGTCCACATGACAGCGAGCGCGCTGAAGCCCCATCTGGTCAGTCCCGAGCATCTCGATCCGAATTGGCGCTGGGGACGGGCGATCCCCTCGCATGGCCATGTCTCGGTTGATTTCGAGCGCCGCGTCGATTTCGACCGTCTCAGGCGGTACCGGCTGGCGCGGGCGCGGGTGGCCCTGAGGAACTCAGGCTGCGGTGCGCTGCTGCTGTTCGATGTCAACAACATCCGCTACGTCTCCGGCACCAAGATCGGCGAGTGGGAGCGCGACAAGCTGTGTCGGTTTGCGCTGCTGGCCGGTGACGGCGAGCCGATCGTGTGGGATTTCGGCTCGGCCGCCGTCCATCATCGCATCTTCTGCGACTGGCTGGCGCCGGACAACTGCCGTGCCGGCATGCTCGGCATGCGCGGCACCGTGCCACCCGCGGTCGGGCTGATGAAGGCCCATGCCGAGGAGGTGATGAGCCTGCTGCGCGCCGCCGGCGTCGCCGACATGCCGGTCGGCGTCGACCTCGCCGAGACCGCGATGTTCTTCGAGCTGCAGAACGCCGGCATGAAGGTGGTCGACGGCCAGCAGATCATGCTCGACGCGCGCGAGATCAAGAACATCGACGAGATCATGCTGCTCAACCAGGCCGCGGCCATGGTCGACGGCGTCTATCATTCGATCTACGAGAACCTGAAGCCGGGCATCCGCGAGAACGACATCGTCGCGCTCGCCAACAAGATGCTCTACGAGATGGGCTCCGACGACGTCGAGGCGATCAACGCGATCTCCGGCGAGCGCTGCAATCCGCATCCGCACAATTTCACCGACCGCATCCTGCGCCCCGGCGACCAGGCGTTCTTCGACATCCTGCAGTCCTATCAGGGCTACCGCACCTGCTACTACCGCACCTTCAATGTCGGGCGCGCGACGCCGGCCCAGCACGACGCCTACAAGCAGTGCCGGGAATGGCTCGACAACGCGATCGCCTTGATCAAGCCCGGCGTCTCGACGGACACCGTCGCCAAGGTGTGGCCGAAGGCGGAAGAGTTCGGCTTTCCGTCGGAGATGGCCGCGTTCGGCCTGCAGTTCGGCCACGGCCTGGGCCTGGCCCTGCATGAGCGTCCGATCATCTCGCGGCTGGTCTCGCTGGACAATCCGATGGAGATCAAGACCGGCATGGTGTTCGCGCTGGAGACCTATTGCCCGGCCACCGACGGCTTCTCCGCCGCGCGGATCGAGGAGGAGGTCGTGGTGACCGACAAGGGCTGCCAGGTGATCACGCTGTTCCCCGCGGAAGAGCTGCCGATCGCCAACCGCTACTAGACGACAGTGCGACTAGTGAAGTGGTCTTCGTGTTTCGTCATTGCGAGCGAAGCGACTTGTCCGCCGTAGCTCGAAGAGCGAAGGCGGAAGCAATCCAGGGCGGCAGCCGTGACTTTGGATTGCTTCGTCGCGGAGCCTGTCATCGGGCCGCGCTTTGCGCGGACCCGTTGGCTCCTCGCAATGACGGAGACCGTGATCAGTAGGACGAGGAGACGACAATGACCACGACGCATTCGCTCGGCTGGATCGGCATGGGGCGCATGGGCTATCCGATGGCCGAGCGCCTGCTCAAGGCCGGGCACAAGGTGTCGATCTATAATCGCACCCGCGCCAAAGCGGAGCCGCTGGCGGCCAAGGGCGGCATCATCGTCGATCATCCGAGCGATCTCGCCGCGTGCGACATCGTGTTCTCGATGGTGTCGACCGGCAAGGATCTCGAGCAGGTCTATTTCGGCAACAACGGCCTGGTCGCGTCGAGCCTCGGGCCGCGTCCGAAGATCCTGGTCGACTGCTCCTCGATCGGCGTCGAGCAGTCGGAGGCGATCGCCGCCAAGCTGAAGCGGCTCGACTGCGAGTTCGTGCGCGCGCCGGTGTCGGGCAACGGCAAATGCGTCAAGGCCGGCAAGCTGTCGTCGGTCGTCTCCGGGCCCAAGGCGTCGTTCGAGCTCATCGCGCCGTATCTCGCCAAGATCGCCGTCTCGGGCGTGTCCTATGTCGGTGAGGGCGAGCTCGCGCGCATCTGCAAGATCGCGCACAACGTGTTCCTCGGCGTCGTCATCCAGAACCTCGCCGAGATCACCATCCTGGCGCAGAAGGCCGGCGTGCCGCGGCATGCCTTCCTGAACTTCATGAATGCCAGCGTGATGGGCTCGACCTTTACGAAGTACAAGAGCAATGCTCTGGTCAATCTCGACTGGACCACGACCTTCACGCCGCCGCTGCTGCGCAAGGATCTCGATCTCGGCCTGTCGGCGGCGCGCCAGCTCGACGTTGCGATGCCGGTGACGGCAGCGACGCGCGAGGCGCTGCAGGCCCATGTCGGCGCCGCCTCGCTGCAGGCCGATCCCGCCGCCTACCTGGAAAAGGATTTTGCCGCGCTGCTCGAGACCGTGGCGCTGGCCGCCGGCCTCAAGCTGCAGCCGGAGAACGTGCCGATGCCGACCGGGCTGGAGACGGAGGGATAGCCTCCGTCATCCAACCGTCAGCGCCCGCCAGCGCGTGTCGCGGGCGGAGGGGCGGCGGTGCAGGCGGGCATCCAGCAGGTCGCGCGCCTGCGCGAGCGAGCCGCTCCGGATCAGGGACAGGATGTAGGTATCCTCGATCACCTCGCGCTGGGCATGGCTGCCGCCGAGGCGAGCCATCTCTGCCTGCACCGGCGCGAGTTGTTCGGCGCAGATCCGGTAGCTCTCATTGTAGAACGCCTGGAACGCCCGATAGAGCCGCGGCAGCAGTGAGCTGGCCGGCGAGCCGCTGTCCGACGAGGCCTTGAACGTGCGAAGCCGCTGGTTCACGGCAACGTCGTCCTCGGTCACGGCTGAGATCATCGCCCGGTGCATCTCGACGAAGGGAAGCCGTGAGGTCGGAAATCCCGTTCTCGCGTAGGCGTCAATCTCCTTCCATGACTCCCATGCGATCGGATGCTGTTCGAGGCTCAGGCGCCAGAGCAGAGACGCGCAGTCCGAGAGCGTGTTGAGTGGCGGCGCAGCCGCCACGGCCGGGCTCAGGACATCGAGATGGATCGCGATGGCGCGTGCCGCGTCGCCCTTGTCCAGCGCGCCGAGTGCCTGGTGCCAGCGGATGTGACCATGCAGCATCCCGGTGCGGTCGTAGTCGCCGATCCACCCCTCGACCAGCGCATCGGCTTCGTCGACCGCGCCGTCCTCGAACATCGCGTGCAGCAGCGCATGCACGGCATAGGCGTTGTGCCGGCGCAGCGCGAAGCTGCGCTCGGTGACGGCGCGGCCCTTGGCGAGCTCGCCGGCTTCGGTCAGCGCCCAGCCATGGTTCGACATGAACCACCAGTCCTCGCCATAGGCGCCGGCAAAGCGGTCGCAGAGATCGCGGCGCGCGGCGTCGTGATCGGCGCGGCCGGAGAAGGCCAGCAGGCCGAAGGCGCCGAGCGGAAGCGCCATGACCATGGCGTCGCGCGGCCAGCTCGCCAGATGTGTCAGCGTAGAGGTCAGTGCGTCCGCGCCGCGGCCCTCGATGGCGAGCGAGAGCGTCGCGACATGGCTCTGCTCGCGCGCGGTGCCGCGCTTGGCGACGAGGTCGCGGGCCCGCGCGATGGTCTGCAGCGCCGCCTCGCGCTGCATGTAGATGGCATGGATGCGGGCGCGGGCGGCATGCGCCAGCGCAAACTCCGGATCGAGCATGATGGCGCGCTCGAACGCCGCGGCGGCGCCGGGCCAGAACGCGAGCAAGAGATCGATGCCCTCGCGATAGGCTGCGGCGGCCTCGGCCGAGGCGGTCGACAGCGGCAGGCCGTAGCGATCCTCCTCCATGTCAGCCCACCCGCGGCCTGCGGCCTTCGATCGGGTAGGCCGGGTCATTGTAGCCGGGAGTGGAGGCGTGTCCGGTGACGACCAGCCGGTCGATCAGCGCCTCGTCGTCAGCGGCAAAGGGATAGTCCAGCGCATGGATATAATCGTCCCACTGCGCCTCGGTGCGGGGACCGGCGATGACCGAGCTGATGAAGGCCGAGTTCAGCACCCAGGCCACCGCGAACTGGCCGGGCGCAAATCCCTTGGTTTCCGCGTGACGCTTGATCTCCTGCGCCAGCTTCAACGACTCCGGCCGCCACTCGGTCTGCATCATCCGTGTGTCGTTGCGGCCGGCGCGCGTCTCCTTGTCGGGCGGTGCATCGGAGCTGTATTTGGCGGTCAGCACACCGCGTGCCAGCGGGCTGTAGGGCACGACGCCGAGGCCGTAATAGCCGCAGGCCGGCAGATGCTCGACCTCGGGCATCCGGTTCATCGCGTTGTAATAGGGCTGGCTGACCACGGGACGGTCGATGCCCATCCCGTCGCAGAGATTGCAGATCTCGGCGACGCGCCAGGCGCGGTAGTTGGAGACGCCGAAATAGCGGATCTTGCCGGCGCGCAGGAGGTCGCCGATCGCGCGCACGGTCTCTTCCAGCGGCGTCGCATGATCCTCCTTGTGAAGGTAGTAGATGTCGATGTGGCCGGTGCCGAGCCGTTTCAGGCTTTCGTCGGCGGCCTGCAGCACCCAGCGCCGCGACAGGCCGGCGCGGTTGGGATCCTCGCCCATCGGATTGGCGAGCTTGGTCGCGACGATCCAGCGGTCGCGCTCCCCGGCGATCGCGCGGCCCACCACCTCTTCCGAGGCGCCCTTGTTGTAGGCGTCCGCCGTGTCGATGAAATTGATGCCCGCGTCGCGTGCCTTGGCGATGATGCGCCCCGACGTGGCTTCGTCGGTCGGGCCGCCGAACATCATCGTGCCCAGGCAGATCGGCGACACTTTCAGGCCGGAGCGGCCGAGCTGGCGATATTGCATTCGTGCCTCATTTCAACCACCACCACCCGCAGGTGGGGTGGGTACGATAGCTCTCTCAGCGCGTCATTGCGAGCGCAGCGACGTGTCCGCCGAAGCCCGCAGGGCGAAGGCGGAAGCAATCCAGGGCCGGGTCGGGACTCTGGATTGCTTCGTCGCGGAGCCTGTCATCGGGCCGCGCTTTGCGCGGACCCGTTGGCTCCTCGCAATGACGGCTTCAACAGTAGGACCCTCACTCGCTCTTCAAGATCTTGAACACGCCCGAGGCCATCGCGATCACGCGGGTCCCGGCCGTCACCTCGGTGGTGATGAACACCAGGCTGCGGGTGATCCGCACCACATGCGGCCGCGACACCAGCATCTCGCCGATCTTGCCCGCCTCGACGAAATGCGTGTCGAATTGGATGGTCGCCATGTGCTCCTTGCCGGCGGCAAAGCGGGCGGTCATGCCACAGCTGCGGTCGGCCAAGGTCATGATCACGCCGCCCTGGACCAGGCCGCGGCGATTGTGATGCTTGTCCTCGGTCTGAATCGCGTATTCGTGGACGCCATCGACCACCCGCTGCCACAGCGGGCCGATCAGATGCAGGAAGCCCGAGGTGTCGACGATCTCCCAGCCGTCGGACTTCATTCTCGCCGCGGCTGACTTCGTCATGTGTGCGATCCTTCAAAGGCGGTGCCGCACGCCGGCACATGGCCGTTTCATCCGTCGTAGGGCTGGTGTAGTCAAGCTGCATGCCCATGCCGTTCGACGATGCCACAAGGCGGAAAATCGAAAGCTGCTGCGCCGGCTTCGTGCGCCTCGATGCGGCGGCGCCGATGTTGTCGCTGAAACGCGCGGCGGTGGTCATCGCGCTGGCCCCGCAGCCTCACACCGATGCAACGGCGCTGCTGCTGACCCTGCGTGCGGCGAGCCTGCGCAGCCACGGCGGCCAATGGGCGCTGCCGGGGGGACGCTGCGATGCCGCCGAGACCCCCGTCGAGGCTGCCCTGCGCGAGCTGGCGGAAGAGCTCGGGCTCGTCCTCGCGCCGGACGCCGTGCTTGGCCAGCTCGACGATTACCCGACACGGTCCGGCTATCTGATTACCCCCATCATCGTCTGGGCGGCCAATGGCCGCACGCTCCGGCCGAATCCGGACGAAGTCGCCTCGGTGCACAGGATCGGCCTCGATGTCATCATGGCGGATGAGGCGTTCGACTTCACCGTCATCCCTGAAAGTGCGCGGCGCGTGATTCGCTTTCATGCCCGCGAGGGCCTCATCCACGCGCCCACCGCCGCCCTGATCTATCAGTTCCGCGAGGTGCTGGCCGGCCGCGACACCCGCGTCCACGACCTGGAACAGCCGGTGTTTGCCTGGAAGTAGCCGCCGTTTCGGCTACAAGGGCGGCATGCTGCATCAGCCGATTCGCATGCTTGCCCTGATTCTCGCCTGCGCTGTCGCGGGCGCATCGCCATTGCTGGCCGGGGAACCCGGCGCGGCCGCGGCCCCGCGCGACGCCTTGGCCCAGATGGCCTCGCCGGCGGCGATCGCGGAGTACCAGCGCCGGCTCGCCGAGTATCAGCAGGCCCGCGCCGAGTTCGACCAGGAGGCGGGCGCCTATTGGAAGGCGATCTCCGACAAGCGCCGGGTGCGCAATGCCAAGCGCCGCGACCGCCAGCCGATCGGGCTCGACGACTACGTGCTGGAGCAGCCGCCGGTCTATAACGGGCCGAAGCGGCCGGTGAATCCCGAGCCGGAGCCCGAAGGCGAGCCGCGCGAGCGCAAATACATTCCGGTGGTCGCCGATCTGCTCAAGGCGGCGCAGGAGCATTTCCAATGGTCGCCGCAGCGCCCCGCCAACGACATCGATTTCAAGCGCGCCTATGCCCGGTTCGCCGCCGCCGCGGGGTTGACGCGCGAGCAGGCGGTGCGCGTCTATGCGTTCGAGACCGGCGGCAACGGCCGCCACGACTCGCAATCGGGCTTCAAGGGCAATCGCGCGATCTCGACGGCGATCGGCTACAATCAGCTCCTGACCACCAACAGCGTCGAACTGCTGGCAGAGCAGGGCCCGCTGTTCATCCGGCTGCTCGGCGAGCGGGTGGCGCAGACGTCAGGGCCGGCGCGCGGCGCGATGGAGCACAAGCTCGCGGTGCTGAAGAAAATGGTCGCGATCGCGCGCTCGGTGCCGGACGACTGGTCGGCGCATGAGAAGATCGGCAACACGCAGCAGGGCTGGGCCATGCATGCGATGGTGCTCGACATCGACGTCGGGCCGATGCTGCAGACCCACAAGCTGCTCACCTCGGTGCTGTTCGCACGCACCAAGGGCTACACGCGGCCGCTGTCGGCCGCCGAGCTCGAGATGATGAACCTGACCGGCGACGGCACCGGCTTCGACATGGTGACGATGCCGCTCGAGATGCGCGACCAGGTGCCGACCGCCAACTTCTTCCAGCGCGGCGGCTACGAGCGCAATCCCGTCGCCGTGCGCCACAACACCGTGGCGAAGCTGCTCGCGGTCACCGATGCCAGGATGGATTCGCTGAGCAGCCTGCCCGGCGCCAAGGAGCTGGCGGCGGCGTTCTGAGGTGTTCGACAGGCACGATCCCGGCCGCACATTCAACTGTCGTCCCGGGCAAGCCCTGGCGTCGCATCGCGACGCGAGGGCGCTGACCCGGGACCCATAGCCACAAGCCGTCGTGATGACGGAGATCGTAGCTCCAGCAAGTTCGAAAATCGAGGACGGTGGTTATGGGTCCCTGCTTTCGCAGGGACGACACCGTCGACGTAGCGAGATCAATCATCGGCGCCGAACGAGAAGCTGCCGTCGCCCTCGAGATAGGGGCCCGTCCGGATATAGAGCTGGCCGTTCTGGCCGACGAAGAACAGCGTGCCTTTCGGGACCTTCTTGGCGCCCTTCAGCAGCATGTCGGCGTTCTTGGTGCCCATCTTGTAGGCGAGCGTCTTGCCGTCCTTGCCGTAGGCGTAGCCGGTGTCGGGCTTCAGCTCCCACGGCTCCGGTGGGGCGGCCTGCGTCACGCTGGTCAGCGCACACAGCGTTCCGACGGCAATGCAAATCTTCAGAAGCGGCCTCTTCATGTCCTCCTCCACCCATTCACCGAGGTCTGGCATCGGCGACTTGAACAAATCGCGAACGCTGTCCTGACGTCAACCTTGTCCAGTCGCAGCGTCCCGTGAACGTTTCCGGATTTTCCATTCCCGATCTCGCGATTATCGTGCAGCGTGGTCTAGAAACATAGGTCAATAAATCACTTTGGGGATGATTCGGATGAGCCTCGTCACGAAGATCGGTTGGGTTGCGGCGTTGTCGCTGGTGACGTTGGCATCCGCCCGGGCCGACGACTTCAAGCTGTCCAACAACCAGCGCATTGCCTGCAGCCGCGGTCTCTCCGCCGGCAAGCTCAACACAGCCGTCTGCAAGTCCTACGCCTACCTCTTCAACGTCAAGACCTCCGAATATTTCCGCTGCCAGGTCTCGCTGTCGCTGACCCGGGACAACAAGGAGGTCATCAACGTCCAGACCGACGGCGGCTGCACCAGGAAGCCGCGGGTGTTCGATACCGATTCGAAATACGAGTTCGATGCCACCGAGACCGAGCCGGCGAACACCAATTCCTTCTTCGGCAATGGCGGCTACTCGATCTGGGTGGCGGACACGACCCAGCAGAAGGTGCGTGGCTGCATCACGATCTCCTCCGGGCTTGGCTCGGACATCTCCAAATGCCTCGACATGACCTTCCAATGAGCTGGGAGGATGTATCGGCCCGTCGTCGTCGGGAGGAATGATCATCTGCCGATGAAGCCCTGGCAGCCGTCAATGCAGAGTTGAAGCTCGGGCCTGCCGGTTCCGGTCGCGTCACTCGGCCGGACAAAGCCGGCTTGGCCGCCTTTCCTCGTGGTCTTTCTTGGCCGTCTTTCGGATGGGTTGACCCCGCGCCCGCATCCGTCCAATTTGCCGGCAAAATCAATGGGAGGACCCATGCGTTTCTCGAAATTCTTTGGCACTGCAACCGGTTTGGTTCTGGCCGCCGGCTGCCTGCTCGCGGCTCCCGCGGCGCAGGCGCAAAGCTTCATCAACGTGCTGACCGGCGGCACCTCGGGCGTCTATTACCCGCTCGGCGTCGCGATCGGGAAGATCTACGGCGACAAGATCCCGAACGTGAAGACCCAGGTGCAGGCGACCAAGGCCTCGGTCGAGAACCTGATCCTGCTGCAGCAGGGCCGTGGCGAGCTCGCCTTCGCGCTCGGCGACTCCCTCAAATCGGCCTGGAACGGCGAGGAAGAGGCCGGCTTCAAGACCAAGCTCGACAAGCTGCGCACGCTCGGCGCGATCTATCCGAACTACATCCAGATCGTCGCGACCGCCGAGTCCGGCATCAAGACGCTGGCGGACCTGAAGGGCAAGAGCCTGTCGGTCGGCGCGCCGAAGTCCGGCACCGAGCTGAACTCGCGGGCGATCCTCGCGGCCGCCGGCATGAGCTACAAGGACCTCGGCAAGGTGGAGTATCTGCCGTTCGCCGAATCCGTCGACCTGATGAAGAACCGCCAACTCGGCGCCACCTTGCAATCGGCCGGCCTCGGCGTCGCCTCGCTGAAGGATCTGTCGACCTCGTCGCCGATCACGGTGGTGTCGGTGCCGAAGGAGGTGGTCGACAAGATCGGCCCTCCCTTCGTAGCGGCGACCATCCCGGCCAACACCTATACCGGCCAGGACAAGGACGTGCCGACCGCGGCCGTGATCAACTACCTCGTCACCAGCTCGGCGGTGTCAGACGATCTCGCCTACCAGATGACCAAGCTGATCTTCGACTCGCTGCCGGAGCTCGCCAATGCGCACGCGGCCGGCAAGGAGATCAAGCTGGAGACGGCGGCGCAGGACAGTCCGGTGCCGCTGCATCCGGGCGCCATCCGCTACTACAAGGAAAAGGGCGTCATCAAGTAGGGGCGCTGCCTGCCTCGCTCGGATCGCGGGGTTGATCATTCGCCATCGGCTGCGCGGGAGACTCTCCCGCGCGGTCTTATCGTTTCAGGTGGTTGCGGGCATCGTCGGCAGCGCCTGATGGGGCTGCGCTGGGGGGAACATGACGATCGAAGCCGTGAACATGGAAACGCCTGTGAAGGTCGAGTTCGACAATTTCGAGCACGGCTTTCCCGAAGGCTTCGGTCCCGGCCGCTGGGGCTATCTCGCCTACGGCATCGGTCTCGCCTTCGCGGTGTTCCAGCTCTATGTCGCGGCATTCAACTATCTGCCGAGCCAGGTCGTGCGCGGCGTCCATGTCGGCTTTCTGCTGCTCCTGACCTTCGGCCTGATCGGCAATTTCACGGCCAAGACCGATGCCGGGCGCATCGCCGGCTGGGCCATCGGTGCCATCGGTTTCCTCTGTGGCCTCTACCAGTGGATCTTCTACGCCGATCTGATCGCGCGTGACGGCGATCCGACCCGCGTCGATCTCGTGGTCGGGACCTTGCTGGCTGTCCTGATCTTCGAGGGCACGCGGCGGCTGATGGGGCTGGCGCTGCCGCTGATGTGCGGCGCCTGCCTGCTGTACTGGTTCTTCGGCCAGTATCTGCCGGCGCCGCTCAATCATCGCGGCTATGATTTCGATCAGGTGATCACGCATCTGTCGTTCGGCACCGAGGGCTTCTACGGCGTGCCGATCTATGTCTCGGCGACCTACATCTTCCTGTTCATCCTGTTCGGCTCGTTCCTCGAACATGCCGGCATGATCCAGCTGTTCACCGACGTCTCGCTCGGCCTGTTCGGCCGTACCCGCGGCGGTCCGGCCAAGGTCGCGGTGTTCGCCTCGGGCATGATGGGCACGATCTCCGGCTCCGGTGTCGCCAACGTCGTCACCGTCGGCCAGTTCACGATTCCGCTGATGATCAGGTTCGGCTACCGCCGCGCCTTCGCCGCCGGCGTCGAGGCCACGGCGTCGATGGGTGGCCAGATCATGCCGCCTGTCATGGGCGCGGTCGCCTTCATCATGGCCGAGACCCTGGGTGTCGATTACTCGGTGATCGTCAAGGCGGCGGTCATTCCAGCCATCCTCTATTTCGCCTCTGCCTTCTGGATGGTGCATCTGGAGGCCGGCAAGCACGGCCTGACCGGCATGAAGCCGTCGGAAATCCCGAGCGCCTGGAAGGCGCTGGTCGCGCGCTGGTACCTCGTCCTGCCGCTCGCCGCGCTGGTCTACATGCTGTTCGAAGGCTTCACGCCGCTCTATGCGGGATCGATGGGCCTCGCGCTCACGGTGGCCTTGATCCTGGGCACCTCGATCACGATGGGTTTCTCGAACCAGGTGTTGCGCTACGTGTTCTGGATCGGGCTGGCGCTCGTCGTCGGCGCGCTGTCGCGCAACGGGCTGCAGATCGTGCCCGTCGCCTCGGTCGTGGTCGCGCTCGTCGTCGTCACCGGCTTCGTGCGCGGCGGCATGGCGACCTTGCATGCGTGCCGCGACTCGCTCGCCGAAAGCGCGAAGTCGGCGCTCACCGTCGGCATGGCCTGCGCCATCGTCGGCGTGATCATCGGCATGATGACGCAGACCGGCGTCGGCTCGATCTTCGGCAGCTGGGTGATTGGCCTCGGCAAGACCAGCCTGTTCGCGGCGCTGATCATGACGATGCTGCTGTCGATCCTGCTCGGCACGGGCATTCCGACCATCCCGACCTACATCATCACCGCGGCGCTCGCGGCCCCCGCGCTCGCCAAGCTCGGCGTACCCTTGATCGCGAGCCACATGTTCGCGTTCTACTACGGCATCATGGCCGACCTCTCGCCGCCGGTGGCGCTGGCCGCATTGGCCGCAGCCCCGATCGCCAAGGAGAACCCCGACAAGATCGGCTGGGAGGCGATGCGCATTGCGCTCGCCGGCTACGTCATTCCCTTCATCTTCGTTTACTCGCCGGCGCTGATGCTGCAGACGGGCGACCCGATGGAGGCGCAGCTCGGCTTCTATGGCGCGGTCGCCTATGCGACCGTCAAGGCCCTGATCTCGATCGCGCTGTTCGGCATGGTCGCGATCGGCTTCCTGTTCACGCGCATGACTGTGATCGAGCGCCTGCTGTCCTTTGCCGCCTCGGTCTGCCTGCTCGGCGAATTTCCCTATAGCGACGTGCTCGGCTTCGCGCTGGCGGTGGCGATCGTGGCGTGGCAATGGCGGCAGCGGCCGCCGGCTGCGGTGGTGGCGTCAGCTTGAGCCTCTGTCTCGCTTCCGCCGGTGTCGTGAAGGCGCTGACGCTGGCCGGCTTCACCTTGGCCTGGACGCATTCGGTCGAGAAGACGGCGTGGCAGGAGGACTGGCGCGTGACCGCGGACGGGCTTCAGCTCGTTGCGGCGCGCGTCAAGGGTTCGGGCGCCGGCATGGAGCCGCCGCCGGAGGCGCGGCTGGTCGACGGCTGGTTCCAGTGGCAGGTGCAGCGCGAGCCGCTGTCGCGGATCGTGCTCGGCAACTCCGGCGCCGCCGGTGAATGGCGGATCTGTGCGGATGGGCAATGCCGGACGCTGTCGGAGATCTTCGGTCACGACATCGGCGCCACGACAATCATGATGAGCGCCTGCGACGAATAGCGAACAACAACGGGAGGACGCGATGGATCGGCTCAAGGGCAAGGTGGCGCTGGTGGTCGGCGCCGGCTCGATCGGACCGGGCTGGGGCAATGGCAAGGCCACCGCGGTGACCTTCGCGCGGCAGGGTGCCAAGGTGTTCTGCGTCGATCGCAACAAGGAGGCGGCGGCGGAGACGGCGGCGATCATCACCAGTGAGGGCGGCCAGGCCGAGGCGTACACCGCCGACGTTTCGAAGGCGGTTGAGGTCGAGGCGATGGTCAAGGCCTGTCTCACGGCCTATGGCCGCATCGACGTGCTCGACAACAATGTCGGCATTGCCGAGATGGGCAGCGTTGTCGATGTCGAGGAAGCCGAATGGGACCGCGTCTTCGCAGTCAACCTCAAGAGCGCCTACCTCGCGATGAAGCACGTCGTTCCCGTGATGATCGGGCAGGGCGGCGGCTCGATCATCAACATTTCCTCGGTGGCCTCGATCCGCCAGGTCGGCATCTCCTATGTCAGCTACGGCGCCAGCAAGGCGGCGATGAACCAGATGACGCGCACGACCGCGGTCGAATTCGCGCCCAGGCACGTCCGCGTCAATGCGATTCTGCCCGGCTTGATGAAGACGCCGATGGTCGCGCATTCCGCGGGGCTGGCTGCGAGCTACGCCAAGGGCGACGTGGAGGAGATGTGGAGGAAGCGCGACGCGCAGGTGCCGATGGGGCACATGGGCGACGCCTTCGACGTCGCCAATGCCGCGCTGTTCCTCGCCTCCGACGAATCGAAATATGTCACCGGCATCACGCTGGTGGTCGATGGCGGGCTCACCTGCCGCAGCTAGGCCGAGCCGATTGCATCGCGGCGCCCGCTGGGTCATACCCGGAGAGGCGCGATTTGAGCAGGACCTGACGATGCAGCCATGCCGCTTCGGAGCGGTCATCCTGGCCCTGATGGCCGCCTCGCAGCTCCTGCCGGCGGCGGCGCGTGCTGTCGTCGCGGCCGAGCCGGGCAAGGCGCCGGTGGTGGACGCGGCCGCCTGCATGACGGCCTCCGAGGCCGGTGATGGCGACAAGGTGCTCACCGAATGCGGAGCGCTGATCGACAATCCCAAGGCTGCGCGGACCGATCGCATCAATGCGCTGATCGCACGCGCCTCGATCTACATCACCAAAGGCGACGCCGATCGCGCCATCGCCGACTACGACGTCGCGCTGCAGCTCGACCCGACGCTCGCCGACATCCTCAACGCGCGCGGCGAGCTGTATCGAAAGAAGGGCAACAGGCCAAAGGCGCTGGCCGATTTCGCCGCGGCGCTCCGGCTCAATCCGGATCATGCCAGCGCCCGCAGCAACTATCATGCGCTTGCCGTCGAGCTCGAGCGGCTCGGCGCGCAGATGGCCGTCGCCGGCCGGCCGAGCTTCAACTGTGCCGCCGCGCGGCACGCCGTCGAGAAGGCGATCTGCGCTGATCCCGAGCTCGCCAATCTCGATCGCGAGATCGACGGCTCGCAGGCCCGGGTCGTTCGCGAGGCGGCAGGGCCAGCCGCCGCACGCGCGTTGCAGCGCGAGCAGGAGGCTTTCATCGCCCGCCGCAATGCCGCGTTCGGCCGTGCCGGCTACGACCTCAAGAAGGCGATGCAGGATCGGCTGCGGCGGCTGAACGGCTCCGACGGCTATTGACCATCAGCTCGGCGGCTTGAACCCGGTTCCGGCCGGGGGCGACAACGGAGGGAGATCCTGCGTCCCCTCAACCTGCCCTGTCGAACCCTCGAGCCACGACGATGCATGCTCACGTCAACGCACCCCGCCGATCCGCCTACGCGCTCTGCCTCGCGGCCAGCCTTGTCCTCGGCCTCGGAGCCTGGCCCGCCCTCGCCGAGGGGACCGAATGTGCTTTCGGCAGCAAGGCGGGACCGGCCGAGCTGATCGCGGCCTGCACCTCCGTCATCGACCAGACGGCAAGCGCGCCGAAGGAGCAATCCACCGCGCTGGTCGCGCGCGCCGACGCCCGTGCCCGCACGATGGGAGGCATGACCCAGGCGCTGAAGGATCTCGACCGAGCCATCGCGCTCGACGGCAAGAATGCGCGCGCCTACCGGCTGCGTGGCGATCTCCTGCGCGAGGCGGGCGGCGACGCCGGCAAGGCTACCGCCGATCTCAGCATGGCGCTCTCGCTCGATCCCAGCGATGCCGAAGCCTATGAGCTGCGCGGCGTGGTCTACACCGAGCAGCGCCGGCTGGACCGTGCGCTTGCCGACTATGACCAGGCCATCCGGCTGAAGCCGGACTACGCCCAGGCCTATGCCGACCGCGGCGTCGCGTTCTATCTGCGCGGCGACAACGAGAAGGCGGTACAGGACTACAATGAGGCGATCCGGCTCGATTCCGATCGTCCCCGCACCTTCACCAACCGCGCCGCCGCCTACAAGAAGCTGGGCCAGATGGACAAGGCGCTGGCCGACGATCACGAAGCGATCCGGCGCGATCCGAAGGTGCCGGAATATTTCGACAATCGTGGCCTCACCTATGCCGCGCTCGGCGACTACGACAAGGCGATCGCCGATTATGACCAGGCCATCAAGCTGCAGCCGAAGCCGAACTTCCTGACCAATCGCGGTGATTCCTATCAGTTCAAGAACGAGCTGGGCTCGGCCTTGAGCGACTACGACGCGGCGTTGCGGCTCGATCCGAACTTTGCGCTCGCCTACAACAACCGTGCCGTGCTGTTCAAGAAGATGGGCGAGCGTGCCAAGGCGCTGGCCGACTACGAAGCTGCCTTGCGTCTCGACCCCGGCAACGACAATGCCGCCGCTGGCCGCAAGGTCATGCTGGCGGAGATCAGGAGGTTCGGCGCCGAGCCGCCACGTCCGTTGAATGCGCCGTCGGAGCGCAGCGGCCCGTCGTTCGATTGTGCCACGGCGGTGCGTGAAGTGGAGAAGGTCATCTGCGCCGATCCGCAGCTCTCGGTGCTGGATCTCGGCATTTCCGAAAGCTACGCGCGGCTCCTGAAGTCCTCTCGCGGCCGCCCCGCCGCCGAGCTGCGCGGCACGCAGCGCGACTTCATCGCCGAGCGCAATGCCCGGTTCGGCAAGCCCGGCTACGACCTTCGTCTAGCCCTGCAGCGCCGCCTGGATGCGCTGCGCGCCGCAGCCCCTTGATCCGGCCGGGAAAATGACCGTGACCCCAGGTTGCGCCTGATCTGGATCAATTCATGACGGCTTGAACTGTCGCTTTGTCCCGTGACAATAGTCGGGAATAAACACAGATCTTGGGGAAACGTCATGAGCGCTGCGAGCCGCTATCACGAGGTCCATGCACGGTCGCTGCGGGATCCGGAAGGGTTCTGGGCCGAGGCCGCGCGAGCGATCGACTGGATCGAGCCGGCCAAGAAGGTTTTCGATCCATCGATGGGGGCCTATGGCCGCTGGTTCGCAGGCGCCGTCGTCAACACCTGCTACAACGCGCTCGACCGTCACGTCGCCGCCGGCCGCGGCGAGCAGCTGGCGCTGATCCATGATTCGCCGCTCACCAACTCGGTCACGCGGCTCACTTATGCCGAGATGCTGAAGGAGGTGCAGACGCTCGCCGCGATCATGCAGGATTTCGGCGTGGTGAAGGGCGACCGCGTCATTCTCTATATGCCGATGGTGCCGGAGGCGATGGTCGCGATGCTCGCCTGCGCGCGCATCGGCGCGGTGCATTCGGTGGTGTTCGGCGGCTTCGCCGCCAAGGAGCTCGCCACCCGCATCGACGACGCGACGCCCAAGCTGGTGCTGTCGGCGAGCTGCGGCATCGAACCGGGCCGCATCGTGCAGTACAAGCCGCTGCTCGACCAGGCGATCGAGCTCTCCGACAAGCGGCCGCAGGCCTGCATCATCCTGCAGCGGCCCGAGCATGTCTGCGAGCTCAAAGCCGGCCGCGACTATGATTGGGCGGCGCTGCGCAAGTCGGCACTCGCCAATGGCAAGCTCGCGCCATGCGTGCCCGTTCTCGCCACCGATCCGCTCTACATTCTCTACACGTCCGGTACCACCGGCATGCCGAAGGGCGTGGTGCGCGACAATGGCGGTCACCTCGTCGCGCTGAAATGGTCGATGGAGAATCTCTACGGCATCAAGGCGGGCGAGGTGTGGTGGTGCGGCTCGGACATCGGCTGGGTGGTCGGCCACAGCTACATCATCTATGGCCCGCTGATTCATGGCGCGACCTCGGTAATGTATGAGGGCAAGCCGGTCGGCACGCCCGATGCCGGCGCGTTCTGGCGCGTGATCGCCGAGCACAAGGCGGTGGCGCTGTTCACGGCGCCGACGGCGTTCCGTGCCATCCGCAAGGAGGATCCGGAAGGCACCCTGCTGCGGAAATACGATTTGTCGCAGTTCCGCACGCTGTTCCTGGCCGGCGAGCGCGCCGATCCGCCGACGGTGGAATGGGCCGAGCAGCAGCTCAAGGTGCCGGTGATCGACCATTGGTGGCAGACCGAGACCGGCTGGTGCATCGCCGGCAACCCGGTCGGCCTCGGCCTGCTGCCGGTCAAGCATGGCTCGCCGACGGTGCCGATGCCGGGCTATCAGGTCGACATCGTCGACGAGGCGGCGAAGCCGGTGCCGGCCAACACCATGGGCTCGATCGTGATCAAGCTGCCGATGCCTCCGGGTTGCCTGCCGACCCTGTGGCAGCAGGAGGACCGCTTCAAGGAGTCTTACCTCACCGAGTTCCCCGGCTACTACAAGACCTCGGACGCCGGCTTCAAGGACGAGGACGGCTACGTCTTCGTGATGGGGCGCACCGACGACATCATCAACGTTGCCGGCCATCGTCTGTCGACCGGCGGCATGGAGGAGATCCTGGCCTCGCATCCCGACGTCGCCGAATGCGCCGTGCTCGGCATCAAGGATGCGATCAAGGGCGAGGTGCCCTGCGGCTTCCTCGTGCTCAAGGCCGGCGTGTCGCGCAGCCCGTCCGTGATCGAGAAGGAGATCGTGGCGCTGGTGCGCGACAAGCTCGGGCCCGTCGCCGCGTTCAAGCTCGCCATCACGGTCGGGCGGCTGCCGAAGACGCGCTCCGGCAAGATCTTGCGCGGCACGATCAAGAAGATCGCCGACGGCGAGCAATGGAGCATGCCGGCGACGATCGAGGATCCCAAGGTGCTCGAGGAGATCGGCGAGGCGCTGAAGAGCCGGGTCTAGCGCTGTTCTTGCGGCCCATCCTTCGAGACGCCCGCCTACGGCGGGCTCCTCAGGATGAGGGCTGTGTTTGCGGCAAATGCAAGACCCTCATGGTGAGGAGCCCGCCGCAGGCGGGCGTCTCGAACCATGAGGCCCGGAAATTCGAGCTCACGCGAGAGAATCCCCCCGGGCTTGACCCGGGCGCCCATTATCGTCAAGCAACGGCTCCAGCGCAGCTTGATTGACGAGTATGGACCGTTCGATGCGACAGACATCCGCCCGCCTGGCCCTGGTGCTGATGACAGCGCTTTCGCTTAACGCCTGCGCCAGCCGCAATCAGGGCCCGCCCGTCGCGCTCGGCAATGACGACGACGACGTGGTCTGCCAGGCTGGCGGCAAAGTGGCGCCCGGCTCGGCCGAATATGTCGCCTGCCGCAAGGATCGCGACGTGCAGCGGCAGCGCGCCGAGGCGCGCGCCGATCGCCGGCAGCGCGATCTCGGCGAATACATGATGAACCATCCCGACCGTCCGTGAGCGCGACTGCAACCGCCTCTCATCGCGCGTGACCTCGATGCAACAGTTGCGCGACATCGGCGCTGCAACAATGCCAATTGATTGAGATCAAATCCAAGTCGATGGCGTCCCTGCCACACCTGTGACCGCAAGGCGCGGCTTTGCCCGCGCAAATGTAGCTCAAGTGTGGCTATGGGGACCTCGATGAACAGAACATTCCAACTCTCGTCGTCGCTGCTGGTGCTGGCGGCAATCTGCGGGGCCATGGGCTCCGCGCAGGCCGCCGACCTGCAGGCGGCGCCGGTCTATACCAAGGCGCCGGTGGTCGAAGCCTGGAACCCCTGGATGATCCGCGTCCGCGCGCTCGGCGTGCTGCCGGATGCTGGCGGCTCCAGCGTCAACGTCGCCGGCGTGCCGGCGCTGTCGTCGCCGAATTCGGGCCTGAAGATCTCCAACACGGTCGTGCCCGAGCTCGACATCAGCTACTTCTTCACCCGGAACATCGCAGCCGAACTGATCCTCGGCGTCACCCGGCATTCGATCAGCGGCACCGGCACGCTCGACGGCCTCAATATCGGCAAGGCCACGCTGCTGCCGCCGACGCTGACGCTGCAATATCACTTCACCGATTTCGGCGCTTTCAAGCCCTATGTCGGCGCCGGCGTGAACTACACGGTGTTCTTCAACCAGAGCGCCGCCAATCAGGTGTTCAACGGTCTCGCCGTGACCAACCTCCACATTTCCAACCAGTGGGGCGCCGCGGTCCAGTTCGGCTTCGACTACATGCTCGACAAGCATTGGGGCCTGAACGTCGACGTCAAGAAATTGTGGCTGCAGCCGAACTATTCGGCAACCGTCAACGGCGCCATTCCCGTCAGCGGACGCGCCAACATCGACCCCTGGCTGGTCGGCGCCGGCGTCACCTACAAGTTCTGATTTTTTTGCATTCCTCCCAGACTGCCATGGCGCCGGCATCCCCGGCGCCATTTTTTTTTGGAAGGTTTGAGTGTCGCAAAGCTGAGTTTGTCGCGAGTCTCTCGCCCTACCACCGCCGTCGTCCCGGCCTTGAGCCGGGACCCATACGCCGCAGCGGGAGTGAGGAACGAGGCGCTGAGTCACAACCATCTCGGGCGGTTACGCAAGCCGGTGGTTATGGGTCCCGGCGTTCGCCGGGACGACACTGAGCGCGGGGTTGGAGCCTGCAAGTGAAGTGGGGAAGACGAACGCGCCCGCGTCCTACTCCTCGTCGTCCTCGTGCTTCTTGCCACCGATGGTCTTGAGCTTGGCGAACACGGCGTCGACGTTGAGGTCGTCCTCGTCGCGGCCGGCCGGCTCGTACTCGTCCTTGCGGGTGGTCTCGGAGGCCGGCAGCAGGGTGGCGCCGCTGTAATTGGCGTCGAGCGGCTTCTCCTTGGCGGCGCGCTGCACCTCGAAGTCGAGCTCGATCTGCGAGCACAGGCCGAGCGTCACCGGGTCCATCGGCGTCAGGGTCTGGGCGTTCCAATGGGTGCGGTCGCGGACGCTGGCGATCGTGGTCTTGGTGGTGCCGACCAGGCGCATAATCGAGGCGTCCTTGAGCTCGGGATGGTTCCGCACCAGCCAGAGAATGGCGCTCGGGCGCTCGTGGCGGCGCGACACCGGGGTGTAGCGCGGGCCCTTGCGCTTGGGCTGAGGCGGCAGCACGACCTTGCTCTCCTGCAGCCGCAGGCGGTAATTCGGGTCGCGCTCGGCCTTCTCGATCTCTTCCCGGGTGAGCTGGCCGGTCGAAATCGGGTCCATGCCCTTGATGCCCTGGGCGGCGTCGCCGTCGGCGATGGCGCGCACCTCCAGCGGGTGCATCTTGGTGAAATCGGCGACCTGGTCGAAGGTCAAAGCGGTATTATCGACCAGCCACACGGCAGTTGCCTTCGGCATCAGCGGGGCGTTGCTCATGGCAAATCTCCTTTGTGCTCCGCCCCGGCCCTGGGAGGCGAAACCTGCGGTCATCGGCGATGACGGGGAATTCGCCCTATATAAGCCGTCCCGGGGGCGCGGCGCAATGGCCTGGCGAAAACGGCCTTGACAGCGCTCGAAAGCAGTCCCAAGTCCTACCCAAACGAGTTCTAGCTCAAAGACGTAAAGCCCTTACGTATCGACCGCCCCCGCTTGCCGGCCCCGGGGTGTTCCGGTCGCCGCAACAAGCCGCACAGATCAGCCCGATAGATCAGCCCATGGCAGCCAAACCAGACCTCAAAATCGTGCTTTGCTCGCCGCGCGGCTTCTGCGCGGGCGTGGTGCGCGCCATCGACACCGTGGAACGGGCGCTCGCCATCTATGGCGCCCCGGTCTATGTCCGCCACGAGATCGTGCACAACAAATACGTCGTCGACAGCCTCAAGACCAAGGGCGCCATCTTCGTCGAGGAACTGGCGGAGATTCCCGACAGTACCAACGCACCGGTGGTGTTCTCGGCCCATGGCGTGCCGAAATCGGTTCCCGCCGAGGCCCAGTCGCGCAATTTCTTTTCCCTGGATGCAACCTGCCCGCTGGTGACCAAGGTCCACCGCGAGGCGGCGATCCATTTCAAGCGCGGCCGCGAGATCCTGCTGATCGGCCATTCCCACCACCCGGAGGTGGTCGGCACCGTCGGCCAGCTGCCGCCCGGCGCCGTGACCCTGATCGAGACCGCCGAGGATGCCGCGACCTTCACCCCGAAGGACCCGAACAACCTCGCCTTCGTGACCCAGACCACGCTCTCGATCGACGATACCGCCGACATCGTGTCGGTGCTGAAGGGCCGCTTCCCGAACATCTCCGGCCCGCACAAGGAAGACATCTGCTACGCCACCACCAACCGCCAGCTGGCGGTGAAGAAGGTGGCGCCGGTGGTCGACGCGCTGATTGTGGTCGGTGCGCCGAACTCGTCGAACTCGCAGCGTCTGCGTGAGGTCGCCGAGCGCGAGGGCTGCCCGATTGCGGTGCTGGCGCAGCGCGCCTCCGACATCGACTGGGCGCGCTTCGAGGGCATCACCAGCCTCGGCATCACTGCCGGCGCCTCGGCGCCGGAGGTCATCGTCGAGGAGATCATGGGCGCCTTCGCCGAGCGCTACGTGCTCCATGTCGAGACGGTCTCCGCGGCGGAAGAGAACGAATTCTTCCCGCTGCCGCGCTCGCTGCGGCCGGAAGCGGCGGCCGAGTAGGCCTTACGCTGGCGGCTGTTATTTTCGGTCCGCCGGGGGCGCGTCGGCCTTGAACGCGGCGCCTGCATGCGCGATGAAGGCGCAACAGGCCTCCCTTGCCTCGAAGTTCGCATCGGGGGAGGCGAGGGCAGGCGAACTTCGACAATCAGGATGGGGCATGGCGGTCTACACCGACGTCACCGCCGACGAGCTCGCGGACTTCCTCAAGACCTACGACATCGGCGAATTGCTGTCCTACAAGGGCATCGCCGAAGGCGTCGAGAACTCCAACTTCCTGCTGCACACCACCCGCGGCTATTACATCCTCACGCTTTATGAAAAGCGCGTGGCGGTGGACGATCTGCCGTACTTCCTCGGGCTGATGGCCCATCTCGCGGAGCGCGGCATCAGCTGTCCGCAGCCGGCGCGCAACCGCGATGGCGCCGTCTATTCGAGTCTCGCAGGGCGTCCCGCGGCGATCATCAACTTCCTGGAAGGCATGTGGCCGCGCAAGCCGACCGTCACCCATTGCGCCGGCGTCGGCGAGGCGCTGGCGCGGATGCATCTCGCCGGACGCGACTTCCCGCTGGTGCGCAGGAATCCGCTCTCGGTCTCCGGCTGGCGGTCATTGTTTGCCCAGGCGGCCGACCGCGCCGACACCGTGCAGGCCGGCCTGTCTGCGCTGCTGTCGACGGAGCTGGACCTGCTCGAGCGCTCCTGGCCGACGCATCTGCCGGAAGGCGTCATCCATGCCGATTTGTTTCCGGACAACGTCTTCTTCCTGGGCGACGAGCTGTCCGGGCTGATCGACTTCCCGTTCTCCTGCAACGACATCCTCGCCTATGACATCGCGATCTGCCTGAACGCGTGGTGCTTCGAGGCCGATCACTCGCTCAACGTCACCAAGGCGCGCGCCTTCTTCAACGCCTATGGCCGCGCGCGGCCGCTGTCGGAGGCCGAGCTGGAGGCGCTGCCGCTGCTCGCGCGTGGTGCCGCGATCCGCTTCCTGCTGACGCGGCTGGTGGACTGGCTCAACGTGCCCGCGGGCGCGCTGGTGAAGCCGAAGGACCCGCTCGAATATGTGCGCAAGCTGCGTTTCCATCAGGCGGTGACGAGCGTGCGCGACTACGGCATCGGAGCGGCGGCATGAGCGAGATTCCGACCGTCAGCATCTACACCGACGGCGCCTGCTCGGGAAATCCCGGACCCGGCGGCTGGGGCGCGATCCTGCGCTTCGGCGACAAGGAAAAAGAGCTCAAGGGCGGCGAGCCGCACACCACCAACAACCGCATGGAGCTGATGGCCGCGATCTCGGCGCTCGAAGCGCTGAAGAAGTCGTGCCAGGTCGAGCTCTACACCGACAGCCAGTATGTCCGGCAGGGCATCACCGGCTGGATCCACGGCTGGAAGCGCAACGGCTGGAAGACCGCGGACAAGAAGCCGGTCAAGAACGCCGAGCTGTGGCAGCGGCTCGACGAGGCGCTGAAGCCGCACAAGGTCAACTGGCATTGGGTCAAGGGCCACGCCGGCCACCCCGAGAACGAGCGCGCCGACCAATTGGCGCGTGATGGCGTGGCGATGGCACGGCTGCAGAAGAACGTGCGCGGCTAGCGTTTCGGCAGCTGGTGCGCGCCCGGTCGCATCATGGCGTCGAGGCGGCCTGCGCCCGCTGCTAAGCACGCGCCGGCGACACGCGCTCGATGGCGAAATCATCCAGCAATGGCGAGCTGCGGCCGGCGATCAGCGCCGCAATCAGCTCGGAGGCGAGATAGCTGAAGGTGATGCCGTTGCCGCCATAGCCGTAGGCCGCAAAGATATTGGGGAAGCCGGGAACGGCGCCGATCAGGGGCAGTCCGTCGTCGGTCGTATCGAACGTTCCGGACCATTGATAGTCGGTCTCGAGGATGGCGCGCGGCCACAGCGCCGAAAGCTCCGCAGCGAGGCGGCGCGACTTCTCGGGAATGGCACGATCGCGGGTCGCGGGCTCAATCAGCTCGTCGTCGTCTTCTCCTCCGAAGATGATCCGGCCATCCGGTGTCGTGCGGGCATAGTGGTAGTCTTCGCTCGCTTCCCAGATCAGCACCTCGTCCTTCCAGAGATTTTGCGGCTGCGGCACGGTGGCGATCGCCCAGCTCGATGCGACACGCTGGATCGTGGGCTGGATGATCCGAGGCATCGCATATCCCGTGGCCAGAACGACACGGCGCGCCTCGATCTCATGACCACCGTCAAGCCCGACGACGACGCTGTCCTTGCCGGCATCGAAGGCGACGGCATCGCCCTGCACGAGGCGCGCGCCCTGCGACAGCGACAGTGAGAGCAGGCCGCTTGCGAGCTGGACCGGATCGGCTTCGGCCGCGCCGGGCGACAGGATCGCGGCGGCGCGGGCAAAGCCGAAATTGTCGAGCAGGGCTCGATGATCGAGAAAGACGCCGGGCAGGCCGGCTCGGACACGAAGCGCCAGTTCGTCCCGAAGGGAGCGGGCGTCGTCGTCGCGCGCGAGATAGAGCGATTGCCTCGGCCGCAATTGGCCCGGCAGCGCGCGCTCCAGGATCAGGCGCTGCAGCTCGTTCACGGCGCGCAGACTGGCCTGGTAGCATCGCGCGGCACGGTCGAAGCCGATCAACAATGCGAGCTCATTCAGTGATCTGTCGATCTCCCACAACAGCATGGCGGTGCTGGCCGCCGTGCTGCCGCGACACGGCTTCTCACGATCGATCAAGACGACCTCGCGGCCCTGGCGGGTTAGCCGTTCGGCCATCATCGCGCCTGTGATCCCCGCGCCGACGATCAGGATGTCGCAGCGAAAGCTGGTCAAGACGGGCGGGATGGGAAAAGCAGGCGCACTTGCCCAGGGCGGTCTCGCGCTGCGCAGGTCGGCCTGCTGCAGCTGTTCCGGCTGTTCGCTGAAGATGTCGACCTCCTTCTGAATTGAGGAACCGGCACCCTTAACGCCGTCCAGCGGCTTACGTTCAGTTGAAACTGGGGTGGCGCGCGTGAATTGTCCGCGCTCACACGCCGAGAACGAGCACGCCGACCAGCTGGCGCGCGATGGCGTGGCCACAGAACGTTTCAGGTGCCCTTCTCGTTTCGGCAAGACACGCTGGACAAAATAAGCAAAAGGCCCGCGCGTGAGCGCGGGCCTTCATATTCAGATCAAGCCATACTGGCCTTACAGCTGCCCGAGCAGCGTGTCGCCGCCGGAGACCTCGACCTTGCCCGGGGCGGCCTCGAGGTTCAGCTTGGTCACCGTGCCGTCCTGGACCAGCATCGAGTAGCGCTTGGAGCGGATGCCCAGCCCGGCGCCGGAGGCGTCGAGCTCCAGGCCGATCGCCTTGGTGAAGTCGGCGTTGCCGTCGGCCAGGAACACGGCCTCGTCGCGCTGGTCGGTGTCGCGCTTCCAGGCGTTCATGACGAAGGCGTCGTTGACCGAGACGATCGCGATGGTGTCGACGCCCTTGTCCTTGAGCGCATAGGCGTTGAGGAAGATGCTGGGCAGATGCATCTTGTGGCAGGTGCC
This sequence comes from Bradyrhizobium sp. SSBR45G, assembly GCF_030159255.1. Classification (GTDB taxonomy): domain Bacteria; phylum Pseudomonadota; class Alphaproteobacteria; order Rhizobiales; family Xanthobacteraceae; genus Bradyrhizobium. The sequence continues at coordinate 90,806 of NZ_BSCT01000018.1, read as the reverse complement.
GGTATAGGCGCCGGGCACCGCGAACAGCGCGACCTTCTTGCCCTTGAAGATGTCGTCGGTGGTTTTGACCTGCGGGCCTTCGCCGGTCATGACGCGGAATTGGGCCTCTGGCAGCTTATCGCCAACCTGGATGGTCATATCGAAACTCCTTCCCCTGGATGTGTCTTGAGACTGTGTCTTGAGACTGTGTTTTGCGCGGTGCGCGCTACACTATTCGGCGGGCCATAAACGGCAACGGCCCGCCGTCATCACGTATCCGTCATCGCACGTCGTCTGTGCCCGCGCCAGCGCGCCTCAGGCGGCGGCCGCCGGCTTCTTCTTCTCGTCGCGCAGCTCGCGGCGCAGGATCTTGCCGACATTGGTCTTCGGCAGCTCGGTCCTGAACTCGATCTGCTTCGGCACCTTGTAGTTCGTCAGCTGCGCGTGGCAGTGCTTGATGATGTCCTCGGGCGTGAGGTTGGGATCCTTCTTCACGACGAACGCCTTGACGAGTTCGCCGGTCTTCTCGTCCGGCAGGCCGATCACGGCGGTCTCCAGCACGCCTGGATGCATCGCGATGACCTCTTCGACCTCGTTCGGATAGACGTTGAAGCCCGACACCAGGATCATGTCCTTCTTGCGGTCGACGATCTTCACCGAGCCGTCGGCGGCCATGATGCCGACATCGCCGGTGCGGAAGAAGCCGTCTGATGTCATCACCTTGGCGGTCTCGTCGGGGCGATTCCAGTAGCCGGCCATGACCTGTGGGCCCTTGGCGCAAATCTCGCCGGCCTGGCCCAGCGGCACCTCGTTGCCGTCATCGTCGCGGATCGACAGCCAGGTCGACGGCAGCGGCAGGCCGATCGTGCCGGTAAAATCGGTCGAGGTCGGCAGGTTGCAGGTCAGCACCGGCGCGGTCTCCGACAGGCCATAGCCTTCGGCGATGCTGCAGCCGGTCACCTGCTTCCACTGCTCGGCCACCGGGCGCTGCACGGCCATGCCGCCGCCGTTGGAGACCTTCAGCTTGGAGAAGTCGAGCTTGCGAAAGTCGGGGTGGTGCAGCAGGCCGTTGTAGAGCGTGTTGACGGCCGGGAAGTTGTTGACCTGATACTTCATCAGCTCCTTGATGAAGCCCGCGATGTCGCGCGGATTGGGGATCAGCAGATTTGCGCCGCCGGCGCGCATCGCGAGCAGGAAGCAGCAGGTCAGCGCGAAGATGTGGTAGAGCGGCAGCGCGCAGACGATCAGCAGCTGGTCGACATGCGGCGGCTTGTCCATCACCGGCTGCAGCCAGGCGTCGTTCTGCAGCACGTTGGCGATGACGTTGCGATGGAGCAGCGTGGCTCCCTTGGAGACGCCGGTGGTGCCGCCGGTATATTGCAGGAAGGCGACGTCATCGGGACCGATGACCGGCTTCTGGAAGCGCTTGCCGCGGCCGGCGGCGAGCGCGTCATTGAAGGGCACGGCGCCCGGCAGCGAGAACGCCGGCACCATCTTCTTCAGGCGGCGGACGACGAGATTGACGAGCACGCCCTTGAAGCCGAGCAGGTCGCCCATGCTGGCGATCACGATGTGCTTGACGCTGGTGTGGCCGACGACCTGCTGCACCGTATGGGCGAAGTTTTCCAGCACGATGATCGCCTCGGCGCCGGAATCCTTCAGCTGGTGCTCGAGCTCGCGCGGCGTGTACAGCGGGTTGACGTTGACGACAGCGTAGCCGGCGCGCAGCACGGCCGAGATCGCGATCGGGTATTGCAGCACGTTCGGCATCATCAGCGCGACGCGCGTGCCCTTGGCCAGCCCCAGCCCCTGCAGATAGGCTCCCATCGCGACCGACATGTCGTCGAGCTCGCGATAGCTGATCGCCTTGTCCATGCAGATGAAGGCCTTGCGGTCGGCGAATTTCTTGAAGCTCTCCTCCAGCAGCTCGACCAGCGATGGATACTTGCTGGCATCGATGTCGGCGGGAACGCCGGCCGGATAGTGCTTGAGCCAGATGCGCTCCATGACCCTTCCTCTCCTGATCGTCTCTTATGGTCGCTTGATGCGTCTGCGGCGCCGGTCATTCCCGGCGGCATTCGGCGGCCAATATCGAATTTCCGGCCAAGCAAGGCAAGCGGCCGGGGCGTAGACGAAAGAGGCAGGGTAAAGGTCGTCGGGCCGTTCGGCGACGGGAGGGGCTGCCCCCCGCGTGCGCCGCGAGATCAGCCGTTCTTGGGCGCCGGCTTGCCGTCGCCCTTTGGCTTGGCGGCGGCCTTGGGTTTGCCGGGCTTGGCCGCGGCGTCGGAGACGGGCTTTTCCGCCGATTTTGCGCCGGCATCGTGCCTGGCTGCCGTGTGGCCCGCGGCGGCGGGCTTCGCCTCTGACGGCTTGGCGTCCGTCTTGGATCCGGCTTTCGCGTCACCCTCGCCCTTGGCCGCCGTCCGGATGGCCGGCTTGGCGTCCTTCTTGGCGTTCGCATGCGCCTTCTTGCCGCGGTGCCTGGGCGGGGTCTGAGCGTCGGCATCGGCCGCGACGGCCGCGATCAGCGCCGCGCCGGTGCGCGTCGGGCCGGTATAGACCAGGATCGGTTCCGAGGGGGTCGGGGCTGCGGCGAGCAGCTCCGAGGGCTTCATCGTCGGCGTCTGCAGGCCGGCGAGCAGGGTGCCGCCGGTCGCTTCGCCTTCGCCGCTCGCGACCGTGTCCTCGTCGTCGTCGCTCGCGGGCCGGTGCCGCCGGCCGTTGCACATGTCGTCGCGCAGGTTCGGCGGTGTGGCATCGACCGGCACCAGTTGCTCGACATTGCCGAGCGGCGCCTTCAACCAGCCGAGCTGGTTGGGGTTGAAGCCGCGGTCGAGCATCTGGATCGCCCGTACCGCGCGCATCTGGCCCGAGCTCGCGCCGAGCACGACCGCGATCAGGCGCTTGCCGTTGCGGGTCGCGGAGGCTACCAGATTGTAGCCGGAGGCGCAGATGAATCCGGTCTTGAAGCCGTCGGCGCCCGGATAGCGTCCGATCAGCCGGTTGAAGTTCTGCACCACGCGGCGGCCGTAGCGGATCGACGGGATGTGGACGAAGTATTCGTATTCCGGCAGGTCGCGGATGATCGACCGCGCCAGGATCGCGAGATCGCGCGCCGAGGTGATCTGACCGTCGGCAGGCAGACCGTTCGGATTGACGTAGCTCGTCTGGGTCATGCCCAGCTTCTGCGCGGTCTCGTTCATCATGATCGAGAAGCCGTCGATCGAGCCGCCGATGCCCTCCGCCAGCACCACCGCCATGTCGTTGGCAGACTTGACCAGCATCATCTTCAGGGCGTTGTCGATGGTGACCTGCGTGCCCGGCCGGTAGCCCATCTTGGACGGCGATTGCGAGGCCGCGGTGGGCGACACCGTCAGCAGGGTGTCAAGCGAGGCCTTGCCGTCCTTGACCGCTTTCAAGGTCACGTAGGCCGTCATCAGCTTGGTGACGGAGGCGGGGTACCACGGATAGGTCGCGTTCTGCGCCTCCAGCACCTTGCCGCTGTCGGCCTCGACGAGCAGCAGCGCCTCAGCGCTGGCCGAGCGTGGCGCGAGCATGAGCGCGGCGGCGAGAACGATGATCGTGACGGGAGAATAGCGGAACAACAGGCGAAGCGTCTGCACTGGTCTGGTCCGGTCCTTTGAGAACCCGCCTCGCGCGGCGAGGTGGGCAAACGGGCTTTCGGGTTTCAAGCGTGTCCGGCGCCGCTTCGGTTGCGGCAGGTCGCGAACCTATACCGCCTCGACGCTCCAGAACAGAGGCGAGCCATTCAATTCCACGATGAAAGCGTCCCGCGTTCAGGCCTTGACGATGGAGTCGTCGCTCTGCGGCTGTGCGAGACTCGCACGCGCGTTCTCCTGCACCATGAACTGGGCCTTGGCGAGTTCCGCGAAGTGGCCGCCTTTGGCGACGAGTTCATCGAACGTTCCGCTTTCGATCACGCGTCCGTTCTCGAATACCAGGATCCGCGTCGCGTTGCGGATGGTCGAGAGCCGGTGTGCGATCACGAAGGTCGTGCGTCCCTTCATCACCTCGTCGAGCGCGGCATTGAGCTTGGCCTCGGTGACGGCATCGAGCGCCGACGTCGCCTCGTCGAGAATCAGGATCGGCGGGTCCTTCAACAATGCGCGAGCGATCGACAGCCGCTGGCGCTCGCCGCCGGAGAGCATCCGGCCGCGCTCGCCGGCATTGGTATCGAAGCCCTGATCGGCGCGGTCGATGAAGTCGAGCGCCTGGGCGCGGGCGGCCGCGGTGCGCAGCTCCTCCTCGGTCGCATCGGGCTTGCCGACCAGCAGGTTTTCGCGAATCGAGCGGTTGAACAGCAGCGCCTCCTGGAACACGACGCCGATGTTCCGGCGCAGCGCCGCGAGCTTCAATCCGCGCACATCCATGCCGTCGATCTTGATGAAGCCGGACTGCGGATCGAAGGCGCGATGCAGCAGCGCGATCGCGGTCGATTTGCCGGCTCCGGTCGGTCCGACCAGCGCGATGGTCTGGCCGGGCAGGGCGGTGAAGCTGAGGTCCTCGACCGCCGGACGCTTGCCGTCATAGGAGAACGAGACGTCGTTGAATTCGACGAGGCCCGAGAGCCTGGCGACCTCGATCGCATCGGGGCGGTCCCGCACCGCCGGCACGGCGTCGAGCACGGTGAAGAACTCGGCCAGCCGCGGCGCCTCCATGAACACGTTGTTGATGAAGGACACGACCTGCTCGAGCTTCTGGATCAGCATGGTCGCGAACGACACGAACATCACGATCTCGCCCACAGATGTGAGCCCGGCCTGATGCAAGGCGATGCCGAGCGTGAAGATCGCGAGCACGGTGATGGTGGTGGAGGCGCGGGTGATGACGGTGACCAGCGCCCACCAGCCGAGCACCGGCATCTGCACCGACAGCAATTGCCCGGCGACGTTGCGCAGGCCCTGCACCTCGGCGTCGATCCGCACGAAGCTTTGCACCAGCGCGACGTTGCCGAGCGCGTCGGAGGCGCGCGCCGAGAGGTTGCTGTAGTGCTCCTCGACCTCGCTCTGCATGCCGTAGGTCTTGCGCACCACCAGCGTCGTCAGCACGGTGAACACGACGCAGAGCACGAACAGCAGGATCGCGAGCCGCCAGTTCAGATACAGCGACAGCGGCAGCAGCACGAGCACCGACATGATCGCCGCGAAATGCTCGCGGAAGAACGACAGCCACAGCTTCCACAGCGCGTCGGTGCCGTTGATCATCACCTTCATCAGCCGGCCGGAATGGGTGCCGGAGTGGAATGTCAGCGGCAGCTGCAGGATGTGCTCGAAATAGCTCGTCAGCACGGCGTGGCGCTGGCGGTGCGCGAGCCGGTCGGCCTGCAGCGCGACCCAGGCGCTGGCGAGAATCGTGAACAGCCCGAATCCGGCCCAGGCCGCGAGCAGCGGCCAGGCCGTGCTGGTGGATGCGTTGCTGGACAGTGAATCGACAATGCGTCCGAACAGCACCGGCTCGGCAAACTGCGCCACGGCGAGCGCGAGGTTTGCAATGGCCAGGATCCAGCCGAGCCGTGCCTCCTTTCCAAGCAATTGGAGCACGCGGGCATAGATGCGGAGCAGGGACATGGGCGAGGCGCTTTGTACTGGCGACGACGGAATCGGCGCCGGGCGGCGCGCGGCGCATGTTAGCAACAGACCGGCCTGGGGTGACAGCGCAATTGCGGCAATGCTTCAGTTGACCAGCCGGCTGTCGGCGGGGGGCAGGAAGCTGTCGTCGAAGATGTCGGCCGCCGCAGGACGCTTGTGCTGGAATTTGAAGTCGTCCGCGATCTGGGTCAGCGCCCGCTCGAACCGGGCGGCATCGATGCCGCCGATGCCGTCGCGGCGCACGTCCGACGTCAGCACGTTGTCGGCCAGCACGGTCTGCAGCCGCTCCAGCTCGAGCTCGCGCGAACCGTCGTCGATCCGGCTCACCACGTCCGCGATTGCGCCTTGAGGGTCCTTGATCGCGAGCTGGAGGCCGGACGTCAGCGCCCGCAGCACGCCCTTGACGGCTGCAGGCTGCCTGGCTGCAAAGGCCGGATTGACGATCACGGCGTGGCCATAGGCCTCGCAGCCATAATCGGCGAAGCGCAGCACCGCGAGATCGGCCGCGGGCACGCCGCGGTCGCGCAGGTTGATCGCGGAGAGGTAGGAGAATCCGCTGACGGCGTCGACCTGTCCCGCCGACAGGATCGGCTCGCGCACCGCGGCGCCGACGCGCGACAGCTTGATGGTCTCGGTCTTGAGATGGCTGTGCCGCGCCACGGCCGGCCACAGCCGGATCGAGAGATCGCCCTCGGCTATGCCGAGCGTCTTGCCCTCGAGGTCGGCTAGCCCGTTGATGCCGCGGCTCTTGCGCGCGATGATCGCGTAAGGCGCCGTGTTCAACAGCACGAACACCGCCTTGACGGGCTGGCTGCCGGCGCCGTCGCGATAGCGGATCAGTTCGTTGATGTCGGCGAGCGCCATGTCGGCGTCGCCGGACGCCACGCGCGCGATCGCATCGGGCGAGCCCTTGGCGGTCGTCATCGTGACGGTGACGCCCTCGCTACTGTACAGCCCGCGGCTGGCCGCGAGCACGATCGGGGCCGTGCTGCCGTCGAGCGGACGATCCAGCGCGAACATCACGGCCACCGGACGTTTCGGCTCCTCCGCTGCCGCATGCTGTTGCGACAGCAACGCAGGCACGACGATCGCCGCGAGCAGCGCCACGACAAAGGCAAGCAGGGTGACGGGTCGTTGCATACGCATCAGGTCACGCCGGTATTCGCAGGCCGTACCGGTGTTGTCTCACCGGTGTTCTCATCAGTTCACCAGCTTGGGCGCGATCGATGTGTCAGATTCGTGACGGGGACGCTCGGGGCCGGCGGTGCCTGATCATGTCCGATCGAATCTGAACGGTCCATGAGCAAGGCCTGCGGCGATTTGCGGCTTCGACTCCGGGTTTCGCGCCGGGAACTGTGGGCAGGCTGGAGAGTTGGTTCGGCGAATTTGATCGTACGGAGGATCACATGATCGCACAGCGCGGAAGTTTTTCACGCTTTGGCCGTGCTACCGTCCTGGCGACGGTGGCCGCGGTGACTTTGACGGCCGTCCAGCCCACCCTCGCCTTCGCCGGCTCTGCGCCGGCTGAGAAGCGTGTCGTGGCGAAGACGGCGAGCGACGAGGGCCTGACCGATGTCAGCGCGCGTCGTCGACACTATCGCGGCAATGGCGGCGCGGCTGCTGCGGCGGCCTTCGCCGGCATCGTCGGCACCGGACTCGCGATCGCCGCGGCCCAGAACCGCCGGTCCTACTACGAGGACAACTACTACTATGGCCGGCCGGCCTATTATGGCTACCAGCCGGGCTATCAGTCCTATGGCGGCGGCCCCTACTACGGCGGTGGCGGCTACTATCACCACCCGCATTGGTGATATTGGACGATCTGAAACCATCCGCCGGCCCCGCGCCGGCGGATTTTTCATGCCTGCCGCAGACATTAACACCGGCGCCATTGATTTTGACTATTGTGGTCGGATGACCGATTCGATCGAGCGGCTCTATCGCGCAATTCTGGCTGCGAGGGACCTGGACCCCGCGCGCTCGCGCACGGCCAAGCTGATGCAGCAGGGCAGGGCGAAGATGGCCAAGAAAATCGGCGAGGAGGCCATCGAGGTCGCCATCGATGCCGTCGGCGGCGATGCCCAGGCGGTGGTGCGGGAGAGTGCCGACCTGTTGTACAATCTGGCGGTGCTGTGGGCCGAGCTCGACATCCAGCCCGAAGATGTCTGGCGCGAGATGGAGCGGCGCGAGCTGATGCTCGGCATCGCCGAGAAGCTGCCGAAATCGCCCGCAAAGGTCGTCAAAGCCGCCCCCGGGCGGGTGCCAGGGCGACCGATCGTCGCGGCTGAGGGCCGGACGATGCGCAAGCGGCATTGACGCAGGCATACGACCGGCACATCGGCCATGGACAAACCCGGCCCGGTTTGCTTCATCGCGGACCATGCTCAGACGGATCTATGACTGGTGTATCGACGCCGCCCACAAGCCCCATGCCCTCTGGATCATGGCGGCGATCGCCTTCGCTGAAAGCTCGTTCTTTCCGGTGCCGCCGGATGTGATGCTGATCCCGATGTCGCTGGCCAAGCCGCAGCGCGCCTGGCTGTTCGCCGGCGTCTGCACCGCGGCGTCGGTGGCTGGCGGCATCGTCGGCTACGCGATCGGCGCGCTGCTCTATGATTCGCTCGGCCAATGGCTGATCCAGCTCTATGGCCTCGGTGACAAGGTCGAGGCGTTCAGGGCCTCCTACGCCGAGTGGGGCGCCATCATCATCCTGCTCAAGGGGCTGACGCCGATCCCCTACAAGCTCGTCACGATCACGTCGGGCTTCGCCGGCTACAACCTGTTCCTCTTCATCGTCTGCTCGATCGTGGCGCGCGGCGGCCGCTTCTTCATCGCCGCGATCGTGCTCAACCGCTATGGCGAATGGATCAAGGTGCACATCGAGAAGCATCTCGGGCTGTGGGTTGCGATCGGCGCGGCCGTGCTGGTGGCCGGCTTCGTCATCGCGGTGAAGCTGATCTGATGCGGCCGCGGCGCCCCGGGCTGGCTGCAGCATTGGCGCCGCTCGTCGTCGTGCTTTGCGCTGCCACGGCTTGGGCTCAATCGGCCCCGCCGCTGGGTCTGCGCGAGGCGCCGCCGCAGCAGCAGCCACCTCCGCCGCCGGCGCCGCCGCAATCCAGTCCCGGCCTGGTGGACGAGCTCGGCAAGCTGTTCGAGAAGATGTCGATCATTCCCCTGAAGCGTCCGGAGGCCACCCTGGCGCCGCCTTCGACCGAAGGCGAGACAGACGGCGCGTCGTCTGACCAGCAGCCCCGGCAAGCCGATCGGCCGATCGCTCCGAAAGCTGGCGACAACCCGTCCGGCGTTCTGAAGGAGACCGGCGACACGCTCTCGCGGCTCGCCAAGCCGTCCACCATGATCTCCGGCCGCATGGCCTGTCCGCTGGCCGGCAACGGCACGCCGGATTGCAAGCTCGGCGCCGACCGGCTGTGCCAGGGCAAGGGCTACAAGGAAGGCAAGAGCCTCAACACCGATTCGGCCGAGACCTGCTCGGCCCGGGTGCTGATTCCCGGGCGGCAGCGCAAGCCCGGCGACTGCCGCACCGACACCTTCGTGACCTCGGCGCTCTGCCAATAGGCCGCCGCACAGCCTTGCGCGCGTCGCGGCCAGCGCCTCAACGCAAGACCCTCCACGGGCTTTTCCGGTCCCTCTGCGAGCGAATTGCCATCACGGCCTGATGTCGGGCATGCTTGCAAGCGAGCATCTCCGCATTTCACGAAGAGGAATTCCCGTCCATGTCCATGCCCGCCTTGTTCAAGGGGCGCCTGTCGATCCCCGTGATCGGCTCGCCATTGTTCATCATCTCCGTGCCCGATCTGGTGATCGCGCAGTGCAAGGCCGGTGTGGTCGGCTCGTTTCCCGCTCTCAACGCGCGGCCGGCCGCGCTGCTCGACGAATGGCTGGCGCGCATCACCGAGGAGCTCGCGGCGTATGATCGCGCGCACCCGGAAGCCCCGTCGGCGCCGTTCGCCGTCAACCAGATCGTGCATCGTTCCAACAACCGGCTCGAGCAGGATCTGGCGCTGTGCGAGAAGTACAAGGTGCCGATGCTGATCACCTCGCTCGGCGCACGCGAGGAGCTGAACCAGGCGGCGCATCGCTGGGGCGGCATCGTCTTCCACGACGTCATCAATCAGAAGTTTGCCCACAAGGCGATCGAGAAGGGCGCCGACGGCCTGATCCTGGTCGCGGCCGGCGCCGGCGGCCATGCCGGCACGATCTCGCCGTTCGCCTTCGTCGCGGAGACGCGGACCTGGTTCGACGGACCGATCGCGCTGTCGGGTGCCATCGGCAATGGCCGCGCCATCCGCGCCGCGCGCATTCTCGGCGCCGACTTCGCCTATATCGGCTCGGCCTTCATCGCCACCAAGGAGGCGAATGCGGTCGGGGGCTACAAGGAGATGATCACGAAGTCGGGCGCCGACGACATCATCTATTCGAACCTGTTCACCGGCGTGCACGGCAACTATCTGAAGCCGTCGGTCGTCGCCGCAGGCCTCGATCCCGACAATCTGCCGACATCCGATCCGTCGAAGATGAGCTTCGGCACCGACGAGTCCGGCGAGCGCGCCAAGCCGAAGGCCTGGAAGGAGATCTGGGGTTCGGGCCAGGGCATCGGCGCCATCAAGGACGTGCTGCCCGCCGCCGAGCTGATCGCGCGCTTCAAGAAGGAATATGATGAGGCGATCGACCCGCCGCTGTGAGGTGGAAGGGGCGGTTGTGCGCCCATCTCGGTGTCATTCCGGGGCGACGCGCGACAGCGCGGCGAGCCCGGACTCCATCGGGACGCGTGATCTGCCGTGAGATGGATTCCGGGTTCGTGCTTCGCACGCCCCGGAATGACGACGGAGAAAGCGGCGACGATTTACGAGATTTTTCCCCGTAGCCTCTTTCCACTTTTCATCGAACCAGTCTTTCGTCATCACCACGTATATCGGATGCGTCCCGTGCCGGAGGTGGTGCGCGAGCGCTCGCCCCATTCGGTGTCGGCCCTGATCATGAGGGAGACGCCGCTGGCGAGCTGCCATTCGGCGCCCGATGAGGTCAGCAGCAGGTTCTGCGATGGCCGCGTGCCGAATACGGTGAAGCCGCTGGCTGTGCCGAGCGCGGTGAAGTTGGCGGACAGCGCCGGATTGCTGACGACGTCATGGGCGTAGGCGGTACGTCCGAACAAGGTGAGCTGGCTGCCGCTCTCGATGGCGATCGTCCGGTCCGTGTGCACGCCGAGCTCGGCGCGGAACGCGGTCGCATTGCGGCCGGCATAGGTGAGAGCGAACTGGTTGGAGCCGATCGCTGCGGTCTCCGCATAGCCGGGCGTGCGGAAGCTCTGCGCCTGGATCGAGCCGTACGGCGTCCATTCGGCCGAGAGAAACGGCACCGGCAGGCGATGACCGGCCTCGATGCGGCCGCCAAAACTCTGCGCGTTGAAGCGCGCGGTGAGCTGGTCGAGGCCTGCGACCGTGACGGTGCGCGTGGTCGACATCCAGTAGTTGGCGTAGCTGGCGGCGGCCGTGATGGTCGTCGGGCCGATCTCGTGCCGGCCATAGACACCAGCCATCATCAGGTCGCTCGTGCCGCCGCCATTGCTGTCAGACCAGCTCATGGCGCCGCCGGCCAGCGAGAAGCCCGCCCGCGTGTTTGGCGCGACCCGATAGTCGGCCCCGGCAGCAACCGCGCCCGCGCGGGCGGAGCTGTCACGGCTGCCGGTCGCCGCATCGCCGGACAGCCGGCTGCCGGCACCGAAGCCGGTGCCCCAGACATTCCAGCGCGCGTCGGAACGGTCGGGCGATTCGAATGCGGCAAAGGCGTCGCGCACGGCCGCCGGCGTGTGTCGGCGCTCGCCAGCGTAGCCGAGCGGCGCGGAGCTGCTGTCGCCATTGCGGCCCGACGGGTTGGACAGCAGTGTCAGGAATGATCCGCCGAGCTGCGTGGCGCCGCTTGGGGCCTGCGTCCCGCTCTGGCCGGAGAGCTGGTCGAGGGCGCGGCCGGCCGCATTGGACGGCATGTTCAGCAAGGTGTCGAACCCGGCCGGGGGCGTCACGCCGCCGCCGACCGCGCGGTTGATGCCATTGGCGACGTTGGTCTGGTTGATGCTCGCGCCCGGAGACAGCACCATGAGGCTGGGATCGAGCACGAGATAGGCGTTGGTGAGGTCGTAGGTGAGGTGCGGGTTGCGCGCCGGGCTGAAGCTGCCGGTGACGTTGAACCCGGCGAACTCCGTGCCGCCGAGCCCGCCGGTGGCGTTGAGGATGGTGTAGGTCTGCTGCCGGAAGCTGCCCGGCAGCGCCACGGCATTCACGGTGGCGCCGGTCAGTGTCGCCGTGCCCGTGACGTTGGTACGGTCGGCGGCGCTCGGCGAGACGTCCACCGTGTAGGTGCTGCCGGCGTTGAACTGCAGATTGCCGTTGACGGTCAGGGTGCCGATCGAATTGCCGGGCGCCAGCGTGCCGCCGGCGTTGATGATCACGCCGGGCAATTGGCCGGTGCCGCCGAGCGTGGCGCCCGTGTTCACGGTGAGGCCGCTGGAGGCAGCGATCGAGCCATTGACGGCCAGCCTGCCGGCGTTGACGACCGTCGCACCCGTATAGGTGTCGAGGCCGGCCAGCGTCAGCGTGCCGGCCCCCAGCTTGGTGAGGCCGCCGCTGCCGCCGAGCGCCTGGCTCACGGTGAAGGCGTTGGCGGGATCGGTGATGTCGAAGCCGCCGCCGCCCGCGCCCCAATTGATCGTGCGCGCGGTCGAGCTGAACGAGGTGCCGGTGACCTGCAATGTGCCGCCATTGAAGGTCAGGCTGCCCGTTGCGCCGCCGAGATTGGCGTCGGAGGCGACACTGACCGTGCCGCCGGCGAGGGTGGTGCCGCCCGTGTAGCTGTTGACTCCGGTGAGCCTCAGCGTGCCGGCCCCCAGCTTGGAGAGGCTTCCGCCGCCGAGCGCCTGGCTCACCGTGAAGGTGTTGGCGGGGTCGGCGATGTCGAAGCCGCCGCCACCTGTGGCCCAATTGATGGTGCGCGCGGTCGAGGCGAAGGAGGTGCCGGTAACCTGCAGCGTGCCGCCATTGAAGGTCAGGCTGCCCGTTGCACCGCCGAGATTGGCGTCGGAGGCGACACTGACCGTGCCACCGGCGAAGGTGGTCCCGCCCGCATAGGTGTTGGCTCCAGTGAGCGTCATTGTGCCGGTGCCGGTCTTGGCCAGCGAGCCGGCGCCGGAGATGATCCCGCTCACGGTGGTCGAGCTGTTGTTGCCGCCGACGGTGAGCTCGTTGGCGCCGAGAATGGTGTTGCCGGTGCCGGCGATGGAGCCGGCGCTCAGCTTGCCGTCACTCGCCGGCCCGTTCGAGCCAGCGAAATTCACCGTGCCGCCATTGATGATGGTCGCGTCGCCGCCGGTGCTCTGGCCGAAGAAGCTGAGGGTGCTGCCGCTCTGGTTGGTGATCGTCGAGCTGCCGGCCGTGCTGGTGTCGTAGAACTCCACGGAGCCGTGATTGTCGATGGTGGCGTTGCCGGCTGTTGTCGCGTTGAAGAACACCAGGCTGCCCAGATTGTTGAACGTGGCATGGCCGAGCGTGGCGCTGTTGCTCAACGAGACCGAGTCGTTGGTGATGTTGGCGAAGCCGGCCGTGCTGTTGCCGAAGAAGCTCAGTCCGGATCCGGTGATGGTGGCCGTTCCGGCTGAGGCGCTGTTCCAGAACGACATCGCCACGAACATGCCGCCGGTCATGTTGAACGTGGCGCTGCCGCCATTGATGACGATGCCGGCCCCGGCCAAGGTGAGAGTCTGCAAGTTGGTCGAGAAGGTGTAGTTCGACGCGCCGGTGTCGAACACCAGCTCGCCGAGCGTGGCGCTGCTCGTGATCGTCAGGTTGGAGGTGCCGGAGGTGCCGAAGGTGGCGGTGCCGGTCGGCAAATTGCCGGTGTCCCAATTGGTCCCGGTGTTGAAGTCGACCGATCCGGGCGTCGCGAGCCACGTCGCGTTCTGAGCTGTCGCAGGCAGTGCCGAGGTCAGCAGCAGGGTGGTCAGCGCCGTCGAAGCCAGCAGGGCACGGCGGGTCGGCAGGGCAGGCATTGCAGTCTCCGGAGATGATCGCGTTCGCGGCGCGCCAGATCGTCGGCGCAGCCCATGACCCGATCACGCTACCGGCGCGGCAACCCGGCCGTCAGCGTAGCCAAATGGCTACGTGCGCCGCTTCGTGTCCATGTGTTGTCAGCGTGCAATGAAACGCGCCATCAGCTCGGCCCGGCTGGAGACGTCGAGGGCGCGGTAGATCTGCTCGATATACTTGTGTGCCGTCCGGGGACTGATGTTCAGCGCAGCCGCGATCCGCTTCTCGCTGTGGCCGGCTGCCAGCAGTTCGAGCACCGAACGATGCCGCGGCGCCAGCTCGGCGATCGTGAAGGGGCGGCCGGTGTGGCCTTTGGCCATGACGGCAAGCGGATCCGGACGCTGCGCCAGCCAGGAGGTGTGCTGCGAGAGCTGCAGAATCATCTCGCGCTCGCGCGCCGTGAAGCCGGTGTCGCCCCACGCCCGCATGGCGGCGACGCAAAGCTCCGCGCCGCCGCCGATCGGCACGATGGCGGCCACGACGTCATCCGCGCCGAAGCCACGGACGTAGCCGGTGACGTGAGGGTTTCGATACCAGGCGTCGTCCGCGACGATATCCCGCCGCAGGAAGCTGCGGGCGCAGCCGGGCGCGGCGAAGGCCCTCTCCCACATCGGGTGCTCGCCATAGGCGCGCGCCTGCAGATAGGTCTGCTCCCATCGCTGCAGCGTTGCGTGATCGAGCCCGTGCACCTGCGATAGCGCCACTTCGGCCGTCCCGTCGCTGTCGGCTCCGCGGCCGGGGTCGGCGCCCCCGACCACGCTCCACCACACGGGCCCGGAGCCAATCAGCTTCGCCAGTTCGGCCATCAGATGCGCGCAGGCTTCGCCCGGAGTTGTGCCGAGCTCTCCTACCTCCCCCACGAGCCTCAGCATCGCCCGCCAGTCGTCGGAGCCGGGGGTGAACGGCGATGTCATCTCTGGCAGCTTTCTCTTGCTCGCTTCGACGGAGGCTCGAGCTTTCGTCCCGGATGACGGCGCCTCGTTCCGTCCGACGTGCCGAGAGCCGTGGCTGGATCCGCTGAAAATGGCCGGCGTCAAGCCATGTGGCGGGCCAGGGCGGTGATCGGAAGTCCGTACGCAATCATCGATTGATGGATGGAAAGACGTAGTGATCAGATCACGGGAAGGCCGCCGCGACCACGAACCAAGAGGCGTAGCGGAATGCCGCAATTCAACTTTTACTAGAGGTATTGGCTGTTGTTGCCATTCTGACGTGTGTCAAAACGCCGCAATTTGGCGGCTCCCGCGCAACGGTGCGAGTCGGGTGAGCAGTTCGCGGCCTCGGCCGCGCTGATCCCGTCCCCGTTCGGCATCAGCAACGCCAGCTCGAAACGAAAAGACGCGGCAGCCGGTGGCTGCCGCGTCCCGATGTCAGAGTCCTGGTCCGGCGCAGACTATTCCAGCTCGATCGCCTGGAACTTGCCGCGCTCGTCGAGCGCCGTACCCCAGATCTTATGCGAGGCTTGGTGCTCGGCGCGGCCGAAGCCGAGCTTGGCGCCAAGGCCGAGATCGACGCTTTGCATGTTCTCCAGCGTGTCGATCAGGGCCTCGGTGTCGACCTGCGGGCCGACCTTGCGCAGCGCCTGGATCAGCACATTGGCCGCGATATAGCCCTCGAACGAGACGTACGAAGGAGCTTCGCCCGGGAAGTACTTTTCCAGCGCGGACTTGTACTCGAGCACGGCGCTGGAATAGCCGCCGACGGCCGGCACCACCTGGGTGACGATCACGCCGCTGGCATAGCGCGGGCCGAGCAGCATCAGCTCATCGGACAGCTCGGTCGACCCCACGAACGACACGTTGGTGTAGACCATGTTCGGGTAGAGATCGCGCGTCTTCTCGATGAACTTGGCGGCAGCCCGGTAGGTCGCCACCATGACGATCGCCTTGGGCGGGTTCTTCATCGCCCTGAGCTGGTTGACCGCCTCGTCGACGTCGACCGTGTTGCGCTTGTAGTTGAACCGCACGATCGAGGTGTCGGCCAGGCCGAGCGAGCGGAACGCCTTGGCCACACCGGAGAAGCCGGCGTCACCGTAGGAGTCCTGCTGGGCGAACACCGCGATGTCGCGCGGCTGCAGACGGCGCAGCTTCACCAGATAGCGCACGACGGTGTCGGTCTCTTCCGCGTAGCTGGCGCGGTAGTTGAACACGTAGCGATCCGGCGGATCGTTGCGCAGGATGTTGGCGCCGGTGAACGCCCCGTAGAACAGCACCCGGCGCTGCAGCGCATAGGGCATGGCGACGGCGGAGGTCGGCGTGCCGACATTGCCGATATAGCCGAACACCTTGTCCTTTTCGTAGAGCTGCTTCATCGCGTCCAGCGTCCGCGCCGGCTCGTAGCCGTCGTCGGCCGAGAACAGGCGCAGCGAGCGTCCGCCGACGCCACCGCCGTCGTTGGCGCGGTTGAAGGCGGCCTCGATGCCCATCTTCATCTGCCGTCCGAGCTCCTTGGACGCGCCCGAGAACGGAGCGGCGATGCCGAACCGGATCTCGTTCGGGGTGATCCCCTGGACGTTGCTGGCGGCCGGCGGCGGCAGCGTCGCCGTCGGTGCCGTCGCGGCGACCGCCGCGGACGGGGCGATCACCCCGGCGAGGCTGGTGGCCGTCTGGCTCGGCGCGGTCTGCCCGAGCGAGCGCTCGAGTTCGGCGAGCTGGCGGCCCGCCGTGTTGCAATCGGTCTGTGACGCGCCCACGCGGTTGCGACCATCGGCAACATAGCCGTTGAACACGCGCGTCAGCTCGTCCCGATCCGAGCCGCCCGTTGAGGCCTCTCGAATCACCTCGCGAAACTTGTCGACAATGGCCTGAACGCGGCCTTGGTCGATCGCCTGACAGGCGGATGCTGCTCCCACGATCGGCCCAACCCGGCTCGCAAGATTACGCACCACATCCGCATTAGTGCCCGCCGCGCTGGCGGGCGTTGCGAGCAATGCCGCAACCAAGAACACGCTAGAACGAAAGCTCATTGCCACTATCCCACTATGGACCCCATCCAGGTCTTCCGCCTGGTGATTTGACGCTCTGTGTCTGCGACGGAGAAGACTTAAGACCGCCACCATGCACACACCAGCTTTTCCTAAGAGCATGACCATTTCGGTAACCCGGCACGCCTTTTTCCGATCATGCTTTAGAACTCGCTAAAGCGTCGCCTACAACCAGTTCTTTCCCCTCAGTCTTAGTCTCTTCGTCTATTCCAGTTCGATCGCCTGGTACGTGCCGTTCCCGTCGAGCGCGGTGCCCCAGATCTTGTGCGACGCCTGGTGCTCCGCGCGTCCAAAAGCAAGTTGGGCGCCAAGGCCGAGATCGAGGCTGCGCATCGATTCCAGCGTGTCGACGAGCCGCTCGGTGTCGAGCGGACTGGTCTGCTTCAGCGCCTGGATCAGGATCGTCGCCGCGATGTAGCCTTCGAGCGACGTGTAGTCCGGCTCTTCGCCGGGGGCATATTTCGCCAGGGCATTCTTGTAGTCGAGGACCAGGCTCGAATAGCCGGAAACGGCCGGAACGCCCTGCGTCACGATGACGCCGTTGGTGTATCGCGGACCGAGCAGCTTCAGCTCGGTCGCAAGCGAGGTCGATCCCACGGCGGACACGTTGGCATAGATCAGGCCTGGCACGGCGTCGTGCGTCTTCTCGATGAATTTGGCAGCTGCCCGGTCGGTCCCCACAATGATGATGGCCTTGAAGCCCGGCTTGTACGCCTTGACCTGGTTGACGGCCTCTTCCACGTCCATCGTGGCGCGCGGATAGTTGATGCGTATCACGGGGTCGGCGATGTTCAACTGCCGATAGGCCTTGGCGACGCCGGCGAAGCCGTCGTCGCCAAACGCGTCCTGCTGGGTCAGCACCGCGATCTGCTTGGGCGAGATGCGCTTCATCTTGACCAGATAGCGGACCAGTGCCGCGGTCTCCTCGGCGTAGCTCGCCCGGTAGTTGAAAACATAGCGATCCGGCGGGTCGTGCCGCACCACGGCGGCGCCTGAGTTCGGCGCGAAGTAGAGCGCGCGCCGCTCGAGCGCGTAAGGGATCGCGACCTGCGAGTTCGCGGTGCCGATGTTGCCGATGAAGCCGAACACCTGCTCCTTGTCGTAGAGGTGCGCCATCGCCCCGAGGGTGCGGTTGGGGTCATAGCCGTCGTCGGCGGCCACGAGCCGCAGCGCTCGCCCGTTGATGCCGCCGGCATCATTGGCGCGCGCGAAGGCGGCCTCGATGCCCTGCCTCATCTGGCGTCCGGTCTCCTTGCGGATGCCGGAGAACGGCAGGACCATGCCGAACCGGATCTCGCGATCGGTGACGCCGCGGACCGGCTCGGTGGTGACGGCGCCGGTCGTCGCCTCAGTCCTGGACGATGGGTTTGCGGCGGCTGCCGGCTGGCCGAGCGAGCGCTCCAGGTCCGTGAGCTGCCGCTCCGCAGCCGCGCAATTCGCCTGCGAGGCCCCCGTACGGCTACGGCCTTCGGCAATATAGCCGTTGAAGGTCCGCGTCAGCTGATCGCGCTCGCCGTCATTGCTGGAGGACTGCCGGATGGCTTCGCGGAATTTGTCGACGATGGTCTGGACGCGTCCTTGCGCGATGTCCGGGCAGGCCGAGGCCTGTCCCACGATCGGTCCCACCCTGCCGGCAAGATCCCTGACGACATCAGTTGCCGCCGCGAAAGCGGGGCTGATGGAAACCGAAACCAGGCTTCCCATGATCAATGCGGACCAATGAACGGTCATCAAACTATCTATCCGTTTGCTCTAAGAGCTGCTGCTCACCCTCACCGCTCTGCTATTCGTGGCATTTCGAATTAATGTCGGGTTTCTCTGCCGCTTTTTTGTCGTGGTAGTCCGTGCTGGTTTTTGGCCAGCGGTATTCTAGTCAAGCTCGATCGGCTGGAAGTTGCCGCTTTCGTCCAGCGCCGTGCCCCAGATCTTGTGCGAGGCCTGGTGTTCGGAGCGGCCGAAGCCGAGCTGGGCGCCAAGGCCGAGATCGAGGTCGCGCATGGTCTCGAGCGTCTCCACCAGCTGCTCGGTGTCGAAGCTGCGGCCGGCGCGCTTCAATCCCTCGATCAGCACGCTCGCCGAGATGTAGCCCTCGAGCGACATGTAGTCCGCCGCTTCGCCCGGGAAGTACTTCGCCAGCGCAGTCTTGTAGTCGAGCACGAGGCTGGAATAGCCCGACACGCCCGGCACCGTCTGGGTGACGATGACGCCGTCGGTGTAGCGCGGGCCGAGCAGCAGCAGCTCGCTCGCGAGCGCCGAGCCGCCCACCGCCGAGATGTTGGCGAAGATCGCGCCGGGAAACACGTCGTGCGCCTTCTCGATGAACTTGGCGGCGGCGCGCGTGGTCGCCAGCATGATCACGGCGCGGACCGGCGTCTTCAGCAGCCTGAGCTGGCTGATGGCGTCGTCGACCTCGATGCTGTTGCGCGGATAGTTGACGCGCACGATCGCGTTCTCGTTGGCGCCGAGCGTGCGGAAGGCCTTGGACACGCCGGCGAAGCCCGCATCGCCGAAGGCGTCGTTCTGCGCGAACACGACGATCTGGCGCGGCTGCAGCTTGCGGATCTTGACGAGATAGCGGACCAGCGCGTCGGTCTCCTCGGCGTAGCTCGGCCGGTAGTTGAAGACGTAGCGGTCCGGCGGATCGTGACGCACGACGTTGGCGCCGGTGTAGGGCGCGAAGAACAGCGCGCGGCGCTCCAGCGCGTAGGGGATCGCGACGGCCGCGGTGGCCGAGCCGAAATTGCAGACGAAGCCGAACACCTGGTCGTTGTCGTACAGCTGCTTCATCGCATCGAGCGTGCGCGACGGATCATAGCCGTCGTCGGCGGTGACGAGCTTCAGGGCGCGGCCGTTGACGCCGCCGGCCTCGTTGACGCGCCTGAAGGCGGCCTCGACGCCGATCTTCAGCTGCCGCCCGCTTTCCTTCACCGGCCCGCCATAGGGGATGACCATGCCGAACTTGATGTCGTTCTGCGTGATGCCGCGCGTCTCGACCGCGGGCGGCAGGACCTGCGCCGGCATCGTCGCGGCCACGGCGCTCGAAGGGGCGAGCGTCACGGCGGGGAGGCTGGATCGGGCCGCGGCCGGCGCGGCGATCGACTGTTCGAGATCGGCGAGCTGGCGCTCCGCGCTCGGGCAGTCGATCCGGCCTGAAGTCACCAGGCTGCGGCCGTCGGCGACGAAGCGGTCGAGCAGGCGGGTCAATTCGTCGCGGTCGGCCTCGCTGGCGGCGGCCTCGCGGATGACGAGCTGGAATTTCTCGATGATCGCCTGGATGCGCGGCCGGGCGATGTCGCGGCAGGCGAGCGCCGAGCCGATGATCGGTCCGACGCGGCTGCCGAGCTGGCGCGCCACGCTCACAGTTTCGCCGGGCGCGGCATAGGCCTCGCCGGACACGGCAAAGGCTCCGCTGGCCACGATGGTCCCGAGCAGCATGGCTGCGATACGGGCGTGTGCTAACGGACCGCGTGCTGCCGCTTTCTGCGGTAGGACGTCGATCATGATCGCCTTGTGCGAGCTGTTTGAGGGTCGGCTCAGGCGGAACGGATTAGCGAACCCGCTCCATCTGACCGGTCTT
Source organism: Bradyrhizobium sp. SSBR45G (assembly GCF_030159255.1). GTDB lineage: Bacteria > Pseudomonadota > Alphaproteobacteria > Rhizobiales > Xanthobacteraceae > Bradyrhizobium. The sequence continues at coordinate 70,562 of NZ_BSCT01000018.1, read as the reverse complement.
CTGGTTCCACTGCATGAACTGCTGCAGCATGGGCTTTTCGGGCGTGTCGGCGTCAGCCGCGGGGGCCTGCGCCTGCGCATCCGAGGCCAGCAGCGACTTGAACTGCGACAGGGCCGGGACCTGCGGCTCGGCGCGCTCCGGCAGCGAGCTGGTCTGGTCGGCCTTGGCGTCCTGCACATCGGCCGCGACCGGCGGCAGCGTCTTCATCGACTGCACGGCGGCGACGAAGGACGAGCTCGCATCGGGCTGGCGCCACACCGGTACGATGTTGACGAAGAACAGCGCGACGACGGCGGCGACGCCGGTGGCGGCTGCGAAGCGGCCGGCGATCTTGAACACGACCGAGCGGCGGTCACGCTCACGCTCGAACTCTGGGGGCTCGCGCATGACCTGCGGATTCAACGACTGACGGAGGGATTCGAACACGGCGGTCTCCAAACGAGCATCGAGCGGTCCTTGCTGTCCCGAAGCGGGACGCTCGGCCGCCTCCGCTGCCTTGGCGTTGTCACCGACGAGAGATAGACGTGCGGCTTCCGGTCGTTCACGCAGCCACCGCGGTGCATAGTGCAGCGGGTCCTGCGGGTTCATCGGATTCTGTTCACTCAACGAACTCATACGCTACTCCTCTGACGCTCAATTCCGGTCAACTGTTCGCTTCTGCCACGGTCGTATGAGAGCTATTTTCAAACGAAGGACGGGAGCTAGTCTGCCACTTCAGTTCACACGGAATCACTTGCAGAATCAGACGTTTCGCGTCGATCACCGATCGCACGCCGAAGGTCCCTTCCTGCCGGGCGCCGGGCCACGTTGACCGTGCCTTCAGCGCCTTGATTAATCCCATGCCCCGCCCCCCAACGAGTGTCAATTGATCGGAACCGCTTAAAGCCGTCGGCTCCGCATTATATGTACGTTAAAGTTATCATCATGATGTGATCGAAATGAGGCATGACGGGTCTTGACGCAGATGCTCAGGATTTGCGTCGTATTCGCGCCAATTTTCTGCCTTGATTCGATCATCATCGAAGGATGTCAGGCGGGCGGCTGTCGATTTTCGAGCAGCTTAGCCTCGATTTAACCATCCGTTAACCATCTGGCGCCGACAGTTAACCAATCACTAAGAAGGGTTGGGTCGGATGGTCATGAGTGCCAGCGCTGAAACGGTGCGTCCTGTTATTCGTCTGCGCGGGCGCTCCTACGTCGCCTTCGTGTTCTCGCCGGCGGTACCCATTGCCGACTGGCTCAGCGAGCTCGATGCGACGCTCAAAGGCTCGCCCGGCTTCTTCATCGGCAAGCCGATCGTGCTCGATCTCTCCGCGGTGGATCTGAGCCCGCTCGCCATCACCCATCTGATCAAGAGCATCGAGGCGCGCAACATCCGCGTGCTCGGCCTCGAAGGCGTCGAGCAGGGCCGTCTCTCGCTCGGCATGCCGCCGCTGCTGTCCGGCGGCCGCCACTGCGCGGTGCAGGAGATCGAGCCGGAGAAGCCGCAGCTGCAGCAGCCGACCTCGCTGCTGCTCGATCAGCCGGTGCGCTCCGGCCAATCCATCGTGTTTCCCGACGGCGACGTCACCGTGCTCGGCGCGGTGTCGTCGGGCGCCGAGATCGTCGCCGGCGGCTCCATCCATGTCTATGGCGCGCTGCGCGGCCGCGCCATGGCCGGCATCAACGGCAATTCGGCCGCACGCATCTATTGCCAGAAGATCGAGGCCGAGCTGGTCGCGATCGACGGCTACTACCAGACCGCCGAGCAGATCGACGATGCATTGCGCGGCCGGGCCGCACAGGCCCGGCTCGAAGGTCATTCCATGAAGATCGTTGCATTGAACTGAGTAGCAGGAGGATTCGTAAGATGGCGAAAGTACTTGTTGTGACGTCGGGCAAGGGTGGCGTCGGCAAGACCACCACCACGGCGGCGATGGGCGCGGCGCTGGCGCAGGCCGGCGAGAAGGTGGTGGTCGTCGATTTTGACGTCGGCCTGCGCAATCTCGATCTCGTGCTCGGCGCCGAGCGGCGCGTCGTGTTCGATCTCATCAACGTCGTGCACGGCGTCGCCAAGCTGCCGCAGGCCCTGATCCGCGACAAGCGGCTGGAGAATCTGTGGCTGCTGCCGGCCTCGCAGACCAAGGACAAGGATGCGCTGACCGAGGACGGCGTCGGCCGCGTCATCCACGAATTGCGCAAGACCTTCGACTGGGTGATCTGCGACAGCCCGGCCGGCATCGAGCGCGGCGCCATGCTGGCGATGCGCTATGCCGACGAGGCGATCATCGTCACCAACCCGGAAGTGTCGTCGGTGCGCGATTCCGACCGCATCATCGGCATGCTCGACTCCAAGACGGTGCGCGCCGAGAACGGCGAGCGCGTCGAGAAGCACATCCTGATCACCCGCTACGATGCCGGCCGCGCCGCGCGCGGCGAGATGCTGTCGATCGACGACGTGCTGGAGATCCTGGCGACGCCCTTGCTCGGCATCGTGCCGGAAAGCCAGGACGTGCTGCGCGCCTCCAATGTCGGCTGCCCCGTGACGCTCAACAGCCCGGCGAGCGCGCCGGCGCGGGCCTATCACGACGCGATGCGCCGCCTGCTCGGCGAGGAGGTCGAGATGCAGATCCCTGTCGAGCGCAAGGGCCTGATGAACCTGCTCTTGGGACGGAGGGCTGCATGAGCGTGCTGCGGCTCTTTACGGGGCGAACAGCCTCGGCGCCGGTCGCGCGGGAGCGGCTGCAGATCCTGCTCGCGCATGAGCGCAGCCTGCGTGGCCAGCCCGATCTCCTCATGCAGCTGCGCGAGGAAATCCTCGCCGTGGTTTCGCGCCACGTGGTACTCGATCCGGACAAGGTCATCGTCCGCATGGACCGGGGGAAGCATGTCTCGACGCTCGAGGTCGACATCGAACTGCCGAGCGGCGCCGACCGCGCCTTTGCCAGCGCCGGCTAGGGCATGGCGAAGCGTGCGCTGATGCGGCCGATCTTCCGCGTCACGGACGACCAGGTCGTCGTCAGTCCCGATGCCGCGGGTCCCTGGGACCCGACGATGCAGCACGGTTCCGCGCCGTCGGCGCTGGCGGTGTGGGCGGCGGAACGCATCGCGACCAAGTCGCCGATGCGCATCGCCCGCGTCACCATCGACCTGATGCGGCCGGTGCCGCTCGCCCCGCTCGCCGTCGAGACCGAGGTGCTGCGCGAGGGCCGCAAGATTCAGCTCTGCGCCGTGCGCCTGCGCGCCGGCGACACCGTGGTGGTGACCGCGACCGTGCTGAAGATCAGGCAGGATGCAGTGCCGCTGCCGGATGATATCCGTCAGCTGCCGGTCGATCTCGCCGGACCAGACGACGCCCAGCCCGAGCCGGCTGATTTCTCCACCAGCCCGTTCGTGCGCGGCATGACGCTCCGCGCCGCGCGCGGACGCTTCGGCGTCAAGGGGCCGGGCGCGATCTGGTACCGCGTCGACTGGCCGCTGGTCGAAGGCGAGGCGGTGTCACAGGCGATGCGCGCCGTCGTCGCCAGCGACTTCTGCAACGGCACCTCGGCCGCGCTCGACTTTCACAGCTACACCTTTCTCAACGCCGACCTCACCGTGAACATGGCCCGCGAGCCGGTCGGCGACTGGATCCTGCTCGACGCCGAAAGCTGGATCGGCCCGGACGGCGCCGGCCTCGCAATGGCGCGGCTCGGTGATGCCAGGGGCTATTTCGGCCGCGTGGTGCAGAGCCTCGTGATCGAGAAGCGATGAGGGAGAGACGGTGCTCTCCCCCTCCCCCTTGCGGGGAGGGGTCGGGGGTGGGGGGCTCCGAATTCCGCTGTGAGTTGTGTAACGCGGAGTCAAGAGCCCACGCGAGGCAGTCGCTGTAGTGCCTTTGAGGTATCGAGGCACGCACGACGTTCAGCGTCCGGAGACCCCCACCCCCAACCCCTCCCCGCAAGGGGGAGGGGAGTGGAGCCGTCATCGCGATTCGAGCGGGGCGGCAACTAATAATAGCGTTCCTTACGCCGCCCGCACCGTATTCAGGAACCGTCCCACCTCCAGCCTCAGCCGGTTGCTGTCCTGCGACAGCGATTGCGCCGCCGACAGCACTTGCGACGACGCCGAGCCGGTCTCGCTGGCGCTGTGCTGCACGTCGGTGATGTTGGACGACACCTCATGCGTTCCCTGCGCCGCCTGCTGGATGTTGCGCGAGATCTCCTGCGTCGCGGCGCCCTGCTCTTCGACCGCCGCGGCAATCGTCGATGAAATCTCCGACAGCTTCTCGATCGTGCCGCTGATCTCGCGGATCGCGCCGACGGAGTCGTTGGTCGCCGCCTGGATGCCGGCGATCTGCTGGCCGATCTCGCCGGTCGCCTTTGCGGTCTGCTCAGCCAATGCCTTGACCTCGGTGGCGACGACCGCAAAGCCGCGGCCGGCCTCGCCCGCGCGCGCCGCCTCGATCGTGGCGTTCAAGGCGAGCAGATTGGTTTGCCCGGCGATGGTGTTGATCAGCTCGACGACATCGCCGATCCGCGCCGCCGCCTTCGACAGCTCACTGACGCGGTCGTTGGTCTTGCGCGCCTGCTCGACCGCCTCGTTCGCCATCCGCGCCGACTCCTGCACCTGGCGGCTGATCTCGGTCACCGACGAGCTCAGCTCCTCCGTCGCGGACGCGACCGACTGCACGTTGGCGGTCGCCTGCTCGGAAGCCGCGGCGACGGTCGTGGTCCGCTGCTGCGTGCGTTCTGCCGTCGAGGTCAGGGTCGAGGCCGAAGCCTCCAACTCGGTCGAGGCCGAAGAAACGGTCTCGATGATCTCCCCGACCGCGCCTTCGAAGCTGTTGGCCAGCTCGTGCATGTCGCGCTTGCGGCGTTCAACGGCAAGCTTCTCCGTCTCCGCCTGCTCGGCGCGCAGCCGCTCGGTCTCGATCGCGTTGTCCTTGAACACCAGCACGGCGCTCGCCATCCTGCCGATCTCGTCCTTGCGCGCGGTGCCGGGGATGTGTGCGGACATGTCGCCGCCGGCGAGCCTGCGCATCGCCTCGGTCATCGCCGTGATCGGACGCGATACGCCGGACACGATCATGCTGCCCATCGCTATGCAGAGTGCGGCAGCGAGCGCGATGGTCGCCAGGATCCATGAGCGGGATGATTGATAGACTGCGGCGCCCTTGTCGGCCTCCGCCTTGCCCTGCTCGACATTCCAGGCGAGGTCCTGCTCGAGCGCCTTGCGCGCCTTGCCGAATTCCTCACGCAGCCGGCCCATGAACAGGGCCGTTGCGGCCTCGGTCTGGTTCTTCCGTGACAGCTCGAGCAGCTGCTTGCTGTCCTCGAGATACGTGGCCCAGGGGCCCTTGAACGCGGCCACCAGCGCCTTCTCCTGCGCCGTTGTCACCGTCGGCTCGTAGAGCCGCCATGTCGCCTCCAGCTGCTGCAGGGTCTCGTCGATCAGCTTCTGCTGCTCGTTCTTCTGCTCGGCCGTCGTCGCCAGCAGGAATTGGCCCTGCCGGGCGCGATACTGCTCCACCGCTTTGGAAATGCTGCCGAGCCAGCCGGTCGCCGGCAGCCAATTGTCGCGAACCTCGGCGGCCGAGCCGTTGACGTTGGACAGACGATCGATCGAGAAGCCGCCGAGCCCCATCGCGGTGATCAGCACGATGCCAAAGGCAAGCAGCACCTTGTTGCGAATGGACAGGTTGGAAAAGGACGGCATCTGCGACTCCGGCTTCGATCGTTCCAGGGATTGAGTGCAGCCGGCTCGAGGTGTGCGCGTTGCTGCAAATGGACGGGCGTACCGAGCGCTCGACGGTGAGGCATCGTGGTATACGCGTGCGGCTGATTTGGCCGGTGAGTTATAAACATTGCTCTAAACTTGAGCAGACCAGGCTGACCGTATAAATACGGCACGCTGCGAACTACACGCAGATGGAACGACAAGCAGGTGATGGGAAATCAGCGTGATGGCGAAACCCGCGAGGACTACGAACGTCGAGAAGGGGAGCCCGTCTGCGTCGGACCTGATCGAGGCCCGGATCGCGGAGCTCGGTGATTGGCGCGGCACCAGGCTCAGCTTCGTCCGCGATCTCATCAAACAGGCCGATTCCGACATCGTCGAGGAATGGAAGTGGCGCGGCGTACCCGTGTGGTCGCATGCCGGCATCATCTGCACCGGCGAGACCTACAAGGCCGTGGTGAAGCTGACCTTCGCCAAGGGCGCCTCGCTTCCTGATCCGTCGGGCCTGTTCAACGCCAGCCTCGACGGCAACACCCGCCGCGCCATCGACATTCACGAGGGCGACGAGATCGACGAGGCCGCATTCAAGGCCCTGATCCGCGCCGCGGTCGCGCTGAACACGTCGAAGGGCAAGAAGTAGGTAGGAAGTAGGGCGGCGGCAATCGCACGGCGCCTGCGGCACGTCTGCACGCGGGAAGCGGAGGTGGCCCGGTCCAGTGCGCACCTGTTCATGCGTCACGCGCAATCGGCGCCGGCTGCGAGGGGCAGCGAATCGATCCCGATGATCTGATCTCTCCTCCAGAAGCTGGCTTCGCCGCAAACCTCACGTCGTACACCCGCAGGCTGCAATCGTGCACGGTCCTGGCCGATTCCGAGATGCTGCGCCGCAGCTTAGGCAATGTGCCAGATTGCCGCAGGGCGTCGTTTGTCTCTGAATGTGGCAAATTTAGCGCAGTTGCCACCTTATCGCCTTCCCTGAGTTACACAGCCATTGTCTCTGGCATTTTGCATACCTTAGCCTCTGGCGGTCCCGCGAACTTAGACAGGCGGGCTCGAAGGGGGATGCCAATGAGGAACGCCTATCTGCTGGGCACGGCCGCTGCTGCCCTGTGTGCGACGATGCTGACTCACCCGCTGCAAGCTGCGACGCTCGACGACGTCGTTGCGCGCCTCGATGCGCTGGAGCGGAACAATGCCAAACTGGCGCACGAGAATGCGCAACTGCGCGATCGCATCAACCACATGTCCGGCCCGAAGGCGGCGGCCGGCGAGGTTGCGCCGGCCGCGTCCAAGGGGAATCCGGTGCAGCACGCCGCCGTGGCGCCATCGCCCGCGCCGTCTGCGCCGGAGCATGCCGTGGTCTCGATCGGCGGCGCTCCGCTCTACAGCAAGGCGCCGGGCGGCAATTCCTTCGTCGACAACACCACGGTCACACTCTACGGCCATGTCGATCTGTCCGGCGACGTGTTCAATCCAAACGTGTTCGACCAGGGGACCAAGTTCGGCGTCTCCAGCAACCTGACCTATTTCGGCGTCCGCGCGCGCCACAATCTCGAGCCCTATGGCCTTCCCGGGTGGGCGGCGGTCGCGCAATTCGAAACGCTGGTGGAGGTCGCGGCGACCCCGACCGAGCGCGCCGCCATCGGCACGCGCGACAGCTTCATCGGCATGGAGAGTCCATGGGGTGCGATCAAGGCCGGTAAGGCCGACACGCCCTACAAGCGGGCGACAGCGAAGTACGATCCGTTCTCGGCGACGCTCGGCGACTACAACTCGATCATGGGCAACACCGGCGGCGATCTGCGTGCCGAGTTCGATTGGCGCGCGCCGCATGCGATCTGGTACGAGTCGCCGGTCTGGAATGGACTCCAGGCTGCCGTGATGGTCTCGCCGGGCCAGAACACCGCGCGCGACAACAGCAACTACGCGTATGGCGATTTCAACTGCCCCGGCACCTCGGCGCGCGGCAGCGGCAGCAGCTTCCCGCTGACCTCGGCGCCCGAGGGCTGCACCGACGGATCCTACGGCAATCTCTACAGCGCGTCGCTGACCTACAACCATGGGCCGTTCACGGCCGTTGCCGCCTATGAGCTGCACGAGGGAACCAACAGGGCCGGCGACGAAGCGGTGACGGCGCTGAGCAATGGCGGCGTCCTGATCGTGCCGCCGGGAGCTGTCGGAATCGCCAACGAATGGGCGGCGAAGGTCGGCGCCGGCTACAAGCTCAACGACACGATCGGCACCTTGCAGCTATACGGCATCTACGAAATCATGCGCCGCGAGCATACGGTCGCCGCATTCAACGAGCGCTCCCGCGACGGCTACTTCCTCAGCGCGACCCAGACCGTCGGCCAATGGGACGTCAGCGCCTCATGGGCCCACGCCAATGCCTCGCCCGGCTCGCCGGGCACAGGCATTCTCAACACCTATACGGTGACCCCGCCCAATGGCACCGCGGACTTCGCACTCAACACGCTGGACAGCACCGCCGACATGTATGCGGCCGGCGTGAAGTACCATTTCAGCCCGTTCGTGAGCTGGTACTTGGTCGGCTCCTACCTGCGCAACGGCGCCGGCGCGCATTACTGCCTCGGCGTCAGCGGTCACGGCTATGGCGTCTGCGGCCGCGATGCCAACAACAACGTGGTCGCCGGCAACAAGATCGAGGCGGTCACCACCGGCATGACGTTCGACTTCTGAGCGCTCGAGAGGAAGACGATGCGGAAGGGGAGCCTGCAGGCTCCCCTTGTTCCATCGAGGTTGATCCAGCCGCCTGCTCGGATTGAGGCGCAGCTGCCTCACAAGAGCGCTTGCGGCGGTCAATGGTGGGGCATGTCTGAGAGACCCCGACCACAGGATCGGCCGCAAGCATCAGTCAGTCGACGTCGAACCACTCGACGATCGTTTCGCGGTTCGGCGAGACGCCAAAGCGAGCCCGCTTGTATCGAGCGCATGCGCGGTCGGCTTTCAGGCGATCGCCGATGGCAATCTTCAGCGCCTCATGTCGCTCGCGGTCGCCGGGCAGGGCGGGATGCGTGTCAAGCGCGACCTCGCCGCGCTTGAACGCCGTTTCCCAGCGCAGCCAGATGTCCCAGTCTTCGAGGATGAGAGCGAAGAGTTGCTCATCGACAGGCGAGACGAAATAGGTGTCGCCATATTCCTCCGTGCTATGGTTGAATTCCGCCTCGTAGATGTGCGGAACGCCGTCGACATCCGCCAACCCGAGGCGGGGCCCGTCGTAGTAGTCGTTGACAGTATAGACGCGTTGCCAGGCCATCGGCCCCTTCGTTCAAGGTCGAGTGCCCACGCTCAGTTGCGCAGGAACGCGAAACAGGATAGAGAGCCCCATCCAAATTTCAACGCAGGAGGCGACGATGTCCAGACTCACGCGCTTCCCGGGCTCACTGCGCGATCATTGACGCAGCTGCCGGGATGATCGTCCCGGTTACGATTTGACACTCTCACATCTCACCGAACCGCTCGCGGCCTTCATGGCCTGCGCTTGAACAGTCGTGTCATGACATCCAATCTCCTTCTGACTCCCCGCCGGGAGCCGGAGCGTTCCGATATGCGTGAACGCCGGCTGCGGCGCTATGCGTCCCGCTACCAATCCCGCGTGCGCGAATGCGCGATGCGCCATCCCCATCTCGCCGACCTCGCTTTGAGCTTTCCGGCCCTCCTGTTTGCGCTCGCGGTGCCGCGCCGACATGTCGATCCGGAACCGGCGATCGCCTGCGTGATCGCCGGACGTCCGCTTGCGGCGGCTGCGACATCCGCCGGCATTCCGATGTGGCTGCGCAAGCTGCCGCCGGAGGCGTTCGTGCAGCCGATCGTTCCCCTGCCGGACGGCGAACTGTTCCGCCGCCAGATCGCCAATCACCTGCCGCGCTCGCCGAAGCTGATGCCGCGCTGGCTGCAGCTCGTCGCCGACATGGCGGCGATTGCGCACGACGCCGCTTCTGTCTGGATCGCCCGCGAGTCCTTGCGCGCGCCGCGGGCGCAGAGCCTCGATCGTATTCGTCTCGTCGGTCTCTGGATCTGGTTTTCGGGGCAGGCTGGGGGTTACGGCCGCGAACTCGTCGAGCAGCCTTGGACGCCGGACATGAACCTCGACACCGCACTCGCCGCCGCCTCGGCGTGGAGGACCGTCGTCACTCTGCATGCCGAACTCGCCAGCGGTTCGGTCCATGACACCTGGGTCAGTCCGGGCCGGGTTGGAGATTACGAATTCCGTCCGCTGAACGACATCGCCGCCATCGCCGACGAGTCGGTCGCCATGCGCAATTGCGTTCGAAGCTATGGCTACAAGCTGTCCCATCACGCGTCGCGACTATGGAGTGTCCGTTGCGGCGGTGAACGGGTCGCGACATTGGAGGTCGCCGTGCGTCGGGGCGACCCTCTGCTGAATGTCGTCCAGCTCAAGGGCCCGGGCAACGCACCCGTGTCGCGCGAGCTGTGGTGGGCTTCGCGCCGATGGCTGCACATGAACGACCTGCTCCACATCGAGACCGGCTTCATCAATTGGGATAAAGCGCCCTTGAGTGTGGTCACCTGGCGAACGCTGTGGCGGCCCTATTGGCTCGCCAAGCGCCGTATCCCGGACTGGCTCCCGCTCGCGCCGTCGCGCCGCGCGCTGCATGTGCTGTGAGATCGTGGATCACGTCTGTCGCCCAGCCTTGCATGTCGTATGATGAGTCCGGTTTGGCGAGGCGCACCAACGGACGGCCGGAGGCCATCCGATCAGCGTGTGGTGCCGCAAGCTCAGGAGGGGACAAGACGATGACGATCGACCTCGACGAACTAGCGGCTTTTCTCGTCGAAGCCAAGAAGCGCACCTATGCCGGCCTCGACGATGACGCGAGCGTGGCCTCACCTTTGCTCGAGGGATCGAAGCAGCTCGACTACCAAGCCGGGCGGTTTGCCTATCGGGATATCTATTTCGGCATGGGATATTTCGTCGGTCAGGAAACGGTGTCGAGGGAGACGAGGGTCATATGGTCGATGTCGTACCATGGAGGCATTCGCCCGGACCTGTCGGACAGGGGCTTGATCGTTGCGGTCTATGCCTTTCTCCGGAAGGCGCTTCTCCGAGTCGATGTCGATCGTCCCTATCGTGGGCCAGCGTCGTTTGCCGTCGATGACCTGAGCTACCGCAACGAGAGCGAGGGCGATCTCGCCCGCTTCGTCGGCGCTGAGACGGTCTTCCAGTCCGGCCGTGTCGTCTATGATCTCCGCTACGGGGGCGGCTTGCTGAAGTAATACGGCGCATGATGGGGCTGACGGCTGCGGTGAGGTGATTTGGCCGACGGGCACGGTTTTGCTCACAACGGAGACCTCGCGGCGTACATCGCTCGGCAAACATGCGTGCGCCGGAATGCGAAATTCGATTGTCGTTTCAAGCTGATTTGGCCTGTCCAGATGATCCGTGAAAAATGTTCCTATTTGAATTTTCAGAAATCGATGCTTATCCTCTCCCCATCCCGCCTCACTGACGAGGGGCGCTTCGCGAACGTCACGATGCGTTGAGGTGGGATGCGGTGGCCGCGATGGGGCGCAGCGTGCTCAGAGCATGCCGACGTACGCCACGTCGCGGACGTTGAAGTCGCAGGGTCCTGGCCTCCCGACGCTGAGGTCAAGTTTCGCGAGCATGCCCAGCGGGCAGCTAGCGGGACGACGGTGGCAAACGAGCCGGTCGCCGGGGAGACTGCGTATAATTCGTAAAGCCGTCGCGCAGGGAGGGCCGGGTTTCCGGCCGAACCTGTGGTTCTGCCGCGTGCTTTTTTGCTGCACGCGGACCGCAGGCCTCGGTCGAGGCCTGGCCTTCCCTGCACCCTCCGTTGGTTGGAGGGGACGAATTCAACAACACTCGGGCGCAGATGCGCCGCGAGGCAGCAATGTCACGTCTGCAAGGGGGCAACGCTTCAGTGTTGTTTGGAGACAGCGGAACGCGGTGGCGAGTCTCGCGCCACACAAAGAGTGTCGTCCCGGCGAACGCCGGGACCCATAACCACAGGCCGATGTTCGAGGCACGCGGGTCGATCCACCTGCGCTCACGACGTCGCCCTGTGGTTATGGATCCCGGGTCGCGCTTCGCTTGCCCGGGACGACAGCGGAGTGCGGGAGCTACGAGCGGAGTTCACGCAATCGCTTTTTGGGAGCGGCGTGAGAGAGCCTTTGCTCGATCATGAATCGCCACGGGCGTGTGAGCCGTGTCTTTGGTTCTTCGTCATTGCGAGCGAAGCGAAGCAATCCAGGGTCGCGCATGCCGCTCTGGATTGCTTTGGCGCAAGGGCGCCTCGCAATGACGAGGAGGTGAGGCCGTACGCCGTGGAGCTATCCCACCATCCGTCCGCGTCCTTCCCAATAGCGTGCGCGCAGCACCTTCTTGTCGATCTTGCCGACGCCGGTCATCGGCAGCTCCTTGACGAACTCGATGCGCTTGGGCGCATGTGCCGAGCCCTTGCGCGCCTTCACCAGCTCGATCAGTTCGGCGGCATTCGGCTCTGCGCCGGCGCGCGGCACGACGATCGCGGTGACCGCCTCGCCCCATTTGTCGTCGGGCACGCCGACCACGGCGCACATCGCCACATCAGCATGCTGGGTCAGCACATCCTCGATCTCGCGCGGAAAAATGTTGAAGCCGCCGGAGACGATCATGTCCTTCTTGCGGTCGAGGATGTACAAATAGCCGCGCTCGTCGCGGCGGGCGATGTCGCCGGTGTGCAGCCAGCCGTTCTTCAGGGTCTCGGCCGTTGTCTCTGGCCGTTTCCAATATTCCGTCATGACATGCGGCGCGCGCACGCAGATCTCGCCGGCTTCGCCCTGTGCGACCTCCTGATCATCGTCATCGAGGATCTTGACATCGCAGGCCGCGATCGGAAAGCCGCACGACAGGAACAGCTCCGGCTGCTTCGGATCATGATCGGCCTTGCGCAGCACCGAGACCGGATAGCACTCGGTCTGGCCGTAGAGCTGCGAGAACACCGGGCCGATGCGCTCGATGCCTTCGACCAGCTGCGTCGGCGACATTGCGGACGCGCCATACAGCACGAGCTCGAGCGAGGAGAGGTCGGTCTTGGCCAGCGCGGGGTGATCGAGCAGCACGTAGATCATGGTCGGCACGAACAGCGTGAAGTTGATGCGCTCGCGTTCGATGGTCTTGAGCACGGCTTCGGGGTCGAATCCCCTGAGCATGTGCACGGTGCCGCCGCGCATCAAGGTCGGCAGCACCTTGGTGCCGGCGACATGGCTGATCGGCGCCACCGTCAGATAGCGGGCCTGCTCCGGGATCTCGAAATCGGCCAGGATCGCGGTGGCGAAGCCGCCATATTCACGATGATGGCGCAGCGCGCCTTTCGATTTTCCGGTGGTGCCGCCGGTGTAGTTCAAGGTCGCGATGTCATCGGGAGTGGCGAAATTGCGTGCGCTGGCATAGCCGGCCTGTTCGATCGCGACAAGCAGGTCGGCGCCGTAGTCCGCCGGCCCAAGCGTGAAGACGTGACGCACGCCGTCGGCGCGGGAGGCCAGCTCGCCGCCGCGATCGCGGAACGCCGCGGCGTCGACGACCAGCACCTGCGACTCCGAATCCGACAGCTGGAACAGCTGGTCGTCGAGCGATCCCAGCGGATGCAGCCAGGTGATGGCGAGCCGCGACAACTGCGCCGCCATGCCGGCGCACCACGAATCGGCGCGGTTGGCGGTGAGGAACGCGACCCGTGTTCCCGGCGGCAGGGCGAGGCGCATGAACACGCTCTGCATGCGCCCGATCAGGTCGATGGCGCCCTGGTAGGACAAGGAACCGCCTGGCCAGCTGAACGCGGTGCGCTGCGGATGGCGCGACAGCGTCAGGAGGGTCTGCTCGCAGACGACCGGAAATGAATGGAGCTGATGGCTCATGCGATGTCCTCCCGGGATGCCCCTGATCGTTGTCGACGTCGCGGGGCTTGGAACGAAGGCTAGCAGAATGCCGGTCGCGCTCAACCCGGCGCGAGAGCTATTGCCCGCGAGCCGGAACATCGTCGCGTGCGGGACGTTGCCGCCCTATCATGAGGAGCATGGCCATGCGCAATTCGACGGCTTTTTTCACGGGGGCTGGGACGGTTGCGATCGCCGTCGCGGCGGGGTTGGGCGGCGGACTGCTGATGGGCGAGAGCATGCATCCGAAGACGCCCGCGATGGAGACGACACGGGTCGAGCGCCGTGCGACCGATGCACCGTCGCCGAGCCCGGCCGCGACGTCCTATCTGGCCGCCACTCAGGCGGCTGCGACGGCGCCGATCAAGGTGACGCCGGCGACGACAGATACGGTGGCGCCACCGCCGTCGGCCGGCAACGCCTCGCCGCAGGCCGCGGCAGCGCCCGCGACGACGGCGCCTCCCGCTTCATCCGACACTCAGGCCGGGGTGCCCGACAATGCGCAGGCAAAGGCGCAGCAGGGCACGACTCAGGAGAAGGCCCAAGAGAAGGCTCAGGAGGTCGATCTCAAGACGCGCGAGACCGAGCGAAAGCGTGTCGTCGAACAGCGCCGCGCCGAGCGGCATCGGCAGGTTGCGGAGCGCCGCCGGCAGCGCCGCGAGCAGGATCTGCGGGCCGTCGAGCAGGCGGTGCGCGAGGATTCGACGCCGCGGGCCTATGCGGCGCAGCCGGTCGACATGGCCACGCCGCGCTTCAGCTTCTTCGGCGACAATTGATCGCCCGCGCCGCTGTCGGTATCCCTGATCCAAACAAGCGATCAGGGAGAGACACGTGGCGCAACTGAACAGCCTCACCGGCCTGCGGGCGCGGCTGCGACTGCCGCTGATCGCGGCGCCGATGTTTCTGGTGTCGGGGATCGAGCTGGTGAGCGCCGCCTGCGCAAGCGGCGTGATCGGAGCCTTTCCCACGGTGAACTGCCGAACGCCCGACGAGCTCGACGCCTGGCTGCGCGAGATCGCCGAACGCCGCGCCCGCGCGTCAGATGCCGGCGGCGTGGCCGCCGCGCCGGTCTGCCCCAACCTGATCGTGCACCGCTCCAACGCCCGCCTCCAGGACGATCTCGCGGTGCTGCTGCGCCACCGGCCGGAGCTCGTCATTACCTCGGTCGGTTCGCCCGAGGCGGTGGTCGCACCGCTGCATGATTCGGGGGCGCTGGTGTTCGCCGACGTCGCCTCGATCCGCCATGCCGAGCGCGCCGCCGAGGCTGGCGCCGATGGTCTCATTCTGCTCACGGCCGGTGCCGGTGGGCAGACCGGCTGGCTCAACCCGTTCGCTTTCGTCCGCGCAGTCAGACGTTTCTTCGCCGGGCCCATCGTGCTCGCCGGCGGCATCAGCGATGGCGTGAGCTTGCGCGCCGCGGAAGTGCTGGGCTGCGATCTCGCCTACATGGGCACCAGGTTCATCGCCACGCAGGAGAGCATGGCCGATCCGCGCTACAAGGCGATGCTGGTGACAAGCTCCGCCGATGACATCCTGCTGACCTCAGCCTTCACCGGCCTGCCGACCAGCATGCTCAGGCCGTCGATCGTGGCGGCGGAGCTCGACCCGGAGGCGCTGACGGCGCGTGGGGCGATCGAGATCGGCAAGGATATCGATGTCGGGGCGCGCGAGGCGCGGCCGACGCGGTGGCGCGACATCTGGAGCGCGGGTCATGCGACGTCGGGGGTGACGGACATTCCGTCGGTGGCAGACCTGATCGCGCGAACGGCAGACGAGTACGACCACGCCAGCGATCCGCGAGGGGCTTCCTGACGATGCGGCAGGCGGTGTGTGTCCTTAAGGCACCATTAACCATCCCGTCCCACAATCCGCCGGGTTTGAACGTGGCGGAATGGCGCGATGAGCATCGAGTTGGGGCAGGGCAAGGAACGGGCGACGCTCGAGGAGATCCGCATCCGGGTCGGGCATGCCCTGCAGCGTCATCCGCTGTGTCGCAACGTCCAGTTCGACATCATGAGCGTGCCGCGCACCGCCCGCGGCGGCAACTGGACCATCAGCCTGCGTTCGGTGGAACCGGCCGCCCTTTGGGAGGCGTCCGACATCATCGCCGACATCCAGGCGGCCTACGACCTGCAGATCCCCGCGGAGCTGTCTTCCGCGGCATGAAAAAATATCCGCCATCTTCACAGGGCAGAATGGTGGCTCACGTGTTTCTGTGGCATCGTAAAGCCTTAATTAACTCCCACTTTTCGGCAAAGTGCGGTGTTTCCGCCGGGATACGGAGATTTGCGTGACGAAGTCGATCGCTTTTGTCGCTTTGCTGGGTGTTCTGGTCGCCGTAAGCGCCGTGACCAGCGTCCTGATGCGGGACAGCGTTCCGTCGGCGGGTGCGATGATGCCGGCAGTGGTGGCGAAGAGCCCGGTGTCGAACCGTGAAGCCAAGGGTGACCGCCTCGCCATGGTCACACTTGCGGCCGCCGAGGTGCAGCAGCCGAGCGGGCCGACCAAGGGGGCTCTGCGCCAGGCCTATGCCTATGCGCCGTCCGAGCCGGAGCTGGCCAAGGAGGCCAGCCGGAATTCGGCCGCGGCGATCGTGGCGTCCGAGCCGATCCTGCCGAAGTCCAAGATCCTGGCCCGGAGCGAGCCGCCGGCGGCACCATTGAAGCCCGAGGTGCAGAAGGCCTATTCGCTGCTGTCGGATACCCAGATCGCGGGCATCAAGGAGCGGCTGCGGCTGTCGGCGAACCAGGAATATTATTGGCCGGCGGTGGAGAGCGCGCTGCGCGCCGTCGCCCGCAAGATCCACACCGCCCGCCAGGCGGCCGCCAAGCCGGGCGCGGTGACGATCGATCCGGAGTCCGACGAGGTGCAGCAGCTCAAATCGGCGGCCATGCCGCTGTTGTGGCAGCTGCGCGACGACCAGAAGGATGAGGTGCGGCGGCTCGCGCGCACCATCGGCCTCGACAAAGTGGCGGCCGCGATCTGATTGCGGCGACCTCAGCTGGTCCTCAAATGAAAAGGCCGCGCGATGCGCGGCCTTCGTGGTTTCTGGGTGGTGCTTTTTTACCGGGCCGGCGGATTGGCCTCCGGATGGCCGCCGCTCTCGGGGCCGGCGCCGGCCGGTGACGACGCAGGCGCGGTGCGGAGGTCGGGACCGGGGCGTGCCGGTTGCGTCATGGTCGGCGCCTCCGGCGGGGTGATCGCCGCTCCGGCGCCGACGGTGGTGCCGCGATCGGTGTTGCTCGGCGCGGTCGTGGCCGGCGTCGGCTTGCTGCCGCCGGCGAAGCGCGTCGCACCGCCGCTCTGATAGCCGGCGACCAGCAGGCCGCCGACGATCAGGCCGAGCACGACCAGGCCGCCGAGCTCGGGCAGCGCGCCGGACGGCGCCATGCCGCGGCCGCGGCCGTCGCCTTGGAGCGCGACCGCCGCGATCTCGCGGTTGTGCCGCGAGCGCAGGAAGGCCAGGAAGGCGCCGGACGCGATCACGATCGCGGCGGCAAGCGTGAAGAACATGAGCCAGCTGATGGGTTGATCACCTTGCATGTCGAACATCCTTGTGTGAGCGGTGCGCGACGTCGGCTCACGTCAGGCCCGCATGACAGTTTCTGTTCGTGGCAATCGCCGGTAGCAGGAAAGGTTTCTGTCGCGTGCTGAAAATCTCAGCGCCCTTCGCCCGCCGCCCACAGCGCGTCCAGCCCGGCGCGATAGGTGGGGTAGGCGAAGACGAGGCCGAGCTCCTGCTTGGCGCGGATGTTCCGGATGCGCCGGTTGCTGGCGTAGAAGCTCTTGGCCATCGGCGACAGCTCCGCGCTGTCGAACGGCAGCTCTGGCGGCGGCGGGACGCCCATCAGGCTGGCGGCGTAGGCGATGACGTCCTGTGGCGGCGCGGGCTCGTCGTCGACGATGTTCCAGGCGCCGCCTCGGTCGCGCCGGATCGCGCCCAGGATGGCGGCGGCGGCGTCGTCGACATGGATGCGGTTGAACACCTGGCCCGGCTTGACGATGCGGCGCGCCCGCCCCGCCCGCAGCTCGACCAGGGCATTGCGGCCGGGACCGTAGATGCCGCCGAGCCGGAGCACCGTCAGCCGGTCGCCGATCCGTCCGCGCCAGTCGTCCTCGACGCGGACCCGCGCCTGGACGCGGTCGTGCTCCGGCGCCAGCGGCGTGTCCTCGTCGATCCAGGCGCCCTGATGGTCGCCATAGACGCCGACCGTCGAGAGATAGACCACGCGCCGCGCACGGCCCATCGTGATCGCCTCACCGAAGGCCGTCAGCGACGGATCCTCGCCGCTCCCGGGCGGGACCGAGATCAGCACGACATCCGCCGCGGCGGCCTTGGCCAGCGTATCGGCCGCGGCGGACGTGCCGTCGAACACGGCGACGTCGGCCGGCGCCAGCCGCGCGCGCTTGTCGGCGCTGCGCACCGTGCCGGTGATGCGCGCGAAGGCGCGACCATGCAGGTCGACGAAGCGCTGGGCGGTGTAGCCGAGGCCGATGACGAAGAGGTTCATGCGTGTAATGGACGGGTCGTGCGCGGGGTTAGGAATCCGAGTTACCCGGCCTTGCCTCGCCGATGCAAATCAAATGATCCCCGGCCGGCAATCTGCCGGCCGAGCGCTGCTGAATTGGTGATCCTGACCCGCCGCCCTTGGTCTGGCTCCCGTCATCCTCCATATCGTATGATCGAGCGACAGGAGATGGACTGCCACGATGACCTTCCATTCGATCTACCGGCACGGTTTTGCCCGCGTCGCAGCCTGCGTCACGGCCTCCAGCGTCGCCAATCCCACCGTCAACGCGGCGGCGATCCTGGCGGCGGCGCGCGCCTGCCACGACCAGGGCGCGGCGGTCGCGGTGTTTCCGGAGCTGTGCCTGTCCGGCTATGCCATCGAGGACCTCGTCAAGCAGGATCCGCTGCTCGATGCCGTCCAGCGCGGGCTGCTGACCTTGGTCGAAGCATCGCACGATCTGATGCCGGTGCTGGTCGTCGGCGCGCCGCTGCGCTTCTCCCATCGCATCTACAATTGCGCCGTCGTGATCCATCGCGGCGAGGTGCTCGGCGTGGTGCCGAAGATCTATCTTCCGACCTATCGCGAGTTTTACGAAGGCCGCCACTTCGCCTCCGGCGCCGGCATTCGCGGCGAGATGATCGAGGTCGCGGAGACCATGGCGCCGTTCGGCACGGACCTGTTGTTCGCCGCCGCCGACGTCGCCGGCCTCGTCATTGGCGTCGAGGTCTGCGAGGACATGTGGGTCCCGGTCACGCCGGCCTCCCAGCTCGCGCTGGCCGGCGCCACCGTGCTCGCCAATCTCTCGGGAAGTCCGATCACGGTCGGCCGCGCGGAGTCTCGCTCGCTGCTCTGTCGTTCGACCTCGGCGCGCTGCCTTGCCGCCTATATCTACGCGGCCGCCGGTGTCGGCGAATCCACCACCGATCTCGCCTGGGACGGCCAGACCTCGATCTTCGAGAACGGCGTGCTGCTCGCCGAGAGCGAGCGCTTCCGCCAGACCGGCCAGACGATCTTCGCCGACATCGATCTGGATCTGTTGCGCCAGGAGCGGGCGCTGATGGGCACGTTCGACGACAATGCGCGCGCGCAGGCCTCCGGCGTGCACTGGCGCCGCATCGGCTTCGAGCTGCAGCCGACCGCCGACGACATCGGCTTCATGCGCAATGTCGAGCGTTTTCCGTTCGTGCCGAGCGATGCCACGCGGCTCGATCATGACTGCTACGAGGCCTACAATATCCAGGTCGCCGGCCTGACGCAGCGGCTGCGCGCCACCGGGACCAAGCGCATCGTGATCGGCGTTTCCGGCGGCCTTGATTCCACGCATGCGCTGATCGTCGCGGCCAAGGCCATGGACCTGCTCGGCCTGCCCAGAACCAACATCCTGGCCTATACGATGCCGGGCTTCGCGACGGGTGCACAGAGCAAGTCCTATGCGCATGCGCTGATGAAGGCGCTCGAGGTCAGCGCCGCCGAGCTCGACATCCGCCCTGCCGCCACGCAGATGCTGAAGGACATCGGCCATCCGTTCGGGCGCGGCGAAGCGATTTACGACATCACCTTCGAGAACGTGCAGGCGGGGCTGCGCACCGACTATCTGTTCCGGCTCGCCAACGACCGCGGCGGGATCGTGCTCGGCACCGGTGATCTCTCCGAGCTCGCGCTGGGCTGGTGCACCTATGGCGTCGGCGATCAGATGTCGCACTACAACGTCAATTCAGGCGTGCCGAAGACGCTGATCCAGCATCTCATCCGCTGGGTCATCGCCTCGCATCAGTTCTCGGCCGACGTCGACCGCACGCTTGAGGCGGTGCTGTCAGCCGAGATCTCGCCGGAGCTGGTGCCGGTGAAGGAGGGCGAGACGCCGCAGAGCACGGAAGCCGCAATCGGCCCTTACGAGCTGCAGGACTTCAATCTGTTCTACACGCTGCGCTACGGCATGCGTCCGTCGAAGATCGCCTTCATGGCGCATCACGCCTGGAAGGATGCGGGCGAGGGCGCCTGGCCGCCGCACTTCCCGGCCGACAAGCGGCATGCCTACGCGCTCGCCGACATACGCAAGTGGCTGGAGGTGTTCCTCAAGCGCTTCTTCGCCTTCAGCCAGTTCAAGCGCTCGGCGATGCCGAACGGGCCGAAGGTCGTGGCCGGCGGCGCATTGTCGCCGCGCGGCGACTGGCGCGCGCCCTCGGACGGCAACGCCGCGGCATGGCTGGAGGACCTGGAAAGCGTGCCGAAGTGAGAGCTGCTCGCGGGACTGAGTTGTTGCGGCATGTTCACGGTGGACCGCGTTGCAACACGGGCAGTGCGCTCCCTCTCCCCGTGAAGAACAGGGAAAGGGAGAGGCAGCGCAGCGGCGCTCGCCGCGAGGCCGTCGCATCCCGCCATCTTGCTCCGCCGTCCCGCTTGCAATATCCGGAGAGGCGCCGCGGCTTGTCTCGCGCGGAGCTGCAATCGTCCTTCAAACGGAGCCCATCATGAGCGTGACCGCCGCAGGCATTTCCTCGATGGCGACGAGGCAGATCCTCGCCCAGCTGGCTGCCGCCTATGAGGAGGCGACCGGAGAGGTGATCACGATCGAATCCGTCGGCGGCGTCGATGCGGCCAAGCGCATCCGTGCCGGCGAGGCGTTCGACTTCGCCGTGCTCGCCTCCGACGCGCTGCAGAAGCTCGAGGCCGACGGCCATCTCGTGCCCGGCAGCATCATCGAGATCGCGGAATCGCCGATGGCGATGGCGGTGCGCACCGGCAGCGCAAAGCCTGATCCGCTCGACGAGGCCGCCGTGCGCAAGACGATGGAGAGCGCCAAGGCAATCGGCATCTCCACGGGCCCGAGCGGCACGCATGTGCAGACGCTGGCGCGCGACTGGGGTCTGGAGAGCGAGGGCGCCTCGCGCCTGGTCCAGGCCCGGCCCGGCATTCCCGTCGCAAAACTGCTCGCCGACGGCGAGGTCGAGGTCGGATTTCAGCAGCTCAGCGAGATGCTGGGCGCGCCCGGCATCGATATCGTGGGTCTGCTGCCGCCGTCGCTGCAGCCCGGCACGGTGTTCGCCGCCGCCCTGTGCAAGGCCGCCGCGCATCCCGACGCGGCGCAGGCCTTCATCGCCTACCTCGTCTCCGAGGAGACCGCCGACACCAAGCGCCAGCACGGCATGACGCCGGTGTGAGGCCGCGCCACCGCAGATGATTTGATGCGTTATCCGCACCCACGGCTCCAAATCCGCCGCGCGAGGGCGGATCTCGTGGCGAGGTAGAGACAGGTTCATCGATGCGTCGCTGGCCGTCTCCTCGGTCATCGCCTTGTTGATGGCGGCTGGATCGCACAAGGTCAGCAACGCGACAGCGTTGCGGAACCGGTCGGCCTTCACGGCGCATCTGCCGGAGAACTCTCGCCAGCGGCTCGAACACGTGGCCGGATAATGCCGCCACGTCCCCATGACATAGCCGGACAGCTATCGAGGGTTTCGGCGAACCAGGCCGGCCCTGCGGCTCATCTCCTGGTTTGTTGACCGAGTTCCGCAAGCCCGGACCGGATGGGAGCGCGTCACGAGAGGCGCCCCGCTGGCGAGCCTCGGCGAAAAATGCGCCGGCATCACCGACGGCTGTTTCCGGCCTCACACTTATCTCACGCGACAACGCCAGGACGGCGAACGAAGATCGTCGCAGGCTAACCCTGCCAAGTAGCCTGACAAGGACGGAAGGAACATCGACAACCAAAAGACACGGAGCTTTTCATGAACACGATCATCATCCCCGCGGTGGCTCTGACGGCATTGGCCGTGGTCACGACCAACAATGTGGCCGCGCCTGTGGCGCATCACAACGAGGCTCTCGCCGCGCACGGCACGGCATCTTCCGGCCCAAAACCGATCGTCCTCGCGCAAACTGGTTGCAGCAGCCGGAGCGGCTGCAGGTGAACCCGCGATAATCCAACGTCTATCAGGAAGGAGAAAGCCATGACCGATCTGTTGGAATGGCTCGCTGCCTTGATGAAGGTCGGCGGAGCCTATGATGCCAGCTTCATGCAGTTCATGATCGCGCTGGTCGTGGGAGGGCTGGTCGTGTTTCTGTTCGCGATGAATGAGTTCGGCGCCACGCCGATCGAAGGCCTGAACATTCCGATCGCGAAGTTTCCGACCAGAATTCTCGCGACGCGCGATGAGTATGCGCGAGCGATGATCGTCTACATCACGGCGATGATGGTGACGCTGGTGGCGCTCTCGGTTCTCGGCCCGGCCGCGCTCAAGATCGGCGGGGTGTCGCTGCCGCCTGCGCTGACCCCTGCGGCGCCGCTCGTCATCGCGCTCATTCTGGTGGGCGCGATCCGGCGGGTGAGCTATCTGCAGCAGATCGAGCGCAATCTCCGGCAGTTCGCGCGCGAGCGTGCCTACATCCCGGCCGCGACGCTCGCAATCGCCGACAAGATGGCTGCCGCGGAGTTCGACTTCACCGCCTACCGGAGCGACGAAATGTTGTCGCTTCCTGCGATGACGGGTGTGAGCCGCGAGGATTTCGTCCGGCCGCGTGGATCGATGGAATATAGCTGGGCGCGGTTGTGTGTCCTCAGCTACGAGCTCGACGCAGGTCCGGCGGCCGCAATCGTCGGCGGGCTTGGCGGACCTGTGCTCCAGCTGCTGGAGAACAAGCGGCAGATCCTTGCCGACGATGTCGTCGAATACCGCGCGCGGCGCCGCGGGCGCAGCGAAGCCGGCACCGGCAAGCAGCTGCATGCCCGTATCCGCGAGATGCTGCGCGCGTATCACATCCTGCTCGCAGGCGCCTTGCGCCGCGAGCTCGCGCCGGGCGCCGATGTGACGGCTGAACTCGTTCGCCTCGGCTTTCTGTGCGCAGGCTCGCGAGAGACGGTGTCCGAACGCGGCAACCTCATCATTGGCGGCCTTGGCGTGATGGCCGCGTGCCTGCTCCTGCTGGTGATGGCGGCAGCCGCATTGAGCGGGCTGTGGAATGCATCGCGCTACTTTCCGGCGTCGGTGCTCGATGCGTTCCTCTGGTGCATCTCGGCCGTGTCCGGCCACGGCATCGCGATTCTCCTGGCCGACCGGATGCGGGCACGGATGATTGCAAGAGGCCGCTGGTACCGGTCGTTCGCGGGCGCCGTGATTTCGCCGCTGGCAAATCTCATCCGGGTCGGGGTCGTCTGCGGGATCGGCGGCTATGTAGTGTTCGTGTTGTGGGGCGCAGTGTATCAGGAGGTCGTGACCCCGGCGTTGTTCAAAGGCATGGCCGCGTACGCGATGATGCCGGCGACCACCGGCGCGTTCTACGCGTTCTCACTCGACAACATCGAGCTTCGCTGCCGGCCGCCGCGCTGGCTCGAAATCACCCTGCAGGCCCTCGTCACCGCGTTCTTCGGAATCGTCGCCTGCAGCGCCTGGTTCACGGTCACCGGGGACAATCCTCGCAACGGCTACGATCTCGTCATCCTGGTCATGCTGTTCGGGGCGGCGATCGGCGGCTCGCTCGGCTGGTACATCCCGGCCAGCGTGCCGGAGGAGGCGTATGATCCGGTGGGCGAAGTGCGTGCGGCGCGCGTCCGCAAGCTCGAGGACATCGCCGGTGCCAAATTCGGCGATCCCAATACGGCGCGGCAATGGCTCGACAAGACATCTGCGCAACTCGGTGATCGCACGCCGCGGGCGGCCGCCCGGGATGGCGTTGACGGCTACGAGGACGCCGTCGGCCTGCTGGCCGGGTCGTAGCTTCCGGCTTCGTACCGGATGGGTCGAGACACTGAAAGCACCGATCATAGTTCCACAAGCACATTGTCGGAAAGGAGCTGCAGATGACGACCGCAGATGACATGGTGAAGCTCGCGATGCGGCACGTGGGAGAGCGCTACATCCTCGGCGCGGACGTCCCGCTCGACAGGGCCGGCTACACGGGGCCATGGGACTGTGCCGAGTTTGCGTCCTGGCTCGCCTATCAAATGACGGGCAAGCTGATCGGCTGCGTCAAGAACGACGTCGCCGTCGCGAGAGCCGATCCGTATTCGGACGCCTGGGCGCGCGACGGCGAGAGATCCGGCCAGATCGTCCTGCAAAACGATGCCGGGCATAGCCGCGGTGCCGTGCTGGTGCGCCGTCCTCGGAACGACAGACCGGGGCACGTCGCGATCTCGCGCGGTGACGGTACGACCATCGAGGCGATGGATCACGTCCACGGCGTGGCGGTCGGAAACGTGGCTGGGCGCAGATGGGACATCTGCTTCAGGATCCCCGGGATTACCTACGCCGGCTGAAACTCCAGGTGCCGCGAGATCAGATCAACGCATTGCTTGGAAGGGACGGACATGCTCACGTCACAGCAACAGGTGCACAATGCGTACCCCGAATTGCCGGAGCTGCCGTTCGCGCGCACGACGGTCGCGATGGACGAGGTGGTTCGTTACATCGGCCGTGCGGCTGTCGATCTGCAGGTCAAGCGCGCGGCCTGGGTCATCTTCAACAACGAGAGTGGCTCGGGCCGCAAGGGCATCAACAACAACTATACGGGGCTTCAGGCGGACGGCGGCCGGCAGCTGCCGGAGTGGACACAATTCTTCGCGGGCACCTGTGTTCATGCGGAGAACATGACCGGAAAGCTGCGCCGGTTCATCTGTTTCAAGAGCTGGACGTCCTGCGTCGACCTCGTCTGCGAAAAGGTACGCGCGCGCGGACTCCATGTCGGCGGCTATGCGCATCCCTATGCGAAGATGCTGGTGAGCACGGCGGACGAATGGCCTCTGGCCTATCGTCGGGAATGGGTGACGGGCGACAGCCATGCCTCGATCTCGGCAGCCGAAAAGGCGAGCCTGTTGTCGCAATACGCGACGGCCGTTCACCACTTTCCCGGCAATAGCTGACCGGTGCAGGATACGTCGTGCGGGGCGTGCCGGATGAGGCAGCCGCATGAACGAGCTTGAGCCGCTTGGACGCGGCGGAGGCCCGCCATCCATGTCATCCTGCGTGTCAACGTGCTCCGGCAGGAAGTCTCCAGATCCGCAAAGGACCCGTGATCTCGAACCCCGCCGATATCGCGGCCGTCAGATCGTCACCGTGCTCGTAGCCGACCAGAGGCAAGCCAGGAAAAAGTTCCCCGGCCATCGCGATCAGCGTTTGCCAGACCCGATCCATTTGCGAACCAAACAGATTTGAAAGGCCGACGACACCGGCACCTCGATTGAGGATACCGCCACCGGCACTGCCATCCTCATCCCTGATGAGAACAAACACGATGCCGTCGTCCGCAAGCAGGCGAGGCATGAACACGCGCGGCAGCGGTTTCGCGGGCGCCTTGCCGTCCTCGCCTGTCCAGCAACGTTCCCAGGCGCTCAATCCAGCGTCGTCGCTCACAACCGTGCCCGGTCTATGATGCGTGGCGTCCGGCCGGGGGCCACTCATCGCGATCCATTTGGCATCGAACAATGGCTCGAAGCCAATCAGGTCCAGACGCAGGCAATGGAAGCTGTCTTTGACAAACCACTCTCGCTGCCGATCAGAATTGATCAGATCAGCGATCGCCTTGAGCTGCGCCGGCGCGGCTTCGGCGCCCACCGTCGTCACTACGTCCGGATAGAAGCGTGGCGTTCCCAGCCGGGTCAACCAGAGCCCGTCGTCAAATCCGCCAGGACGGCCATGCGCCCTGCACACGGCATCGCACCACATGGCATTGTTGGACGCTGCCAGCGTCGTGATGCCGTTCTTCATTCGCGCCCCGGTCTGAATTGCTGACGGCCCAGGCGAGCTGGTGTCAGCCGCATTCCTGTCTGGCGACGATTGCTGTGTCAGCCCCGCGATCGGCGAGACGATGGCTGACCCCAGCCCACCGACAAACGTCCGTCGAAGCATCGTTTCACGCCCTCGACTGCCTGCCGGGAGCATATTGCGCTCGAGCTCGCAGGGAAATAGTTGGCGCGCCCGGCGGCCAAACGACGACGTGGATGGCCGGAACAATCCTGGCCATGACGGTGTGAGCAAACATCGAGCCAGAACTCGGATCCGCCTCGGGTCGGCTACCGCGTCAGGGAATGGCTTGCGGCTCAGGCTGCCAATGCGGCCGAACGAGCAGGTCTCCGAGCCGCTCGCGGAGGTTCGGGTCGGGGGACGGAGATGTGCTCCAGAGCAGCGGGAGGTAGTTTCGGGGCTCGGCACCCTGGACGTCCGTGTCGCTGGCCGTCACGAAGGTTGTTGCCAGCTGCCGCGCGACGAACGGGGCGGCCACGCTGGTGCCTTGGAGGACTGAGCGTGAACCGCTGCGGACCCCGGCGGCCACAGTGCCGGGGAGCGGCAGCGCGCGATCGGACAGCGACGCGCAATCGATCCGGGCCTCGGGCAGTTCGCCGTTGTTCAGGCCGGCGCAGCTATAGCGGGCGGGACGAATCTCCTGGAGCGTTGAGCCGAGCCCGGCGCCAAGCCTGAAGCCCGCAACCGTGATCGAGACGCCGATGGTCGCCAATCCGTTCAGGCTGCCGAAACGCTGGACGAAGGCCTCCGGCGTGTCCTCTTCGCGCCATGAGCCGTCATCGTTGAAGCGCACGTCGCTCGGGTCGTCGAAATAGCTCTGCCGTGCGCCGGACCGGAGGTTGTCTGGGTCCGTGTCGCGCTGGATCCAGCAATGGATCGCCTGCGGCAGCGGCTTTGCGGTCGCGTCGCGCATGATCACGATCGTCCACACACCAGGTGTGATGCCAAGATGGTCATCGTCCCAAGGCTCCGACGGCGCTGTCGCGATCAGCACGCGCCATCGGTTCTGGCCATGGCAGTCGACGCTGATCTGCCCGACCGGACGATTGTCGTCGAAGACGATCGCGGCACGATCCCTCGCGTTGGGCCGCTTGGCTCGTTTGGACGCGCGTTCGACGACCGCGAGGTGGCCCCGGGGCTTGCCGAGCGGATCGCGCATCTCGACCGTATAGCCGGCCGGATCGAAGCCTTCGGGAAACCACAGCTCCACGAAATTGGGCGTGCGGTCGGCCGGTTGCAGTCGCCAGGGGAGCTGCGTCTCGTTGCCGGTCAGCTTCTGTTCGGGAATACGCGCGTGCATGCGGTCGAGAAAGGAATTGCCGGCAGGGATCACCAGGGCGGTCGGGCCCCTCAGTGCGCGGCGCTGCTCGACGAGCTGCCGGATCGCCGCTTCCACGTCGACCTGTCCATCATGGGCTCCGCCGAAATAGCCATAGCTGAAGTTCACCACGAGGCGCGGCGGATCGATCTCATAACCCTGGGCGATGCGATCGGCCCGGTCGAAGATGTAGTGGAACGCGGACAACAGATACATGTCCTTGCCGACTCCCGACGTATCCATCGTGAGCAGGTTCGGAAGCTGCACCGCGATGATGCGGATCTCCTCCGCAGGAGTCTCGTCGCGCTCTCTGGCATATCCCGACGCGAGATCCATCACGTGAGCACCATGCGTCGAGTGGCGCGCAAGCATGCTGGCCAGACCCTCGGTGTCTTCGATCGCCCCGGCCGCGTGATACAGGGCGTCCTCGTCGTCGCCGTGGCTCGCGATCAGATCCTCGATGTCGCCCCGGGTGTATTCCCGCCCGAACAGAACACTGTGACGCCGGTCGGCCTTCGCAGATTGCAGCCAGCAGAACTCGACCCGCGTGCTCCTTCCGTCGCTGCTGCGGAAATTCCGGTGCGCGAATGGCAGTCCGTCGTCGATGACGGCCAGAATCGTAATCCGCCGTTTCCTCGCAACGCCGGTGAGGCGCTCTTCCGCTGTCTCGCGTTGCCGGATGCGGCCAAGCAGCTGCGGATCATGGTGCCAACGTGGCTCCGTCGGCTCGATCTCCCGCATCGCGGCTTGCTGCACCGGCAGCCCGACGCGAAATCGCGATGCCCGCTTGTCGATCGCCTCGATGCCGCAGCGGTGCCCGATCTGGGTGAGGCCACGGAGCAGGCGGTTGTGCAGCTTGGACGGACTGTCCTGCACGTTCAGGTCTCGCTCCGGCTTTCCGATGACGAACGGAATGAAGCGCGGCACGAAGCTTGCTGTCGTTGACGATCTTGGTTGCCACAGCGTCGGCAGCCAGATTTTCCTGGTGGTTTTGCCCGCGACCTGCTGCCGCGTCGGTTTGTCGGATCTCCTCAGCTCGGCGAGCGCGGTCAGGTATTTGGCTGGGCATCTTTGCTCGGGAAGCGCGTAGCGCCGGCCCGTTCCGAAATTCCAGAACTCATAGACTCCGAGTCCCGGCTGAACCGGGTTGACGATGTTGCGGTGACGGCGGGCCGGCTGATTCATGACGATGACCCGTTGTGCAGGTCGAACTCGTCGTCGGCCTTCCGCCACAGCCAAGTGAAGACCTCGCTCGGACCCGGTGCAAACTGGCCGGACTTGGTCACGCCGAAATCCTTGTTGGCCTCCTTTTCGAACTCCTTGTGGTAGAAGTCGCGCTGGCCCTGGGCCGAGTACTCGTACCTGTCGACGTTCTTCGCGACGTTGCACTTGGCCAGAATGATCTGTCCGACCGCGCGGCCGAGGATCGCTCCGGCCCAGGTGTCGATCGGATAATGCACGCCGGCGACCGTGCGGTTGACGGCGATGCGCTCGGCGAGCTTGCCGAGCAGAGCTTTGCGCTGCTCGAAATCGGCGTAGTGCTTGTGGTGCCTGTCCACCAGGCTGCGCAGGACCTGCGCCACCGCATAGGCTTCCGTCGCATGAGCGCTCGGAAAGCTGCCATGCGCCGGCGTCGGGATCATCGGCATGACCTGGGCGCCGATGCGTCCCGGACGGCGGCAGGCCATGTGATGCTTGACGACCATGGCGACATGCGAGGCGAGCACCTGCGTGATTCCGATGAGCTCGAACGTGTAGCGATTGACCGTCTGCAGGCCGAGGACCATGGCGAAATAGGGGGTCGGAAAGCCGAGCTGGGTCATGATCTCGGGCGCCCTGTCCGTGCGCTGATCGAGATAGGCACGCATGAACGGCAGTTGCTCGGCGAACGTCTTCATCGTCGGACGGTGCAAGGTGACGAACTCCCGGCCCTTGCCCGCGCCATACCTCACCACCACCTGCTGAGGTTTCCCGCTGACCTCCCAATCCAGTTCCTTGAGAAATTCTGTAAGGTACACCGACGACCGGACCCAGTCGGCCCACAGCGCCATGTTGTCCGGCTTGGAGAAGCCGAGGGGATGGATCGTGGCCGGCGGCGCGATGGGGGTGGCGACATGCGTGATCGACTGCTCGGCGATCTGCAGGCCCTGCACCAGGACCGGGTCGTAGACCGGATCGGCGCCTGCGCCGAGGAAAGCGCCGAGGCCGGTGAAATTCAGGCCGCCGGTGCCGCCCGTCCCGCCGGTCCCGCCGGTCCCTCCGGTCCCACCCGTGCCGCCGGTCCCGCCAGTGCCGCCGTTGCCGCTCAAGATCGACATCCTGCTCCCCCCGACATCTCAAGGAATTCCAGCTGCGCTCAGGGCGTCGGCCGCCTGCTTGCCGAAATTGAAGTCGGCGGCTGGATGATTTCGGCGATAGTCCGAGACCGTGAAGCCCGGCTGGCGCACCAGCAGCTCGGCGGCAGCACGTCTGGACTCCTCAAGGCGCCCCAGATTGTGCAACGCGACGATCTTGGTGCGCAGCGTCGAGATGTGCCGGTCGTTGCGGGCCAGCGACCGCTCGGCCAGCTCCAATGCACGCGCGTAGTCGCCGAGCGCGAGATGGGCGGTCGCATTCAGCGTATCGAAGAAATAGGCGAACGGATCGAGCGGCGACAGCCTGCAGGCTCTCCGGGTCGCCTCGACAGCGGACACGCCCTCATCGCGGAAGGCGTGCAGTGTCCCTCTCAGCAGCCATGACAGCGCGGAATTGGGATTGTTCCTGAGCGCCAGGCTGTAGCGTTCGTCAGCGATGTCGAGCCGGCGGAGCAGGTTGTTGTGAGCAAAGCCGTCGATCGTGAGGCAGAACGCGTTATCCGGGCTAATGTCGAGGGCGCGGGCCGTGCAGTCGACGGCGGTCTGCGTATCCTTCGCGGCATCGGTGCTCCAGCCGTTGAAGACGCTCAGAATGTGCCATTTTCCGCGCCAGGCATGCGCTTCGGCGGCATGCGGCGCGCGGCGGAGCGCCTCCTCGATCAGCTCGCGGGACTTGGCGAATTCGCGCAGCGACGCCCGATGCATGAGGCCGACGCCGGCGAGCAGCAGCCGATGATCCTCGAGGTCGGCAAGCCGCCGCTCCGAGACGTGCGCGATCGAGTCATCGGCGACGGAGCGGCCGATGGCGCTGACGATCGCGGCAATGCCCTCGGAGGATTGGCTGAGAAAGGCGTCGATCGCGCCGACGAACTGCCGCGTCCACAAGATCCGGCCTGAGGCGGTCTCCAGGAAATCCGCGTCGAGCACCATCTCTCGCGCGCCGACGCGCAGCGTCCCGACGACGCAGTAGTCGACCGCCAGCCGCGCGCGCACCGTCGGGATGTCGATCGCGTCGTTGTTCAACGCCCGGCTCGAGAAATGAGAGATGACCGCGAGCAGATTCGAGCGCGACAGCGAGCGGCAGATCTCCTCGGCGAGCCAGTCACCGAGAATGTCGTGTGCGGGACGTTCAGCCATCGTGCGGAACGGAAGCACGGCGATGGCCGGGAGCATCGACCGCGGCGGCGGCTGGCTCGACAGGCTGTAGAGCGAATAGATCTGCTCCGGGTTTTGACGCGTGGCCTCGAGCCAGCGCACGAACCCTTCGTCGCGAATGTTGATGCCTTCGAGGAATTGGCCGGCGCCCGGCCGCCCGATGAAGGACACCCGCGTCAGGTCGAGTGTGAGGTCCGAGTTGGTGCTGCTCAGAACGTCGCCGAAACAGTCGCCCATCATCTGCTTGATGTCGGATAGGGCGCGTCGCAGGCTTTGCCTGCCGGTATCATAACACGCGGTGCCCCAGAGCGTATCCTGCAGGAAGGGGCGCGTCCGACGCCCGAAAGGTGCTGTTGCCAGGAGCGCAAACAGGGCCTTGTGCTTGGCGCCCGTGATCTCGAATCCGCCCGGCTGCGTAGATCGCACCACGCAGGCTCCAAAAAGGCTTATCTCAATGCGTTTGGTCTCCACCACAATAATCCTACCGGCGAGACGTCATACAACCTGAAATATATGCAAGCTAACACCGTATCAGCAACATCTCAAATCGCCCTCACGTATTTTTCACGTCTGGCCAAGCACGGTCCTGAACTAACCTTCCGCCATGAGCAAAGCAGACGAACCTGGCAAACAGGACGAAGGCATGATCGGCGCGCCACAGGCGCCGCGCGATCTGATCGATTTCTATCATCGCTGGCGCGACTTCCGGCCGACGGCCGTCGACCTCGCGCAGCGCTCCGAACTCTCGGCTTTGGAGCGGCAGACCATCCACTGGCTGATCCTGCTGGTCGACCGCATCAGCGAGCACGATCTGCGCCCGTGAGGGAGGCGGTGCGTGCGCAGCGGCAGCGCGGCAGGCCACGTGGGACAGCGCCGAGGCCCGGCGCTGTCCTCGCGACAGGCCGGGCGTCGACGCGATATCCTCGCAGGTGATGATGTCCGGGCGAGATCACCTGGCGCCGATGGCTGCCGTATTCTGCTGCGGCTGGTTCGCTGCACCGGCGGCGTTCGGGACGTGCTGCAGCTTCTTGGTCATGAACGCCTCGACGAAGTCCGAACCGGCGTAGCCGGCGGCCAGCATGCCGAGCCAGGGCGGAGACGTATCGTCACTTTGCAGCGTCAGCCCGGCGATCACGCCGGCCGCGAAGCCGGTCCCGAGCGACGTCAGGAATGCCGGCCATTCGAACACGTCGCTCAGGCTCGCATTGTTGGCCGATGCTGCGTCACGTGCCTTCTTGACGCCGCCGATCGCGCGAATGAATTGACCCGTCATTCCCATCAAGCCACAGGTCAGCAGATAGAAAGCCCAGTCCGAACTCGTCGTGAGTGTCATGGTCGATCTCCGTCGGGATGTTGTCGGGCGGCGCGCAGCGACCGCGCGGGATATCCCGCATCCGCGGTCCGAGCGGATCATCCGCGCGCACTCCGGTGATGATAGGTCGTGATCAGCCGATTCCCTTGTGAGTTCCGCGTGAGTTCCTGCTTCGGCCAGCCGCGGCACTGTCAGCGCGTGGAGCTCTGCGGCGCGCAATCGCGCCAAGAACTTCTTTTCACGCTTATCTCACGGGCTGCCCGTTCACTGTTTGATAATCTCCCGATCGGCGGCGCCTCGCCATGGGCCAACATCGAAACAGAGCTCCTCGTCATGAAGCACCTTTCATCGATCGTTCTGGTCGGTTCTCTCGCCCTTGGCGGATGTGCCGATCTCAGCAAGATATTGCCGACGGCGTCGGCCGTGTTCGCCACCGACCTCCAGAGCGAGCGCGCGCTGGCGGCACAGCTTGCCGCGGATTTCAGGACAGAGGACAAGACGCTCCGATTCCTCTCCGCCGAAGGATATTACGGAGAGGTCGGATACAGCTGCGGCGACCCGAAGGATGTTCGGCAGCAGCGGCTCGCCGCGAAGACCAAGAAGGCCGTCAAGCAGGAGAACGCCAACTACTCCAGAGCGCTCGCGAATGCGCTCGACACCATCGATCATTACAACGACGCCCTCAAGAAGATCGACAAGCAGTCGGCGGACGCCAAGGCCGCGCTCAAATTCCTCAGCTCGCTGATCTCTCAGTCGGCGAGCATTCCCGGCTTTCCCAACTACGGCTCGGTTGCCGCGGCCGGACTGCCGATCGCCAACACCGCCGTCGATCTCATCACCATCGAGGATCTGCGCCAGCTGGCTGCGGAGATGGACGCTCCGCTGCAAGCCGCCGTCTCGGTCATCCGCAACAATCTGACGGAGCTGACCGGCGAGACCCTCACCGCGTTTCAGCTGTGGGATGAATGCGCGCGCGAGACATTGACCTATCTCCGGGAGGTTCCGCGCGGCGGCGTGCCGGGATATCCGACGTCGCATATCGGCGCATCGTCCGGAGTGGAGTTGCAGATGGCCTATCAGGCCTATCTGACCAGGCGGGCCTCGTATCAAAGTCCGGATCTCAAGGCCGACCTCCAAGCCATCCTCGATCAGAACGCCGCGCTGATGAAGGGCGGCACCGTCTCACCGGAGGCGCTCATTGCGGCACTCGAGAAGGCGACGGCTCTGGCGAACAAGCTTCAGGCGACGGTCAGGGTCGGTACCTGATCCGCGCTGCGACGACATGGCCGGCCGGGCATCGCTTCTGATCGGCGAAGCCGCCTCGTGACGGCGCGCGCGACGGGATCTGCGGTTCTCATCGATGTTGTTTGGCGTATGATGAGGTGGTGATCATCATCATTCCAGGAGATGGCCATGAGCATTCTTGTCGAGCGCCCCGAGGCGGACTATGCGGCGATGTCCTTCGAACAATTGCCGCTCGCGCCGGGCTTCGCCATGCCCACCGCCCACGCGATGGCGTGGATGTCTCAGCTCGCCTACGAGACCCGCGACGAGGCCAAGGTCAGGCGCATCGCGCAGCTGTGGACCCTGGACCAGGTCGAGGTGTTGCATGAGCCGGCGTTGAGCACGCTGCCGCTGGCCAACACGCATGGCGTGATCGCCAGGAAGGACGGGCATTGCATCATTGCATTCGCCGGGACCGATCCCGCCGACATCATGAACTGGATCACCGACTTCTATCTCGGGCATTTGCGCTCCGACATTCACCAGGGATTTTGCGACGCCGCCGCCGCGGTATGGCCGCAGGTCGGCGGCGAGATCAGGCGCTCCATGGATGCCGGCGAGACCCTGGTCGTGACCGGTCACAGCCTTGGCGCGGCCATCGCGCTGGCGACGCTCGACCGGGCGCATCAGGAGCTGTCGCTCGACAAGGCCGAGGTCTATGTGTTCGGCTGCCCGCGGGTCGGTCGCGCGCCGTTTCGCGCGCGCTACAACGCTGCCTTCGGCGGCCAGACCTACCGGCTGGTTTACGGCGACGACATCGGGCCGACGGTGCCGCCGTCGGAGTTCGGCTTCCATCACGTGGGGCGTCTGCTGACCTGCCAGCGTGGCGGGCGGTTTCAGGCGGCCGAGCTGAGCCCGGGCGTCGAGTCCGACGATCCGCTGGCGGATGTGGGCGTGTTCGGCGGCATCCGCCTTCGCCTGCTTGGGCTGCTCGATACGGCGCGCTCGCCGTCGTCCCGCCAGGATCTGCTCGGACGGCTCTCCGAATTGTTGTCGCCGTCGCTCGGCGATCATCTTCCCGACCGCTATATCGCAGCGTCGGCGCCTCCGGATGCCGCCGACTGAGCCTCCCGCCGCAGCCCGGCGCGTTCCGGTCGCTGCTGCAGCGGCCGGCGAAAAACGTTCGGCGCATGTCGGCCGCGCCTCGCCCCGTTCGTCTTGCAGCCAGATGCGACGTGAGGGAGACGAGGATGAGCCAATCGCGCTATCGCTGGGTGATCGTGGCGGCAGGCGGCCTGCTGGGCTGTGTCGCGGTCGGCGGCCTGTTCTCGCTGCCGGTGTTCCTCAAGCCGATGGCCGCCGAGACCGGCTGGTCGGTCGCCGGCATCTCCAGCGCGCTGACGATCGGCTTCCTGGCGATGGCGGTCACCAGCATGGGCTGGGGCACGCTGTCCGACCGCATCGGTCCACGTCCCGTGCTGCTGATCGGCTCGATCCTGCTCGCGCTCAGCCTGGGGCTTGCCAGCCTGACGTCCTCGCTGCTGGCGTTCCAGCTGCTGTTCGGCCTGATCGCGGGCATCGCGACGGCGGCGATCCTCCCGCCGGTCATGGCAACGGTCACCGGCTGGTTCGACACTCATCGCAGCCTCGCGGTCTCCTTGGTGTCGGCCGGCATGGGCGTGGCGCCGGTGACGATGTCGCCGCTCGCGGCCTGGCTCGTCTCGACCTATGACTGGCGCACCGCGATGCAATGCATCGCCGCGATCGTCGCAGCCATCATGATTCCCACGTCGCTGCTGGTGGGCCGTCCGCCAGCGTCCGCGCCCGGCGACACCCTCGCAGCGGGGCCCGACGCAGCGCGCCCCGAGATGTCGCGGTCCGCGGCGCTGCGCTCGCCGCAATTTGCGATCCTGCTCGCCACCAATTTCTTCTGCTGCGCCACCCATTCCGGGCCGATCATCCACACCGTGAGCTACGCGGTCACCTGCGGCATCCCGCTGATGGCCGCGGTGACGATCTACAGCGTCGAGGGGATCGCCGGGCTCGGCGGCCGCATCGCCTTCGGCCTGCTCGGCGACCGCTTCGGCGCCAAGCGCGTGCTCGTGCTGGGGCTGCTGGCTCAGGCGTTCGGCGCGCTGGCCTATGTGGTCGTGCGCGACCTCGCCGCGTTCTACGCGGTCGCAGCCTTGTTCGGCTTCCTCTATGCCGGCACCATGCCGCTCTACGCGGCGATCGCACGCGACAACTTCCCGCAAGGGATCATGGGCACGGTGATCGGCGGCACGGCGATGGCGGGCAGCCTCGGCATGGCGACGGGGCCTTTGGCCGGCGGCCTGATCTACGACAGCTTCGCCAGCTACAGCTGGCTCTATGTCGGCTCCTGGCTGATGGGCCTCGGCGCCGTGCTGGTGATGCTGCTGTTCAGGCCGTTTCCCCGCGCGCAGCCGGGCGCGACGCCCGCCCAGGCCGCGGCCTGACGCTGCTGCAGCGCACAGCGTTTCGGCCTCACAACAAGGCTTGATCACCGGTTCGGAACCCGGATGTGGTCGGCGGGTTGGGCGTGCGTGTCGTTTCAACCGATGGAGAACGGACCCATGAAGAAGACCCAATTCGCCATTGCCGCCTTCGTCGCCGCCAGCCTCGCCGCGGTCCCGCTCGCCGCGCAGGCGAAGCACCACAAGAAGCATCACGCATCGACGTCGGCGACCTCGTCGCAGACCACCGGCAGCAGCACGACGTCGGGCAAGGATTCCACGTCATCGAGCCAGGGCAATGTCGGCCCGGGCACCAACCAGGCCGGCAGCCTGCCGAAGTAGGGCGGATCAGCCCCTCCGGTCCAGCGTCGGAATGCTGGGCTCACGGGCCTGCCGACGCTGGAGGGCGCTCCGCGCATCGGTGCGCGGCGTTGCAACACACCTCGCTCCACCCGGCGTGATGCCGAGAGCCAACTGGAACGAGCAGGCCTTTCGAACGCCGCTCGGCCATGCCAGCGGTGCGCTCAGCCATCGCTCAGGACGACCCGATTACTTCGAGGCCTCCTTGAGCTTGTGGTCCAGATGCCCGGTGCCGTGGTCCCGGCGCAGCTGGCTAAGCGAGGTTTCGTTCAGCTGGAGCAGCACGTCGCTGAGCTTGGTGGAGTCCGGATAGCCGGCCGCGAACGGCTTGCCGTAGATCTTGCGCAGGGTGCCGACCAGCGTATTGCCGTGCTTCCTGCTGATCTCGCCATCCTTGTCCCGGTGGCGACCGTCGAGGCCCGCTTCCTTCATGCGTCTCTCCCCTTGATGCAGCTTGTTGATGCGACTTGCCGCTTGGAGAGGAGCCTGCGCTCAATTCGTCCAATTGGCAACGCTGCGGCGCGAAACGGCCAAGCCGGCGGATCTCGGTGGATGAACCGAACGGCCGCCGCCATTCGCAACGTCCTCTCTTCACGGCCGAGCGTTGCCTCCTGTATACTGCAACCAATGGGCGAAGAAGCAATACTTGATATCGAAAAATCCGTCGATCTGAAGTCGGCGCTCGCAGCGCTTTCGAAAGATCATGCCAGTTTGGCCGCGCGCATCCGGGTTCTAACCCATACGATCGCCTGTCCGTCCACAGGCGTGACGCTGCGACTTCACTTTCCCTCGTTTCGCCAGGGCAAGCCGACTGTCGCGGAGCTTGTTGACGCGATTTCTACTTATCTCGTCCATTTTGCGCTGCCCAGATCGGAAATTGAAAAGCTCAAATCGGTCTACCATTCGATTGAAGCCGTCGAGTTTATGAAGCGCTACTCGATTCTCGAATCCCGCGCTCGCGCCCTTTTCATCAAGGCAAACCAGACGACCAACCGGAACGGAGAGGCCGGCGAACTTCTGCTCTACCTGTTGACCGAATGGATGCTTGGTGCACCTCAACTCATCGCAAAGATGGCTCTGAAGACCAATCCCAATATGCCAGTACACGGTTCCGATGGCGTACACGTTCGCTACCGCGAAGCTGATAAGAAACTGCTTCTCTATTGGGGCGAGTCAAAGCTTTATGCCGACGTCGGTGAAGCGATTACTTCTGCCGCAAAGTCGATCGGCGAGGCGCTCAAGCCAGAAAAGCTCCAGCACGAGATCAATCTCGTGCAACAGAACATCGATTTTTCAGGCCTAAAGCCGGAGGAAAAGGAGGCGCTGCTCCGGTATCTAAATCCGTTTGAGGAAGACTACAACGAACGACATGATGTGGCGACGTGCCTGGTTGGATTCGATTTTGATGGTTTTTCCAAGGTAGCAAAGGCCAATTCCGACAAGGCGGAAGTGCAATTCAGGAGCTTGGCCGAAGCCGAGCTAGCTAAGGTCGCGCCT
The DNA here is from genome assembly GCF_030159255.1 of Bradyrhizobium sp. SSBR45G. Lineage (GTDB taxonomy): Bacteria > Pseudomonadota > Alphaproteobacteria > Rhizobiales > Xanthobacteraceae > Bradyrhizobium. Next base: position 33,010 of record NZ_BSCT01000018.1, on the reverse strand, counting down.
GCACTGGAAAAAGCGCTGACGGAGGCGGGTCTTGAAACCCAGCCGGTGGAGATTTTCTTCTTTCCAGTCCCATCAGTCGGCGGCTTTCGCGACCTTTTTCAGAAAAAAATTGGCTGGAAGTCATGATAGCAGAGCTTTCGACCCGCGTTTGGGAGAGCCCTCAGTTTCACGAGGCAGTGCAACTCGTCGAGGTAGCTTGGTTAAAGCGAGAGCTTGGTGTCACGTCGGGTGAAGGCGTTCCGCTGGAAAGAGCCCAAAAGCTCATTCGCGCGGCGGCTATTCTTGCAGGTTCGAATCAGCAGGTTCACCGCGAGACCGCTTTCCGTGTAGCAACCTGCGTTTATGAGCTTATTGGCTGCGACGAGCTACCGATGGACCAGGCTCTGCGTGTTGTCTTGTCACGTCTTGGAAATTTTCCTTCGTTCGCAACAAGATCGGATGTCGATGCCGCATTGCCGCACTTGCCGTTCAGCCTGGTAACGGAAGAGCTCCAAACAGCTGAAGCGCATTCAGTAACGGTCAACGAAGTGCGACTGGTGTTCACCGGCTTCCAGCATGGCCTGTGGAGCAAGCTCGCGGCCAAGGAACGGATCGCCTTGTCAGCCCCTACTTCAGCCGGAAAGTCGTTTGTTCTACAGAATTATCTCGTGTCGGTTTACTCCGATAAGAGACCGCTCGCGATTGTCTACATCGTGCCGACTCGGGCGCTGATCGCTCAAGTGGCCATCGATCTGGGCATATTCTTCCAGGATGTCGGAGCAAAGGCGAAGCCTGATGTTGTTGTAATCCCTCCAGACAGCGATACGCCCCTTCCGGAATCAGCGATCTATGTGATGACGCAAGAGCGGGTCCAACTGTTGTTGGCAAGCCATCCGAAATTTGCCGCGGGCATTGTTGTCGTAGACGAAGCGCAGTCGATCTCGGACGGTGCACGCGGCGTTCTTCTGCAGTGGGTTCTCGACGATCTTCTCTCCCGCAACTCAAAAGCGCAGATACTTTTTGCAAGTCCGAATGTCCGCAATCTGAATGTTTTTGCGGATATCTTTGGCCTTGAAGACGTAAAGGAGGTCTCGTCGAGCGAACCTGCGGTCGCTCAAAACTTCCTAACTGTGAAGATCTTGTCCAAGACTAAGGGAAGCGTATCCATTATCCGGACCTCTCCTGGCACGGAGGCGGAAGTTGCTCAGATTGAGATCGGCCACCCGTTAGCCAGCAGGGTCGAGATGCTTGTCCATGTGGCGGCCAAGCTTGGACAGCGCCATGCGAATATTATCTATGCCAACGGGGCCGCGGATGCCGAAAAGATCGCAATGCAGCTCTCAGATTTATTTTCCGACCGGGAGCCGACGGCTGAACTAACCGCTCTGTCGGATCTGGCGCATGAAGTCGTACATCCGAATTATGTTCTCGGCGAATGTATCAAGCGGAGCGTCGCCTTTCACTATTCCAACATGCCCACTCAGCTGCGTCGCGCCGTGGAGGACGCCGTTGCCAAGGGCCATGTGAACTACCTAGTTTGCACCAGCACCTTGCTTCAAGGTGTCAACCTTCCAGTCCGGAACATCTTCATGTGTAAGCCGGAGCGCGGAAAGTCTCACCCGCTGGACTCGACGGACTTTTGGAATTTGTCGGGCCGGGCGGGAAGGCTCCGGCGAGAGTTTCAGGGCAATATCTTCCTCGTTGATTACGCTCGCTGGAAAACCCAACCGCTTCAAGGACCGAAGGAGGCGATTGTCACGCCGGCCATTGAGGCGACATTGCGGGACAGCCAGGCGCAATTGATTTCGGTGATGCGAAATCAGGCGCAACCGGGACGTGGGGACGATCCCGCCCTCGAAACGGCGTTTGGCCGCCTGTACTCCGACTTCAAGCAGGGGCACCTGACCGCCACGCTTGCAAGGGCAGGCTTCGGGGAGAGCGCCGCCGCGACAGAATTTGTTGATGCGCTCGTGGCCGCCGATAGCCAAATCACTTTGGCACCGGAAGTCATCCGGTTGAGCCCCAATATCTCTGCGCATAAGCAAGAACGGCTTTTCGGCACACTTCGGACGGAAATCGCCAAGGGGCGGGCCCAGGCGGCTCAACTCGTGCCGGATCATCCCCGGGACGCCGATGCATTCGAGTCGTACGCGCTTATCCTCAAGCGCTGTTACGAATTGATACTGGGCCTGGATACCGCCCGCGGCTTGCACCGGTTCCATGCGCTGATGGCTTTGAAGTGGATGCGCGGGAATCCTCTTCCTCAAATAATCGATGAGCAAATCCGCCGGGATACCCTCGCCAAGGATCGGCGAACGATCATTCGAGATACGCTCGAATTGGTCGAGAACCAGATCCGTTTTCAGGCGGTGCGGCTGTTTGGCTGCTACAACACACTGCTCAGGCATGCGCTGACGCTCGATCACTTTGAGGATTTGGCGGCGAATATTCCGTCCTTGCCGCTTTACCTAGAAGTTGGAGCGTCGGACAAAACGATGATCAGTTTCATCGCACTGGGCCTTTCCCGCGTAACAGCGATGCGGCTGAACGATGTTTCGGCGCGTAAAGATCTTGATATGGCGACTGCCCTTCAATGGTTGCGCTCCCGCCAACTTGAACAACTCGGGCTGTCACCGCTTTTACTCGACGAACTTCGATCGCTTCTCGCGATAAAATAGCCGTTCATCCACGAGGCGGACTCGAGTAGAAAAGTCTCAAATCCGAAAGCGACTATATGGCAGCGCTGGAACGCGAAAGACGGCGTCACGAGAGCTTTCTGCGCTTTGTTTCGGCGGATATTTGTTGTCGCGGCGCTAGCCGCGAAGAAGATTCTTGTTGCGGTTTTCCAGAAATCATGCTCTACTCCCTCCATCCCGCCTCGATGCAGAGGGCGTACGCGTCGTCACGATACGTGGAGGTGGGCTGCGATGGACGTGGATGCGGCGCCAGACGAGCGCTTGCGTCGCGGACGGCGAAGTCGTGTGGTCCCGGCCTCCCGATGCTGAGGTCAAGTCCGTGCTGGTCTGTGTGACGCAGCGGCGCGGGCGATGGGGGCAAGAAAGCCCGGTCCCCAAGGAGAGCACGAAGGACACCGTTAAAACCGATCGCGCAGGGAGGGCCGGGTCGTCCGGCTGGACCTGTGGTACCTGCCGCCTGCATTTTTTTCCGCAGGCGGGCCACGGGCCTCAGTCGAGGTCCGGCTCTCCCTGCGCCTCTCGTCTTGCGAGGGGCGCGCGACCACCGCATCCCTCGGGCCCACCCGGCCGCGAGACCGCGCGCGCATGCCCGGCAGTTTCCGACGTGGCTGTTTGACAATCTGAATGACGAGACAAAGTGATCGCCCCGCGTTCGCGACGGCGAGGTTGTGCCGCACGATCAGGCTCTCCCGCATCACAACGCTTCGGGGGGCCATCGTTCGTGCCGCTCTGATCGCAGGGCGAAGAGGCGGCATCGAATCTGGAAGCCCGAGAAGCCGGGCTAAGCCCGTCGGCCCGCCCCGAAATGACGGCAGCCCCGACGCGACAAAACTGAGAATGGAAACCCACGGCCGCGCCACGCGTAGCCCGCAGGGCGAAGCGTGGTGCCCCTGGCCGGAATCGAACCAGCACTCCTTGCGGAACTCGATTTTGAGTCGAGCGCGTCTACCAGTTCCGCCACAGGGGCATTCGCGCGGAGCACCTTCAGCAGGAACCCGGGCGAAGCGGGCGGACTATAGCGGGCGGCCGGGCCGGGTCAACCCGCACGGAGTTGATGGGCTGTCATCTCGACAGCTTTCGCTGGCGGGAGTAGGAGCCGGAACGGTCCGGCGCGACGCCGGATGCAGCCCGTGCGGGAGGACCGATGAGCAATACCTCTGTGATGACGCGCCCGGCGGCCGCCGCCCTGAATCCGGCGGTGGCTGCCGCGCTGCTCGCGGCCGGCATCGCGGCGGCCACCTTGGCCGGGGCCTGGTACATGCAGCTGGTGTGGGGCCTGCAGCCCTGCGAGCTGTGCCTGAAGCAGCGCTGGGCCTATTACGCGATCGTGCCGCTCGGCCTGGTGATCGCGCTCATCGCCGCCCGCGGCGCGCCGCGCGGGCTGGTCTGGGCCGGGCTCGGCCTGGTCGCGCTGGCGGCGCTCGGCAATGCCGGGCTCGGCGTCTATCATTCCGGCGTCGAATGGGGCTTCTGGCAGGGGCCGACCGAATGCACCGGGCCGATCGGCAATCTCGGCAGCGCCGGCAGCCTGCTGGAGCGGCTGGACAGTGTCCATGTCGTGCGCTGCGACGAGGTGCAGTTCCGCTTCCTCGGCCTGTCGCTCGCCGGCTACAGCGTGCTGATTTCGCTATTCATCGCCGCCGTCGCCGGCTGGGGGCTCACGGGCAAGCGCAACGCGGCCTAATCGTCGACATCCTCCTGCGGCCGTCCGAACAGATGGACGATGCCGGGGGTGGCGATGGTGACGAAGACGAAGCGCGAAAGGTGATGCGCGCCGACGAAGATCGGGTCGATGTGCAGGGTCAGCGCCAGCGCCATCATCGCGTCCATCGCGCCGGGCGCGAAGGCGACGATGGTGTCGGAGAAGCGCACATGCGTCGCCAGCACGATGACGGTGACGAAGGCGGCCGAGATCACCACTGCGATCGCGAACGAGCCCAGCGCCGCCCTGAGGTGGCTGACCAGGGTCGTCACCCGCATCCGCGCGAACCGGCTGCCGATCAGGGCGCCGATGCCGATCAGCGCGACGCCGCGCATCCACTCCGGCAGCCCGCCCTCGACGAGGCCGGTACCGTGCAGGACGCCGCTCGCGACCATCGCGCCGAACAGCCAGCTGGCCGGAAACTTGATCAGCTGCATCAGCATCGCCGCGGCCAGCGAGGCGACGAGCAGCGCGAGCAGGCCGAGCGGCGAGGCCTCCGCCTGGCCGAGCGAGACCGGCGCGGCGGGTGCGACGCCCGCCACCGCCAGCACCAGCGGCAGCGCGGCGGTCAGGATGATCACGCGCAAGGTCTGCACCACCGCGATCGCCGGCAGGTCGGCGCCGCGCTCGACCGCGAGCATCGTGATCTGCGACAGCGCGCCGGGGCTGCCGGCGAGCAGCGCCGAGGTGCGGTCCCAGCCATGAACGCGCTGCAGGTAGAAACTGGAGCCGAAGGTCGAGCAGAAGGTCGCCAGCGCCAGCAGCGCGATGGTCACCGGATAGGCGCTGAGATGGGTGATCAGCTCGCGCGAGACGATGGCGCCGATCGAGATGCCGAGCAGCAGCAGCACGGTCTGGGTCAGGATCGGCGGCATCGCCAATGGCCGCCCGGCGATGGCGGCGATCGCGGTCGCGATCATCGCGCCCGAGATCAGCCCGCCGGGCAGATGGGCCAGCAGGAACAGCAGGCCGCCGGCGGTGCCGAGGCCGAGCGTCTCGAGCACGCTCAGGGTCTTGGCGCGGCTCGGAGCAGCGAAGGGGAGGGAGGAGATGATCTGGCGCACGGCGCCTTATGCCAAAAGCTGGTTCCGCGAACAATTCCCGCCGCTGCGCAGGCGCCATGCGCGCCTGCACCGGTCCGGCGAAAGCCGGCCGACGCTCATTTCGGCTTGTCGGGCGAGGTCGCCGCCGCCGCCGCTGCCGCCGCCTTGTCACGCTTGCAGGCGGAGCGGAATTTGCCCCGCGCCTTGCCGCGGAAGAGGCCCTGGTCGTCGGCTTCCTTCGAGCAGGCCATCGAGATCGCCCGGCGCGCCGGCTTGTCCATGGTGGCGAAGATGTCGGTGGCGGCATCGGGCCTGGCCGGCAGCGCCAGTCCGTGCTGGGAGGAGGCAGGACCCGCCGCCAACAGGGTGGCGATGGCGGTGGCTGCAGCCGCCGCGCGGGCAGTGAATGTCATGCGGAAGTCCTTGAATGAAGAGCGTGGCGCGATGTCCGGCGATGCTGAACCCGGTGTGAATGGAATGAGCCGGAACGCGGCGCGAGGCAAATTATATTTTCGCGTGGCGACGGTCCCGCCTGCTTTGTCGGCCGCCGGCCGCTCGCTAGAATTATGGCCCCATTCATCTGCTCCACAGGGAGATCGAGAATGAGTTTTCCAGCAAAATCATTGGTTGCCCCGTCGCTCGCCATCGTCGCCGTGCTCGGCCTTGCGGCCTTCGCCACCGCTCCGGCCCAGGCGCTGACGGCGCAGGAATGCAGCGCCAAGTACAAGCAGGCCAAGGACGCCGGCACGCTAAACGGCCAGAAGTGGAACGACTTCCGCAAGGCCCAGTGCGGCAGCGACGCCACCGCGGCGGCCCCGGCCGCTCCGGCTCCAGCCCCCGCCGCCGAGGCCAAGCCGGCCAAGGAAGCCAAGTCCGCGGCCAAGGAGGCAGCGCCTGCGGCGCCGAGCGGCCCCGCGGTGTTTCCGAGCGCGGTGGATGCGAAATACGCCAAGGAGAAGCCCGGCGAGGCGCGCATGCATACCTGCGTCGACCAGTACAATGCCAACAAGGCGACCAACGCCAATGGCGGGCTGAAGTGGATCCAGAAGGGTGGCGGCTACTACAGCGAGTGTACCAAGAAGCTGAAGGGCGCCGCCTGAGCCGGCGCATCACGATGGCGGCCGGGGATTGCATCTCCGGCCGCTGCCGTGCCCGGGGAAGGCCGCTGACCGCCGCGGCCGTCCATGGAATTTCAGACTTGCCTTGATGGCGCCGAGGTGAACCTGCTGTCGCCATGATCTCTGCGACTCAAGGCATTCTCGGTGTGCTCTGCGGCGGCATGGTCGGGTTCTCGCTCGGCCTCGTCGGCGGCGGTGGATCCGTGCTGGCGGTGCCGCTGATGGTCTATGTCGTCGGCGTCCCGGAACCTCACATCGCGATCGGCTCGAGCGCGATCGCGGTGGCGACCAATGCGGCGATCAACCTTGCCAACCATGCTCGCGGCGGCACCGTGATCTGGCCGATCGCGGCGTTGTTTGCGGCGGCGGGCATCGCCGGCGCCTTCACGGGCTCGCTGCTCGGCAAGATGGTCGATGGCCAGAAGCTGCTGGCGCTGTTCGCGCTGGTGATGATGGTCATCGCCATGCTGATGCTGAAGACCCGCGCGCGCATCGGCATCCCCGACGTCAAGATGAGCATGGCCAACCTCCCGGCCATCATCGGTTTCGGCCTTGCCACCGGGACATTGTCCGGCTTCTTCGGCATCGGCGGCGGCTTCCTGATCGTGCCGGCGCTGATGGCCGCCACGGGCATGCCGATCATGAATGCGGTGAGCTCGTCGCTGGTCGCGGTCACCACGTTCGGGCTGACCACCGCAACGAGCTATGCGTGGTCCGGGCTCGTCGCCTGGGACCTCGCCGGACTTTTCATCGCCGGCGGGATCGCCGGAGGTCTTGCCGGCACCCGCCTCGCGCGCCATCTGTCGGAGCGGCGTGGCGCGTTGAATGTGGTGTTTTCGATCGTGATCGCGGCGGTGGCGCTGTACATGCTGACACGCAGCCTGCTGCACATCTGGAGCTGACCATCATGATACGCAGCACATCGGGCGCGATCATTCCGGCGCGCAGCCGGCGCGAGGTTCTTGCGCTTTTTGGCAGCGCCGCCGCGCTCTCTTTTTGGCCGCGCACCAGCCGCGCCGAGGAGGCCGATGAGCCGGACGAGGCCGCGGTGCTGCGCGACCCCGAGGCGCCGGTGCTCGGCAACGCATCGGGCGACATCGCGATCGTCGAGTGGTTCGACTACAATTGTCCTTACTGCCGCAAGCTCGATCCCGAGCTGCAGCAGGTCGTACATGACGACGGCAAGGTGCGCTGGGTGCTGAAGGAGTGGCCGATTCTCGGGCCGGTCTCCGTCGTCGCATCGCGAATGGCGCTGGCCTGCAGATATCAGGACAAATATGCGAGGGCCCATGAGGTGCTGATCGGCACCAGCTCGAAGCTCACCGAGCCGCGCATTGACGAGTTGCTCGCCGAAGGCGGCATCGACGTCGATCGTGCCAGGCGCGATCTCGCGGCCAACGCCAAGGCGATCGACGCGATGCTGGCGCGCAACGACAGCCAGGCCCGCGGCCTGCGCTTCCGCGGCACGCCGTCCTTCATCGTCGGCAAGTTCAGGGTGCCGGGCGTCCTGACAATGGCCCAGTTCGAGCAGGTCATTGCCGATGCGCGCAAGGCCAAGGCGGCCAATTAGCGCGCGCAAAGCAAAGGCGCCCCGACACGAGGTCGAGGCGCCCGGAAAGGCAGGTGCTGCGCGGCTACTTCGACGAGATGCGAACCCAGTCGTCGTGCGCGCGGGTCTTCAGCGAATTCCAGCTGTCCGCCGCGACGTCCCAGTTGACGATGGTCCGGCGCGTCTGTGCGGTCGGTCCGTTGGCGACCTCCGAGGTCTGCATCGAATCATGGATGTAGACGCCGAACCCCAGAATGAGCGCACCCAGGATCATTCCCACCAATGTCCGCATGATCATATTCTCCAGTGTGACGGCCGACAACGCCGCCGTCGAAGCTTGGTTCCGCTGTCGCAGCGGAAGGTTCAAACGAGACCAGACAAGCTAAGTGCGTGGTTTTTCAGGACGCGATTCAGGCGCGGACGTGACCAGATTCAGCGCTTTCAGTTCATCGGGCTTGAACGTGAACAGCTGGTCATGCGGCGTTTCCATCGCGTGCACCCAGACCTTCAGGTCGATGCCCATGTCGGCGAGATGGCGCTGGCAGCGCGCCGAGATGTTCTGCGCGAGACTCATGTCGTCGCCGGGACGCGTGGCGTTGGCGGATCGTATCGCGGCAATCTGGTGCACGCCGATCACCGCCCGCTCGCCGGCGCGGCGCTCGATGCCGCCGGCAAACACCAGCGGGCACGACGACGCGCAGGTCTTGCCGGCCTCGACTTCGGTCGCGAATTTGCGCGCCCGAATCAGACGGCCCATGGCGAGCGCGTCGGCGACCGAGCCGCCGGGCGAGTTCAGCACGATCGTCCTGATGTACTCGCCGTGCCGTTCGACCTCGTCGGCCAAGGTGCGCGCGCTGCCGGGCGTGATCGTGCCGTTGGCATAGAGCCGGCCGCCGCCGCGCAGCTCGAGGCTGATCGGCTGCTCCAGCGCGGGATCGCCCTTCGGCAGTGGCATCAGCCGCTTCAGGAGCGGTGCGAGCACGGTCGGAGGATCGGCGGCAACGTCGGGCTGATCGCGCTGACTATCGAGCTGCGGCGGCGCGGCGTCGGACGCGACGCGCGGGCCGTTCTGATCGATGAGATCCGCCGCCAGGATCGCGACCGTGATCACCAGGATCGTGCGGAAGACCCAGCGCAGGATGCTCTCGTCCGGATTGCCGGCGAGCCAGGCATGGAGGCGCTGGTTCAGAGCCGAGGCCACGAGACTACTTGCCGATGCGCGCTGACGATAGCGAGGTGACGTTCTCGTCGGCTGTGGTGGCGGTGGCAGCCGGCTGCGGCTCGGCGGCAGGCATGGCTGGCGCAACCGCAGGCCGCGCCTCGGCGGCGCGCCTGGCGTCCTCGACCTCGCGGGCGACCTGCAGCGCCGCGACGAGGTCGGCTGCTGTCAGGCTCGAGGCGCTCACGGCCGGCAGGCCTTCGCGGCGGATCGCGGCGTGCACCACGCAGAGGATCAGGACCAGCACCGCCGGCATCAGGTCGATCGAGATCGCGCCGGCCCAGCTCGGAATGAAGTCGCCGGCATAGCGCAGCACCGCCTCGGCTGGCGACAGCGTCTGGAACCGCGTCGGCTCGATGCGCGGCAGTGCCAGGATCTTGTCGGCGGCGCCCGCCAGCGAAGCCGCCTGTGTAGCGATCGCGCCCTCGACCTTGCTGACCACGGCGGTCTGCCGCTCGGCCAGATCTGCGCTGCGGCCGCCCGCGGCGGGGGCGATGAAGCCTGATGACAGCGAGGTCGCGGCGCGCTTCACGGCAGGGGCCACCGAGGTCTGCTGCAGATTGGCGATCACGCCCATCAGGTTGAGCGATTCCGTGGCGAAGGCATCGCTGCGCGTGGCGATCGGGCCGCGGTCTGAAATCAGCTCGCGCATCTTGGCGAGGCTTTTGCTGCCCTGCTCGTAGAGCCCCGAGACGCGCTTGCCGGAGTCCTGAACCTGCTGTCCGAGGCCATCGAGCTGCGTCGACATCTGCGCCAGCAGCTGCACGACGGTGCCGGATCCCGAGGTGCCGGTGAGAGAGCCGGCGCGTTCGGCGTCCGCCAGCTTGGCGAAGCGCGCGGACGCAAGCTGGATGTCGGGCAGCAGGCTCTGCGCGGCGATCGCCTGGCTGTTGGCGCGGTCGAGGTCGCGCGTGTAGTTCTGCACCGTGATCGCCAGATGCTGCTGGATGGCCGCGGCGCCGGCCAGCGCCGAGGCGTTCAGCCAGGACGACATCGCGACGATCATCAGCGAGCCCAGCAGCATGCAGCCGCCCATCAGCAGCCGCCCCATCACGCTGGTGACGTGGGGCATGAACTGCATCATGAACACCCAGAAGGCGTAGATGCCGACCGAGACCGCGACGGAATAGATGACGGCCGCAAAGAACACCGTGGTCGGGCTGCCGTTGAGCAGCTCGCGGACGCCGAGATAAGTGTAGACGCCGGCGGCCAGCGCCAGGATCGCGGTCGTGAGCTTGAGCGTGACCTCGAGACGGCTCACGCCATTGGCGAGCACAACGGCATTGGGGCGGGCAGACGAAGCTTGCGCGGCGGGCGAGGGCATGCACGGTCCTTCGGCGGCGTCACATCCGCCCTGAGCAGCGCCCCCGCTGTTTGGCCAAGTGTCAACCAATGCGGAGAAAATCCGCCGAGATTATGTCGCCGATCTTACCGATCGGACATGTCGCTGCACGTCTGCAGAGCAGGCCGTTCAGCTCGTCAGCCAGCGCAACAGCTCCACGTTCACCTCTCGCGGATAGCAATGGCTGAGATCATCGATCTCGCGATAGACGACATGGGCGCCAGACTTGGCCAGCGCGGCCTGTGTGTGCCGCGCGATCTCGACCGGGAACATCCAATCGAGCTGGCCGTGCACGATCTGGATCGGCAGCCCGCGCAGGCGATCGCGGTCGGCGATCTGCGCCATCAGGGGATGGAAGGTGGCGGCCACGGGGGCGAGATGCGTGAATGGCGAGCCGTGCTCCAGCCCGCTGACGTAGCAGAAGGTGCCGCCATCGCTCATGCCCGTCAGCAGCATTCGTGCGGGGTCGATGGCGACGCGGCTGCGCACGAGATCGAGGATGCGCCCGAGGTTCGGCGTATCGGCGTCCTCGCCCATCAGCGCCCAGGTCGGACCGGTCGCGGTCGGCGCCACCAGGATCGCGCCGACACTGCGCGCCGCACGCAGCCAGCTCCACAGGAAGTCGCGCCCGTTGCCGCTGCCGCCATGCAGCGCCATCACCAGCGGCCAGCCGCGGTCCGCCGTGTAGTATTCGGGAACATAGAGCGAGAAGCCGCCGCGGTTGCCGATCTCATTGTGGTCGTGAAACACCGCCTCCTTGGCCGCGGACGCCGCCAGCAGCTGACGCAGCACCACGTCGTTCTCGACGGCCGGATCCAGGAAGAACTCGCTGAGCGGAGGCAGCGTTGCCGCGAGCGGAAACAGCGCTTCCAGCGCGCGCGGCAGCTGACGCAGCGCGCGGAACACGTCGACCAGATCGCCTTCGCCGTGTTGAACGGCGCGCAGCCCGGCGAACGACATCAGCGCGGCGTCAGCCGCGGTGTCGAAGGCGACGCGGATATGGGAGAAATCCGCCGGCCATTGGCCGAGATGGGCGCGCGCCGCGATCAGGTCCCGCTCGGGATCGCCGACGCCGGCCATCACACGATCGAAATCCGGCGGGTTCAGATAGCGCGCGACGTGGGACAGGGCTTCGAGCGTCTGCAGCAGCGGCGGCAAAACGATGAGGATGTCGTCCACCACGGCGTCAGTCATGCGGATCTCCCTGGTCGAGCGGGGTCAAATCACGTCACCCGCGGGCCGGCGAGCGCTCTCATGCAACGCAAAATCGGCGGCGCGGGCAATGATCATTTTCCGAACGCGCGTTCGATCCGCGCAGTGTCGCTCACATTGAGATCGACGCGGCAGGACTGCGTTCATCATGGTCTGATCGCGCGCGAAAGTCGCATCGTGGGCGAATGCGCGTGTGGACGAATCGCGATTGACAAAAATCCGGCGCGATGTCGCACTTGATGAAAGCCGACGGCGCAGCGTCGAGTTCCCGGAAGCGGAGCTGGCGCGGCGGTCAAAATTGCCGGCTGCCAAAGGGGGATTCGCAATCATGACCAGTTCGCCGTCGGCTGCGTTGATCAACGCCGTGCTCGCCATGGACGTCTACAACAGGGGCGTCAATCCGGCGCTTGTCGTCAACTTCAATCGCATCGGCAGCTATGAGCTGGTGGCGGGCAGCGTCGCCGCGGCGCCGGACAATTTCGAGGCCGCGACCTATCAGCTCGTCGGCGATCCGTCGACGCGGATCATCTCCTATCGCGGCACGGACAGCATCGCCGATGTGCCGGCCTGGCTCGGCGGCGCCGGTCTCACCGGCTGGCCGACGCAGTTTCCGGATGCCGAGGCCTACTACAAGACATGGGCGACGACGGCGCACGTCTCGCTCACCGGTCACTCGCTGGGCGGCGGGCTTGCCGGCTATATCGCCGCGCTGAACGACAAGGTGGCCTACGCCTTTGATGCCATGCCGTTCGAGTTCGCAGCCGAGGTCCGCTACGACCAGCTGCACGGCTTCTGGGGCGCACTCGGGTCGCATCCGGTCGACCGCTACAACGACATTCACATGGTCTCGGTCTCCGGCGAGGTGCTGCAATATGTGCGGGCCGCAGCGCCCGTGCTGGAAGCGCCGCTGGCGCTGCTGCAACTCGGACCGGTCGCGGGCGCGCTCGCGATCGTCGACGCGGCGATCGGCATTTCGTCCGAGCAGAAGACCGTGCTCGGATCCGGCACCAACCTGGGGCTGGATCCGGTCAGCCTGCATTCGATCGCGCTGCTGACGATGATGCAATGGGCGAGCGACAACAACGCGCAGGACTGGAAGAAGGCGGCGGCCGTGCTGTTGGCGCCGCTCGAGGACGACGCGATTGCCTCGGCCGTCGGCATCCCCGCGGCGGGTGTCGGCGGCGAGGGCGCGCCGGCCGACAAGATGAAGGACATGATCGCCTATTCGACGGTCACCGACGCGAGCGGCTATGGCAACAGCGCCGTCCAGGCGTTGTTCAATGGCGGCGGCGTGCTCGGCAACAGCGTCAGCGCGGGCACGGCTGCCGCCTACCTGAAAGATGGCGGTGTCGAGAAGGCGCTGGCCGAGATCGTGGTCGAGTATTCGGCGCTGCTGGCGCAGAACCATGACGAGGTCACCTCGGCGACCCCGGGCGTGATCGGTCACGAGCACGGCATCCTCTATCAGGACACTGCCAAGAACCTGCTCGTCGCTGATCTGTCGTCCGACCTGTGGTCGTCAGCCGCCACCGGATCGGCGGTCGACATCCTCGGCAAGGTCGCGCTGATCGACGCGGCCGCGAGCTTCGACGGCGAGGATGCAGCCCTCATCGACACCGCGATCAGCGTGCTCTGGGGCGGCAAGACCGACAATCTCGATTGGCTCAGCGCAGCTTTGAGCGACGCCTCGACGACGGTGACGATCGACCCGGTGTCGGGCGCGACGATTGCCGTGACCGACGGCGCGCTGCTGATCGCCGGTGGCGGCAATGACATGTTGTACGGCACCGCCAATGACGACCTGCTGATCGGCGGCACCGGCAGTGACGTGCTGAAGGGCGGAGCCGGCGACAACATCCTGGTCGGCGGCGTCGGCGCGACCTATGTCTATGCGCCCGGCGACGGCCGGGACGTCATCATCAACGGCGTCGAATCGCTTTCCAAGCCGACCGGAACGCTCGATTTCGGCACGGCCTACAGCGCCGACAATTTCTGGTTCGTCAAATCGGGCAACGATCTCGAGATCGACATTCTCGGCACACACCAGGAGGTCATCGTTGCCGACTGGTTCCTTGGCGGCTCCTATCAGCTGCAGGAAATCAAGGCGGGGGGCCTGGAGCTCGATACGCAGGTCTCGCAGCTGGTGCAGGCGATGGCGAGCTACGCCCAGGCGCATCCGGGCTTCGACCCGACCGTGGCCTCGCAACTGCCGACCGATGCGCACCTGCACGATCAGGTCGCTGCTGCGTGGCACGTCATGACATGAGACGACGTCCGCGGCTGCGTCAATGCAGCCGCGGCGCCTTGAGCAGCTTGGCGCGATCGGTGGAGGCGACCGTGACGTCGAAGGTGACGCCGCTCTCGTGGTGCACGGTGAGCGGCACGTCGACGCCGGCGTCGCCGAGCGCCCAGAGCTTGCGATAGAACTCGCTCTGGCTCGTGACCTTGTCGCCGTTGATGCCGAGAATGACGTCGCCGGCCTTCAGCTCGGCGCGGGCGGCGGGGCCGTTGTTGGACACCCCGAGCACCACCACGCGATCGTCGACCTCGGTGGCGTACATGCCGAGCCACGGCCGGGCCGGCTTGTTGACGCGGCCGAAGCGCCTGAGATCGTCGATGATCGGCTTCAGAAGATCGATCGGCACGATCATGTTGACGTGCTCGGCTTTGCTGTCGCGCTCGCGTTCCAGCTGCAGCGAGCCGATGCCGATCAGCTCGCCTTTGGACGAGAGCAGGCCGGTGCCGCCCCAGTTCGGATGCGCGGGATGGGTGAAGATCGCCTCTTCCAGCAGATACTCCCAGTAGCCGGCGAATTCCTGCTTGGCGATGATGCGGCTGGCCACCGACCGCGTCCGGCCGCCGGCGCCGCCGAGCACGACCTGGTCGCCGATCTTCGTCGCCGCCGACGACCCGAGCGGCAGAGCGGGGAGGTCGAGCTGGCCGAGCGCCTGCACGAGGCCGAAGCCGGTGGCGAAATCGAATCCCAGCACATGGCCCTGGACGACCCGGCCATCGTTGAGATGCAGCCAGACGGACTCCGCCTCGGTAATCAGATAGCCGATGGTCAGCACCAGGCCGTCGTCGATCACGACCGCATTGCCGGCGCGCTCGGTTCCCAGCGTCTCCGCGCTGAACGCATCCGGCGGAATGATGGAATGCAGGCCCACGATCGAGGACAAGGCTTGGTCGAGATCATATTGATAGTCTTCGGCGCGAGGCTGGAAGGCGAACGGCACTTTCCATTCGGTCAAAGAAGGCATTTCTTTCTCCTGCTCTGTCGATAGCCCAGGGGGCATCGACCAAGCTTCTGCTTCGTGTCGCGTGATTTTCGCGTCTTGGCCACAGCGTTAACGCGAGCTTAACATTTTTGGGCGCGGGCGCCAGTTCCGAGAGCTTCGCCGCCGTTGGGCGTGCTTTCGCTCGACTACCAGCGGCCGCACCCCCTGGCCATGATCGGCCAGACGAGCCATGCCCCGGCCGCGTACAGTCTGCCGGCCGTTGCCGCGCCCATTCGTGCCGAGACTTGAAAGCGTCCGGCATCGAGCAAGGCTCCGTCGGCGGCGGCGATCGCCGGAATGATACGATCGGTTGGCCCGAACACGACGACCGCGTCGGGCTTGATCAGAAGCGTCATGGCTGCCATGCCCGCGAACCATGACACGACCACCACCAGCAGCCCGCGCAGGGGCAGGGTGCGGGACGGGGGGAGCTGCTCAGTAGTCGTAGGCATGCTCGAAATTATAGCCGGCAGCTTCAAAACGGGCGATGTCCTGGACCAGCGACCGGACCGGAACGTCGACGCCGATGCGCCGTGCGCCGGGCCTGGCCTGGATCGGAATGCTGAATATAGGCAGTCCATCGAAGGCTGCCAGCCGGCCGTCACCCGGAGGAACCACGATCGTGACCAGGATGCGGTGATTGCCGGCCACTTCGGCGAGCGCCGCGCCGGAACGGCGCGCGAGCGCCTTTGCGAAACCATCGAATTTGGCGTAGCGCTCGGTCTGGACCAGCACGCCCGTCGCGCCCTTGGCGTCGGTCACCTCGCGGATCACCTTGACGCCGGGGATGGCGGCGAGCTCAGCAGCGGGCAGGCCGGTCACCACGCTCTGGATGGTCAGCACCGCGGGATCATAGCCGGCGGCATAGCCGATGACCGCCGCATAGGCGGCGCGGCCGGCATATTGCAGGCTGAGCGAGACGCGCCGTTCGACCGCCCGCACCGACGGTACGAACGGCGTCTCGCGCCAGAACTGGTCGAGCTTGGCGGCGAACGGATAGCGGTACCAGGGCGTCTGGTAGAGGAAGGCCGCGTAGTCCTTCAGCAGGGCCAGGTTGAAGGCGTCCTCGGCAGTCTTGACGCCGTCGGTCGTCTCCGCGGTGAGGGCGCCGATGGTCGTCTCATAGGCGCCCTGCAGCGCCATCTCGGCGGTGAAGCTGAAGCCGATGATGTAGTTGGTCAGCTTCTGGTCGGAGGTGGCGGGCCCGGACCCGTCGGCCTGCCGGGTCGCGCGGCACAGGCTGCGCCAAAACCCGGCGATGCTCGACAGATAGTGGAAATCGGACTCGGATGTCTGCCCCGTGACGCCGGCGAGATCGCTGTAGGCGTGGACGATGTACCACTCCGGAAAGGTCAGGAAGCTGTCGCCCTGCGACCTCGCATAGCCCGGATCGGTGATGCCGAATTGCGAGGTCACGACGGGCGTGGGCACGTCGGCGACGCACACCGTCTCGACGCTGATCACGGTGGTGGCGATGCCGATCGCCGCGGCTCCCACGATGGCGCCGATCAGATACAGCGCTTTGCGACGCAGGCTCATGCAGCGGCAGCCTGGCTGCGCCAAGGCGACCAGCCGACGGCGATGCCGATCGCGCCTAGCGCGAGATGCGGCAGGCTGGAGAGCAGCTTCACGAGCGGCGAGGTGTTGCGGATGCCGTCGATGAGGATCGAGAGATCGAGATAGCCGGAGCCGGTGAACACGCCCATCACGCCGTCGAGGAAATACAGCGTGCCGAACACGCGCAGGAAGAACACCGCGCTGCGGCGCGACAGCATCGCGGCCAGGGCCCACAGGCCCGAGGCGACATGCAGCGCGTCCTTGTAGATGTCGAGCTGGAACAGCCCGAACACGCGGCCCTGCGCGTCGATGAAGGCCGGGATGTAGTCGGTCGCGGCGGCGAACAGCAGCGCGACGGCGAGTACGAGCGCCGCGATGCGATAGCGGTCCGGTGAGAATTTGTCAGTCGTCGCGGTCATGCGAAATAGGCGTCCCACATCGCGTTGCGGAACAGGAGGTTCGGATCATACTGCCGCTTGGCGGCGACGAAACGCGTGGCCGCCGGATAGGCCTTCTCGACCTGGTCGCGGCGGGCGTGCAGACGATAGGGCAGATAGAACGCGCCGCCAATGGCGGTGATGCGGTCGATCAGCGCCTCGGTCGTTCTGAGCATGTCGATCTCGCCTTCCGGCGTGGTCATCTGCGAGAACGACATCACGGCGGCGATGCGGCGCACCGGGGCGATGGTGAGGGCGGGCGTCTTGTCCTCGGCGACGTAGCGCAGGGTCACGTTGAGGAACTCGGCGCGCGCCTTCGGAATGATCTCGCGGCAGGCGGTGAGGAACTCGCCGAAGCGCTCGGGCGCGACGAAATATTCGTGCAGGATGTCGGTGCGGTGCATGTCCTTTTGCGCGAGGTTGGCGACCGGCTCGGCCATCAGCGAGTTGCGGGTATAGTGGTTGTCGGAGATGGCGGGGCCGAGCCGGGTCTCCATGAACCAGCGCAGGCCCTTGGCGACCTCCCAGCCGGTCTGCGCGCGATAGATCGTATTGGCGACGCCGGTGAGCTTGCCCGAGCTCGCCACCGGCGGCAGGGCCGCGGGGGCATTGGGAGCGGGGCGGAAGGTGACCAGCAGCGCATCGTCGAAGAACGCCTTCCGCGACACCGACATCCGGCCATAGGCCATCTTCACATTGGCATCGCCATCGATGCTGCGCGTAAACGCCTCGGCGAACTTCTCCGGCGCCATGCGCTCGAACCGGGGTTCCAGCAGCAGGTTGGGCATCATCTCGACCTCGAGGTCGACGATGATCCCGAACAGGCCGTAGCCGCCCATCGCCAGCCCGAACAGCTCGGCATTCTCGCTGCGCGAGCACTGCACCAGCGTGCCATCGGCGAGCAGCATGCGGATTGATTTCACCGTCGAGCCGAACGGCCCATAAGGCACCGGCCAGCCATGGGCATTGACGCTGAACGTGCTGCCGACGCCGAAGTCGCTGTTGGACTGCATCACCGCCGGCGAGAAGCCCTTCGCGTCGAGCGTGGCGATGACGTCCCACCAGCGGTTGCCGGCCGCGGTGCGATAGGTCCGCGCCGCGGTGTCGAGCTCGATCGCGCCGCCGTCGAGCGTGATGGCGGTGCCGTCGCGCGGCAGGCTCTGGCCGCCCATCGAATGCCGGGCCACCGCCGCGGTCACCGGGCGCTTGGCGCCGGCTGCCTCCTTCAGCTCGGCGCGCAGGCGCGCGATCAGGTCGTCGGTCGCGGGCTTGGAGATCACCACATGCTTGGCGACCGGCGTCGGGTTGAGCCGGCTGGCATCGTTGAGGATAGTGCGCAATTCGGCGCGCGCCCGCGGCATGCGCACAAAAGGAAGCGCCGCAGCCGCACCTGCGGTGCGCAGAAACCGTCGTCTCGAGATCATGCGCGGACTCTCCTTGCCCTCACGGAGTCTACGCCAGCATCGTAAACGTTCGAAAAATTTTCGCAGGCCCTCAATCCGAGGCCGCTCGCGCCCGCGCCGGCAGCAGACGGAATTCGCGGCCGTCCCTAATCCACGCCGCGCGCTCGTCGCGCAGCAGAGTGCGGCGAACCTTGCCGGAATCGTCACGCAGCATCATGTCGACCAGCTCATAGCTCTCCGGATGCTTGTAGCGGCTGAGCCGGTCGGCGAGGAACGCGCTCATGCCGTCGACGATCGCCTGTGCGTCCTTGGCCCGGTCGATCTCGACGATCGCATGCACGCGCTGGCCCAACTCCGGATCGGGCAGGCCCACCACGACGCAGGAGCGGATGTCGGGATGCGCCATCAAGGCAGCCTCGACCTCGGCCGGATAGATGTTGGCGCCGCCGCGCAGGATCATGTCGGCGAGGCGGTCGCCGAGATAGAGATAGCCGTCGGCATCGAGCCGGCCGATGTCGCCGAGCGACTCCCAGCCGTCGGCGCGCCGCTTCGGCTCGGCGCCGAGATAATGATAGGTGCTGCCGGGACCATCCGCCGGCAGGAAGTAGATCTCGCCACTCTCGCCCGGCGCGACGTCATTGCCATCAGGACCTAAGATGCGAAGCTTGCAGGACTCGTCGATCTTGCCGACCGAGCCCTTGTGCTGCAGCCATTCGGTGCCGGAGATGATGGTGCGGCCCTGGCGCTCGGTGCCGCCATAGAGCTCAAAGACACGCTCGGGTCCGAGCCACTCGATCCATTTTTCCTTGAGCCATGGCGGCATTGGAGCGGCCATATGAAAGATCATCTTCAGGCTCGACACATCGTAGCTGTTGCGCACCGCCTCCGGCAGCGTCCAGATCCGGTGCATCATGGTCGGCACGAAGTTGATCCACTGGATGCCCTGCGCCTGGATCAGCCGCAGCGTCTCCTCGGCGTCGAACTTGACCATGCCCGTCAGGCTGCCGCCAGCGAACAGCGCGTAGTGCGACACGATGAACGGCGCATTGTGATAGAGCGGGCCGGGATTGAGCAGCGACGCGCCCTTCGGAATTCCGAGCGGCGGCTCGGCCGCCGTGTCGGTCACCGCAGGCTGATGATCGAGGATCACCTTCGGCCGACCGGTCGAGCCGCCCGAGGTCATCGCCTTCCAGTAGCGCGAGACCGGCGCCGAGAGTGGCGCGTCGGAAAATCCTTCAGGCGTGAAAGCAGCCGGCAGCGCATTCGGCGCGTTCCAGTCGGCTTCGCCACCGACGACGAGCGATGGCTGGAGAATCTCCAGCACCGCAGCAGCCTCACCGCGCGGCAGCCGCCACGACAGCGAGGTCGGCGTCGCGCCGCATTTCCACACCGCGAAGCTGGTCTCGAACAGCGCATTGCCGTTGGGCAGGCCGATCGCGACGAAATCGCCGGGCTTGACGCCCTAGGCGGCGAAGGCGCGGGCGCGCGCATTGGCGCGGCGTTCGAGCTGTTCCCAGGTCAGCGTGTCGGTTCCGTGCCGGACCGCGATGCTGTCTTTCGGTTTGCGCTCGGCATACCAGCGCGGCACATCCGCCATCGGGATCAGCATCTCGTCCTCCGCATCATCGGCCGCGTTGCTTGCGCGCCGTTCTTGGCTCGGCAGCTCACGCTGCGAGCATCAGTGATGAGAGGCGTTGTGCCTCAACTCGCTCGACGCGTCCATACGCGTGCGCCGCAGGGTTTCGGATGGCAGCTCCGCGAAATGACGCTTGTAGTCGAGCGAAAACTGGCTGAAGTGCCAGAAGCCGTGGCGCACAGCGATGTCATAAATTCCGTCACGCGGATCGTGCAACGATTTGAGATCGCGCCGCACGCGATTGAGGCGCACGGCGCGCCAGTAGTTGAGTGGGCTGGTGCCGAGCACGTCCTGGAAACAATAGCTGAGCTTGCGGCGGCTGGCGCCGACGGCCTTGCAGAGATCGAGCAGTGACACCGGTGTATCGGTCGTCGCCAGCATCAACTCGCAGGCCCGGTCGACGATGCGCTTGCGCGCCGCGCCGCTGCGGGTGTCGTCGCACGGCCGCGCGTCGGGCAGCAGGTCGGTGATGGCGAGCAGCAGGCTGTCCTGCAGCATGTCGCCGGTCCGGCCGTTCTGCGGGAGCGTCGATGTCGGTGCGCTGAGCAGCACGTCGATCGCCGTCAATGCGGTGCGGAAGCGCGCACGCGCAGCCGCCGGTGCCGCCACGGCGCGCATGCGATGTCGGAGGTCGCGCGGCAGCTCGATGGCGAGCCGGGTCGCCATCTCCTCGACCTGGCGGGCCGAGAGAGTGACGCCGCGGAGCTCGAAGCTGCGCGGTGTGGAGATGTCGATATCGGCGTCGAAGGAGACGATCAGCGCATCCTCACCGATGCCGATTCCGTTGACATTGACCGGCCCTTCGCCGCGCCAGGGCACGGCGATGCCGAAGCTGTCGCGTCCGAGCTGGCCGCACTGCCGCACCTGCTGGCTGGTGACCTCGCGGAACAGTTCGAGCCGCGACAGCGTGAGCTGGGTGAAGCTGCCGCGGAAGGCGCCGGCGCTGATCTGGTCATAGGTCAGGCACCAGCCGCCGAGCTGAGCACAATGCTCGTCGACGTCGGCGCTGGTCGTCTGCACGAGTTCGGGGCGGCTGGCCCAGAGTTGCGGCGTCTCGGTCAAGCTCATGACATCACGACGGAATTCGATGCGGAGATGCTGCAAGAAGTACGCCAGCGGGCTTCCGGCGAGGGGCGACGGCGTGCAATCTTGCCCGATTTCGATAACGCTGTCCTGCGCAGGCTTGGCAAGCTCGTACTCTGCGAGGCGATGCAGGCGCATCCGTCCCCGCCGTTCGAGACGTACCAACCCTAGCAATGGAGACATCCGTGCAGGACATCGCCGCGGCCACCCCGACGATCCCGGCCACTCATCCGCTCGATCCCCTGACATCGGCGGAGATCGCGGCCGCCTGCAATCTGGTCCGCGCCAGTGCAGCGGCACCGGAATCCTGCCGCTTCCCGATCGTGCGGCTGGAGGAGCCGACCAAGGCCGAGCTCGCGGCCCATGACAGCGGGCAGGCGCCGCCGCGCCGCGCGTTCGTGGTGTCGCTCGACATCGCCAGCGGCGAGTCGGTCGAGCATGTGGTGGATCTCGGCAAAGCAGAGATCGTCATCCGCAAGGTGGTCCCCAACCGCGAGGCGCCCTATGGCCAGCCGCCCGTGATGCTCGAGGAGTTCTTCCGCTGCGAGGCGGCGGTGAAGGCCGATGCCGGCTGGCGCAAGGCGATGCACCGGCGCGGCCTCACCGACCAGGACATCGAGCTGGTGCAGGTCGATCCGTTCTCGTCCGGCTTCTTCGATCTGCCGTTCGAGCGCGGCGCGCGTATCGTGCGCGCCGTCAGCTTCTTCCGCGAGCATCCGCAGGACAATGGCTATGCGCATCCGATCGAGGGCGTCGTCGCCGTCGTCGATCTGATCGCCGGCAAGGTGATCGACCTGACCGACGAGGATCCGGTCATTCCGATCCCGCGCAGGAAGCGCAACTACGGCGCCCATGAGATGACGGCGCCGCGCACCGACATCAAGCCACTGAACATCGAGCAGCCGCAGGGGCCGAGCTTCACGGTCGACGGCTGGAACGTCGATTGGCAGAAATGGAGCTTTCGCATCGGCTTCACCCCGCGCGAAGGTCTCGTGCTGCACCGGCTCGCCTATCAGGATGGCGAGCGCAAGCGCGCGATCATCCATCGCGCCAGCGTCACCGAGATGGTGGTGCCCTATGCCGATCCGACCGCCAACCATTTCTGGAAGTCGGCGTTCGATGCCGGCGAATACGGCCTCGGCATGCTCGCCAATGCGCTGGAGCTCGGCTGCGACTGTCTCGGCAACATCCACTATTTCGACGTGCCGGCGGCGGACAGCAAGGGCGAGCCGTTCGTGATGAAGAACGCGATCTGCATGCACGAGGAGGATTACGGCATCCTCTGGAAGCACTACGAGTTCCGCAACGGCCTGTTCGAGGTGCGGCGCTCGCGCCGGCTCGTCATCAGCTTCTTCGCCACCGTCGGCAACTATGATTACGGCTTCTACTGGTACCTCTATCAGGACGGCACCATCCAGCTCGAATGCAAGCTGACCGGCATCATCCAGACGGCCGCGATCGCGCCCGGCGCCATTTATCCCTGGGGCGGCATGGTCGACGACAATCTCGGCGGCCCGACGCATCAGCATTTCTTCAACGTGCGCCTGCACATGGACATCGACGGCGGCGGCAACACCGTCAGCGAGCATGAGTTCGTGCCGCGGCCATGGGGGCGCGACAACCCGCATGGCAACGCCTTCGATACGACGAGCCGCGTGCTGTCGCGCGAGCGCGACGCCGCGCGCATCGCCAATGGCGAGACCGGCCGCTACTGGAAGATCTCCAACCCCAACGTCAAGAATTCCGTCGGCGGGTCACCCGGCTACAAGCTCGTGGTCAATCCGAGCCCGCTGATGCTGGCGCAGGAGGGCAGCTATGTGCGCAGCCGCGGCGGCTTTGCCACCAGGCATGTCTGGGTCACCGCCTATGACCCCGCCGAGAAATACGCCAGCGGCGACTATCCGAACGTGCATGCCGGCGGCGACGGCCTGCCGCGCTACGTCGCGCAGAACCGCCCGATCGAGAACACCGACATCGTGGTCTGGCATTCGTTCGGCCACACCCATGTCTGCAAGCCGGAGGATTTCCCGGTCATGCCGGTCGAATATGCCGGCTTCATGCTGAAGCCGGTCGGCTTCTTCGCCGCCAATGCCGGCTTCGACATTCCGCCGGACCGTAACGCCAGAAGCGTGCTGAGCGCCGAAACGCCGTCAGGCGAGAGCGGCGGCAGCTGCTGTCACGGCGGCTGAGCCGCGCCCGCAAGAGATCCCCCATGGGCCGCGCCGATGCGTTTGCTCCCGGCCGACCCGGTAGACCGTCTCGAGAAAAGCAAAGGCCGGACCCGAAGGCCCGGCCTGTCCGACCATGGCGACCGGATTGCTCCGGCCCTGAGAACGCCATTTCAGACCATTCGACTGGTCAGCCACCATTCAGTTTCGTTGTCAGCGTCGTGAAGATCCCCTCCAGGGTCAATCCGAGCTTGTTGAGGATGGTGATGATCGCAAGCGCAATCCCGGCGGCGATCAGGCCATATTCGATGGCCGTCGCGCCCGATTCATCCTCGTAAAATTTGAGAAGCAATTTCTTCACTGATCCCCTCCGCACATGCGTCAAATTGATCCCCCGAATGACGTCCGCGAAAATACGGAGTGGAACCTAAGGTAGTGTGAACGGTGTTTCGCCAAGTTTCCCGATCTTGCGGATTGTCGCATGAATTGCAGTTGTAGCCGTTTTTTCTGCACGTCGCCGGGCTAGTCCGGCACGCCCGCCGCGCGAAGCGCTTCCGCATAGGTTGTGGCCATGGTGCGAACGGGGAACGGGATCCGCCTGAGGAAGCCGGACACGGTGAGGTCAGGCTCGACGGCGAGGAGCTGGCGCGCGATCTCGGCGGCACGGGCCAGGTTCCCGGTTCCGACCAGGGCCACGATCAGCACGCGCAGCGCGACCGCAAAGCGGCGGTTCTGGCTGAGCGCCGTCTCGGCCCAGCGGATCGCGCCGACCGGATCGTCGCCGGCAACCGCGCAGACCGCCATCGCACCGGCTGCAAACCAGCTGCGCGGATCGCGCGGATTCAGCCGCAAGGCACGTTCGATCATCGCACGGCCTTCGACCGGATGCCCTGCCATCGCAGCGATCCAGCCGCTCATCGTGAGCGCCATCGCCGAATTCGGGTTGATGGCGAGCGAGCGCTTGAACAGCTCGCGCGCAGGCGCAATGTCGTCGGCCATGTTCCAGATCGCGAACGCCGCCATCCACAGCACCTGCGCATCGGTCGGCGCGCGCTCGGTCGCCCGCCAGGCGAGCGCGACCGCCTCGCTGCGATAGTCTGCGCCGGGCTCGCTCCATCCCTGGAAATGCCGCAGCGCCTGGCAATAGGCGCGCGCAGCCATCGCCGGCGCATAGCCGGCATCGATCGACAGCGCCTGATCGAGGCAGGCGATTGCTCCCTTGAGGCTCTCGGGGGTGAAGGCATCGCGCAGGCTGGCGGCGCGCAGCAGCAGGTCATAGGCGTCGGGATGCGGCGGCGGCGCCATCCGACGGCGTTCGCCTTCGGCGAACTCGAGCGTGGGCTCGATCGCTGCCACCACGCTTGCGGTGATGCGGTCCTGCAGCGCGAACATGTCGCTCACGTCGCCGTCGAAACGATCGGCCCAGAGATGCGTGCCGGTGCCGGCGTCGATCAGCTGTCCGCTGATTCGCAGGAGGCCGCCGGCGCGCCGCACGCTGCCTTCGAGCACATAGCCGACGCCGAGCTCGCGCCCGACCGTGCGGATGTCGACCACCTTGCCCTTGTAGGTGAAGGACGAGTTGCGGGCGATCACGGCAAGACCGCTGCAGCGGGACAGCGCCGTGATGATGTCCTCGACCATGCCGTCGGCGAAATAGTCCTGCGCGGGATCATCGCTCATGTTGGCGAAGGGCAGCACGGCGATGGCGGGGCCGTCGAACCTTGCGACTGGCGGCACCACCACCGCAGGTGAAGATGGCGTGTCGGCCTGCTCGCGGACCTCGCCCGTGAAGCGGATGCCCTTGCGCGGGATGGTGCGGATCAGCCGCTGCGCCTCGCCGCTGTCGCCGATGGCGCTGCGGGCTGCGCTGATGCGGCTCGCAAGCGTTGCGTCGGAGACGATGCGGCCGCCCCACACCTCGGCCAGGATCTCGTCGCGGCTGATGACGCGGTCGCGCGTCCTGATCAGGAACGCCAGCAGGTCGAACACCTGCGGTTCCAGCGCAATGAGGCCGTCGCCGCGGCGCAGCTCGCGGCGGCCGGGGTCCAGCACGAAATCGTCGAAGCAATACAACACATGCGCCGCCATCGCTGCCGCAGGACCGGTCCACCTTCGCGTCACGCGTCCCGCAAAATCAAGCCGGCCTCAAGGAAAAATCAAAGTCCTCTCCAAGCACATCCCGGCCGCATGGCGCACAACGACGGCAGATCGTAACCAGGAGCTCGCCATGCCAGCCGTCGTTCACCAGAGCCGCCGCCGTTTCCTCAGTCTGGCCGGAACCGCCATCGCGGCGGCCCAGCTCGGTTCCAACGCCGCGCACGCGCAGGGCATCAAGGCGGCGTCGCAGCTGCCTGCGATCAGGCCGGGAATGGTCGCGACGTTGGGGCCGATCAAGCAGGTCACCGCCGGCGAGATCAGCATCGGCTATGCCGAAGCCGGCCCCGCGGATGGTCCCGTCGTGATCCTGCTGCATGGCTGGCCCTATGACATCCACAGCTTCGCCGACGTTGCGCCGGCCCTGGCAGCGTCCGGCCATCGCGTCATCATTCCGCATCTGCGCGGCTATGGCACGACGCGGCTGCTGTCGCCGACCGCCCTACGCAGCGGCCAGCCGGTCGCAGTCGCCGCCGACATCGTCGCGCTGATGGATACGCTTGGCATTCCGACCGCGACGCTGGCCGGCTATGATTGGGGCGCGCGCACGGCGAACATCATTGCCGCGCTGTGGCCCGAGCGGTGCAAGGCGATGGTCTCGGTCAGCGGCTATCTGATCGGCAGCCAGCAGGCCGGCCGCAAGCCGCTGCCGCCGGCGGCCGAGCTGCAATGGTGGTATCAGTTCTACTTCGCGACCGAGCGCGGCCGCGAGGGCTACGACAAGAACCGGCGCGACTTCGCGCGGCTGATCTGGCAGACGGCCTCGCCGAAATGGGCGTTCGACGATGCGACCTTCGCGCGCAGCGCGGCCGCCTTCGACAATCCCGATCACGTCGACGTCGTCGTGCACAATTATCGCTGGCGGCTCGGCCTTGCGCAGGGCGAGGCGAAGTTCGATGCGCTCGAGGCGAAGCTTGCGACCTTCCCGGCGATCACGGTGCCCACGATCACGATGGAAGGCGATGCCAACGGCGCGCCGCATCCGGCGCCCGAAGCCTATGCCAAGAAGTTCACCGGCCGCTATGAGCACCGGCTGGTCACCGGCGGCATCGGCCACAACCTGCCGCAGGAGGCACCGCAGGCGTTTGCGCAGGCCGTGATCGACGTGCTCGCAGGCGCGTAGAGCAGCGAGGGTCAGTCGACATGCCGGGTCATGGCTGCCGGCGCTGCAGCCATGTCTCCCGCCGCACGACCCATCGCTCGGATCGGGTCTCGCCAGTGTGGTGCGGAAGTTCGATGAAGCCGATGAATTCCGCGCCGGTCTTCTGCTTGACCCGGCGCGATCCGACATTCGTTGCGAGGTTGCAGACGAAGAACTCATCGAGGCCGAGCGGGCCGAAGGCGAAGTCGTTGACGGCCGCGATCGCCTCGCTCATGAGCCCGCGATTCCAATAGGGCTCGGCGAGCCAGAAGCCGCGATTGCCCTTCACCGACGCCACCCGCGGCCGGAAGTGGATGTTGCCGATCGCCTCGCCGTCACCGTCGCGCAGCACCAGGACCCACTGATAGATCTCCTCGCCGGCGACGATCCTGTCGAGCTGCAGCCTGACGAAGGTCTCGGCGCCATCGGCGGGATAGGGCCACGGCACGACGGACGCGAGGTTGCGGATGATGTTCCAATTGTCGAAGTGACGCTGGATCGCCGGCGCGTCGGTCAAGGCCAGCGGCCGCAAAATCAACCTTGCTGTATGCAACGTGGGCGTGAGCATGCGCGCATCCTGGCATTAAGCATGTCGGCGTCAAGCCGGGATGTGCGGAGCGTCACCGGATCAGCATCGCATTGATATATCGAGGGTCGTGTTGCTGTTAAGGTTGCCAGGAAGTTTCGACCGGCGTCCGGAACCTGATACTTCCGCAACGCAAGAGTGCAGGGCAATAGTCGAACACACGCAGATGCAAAGATGCAGCTTGTGTACAACCGCCGCAAGCGACTGCGACGGATCGGGCTCAGGGTTGCGCCCGAAACGTCTGTCAACGCCAGCAGCGGAATGACAACGCTCGATCTTGGGTGGATTCGGTTACGGGATGTCGTCGACATGAAGCGCGCAGCGGCAGATCCTCGGTTACGTCGTCGGCAGGCGGATCAGACCTTTGATCCACGCACTTGGCGCGAACGGCACCACGCACGGGCCGTGCCGTTCTATGGATCGGAGCTGTTCCAGCTCGGCTGCCCGCCGCTCGCCTCCTTCATCGCGGCCTTCCTCGGCTGCCTGATGACGCTGCATCTGAGCGCGGCGGGACTGTCGCCGCTGATCGCCTCTGCGGCCGCCGCCCTGTTGTTGTGCTCCTCGCTGATCCTGACACGCACGGCGGATCTGGTGCCCAGCACCTTCTTCTCGTCCGCCTATGGCGGCAGCTTCGTCGGCATGACCCCGGTGGTGCTGCTGAATGCGAGCGTGATCCGGGCCGGCCTGCCGCTCGACGCCGCCTTTACCCTGCTGTCGTTGTTCTGCGGCCTCGTGTTCTGCCTCGGCTGCGCGCTCGACATGTGGCTGCGGGGCGGGCTCGCCCGCGGCTATGGCGGACGGCTGGGCGCACTCGCGGCGGTCACATCCTTCCTGTTCGTGGGTCTCGCGCCGATGCTCGGCACCGACGGCGAGCTGTTTCCGATCGCGCGCCGTGGCGTGCATGACTTCGGGCTCGGCGCGGCCGCCATCACCTTCGTGCTGTGCATGGCCGGCATGTCGGCAACCATGGCCGCCTTGCGCTGGGCGCCGGTCGCCGGCTCCCGGCGCGCGGTGCGCATCCTCGTCGCTGCCACGGTGGCCTTTGCCGGCCTCGTGTTGCTGCAGCAATTCGTCCCCAGCAACGCCTCCGAGCTCGATGCCTATTATGCCGGCTGCTTTCTCGGCATGTCGTCGCCGCGGCGGCTGCGCAGCCTGCTGCAGGCGCTCGCCGCGGTGGTGCTGCTGACGGCCTTGCTGATCCTGACCTGTCCGATCCTTCCCGCGGTCGGCGGCAGCCTCGGCTATGTCGCCTTCGTCTCGGTGATGTTCGTCGATGCCGCAGTCCGGCTGTTCATCGAGGCTGGAGAATCGCCACAGCAGACCATGATGGCGTGGACGCGAGGGCTTCTCGCGGCGCTGGCCATTCTCGCCGTGCTGCTCTCGAGCGAGCTTCTGTTCGAGCGGCCGCGAGTGGAGCCGGCTACGTCTTTGCCGTCGGTCGCCACGCCGGCGCCGGCCGAGGAGGTCAAAGGGGAGGGGGGTGTGCCCAGCGCGCCGCAGGCAATCGCGACGGTGCCGGAGCTCCCCATGCAGATCCTGCGGCCGAATGGCGGAGAGTCGCTCACGGCGCGTCGCTTGGGCGAGCAGAGCCCAACCGTGCCTCCGCCGACCTCCGCGGAGCCGCAGCGGCGCGTCGTGCGCTATGGGCAGACCGCTGCGGCGCCAACGATGCCGCCCAGGCGCAACCAGGCGCACTTGATCCCGCACTCAGCCCCGCGGCCGCGCATCATGGCCCGCCAGGATGTGCAGCCGGCGCCCGAGTGGCGGCCTGATCCGTCCACATCGGCGGGGCCGTGACGGCGGACCGCAAGCCTTTTTGCGGCGATAACCCGTTCCGGCCACACGTTCGCGCGTGTTTCGCCATGTTCCGACGTCATCGTGCATCACGCGGTGCTTAGCGGGTCTCGTCCGGCGGTCGTGGCCGGATGAGGGGCCCGGCCGATCCACACGGGGGGTGGTTCGTTGATGCAGCAGGCCACTGATGACGCGGCATGGCGAACGGGCTTGCCGGTCGTGTACGAGCCGCGTTCTCAGCGGCGCCGTTTCGATCTCCCCGTCGCGCTTCTCGTGTCGTTCGCGGGCGCGTTTTTCGGCTGTCTCGCGACCCTGCATCTGAGCGCGTTGGGCCTGTCGCCCGCGCTCGCCTCGGCGGCAGTGACGGTCGTGCTGTGCGCCGGTCTGGTCGTTGCGTCGCCCGACAATCTCGCCGCGACCGCATTCTCCTCCTCGGTCTATGGCGGCAGCTTCAGCGGCATGACGCCGATCGGACAGGTGAGCGAAAGCGTCGCTCGCACGGGGCTGCCCCCGGAGGCCTCGCTCTATCTGCTGTCGATCTTCTGTGGCCTGCTCTTCTGCATGCTCACGGCTGTCGAAATCCAGCGGCGCGTCGTGCTGTTGCAGGGCTATGGCGGTCGACTGGGCGTGCTGGCTGCGATCGGATCGTTGCTGTTCGTCACGCTCGGGCCGTGGCTCGCAGGACAAGGCGAATCCCTCCATCTGGCGCATCTGAATCAGTTCGACCAGGAGCTCGGCGGCTCGCTCGCGATCCTCGCGGCCTGTCTCGCCGGGACCTTCCTGACGATCATCATCCAACGGCTTCCGCACGTCGCAGAAGCGGGGCGGGCAGCCCGCACCGTCGCCTCCGCCACCCTGGCATTTGCCGGAATGGCGGTCATGCAGGCGCTTTGGTCCGACCAACGCTGTCTCGTCGATGCCTATTATGCAGGATGTTTTCTCGGCATGTCCTCGCCGCAGCGGCTGTCCGGACCGCTGCAGCCGATCGTGGCCGCGTTGACCCTCACGGCGGTTCTGATCCAGGCATCGACGGTTCTGCCGATGGTCGGCGGCAGCCTCGGTCTTGCAGCGTTCATTGCGGCCGCCGCTGTCGATATCGCCTGGCGAGCCGCTTGCGCGCTGCCGGTCCCGGCCGAGTCCATGACGGTCGGCCTTGGCCGGAGCGTGGCCGTCGTCTTGACGGTGGCAGGGTGTCTGCTGCCGAGCCACGTGTTTCACCGGCTGCCCGACGATACGACCGGCGCCCTGCGCGAGGCCGCTCCGGTCGTTGCTCCGGCCCTTGCGGCGTTGCCCGAAGAGCCAGTTATGGACGCAGTTCCGCCGGACGCCGCATCGCCCGCGCCGGTCGCTGCTGCCGCCGAACCCGTGTCCGCGCTCGCCACCGGTGCGGCGGTCTGGCCCGACGTCCCGCCCCGGGCGGAGGCGCCTCCTGAGGTCGCCTACGCTCCGGCTGCAGCGCTGGCGCCGCGGGCCGAGCTGCCGCGGACACCGCGTGCGAGCCGCACCGGAGCGCGATCGCCGCCGTCCGCTGCCGCCAATCCGGGGCCCTGGGGCATCATCCGGACCGGAGCGGCCGGTGCGCGATCTGCTCGCGCCAAGCCGGCGGTCGTCCGTGACGTCGACCCGGCGTCGGCCGCGCCACCTCCAGCGACGCGATCCCGGACGCAGGTCGCGCCGAAGCGGCCGGCGCGGTCGGCTTCGACGGTTACGCCCGAATGAGCCGCCGGCTCAGCTGAACTTGCGCCTTGCGTCGAGCGCAAGCCCCAGGCCGACGCTGCCGAGCAGGTCGGTCGCGGCGACGCGCGCCGCGGGAAACAGCGCAAGGACCGCCTCGCGCAAGGCCGGCACCATGCTCGAGCCGCCGGTGAGGAAGATCGTGTTGACGGCGGCGGGCGCGACGCCGGCATCGTCGAGCAGCGTCGTGACGGTGCGCACGACGCGCTCGACGGAATCGGAGATGGCGCCGTCGAAGGCCTTGCGCGTGAAGCGGATGCGCGCCCATTCGTCCTTCTCGGACAGCACCGAGGTGATCGACTTCGCCTCCGTCAGCGCGATCTTGGCCTGCTCGACGCCGATCGCCAGCGTGTGACCGCGATGATCCTCCACCACCTTGATGAAGCGGTCGACGAGGTCGCGCCGCTCCGCCTCGTAGCGGATCTGGCGCAGCTCGTTCAGCACGTTCTTCTTGTAGAGCTGGTTGATGCGATGCCAGGTGGCGAGCTCGTGATAGTACAGCGTCGGCAAATTGCGCTTGCCGTCGGCGGTCAGGCTGCCATAGCCGAGATGCGGCATCACGCTTTTCAGGCTCAGGAGCCGGTCGAAATCGGTGCCGCCGATATGGATGCCGCCATTGGCGAGGATGTCGTCCTCGCGATCCGCCTTGCTGCGCCGCTCGGGCGAGACGCGCACGATCGAGAAGTCCGAGGTGCCGCCGCCGATGTCGACGATCAGCACCAGCTCCTCGCCGGTCACCTGCTGCTCGTAGTCGAGCGCGGCGGCGATCGGCTCGTACTGGAAGGCGATGTGCGCAAAACCCTGGTCGCGCGCGATGCCCTCGAGCGCGGCCTGTGCTTCGGCGTCCGCCTTGTCGTCCTTGTCGACGAAGCGCACGGGGCGGCCGAGCACCACCTGCGTCACCTCGTGCCCGAGCCGGGTCTCGATCTGCGACTTCAGATGCGCGAAGAAGAAGCCGAGAATGCCGGCGAACGGCACCGCCTTCCGCTGGATGTAGGTCTTCTCATGGATCAGCGCGGTGCCCAGAATGCTCTTCAGCGCGCGCATGAAGCGGCCGTCATGGCCGGTCAGATAGCGCTCGATCGCCGCGCGCCCGAACTGCACGCCGTGATCCTCGAAATCGAAGAACATCGCGCTCGGCAAGGTCCGCTGCTCGCCCTCCAGGGGGATGAGCGCGGCGGACGTGGAATTGCTGAGGCCGACCGTGGTGTTCGAAGTGCCGAAGTCGATGCCGCAATGGGCCGCTGCCGCCATGCTCGTCTCGTTTTCCGTCCGGGGGGCGGTCCGCTTAGCCGTTTCGCAGTGCAATGTCATGTGCGAATGTGAGGCATGATGGGCATGGGAATTTGTCACATGTTGCATGGCTCCTTCGTCGCGCAGCGCTGCTGGCCATCGGCGACCAGGGCAGCGGCTGCCCTGCTGACATTCGCAGCCTCGCTCGTGGCCAGCACGTTTCCGACCGTCGCAGCGGATCACGCTGAACATGGCCCGGCGGTGCCCTATGACTGTTGGGAGCCTGGGGCGACCGTCAAGGGTTGTGCGGTGCTGGCCGAGGACGGGCAGATCCATCTCAGCCCTTCATTCAGAAAGAGCCTGCGCTTTGGCCCGGATGGACTGACTCCTGTCCTTCTGCTCGGACGAACGAAGGGCGAAGCCGTCCGGTGGCTCTACGTCCATCGCGATGGTGCGATGGCAGCGGTGATGGCCTACGACAACGGCGCCGAGGAGTTCACGAATGGCCGTGCCCGTTCGCCGGTGGGAGCGAAGATCGGATATATCGATCCATCGTTGAAGCTCGTGATTCCGGCGATCTATGACGGCGCCTATCCGTTCGAAAAGGGTGTCGCAGTGGTTTGCCTCGGGTGCTCGCTTGTATCGGAGGGTGAGCACAGCTGGTTCGAAGGCGGGACCTGGGGATGCATCGATCCGGATGGGAGAACGGTTGCTCCGTTCAGGGTCCGTGAGCGGCCGGCTTTTTCCGATATCTGCCGGCCTTGATAGCTCTGCAGGCCTCTGCGCAGAGTAAGAGGAACAGTCGCTTCCCCAGGGCTATCGCATGTGAAGATGCGGTCTGTCGCCACGAACGATCCCGCCAGTTAGCTACTCCGTCATGCCCGGGCCCGTCCCACGGCTGTCCGGTTGAGGCTTTTAACATATACTGAGGCTCAACTGGCGGTCA
>NZ_BSCT01000017.1 GCF_030159255.1 Bradyrhizobium sp. SSBR45G | reverse complement strand
CTATCAAATGATGCTAAAACTATCTTAGCGCCTATGGGCGTTCGCCGGGACGACAGCGGTGTTTGTAGCTCGAAGCTCCCGTCTCACCATCCGTCATTGCGAGCCCAGCAACTTGTCCGCCATAGCCAGAAGGGCGACGGCGGAAGCAATCCAGGGCGTCACGGAGACTCTGGATTGCTTCGCTGCGCCGTTGCGCTCGCAACGACGAAGGAGAGATGCAACGAAGGAAAGATACAATGACGGAGAGATGCAATGACGGAGGAGAGACGATGACCAGGCCTCACGCCCTCTTCCGCCCTGCCCCGCTACGGCGTGCAGGTGAAGCTCGCGGCCTGTTCGATCGGGCCCGCTTTGTAGCGCGGCCAGGACGGCCAGCGGCACAGCGGCAGGCTGCGCGTGGCGGTGAACGCGGGCGCCGCGATGGTCTGGTCGACGACCTCGAGGTCGCCCGGCGCCTTGCCGCTCTCGACCCAGTCGACCAGCACGCTCAGCATGTCGACATTGGCCGGCGCGCCGTTGCCGACATGGTCGACGCCGGGCGCTGTGTAGAGCCGCGCGAACTCCGCGGTCTCGGCCTTGCCGAGCTTACGCTCGACCGCCTCGAAATAACGAATGCCGGCGTAGGGGCTCTGCGCGTAGTCCGCCATGTGCTCGAGCATCACGAGCCTGCCGCCGCGGGCGCGAAAGCGGCTGAGATCCGGATTGGTGGAATCCATCAGCTGCGACACCTGCAGCACGCGGTCCTTGTAGTCCTCGGGGCGATATTGGGTGACGTCGAGCTTGGGATCTCTGGCAAAGACATATTGCGTGCCGCCGGCGCCGAACACCCAGGCGATGCCGTTCGCTTGTGTCGGCGGCTGCGTCGGCGCGGCCTTGCCGAGCCACCACGAGATCCAGCCGCCGGCCGACGCAAAGCCTTCGGTGTCCTCGCCGGAGATGCCCCAGCCCGGATAGTCGTCGAGCCCATTGGCAAGCGGGAACGAGAATGTGTAGGGCGCATGCAAGGTCGCAATCGCCTTCACCTGCGCATCGCTCAGGCAGGCATCGCCGGTCTTGCCGTCGGGACAGCGCAGGCTCTCCGGCTTGAAGCTCGCCTTGCAGCCGACGGCATCGGCGACCAGGCGGTCCTCGACACCGTCAGCCTTGTCGCAGCTCTTGCGCACCGCGTCCGCCACCAGCTTGACCTGCGCCGGGCTGATCCAGCCCTCGCCCATCGTCACCAGCCCGCCGCGCGTGCCGGCATGCTGCAGCCCGACCCAGTTGATGACGGGCACGCGGGCGAAGATGCCGTCGAAATCGTCGGGATAACGCTGCGCCATGGTGAGCGCCTCGCGGCCGCCCTCCGACGAGCCCATGAAATACATCTTATCCGGCGCCTTGCCGTAGGCGCGCTTGACGATGCCGACCGCCGCATCGCGCACCTTCTTGTAGGCGACATGCGCAAAGTTCTCGAACGCCTCGTCATTGAGCGCAAAGGTCTGCGGCGGCTCGCCTTGCTTGGCTTCGTGGCCGGAGTCGGTGCCGTAGGTGACGAAGCCGCGCGCGAGCGGCGAGGCCTTGTCGAACGGATAGGCCGGCGGCAGGCCGAGACCGGTGATCAGCACGCCGTTGAAACCGCCGCCGCCATATTGCAACGAGCGCCCGTTCCAGTCGACCGGCAGATTGACCTCGAACCTGATCGGCGGCGCCGCCGGATCCTTCGGCTCGATATGGCCGAGCACCTTGCAGAACGCGGGATTTGCGGGAGCGACGCGCGCGGCGGGCGAGCCGGCCTTCTCCGCGACGGTCAGCTGCGACGGCGCCTGCATGGCGGCGCTGTCGATCCGCATCGCGCCTTCGGAGACTCCTGCCAGACCACTGCAGGTGACCCCGGCCTCTCCGACCAACGCTGCAGCGCCTGCGGAACCGATCGTCGTCAGCGTCAGCAGACCAGCGAGCGCGCTCGCACGCGGCAAGCTCGTGAATGTCGTCATGTTGGTTTCCTCACCCTGCCTGTCCCGTTGATCCGGGATCTCGAATCCGCGCCACTGCGGCGCGGATTCCCTCGTCAAGTCCTAGCAGATCGAGATCTAGTACGGCAGCCCGACATAGTTCTCCGCGAGCGAGCGCTGGGCCGCATCGGAGGAGAACAGATACTCGATCTCGGTGCTCTGCAGCCGGTCCTCATAGGGCAGCCGGTCCGGGAAACGGTGCAGCAGCGTGGTCAGCCACCAGGAGAAGCGCTGCGCCTTCCAGATGCGCGCCAGCGCGCGCTGCGAATAGCCGTCGAGGCCCTTGTCGTCGCCCTTCTTGTAGTGATCGACCAGCCCTTCATAGAGATAATGGATGTCGGATCCGGCCGAATTCAGCCCGCGCGCGCCGGTCGGCGGCACGATGTGGGCGGCGTCGCCGGCCAGGAACAGCCGGCCGTAGCGCATCGGCTCGGCGACGAAGCTGCGCAGCGGCGCGATGCTCTTCTCGATCGACGGCCCGGTGATCAGCTTGTCCGCGACCTCGGCCGGCAGGCGGTGCTTCAGCTCCGCCCAGAAGGCGTCGTCGCTCCAGTCCTCGACCTTGTCGGTGAGCGGCACCTGGACGTAGTAGCGGCTCAGCACCTGCGAGCGCAGCGAGCACAGCGCGAAACCGCGCTCGTGCTTGGCGTAGATCAATTCCGGCGACACCGGCTTGGTGCGCGAGAGCACGCCAAGCCAGCCGAACGGATAGACCCGCTCATATTCCGTGATCTTGTCCTGCGGGATCGACTTGCGGCTGACGCCATGGAAGCCGTCGGCGCCGACGATGTAGTCGCAGTCGACGCGGATGACCTCCTCGCCGCTGCGGTAGGTCACGTAGGGCTTGTCGGAGGCAATGTCGTGCGGGGTCACGTCGAGCGCATTGTGCACGACCTTGCCGCCGATCTTGTCGCGGGCCTCGTAGAGATCACGGGTCAGCTCGGTCTGGCCGTAGACCATCACCGAATTGCCGCCGGAGTATTTGTGCAGGTCGACGCGGTCGAGCTTACCGTCATGGGCGATGTAGAAACCGTGATGGATCTCGCCCTCGCGGTCCATGCGCTCGCCGCATTGCGCCTCGCGCATCAGCCTGGCGAATCCATGCTCGAGCACGCCGGCGCGGATGCGCGACAGAACGTAGTCGCGGCTCGACTTCTCCAGGATGACCGTATCGATGCCCTGCAGATGCAGCAGCTGCGACAGCATCAGACCCGAGGGGCCGCCGCCGATGATACAGACTTGGACTTTCATGAGGCATGGCTCCCGGATTCACGAAGGGCAGATTGTTGGCTTTGCTTTTTGTTTGCAGATTCTAGCAAGGAATCGCCACCATCACTTGGATGGACGCTGCATTCTCTTGTACTTTTCCGACACCATGCCGCGGCGCAACATTCACGTTTCAGCGGTATCAGGTGGCGCGGGTCAGCGCGTCGCCGGCATGGCGCCGTCGTCCACGCCCATCGCCCGCCGATAATCGCGCGGGCTGGCCCCCGTATGCCGCTTGAAGAAGCGGCAGAAATAAGCGGGGTCCTTGAAGCCGAGCTCGAAGGCAAGCTTCGACACCGGCGCTGCAATATAGGTGAGTCGGCGGCAGGCTTCGCGCGCCAATCGCGCATGCACGATATCGAGCGCAGACTGCCCGGTCTCCACCCGTGTCAGTCGGTTCAGCCGCTCAGGGGTCATGCCGAGTTCGTCGGCGTAGCGCGCCACCGACCAGTGATCGCGATGATGCGCCTCGACCAGCACGATGAAGCGGGTGAACAGATCAGCCTGCCCGCTGCCGCGCCGTGCGCCCTGCGACTGTCGCGCACTCTGCTGCGCCAGCCGCCAGACGATCGAGCGTCCGAGCCAATGCGGCACCGGCGAGGCCGCGGAATCGGCGGCGGCGAACTCGTCGGCCAGGTCGACGAACAGCGCCGCGATGCGGCCCGTTGCCACGGCCTGAGGCTCCAGATGCAGGATCTGCGGCGCTGCAAACAAGTCGCGCAGCGCCTCGCCGGTCGCCGGCACGTCGCCCTCGATCACGGCCCGCGGATTGAAGGTGAGCACGTAACCGTCGGTCTCGCGCGAGAAGCGGAAGGCATGGACCACGCCGGGCGGGATGATCACCGCGACCGGGCCGCTGCAGCGCGCCCGGCTTTCGTCCAAGGCGATCTCGGCGGGACCGGCCGCGACCCAGAGGATCTGGTGCAGGCCCTGATGGGTGTGCGCCTCGATCTCCCAGCGGTACAGCTTGCTGCGCACCTGGATCGGCTCGATGTGCAGCATGTCCGGCTGCGCCGCGGAGGCCTCGCCATACAGCGCAAAGGCGGGGATCGAGGGCTTGGTGCGAAAGCGAGGCATGATCGGGAGCTAAACCCGAACGCCGGAAAAGTACAAGTCTTGACCGGCGTTCGTGTCTCCCGCCGCGGCCCCGCATCAGATAGGGTCGCGAAAATAACAACAACGATCCCACGCAATGGAGAGGAGGCCCATGATGTTCACGTTCGATCCGTATTCGCCGGCGGTCGATGCCGACCCGTTCCCGTTCTACAAGACGCTGCGCGACGAGCATCCCTGCTTCTGGAGCCAGCAGGCACAGATGTGGATCCTGTCGCGCTACGCCGATGTCGCAGCGGCCGGCACCAACTGGCAGACCTATTCCTCGGCCAAGGGCAATCTGATGACCGAGCTGCCGAACCGCGCCGGCGCGACGCTCGGCACCACCGATCCGCCGCGTCACGACCGGCTGCGCGGGCTCGTGCAGCATGCCTTCATGAAGCGCAACCTGGAGAGCCTGTCCGGCCCGATCCGCGACATCGCGCGCGCCAGCGCCGAGGCGCTGCGCGGCCAGGAGCGCTTCGACTTCATCGAGGCGTTCTCCTCGCGGTTCACCGTGCGCGTGCTGTTCGCGGCCCTCGGCCTGCCGCTCGGCGACGAGCAGACGGTGCGCGACAAGGCGGTGCTGATGGTGCAGAGCGATCCGGTCAGCCGGGCCAAGGGACCGCAGCACATCGCCGCCTACAACTGGATGCAGGACTATGCGGCCGGCATCATCGCCGAGCGCCGCGCGCACCCGCAGAACGATCTGATCTCGCATTTCAGCATGGCCGAGATCGACGGCGACAAGCTCGACGAGCGCGAGGTGCTGTTGACGACGACGACGCTGATCATGGCCGGCATCGAGTCGCTCGGCGGCTTCATGACCATGCTCGCCTACAACCTCGCCGATCACGCCGACGCCCGCCGCGCAGTGGTCGCCAATCCTGATCTCCTGGGCGACGCGGTCGAGGAATCCCTGCGCTTCAACACCTCGGCGCAACGCTTCCGCCGCTGCCTGCAGAAGGACATCACCTTGCACGGCCAGACCTTGCGCGAGGGCGATTTCGTCTGCCTCGCCTACGGCTCCGCCAATCGCGACGAGCGGCAGTTCGCCAATCCGGATGTCTACGACATCTCCCGCAAGCCGCGCGGTCATCTCGGCTTCGGCGGCGGCGTGCACGCCTGCCTCGGCAGTGCGATCGCGCGGATGGCGATCAAGATCGCGTTCGACGAACTGCACAAGGTCGTGCCGGACTATCGCCGCACCCAGGAGCAACTGCCCTGGATGCCGTCCTCGACCTTCCGCAGCCCGATGTATCTGGAGCTGACGGTGCATTAGCAGCGAGCGGCGAGAATTGTTGGACAAACAATGAGATCCGCGACGAACATGTGCAGGTTGTCATCGCGAGAAGAATATAGCACGGCGAGGACGGTGCACCCTCTCCCCTTGCGGGAGAGGGTGGATCGCATGAGCGAAGCGAATGCGAGCCGGGTGAGGGGTCTCTCTCCGCCAGCTCCCGTGCGGAGAGAGACCCCTCACCCGCCTCCGATGCTTCGCATCTCCGGCACCCTCTCCCGCAAGGGGAGAGGGTGCACCGAGCGCGTGACGACTGATCGCCTCCCTACTAACATCGCGGCGCATCTACGCTGCGAGAGCAGACAATCGCTAGGCCCGTATGACCGAGCCCATCGATAGCTCAAACCAGCGCGCCGAGGTCCGCGGCGTTGAAGCCCTTCAGGCCTGCCTTGTCGTCGGACTTGATCTTGGCGACCCAGTCGGCATCGCTGATCAGCGCGCGGCCGACGGCGATGAGGTCGAACTCGTCCCGAGCCATGCGCTCCAGCAGCGCATCGAGATCGGCCGTGGTCGACGGCTTGCCGGCAAACGCCGAGAAGAAGTCGCCGGCAAGCCCGACCGAACCGACGCTGATGGTCGCGGCGCCCGTGATCTTCTTGGCCCAGCCGGCGAAGTTGAGACCCTTCTCGCCGTCGACGTCCGGAAATTCGGGCTCCCAGAAGCGGCGCTGCGAGCAGTGCAGGATGTCGACGCCGGCGTCGACCAGCGGCTGCAGCCAGTCGCCCATCAGCGCGGGCGTCTCGGCGAGGCGCGCCGCGTAGTCCTGCTGCTTCCACTGGCTGACGCGCAGGATGATCGGGAAGTCCGGACCGACGGCCTTGCGGATCGCGGCGACGATCTCGCCGGCAAAGCGCGAGCGCTCCTTGATGGTCGCGCCGCCATAGCGGTCCTCGCGCTTGTTGGTGCCCGACCAGAAGAACTGGTCGATCAGATAGCCATGCGCGCCGTGGATCTCGACCGTGTCGAAGCCGGTGCGCTTGGCGTCCGCCGCGGCCTGCGCGAAGGCAGCCACCGTGTCGGCGATGTCGTTCTCGGTCATGGCGTTGCCGCGCGGCTTGTCCGGCGCCACGAGGCCCGACGGGCTCTCCACCGGCGCGTCCGGCTCCCAGCGGCT
Source organism: Bradyrhizobium sp. SSBR45G (assembly GCF_030159255.1). GTDB lineage: Bacteria > Pseudomonadota > Alphaproteobacteria > Rhizobiales > Xanthobacteraceae > Bradyrhizobium. Next base: position 150,056 of record NZ_BSCT01000017.1, on the reverse strand, counting down.
CATGCCCTTGCAGGAGCCGGTGTGCCAGATCTGCGGCGCGATCCGGCCGCCGGCGGCGTGCACGGCGCTGGCCACGCTCTGCCAGCCGGCCAGCGCGGCCTTACCGTGGAAGAAGGGAATGTTCGGCTCGTTCTTGGAGGCCGGGCGATTGACCACGGTGCCCTCGGTGAGGATCAGCCCCACCCCGCCCTCGGCGCGGCGGCGGTAATAGGCGACGTTGGCCTCGCCGGGAATGCCATTCGGCGCCGCGTTGCGCGTCATCGGCGCCATGACGATGCGGTTCTTCAGCTCCAGCGACTTCAGGCGAAACGGACGAAACAGCACGCTGGTATCGAGATCGGACATTCAGAAGGCTCCATTGCGTTCGGAACCGCTCCAGTATACTTCGTAAACCTGAAGTCAATGGGGCACCCGAAGTCGCTCAGGTATATCCGAGGAAACCACCATCGTGACGGCCCAGTCGACATCCGAGACCGCCCCACTCCGTTGCAAGCCGCAGCATTTTTCGTCGGAATGCCCGAGCCGGGTGCTGATCGACCAGATCGCCGACAAATGGTCGATGATGGTGCTGGCGGTGCTCGACTCCGGCCCGCTGCGCTTCAACGCCATCAAGAAGCAACTCGAGGGCGTCACCCAGAAAGCGCTGACGCAGTGCCTGCGCCGTCTCGAGCGCAACGGCCTGGTTGCGCGCGAGGTGATTGCGGACTCGCCGGTCGCCGTCCAATACGAGATCACGCCGCTCGGCCGCACCCTGCAGCCGCCGTTCCGCGCGCTCTATGCCTGGACGATCGCCAAGATGCCGGAGGTCGAGCAGGCCCGCCAGGCGTTCGACGAACGCCGGGGGCGCTGATCCCCAGCGGTCACGCGCCGCTACTGGAAGGCCACCTCGGCGAAGCTGCGCAGCTTGCGCGAATGCAGCCGCTCCGACTCCTGGTGCTTCAAGAGCTCCAGCGCCTTGAGCCCGATCTGGAGATGCTGGCCGACGCGCTGGCGGTAGAAGTCGCTCGCCATGCCCGCGAGCTTGATCTCGCCATGCAGCGGCTTGTCGGAGACGCAGAGCAAAGTGCCGTAGGGCACGCGGAAGCGATAGCCATTGGCGGCGATCGCGGCCGACTCCATGTCGAGCGCGACCGCGCGCGACTGCGACAGCCGCCGGATCACCGCGGGGCCGGAGATCTCCCAGTTGCGGTTGTCGACGCTGGCGACCGTGCCGGTGCGCATCACCCGCTTCAGCTCGAAGCCGGAATAGCCGGTGACCGTCTCCACGGCCTCTTCGAGCGCGACCTGCACCTCGGCGAGTGCCGGGATCGGCACCCAGGGCGGCAGTTCCTGGTCGAGCACGTGATCCTCGCGGACATAGCCGTGCGCCAGCACGTAGTCGCCGAGCCGCTGGGTGTTGCGCAGACCCGCGCAATGGCCGACCATCAGCCAGGCATGGGGCCGCAGCACCGCGATGTGGTCGGTGACGTTGCGGGCGTTCGACGGGCCGGTGCCGATATTGATCAGCGTGATACCCTGGTGCCCGGGCTCGACGAGATGCAGCGCCGGCATCTGCGGCGTGCGCGCCGGCGCAGAGCCTGTCGTGCCGCCGCCGAGGCGCGCATTGCGGGTGATGACGTTGCCGGGCTCGACGAACATCTCCGGTCCCACCTGCCCGGATGCGAGCTGCTGCCGGCCCCAATCCGCGAAGGCGTCGACATAGAACTGATAGTTCGTGAAGATGACGAAGTTCTGGAAATGATCCGGGTCGGTGCCCGTGTAGTGATACAGCCGGCGCAGCGAGTAGTCGACGCGCGCGGCACGAAACAGCGACAGCGGCTCGGGCGCGCCCGGCGCCAGCTGCAGCGTGCCGTCGGCGATGGCGTCGTCCATCGCCGAGAGGTCCGGCGCATCGAACACGTCGCGCAGCGAGCGCGTCACCAGCGGGCTCTCGTGATGCGGCAGCGCCGTCTCGATGTTGATGTCGCGTCGATAGGCGAAATGCACCGGGATCGGCTCGGCGGATTCGCCGATTTCGACTGGCACGCCGTGGTTCTCGATCAACAGCCGGATCTGCTCGGTCAGATAGGAGCGGAACAGGTCCGGTCGCGTGACGCTGGTCTCGTGCACGCCGGGTCCCGCGACGAAGCCGTAGGCCAGACGCGAGTCCAGCCGGGCGTGGCTCGCCGTGGTGAGGCGCACGAACGGATAGGTCGCGCGGATGCGGCTCGCCGGCACGACGCCGTTGGCATAGGCCTCGAAATGAGAGCGCAGGAAGGCAGTGTTGCGCTCGTAGATCTCCTCGAGCCGCGCCACTGCAGCAGCGGCGTCGGTGAAGCTTTCGGTCGCGATGGAGAGCGGAGACTGAATGGTCAATCGAGATCCCTCGTAGCCGGTCGGACGCAGCCTGGAGGCTCGGCGCGACTGTGGTTCGCGATCATAGAAACCAGCCGCCGCTTTGCCCAGAGGCAGAGTATCGCGATGCTGCATCCAGTCCACACCAGGAAACGATGCGTGCATTGCGAAGGACACTGTGACGGAATGTTTCAATTGCCTGGCTGGATCATTGCCCATAAGACGATTTCATCGTCGGCCGGAACAGGCCGACATCCAGACGGGAGGCCTTGGCGCAGCATGTCGCAAGCGAATGGATTCGGATTGGCTGGCGTCATCGGCATGCCCGTCGCTCATTCCCGCTCCCCCACGATTCACAATTTCTGGCTTGCTGCACACGGCCTGCGCGGCGCCTATGTGCCGCTCGCGGTTCAGCCGGAGCGGCTGAAGGATGCGCTCGCAGGACTGGTGGCACTCGGTTTTCGCGGCTGCAACGTCACCATGCCGCACAAGCAGACGGCGATGCCGCTGCTCGATCGGGTGAACGAAACCGCACGCCGCATCGGCGCCGTCAACACCATTGTCGTCGAATCCGACGGCACGCTGAGCGGCTTCAACAATGACGGCAACGGCTTTGTCCAGAGCCTGCGCGACGCCAGGCCGGACTGGCGCGCCGACGAAGGTCCCATTCTCTTGCTCGGCGCCGGCGGCGCTGCACGCGCGGTGGTGGTGGCTCTGCTGGAGAATGGCGCCCGCGACATTCGCATCAGCAACCGCACCGCCGAGAAGGCACAGGCCATCGCAGCCGAGTTCGGGTCGGCCATCAGCACGGTGGCGTGGGACAATCGTTCGGCGGCAGTCGCCGACGTCGCCCTGCTCATCAACAGCACCGATCGCGGCATGATCGGAAAGCCGGCGTTGGAGATCGACCTGGGGCGGCTGTCGACGACGACGCTCGTGGCCGACCTGATCTACACGCCGCTGGAAACGCCCTTCCTGGCGGACGCGCGCGCCCGCGGCTGCACCACCGTCAACGGGCTCGGCCTGCTGCTCAACCAGGCGCGCCTCGCCTTCCAGGCCTGGTTCGGCGTGCTGCCCGACGTGACGCCCGAGCTGATCAAGGCGATTCAGGCGACGTTCTGAGCGTCGGTCAGAGAAGGCTCGACCATGGCACTTCCGGCAGGCCCCAGGATCGATTGCCACATCCACGCCATCGATCCCGCGCGCTTCCCCTACGCGCCCGACACCCCCTATCGTCCGACCGGCCAGGAAATCGCGCCCGCCGCGCATCTCATTCGCGTGCTCGACGTCTTCGACGTCCGGCACGCGCTGATCGTTGCGACCAATTCCGGCTATGGCTCCGACAGCCGCATCCTGCTCGACACGCTCAGGCTCGGAGATGGCAGGTTCAAGGGCGTCGCGGTCGTCGAGAAGGACGTCGACATCAGGGAACTGGAGCGGTTGAAGGCCGCTGGCGTCATCGGCATTGCGTTCAACGTCCCCTTTCACGGCACCGACTATTACCGCGACGCCGCGCCGCTGCTGGACAAGCTGACCGACCTCGACCTGTTTCTGCAAGTCCAGGTCGAGCACGACCAACTGCTCGACCTGCTGCCCATCATCGAGCGGTCGAAGGTCCGTCTCGTGTTCGATCATTGCGGACGGCCTGCCGTGGAGCATGGCCTGCAACGCGCCTCCTTCCATGCTTTGCTCGCGCTTGGCCGTGAGCGCGACGCCTTTGTGAAGCTGTCCGGCTATTACAAATTCGCGCGCCAGCCCTACCCCTACGCCGACACATGGCCCTTCATTGCCGCGCTGGTCGAGGCTTTCACGCTCGACCGCTGCGTGTGGGGCTCCGACTGGCCGTTCCTGCGCGCGCCCGAACGCCTCGACTACGGGCCGCTGCTGGCAGGCATTACCGAGATCTTTCCGGACCCGGACGATCAGCACCGGCTGCTATGGCGAACGCCAGCGCGGCTACTGGGCTTTGCAGAGGTCCCGGCGAGTTCATCATCATAAGCAAGAAACAATCGGGAGGACGTGATGAGGCATCTGGGAAGATTGAGCGGCTTGGCCGCCGCCATGTCGCTGTGGGCCGGCTTGGCCCAGGCAGACAACACCGTCTACATTCCCGACGTCGTAGAGCTTTCGGGTCCGGGGGCCGTGTCGGGCACGAACTGGCGCGACGGCGTCGCGCTCGCCGTCGACGAAATCAACAATGCCGGCGGCATTCTCGGCCGCAAGATCGCAACCGAGCATTTGGACACCCAGAGCAATCCCGGCGTCTCGCGGGCGCAGGTCCAGAAGGTGCTCGACCGCGAGCCCTATGTGGTGCTGGGACCGATCTATTCCGGCTCGGTCAAGGTCAACATGGCGCTGACCCAGCAGGCCGAGGTGCCGCAGATCGTCGGCGCCGAGGCGGCCGACATCACCACGCAAGGCAATCCCTGGATCTTTCGCACCGCGTTCGGCCAGCAGTTCAGCATGCCGAAGATCGCGAACTATTTGCATGACCAGCTGAAGGTGAAGTCGGTCGCGGTGGTCTGGGTCAACAATGATTTCGGCAAAGGCGGCCGCGACAGCTTCGTCAAGGAGATGAAGGCCCGCGGCATCGAAATCGTGTCCGACATTTCGACCGAGCAGGGCCAGGTCGATTTTGGCTCCGATGTGATCAAGCTGAAGAACGTCAAGGCCGACGCCATCTTCGTCTACACCAACGAAGAGGAAAGCGCGCGCTTCCTCATCGAGGCCAAGCGCCAGGGATTATCGGTGCCGTTGTTCGGCGAGACGACGCTGCTCAGCCAGAAGGTCGTCGAGCTCGCGGGCCCCGCCGCCAACGGCGTGCGCGGCCATGTCGGCCTGAGCGCCGACGCGCCCGTCCCTGCCATCCAGGCGTTCGCAAAGAAGTTCAACGAGCGCTACCACTACTGGCCCGACCACAACGGCATCAAGGGCTATACCGCGGTCTATCTCGTCAAATACGTGACGGAGATGATCGGCAAGTTCGACGGCCATGCTTTCGGCACCACGATGAAGGGCCTGACGCTGACGCCGGACAAGGCGCCGGGCATGCTGATGGAAGCGAGCTGGGACCAGAACGGCGACATCGACCGTGAGAGCTTCCTGGCCGAGATCGTCGACGGCAAGCAGAAGATCGTGGCGACGCTGCCGAAGCTGAAGCCGGCCAAGGCGCCGTAGGCTCAACGCCCACTGCAGAAACCCTCCCCGCGCGCACCACGCGCGAGGAGGAAAAGCGTCAGCCCTTGGCGAGCTGCTCGTCGAGATCGTGCAGCACCTGGTAGCAGGGCAGTACCTGGGCCACGGAGGCGTTGGGCTCGCGGCCCTCGTGGATCGCGGCGAAGAATTCGCGGTCCTGCAGCTCGATGCCGTTCATCGAGACATCGACCTTGGAGACGTCGATCTTCTCCTCCTTGCCGTTCACCAGATCGTCGTAGCGGGCGATGTAGGTGCCGGTGTCGCCGATGTAGCGGAAGAAGGTGCCGAGCGGGCCGTCATTATTGAACGACAGCGACAAGGTGCAGATCGCGCCATTGGCGGCCTTGAGCTGGATCGACATGTCCATCGCGATGCCGAGGTTGGGATGGATCGGTCCCTGCACCGCATTGGCCTTCACGATCGGCGAGCCCGCCTGATAGGCGAACAGGTCGACGGTGTGCGCGGCGTGGTGCCACAACAGATGGTCGGTCCAGCTGCGCGGCTGGCCCAGCGCATTCATGTTGGTGCGGCGGAAGAAATAGGTCTGCACGTCCATCTGCTGGATGTGGAATTCGCCGGCCTTGATCTTCTTGTGCACGAACTGATGGCTGGGGTTGAAGCGCCGGGTGTGGCCGCACATCGCCACCAGCCCGGTCTCCTTCTGCAGCTCGACGACGGCTTGCGCGTCCTTCAGCGAATCCGCGAGTGGGATCTCGACCTGGACATGCTTGCCGGCCTTGAGGCAGTCGATCGCCTGCGCCGCATGCATCTGCGTCGGCGTACAGAGAATGACGGCGTCGACCTCCGGCAGCTTGAGGCTGTCGGCGAGCTCGGTCGAGACGTGCTTGATGCCGTATTTGTCGGCGACTTCCTTGGTCTGGTCGAAGCGGCGGCCGACCAGCGACACCACCTCGACATCGGCAATGTTCTTGATGCCGTCGAGATGCTTGATGCCGAAGGCGCCGGCGCCGGCGAGCGCGACCTTGATGGTCTTGGCCATGTCAGTTGTTCTCCAGGATCACATGGCCGACGGCGGTGTTGCTCGCCGGCACATGGTAGAAGCGATGGCGCACGGTTGGCGCGTTGCCCTTCTTGGTCTCGTTCACGTCGCTCATCGCGCCGCGCGCGATCAGCCACATCACGAGCTCGATGCCCTCGCTGCCGGCCTCGCGCACGTAGTCGATATGCGGCACCTTGGACAGGCCTTCCGGATCATTGATCAGCTTGTCCAGGAACGCATTGTCCCATTCGCGGTTGATCAGGCCGGCGCGCGGACCCTGCAGCTGGTGGCTCATGCCGCCGGTGCCCCAGATCTGCACGTTGAGCGGCTCGTCATAGCTCTCGATCGCCTTGCGGATCGCCTTGCCGAGCATGAAGCAGCGGCGGCCCGACGGCACCGGATATTGCACGACGTTGACGGCGAACGGGATCACCGGGCACGGCCAGGCGTCGACCTGGCCGAACACCAGGCTGAGCGGCACCGTGAGGCCGTGATCGACGTCCATCTTGTTGACGATCGTGAGATCGAAATCGTCCTGGATCACCGACTGCGCGATGTGCGCGGCGAGCTTCGGATGGCCGATCACCTTGGGCACCGGGCGCGGGCCCCAGCCCTCGTCGGCGGGCTGATACTCGGCCGCGGTGCCGATCGCGAAGGTGGGAATCATGTCCAGGCTGAAGGCGGTCGCATGGTCGTTGAAGACCAGGAACACGACGTCCGGCTTCTGCTCCTTTTCCCACTGCTTGGCAAAGTCGTAGCCGGCGAACACCGGCTTCCAATAGTCCTCGCCGGTCTTGCCAAGGTCGAGGGCGGCGCCGATCGCCGGGACGTGCGAGGTGAAAACGCTTGCGGAGATTCTTGCCATTTACTTCTTCTCCCCGGTGTAGCGGTTGCCCTCGACCGAGCGGCCGCCCTTCACCATCATGTCGCGGTATTGCTCTTCGGTCATGCCGGTCATGCTGCCGGCCATCTGCTGAAAACTCTTGCCGTCGGTCGCGCCGATCTTGGCGAGGAAGTAGATGTTGCCGCCGAGCGAAATGCAGCGATTGAGGTCGCGGTCGAGCACCGCTTGCTTCTGCTCCTCCGTCATCGGCCATTCGTCGAGATAGGCGCGCTCATTGGCCTTGAAGCGGGCACGGTTCTCGGCCTTCATCAGCGACATGCAGAACTGGTTGAGGTGATAGCCCATCCGCGACATGTCCGCGTCGAAGATGGTCGTGCCGGGAACGTCGGTATAGGGTTTGTCGAGCGACATCGCTTCCCTCCTCTTAGGATTCGTCGGGCCAGTAAAGCCGCATCGGGTTGTCGACCAGGAGCTTTTGCTGCAGCTCCGCGGTGACGGCGATATGCGGAATGAAATCGACCAGCAGCCCGTCGTCGGGCATGTGGTCCTTCAGGTTCGGATGCGGCCAGTCAGTGCCCCACAGCACGCGATCCGGGAAGGTCTCGACGATACGCCTGGCGAACGGCACCACGTCGCGATAGGCGTTCTGCTCGCCGTTCAAGGCCCGCGGGCCGGCGACCGACAGCCGCTCCGGGCAGCTCACCTTGGACCAGACGTTGTTGTGCTCGCGCATGAACTTCACGAACAGCTCGAACTCCGGACCGGCGACCGGCTTTGTGACGTCGGGACGGCCCATGTGATCGACGACGACCGTGGTCGGCAGGGACGTGAAGAAGTCCCACAACTCAGGCAGATCAACGGCTTCGAAGTAGATCACGACGTGCCAGCCGAGCTTGTTGATGCGGTTGGCAATCTCGATCAGTTCGTCCTTGGGCGTGAAGTCGACCAGGCGCTTGACGAAGTTGAAGCGGACGCCGCGCACGCCGGCGTCGTGCATCGCCTGCAGCTCGGCGTCCGTGACACTGCGCTTGACGGTCGCGACGCCGCGGGCCTTGCCGTTCGAGTGCACGAGCGCATCGACCATGGCGCGGTTGTCGGCGCCATGGCAGGTCGCCTGCACCACGACGTTGCGGGCGAAGCCGAGATGATCGCGCAACGCGTAGAGCTGCTGCTTGGACGCGTCACAGGGCGTGTATTTGCGCTCGGGCGCGTAGGGGAATTCGGCGCCAGGGCCGAACACGTGGCAATGCGCATCGACGGATCCGGCCGGCACCTTGAAGCGGGGCTTCGACGGGCCGTCGTACCAGTCGAGCCACCCGGGGGTCTTCTGGAACTCCATGAGGTTCCCTACTCCTTGGACTTGATCTTGTTGAGAATGCGATCGGCCTCGGTGCGCCAGTCCGGACTGCGCGCGAAGTCCTTGTCTCCGCGCGTGCCGAACAGGCCGTCATCGGCGAGGTCGGCGACCCAGGTCTGGCGCTCGGCGGTGCCCTGCGCCGACCACGGCGTCAGCCCGATATCACGCACGGTCTCGGCGACCTCCCTGACCTCCTCGGCGCGGCGGCGGCCATGCTCGATCACGCGCTGGAAGAAATAGGCGCCCTGCTTCTCCCAGTCGATGCCGGGGAAGGTCTCCTTGAGCGAGGCCAGCACGGCATCCTCGACGCCATAGGCGCGCGCGGTGGTGAAGCTCTCGATCACCATCGCCTCGAGGCCCTTGATCATGATGCTGCGGCACATCTTGGTCGCCGAGGCGACGCCGAGCCTGTCGCTGGCGAACTTCGCCGCGAAGCCGAGATCGTTGAGCAGCGGCGCCAGTTCGCGCGCGCCGGCGCCGCCGAGCAGCAGCGGCACCTTGATGCGATAGGGCGGCACCGAGGTCATGACCGCGCCTTCGACATAGCGGCCGCCGGCGCCGTCGATCAGCGCGGCCGCGCGCTGCTTGGCGCCGGGCGAGGCCGAGTTGAAGTCGAGGAACCAGGCGCCCGGCTTGACCGCCGCAGCGCAGGCCTCGGCGACGGCCACATCCTGGCTCGCCGTGACCGCGGAGACGATGAAGTCGGCCTGCGCGGCCAGCTCGGCATGCGATGCCGCCAGCCTCACGCCGATGCTGTCAGCATGGCCACGCATCGCATCCCCACGAGAGTCGGCCAGCTTGACGTCATAGGCCGAAACGCGAACGCCGTCCTTGCGCAGATCCTCGGCGAGGATCTTGCCGACTTCGCCGTAGCCGATCAGCCCGACATGCCACTGGTTGGATGCTGCGGTCATCGCTCAGTCGATGTACTTGAGCCCGGCCTTCGCCAAGGGCTCACGCATCTTGTACATATCCAGGCCGAGAACGCCCGACGCCAACTTCTCGCGCTTGTCGGCCTCATTGGCCTCGCGCGCGGCGGCGGCGTCAGCAGCCTGATGCGCGACCGCGGCCGGCACGACGACGATGCCGTCGACGTCAGCGACGATCACGTCGCCGGGGTTCACGGCCACGCCAGCGCAGACGATCGGGATGTTGACCGAGCCGAGCGTGGCCTTGACGGTGCCGCGGGCCGAGATCGCGCGCGAGAACACCGGAAACTGCATCTCCGTCAGATCGGTCACGTCACGCACGCCGCCGTCGATGACCAGCCCCTGGGCGCCGCGGGCGCGGAAGCTGGTCGCCAGCAGATCGCCGAAGAAGCCGTCGGTGTTCTCCACCGTGCAGGCGGCGACGACGACGTCGCCGGGCTGGATCTGCTCGGCCGCGACATGCAGCATCCAGTTGTCGCCGGGCTGCAGCAGCACGGTGACCGCGGTGCCGCACATCTTCGCCGTCGGATAGATCGGACGCATGTAGCACTGCATCAGCCCGACGCGGCCCATCGCCTCGTGGATGGTGGCGACGCCGAACTTCGACAGCTTCTCGACCGCGGCCTTGTCGGCGCGGGTGATGCTCTTCTTGACGATGCCGAGATTGTTCATGGGTGTGCTCATCTCGCTGGTCCTAGTTCACTTGCCCTTGGCCTTCAACGCGGCGTCGAGCCGCGGGAACACGCGCCGGGCGTTGCCTTCGTAGATCTGGTGGCGCTGCTCGGGCGTCAGCTTGGCGGCCTCGATGTAGCGCTTGGTGTCGTCGTAGTAGAAGCCCGTCTCCGGATCGATGCCGCGGACGGCACCGATCATTTCGCTGGCGAACAGGATGTTGTCGATCGGGATCACGCCCGTGAGCAGGTCGATGCCCGGCTGGTGATACACGCAGGTATCGAAGAAGATGTTGTTGAGCAAATGATCCTTCAACAGCGGCTTCTTCAGTTCCTGCGCGAGGCCGCGGAACCGGCCCCAATGATACGGCACCGCGCCGCCGCCATGCGGAATCAGGAACTTCAGGGTCGGGAAGTCCTTGAACAGGTCCGAGGTCAGGCACTGCATGAACGCCGTGGTGTCGGCATTGAGGTAATGCGCGCCCGTGGTGTGGAAGCAGGCGTTGCAGCTGGTCGAGACGTGGATCATCGCGGGGATGTCGAGCTCGACCATCTTCTCGTAGATCGGATACCAATGCCGGTCCGACAGCGGCGGCGAGGTCCAGTGGCCGCCCGACGGGTCCGGGTTCAGATTGATGCCGACGAAGCCGTACTCCTTGATGCACTTCTCCAACTCGGGAATGCAGGTCTTGGGGTCCACGCCCGGCGACTGCGGCAGCATCGCGACGCCGATGAAATAGTCGGGGAAGAGCTGGCTGACGCGGTAGCACAGCTCGTTGCAGATGCCGGCCCAGGTCGAGGAGACCTGGAAATCGCCGATATGGTGGGCCATGAAGCTGGCGCGCGGCGAGAACACCGTGAGGTCGCTGCCGCGCTCCTTCATCTTCTTGAGCTGGTTGCTCTCGATGCTCTCGCGCAATTCGTCGTCGCTGATCTTGAGCTCGCTCACCTTGGGCGCGGCGGAGGGATCCTTGATGCCCGCGATCTGCCGGTTGCGCCACTCTTCCAGCGCCTTCGGAGCCGTCGTGTAATGGCCGTGCACGTCGATGATCACGTCAGTCTCTCCCTCGAAAATTGCTCTCGTTCCGGCCGCTGCGAGCCGCTCAATGCGCCACCACGGCGGTGCCGACGTCCTTGCCGCTGGCGCGGCCGGTTGGTCCCACGGCCTGCTTTACCACAAGGGCGAGCGCCGCGATCAAGCCGGGAACTGCGATCACGGTGAAAATCTCGCTGAAGGTCAGGTGGCGCGCGGTCAGCTCGGCGACCAGGAAGGAGCCGGCAATACCGCCGAAGCGGCCGATGCCCATCATCCAGGCAACGCCGGTGGCCCGGCCCTGGGTCGGATAGAACGCCGCCGCCAGCGCCGGCAGCGACGACTGGGCCGTGTTCATCACGACGCCGGCGACGAACACGATCACCACCAGGAAGCCGATGTTGCCGACCGCCTGGCCGATCAGGAAGATCGTCACCGCGGTCAGGGCGTAGCCGACCGCGACGATGCGGTTGGCGTTGAAGCGGTCCATCAGCAGGCCGAAGAACACCGCGCCGACGCCGCCGAGCGGGAACAGCGCCGAGATCAGGGTCGCGGTCTGCGGGTTGAGCCCGACATCCTTGAACAGCACCGGCATCCAGTTGATCAGCGAATAGAAGATCACGAGCCCCATGAAATAGGTGATCCACAGCATCAGCGTGCCCACGCGCAGCACCGGCGACAGCACCATGCCGATGCCGGTGGCGTTGACGCGCCGCGTGGTCTCGGCATGCTCCGGCTCCAGCATCACGAACTGGCCGACATCGGCGGCCGCGGCAGAGATCCGGCGCATCACCTTGCGGACACGCTCGACGCTCGCGCCGCGCGACAGCAAATAGTGCACGGACTCCGGCAGGATCACGATCAGCAGGACCGTCAGCACCAGCGGCGTGACGCCGCCGAGCACCAGCACGCTGCGCCAGCCCCATTGCGGGATCATCCAGGCGGCCAGGAAACCGCCGCAGGCGGCGCCCAGCGGGAAGCCGCAGAACATCAAATTGGTCATGGTGGCACGCAGCCGGCCCGGGCAGTACTCGCTGAGCAGGGTCACGGCGTTCGGCATGGCGGCGCCGAGGCCGATGCCGGTCACGCAACGGAGCACGGTGAGCTCGGTCAGGTTGGTCGCGAAGGCCGAGGCCAGGCAGGCGATGCCGAAGATCAGCACAGAGCCGACCAGCACCAGCTTGCGGCCGAGACGGTCGGCAATGGGACCTGCGAACAGCGCGCCGCCGGCGAGGCCGAACAGCGCCGCGCTCAAGACCGGCCCCAGCGCCGATTTCTCGATCCCCCACTCCTTCAGCAGCGACGGCGCAATGAAGCCGATCGCCGCGGTGTCGAAGCCGTCGAGCAGCACGATGACGAAGCCGAGCACGAAGATCAGCCATTGGAAGGCGGAGAACTTGTGGTCGTCGAGAAAGGCCTGGACGTCGACGCGGGCGGTCGTTGGCATCGCTTCTGCTTTCCTTGGGGCGCGCTGTTCTGGCTCGTTGACCGAGATCCGCAAGGGCACGCGGTCCACGCGCAATCGGCCCCGCAGCTCGGCGGCTTGACCGGCTATGTGACCGAGAGCGTCGAGCCGCGCCAGCGCCGGGCGGTATCTATCAGCTATTCCGAAACGGCATAAGAGGTCGAATGAGCCATGCTGATTTTAGAATGGGTCTCAACAACCGCGCTGTGGCTTTGGATAACGTAGAAACCACGGGCTCCACCCTCCCCTGGAGGGGGCAGGGCTATCGCATTTGACGATCGCAGTTTTGCGCTCGTCTCTCTCCGCGTCGTCATGGCCGGGCTTGTCCCGGCCATCCACGTCGCTCGGCATGCTGGGAACGACGTGGATGCCCGGGACGGAGCCCGGGCATGACGATGTGGAGACGGTTTCGCGAAAAACTCAGATTGGTCAAATGCGACAGCCCTGCCTGGAGGGGGAGGGTGGCACCGGTTGCGCGGCGCGAGGTGGCTACCGCGGCAGCTTCCGGATCAGCGCCGTGGCCAGCTTCATGGTGTGCTGCGCCAGCGGTGTCGGCCGCTTGTGGGCCGAGGTGACGAAGCACAGCACGCTGGTCGGGGCCGGCTCGGTCAGCGGGCGGATGGCGAGCTCGCCAGCGCGGCCGGAGGCGGCGACGCCGCTCGGCGTCAGCACGGCATGGCCGTAGCCGGCGCAGACGAGATCGATGATCGAGGGCACGCTCGAGACCTCCCAGGCGATGTCCAGCTTGATGCCGGCGAGCGCGGCCTGCGTCTCCAGCAGGCGCCGCATCGCGTGCACCCGCTCGGGCATGATCAGCTGGTAGCGCGACAGCTCGGCCATCGGCAGCGGCGCGGTGACGCGGCGCTTGCCCTTCGGCGCGTGGCTGACCAGCGCAAGCGGCTCCTGCAGCACCGGCGTGATCTCGATCCCCGCCTCCGCTTCGGGATTGTAGACCATCCCGACATCGATGCGGCCGGTGGTCACCCACTCCACCACATGCGTCGACAGGCCCTCGACGACGGCGAGCCGCGCCGCCGGATATTCCTTGCGGAAACGGTCGATCAGCGGCAAGGTCAATTGCCGCGCGATGCTCGGCGGCAGGCCGATCGTGACGCGGCCGACCGGCGCGTCCCGGCTGGCGCCGAGATCCTCGCGCGCATGCGCCACCAGCTGCAGCACGCCGACGCTGTGATCGAGCAGCCGCTTGCCGGCTTCCGTCAGCGCGACGCCGCGGCCATTGCGCGCGAACAGCTGCTGCTTCAATTCGGATTCCAGCGCTCGCACCTGCCGCGACAGCGCCGGCTGCGCCACGTCGAGCACGCTTGCCGCCTTGCTGAACGAGCCGAGCTCGGCGACCTGCACGAAATATTCGAGCTGCTTGAGGTTCATGGGTGGACGACCCGACCATCCAGCGTAAGGCTGCCCCGCTGCCAGCCCCGCCCTATGCCGTCGTCCCGGCGAACGCCGGGACCCATAACCACCGGCCCTGATTGTTGAGCGCGAAAGGCGACTCCGAGTCTTTTCCGACAATCGGCCGTCCGCGGTATGGGTCCCTGCGTTCGCAGGGACGACAGCGGAGGATGCGGCGGCAGCATGCTCGATCGCCCCATCAGCGCCGCCCCCGACTCAGCCGCGTAGGGTGGGCAAAGCGAAGCGTGCCCACCATCGATCCCCGAATCCGAACGCCGGTGGGCACGGCGCGTTGCGCCTTTGCCCACCCTACGCTTGTCGGCTGCCGGTTGTCGCTCATCTCAATTCAGCACGTTCACCGTAAAATTCAGCACCGACGCGAACGCGACCCAGAACGCATAGGGCACGAACAGCAGTGCCGCGATCCGGTCCTCGCGCCATTGCATCACGATGAAGGTCACGATCAACACGAACATGCTGGCAAGGATCACGAAGGCCGGCCACATCAGATGCGCGGTGAAGAACACCGGCGACCAGGCGAAGTTCAGCACCAGCTGGCCCCACCATACCTGCATCACGGCACCGCTGACCACGCGCTCATACGTCCGCCAGCCGGCCACCGCGACCATGATGTAGAGCACCGTCCAGGCGATCGGAAACAGCCAGCCCGGCGGGGTGAACCAGGGCTTGTTGAGCGAGCCATACCAGGCGCCGGGCATGTTGGAGGCGCCGATGATCCAGCCGCCTCCGACCACGAGCACCAGGAGGACGAGAAGATGCAGGATGGATCGGTTCATATTCCGCTCGGCGTAATGTGGTCGGTGGGTCTTCCTGGCTGATCCGCCGGCGAGAGGCAGCCATGCCGCCCGGTACCCGCGCACGCACTGGACAAGGGTTTGCCGGGCGCGTAGCCAGGACATAACACAACGCCAGCAAATGTCAGGGTTTTCGCCTGACGGCCACACCAGGGACCGGAACGCCGATCGCTCTCGCTTCGGATCCCGCAATCAACCGGAGTTCGATCGTTGGCTGATCCGCAGGCCCCCTCCTCAGCCGTCACCGCCATCGAGGCCGTCGAAGCCGGCCTTGCCGCGCAGGGCTATATCGCCAGCCGGCAGATCGCGACCGCGGTGTATCTGTCGCAGGCGATCGACAAGCCGATCCTGGTCGAGGGTCCGGCGGGCGTCGGCAAGACCGAACTGGCCAAGGCGATCGCCGCCTGGCGCGGCCTGAAGATGATCCGGCTGCAATGCTATGAGGGGCTGGACGAGGCCAAGGCGCTGTATGAGTGGAAATACGCCAAGCAGCTGCTCTACACCCAGATCCTGAAGGACAAGCTGGGCGAGGTGCTCGGCGGCGCGCAGACCCTGCATGACGCGCTCGGCCAGCTGCATGATTTCGGCGACGTGTTCTTCTCCAAGGAATTCGTCGAGCCGCGGCCGCTCTTGCAGGCCCTGCTGGAGCCGGAGGGCTGCGTGCTGCTGATCGACGAGATCGACAAGTCGGACGCCGAATTCGAGTCGTTGCTGCTGGAAATCCTGTCCGACTTCCAGGTCACGATCCCCGAGCTCGGCAGCATCGCCGCGGCGAAGCCGCCGACTGTGATCCTGACCTCCAACTCCGAGCGCAATCTCGGTGATGCGCTGAAGCGGCGCTGCCTGCATCTGCACATCGGCTTCCCCGAGCAGCGGCTGGAGGAGCGCATCGTCGAGAGCCGCGTGCCCGGCATCTCGCAGACCCTGCGGCGGCAGCTCATAGCCTTCATCCATGACATCCGGACACTGGACCTGAAGAAGCAGCCGTCGGTCAGCGAGACCATCGACTGGGCCCGCGTGCTGGTGCTGTTGCAGGCCGCCGAGCTCGGCCATGAGGTGGTCAAGGACACGCTCAACGTGCTGTTGAAATACGAGTCCGACATCGAGGTGGCGCTGCCGCAGGTGACGACCTTCGTCGCCAAGGCGCAGCGCCAGAACATTTTCGGGTAAGGCGCCATGCAGGAGAACCTGCATCGCTTCTTTCGCGCCGCCCGCGGCGCCGGCGTCCACGTCTCGCCGGCCGAGAGCATCGACGCGATGCGCGCGGTCGCCAGCGTCGGCTTCGCCGATCGTACGGTCCTGCGCGACAGCCTGCTGCTGACCCTGGCGAAGAGCGAGGACGAGAAGAAGGCGCTCGGCGCCTGTTTCGACCTGTTCTTTGCCCATGTCGATCCAACGCAATCGGAGGCCCACGACGAGGCGCAGCAGGACGCGGCTCAGAATGCGACCGAGGGCGCGCCGCAAACGGCGCAGAACGCCGGCGAGCAGACGAATGCCGAACTGGGCCCCCTCGCCCAGATGCTGCTGGCGCAGAACACGGCCGACATCTCGGCTGCGATCGCCAACGCCTCCAGCGCCGTCGGCCTGTCCGAGATCCGCTACTTCACCCAGCGCGGCCTGTTCTCCAGCCGCATGCTGGAGGCGATGGGCATCCAGCGGCTGCGCGACGATCTGGACGCGCTGGCCGACAGCAATCCGGCGCAGGCCGAGCGGCTGCAGGCCGGGCTCGACGGCCTGCGCGACACGGTGCGCGATGCCGTCGCGCAGGCGCTTGCGCTGTACGGCCGCGAGGAAACCGAGAATCTGCGCCACGAGATCCTGCGCAACGCGCAGCTGTCGCGCATCGAGCCGCGCCAGGTCGCGGAAATGCGGGCGCTGATCCGGCAGATCGCGCGCCGGCTGCGCGAGCGCTACAGCAAGCCGCGCAAGCGCCAGCGCCGCGGCCATCTCGACGTCCGCCGCACGCTCCGCCGCAACGCCGCCTGGGGCAGCGTGCCCTTCCTCACCGCCTGGAAGCGCCGGCACCGCGACCGCCCAAGGATTGTCGCGCTGTGCGACGTCTCCGGCTCGGTCGCCCGCGTCTCCGATTTCTTCCTGCTCTTGATCCACAGCCTGCACGACGTCGTCAGCGACGTGCGCTCATTCGCCTTCTCCGGCCATCTGATCGAGGTCAGCGAGATCCTGGAGCAGAAATCGGCCGAGGAGGCGATGGCCGAGATCATGGACAAGGTCGGCTTCGGCTCGTCCGACTACGGCTCGTCGCTGGTCGATTTCGAGAAACAGTTCATGGCCGCGGTGACGCCGCAGACCACGGTGATCGTGCTCGGCGATGCGCGCAGCAACAAGCTCGATCCGCGAGCCGACATCCTGAAGGCGATCTCCGAGCGCGCCAAGCGCGTGGTCTGGCTCAATCCGGAAGGGCGCATGACCTGGGGCTGGGGCGATTCCGAGATGCCGCGCTACCAGACCTTCTGCAACGTCGCGCGCCCCTGCGCGACAGCCCAGCAGCTGGAGCGCGCGGTCAGCGACATCGTGTCGGCGTATCAGTAGCCCCCGCTCTCACCGCGTCATTGCGAGCGCAGCGAAGCAATCCAGGGATGAAGACAAGACTTTGGATTGCTTCGCCGCCGCGCTCCTCGCAATGACGTGGTCACAGTCCGTAGGGTGGGCAAAGCCATCGCGCGGCGCAAGCCGCACGATGGCGTGCCCACCAACTGTCCGTCCCCGTGAACGGTGGGCACGGCGCGCTCAGACAGCGCAGGACATCATGACTGAGCGGGCGCGCCTTTGCCCACCCTACACACTGCAATTTCGCAGCGTCTCCGCGCCAAGAACTACGCTATCTCGCCCCCGCAGCTCGCTTCAACAACGCCGCGCGCTGCTGATCTGTAAACGTCACGCCCGACTTCTTCTCCACCACCTTGACCGCCCAGGACCGCATCGGATCGTCGTCCACCCGCGCGGGCTCGCGCAAGATGGCGATGCCGATCTCCAGCATCTTGGCGTCGGCCTGATGCTCGATGCCGCCGCCTCCAGCGGTCGCTAGCGCCAAGGCACCGACCGCGGCCCCGATGGCGGCAGCCAGCGCCGTCGTCACGAAGAGTTTCCAGTCCAATTCAGCCCCCTGCTCTCGCTTGCCATTGCGCCGCCACGCTCGAACAGGTTGGTGGCTGTGACATGGCGATCCCGAGTCCGTCGTTCGGCAGCAGGCGCATCAGACGACCACAATTGTTCGACTATCGAAGCCAGATGCCTGCGAACTGTGATGTCGTGTGTGACTGCCCGTCGCGCTAACTTGTCGCAGCGTTCGGGCCTTGTGCCGTCGGGCAAATCACAACGATGCTTGCGCTCAACCTGCCCCAACGAAGAGGGGCGTACGCGTCGTCACGATACGTGGGGCAGGCTGCGATGGACGACGCTGCATCATGCGCATCTTGCGCGGACGAGTGGTGCGGTGGCGTACGGTGAAGTCGTGATGTCCTGATACCCCGACGCTGGTATCAAGGTCGAGAGAGACGAATGCTCCGACCGATGGTGGCCAACAAGCCCGGCGCACCAGGGAGACCACGTATAAGCCGTCAACACATCGCGCAGGGGAGGCCGGAATGTTCGGCCCACCTGTGGTTCCTGCCCCGTGCACTTTCTCACGCACGGGGGCCGCGGGTGTGGTGGACACCCGGCCTTCCCTGCGCCCTCGATGTCGAGAGGGTGATCGACCGGCAAAGCTCGGACGCATCTGCGCCGCGAGATGGCGCGGTCGCACGCGCCGACGCCATCGAGATCAGGTGTAGACAAGCGTTCCGAGGAGAAGTCGCATGCCGGGACGCGCGCCGCGTGGCGACCGTGCCTGCCGTCACCTGAAACGATCAGGCCATGCCGGACGGCGCGACCGCATCGACGAAGCGGCGCTGATGGGCCGCGATGGCGAGATTGGCCATCCAGAGGCGGCTGCTCTGACCGCGATCGACCATGCGGGAAATCTCAGCCGCGAGGAACTTGTAGGTCTCGACCTCATTGCGCACGGCGCCAGTGCGCCAGAGAAAATCGAGCGCAATGTCATAGGCCTCGGCGGCGGCCGGCTCACGGGAGTCACTGAAGATCAAGCGTGCCATCGAGGAGAAAGCGCGGAGGCGGGTCTGGTTCCTGAACCGGGACATGATCTCGCAACCTCCGTGCCGGCGTGGCCCTCAGCGCGGCACCACCGCCGTGGCCTCGATTTCCACCCGTGCCGCCTTCTCGACCAGCCTGACAACCTGCACCAGCGCCATGGCCGGATAGTGGCTGCCGAAGATCTCGCGATAGATCCTGCCGAGATCCTTCAGGTTTCCGAGATACTCGTCCATGTCGACGACGTACCAGGTCAGCCGCACCAGATGCTCCGGCCGCGCCTGGCCCTCGGCCAGGATCGCGGCGATGTTGGCCAGCGCCTGCCGGACCTGCGCGACGAAGCCGTCGGCGAGCTTCTCGTTCTCATCCCAGCCGATCACGCCGCCGGTAACGACGATGCGGCCCTCGGCGCTGATGCCGTTGGCATAGCCCTTCGGCATCGGCCAGCCGCTCGGCTGCAGCACGCGCAGGCCTGCCTCATCCGGCTTCACCACGGCCAGCGTGGGCGCTTTGGTCGTGCTCACGAACGTCTCTCCCTGTCTCTGCTACGCGGCCGTGCCCGACGCGGACGCGGCGGCCGCTTGCGCGATCTGCCGCAAGGCAAAGCGCTTCAGCTTGCCGGTCTCGGTCTTGGGCAGCTGCGTCACGAACTCGATCGCGCGCGGATATTTGTACGGCGCGATCTCGCGTTTGACATGCTCCTGAAGCTCCGCCACGAGCGCCGGGGCGCCTTCCACGCCCGGCGCCAGCACGACATAGGCCTTCACGACCATGCCGCGCGCATCGTCCGGCGCACCGACGACGCCGCATTCGGCGACCGCGGGATGCGTCAACAGCGCGGCCTCGACGTCAGTGCCGGCGATGTTGTAGCCCGACGACACGATCATGTCGTCGGAGCGGGACTGGTACCAGAAGTAGCCGTCCTCATCCATCACATAGGTGTCGCCGGTGACGTTCCAGCCGTTCTGGACATATTTGCGCTGGCGCTCGTCGGCGAGATAGCGGCAGCCGGTCGGTCCACGCACCGCGAGCCGCCCCATCGTGCCCGGCGGCACGTCACGCCCCTCATCGTCGACTATCTTGGCCTCATAGCCCGGCACCGGTTTGCCGGTGGCGCCCGGACGAATCTCGTCCTCGACGGCGCTGATGAAGATATGCAGCATCTCGGTCGAGCCGATGCCATCCATCAGCTTCAGCCCGGTCGCCTTCAGCCAGGCATCGAAGGTCGGCTTCGGCAGGGTCTCGCCGGCCGAGACGCATTTGCGCAGCGAGGAGATGTCGCGTCCACCAAGCTTGCTCAGCATCGCGCGGTACGCGGTCGGCGCGGTGAAGCAGATCGTCGCCTTGGTGCGCTCGATGGCACCGAGCAGATCGTCCGGCGACGTCTTTTCCAGCACGACGTAGGACGCGCCGATATGCATCGGGAACAGCACGCCGCCGAAGCCGAAGGTGAAGGCGAGCGGCGCCGTGCCGATGAATCGGTCGCTCTGGCTGGCGCGCAGCACGTTGCGGGCATAGCCGTCGCACACCGCAAGCATGTCGCGGTGGAAATGCATAGTGCCCTTCGGGTCGCCGGTCGTGCCCGAGGTGAACGCGATCAGGCAGAGATCGTCGGAGGCGGTATCGACCGCAGTGAAGTCGGGGCTCGCGTCCGCAATCAGCGCCTCCAGCGCGTCGGGCTGACCGTTGCCCCAATACACGACCTGCTTCAGCGCCGGCGCGACTGCGCGGGTCTTTTCCATCTCGTCGGCGAGCTTGCCGTCGCACAACGCCAGCGCGATCTGCGCCTTCTGGATCGGATAGGACAGCTCCTTGGCGCGCAGCAGCGGCATGGTCGCCACCACGATGCCGCCCGCCTTGATCGCCGCGAGGTAGGTCGCGACCATCATCGGATTGTTGGCGGAGCGCAGCAGCACGCGGCCGCCGGGCACGAGGCCGAGCTTGCCGACCAGGACGTTTGCGATCCTGTTCACCAGCACCTGCAGCTCACCATACGTGTAGCTCACCTCGGTGCTGATGATGCAGGGCGCATCGCCCCGCCCCTCCTCCACCCAGCGATCCAGGAACTGCGTCACGCAGTTCAGCCGCGGCGGATACTGGAATTCGGGCCGGCTGAATACGAAATCGGGCCACAGCTCGCGCGGCGGCAGATGATCCTGCGCGAACGTATCGACATGGGCGCTGTGCGCGTTCGCGCCATCCGGAAGTTGAGCCTTGTCGTGGATCTGAACACTGGCGGCAGTGGCCATCACACGCTCCTGTCTGAAAGGAAAGACGCCCGGCACGTTTCAGTCCTAAACATTTTAGACTTAAAACATCTGGACGCAAGAGCCGAAGATTGTGCACTGCCCGCAAATTGTTTGAGCGTTTGCCGCGCGCGGCGGCGCGGCCTGCGGCGACCTGTCAGGCCCGGATCACTCCTGCCGGCGCTTCACGGCGTTCTGTGCCGATCCCTTGGTCTTGGCGAGCAGCCGCATCAGCTCGCGCACTTCTTTTTCGGTGAGCTCGCCGAAAATGTCCGCAATCCAGGTCTCGTGCTCAGCGGCCATCTTGCGGAATTCGGCGCGGCCAAGCTTGGTCAGGCGGATCACCTGGACGCGGCGATCGGTATCCGAGGTGCGGCGATCCAGATGGCCGGATTCGACCAGGCGCTCGACCAGGCCGGTGACGTTGCCGTTCGACACCATCATGCGCTTGGAGACATCGGACAACGTCATGCCGTCCGGCGCCTTGTCGAGCTGCGCCATCAGGTCGAAACGCGGCAGGGTCACGTCGAAGCGCTCGCGCAGCCGGCCGCGGATCTCGCCCTCGATCAGCGTCGTGCACGTGAGAAGGCGCAGCCACAGCCGCAACTCCTCGGCATGGTCCTCGGGCAGTTCGACGGCCTTGGTCTCGGAATCCAGCGTCATGACGGAATCACTTGGGCACATTCAGCCTCGTCAGGCGAGGCTCATGAGTTTGACCTTCTGGACCTTCCGGGAGCAAGGAAAAACGTACCGTCATCGCGGCGGAAGACGAACGGCGGCAATTCCTTTAACCTTCAAGCAATTGGCGCGACGCTTGCATGCACGCCGAAACCGCCCTTTCCGCCAGCAGCTCGCTTGCGGCTGAGGGCGTCATCAGACTAGGCTTGAGACCAAGCTGCGGCCTGATCGCGCATCTGATCAGGTGCAAAAAACATAAACCTGTATTTCCGCATCCCGGGGGAGTTGTCATGAAAGTGAGTTCGAAGCTGGCCGGTCTTGGCGCTGGCCTTGGTGCAGGTCTTGGCATTGCCGCGAGCCTGTTCGCCCAGCCGGCGCTGGCCGCCGACAAGATCAAGATCGGCGTCATCGTCACCCTGTCCGGACCGGCGGCCGCGCTCGGCGGGCAGGTCCGTGACGGCTTCAATCTCGCGATCAAGGACCTCGGCGGCAAGATGGGCGGCAAGGAGGTCGAGGTGGTCGTCGCCGACGACGAGCTGAAGCCCGACGCTGCGATCACCAAGGCCAAGGGCCTGCTCGAGCGCGACAAGGTCGACTTCGTCGTCGGCCCGATCTTCTCCAACATGCTGCAGGCGATCCACCGCCCGATCACCGAGAACAAGACGTTCCTGATCAGCCCGAATGCCGGTCCGTCCAGCTATGCCGGCAAGGAGTGCAGCCCGTATTTCTATGTGACATCGTACCAGAACGATCAGGTGCACGCGGTTCTCGGCAAGGTCGCGCAGGACCGCGGCTACAAGAAGATGTACCTGCTGGTGCCGAACTATCAGGCCGGACGCGATTCCGTCGCCGGCTTCAAGATCGACTACAAGGGCGAGATCGTCGAGGAATCCTACGTTCCGCTCAACACGCTCGACTTCCAGCCCGAGCTGTCCAAGATCTCCTCGCAGAAGCCGGACGCTGTGTTCACCTTCATGCCCGGCGGCATGGGCGTGAACCTCGTCAAGCAGTTCAAGCAGGCGGGCCTCGCCGACAGCGTCCCGGTGCTCTCCGCCTTCACGGTCGACGAATCCACCCTGCCGGCGCAGCAGGACGCGGCGGTCGGCATGTTCGGCGGCGCCAACTGGGCGCCCAATTTCGACAATGCGCAGAGCAAGAAGTTCGTCGCCGGCTATGAAGCCGCCTACAACACCGTGCCCGGCACCTATGCGATGCAGGCCTATGACGCCGCGCTGCTGATCGACAGCGCCGTCAAGGCGGTCGGCGGCGACCTCTCGGACAAGGACAAGGTGGCCGCAGCGCTGAAGAAGGCCGATTTCGCCTCGCTGCGCGGCAACTTCAAGTTCAACACCAACGGCTATCCGATCCAGGACTTCTATCTGACCAAGGTGGCCAAGCGGCCGGACGGCAAGTTCCAGACCGAGATCGTGCAGAAGGTGTTCGAGAACTACGGCGACCGCTATTCCAAGGACTGCGCGGCCAAGTAAGAAAAGGGAGCGAAATTACCATGAGCCATCCGGAAATCGCCGGCATCACCCGGGCCAATGAGGGCATCCAGGGCATCTCCTGGAACATCCTCGGCCAAGTCTACGTGCCGAAGAACCGCACCGAGCACAGCTTCTCCTGGCATGCGACGTTCCCGGTCGGCACCTTCGTGCCGCCGCACATCCATCCCGACCAGGACGAGTATCTCTACATCCTCGAAGGCCGGCTCGACTTCTTCCTCGACGGCGCCGAGGAATACGCCACCGCCGGCGACACGGTGCGGCTGCCGATGGGCAAGCCGCACGGCATCTTCAACAAGTCGCAGCAGACCGCCAAGACGCTGTTCTGGGTGTCGCCGACGCGGCGGCTCTACGAGCTGTTCTGGGCGATCCACAACATGCGCGAGCAGAACCCCGACGACGTCGTGAAGCTCGCCGCCGAGCACAACATCCACTTCCTGCCCCCGCCTCCGGGGGCGTGAGGCGGCTGAGGCATTGGTCGTCAAGCCGTCGCGCAGCAAACGGTGTGCTCCCTCTCCCCGTCCTTCACGGGGAGAGGGCTGGGGTGAGGGGCAGCCCGGAAAACGGTGCGAGACGCTGACTTACGACGCCTGCCGCGTCACCATCCGCGCGGCAAAGCCGGCCCGGCTGGCATAGCCGCGCACGATGCCCTCGCGGGCCTCGTAGTTGAGAATGGTGTTGATGTCGGTAAAGCCCTGCGGCGCAAGCTGCTCGACGGCATCGATGACGCCCTCGGGGCCTCCGCGACGGTTCGAAGCGACGATCTCGGCGGTCATCGGCAGCCGCTTCTGCTCATAGACCATCAGCGCCTGGCGCGGATGTTCGGAGCGGGCCAAAGCATCGGCGAGCGCGCGGGCATCGAGAATCGCCTGCGAGGCACCGTTGGAGCCGACCGGATACATCGGATGCGCGGCGTCGCCAAGCAAGGTGACCCGGCCGCTCGACCAGTACGGCAGCGGATCGCGGTCGCAGCAGGGATATTCCCAGAACTCCGGCGTCGCGCGCACCATCGCGGCGAAGTCGACCTGGGGAATCGAGAAGCCGTTGACATGCGGCATCAGTTCGTCGGCCTTGCCGAGCCGCGACCAGTCCTCGCGCCGCGGCGGCGTCGAGTTCGCGTCGCCGATGCGCACCAGCACGGCCCAATTGGTGAGGCGCGTCGCGGGGCTCGAGCCCTCGGCGATCGGGTAGATCACCGCCTTGGCGTTGAGGCCGCCGGCGATGATCATCGACCGCCCGGTCAGAAACACCGGCCAGTCGGTGGCACCGCGCCACAGCATCAGGCCATTCCAGCACGGCGCGCCCTCGTTGGGGAACAGCGTCTGCCGGACCTTGGAATGGATGCCGTCGGCGCCGATCAGCACGTCGCCACGGACGGTGTGAACATGAGCGCCGGTGCGGTCGAAGAAATAGGCGGTGACCCCGCCCTCGTCCTGGGTGAAGGACCCGAGACGGCAGCCGGTGTGGACCTTGCCCGGACCGAGCCGCTCCATCACCGCCTGATGGATCACGCTCTGCAGCCGGCCGCGATGGATCGAGAATTGCGGCACGTCATGGCCGGCGTCGACACCGCGGGTCTCATGCCAGACCTCCTGACCGCGCCGGGTCAGATAGAACAGCTCATAGGTGCGGATGGCGACCTCGTCGAGCCGGTCGAGCAGCCCGAGCTGGGCGAGCTCGCGGATCGCATGCGGCAGGGTGTTGATCCCGACGCCGAGCTCGCGGATCGCATCCGCCTGCTCGAACAGCTCACAGTCGATGCCGCGCGCCCGCAGCATCAGGGCCGTCGTCAATCCGCCGATACCACCGCCAACGATGATCGCCTTCATCGCCCCTACTCCACTCGCTCTGGACGCACCGGGCGGCAGCGTGGCACGGAGGCTTACTCCGCCGCAAGCGGCTTCGCAGCCTCGGCCTTCAGCTCCGCCCGCGTTTTCGGTTTAGCCTTAATCTTCAGCTCCTCGAAATCCTGCCGCTCGCGCACGCTGTTGCGGAAGATCTGCTCTTTGCCCGGCAGATATTGCGGCGGACAGAACATATCCGCGCCATACCAGGCCGCCGCCTTCATCGTGAAGGCCGGGTCGACCAGATGCGGGCGCCCGAGCGCGACGAGATCGGCGCGGCCGGCAGCGAGGATGGTGTTGACCTGATCGGCCGTGGTGATGTTGCCGACGCACATGGTCGCGACGTCAGCTTCGTTGCGGACCTGATCGGAGAACGGCGTCTGGAACATGCGGCCATAGACCGGCTTGGCCTCGCGCACGGTCTGCCCGGTCGAGACGTCGACGAGATCGACACCCGCCTCGGCGAACGCGCGGGCAATCAGCACCGCGTCGTCGCCGGTGATGCCGCCTTCGGCCCAGTCGGTCGCCGAGATGCGCACCGACATCGGCTTGTGCGCCGGCCACGCCGCGCGCATCGCCGCGAACACTTCGAGCGGGAAGCGCAGCCGGTTCTCCAGCGCACCACCATACGCGTCGGTCCGCTTGTTGGTCAGCGGCGAGATGAAGCTCGCGAGCAGATAGCCGTGGGCGCAGTGCAGCTCGAGCATGTCGAAGCCGCAAGCGTGGCCACGCTCGGCCGCTGCGACGAAGTCGGCCTTGATCGCGTCCATCGCCTTGCGGTCGAGCTCGCGCGGCACCTGGCTGTCCGGGAAATATGGCAGCGGCGATGCCGACACGATCTCCCAGCCACCCTGCTCCAGCGGACGGTCCATCCCGTCCCACATCAGCTTGGACGCGCCCTTGCGTCCGGCGTGCCCCAGCTGCAGCGCGAACTTGGCTTTGGAATTGGCATGGACGAAATCGACGATGCGCTTCCAGGCCGCTTCCTGCGCGTCGTTCCACAGACCGGCGCAGCCGGGCGTGATGCGGGCGTCGCGGCTGACGCAGGTCATCTCGGTGAACAGCAGACCGGCCCCGCCGATGGCGCGCGAGCCGTAGTGCACCAGATGGAAATCGCCGGGCACGCCCTCCTCGGCCGAGTACATGCACATCGGCGACAGCACCGCGCGATTGGCAACCGTCATCTCGCGCAGCTTGAGCGGCTGGAACATCGGCGCGACAGGCGTCTCGACATCGACATCAAAGCCCTTGGCGCGGACCTGGCGCGCGAAAGCCTTGTCGACCTCGGCCACGAAATCCGGCGCGCGCAAAGTGAGATTGTCGTAGGTGATCGCCTTCGAGCGCGTCATCACGCCGAACGCGAACTGCACGGGATCGAAATCCCAGAACCGGTCGAGATGCTCGAACCAGACCAGCGACACATCGGCCGCATGCTGGGTCTTCTCGACCTCCTCGCGCCGGCCGTTCTCGTAGAGATCGAGCGCACCAGCAATCGTGGGAGAGCGCTGCATGGCATCCGCGAGCGCGATCGCATCTTCCATGGCAAGCTTGGTGCCCGAGCCGATCGAGAAATGCGCCGTCGACTTGGCGTCGCCGAGCAGCACCATGTTGTCCTTGACCCAGCGCTTGTTGCGGATCATCGGGAAATTCCGCCACATCGAGCGGTTGGTCAGGAGCGGGTGATCGCCGAGGAACCAGCCGAAGATCTCTTTCATCCGGTCGGCAGATTGCCGCTCGTCGAGCCCCGTCAGGCCGGCCTTCTCGAAGGTCACGGGATCCGTCTCGAAGATCCAGGTCGAGCGTCCCGCTTCATACTGATAGGCATGGGCGATGAACGGGCCCCATTCGGTCTCCTGAAAGATGAAGGTGAAGGCGTCGAGCGGCTTGGTCGAGCCCATCCAGGCAAACTTGTTGGCGCGCAGGTCGACCTCGGGCTGGAAATGGTCGACGTGCTTGTCGCGGAAGCGGCTGTTGATGCCGTCGGACAGCAGGATGAGATCGGCATCCGCGAACAGCGCCTCGCTGTCGAGGTCGACTTCGAACTGCAGGCTGACGCCGAGCTCGCGCGCCCGCTCCTGCAGGATCATCAGCAGCGTGCGGCGGGAGCAGCCGCAGAAGCCGTTGCCGCCGACCCGATGCACCGTCCCGCGGAAGTGCACCGCGATGTCGTCCCAGTAGGCGAACTCCTGGGTGATGCGCTGATAGCTCGGAAGATCGTGCTTCTCAAAATTGTCGAGCGTGGCGTCGGAGAACACCACGCCGAAGCCGAACGTGTCGTCGGGGCGGTTGCGCTCGTAGACCGCAATGTCGGCGCCGGGCCGCTGCTTCTTGAGCAAGATGGCCGCATAGAGACCGGCGGGTCCGCCGCCGATGATCGCGATCTTCATGAGCGCCTCCGCAAGGGTGCCGAGCCAATGGAAATTATTTTAACCCTAAAATATCTCCTGGCAAGCCCCTTCGGTTCCGGCATCCGGTCAATTGCCCTGGAAGACCGGCTTGGACTTGGCGGCAAAGGCTTCGAAGGCCCGGTTGAAATCCTCGGTGGTCATGCACAAGGCCTGGGCAACTGCCTCGGCCTCGATCGCCTCCTCGATCGACATCGCCCATTCCATCGCCAGCATGCGCTTGGTCATCGTGTTCGCGAAGGTCGGGCCGTTTGCGATCTCGGTTGCCAAGACGATGGCCTGCGCCAACACGTCGGCGGGCGCGACGATGCGACTGAAGAAGCCCCAGCGCTCGCCCTCGTCCGCACTCATGAAGCGGCCGGTATAGAGCAGCTCGGAAGCGCGCGACTGGCCGATGATGCGCGGCAGGATCGCGCAGGCGCCCATGTCGCAGCCGGCGAGACCGACCTTGTTGAACAGGAACGCCACCTTCGCGCCGGTCGCGGCGAGCCTGATGTCGGAGGCCATCGCAACGATGGCGCCAGCGCCGGCGCAGATGCCCTCGACCGCCGCCACGATCGGCTGCGGACAGGCGCGCATCGCCTTGACGAGATCTCCGGTCATCCGGGTGAAGGCCGTCAACCCCTTGGTGTCCATCTTGACCAGCGGGCCGATGATCTCGAACACGTCGCCGCCCGACGAAAAATTGCCGCCGGCACCAGTGACGACGATCGCCTTGACGTCATCGTCGAACGCGCAGGCCCGGAAAAAGTCGGTCAGCTCGCGGTAGCTCTCGAAAGTCAGCGGGTTCTTGCGCTCCGGCCGGTTCAACGTCACGGTCGCGACGCGATCCTTAACCGTCAACAGGAAATAGCTGGGCTTGTAGTCCGCCAATGGCACGGTGACGGGGTTGGCAGGTCTCGACATGATGGCTTCCTTCCTTCGAGTCTTATTGTTTGGCGTTGCGGTCTAGACTTCGCCGCCGGCGACCGCGATCGCCTGACCCGTGATCGCGCTGGCACCGCTGCCGCACAGCCACAACACGGTATCAGCAACTTCCTGGGGCATGATGAGCCGCCCCTGCGGATTGTGCTTGGCAAGCTCGGCGATCGCCTGCTCCCGGCTGCGGCCGGTCTTCTTCATGATGTTGTCGACACTGTCGGCGACGAGGTCCGTGTCGGTGAAGCCGGGACAGACCGCGTTGACGGTCACGGGCGTTGCAGCCAGCTCCAGGGCCAGCGAGCGCGTCAGGCCGACGACCGCGTGCTTCGCGGCGGTGTAGGCGCTGACATAGGGATAGCCCTTGAGCCCTGCCGTGGACGCGACCGCAACGATGCGGCCATAGGACCTTGCCTTCATCGCGGGCAACACCGCCTGGACAGCATGCACGACGCCCATGAGATTGATGTCGATCATGCGACGGAACAGCGCGGCATCCGATTTCAGGAACGGGGCGGACTCCGCACTTCCGGCATTGGCAATCAGGATGTCGATCGGCCGGCGCGCGACGGCAGCAGTAACCGCCGCATTCAAAGCGGCCTGATCGGCAACATCGGCGATCGCGGCGTAATCGGCGCAGCCGGCTGTGATCGCCTCATCGAGCGTTGCGCCGTTGCGGCCGACGATCGTCACGGTTGCGCCGGCAAGCTTCAGAACTCGCGCGATCTCGCGGCCGATGCCGCGCCCACCGCCAGTCACCATTGCATGCGCAGCTGCAGGCAATCCAGACATGCAAGCGCCTCCTCATCTCTTGCAACACGATCGCGACTTCGAATTTATTTTAAACTTCAAATTTTTGCAACAACGCGTCCGAAGCCGCTTGACACCTCTGTCGCCGTGGCTAGCGTTCACGAGCCCTGGGCGAGCGACGTTGCGGCCTCGGGCGTATTTCGGAGGTCTGCGTGCCTGCTTCGCAAATCCTGATCACGAAGGACGGCCGCTTCGGCTACGAGGCGTCGGGGGCGCCCCGGCAGCAGACGGTGGTGTTCCTGCACGGCATCGGAGGCGCAGCGCGCGCATGGCGCGGCCAGCTCGAATATTTTGGTGAGCGCTTTCATGCGGTGGCCTGGGACATGCCAGGCTATGGCCAATCAGCTCGGCTCGACCAGGTCAGCATTACGACGCTTGCTGCCGCGCTGCAGGACTTCCTGATTCAGATCGAGGCCCAGCGGCCGATTCTCGTTGGCCATTCCATTGGCGGAATGATCGTGCAGGAATGGCTGATGACACACCCGATGGCCGCGTCGGCCGTGGTGCTGGCACAGACCAGCCCGGCGTTCGGCAAGGCCGACGGCGACTGGCAGACATCATTCATCGAGGCGCGTCTCGGGCCGCTCGACCGCGGCGCCACCATGGCATCGTTGGCGCCGGACCTCGTGAAGGAGCTGGTTGGCGACGATCCCGATCCGCAGGGTCTCGAACTCGCAACCTCCTCCATGGCCGGCGTGCCCGAGGCAAGCTATCGCGCCAGCATGCTGGCCCTGCTCGGCTTCGACCGGCGCCAGGCGTTGAAGGACATCAAGGTGCCGACCCTCGTCCTCTCGGGCTCAAAGGATCGTAACGCACCGGCGCCCATGATGGAGAAGATGGCGAGCTTCATCCCCTCGGCCGAGTATGTCGAGCTTCAGGGCGCCGGCCATCTCGTCAATCTCGAGCGCCCCGGCGCGTTCAACGCCGCGCTCGCTTCGTTCCTGAACGCACACTCAGCATCAATGGCGGCGGAGGCATGATGACGATCCCGGTCCAGAAGACGGCGGCCGCATCGGGCGAAGCGCTCGATGCGCCGATGTTCGATCCGGCCGCCTATCGGCTGACGGCCGAGCAGGCCGACATCATCAGCCGCGCCCGGCAACTCGGGCAGAGCGTGCTCGCGGGACGCGCCGCCATCTGGGATCGCGAGGCGACGTTTCCGACCGAGAACTACAAGGATTTGCATCGCGCAGGCCTGCTCGGCATCTCCGTGCCGAAATCTCTCGGCGGTCTCGGCGCCGGCTATCAGACCTACGCGCTCGCCGCCGCCGAGATCGGCCGCTATTGCGGCGCCACGGCGCTAACCTGGAACATGCATGTCTGCTCGACACTATGGTCGGGACCACTCGCCGACGATCTCGACATGGACGACGAGATGCGTGCATCGCATGAGCGGCGGCGCGCGATCCACTACAAGCGCATCGTCGACGACGGCGCGATCTACTCGCAGCCGTTCTCCGAGGGTGGCGCGGCTGCGGCTGGTGGCGTGGCGTTCGGCACCGAGGCCAGACCGGTCAAGGGCGGCTGGCTGGTCAGCGGCAAGAAGATCTTCGCCTCGCTCTCCGGCCACGCCGACTATTATGGCGTGCTGTGCACCGAGATCAGCGAGGGCGAGAAGGCGTCTCGGCGCAACACGCTCTACCTCGCGATCCCCGCCAAGACCGAGGGCGTGTCCGTGGTCGGTGACTGGGATCCCCTGGGCATGCGCGGCACGGTGTCGCGCACGCTGATCTTCAAGGACGTGTTCGTCGACGAGGACGCGGCGCTGATGCCCCGCGGGGTCTATTTCCAGGCGGCGATGCGCTGGCCGCATATGTTCATGACCTTGTCGCCGACCTATATGGGACTGGCGCAGGCGGCGTACGATTTCACCCTGAAATATCTGCGTGGCGAGGTGCCGGGCATGCCGCCGGTCAAGCGGCGGATGTACCCGACCAAGCAGATCGCGGTGGCGCAGATGCAGATCAAGCTGGAGCAGATCAAGGGCATCTGGTTCCAGGCCGTCACCGAGGCGCGTGCCAACCCGACCAAGGAGCAGGTGCTGCGCGCCTATGCCGCGCAATACTCCGTCATGGAAGGCGCCAACGAGCTTGCCGCGCTCGCCATCCGCACCTGCGGCGGACAGTCGATGCTGAAGACGCTGCCGCTGGAGCGCATCTATCGCGACAGCCGCTGCGGCTCGCTGATGCTGCCCTGGACCGCCGAGCTCTGCCTCGACCGCATCGGCCGCGAGGCGCTGTACGAGCCCGGCGAGACGGACGAATAGAGCGTGGACCTCTGCAGCCTGATCGAGCGCAACGCCGCGTTCACGCCGGACAAGCCGGCGATCCGCTTCGAAGGCGCGACGCTGAGCTATGCCGACTTCAGTGACCGCATCGCCAAAATGGCGCGGGCGCTGAAATCCGAGTTCGGCGTCGGGCGCGGCGACCGCGTCGCGATCCTCAGTCTCAACCGGCCGGACTATCTGGTCCTGCTCTATGCCTGCGCGCGGCTCGGCGCGATCCTGGTGCCGCTGAACTGGCGGCTTGCGGTGGCCGAGCAGGTCTTCATCCTCACCGATGCCGCCGCCAAGGTGCTGGTGCTGGAGCAAGCGTTTGCGTCGGTGCTCGTCGAGCTGCCCCCGGAGACCGTGCCCGTCGGCCTCGACTTCGCGCCGGCCAACGGACCCGACATCGAGGAACTGCTGGCCCGCGGCCATGGCGACGATCGCAACCCGCACATCGATCTCTCCTGCCCGCTGCTGATCGTCTACACGTCGGGCACGACGGGCCGGCCGAAGGGCGCGGTGCTGCGGCAGGAGGCGCTGCTGTGGAATGGGGTGATGAGCCAGCATATGCATGGCCTCAGCTCCGACGATCACGTGCTGACGGTGCTGCCGCTGTTCCATGTCGGCGGCCTCAACATCCAGACCACGCCGGCGCTGCATCACGGCGCCACTGTGACCTTGCATGCGCGCTTCACGCCGGACTCCACGCTCGCGGCGATCGTCAACGAACGGCCGACCTTGACGGTGCTGGTGCCGGCGACCATCCAGGCCGTCACCGAGCATCCGGGCTGGGCCACCGCAGATTTGTCGTCGCTGAAGGCTGTCTCGACCGGCTCGAGCATCGTGCCGCCGGCACTGATCGATCGCATCACCGCACGCGGCGTGCCGGTGCTGCAGGTCTACGGCTCGACCGAGACCTGCCCGATCGCGGTCTACACGCGGCTCGGCGGCGACCTCTCGCGCACCGGCTCGACCGGCCTGCCCGGGCTGTGCTGCCAGGCCAAGATCATCGACCGCGACGGCGATGAGCTCCCGGCGGGCAAGGCCGGCGAGATCGCGGTGCGCGGGCCCAATTTGTTCTTCGAATATTGGGGCAACGCCAAAGCGACACAGCAGGCCATCCATGACGGCTGGTACCGCACCGGCGACATCGCGCAGCGCGATGCGGACGGGTACTTCTTCGTGCTCGAGCGCAAGAACAACATGATCATCTCGGGCGGCGAGAACGTCTACCCCGCCGAGATCGAGCGCGTACTGGGCGAACATCCGGACGTGGTCGAGTGCGGCGTGATCGGCCGGCCCGACCCGCGCTGGGACGAGGTGCCGGTGGCGTTCGTCGTCAAACGCACGGGCTGCGCGCTCGACGCCGAGACTCTGCGCGCGCATCTGCAGGCGCAGCTCGCGCGCTTCAAGGTGCCGCGCGACATCATCTTTGTCGACGACCTGCCGCGCACCGCGCTCGGCAAGGTACAGCACCATCTACTGCGCCAGATGCCAGATGACCGATAGGGAGTTGCGCTCTTGAAGATAGCAGTGCTCGGCGGCGGCAATGGCTCGTTCGCAGCCGCAGGCGATTTCGCCCTGGGAGGTCACGAGGTCCGGTTCTGGCGCCGTGATGCGGAGGCCGTCGCGCAGCACAGAGCGGCGGGTTCGACGATCATCGTCAAGGACGTCAACGGACGCCATGAGGCCAGGCTCGCGCTGGTCACGACCGACGTCGGCGAGGCCGTCCGGGGCGCCGAGCTGATCCTCTGTCCGGCGCCGGCCTTCGCGCAAGCCGACATCGCGCGCCAACTGGCGCCGCATCTCGCCGATGGCCAGGTCGTGTTCCTGCCGCCGGCGACGTTCGGCACGATGATCTTCGCGGCCGCCGCGCGTGACGCCGGCAACACAGCTGAGGTCAGCTACGCGGAGACTGGCACCCTGCCCTGGCTGACGCGCAAGCACGGCCCGTTCGAGGTCGCGATCACGATCCGCGCCAAGCGGCTGCCGGTCGGCGTGTTTCCTTCGAAGACGGCCGAGCACGCGCTCGCCGTCATCAGCCGCGCCTTCCCCGGCGTGATCGAACCCTGCGGTGACGCGCTGTCCGGCGCGCTGATGAATGCCGGCTGCATCATCCATCCGCCGCTGATCGTGATGAACGCGGGACCGATCGAGCATTTCGAGCGCTGGGACATTCACAAGGAGGGCACGCAGCCCTCCATTCGCCGCGTCACCGATGCGCTCGATGCCGAGCGGATCGCGGTGCGCGAGGCGCTCGGCTATGGCGCGCCGCATTTCCCGCTGGCGCATCACTATGCCAAGGAGGGTGAGATCTGGATGTACGGCCGCGGCTCGCATGACCGGCTCACCGATTCCGGTGACTGGCGCGAGCAGCTGGTGCTGACGCAGCATCGCTACATGCGCGAGGATCTCAGGCTCGGCCTGTCGTTCCTGATCTCGGCCGCCGAGCTGACCTGCACATCGACACCGCTCGCCCGCGCCTTCCTTGCCATCGGTGGCGCCATCTGCGGCGAGGACTTCATGGCGACGGGACGCACGCTCGAGAGCCTCGGCCTCGGCGGCCTCGATCGGACCGCGCTGCAGGCGCTGCTGCGCGAGGGATTTGCGGCATGAGCGCGCGCGGTCACATCGCCTGCCTCGGCGCCGGCCGCATGGGCCGCGGCATCGCCGTGGCCTTCGCCTATGCCGGCCATCCGGTGACAATGATCGACATCAAGCCGCGCACGGCTGAAGAGTTCGCCAGGCTGGAGAGCGATGCGCTTGGCGAGATCCGCGCGACGTTTGCGACGCTGGCGCGGCTCGGGATGCTGCAGGCGACCGACGCGGACAGGCTGATGGGCAAGGTCGCCGTCGCGCCGGCCAGCGCGAGCAGCGATGTGCTTGGCGGGACCACGCTGGTGTTCGAGGGCGTGCCGGAGATCGTGGACCTCAAGCGCGAGGTGCTCGGTGCGGCGTCGCGCGCGGTCGCGCCCGAGGTGATCATCGCCTCGACGACGTCGACGATTCTGGTTGATGATCTCTCCAGTGCGATCGAGAACCCAGCGCGCTTCCTCAATGCGCACTGGCTCAATCCGGCCTATCTGATTCCGCTGGTCGAGATCTCGCCGGGCAAGGCCACCGATCCCGACGTGACGGCGCGGTTGAAGGCGCTGCTCGAAGGCATCGGCAAGGTGCCGGTGGTCTGCGCGGCGACGCCGGGCTTCATCGTGCCGCGCATCCAGGCGCTCGCCATGAACGAGGCGGCGCGCATGGTCGGCGAAGGTGTCGCCAGCGCCGAGGAGATCGACAAGGCGATCCGCTACGGTTTTGGCTTCCGCTACGCCGTGCTCGGCCTGCTCGAGTTCATCGACTGGGGCGGCGGCGACATCCTCTACTACGCCAGCCGTTATCTCGAAGGCGCGCTGGGCAGCGATCGCTATCGCGCGCCTGACGTGATCGAGCGCAACATGGCCGAAGGCCGCATCGGCCTGCGCACGGGCGCGGGATTCCTCGACTATTCCGGGATGGATGTCGCCGCGTATCGCGAGCAGCGGCTCGGCGCGCTGGTCGAGATGCTCCGGCATTTCAAGCTGGCCCGTCCGCCGGTGGTGGATTGAGGCGACGCGTATCGTCGGGGACCGTAGGGTGGGCAAAGGCGCGGCACGCTGCGCGTCGTAAGCTAAGCTCTCGCGCGCGCCGTGCCCACCACCTCGCTCAACATCCGCGGATGCACGGTGGGCACGCAACCGCCCTGCGGGCGGCTGCTTTGCCCACCCTACGGCAGCGGGGTTGTAGCTTCTCGCAAATGTTGATCGCGACTGCATCAACAAGCACCGCCGTCGTCCCGGCGAACGACGGGACCCATACCCCCAGGGAGTGGTTTGAGGCAGGCTGGTCGTTGACGTCTCGCAAGACAACCTCTGCTGCGGCGTATGGGTCCCGGATCGGCGCCGCGACGCGCTGGCGCGCGTCATGGCTTGTCCGGGACGACAGTCGTGGGTGGGTCGGATACACGGTTCAAACAGCGGCTGGCACGATGTCTCGTTCTCGCGGCGTGTTGCGCCCGAGGCCTGCGATCTGATCGTCCCTCTTGCAATGCAGAGGGCGCAGGGAAGGCCAGGCGTCGGCTGACGCCTGCGGCCCGCCTGCTAACAAGAATGCAGGCGGCAGGTACCACAGGTGCAGCCGGAAACGCCCGGCCTTCCCTGCGCGATGGGCTTACGGCTGCTTCGCGATCTCCCCGGTGCGCCGGCTCGTTGGCCACCGTCATCCACGTGATGCCTCAGCACCAGCGCGAACTTGACCTCAGCGTCGGGAGGCCAGGACCACGCGACTTGACCGTCCGCGTCAGATCGTTCGTCCGCGCCCTCGCAAGAAGACGCTGCGATCTCTCGCGGCCATCGCTCCCCGCCCCGCGTGTCGTGACGATCGCGCGCAACGCCCCTTGTGTACGCCAGATCTGCCAGAATGCGCGAACGGGCGGTTCTCGCAAAACCGCCCGTCGCTGGATCTGAGCCCGTAACGCCCCAAACGCGGCAGAGCCTGTATCAGAGCGAGGGACAGCTCCGGTGATCTTCCTCAACCCGAACAGTTGCAAGGGCTTCGAGCCCATACAAGGCAAGGAAGGGAGTGGACGATGACACAGATCGCAAATGGTGTCGCTGGCATCGATGTGGCCAAGGACAAGGTGGACGGCTGCATTCGGAAACTCGGAGTACGGCAGACATTTCCGAGCAGTTCGCTTGGGCATCGCCAGTTGGTGGCCTTGCTTCGCAAGCACAAGGTGACCAAGGCCGTCATGGAGGCCAGCGGCGGCTATGAGCGCGAATGGGCCAAGGCGCTGCGCGAGGCCGGGATAGAGGTGCGGATCGTTGATCCCAAACGGGTTCGCAGCTTCGCCCTGTCGGCGGGTCGACTGGCGAAGAACGACACGATCGACGCAGAGATGATCGCCTGGTTCGCTGGGACGTTCGACGAGGCACCGAGCCAGACCTACGATGCTGCACGCGAGGAACTGGCGGGGCTGGTGAAAGCGCGCAAGAATCTGATGGATCTGAAAACCCGTTTGCAGAACCAGACCGAGCATGTTGTGCCGGGATTGGCGCAGAAGGCCCATTCCCAGGTGTTGAAGACGCTCGCGGCTCAGCTTGCGAAGCTCGAGGCTGCGATCTTCGCCAGGGTCAAGGCGACGCCGGAATTTGCCGAGCGCGCCGAGATCATTGAAAGTGTGCCGGGGCTTGCCGCCATGACCTCCGCGCTCCTCATCGCAGGAGCGCCGGAGCTCGGCAAGGTGAGTGACAGGATCGCCGCTGCCCTGATCGGTGTTGCCCCTTACGACGACGACAGCGGCAAGCGCCGAGGCGAGCGCTACATCAAGGGAGGTCGGCGCTGGGTGAGAAACGGCCTGTTCCTTCCCTGCCTCGGGGCAGCGACGCAGCATAATCCGGTGCTCAAGACCTACTATGAACGCCTCATCGCCAAGGGCAAAGAGCCGAAAGTTGCCCTCATCGCCTGTATGCGCAAGCTGATCATCATCCTCAATACGATGATCGCCCGCGGCGAAAAATGGAATCCCAAGCAGCCGCGCGTTGTAATGAACTGATCGAGCGCCACACTGCGCTCGGTCCACGACCGAGTGCATGCCAAGCCAACAGGACGGCGAGCGGACGGGGTCAAGGCCTTCAGCCGCCGAAGGCGGGGGCGCGTCTCGCGCCAGCCTTGAGGCCGGTCGTTCGCCGGCCTACCTCAAAAGCACAGTTGCTCCGCAGTGAGGCGGGATGGCGAGAGAGAACCATGAATTCCGAAAAATGGCAAGTAATTTATTTTTTTCGGAACACATTGGAGCGCAACGGGACGCGAGCGCACCTCGTCGTTTGAAGCGACCTGCCGCCTGCGATCACGGTGCGCTCCCCTCCCCCTTGCGGGGAGGGGTCGGGGGCGGGGGTCCCCGGGGCACCGAGCGGCGTTGATTGCGCAGGCGCTTCAACGGACCATGCGGATATCACCGCTGCTCGGAAACACGAGCCGTCATTGCGAGCGCAGCGAAGCAATCCAGGGTGGTGGGCGTGGCTCTGGATTGCTTCGCTGGGCTCGCAATGACGCGGTGAGGTCGTCAACTTAAACTAACAGCGAGCCCGAGGATTTTAGCTCAGCTTTCGTGGCGGAAAGCGAAGTTCGGGGACCCCCACCCCCGACCCCTCCCCGCAAGAGGGAGGGGGGGCGCACCGCCTGTGGAACAGATATGCGTGAAATACGGACGCGAGAACTACCCGAACACGTCCTGCAGCACGCCGTCCTTGATGACGGCTGTGCCATCTAGCTCGATCGTGGTGCCCATCATCGGCAGGTCGAAGTGCCCCGCCGTGTAGCGGCCGGCGAATTCGTTGGCGCCGGTGGAGAACAGGAAGTTGCCGGGGACGGCGCGCAGTTCGGTGCCGTTGGTGTCGCGCTGGTCGTACATGGTCAGCGCTTCGTAGCGCGCGCCGGGGTTCATGCCCCAGCCGACATGCGACACGGCATAGGCCTCGCGGTCGCCCCAGGAGGCGAGATAGGCGCGCATCATCGCGGCGTCGGCGCCCTCGCCTTCCAAGGCGGTGATGTAGTCGTCGCGCATCGTCATCGTCACAGGCGAGCTCAGATAGCGCTTGAAGGTGAGGTTGATGTCGCCGGGCGCCATCACGATGGTGCCGTTGACGGAGCCGCTCTTGGGGAAGCTGACGACGATGCCGCCCGGCCAATGCGCCAAGGTGCCGGGACGGTCGGTCCAGCCCCAGACGCCGACGGTGGAGGCGCCCTCCATGATCACGTCGAGATCGGTGCCGGCCTTGGAGGTCACGCGCATGCGCTTGGTGCCGCGCAGCATCTTGGCGGCGGCGCGGACGCGCTTCTCCAGCGCGGAATCAGGCCGCATGCGCTCCAGCGCCTCGGGATGCTCATTG
The DNA here is from genome assembly GCF_030159255.1 of Bradyrhizobium sp. SSBR45G. GTDB lineage: Bacteria > Pseudomonadota > Alphaproteobacteria > Rhizobiales > Xanthobacteraceae > Bradyrhizobium. Next base: position 111,304 of record NZ_BSCT01000017.1, on the reverse strand, counting down.
GAGATCACGAGAATGCGCGCGCCGGCATTGAGGATCTCCGGCGTCTCCACCGCGTGCATCAGGCCTTCGATGGTGCAGTCGACGACGAAGCCGGCCTGCTGGAGCGCGGTCACGACGGGGCCGAGCTTGCCAATGGCTTCGGACGCACCGGTCGAGCGCACCGGAACGGGATGAGGGTTGCGCGGGGTCGGCACCACCACATGGAACGGCCGCGCGCCCATGCGCAGCAGCGCCAATTCCGCCAGATGGACGTTAAGCGCGCGCGACTGCGTCTCGGACAGGATCGCGGCGGTATCACCCGCCTTCACGGCACAACGCTCGAAGATCTCGCAGAATGCGTCGATCCATTTCGCCTCGATGCGATCCGCCAACATGGTCCGTCCTCCCGATTCTTGTTCGCGCTTTTTATCAGACTGAGGGGAAGCCGCGCAGCAGATAAGCGCGCAGGCCCTGCAACAGGGCATTGAGAATGAGGCCCAAAAGCGAGATCGTGATCAGCGGCACGAACATGTCGACGGCCTGGAACGTGCGCGCAGCAGTGACCAGCACATGGCCGAGCCCGTCGGTCGAGGTGATCATCTCGGCCAGGAACACCACGATGCATGAGATGACGAGGCCGATGCGGCAACCGGTCAGGATCGAGGGCATCGCGGCCGGCAGCACCACCTTCCACAGCACGTCGCGCGGCGGTGTGCCGGCGGCGAGCGCCGACCAGATCAGCTTCTGCTCGACGATCGTCGCGCCGTAATAGGTCGACAGCAGGATCGGAAACAGCGCGTCCGCGGCCACCAGCATGATCTTGGATTCGTGGCCGAAGCCGAGCAGCAGCAGGAAGGCCGGATAGAGTGCGACCTTCGGCAGCGGCGCCAGCACGCGCACGATCGGCTTGACGGCTGCGTTGACCGGCGGGCTCACCGCCGCGGCAATGCCGAGGGACACGCCAAGCACGACCGCAATCGCAAAGCCGGCGAACAGCCGGAACAAGGTCGCCGCGATGTCCTTCTGGAACGTGATGTTGGAGAGTTGCTGGCTCATGCGCAGGAACACATGGCCCGGCGGCGGCAGCAGCGTGGCGGGCGCATAGCCGAACGACACCAGCCCCTGCCACAGCAGCAGGACCAGCACGATCGGCGCAGCGCCGAGGAGGATGTCGTTGCTCGTGCGCGGCGTCATGAGAAGCTCAGGGGCATGTCGAACTGCGGCTCGGACCAGCGCACCAGCCAGCGCCTGATGACCTCGAAGGCTGCATCGAGGCAGATGCCCATCGCACCGATGATGATGATCATCGCGAACACCGTGTCGTACTGGCCCATGTCGAGCGCGTTGAACAGGATGTTGCCGGCGCCGGACTGCCGCGCGATCATCTCGCTGGTCACCATCGTGATCAGCGCCAGCACGATTCCAGTGCGGCAGCCGGTCAGGATTTCCGGCAATGCCGCGGGCAGGACGATGCGCAGCAGACGCTCACCGGGAGAAAGCCCCATCGCCGCACCGGACCACAGCATCTTCTCCTCGACCGCCTTGGCGCCCTCGAAGCTGTGATAGATCACGGGCAGGCTGACGCCGAGGAAGATCACCAGCGTCTTGGAGATGTCGCCGACGCCGAGCCAGAGCATGATGATCGGCATCAACGCCGCCTTCGGCACCGGGTAGATCAGCATCAGCAATGGATTGAAGAAGGCCGCCATCGACCGGCTGCGCCCCATCAAGAGCCCCAGGGGAATCGCGAACGACAGCGCCAGCGCGAAGCCGATCGCCATCCGCCGCAGCGACGCCAGGATGTTGATCAGCGATTCCTTGTCGGTGAGGATCGGCGGGATCGCGCGCAGCGAGTCCAGCGCGGTCGGGAAGCTGTCGTTCTTCAGCCCGAGCGAGGCGAGCTGCCAGGCCGCGAGCAGGCCGCAGCAGGCCAGCACCGGCGCGAGCGGCTTCAGGAGCGCGTTCATGACGGCAGCTCGTTGTCGCCGGAGGCATCGAACATGCGCTCGATCTCGACGATGTATTTCTGGTAGCGCGGATCGAGCAGCAGCTCCTCGCGGCGGCGCGGCCGCGGCAGGTCGATGTCGATGACCTCGCGGATGCGGCCCGGCGAGCGCGACATCATCACCACCTTGTCCGACAGAAACACGGCCTCCTCGACGGAGTGCGTCACGAACAGCACGGTCTTGCGGTCGCGCTCCCAGATCTCGAGCAGATCGTTCTGCAGCCGCGTGCGCGTATGCGCATCGAGCGCACCGAACGGCTCGTCCATCAGCAGCACCTCGGGGCCATAGGCCAGCGTGCGCGCCAGCGCGACTCGCTGCTTCATGCCGCCGGACAGCTCCTTCGGATAGAATTTTTCGAATCCGGTCAGGCCGACCATGGCGATCAGCGCCCGGGCGCGGGCCTCGGCTTTCGAAGGCTTGATGCCCTGCTGCAGCGGGCCGTACATGACGTTGCCGAGCACGCTCTTCCAGGGAAACAGCGCGAACTCCTGGAACACCGGGCCGCGGTCGGTCCCGGGCCCGGTGATCGGCTTGCCCTTCATCTTTGCCGTGCCGCCGGTCGGACTGACGAAGCCGCCGACGATGTAGAGCAAGGTGGACTTGCCGCAGCCGGACGGACCGAGGATGGAGACGAAAGCGCCCTCCTCGACCGACAGCGAAATGTCCGACAGCGCAGTATGGTCACGACGCGACGAGGTCTTGAACACCTGCGAGACGTGATCGATCTCGATGATCGGCTCAGCCGGACGGCGGCCGAGCGGAACGCCCGCGAGTTGGCCAGGCCGGATCGGGGTCACGCCCATGTCGACTTCTCTTTCAGATGCAGCACGCTCGAGACGCTCCGTCGGGACAGCAGGATGAACGACCGCAGATTAGCAAGAAGCCTGCCAATCGTCGCCCCTCGCTGCTCATTCCTGCTCCTGATCGAACCAGGGCCATTCGGCCGGCCCCTCGTGGGTGACCGCGCCGAGCGGTGCCTGACCGACGAGCCTCGCGTATTTCGCGAGCGCGCCCGCGCGATGCCGCGGCGGCCGCGGCGACCAGGCGGCACGGCGCCCCGCGAGCTCGGACTCGTCGAGCAGCACGTCGAGCGTGCGCGCCTTGCCATCGATGCGGATCGGGTCGCCGTCGCGCAGCAGCGCCAGCGGACCGCCCACGAACGCCTCCGGTGAGACATAGCCGATGCACATGCCGCGGGTGGCGCCGGAGAAGCGGCCATCGGTGATCAGCGCGACCTTCTCGCCCATGCCCTGGCCATAGATCAGCGCGGTCACGCCGAGCATCTCGGGCATGCCGGGACCGCCCACGGGCCCTTCGTTGCGGATGATCAGCACCTCGCCGGCCTGATAGTTGCGCGCGCGGACCGCAGCGACGCAGGCTTCCTCATCCTCGAACACCCGTGCCCGGCCCTCGAACACCAGGCTCTTGAGGCCGGCGACCTTGATGACCGCGCCATCGGGGGCGAGATTGCCCTTGAGCACCGCCACGCCCCCATCGGCCATCATCGGCTCGGCGGGGCTGAAGACGATCTCGCCGTCGGGTGGATTGGCCGAGCCATAGTCCTCGGCCAGCGTGCGCCCGGTGACGGTGATGCAGGAGCCGTCGATATGCCCGCTCTCGATCAGCGCGCGGATGACGACGGCCGCGCCGCCAATGTCGTAGACATCCTTGGCGGTGTATTTGCCGCCCGGCCTGAGATTGCCGATCAGCGGCGTGCGCGCAAACACCTCGCCGACATCGTCGAGCGTGAAACGGATGCCGGCCTCGTTGGCGATCGCCGGCAGATGCAGCGCGGCGTTGGTCGAGCCGCCGGTGGCCGCGACAATGGCGGCACCGTTCTCCAGGGATTTGCGCGTGACGATGTCGCGCGGCAGCGGGCCGCCGTTCGCGAGCATCTGCATGATCAGCCGTCCGGCCTGACGCGCGACATGGGCGCGCTCGGCATAGACGCCGGGAATCATCGAGACGTTGGGCATCGACAGGCCCATCGCTTCCGACAGCATGCCTATCGTGTTGGCGGTGAACTGTCCGGCGCAGGCGCCGATCGTCGGCAGGCAGGACAGCTCGATGCCGCGCAAGGTCTGCTCGTCGATCTCGCCGGTCATGTAGCTGCCGACGGCTTCATACGAGTCGAGCACCGTCAGCGTCTTGCCCTGATACCTGCCGGGCAGCGCGCTGCCGCCATAGATGAAGATCGACGGCACGTTGCAGCGGACCATGCCCATCATCACGCCGGGCAAGGTCTTGTCGCAGCCGGCGAAGCCGATCAGCGCGTCATAGGCAAGGCCGTGGACGACGGCCTCGATGGAATCGGCGATCAGTTCGCGCGAGAACAGAGAGAACTTCATTCCCTCATGGTTCATGCTGATGCCGTCGGAGACGGAGATGGTGGCGAATTCGCGCGGCGTGCCGCCGGCTTCGGAGATCCCCGTCTTGGCGGCGTCGACCTGGAAGTCGTGCGTCATGTTGCAGGGCGTCTGCTCGCCCTTCTGGCTGACGACACCGACCATCGGCTTGGCGATGTCGGAATCATCCAGTCCCATCGCACGCATGAAGGCGCGGTGGGGGGCGCGATCGAGCCCATCCACCGTCACGCGCGAGCGCAGCTTCCTCATCGACAATGAACTCCGCGCGAAGGCGCTTATTGGATCGGCGCGACGATCGTGGGATGCTTGAACTGGGCGACGTCGAGCTTCGGCAGCATGCCGGTCTCGGCGTAGATGTCGAGCATCTTCTGGATCGCCGGGAAGTTGGGTGCTGCGACCGGATCGCGGCCGAAATCATTGTCCTTCAACAGATAGGTGTCGATGACGGCAACCGGCGCCTTCATCACCTCCGAGACGACCTTCAGCGTCTCGTCTCGGTTCGCCAGCGCCTTCTTCATGCCGGCGGTGATGTCGCGGACATAGGCCTTCACCAGTTCCGGATTCTTGTCGACGAAGTCGGCGCGGCAGGCCTCGAGGATGTGGACGATGTTCGGCATCGCCTCGGACAGCTGGAACAGCTTGCGGGTGCCGCCCTTGGCCTCGGCGCGCGCGGCGAACGGCTGGTTCATGTTGACGGCGTCGACGCGGCCCTGGCGCAGCGCATCCTCCGACACCGCGAAGCCGACCTCGACCAGCTTGATGTCCTTGGCGGGATCGAGCCCGGCCTGCTTCAAGAGCATGTTGAACGGCCCCTGGGTGCCGCCGCCGATCACGGAGATGCCGACCGTCTTGCCCTTGAGGTCCGCGATGGTCTTGATTGGCGAATCGTCCTTGACCGCCCAATAGACCGAGAACCCGCCCGGCTTCTCATAGACGTGCTGGGCGACGATATAGGCCTTGAGCCCGCCGCCGACGACGCCGTTCGACAGCGACAGCGGCGCCTGCGTCGCGCAATCGAGCGCGCCGGCGGCCAGCGCCTGGGTCATCGGTGCCGTGCCCTGGAACTGGGTCCACTCAATGTTGTAGGTCTTGCCGAGATCCGGAAACTCGGTCGGCCGCTTCATCATCCAGTATTTGGATTCTTCAGCCGGAATGGTCCAGCCGACGCGGATGGTCTGCTGCGCCAGCGCCGGCGCTGCGCTCGACCCCAACGCGATCGCAGCCCATGCCGCCAGCATCAATTTCGTCCGCATCGTGCCCCTCCGCCTCGTCAAAACAGGAATTTAAAACAGGACCTTGGCGGAGAATGTTTCATGTCTCAAATAACCGTGCAAGCGCGGAAAACGCCCCACCCTTGCCTCAGCCATGGGCAAGGCGCGCTTCGCAGCGCGGCGAGGCGGCGCGATCCGGAAATGCCGCTGGCCGTGTGTCTCGTGGGCTGCCTCAACGCAAGGTCGCGTCCTCCGGTGAACCCTGGCCTCATGGTTCGAGACGCGCCGCCAGCGGCGCTCCTCACCATGAGGGGTGAGTGTCACCGCGAAATCGGACCTCGTCCTGAGGAGCCCGCCGCAGGCGGGCGTCTCGAAGGACGGTGGAGGGCACGCTGCTGCCAAGCTGCAAATATCCACGCTGGACAACGGCTCATTTGCAGCCTCTGCCCTGTCTCAGCCGACTGGCGCCGCCGCGCCGCACGCGCTAGGGAGAGGCCCCATTTGACCTTTTGAGGAGTTCTGTCGATGTCCATCCAGCGTTTCGAAGTCGGCCCGCGCATGAGCCAGGTCGTCGTGCACGGCAATACCGTCTATCTCGCGGGCGTGGTGGCGCAGAAGACCGCCGGCGAGAGCGTGACCAAGCAGACCGAGGAAATTCTTTCGATCATCGACGGTCACCTCGCCAAGGCCGGCACCGACAAGTCGAAGCTCTTGTCCGCGACGATCTATCTCACCGACATCAAGACCTTCGGCGAGATGAACGCGGTGTGGGACGGCTGGGTGTCGGCCGGCAACACGCCCGCCCGCGCCACCGTCGAAGCCGGGCTTGCGGCGCCGCAATACACGGTCGAGATCATGGTGATCGCGGCCAAGTAAGCCGATGAGGCAGCCGCGGCACCTCACACCGTGTCGCGGCGGCCAGTGCGGGGATTGAGCGGCGCGCGACGCTCACGCGTGAGCCCTTCCGGCAGAACCGGCTCGGTGCCCGGCAGCGGCTCGGCGCGCAAATCGGCGCCCCACTGCTCGCGCTGGCGCGGCGTCGTCTCGTCCTTGACCTGATGCGGCTGCGGCAAGCCGGCCTTGCTGACGGGGTCATAGGCGCCGGAGCGCAGGTCGCGGGTGTCTCTGCCTGTCATGGGCCTTCAACGGCGCCGCCGCAGCGTTCGTTCCTCGCGAGGTGCAACGCGAGCCGGCTCCATCAATGCTTCTCCTTGACGCTGTCGACCTTCACGGCGAGCCGCTTGATCTTGTCGTACAGCGTCTGCTTCGGGATGCTCAGGAGGGCCGCGGTGGCCTGGACGTCGCCGAGCTTGCGGCGCAGCGCATCCTCGATGATCGAGCGCTCGATGTTTTCCAATTGCCGCGGCAGCGACAGCTCCGAGGCTGCAGCCCCGGACCGATCCAGGACCTTGCGGTCGAGCACGCCGAGCACGAAGCGGTCGGCGACGTTGCGCAGCTCGCGCACATTGCCGGGCCAGGCATAGCTCAGCAGCAGCGACATGGTCTGCTCGTCCACGATCGGCGCGTCACGCTCGAAGCGTTTGGCGGCCTCCAGCGTGAAGTGCTCGAACAGGATCGGGATGTCCTCGCGTCGCTCGCGCAAGGGCGGCAGCTCGATGAAGGCCACGCCGAGGCGATAATAGAGATCGGCGCGGAACTGCTTGCGTTCGCTGAGCTCATAGAGATTCGCCTTGCTGGCGGCGACGACGCGGCAGTCCACCGCGACCGGCTTGTTGGAGCCGACGCGCTCGATCAAGCGATCCTGCAGCGCCCGCAGCAGCTTCACCTGCACGCTGAGCGGCATGCTCTCGATCTCGTCGAGGAACAAGGTGCCGCCATGGGCATATTCGATCTTGCCGATGCGCTGTTTGGTGGCGCCGGTGAAGGCGCCGGCCTCGTGGCCGAACAATTCGCTCTCGACCAGCGATTCCGGCAGGCCGCCGCAATTCACCGCGACGTAGTTGCCGCCGCGCCGGACGCTGTGAGCGTGCAGGCAGCGGGCGACGACGTCCTTGCCGGTGCCGGTCTCGCCGTAGATCGTCACGTCGACATTGGTCGAGGCGAGATTGGCGACGAGCCGGCGGACCTCCTGGATCTGCGGCGAGCGGCCGAGCAGGCTCGCCTCGATGCCCTGGCGGTCGGCCAGCGCAGAGCGCAGCGTGAGCACTTCCAGCGTCAGGCGCCGCTTGTCGAGCGCCCGGCGCACCACGGAGACGAGTTGCTCCGACGAGCACGGCTTCTCGATGAAGTCATAGGCGCCGTTGCGCATCGCTTCGACGGCCATCGAGATGTCGCCGTGGCCGGTGACCAGGATGACCGGCAGGTCGGGATCGAGCCGGTGCAGCTCGGACAGCCATTCGGTGCCGCTCTTGCCGCGCAGGCGCACGTCGGAGACCACCACGAACGGCATGCCGGCGCGGACGATTCCGCCTGCGGCTTCGACCGAGCCGAACGGCGTGACCGCGAGGCCGGCAAGCTGCAGCGCCTGGACGGCGCCGATGCGGACATCCTCGTCGTCCTCGACATAGATCACGCCGATCGGTTGCTCATGTGTCATGCGAAGACCTCGTCACTCGGCCAGCGGCAGCAGCACGACGAACTCGGCGCCGCCTGTCTCGAGATTGCGCGCCCGCAGCTCGCCGCCGAACGAGCGCGCGATGTGGTTGGCGATCACGAGGCCGAGGCCAAGCCCCTTGCCGGCGGGCTTGGTCGTCACGAACGGCTCGAACATCCGCTGCAGGACGTCGGTGGCGATGGCGGGACCGCTGTTGCCGATGGCGATGCGGCACTGGCCTTCCTCGCGCACAGCGCGGATGGAGATGGATTTGTCGGCGGCGCCTTCGACGGCGTCGAGCGCGTTCGCGATGATGTTGCAGAGCAATTGCTCGAGCCGGGTCTGATCGGCCCGGACATGCAGCTCCGGCGCGAGATCGATCGACACGTCGACGCTGCCGTCCTTCACCCGCGCACTGAGGATCTTCAGCGTTTCGGCCAGCGCGTGCTCGACCGCAACGGCATCGAGCGGCGCGTTCGATTTGTAGGCGAAGACGCGCAGCTGGCCGGTCAGGCGGCCGAGACGGCGGACCAGCTCGCCGATGCGGATGAGATTGCCCCGCGCCTCGCCGATCATGCCGCGATCGACGAACTGGACGGCGTTGTCGGACGCGGTCTGCAGCGCCGCCAGCGGCTGGTTGATCTCGTGCACCATGCCGGCCGACATCTGGCCGAGGACGGCGAGCTTGCCGGCATGCACGAGCTCGTCCTGCGCGGCGCGCAGTTCGGCGGTGCGCTCCTGCACGCGGATCTCCAGCCGGTCATTGGCGGCCTGCAGCGCGGCCTGGCTTGCGAGCCGTTGGCGGATCTCGTTGCGTCGCTGCGCCAGCAGGCCGAAGGCGAGCAGCGCGACGATGCTGGCGAGGCCCGAGAGCGTGCCGATGACCAGGGCCGTGCGCCGGATCGGCGTCTCGTCGTCGAGCAGCAGCAGCTGCCATTGCCGCTCGTTGAGCGGACGCTCGTCGACGCTGTAGACCGCGCCGCGCTCGGTCACGACCTGGCCGCCGCGATCGGTGGTCTCCGTGAAGGTCCAGCCGAGCGGCGCGAGGGTCGAGCTGCCATAGGGCTTCGAGGTCGCGATCTCCTCCAGCGCATCCACCGAGAGCGACGTCAATGGACGAAGACGCCATTCGTCGCGCGAGGCGAGAATGGTCACGCCGCGGGCGTCGACCAGAACCATGTCGCTGCCGCGGTTGCGCCATTCGCGCTCGAAGGCATCGAGATTGACCTTGACCACGGCGACGCCGATCGTGCGCCCCTCGCGCTTGACCGCATAGGACAAATAATAGCCGGCGCGCGCGCTGGTGATGCCGATGCCGAAGAAGGCGCCGCGGCCGGTCGCCAGCGCCTGGCGCATATACGGCCGGTAGGAGAGATTGCTGCCGACCGGCGTGCCCGGCTGATCGAAGTCGGCGGCCGCAATCGCATCGCCGGCGACGTTCAGCACATAGAGGTTGTCGGCGCCGGCCAGCAGATTGATCGATTTGAGATACAGGCTGACGCTCTGCTGCAGCGAACGGTCATCCGGCGTGCCGAGCAGCCGGTAGACGTCCGGCGAGGTCTCCAGCAGCGACGGCAGATATTCGAAGCGGGAGAGATAGCCGTCGAGCTGCGCGGCTTCGACCGCCAGCCGCTGCTGGGCCGCGGCATGGCGCTGGTCGAGCCCGCGGGAGAAGGCGATGGCATAGCCAAGCCAGGCCGCCGCGCCGACCAGCGCAAGCGCCAGAAGTCCGCGCACGAGCCAGCCCGCGCGCCTCCGGACCCCCGCGGCGACGTCGGGATGTCCGTCGAGGCCGATCCGGATGGGGAGGTCCGTCATCTCCTGAGCCAGGCCAATCCGTGACTTGGCGGACTGCGCCCGCCGCGCCCGCTTTTCGCCAGCAACTCTAGAGACTTGCGGTGGAATAGGCGACAGCAAAATCGGCCGGCGGCGATGCCGCAATGCAGCGCGACCGCCCTGCCCGACCGAGGCGGCCGCGAGGCCTGCGCCCATCAGTGCAGCTTGACGTGCGGCTCGGTGCGGCGGGTGATCAGGCGCGCCAGCGTGTCCAGGCTCACCTTGGCCAAGCCGTGCAGCGCGTATTCGTGCATCTTGTAGAGCGACAGATACATCATCCGCGCGAACAGGCCCTCGAACACCAGATTGCCGCCGACCAGCGCGCCCATCATCGAGCCGACCGTCGAGAACTCGCCGAGCGACACCAGCGAGCCGAAATCGTGATAGCGGTAGTCCGCCAGCGGCTCGCCCCGGATGAAGCGCGGGATCTGCTTGTAGAGATGCGAGGCCTGCTGATGCGCCGCCTGCGCCCGCGGCGGCACGTTGCCGCGCTCGCCCCAGGAACAGGCCGAGCAGTCGCCGATCGCGAAGACACGCTCGTCGCGCGTCGTCTGCAGCGTCTGCTTGACGACGAGCTGGTTGATGCGGTTGGTTTCGAGCCCGGCGATGTCCTTGAGGAAATCCGGCGCTTTCACCCCGGCGGCCCAGACGATCAGCTCGGCCGGGATGATGCGGCCATCTGAAAGGCTGACCCTGTCGGCGCCGACCTCGGCGACCTTGGCGCCGACCAGCACCTCGACTCCCAGTCGCGCGAGCAGCTTTTCGGTCTCCCGCGAGACCCGCTCCGGCAGCGCGGGCAGCACGCGGCCCGCGGCTTCGATCAGCGTGATCTTGATGTCCTTCTCGGCATCGACCTGGTCGAGGCCATAGGCCACAACCTCGCGCGTCGTGCGGTGCAGCTCGGCGGCCAGCTCGACGCCGGTGGCGCCGGCGCCGATGATCGCGACCTTCAACTGGTGCGCGGCGATCGGCGACGATTGCGAATGGACGCGGATGCAGGCGTTGATCATGCGCTCGTGGAAGCGCCGGGCTTCGCGCTGCGATTCCAGCTTGATGGCGTGGTCGGCGACACCCGGCGTGCCGAAATCATTGTTCTGGCTGCCGATGGCGAGGACGAGCACGTCATAGGGAATGGTGCGCTTGGGGGTGACCTCGCGCCCCTCGGCATCGAGATAGGGCGCCACCAGCACCTCGCGCTTGTCGCGGTCGAGGCCGATCATGTCGCCGATGCGGTAGTGGAAGCCGTGCCAATACGCCTGCGCGAGATAGTCGACCTCGTGGGCCGAGATGTCCATGCTGCCGGCAGCGATCTCGTGCAGCTTCGGCTTCCACACATGGGTGCGGTTGCGCTCGACCAGGGTGACGTCGATCCGGCCCTTGCGGCCATATTTGTCGCCGAGGCGCGTGGCCAGTTCCAATCCGCCGGCACCACCGCCGACGATTACGACACGCGGAACTCCCGACTGCGCAACGGCCATCGTCCAACCTCCCCAAGCGTGGCCATGGCGCGGCGGAGCGACTCCCGCGTCACTCCGTCTGCATCATGTCTTCGGCACCGCCGCCCCGGCCACCGCAACCGCCGCCATGTTCACGATGCGCCGCACCGTCGACGATGGCGTCAGTATATGCGCCGGCCTGGCGGCACCGAGCAGGATGCCTCCCACGGTGAGCCCCTGCCCCGCCGCCATCCTTAGCAGATTATACGAGATGTTGGCTGCATCACGATTGGGCATGACCAGCACGTTCGCTGGTCCCTCGAAACCGGAGTCCGGAAACTCGTGATCGAGGATGGATTGCGAGAGCGCCGCATCGCCCCGCATCTCTCCTTCCACAACCAGCGCGGGTGAACGCGCATGGATGATGGCGCGCGCCTGGCGCATCTTCAACGCCTCCGGCGCAGACGAACTGCCGAAGCTCGAATGCGACAGCAGCGCCACCCGCGGCGTGATGCCGAAGCGCTGGACGGCCGCCGCCGCCAGCAGCGCGATGTCGGCGACCTGCTCGGCGGTCGGATCGGCATTGCAGTGGGTGTCGCAGATGAACAGCTGGTGGCGGTCGAGCATCAGCATCTGCATCACCGCGAGCGTGGCGACGTCGTCGCGGAGGCCGATCACGTTGCGGATCGTGGCGAGATGGTCGGAGGTCCGGCCGACCACGCCGCACAGCATCGCATCGCCGACACCGCGCGCGAGCAGCAGCGAGGCGAGCACCGTCGCGTTGTTGCGGGTCTCCGACAGCGCCAGTCCCGCAGAGACGCCATCGCGCTTGCGGCTGGCGTGGTACATCTCGGCGCATTCGGCATGGACGCGCTCGTCCTGCGGATCGATGATCTCGCAATCATGTCCCGGCTTGAGGCGGAGACCGAAGGCCTTGATCTGCTCCGCGATGATGGCGGGGCGGCCGACCAGCTTCGGCAGCGCGAGCCCCTCGTCGACGACGATCTGCGCGGCGCGCAGCACGCGCTCCTCCTCGCCCTCCGCCAGCAGCAGCGATTTGGCGGCGCTCTTGGCGACCGCGAACACCGGCTGCATGGCATTGCCGGAGCGGTAGACGAACCGCGCCAGCTTCGCGCGGTAGTCCGCCATGTCCGCGATCGGACGCCGGGCGACCCCGGTGTCGGCCGCAGCCTTGGCGACCGCTGGCGCAATGACCTCGATCAGGCGCGGGTCGAACGGTTTTGGAATGAGATAGTCGCGGCCGAAGCGCAGGCCTTCGCCCTTGTATGCCGCGGCCACCACCTCGGGCACCTCGGTCATCGCGAGATCGGCGAGCGCATGTACCGTGGCCAGCTTCATCGCATCGTTGATGGTGGTGGCGCCGCAGTCCAGCGCGCCCCGGAAGATGAAGGGAAAGCACAGGACATTGTTGATCTGGTTGGGGAAGTCCGACCGCCCGGTGCCGATGATCGCATCGGGCCGCACCGCCAGCGCATCCTCCGGCATGATCTCGGGCGTCGGATTGGCCATCGCGAAGATCAGGGGATCGCGCGCCATCTGCTTGACCATGTCCGGCTTCAGCACGTTGCCGGCGGACAGGCCGAGAAAGATGTCTGCGCCCTCGATGATGTCGCCGAGCGTCCGCGCCGAGGTCTTGACCGCATAGCGGGCCTTGTTGTCGTCCATGCCCTCGGCGCGGCCGGCATAGACCACGCCGAACACGTCGCTGACGATGATCTGCTCGCGCGGCAGCCCGAGGCTAACGATCAGATCGAGACAGGCGAGCGCCGCGGCGCCGGCGCCCGAGCACACCAGCCGGACGTCCTTGATGTTCTTCTTGACGAGCTTGAGCCCATTCAGGATCGCCGCCGCCACGATGATCGCGGTGCCGTGCTGATCATCGTGGAACACCGGAATCTTCATCCGCTCGCGCAGCTTCTGCTCGATGTAGAAGCACTCCGGCGCCTTGATGTCCTCGAGATTGATGCCGCCGAAGGTCGGCTCCATCCGCGCGATGGTGTCGATCAGCGCGTCCGGATCGGTCTCGGCGAGCTCGATGTCGAACACGTCGATGCCGGCGAATTTCTTGAACAGGCAGGCCTTACCCTCCATGACGGGCTTGCCGGCCAGCGGACCGATATTGCCGAGGCCGAGCACGGCGGTGCCATTCGTGACGACGGCCACGAGATTGCTGCGCGCCGTCAGCTCATCGGCCTGCGATGGATCCGCCGCGATGACCAGGCATGGCTCGGCCACCCCAGGTGAATAGGCCAGCGCCAGGTCGCGCTGCGTCGCCATCGCCTTGGTCGGCACCACGGAGATCTTCCCGGGCGTCGGCAGGCGATGATATTCGAGTGCGGCTTCCTTCAGGTCCCGATCCATCGCGATCCTCGAACTCATCTGCATCAAGGGGGAGAACCGGGACTGGTCCTGCCAGTCCCGGTTCGTCCGGCATCAACCAGTGGTGACGGCAACTTCGACATCGGAAGGATCGATGTCGCGGTCGAGCGCGGCGCGCAGCTTGTCGCGGTCGAGCTCACCCTCCCACCAGGCGACGATCACGCAGGCGACGCCGTTGCCGCAGAGATTGGTGAGCGCGCGGCATTCGCTCATGAACTTGTCGATGCCAAGCACGATCGCCATGCCCGGCACGAGCTCAGGCCTGACAGCCGCGAGCGTGCCGGCAAGCGTAATGAAGCCGGCGCCAGTGATGCCAGAGGCGCCCTTCGAGGTCAGCATCGCGACGAGCAGAATCGTGATCTGCTCCCCGAAGCTGAGATCGACGTTCATGGCCTGAGCGATGAACAATGTGGCCAGCGTCATGTAGATGTTGGTGCCATCGAGATTGAAGGAATAGCCGGTTGGAACGACGAGTCCCACCACCGGCTTGGAGCAGCCGAGACGCTCCAGCTTTTCCATCATCTGCGGCAGCGCGCTCTCCGATGACGACGTGCCGAGCACGATCAGCAACTCGTCCTTGATGTATACGAGAAACTTGAAGATCGAGAATCCCGCGATGCGCGCGATGATACCGAGCACGACGAAGACGAAGACGAGCGCGGTCAGATAGAAGGTCGCGATGAGACCCGCGAGGTTGCCAAGCGCCTGCGGGCCGTAGCGCCCGATGGTGAAAGCCATCGCGCCGAAAGCACCGATCGGGGCAGCCTTCACCACGATCGCGATAACGCCGAAGACGGCATGCGCCGCGTCGTCGATGAACGCGCGCATCGTATGGCCGCGTTCACCGAGGCTCATCAAGGCGAAGCCGAACAGGATCGAGAACAGCAGCACCTGCAGGATCTCGCCCTGGGCGAACGCCCCGACCACAGTGTCCGGAATGATGTGAAGGACGAAGTCGACCGACTTCATCTCGCTCGCCTGCTTGGCATAGCTGGCGACTGCGGCGGCATTGGTCTGGCCCTGGAAGCCCGCGCCGGGACGCAGCACGTTCGCGACGATCAGGCCCAGCGCCAGTGCAAAGGTCGAGACGATCTCGAAATAGATCAACGCCTTGACCGCGACGCGACCGACCTTCTTCACCTCGGAAATGTGCGCGATGCCGGACACGACAGTGCAGAAGATGACTGGCGCGATCACCATCTTGATCAGCTTGACGAAGCCGTCGCCGAGCGCCTTGATCCAGTCGTTCTTGCCGAACTCCGGCCAGAGCCAGCCGACGATGACGCCGAGCACGATCGCGACCAGGACCTGCACATAGAGGACCCGGTAGAACGGCTTTTTCGGCGCCGCGGCCGCTGTGGTGGTTGCAGACATCGAACCTTCTCTCCCTGGTCTCACTCGGTGTACGTTTCGTCCCAATCGCCTATTTCCGCTTCTGCGGCGGCAGATCGGTGCAGTGCCCCTCGAATACCTCGGC
The DNA here is from genome assembly GCF_030159255.1 of Bradyrhizobium sp. SSBR45G. GTDB lineage: Bacteria > Pseudomonadota > Alphaproteobacteria > Rhizobiales > Xanthobacteraceae > Bradyrhizobium. Next base: position 96,039 of record NZ_BSCT01000017.1, on the reverse strand, counting down.
TGCCATGCCAATGGATTCGCCGAGCGTCGGATGCGGATGAATGGTCTTACCGATATCGGCGGGCTCGCAGCCCATCTCGATGGCGAGACAGATCTCGCTGATGAGGTCGCCGGCATGGGTGCCGACGATGCCGCCGCCGATGATGCGGTGGGTCGTGGCGTCGAACAGCAATTTGGTGAAGCCCTCGTCACGACCGTTCGCGATGGCGCGTCCCGAAGCCGCCCATGGGAACACGGACTTGCCGAACTTGATGCCTTCGGCCTTGCACTGCTCCTCGGTCTTGCCCGCCCAGGCGACCTCCGGATCGGTGTAGGCGACCGACGGAATCTGCCGCGCGTCGAAATAGGACTTCTCGCCATGCGCTGCCTCGGCCGCGACATGGCCCTCGTGCACGGCCTTATGCGCCAGCATCGGCTGTCCCACGACGTCACCGATGGCGAAGATGTGCGGCACGTTGGTGCGCATCTGCTTGTCGACGTTGATGAAGCCTCGGTCGGTGACGGCGACGCCGGCCTTGCCGGCTGATATCGCCTTGCCGTTCGGGCTGCGGCCGACCGCCACCAGCACGAGATCATAAAGCTGCGGCCCGGCCGGCGCCTGCGCGCCCTCGAAGCTCACCTCGATGCCGGCCTCGGTCGCCTTGGCGCCGACGGTCTTGGTCTTCAGCATCACCTTGTCGAAACGGTGCGCGTTGATCTTCTCCCAGACCTTGACGAGGTCGCGATCCGCACCCTGCATCAGGCCGTCGAGCATCTCGACGACGTCGATGCGGGAACCGAGCGTCGAATAGACCGTCGCCATTTCAAGCCCGATGATGCCGCCGCCGATCACCAGCATCCGCTTCGGGATCGACTTCAGCAGCAGCGCGCCGGTGGAATCGACGATCCGCGGATCGTCGGGCAGGAACGGCAGCTTCACGGCCTGGCTGCCGGCGGCGATGATCGCCTTGGCGAAGCGGATCGTCGTCTTGCCGCTCGCGGTCGCGACCTCCAGGTGATTGGGATCGACGAAGCTGCCGACGCCCGTCACCACCTCGACCTTGCGCGCCTTGGCCATGCCGGCGAGGCCGCCAGTCAGCTTCTTGATGACGCCGTCCTTGAAACCGCGCAGCTTGTCGAGATCGATCTGCGGCGCGCCGAACGAGATGCCGTGATCAGGCAGATGCCTGACCTCGTCGATCACGGACGCGGTGTGCAGCAGCGCCTTGCTCGGGATGCAGCCGACGTTGAGACAGACCCCGCCGAGCGTACTGTAGCGCTCGACCAGCACGGTCTTCATACCGAGATCTGCGGCACGGAACGCGGCGGAGTAGCCGCCGGGACCGGCGCCGAGCACCAGCATCTCGCAGTCGATATCGGCCTTGCCGGAATAGGACGCGGCGGCGGGCGCGGGCGCAGCAGCCGGGGCAGCGGCGGGCGGCGGCGAGACCGCGGCGGGCGCCGCACTGGCCGCAGCATCCGTGGCCTCAAGCGCGAGAATGACCGAGCCCTCGCTGACCTTGTCGCCGGTCTTGATGCGGATCTCCTTGACGGTGCCGGCGTGCGAGGACGGAATTTCCATCGAGGCCTTGTCGGACTCGACGATGATCAGGCTGGTGTCGACGGCGACCGTTTCGCCCGGCTTCACCAGCACCTCGATGATTGCGACATCCTTGAAGTCGCCGATGTCCGGCACCTTCACGTCGATCAGCTGAGCCATGCCGTTCCCTCCTTACATCTCAGAACAGCACGCGCCGGAGATCGGCGAGCACGTTGGCGAAATGGACGTTGAAGCGGGCGGCGGCGGCGCCGTCGATGACGCGGTGGTCCCAGGACAGCGACAGCGGCAGTGTGAGCTGCGACGTCCAGGTCTTGCCGTCAGCCGAATGCTGCTTCCAGTAGCCCTTGCAGACGCCCATGATCGCGACCTCGGGCGCATTGATGATCGGCGTGAAGTAGATGCCGCCGATGCCGCCGAGCGAGGAGATCGAGAAGGTGCCCCCCTGCATCTGGTCGGGCTTGATCTTGCCCTCGCGCGCGAGCTTGGCGAGGTCATTCATCTCCCTGGCGATCTCGGGGATCGACTTCTTGTCGGCATCCCGGATCACCGGCACCATCAGGCCGTTCGGCGTGTCGGCGGCAAAGCCGATGTGCCAATAGTTCTTATAGACCAGCGTATCGCCGTCGAGGCTGGCGTTGAACTCGGGGAATTTCTTCAAGGCGGCCACCGCGGCCTTCACCATGAACGGCAGCAGCGACAGCTTGACGCCGCTCTTCTCGAGCTCCTTGTTCATCTTGACGCGGAACTGCTCGAGCTCGGTAATATCGGCCTCGTCATGGGTGGTGACGTGCGGGATGACCACCCAGTTGCGATGCAGATTGGCCGCCGAGATCTTCTTGATGCGGCCGAGTTCCTTGCGCTCGACGGGACCGTATTTGGCGAAATCGACCTTCGGCCAAGGCAGCAGATCGAGACCCGCGCCTCCACCCGTGCTTGCGGCCGCCGCTTGCGACTTGGCCGGGGCGGCGCCGCCCTTCGTCTCGCCCTTGGCGAAGGCCTCGACGTCCTCGCGCAGGATACGGCCGTGATTGCCGGTGCCCTTCACCTTGCCAAGGTCAACAGCCATCTCGCGGGCGAGCTTGCGCACCGCAGGGCCGGCATAGGCGAGCGCGAAAGAACTATCGTCAGCTGCGGCCGGAGCCGGAGACACGGCAACAGGTGCAGCCGCGGCCGGCGGCGCGCTTGCTGCAACAGCGACTTCGCCTGTCGCCAGCACCAGAATGATCGCGCCCTCGCTGACCTTGTCTCCGATCTTGACCTTGAGCTCGCGCACCGTGCCTGACAGCGGCGCCGGCACCTCCATGGTCGCCTTGTCGGATTCCAGCGCGACGAGCGGATCCTCCGCCTTCACGCTGTCGCCCGGCTTGACGAAGATCTCGATGACCGGAACTTCCTTGAAGTCGCCGATGTCGGGCACCCGCACCTCGGCGACGCCGGCGGGCGCGCTGACCGGCGACGGCGGCGCGCTGACGACCGGACGCGCCTCGGCCTGCGCGGCGCCTGCGTCCTCGAACTGCACGACGACGGTGCCTTCGCTGACCTTGTCGCCGACCTTGACGACCACAGCCTTCACGGTGCCGTCACGCGGCGACGGCACCTCCATCGTCGCCTTGTCGGACTCCAGCGCGATCAGCGGATCCTCCGCCTTCACGCTGTCGCCGGGCTTGACGAAGATCTCGATCACCGGGACGTCCTTGAAGTCGCCGATATCGGGTACTTTGATGTCAGTCATCGCTATGTCCTCGGCTGGCTGCGTCACAGGGTCCAGGGCGCAGCGCACCCAGTATCGATCTGATACTTCGCGATCGCCTGCGCGACGACGTCCGGCCCGATGCGGCCGTCGTCGGCCAGCGCCTTGAGCGCGGCCACCGCGACGTAGTGGCGATCGACCTCGAAGAACCGCCGCAGCTTGACGCGGTAGTCGCTGCGGCCGAAGCCGTCGGTGCCGAGCACGACATAGCGGCGGCCTGCCGCGTGGACGTATTCGCGGATCTGGTCCGGATAGTTGCGCATGTAGTCGGTCGAGGCGACCACCGGGCCCGCATGGCCGTCGAGCTGCGCCTCGACCCAGCTCTTGCGGCGCGACTCGGTCGGGTGCAGCAGGTTCCAGCGTTCCGTCGCCATGCCGTCGCGGCGCAGCTCGTTGAAGCTGGTCGCGCTCCAGACGTCGGCGGTGACGCCGAAGTCGGTCTTCAGCAGCTCGGCGGCCGCGATCACCTCGCGCAGGATGGTGCCGGAACCCATCAGCTGGACGCGAAGCCCGTCGTCCTTGGCCTCGCCGCCGCTCTTGAGCAGATACAAGCCCTTGAGAATGCCCTCCTCCGCCTTCTCGCCAGCCTCGGCCAGGGCGGGATGCGAGTAGTTCTCGTTCATCAAGGTGATGTAGTAGTAGACATCCTCCTGCGCCTCGTACATGCGGCGCATGCCTTCGCGGACGATGGTGATGACCTCATAGGCGAAGGTCGGGTCGTAGGACACGCAGTTCGGAACGGTCGCTGCCAGGATGTGGCTGTGGCCGTCCTCGTGCTGCAGGCCCTCGCCGTTCAGGGTGGTGCGCCCGGCGGTGCCGCCGAGCAGGAAGCCGCGCGCGCGCATGTCGCCGGCGAGCCAGGCGAGATCGCCGACGCGCTGCAGGCCGAACATCGAGTAGTAGATGTAGAACGGGATCATCGGCACGTTGTTGGTGCTGTAGGACGTCGCCGCCACGATCCAGCTCGACATCGCACCGCCTTCGTTGATGCCCTCCTGCAGCACCTGCCCGGTCTTGTCCTCGCGGTAATACATCAGCTGGTCGGCGTCCTGCGGCCGGTAGAGCTGGCCGACCGAGGAATAGATGCCGAGCTGGCGGAACATGCCCTCCATGCCGAAGGTGCGGGATTCGTCCGGCACGATCGGCACGATGTGCTTGCCGATCGCCTTGTCGCGCACCAGCGTGCCGAGCATCTGCACGAACGCCATGGTGGTCGAGATCTCGCGCTCGCCGGTCGCGTCCAGCAGGCGCTGGAACGTGGACAGCGGCGGGATCGGCAACGACGCCGATTTGCGCCGGCGCTGCGGCAGGCTGCCGCCGAGCCGCGCGCGCTGAGCGTGGAAGTATTGCATCTCCGGGCTGTCGTCCGAGGGCCGGATGAACGGCACCTTGGCGAGATCCTCGTCGGCCACCGGCACCTGGAAACGGTCGCGGAAACCGCGTAGCGCATCCTGGGTCATCTTCTTGGCCTGGTGCGCGATCATCTGGCCTTCGCCCGATTCACCCATGCCATAGCCCTTGACGGTCTTCGGCAGGATGACGGTCGGCTGGCCCTTGTGATTGACCGCCGCCGCATAGGCCGCGAACACCTTCTCGGGATCATGACCGCCACGGGTGAGGCTCCAGATCTCGTCGTCGCTCATGTCAGCGACGAGTTGCTTGGTTTCATCATACTTGCCGAAGAAGCGCTCGCGAATGTAAGCGCCACTCTTGCTCTTGAAATCCTGGTACTCGCCGTCGACACACTCTTCCATGAGTTGGAGCAGCCGCCCGCTCTTGTCCTTCTCCAGCAACCGGTCCCAGCCCGAGCCCCAGAGAACCTTGATGACGTTCCAACCGGCACCGCGGAACACGCTCTCCAGCTCCTGGACGATCTTGCCGTTGCCACGCACCGGGCCATCGAGCCGCTGCAGATTGCAGTTGATGACGAAGATCAGGTTGTCGAGCTTCTCGCGCCCGGCGAGCGAGATGGCGCCGAGCGATTCCGGCTCGTCGGTCTCGCCGTCGCCCATGAACGCCCAGACCTTGCGTTTGGCGGTCTCGGCGAGCTTATGGTTCTCGAGATATTTCAGGAAGCGCGCCTGGTAGATCGCGACCAGCGGCCCGAGCCCCATCGACACCGTCGGAAACTGCCAGAAGTCAGGCATCAGCCAGGGGTGCGGATAGCTCGACAGGCCCTTGCCGCCGGTCTCCTGGCGGAAGCCGAGCAGCTGGTCCTCGCTCAGGCGCCCTTCGAGGAAGGCGCGCGCGTAGATGCCGGGCGAGGAGTGGCCCTGCACGAAGATCAGGTCACCGCCATGGGTCTCGGTCGGCGCATGCCAGAAATGGCCGAAGCCGATGTCGTAGAGCGTCGCCGCCGACTGGAAGCTCGCGATGTGGCCACCGAGCTCCGAGCTCTCCTTGTTGGCGCGCAGCACGATCGCCAGCGCATTCCAGCGGATGATCGAGCGGAGCTTGTGCTCCAGGGCGCGGTCGCCGGGCAGCGCCGGCTGCTGATTGACGGGGATCGTGTTGCAGTACGGCGTGGTCAGCGACTGGGCGACCGGAAGGCCGTCGCGGCGGGCGGCGTCGAGCACCGCCTTGACGATGAAGCGGGCGCGCGCATCGCCGCGATGGCCACGCACCGCCGCCAGGGCCTCCAGCCATTCGCGGGTTTCCTGCGGATCCAGGTCGTTCGCGTCCGCAATTGTCATCTTGGTCTCCACTGCATTCCGAGCCGAGGTCACAGGTCCACACACGCGCCGACCGTTCAGGCGCGCGCGAAGCCGCGCAGGCGCGATCGCCTGCTCGCAGGATGTCAGATCAAAGGTGGGCTGTGGGCTGGCATGGACGTCCCCCTCGCGTCTGTTGTTCTGGAGCTGGCGCTCGTTTGGCGGCTCTTCAAGCAGCATTCGTGCCAGCGGCAGGATACTCCAAAGGGAGGCCGCATGTCGTTCAATTTTCTACCGTTTGCAAACCATCATCGGCGCCGGCCCGGTGGACGGCCGGTGGCCCGTCTGAACTTTCGGAAAGTGGCAGCCATGGCCGCCCGAAAAGTCGGACAGCGGATCGATCCGCCCGGCACCGGGCGCGACGATGCTTCGAACGCCGGGATCAGTGGACGGCCGAGTTGGATGGACGGTCAGCCCGGCTCCTTGGGGGATGCCTTCGGATCCAGCCGACGCCGCCGCGCCCCGAGGCGCGACCGCCGGATGCGCCGCTTGCGGAATTCCAGGCTGCACATCGCGATGTCGATACTTTCGGCCGGACGCCGCAGACGGCGTCCATGGAAGGCGAGCCACTTCTCGACCTGACGCACCAGCACGCGGTCGAGCTGATGACGCCGCAGCAGCTCGTCGCGGGTATGCAGGGAGGCAATGTCCACGATATAGTCGAACCGCTCCGACATGGTGCTCCCGACGAGCCGCGCGTAATCACTGGATATCAATAAAGTCACGACCCGCTCAGGCAGATGCGGCTCAGCCATTTCCCATTCCCAAACTGCGCCGTGGCTGCTGGCCGCGAGATGCCGGCCCTACAACAATCGCAATCACGGCGAACACCGATGTTCATCCGACCGTGCCGCTCCACCGGCAGCACGACGGGTTCCTCGCCAACTCAGCGGCTCCGCGGCCTGCGTCCCTGCCTCACGAGTACATGGCTTCGGCCAGATGCGGGTCGTGCTCTGGCGCGCGCGGTCCGGCTGCCGTCGCCACCAGCGACGCCGTGATCTCCTGGGCGCGCATCGGCAGCACCGACAGCAATGTGTCGCTCAGCCCGTGCGAGGACTCGGAGCAGCCCTGCAGATGGATCTGCGGACGAAAGCCCGGACGGGTCTGGAGCCGATAATCGCGGTCCAGCCCGCCCGGCTCGATGTAGCGCCGGATCGGATCGAGGAAGGCCGGAACCGGCGATCGCTCATAGCCCGTGGCGACAATGACGGCGTCATAGGCCGCCCGGTGACGGACCGCCTCGTCCTTGTTCAGGAGCTCGAGCGTGATGCCGTCCGGACCTGCTTCGGCGCTGACGATCTCGCTGCGGGGATGCAGCGCGAGTGTGCGTTCTCCGGAGACGCGCTGCTGATAGGTCTTGCGGTAGAGCTGGTCCAGCAGCTCCGGGTCGACGACGGCATAGTTCGTGTTGCGGAAACTGCGGATGATGGCGGCGCGCTGGGCCGCCTCGCGCGAATGGAAATAATCGGTGTAGTCCGGATTGAAGATCTCGTTCACGAACGGGCTGCTGTCGGACGGCTTGAGCGCATGTCCGCGGAAGACGAGATCGATATGAGCCTCCGGAAGCCGGTCACTCAAATCGAGCGTGACCTCCGCGGCACTCTGCCCGCCGCCGATGACGGCGACGCGGACCGGACGGCCGCGCAGCTCCGCGGTGAGCGGCGAGTCGAGATAGGCGCTGGTGTGCACAACCCGACGATCCCCGGCGATCGGATGCAGCTCGGCGGGGACATGCGGGACGCCACCGACGGCGACCACGAGATGGCGCGCGATGCGGGCCTGCTCCTCGCCACGTGCCGTTCGCGTCAGCACGCGCAACGCGACCACCGACTGGCCCGCACTGACCGGCTCTACGGACGTGACCGTCTCGCCATAGTCGACCTGCGCGCTGAACTGGTCGGCGACCCAGCGCAGATAGTCGTTGAACTCGATCCGGCTCGGATAGAACGTCCTGCAGTTGGAAAAATCAAGCAGGCGACCGGATTTGTGCAGATAGTTGACGAAGGTGAAGGGACTGGTCGGGTCGCGCAGCGACACCAGGTCCTTGAGGAACGAGATCTGCATGTTGCTGCCGGGCAGCAGCATGCCGCCGTGCCATTTGAAGCTCGGCTGCCGCTCCACGAACAGGGAACGGCAACTCAGCCGCTGCTGTCTGGCACAGTCCTCCAGCGCAATGGCGAGCGCCAGATTCGACGGCCCGAAGCCGACACCGATGACATCATAGTCCGGCGCGATGGGATGAGACATGAGGTGATGCTCCGTCAGCGTTGGGTCTCTTTGGTTGCGTCCTTCGCAGCCGGCTGCCACAGCCGGTCCGCGAAGAAACGCTCGCGAAGCAACATGACCAGGGTTGCTCGCTTGTGCGGGAAGTCGAAATTCTTGATCCGGGCAAATCCGGCGCGATCGAGATTGCGCAGCTGCTGGACATGGGCCGCAGCCGGCTCGCCGACGATGCGCATCGTGCGGCAATCGTCGAGGAACATGTAGTGCATGAGCGAGGGCAGCCACGCGGTGATGTAGTCGCGGCCGCGAAAATCGTCCTCGCCGACGATCACATGCCAGCCGCGATCGTAGTCGGCCGCGTCGTAGAACGGCGCGATGCGGTTCTCCTTGGCCCAGTACAGCTCGAAATAGCCGAAGGGACGCTCACCGAAGCAGCCGATCAGCGGCAGCATGTGCGGATCGGACAGGATCTTGGACAGATAGGTCCGGTGCTTGTCGAGGTCGCCGGCCTCGTTCCAGAACGCATCCACCCGCGGATCGTTGAGCCAGCGGTGAACCAGCGGAAGATCCTGGTCGACGTCGACGACGCGGAAGCTGACGACATCGGACAGCCAGGGGATGAAGCGCGCATAGACGCGGCCGGCCGGCTTCGGCGGCCGGCGCGGATGACGTCGGCCGTCGCTCATCACATGAGAGAGCGGAAATGCCGGGCGTGCGGCATCCACCAGCCAGCTCTCGCGCCGCTGCATCACCATGTCCGGCAGCAGCACTGCGCGGTCATCCTCGATCACCGCGAGACCCTCGCGGGCCAGCATCGATGCCGCGGACGGCCTCTCTGCACATTCCAGCACCAGCCGTTCCACCGCCGGATGCCAGCCGAACACCGCTTCCGTAGCAACAGACACTCCGCGCAGCATCAGATCCGGATCATCGACGCCGCCGCGTACGATCAGCCGCTCCTGAGCGATATCGAGCGTGAGCGAGAGCAGGACAGCGCCATCGGCGACGACGTGCAGCTCGTCACGGCTCCGGCAGACCGACAGCGCGGGGTCCGTCCCGGCCAGGAATCTCTCGGCTGCGACGGCCGATCCCACGTCTGCGTTCATGCGCGTTTTCCCCTGTTGTCTTGCGCTCGCCGCGCGCCCGCGCCCGGGATGTAAGTCCGACATCGCGCCAAGCCGCCGCTCATGCTCTCGACGTCGCATGCGCCGCGCCCTCATCCTGCAGCGACGTTTTCGGTGAAGGCTTCGGCCGCGCAGGCTCGCGCTGCTGCGCCGCCTCAAGCTCCGCGAGCTGTCCGTTGCTGAGCCTTACGATCCTGTCGGCGCAATGAAAGTAGCGGTCGTCATGCGAGATCACGATGATCGTCTTGCCGAGCCGCCTCAGATCGGCGAGCAGCTCGGTGTAGAAGATATGACGGAACGCCGGATCCTGGTCGGCCGCCCATTCGTCGAACACAAGCACGGGACGACCTTCGATCCAGGCATTGACCAGAGCGAGCCGCTTGCGTTGGCCGGTCGACAGGTCCGTAGTCGAGAATGCACCGTTCGTCACCGAGACCTTGTGAGCCAGCTCGAGACGATCCAGGTAGCGCTGCGCAAATTCGGGCGCCGGACCGTCGGGCTGCAGCAGCGTGTCGAACAGATAGTAGTCCGAGAACACCGTGGTGAAGAGCTGCCGATAGTCGTCGCGCGTCTCGCCGGTGACTGGAATGCCGTCACGCAGCAGCATGCCCCGATCGGGCACGTAGAGCCCCAGCAGCAGCTTGATCATCGTCGTCTTGCCGCTGCCATTGTCGCCGACGATGAAGAGGATCTCGCCACGGCGGATGCGCAGATCGATCGGACCCAGCATGAAGGACGGGCCGTCGGCTGCCGCCTGGAACGCATAGGAGACGCCGCGCAGCTCGATCGATTCGATCCGTTCGGCGTCGTGGTTGGCGAGATCGTCGAGCAGATCCGGCTCCGCGGTTGCGAACCGGTCCGACAGTTCGGCAATCCGGCGCATCGCGACCTGGGCGCGGCCGAGCGACGGCAGCATGCCGATCAGCTGGTCGATCGGGCCGCGCATGAACAGCAGCACCAGGACGAAGCCGCTGGAGACCGACGGCGGGCTGTCCGGCCACAGCAGCGGCCGCAGCACCAGCGCGGTTCCGATCACCAGGAACAACAGCACGGTCCCGAGCGCACGCGCGGTGACCAGGAGATTGATGGCACTGATCTGCACGTCGCTGATCCGGTCGACGGTGCGCTGGATCAGGTCGACATGCACGTGCTGTCGGCGCGGCCGATGCAGGCGCAGCTCCTTCGCCCCTTCGGCGATCGTCCGGTAGTGCTTCTGCAGATCGTCCTCATACTGGCGAGCCAGATTGAACCCGGACATCCCGCGCTGCCGTGCCCGAAAATGCGCGAACGATCCGAGCGCGATCAGCGCCGCCGTGACCAGAAACAGCGGCCACGACAACACGGCGAGATAGACCAGGCAGCCGGCGACGACCACGCCGGAGACGAGAAACGCAGGGAAGAAGAAGGCGAAGTCGCTGATCGCGTCGACGTCCTTGGTCAGCACGGGGATGAGCCGGTGAGCCCGGTAGGATTCCAGCTGATCGATCGGCGCCATCAGGATCTTGGCCGCCAGCGACTTGCGCAGCGAGGCGATGATCCGCTGTCCGACGACGTTGGCGCTGATGTCCGAGCCGACCGAGCCGAGCACGATCAGGATGCAGAGGCCCGCGAACGACGCGACCAGGCTGCTGACATCGCCAGAGCCGGCGTAGAGACCCCTGTTCACCACCGCGAGCAGGCTCGCGACGCTGGCGCCGCCGACGAGGCCGAGCAGGATGCCGGTCAGAACCAGCTTCCAGTACGGCCGCAGCAGGCCTCCGACATGGATGATGCCGGGATTGGACGACGTCATCATCAGCGTCCCGCTCCATGTAATTGCGCGAAGGTTTCGGCGAGCTTGGCGCCGATCTCGGCGCGCGCCTGAAGCGCGTCCGGCACCACATTGCCCATGCGGAGGAACTCGTGGATCATGCCTGGATAGATCCTGAGATCGACTGCGACACCGGCGATCCGCAGCCGCTCGGCATAGTCCCGCCCCTCGGCGACGAGCGGGTCGAACTCGGGCAGCAACATCAGGGCCGGCGCGACGCCGGCGAGGTCCGGCGCGGCCAGCGGTGCGAACCGCCAATCGTGGCGATCGGCGGCGTCGCGCAGATAGTGGTTGAAGAACCAGTCCACCGTCTCGCGTTCGAGCAGATAGCCGGAGCCGAACTTGGAATACGAGTCCGAGACCTGCTGCGGGCTGAGGCCGGGATAGGCGAGCACCTGGAGCAGCGGCTGAGGCAAGGCTCGGTCGTCACGGGCCGCGATCGCGAGCGCCGCGGCCAACGTGCCGCCAGCACTGTCGCCGCCGACGGCGACGCGCCGTGGATCCAGTCCAGCGGCAGGCCCGTCACGGCCGATCCAGGCAAGCGCATCGACGCAATCCTCGAACGCCGTCGGAAACCGGTGCTCCGGCGCGAGCCGGTAGCCGATCGACAGCACGGCCGCGCCGCTGTCGCACGCAAGCCCGCGGCACAGCGGCTGATGCGAGTCGAGGCTGCCCACGACGAAGCCGCCGCCATGCATGTAGAGCAGCACCGGAAGCGGATCAGCACAATCCGGCTTTCGTGCTGCATAGAGACGGGCCGCGATCTCGGCGCCGTCACGCATCGGCAACGCCAGCTGCTGCTCGAAGGCGAGCGGCGGCGGATCAACGTCCAGCAGCGGTGAAGAGGCGTCGAAATCGGCACGTGCCTGCGCGGGCGTCAGCTGCGGGAACGGGATCCGGGCGCCGGACTCCGTTCCCAGCTCGATCATGTCGAGCAATGCCGCGATGTCGGGATGAAGGCTCACGTTGACCTCACTCTGCCGGTTCGGATTGTTGCGCCTGCATCGTCTGCGCTGCATCGCGCGGCGCCAGCCATGGGCAGATCGCCGCGAGGAACGTCTCGTTGCTCAGGATCGAGAAGTGGTCGCAGCCGATCACGCCGAGATCCACCGCCCCCGTCAGCCGTGCCTCCAGCCGATCACGCTGCGCGAGCCGCCCGGAGGTCCACCAGCAGGCGGATTCGGCAACGAGAGCTGTGGGCCAATCGGCATCCTCAGCGAGCCGCTTGAGGTGTCGGCCTGTCCTGAACGCGCCAGCGAGGTCGTCGACGTCGAGCAGGTGTTCGCGCGATGCGGCTGGCACCGTCGCGATGACCGCCGCGATCAGGCGCCTGACCGCCGCATCCGAAAAGCTCTCGTCGGCTGCGGCCTGCGATCGCATGGCGGCGAGCTCGACACCAGGTACGGCGACGCGCAGCAGGCTGCGCAAATCGTCCGTCCAGTGCCGCTCGGTGATGCGCTGCTCGGTGCGATCAGTATCCGGCACGAAGCTGTCGATCAGCGCCAGCTGCTCGACAGCTTCGCCACGGCGCTCCAGCTCGGCCGCCACCAGACATGCCAGTAACCCGCCCAATGACCAGCCGATCAGGTGATAGGGACCCCTGCCCTGAGCGCGGACGATCTCGTCGGCATAGTCAGCAGCCATGGCGGCCAGCGATTCATCGGCAAAGGACGGCGCGATCAGGCTGCGGCATTGCAGGCCGATCAGCTGACGCCGTCCCTCCATGCGCCGAGCCAACGGCGCATAGTCGAACACGGTGCCGAAGCCGCCATGCAGGCAGAACAGCGGCGGCGCGCCCGGCACCGGCGCATTCAGCGGCAGCAAGGCGGACGGTCGTTCGGACCGAGACGGCGTGCCGAGCAAGGCGCGAATCGTCGGCTTCTGCAGCAGGTCGCGCAGCTTGATCTCGCCGTCCAGGATCGGCTCGCGGCGGAGACGGGCGATCACCTTCAGGCTCAGGATCGAATTGCCGCCGAGCTCGAAGAAGTTGTCGGTGACACCGACCTCGGCAATGCCGAGGATGTCCGACCAGAGCCGGGCCATGGCGATCTCGGCCGGGCTTTCGGGTGCGATGAACGTGCGCGCAACCGCCTGATCAGGCGCCGGCAGCGCCTTGCGATCGATCTTGCCGCTCGACAGCGTGGGCAGGCGCTCGAGCACGATGATCCGCGCGGGCACCATGTAGGCCGGCAGCGTTCGACGCAGAGATGCGACGAGATGCGCGGACAATTGCTCTGCCGCAGCGCCAGCCGAACTGCGCGCATCGCTAGGCTCGACATAGGCGACGAGCTGGTTGCCTCCGGCGCCGGGGACGGCAAGCACGGCGGCCTGGGCGACGCTCGGCTCCAGCAGGAGCGCCGACTGGATCTCGCCGAGCTCGATCCGGAAGCCGCTCACCTTGACCTGATCGTCGCTGCGCCCGAGATACTCGATCGTGCCGTCGGCGTCCCAGCGGGCGAGGTCACCGGTGCGGTACAGCCGCGCGCCTGCATCAGACGCAAACGGATCGGGCACGAAGCGCTCGGCCGTCAGACCGGGCTTGGCGTGATAGCCACGCGCATGGCCAACGCCACCGATATAGAGTTCTCCCACCGCTCCGGCTGGAACGATGTTGAGCTGACCATCGAGGATGTAGGCCGAGCGGCTGCCGACGGGCACGCCGATCGGCGCATAGGCCTTGTCGCACGATGCGTCGCCGTCGACCTTCCAGACCAGCGGCGTTACCACCGTCTCGGTCGGACCGTATCCGTTGATCAGGAGCTGCGGCTGCAGCATCCGCTTCACCTTGTCGAAGCCGGCCTTCGGCATGGCCTCGCCACCGAACGAATAGAGCTTCACCGGCGGCGGATGGCCGGTCTGCTCCACCCATTCCGCAACCTGCTGCAGATAGGCCGGCGGCAGACCGATATGCGTGACGCGCTGCGCATGTAGCATCGCGACGGTCTGCTCCGGCGTCCACAGCTCCGCATCGCGCATGACGAGCCGCGCCCCATGCGAGAGCACCGTGAGCCAGCGCTCATGCGCGCCGTCGAAGGCGAGCGACAGAAAGTGCAGCTCGCAGGATTGCGCATCGATCTCGTAGAGCGAGGCGGTGGCGCGGCAATGCATGGCGAGCGGTCCATGCGCGACCGCAACGCCCTTCGGCTGTCCGGTCGAGCCCGACGTGTAGATCACATAAGCGAGATTCTCGGCATGCAGCGGTGGCCGCGGCGGATGATCCTGCCCCGTCGCGACATCGAATTCGCCAAGATCGATCCGGATCACGCCATCAGGCGCCGAAACGTCTATTGCGCCCGACAACAGGAAGGCGGCGCCGCTGTCGCGCATCACATAGGCGATCCGCTCCGGCGGGAGCTCGGGATCAAGCGGTACATAGGCTCCGCCTGCCTTCAGCACCGCCAGCAGAGCCACGACGGTCGCCTCGGTGCGCTCGACCACGACGCCGACGCGCTGGTCCGGCCTCAGCCCGAGTCCGATCAGGTGATGCGCGAGACGGTTGGCGCGACGATCGAGCCCGCCATAGGACAGGCTGCTGCCGCCAATCGTCAGCGCGATCCGCTCCGGATCGGCCGCCGCCTGTGCACTGATCGCCTCGTGGACCAATGGACGCGACGCGGCAGGCACGGCATGGGCGTTGCAGACTTGCGCCCGCGCCGTGTCGTCGGTCGTGGCCGCATCGAGCGCCCCAAGCAGCACCGTGGAATCCCGGGTCAGCGCCGTCAGCAAATGTTCGAACTGGGCCCTGATCTGCAAGGCTTCGACGGACGTGAAATGGCTCGGCATATAGGTGAATTCGACCTGGAGCGTCTCCTCGACCAGAACCGACAGGTCCATCGGATAGTTGGTCACGTCGACATTGCGCAGACCGCCGAACTTGAGCGAGCCATCGCCTTGCAGCAGGCCGCGGTCGACCGGGTAGTTCTCGAACACGATGATGCTGTCGAACATCGTCTCGCCGGCGCGCCCGGCCCAGCTCTGGATATCGTAGAGCGGCGTCTGCTCATGATTGCGGATCGCAGCATTGCGGCTCTGGATCGCTCGCAGCCAGTCGCCAATCGTGGCGGCGTGCGAAAGGGTTGCGATCATCGGCAGCGTGTTGATGAACAGGCCGATCATCTGATCGGCGCCGTCGAGGCCGGCGGGACGGCCGGCCACCGTGACGCCGAAGGTGACGGCCTGCTGGCCGGTGAAGCGTTGCAGGAGCAGCGCCCAGACGCCCTGGATCAGCGTATTCAGGGTAATGCGCTCGCGGCGGGCGAACGCCTTCAATTTCGTCGTCGCGTCCTCGTCGAGCCGCGTGTAGCAACGCTGATGGCCCGTCGCCTCGTGGCGGCGCGCGCCGAAGGCGTCGGCCAGTTGCGTCGGCTGATCGAAGGCAGCCAGCTGTCCGCGCCAGAACCGCTCGGCCGCCTTGGCGTCCTGGGCCACGAGCCAACCGACATAATCGCGAACATGCGCCGCTGGCGACGTCAGCGTGCGCCCCGAATAGAGCTGCATGATCTCGCCGATGAAGCGCGCCGAGCTCCAGCCATCCATCAGGATGTGATGATAGGTCCAGATCAAACGATGGCAATCGTCGGCGACGCGCAACAAGCGGACACGCTGCAAGGGCGGCCGTGAGAGATCGAACTCGGCGTCGCGTTCGCTGGCGAGTTCCGCCGACAGCGCGGCCTCGTCGACCGGCTGCCCGCGCCGATCCTCGATGTCGAACGGGACAGGCACCTGACGATAGACCGCCTGCAGCGGTGAGCCCGACAGCTCACGCCAGAGGAAGCCCGTCCGCAGCATCGGGTGACGCGCAGAGACGTCCTGCCAGGCGCCGCGCAGGCGCCCGACGTCGAGTCCGCGGATCTCGACGCTAATCTGGTTGACGTAGACACCGCTCCCGGCATCGCGCAGGCTGTGGAACAGCATGCCCTGCTGCATCGGCGACAGCGGATAGATGTCCTCGATGCGGTCCCAGTCGAGATTGAGCCGCGCGAGCTCGTCATCGGTCATGCCGGACAGCTCACCGCGCCGTCCTGCGATCTTCGGTTGCTCTTGCTGCGCAGCACGGCAGAGCGGCGCGAGCAGCTCGATCGTCTGGTGCCGGAACACGTCTCTGGGCTCCAACGCCAGGCCCGCACGGCGCGCGCGGCTGACCACCTGCAACGAGATGATGGAATCGCCCCCGAGCTCGAAGAAATTGTCGGTGACGCCGACCTCGTCATGCTGCAGCAGTTCGGCCCAGATCGCGGCCAGCGCGGCCTCGGTCGGATTGCGCGGCGCGACCCGCTGCGCATCCGCTGGACGGGCGTCCGGCAACGGCAGCGCCTTGCGGTCGATCTTGCCGTTCGGCGTCAGCGGCAGGCGCGGCAGCACCATCACCCGCGACGGCACCATGTAGTCCGGCAGCACCGTGGTCAGCGCCGCGCGCAGCGCCCCACCATCGAGCGCCGCATCGCCGCTGACATAGCCGACCAGTTGCCGGCTGCCACCGAGCTCCTGCGCCACCACGACGCTGTCGCGCACGCCCGCCTCGGCCCGCAGCCGCGCCTCGATCTCGCCGAGCTCGATGCGGTGGCCGCGGATTTTCACCTGGTGGTCGGCGCGGCCGACATGCTCGAGCACGCCATCCTCGCGCCAGCGCGCGAGATCGCCGGTCCGGTACAGCCGCGCGCCGGCCGTCCCAAATGGATCGGGAATGAAACGCTCCGCGCTGAGGCCGGCACGACGCCAATAGCCGCGCGCAAGCCCTTCGCCGCCGATGAACAGCTCACCGATCACGCCGACCGGCGCAAGGTTGAGATCGGCATCGAGCACATGCAGCGTCGTGTTGCCGATCGGTCGTCCGACCATCGGGATCGGATCGTCCGGATTGATTCGATGACGCGCCGACCACACCGTGGTCTCGGTCGGCCCGTAGAGATTCCACACCTCGCGGCTCAGCGCCGTCAGCCGGCGCGCCAGGTCCGGCGGCAGTGCTTCGCCGCCGCTCAGCACGCGGCAGCCTGCCGGCCACCAGTTCGCGCTGTCCTCATGATCGAGCAGCATGCGCCAGCTCGACGGCGTCGCCTGGATCATGGTCACGCGGTGCCGCATCACGATGGCCTTCAGCACCGCCGGATCATGCGCCGCGGCGCGATCGGCCAGCACCACCTGCGCGCCCTGCGTCAGCGGCAGCCACAGCTCCAGCACCGCGATGTCGAACGACAGCGACGTCAATCCAAGCACGCGATCCTCGCGGACGATGCCCGGCTGCCCGGCCATCGTCGCCAGGAAGTTCGTCACCGCGCCATGGCGCACCATCACGCCCTTGGGCAGCCCGGTCGAGCCCGAGGTGTAGATCACGTAAGCGAGGTTCTCGGCGTGCACGGCAACGTCGAGATCGGAGGCGTCGCCGTCCCCTGCTCCCGCTGCCTCGTCGAGCAGCCAGGGCTCGGCGCCGCTGTGCGCCAGCGCCGGGGCGAGCTCCGTCTGCAGCGACACCTGCGTCAGCAGCAGCTTCGCGCCGCTGTCGTTCAGCATGTGCGACAGACGCTCGGCCGGATAATCCGGATCGAGCGGCAGATAGGCCCCGCCCGCCTTGAGCACCGCGAGCAGCGCCACCATCATCGTGATCCCGCGCTCCAACGCGATCCCGACGACCACATCAGGCCCGATGCCTCGTGCCCTGAGCTGCCGCGCCAGACGGTTCGCCCGTGCGTTCAGGACGCCGTAGCTGACGACGTCGTCGCCATGCACCACTGCGACCGCATCCGGCTGATGCGCGGCCTGGGCCTCGAACTGAGCCGAGATGCTGTCGCTCGCTACCGGGCTTGATGTCTCGTTGACGCGCGCCAGCATCGCGAGGTCGTCGGCATTTTCAGTCGCGATGCCGCCGACCGAACGCTGGGCATTGCGGCTGATCGCCTCGAGCAGCTGCACGAAAGCGGCCTGAAGCCGCCGGATCTGCCCCTCGGCGAAATGGCGTTGCTGATAGTTGAACACCAGCCGCAGCTGGCCGTCGAGCCCTACGCTGACGAACAGCGGATAGTTGCTGGTCTCCAGGATCTTCGTCCGGCTTGCGCGGAGCTGCCCGTGCGTGGTCTTCAAGGCCTGGTCAACCGGATAGTTCTCGAACACCAGGATGCTGTCGAACAGCGGATGGCCGGCGCGCCCGGCGAGGCGCTGGATCTCCGCGAGCGGCATCCAGCCATGTTCGCGCAGAGCGAGATTGCGATCCTGCAGGTCGCGCAGCCATGCGCCGACACTGCGCTGCGGATCTTCGCGGTCGACGATCGGCAATGTATTGATGAACAGGCCAACCATCTCTTCCGCCCCGACGAGATCGGCGGGGCGGTCCGAGACGGTCACGCCGAAGCAGACCGTGTTCTGTCCGGTGTAGCGGCGCAGCAATTGCGCCCAAGCGGCCTGAACGACCGTGTTCAGCGTAACCCGCTCGCGCGTGGCGAATAGTTGCAGCCTGTCGCTGAGGTCGCTCTCCACAGCCGTCACGAGGGAGCCGTGATCCATGGCTCCCGTCCCGCCGGCAGGCGCGAGCAGGCTCGGCTCGTCGAGCTCAGCGAGGGCTGTGCGCCAGAACTCGGCGGCAGCATCGCGGTCCCGGGCCGCGAGCCAGGCGATGTAGTCGCGATAGTGCAGGTTCTGTGCCGGCAGTGAGCCGTGGTCCATCAGCTGCATCACCTCGGCCATGAAGCGGGCCGAGCTCCAGCCATCCATCAGGATGTGATGATGCGTCCAGACCAGCCAATGACGCTGATCATCGAGCCTGACCAGCGTGAGCCGCTGCAGCGGCGGACGGGCCAGATCGAAACCCGCCGCGCGATCGCGCTGGGCGACCGCGTCCAACGCATCGTCGAGCGCTGCGGGCGCGAGCGCTGCGACATGGGCGCGCCAATCCTCTTCGGCGAAACGTATCTCCGTGCGGCGGTAGACGACCTGCTGCGGCGCTCCCGACACTTCGCGCCAGAGAAAGCCGGTGCGCAACACCGCATGGCGATCGCTGACGGCCTGCCAGGCCGCCCGCAACCGGTCCGGATCGAGGCCACGGATCTCGGCCGTGAGCTGGTTGACATAGACCCCGGTGCCGTCGTCATGCAGCGCATGGAACAGCATGCCCTGCTGCATCGGCGACAGCGGATAGATGTCCTCGACCTCGCGCCAATCCAGCCCGAGCGCATCGAGCTCGGCTTGCGTCAGCTTCGAGAGCGGTACATCGGACGGCGTCAGCCCGTGAGTATCACCAATGCAGTGGGCGACCAGCTCGCTCAGCGCCGCTTCGAAGCACGCTGCCAGACGTTCTACCGTGGTTACGCGATCGCGCTTCCGGCTGAAGCCGAACGACAGCTGCAGACGCCCGCCCTGCACCAAGGCATTGATGGCCAGGCGATGACGCAACGGGCTCGAGGCGGCGCGTGACGCGCCGGCGCTCTCGAGAGCGATGGCAAACAGCGCATCCTCGCCGGCGGGATCGTCGACCTGGCCGAGATAGTTGAAGCCGATGCGCGGCTCGTCTGTTTCTGCGAGCACGGCGCGCTGCGCATCGGAGCCGAGATGGCGCAGGATGCCGTAGCCGAGGCCGCGATGCGGAATCGACCGCAACATCTCCTTGGTCGCCTTGATCAGCGTGGCCGCCTGCTGTGATCCGGCGGCGAGCCGGACCGGAAACGCCGACGTGAACCAGCCGACGGTGCGCGACAGGTCAAGCTCGGCGCCGATGTCCTCGCGGCCGTGGCCTTCGAGCTCGATGACGACATGCTCTAGGTGCGACCACTGCCAGAGCGCGCGTGCCAGGGCCGCGAGCAGGAGATCATTGACCTGGGTTCGATAGGCCCCATGCGCCGGTCCCAACAGCCGAGACGTCACCTCCGGATCGATCGCGAGCTGCACCTCGTCCGCATCGGCGATTGTGTCAGCGCAGTGGTCCTCATCCCCGGGCTGGTCGGACGCCCCCCGAAGGCTGCTCCAATGATCCAGCTCCGCCGCAAGCTCCGCCGACGACGCGTAGGCATGCAGCGCCGCCCCCCATTGCGCATAGGCGCTGGTCTTCGGCGGCAGCGTCACCGCTGCGCTCCCGCCGGCGAGCTGGCCATAAGCGGCTGCGATGTCCTCGAGCAGCACGCGCCACGACACGCCATCGACCACGAGGTGATGGATCACGATCAGCAGCCGCTGCTCGCCGTCCGGCAGATTCATGCCGACCACGCGGAGCAGCGGACCATGCGTCAGCGACAGGCTCGCCTGAACCTCACCGGCGTACGCCGTCACGGCCGCGGCATCGGCGAGCTCCGTGGTTCGAAACAGCTCGGAGACGTCGGGAGCCGGCGCGTGCTCGGCGGACCAGGCGCCAACGGTGCGCGCAAAGCGCAGCCGCAGCGCATCGTGGTGATCCACCACAGCGGTAACCGCGCGGCGCGCCATCTCCCAGTCGAGCCGCTGACGCGGCCGCAACAGCAGGGCCTGGTTCCAATGGTCCGGGGCCTGCAGCTCCTGCGCGAAGAACCTGAGCTGAATCGGCAGCAGCAGGTGCGATCCGGCGACGAGGCCCTGCTCCGCTTGTGCCGCGGGCCGCTCGTCCAAGCGTGCATGGCGCGCAAGTGATTCCAGTGTCTGGTACGTGAAGACATCGCGCGGCTCGATCACGAGACCGGCGCGGCGCGCGCGGCTGACCAGCTGCAGCGAGATGATGGAATCACCGCCGAGCTCGAAGAAGTTGTCGGTGATCCCGACGTCGGGCTGACGCAGCAGGTCCGCCCAGATCGCCCCGAGCGTACGCTCGTTCGGCGTTCGCGGCGCGACCCGCGAGGCCGTATCGGCCAGCTCCGGCGCAGGCAAGGCGCTGCGGTCGACCTTGCCGTTCACCATCAGCGGCAGGCGGTCGAGCACGACGATGCGCGACGGCACCATGTAGTCCGGCAGCTCGGCCGACAGCGCCGCGCGCAGCGCCACGCCATCGAGTCCGAGGTCGCCGCTGACATAGCCGACGAGCTGCCGGCCGGCGCCGACGGCGCGCGCGATCACGACGGCAGCACCGACCTGCGGCTGCCGCAGCAGTCGCGCCTCGATCTCCCCCAGCTCGATGCGGAAGCCGCGGATCTTCACCTGGTGATCGGCGCGCCCGACATAGTCGACGGCGCCGTCGCTGCGCCAGCGCGCCAGATCGCCACTGCGATAGAGCCGCGCGCCTGGTCCGCCGTACGGGTCGGCGATGAAGCGCTCCGCCGTCAGCCCGGCACGCCCGAGATAGCCGCGGGCGAGCCCGTCGCCGCCGATATACAGCTCGCCCGTCGTGCCCTGGCCCACCAGATTCAAATCGGCGTCGAGGATGCGCAGCACCGTGCCCGGAATCGGCGTGCCGATCGGCACCCGCGCCCCGCTCGTATCCCGGCAATTCCAGAAGCTCGCATTGATCAGCGTCTCGGTCGGCCCGTAGCGGTTGTCGAAGCGGATCGTCGGGAAGGCCGCGTAGACCTGCTGCATCAGCTTGACCGGCAGCGCCTCGCCGCCGGAGAACAGGCGCTTCAGGCTCGTGCATCGCGCGGCCTCCGGCTCGGCGATGAACTGCGCGAGCATTTGCGGCACGAAATGCAAGGTCGTCACCGCGTGGGTCCTGACCGCCTCGATCAGCCGCCTGGGCTCGCGATGCGCGCCGGGCGGCGCGATCGCAAGCCGCGCGCCGACCGTGAGAGGCCACAGCATTTCCCAGACGGAGACGTCGAAGCTGAACGGTGTCTTCTGCAGCAGCGTCTCATTCGGCGCGAGCCGATATTCGGCCTGCATCCACCCCAGCCGCGCCGCCAGCGCACCGCGCGTGCACGCAACGCCCTTGGGCGTGCCGGTGGAGCCCGAGGTGTAGATCACATAGGCAAGGCCCTCGGGATGCGAGGACAGACCGAGGTCGGCGTTGTCGCGCTCATCCCGCAGCAATGGGCTGCCGTCGGCCCTATCGATTCCGATCAAGCCGGCGCCCGCTTCCATGCAGATTGTCGCGAGACTATCGCGCAGTTGCGCCTGCGTCAGGACCAGTCGCGCGCCGCTGTCGCGCAGCATCGCGAGGAGACGCTTGCCGGGATAGTCCGGATCGAGCGGCAGCCAGCCACCTCCCGCCTTGAGCACAGCAAGCACGGCGACGATCATCTCGACGCTGCGCTCGAACGCGAGCCCGACCGGCGCGTCCAGAACATCTCCATGCGCGCGAATCCGCCGCGCGAGCCGGTTCGCGCGCGCATTCAGCTCCGCATAGCTGATCCGCTCGCCCTCGCAGATCAAGGCGATCGCGGACGGCGTGCTTGCGGCCTGCCGCTCGATCTGGGCTGCAACATCAACAAAGGCGCCAGTTGCGGTGTCTGCGCCCGCGCCCCCGCTCCACGCGAGGACCCGCCGGGCCATCGCGTCGTCCAGCCCGTGCAGCTCGGCGAGCGGCCGGGCGCTCGCCTCGGCCATGCGCGCCAAGAGACGCGCAAAGCCCGCCTGCATCTGCGCGATCTGATCGTGATCGAACCGGCTGCGATCATAGCGAAAGCCAAGCCTGATGCCGGTCTCCGTGACGAACACGGCAATCGTCAACGGATAGTTGGTGATCGAGATCTGCGCGGCCTGGCTGGCGCGCGGGCCGTCGCCCGGCTGATCGCGCAGGACGTCATCGACCGGATAGTTCTCGAACACGAAGATGGTGTCGAACAGCGGACGGCCGGCGTGGCCGGCAAGGCGCTGAATGTCGGAGAGCGGCATCCAGCCGTGATCGCGCAGATCGACATTGCGATCCTGCAGGCTGCGCAGCCAATCGCCGACGATCGCCTGCGGGCCGGCATCATCCAGCACCGGCACGGTGTTGATGAACAGGCCGACGATCTGCTCCACAGCCGCGATCTCCGGCGGCCGGCCCGACATCGTCGCGCCAAAGCAGACAGCCTGCTGGCCGGTCAATCGCCGCAGCAGCTGCGACCACGCGCCCTGCAGCACCGTGTTCAACGTCACCCGCTCGCGCCGGGCCAGCGCCTGCAGCCGCTCGGTCGCTGCGGCATCGATGACGAGGTCGACGGAGGCATGGCCGGGCCCAGGCTCGGCGGGTCCGCCCAGCGCATCCGCCAGCAGGCAGGGTTCGTCGAGCCGAGCGAGCAGCCGCGCCCAGAACGCGCCTGCCACGTCCCGATCCTGGCGCGCCAGCCAATCGACGTAGTCGCGATAGCTGCCGGGGGCAGCCGGCAGCACGCCACCACGGACATGCTGCATGATCTCGGCAATCAGCCGCGCCGCGCTCCAGCCATCGAGCAGGATGTGGTGATGGGTCCAGATCAGACGGTGAAGGCCACCGCCGACATCGATGAGACGGACCCGCTGCAGGGGTGGTCGCGCCAGATCGAAGCCGGCCTCGCGCTCGGCCGTTGCGGCCTTGGCGAGAACAGCAGCGCGCGCATCTGCGTCCATCGGCGCGAGCCGCTCGCGCCAATCCTCGACGACGAACGGAATGGTGACATGGCGATGCACCACCTGCTGCGGCGCGCCCGACAACTCGCGCCAAGCCAAGGCGGTGCGCAACACGGCGTGTCGCGCGGTCACCGCCTGCCAGGCCGCGCGCAGCGCCGGCGCATCGACACCACTGATGTCCACCGCGATCTGGCTGATATAGTTGCCGCTGTCGGCATCGCGCAGCGCATGGAACAGCATGCCCTGCTGCATCGGCGACAGCGGATAGATATCCTCGATCCCGCGCCAGTCCCACGACGCTCCCAG
The DNA here is from genome assembly GCF_030159255.1 of Bradyrhizobium sp. SSBR45G. Classification (GTDB taxonomy): domain Bacteria; phylum Pseudomonadota; class Alphaproteobacteria; order Rhizobiales; family Xanthobacteraceae; genus Bradyrhizobium. The sequence continues at coordinate 72,168 of NZ_BSCT01000017.1, read as the reverse complement.
CAAATCGAGTTCGGACTGGGTCAGCCCGGACAGCGGAACGTCCGATGGCGTGAGACCCTGAACACCGCTGGTGCAGTGTGCGACGAGCTCTCGCAAGGCATCCGAATAACACGCCGCGAGCCGCTCGATGGTGGCGCGGCGATAGCGCTTGCGGCCAAAGCTGAACGTCAGCCGCAGCTCACGGTCGAGCACCTGACCGTTGATGCTGAGCCAGCGGCCGAGCGGCGCGCTAGCGCTGCGGGACGGACCGGCACCTTCCGGCGCCACGGTGAACGCACTGTCCGCACCGAGGCTCGCGCCGAACTGGCCGAGATAGTTGAAGACGATGCGCGGCTCCGTCGCGCCAGCCAGCGCCTCGCGCTGCTCGGGGCTGCCGCAATGCCGCAGCAAGCCGTAGCCGAGCCCGCGGGATGGAATGGCGCGCAGTTCCTCCTTGGTCGACTTGATCAACGTCGCATCGTCGCTGGCGCAATGGGACAGCCGGACGGGGAATGCGGTCGTAAACCAGCCCACCGTCCGCGACAGGTCGACATCGTCGAAGATGGCTTCGCGACCATGCCCCTCGAGCTCGACGAGCACCTCGTCCCGACCGCTCCAGCGTCCGACTGCGCGAGCCACGGCTGCGAGCAGAAGGTCATTGACTTGCGTGCGATAGGCGGCCGGCGCCTGCTTCAGCAGCTTCGTCGTCAGATCCGCGTCGAAGGCCACGACGACGTCCTCGCCATCGGCGACCCGATCGATATCGCCATGGTCCTCGTCGCATGGCAGATCGGCGGCAGCGGTCCGTGTCCGCCAATAGTCCAGCTCGCCGGCGAGTTCCGCGGACACCGCATAGGCTTCGAGACGCCTGCCCCAGGATGCCACAGACTGGCTCTTCGGCGGCAGCACGATCGCCGGAGCGCCCTGCACGGCCTGCTCATATGCCGAGGCGATATCCTCCAGCAGAATGCGCCAGGACACGCCGTCGACGACGAGGTGATGCACGATGATCAGAAGTCGCTGACTGCCGTCCGCCACGTCCATGCCGACGACACGCAGCAACGGCCCCTGCAAGGACAAGCTTGCCTGCGCCGCCGTCGCAACCGAGAGAATCTCCGCGGCATCGGCGACCGCGCGCGTCCACAGCAGATCGGCAGATGGCGGCGCCTCTCCCTGTTCGGCACACCATGCACCATCGACCTCCGCAAAGCGTATCCGCAAGGCGTCATGATGCGAGACGATCGCGGCGATCGCCCGGTCCAGCGCCTGCCAATCCAGCTGCGCCCCAGGCCTGAGCAGCACGGCCTGGTTCCAATGATGCCGCTCGCCTACGTCCTCGGCAAAGAAGCGGCGCTGAATCGGCAACAGCGGCAGCGGACCGGTGTCGGCCGCAGCCTGCTCAGTTGCAGCCTCCTGGCTGCGTGCGATCCGCGCCAGCTCCTGAAGGGTCTGGTGCCGGAACAGATCGCGCGGCTCGATCATGAGCCCGTGCTGGCGCGCACGTCCGACCACCTGGAGAGAGATGATGGAGTCGCCGCCGAGCTCGAAGAAATTGTCGGTCAGTCCGACGCGCGAATGACCCAGCAGCTCGCCCCAGATCGCCGCGAGCGTCAGCTCCGCCGCCGTTTGCGGGGCGACATGGTCAGTTGCAGCCGCAGGCTGCTCGGGAAGCGGCAAGGCATCACGATCGACCTTGCCATGGGCCGTCAGCGGCATGCGCAGCAACGACACGATCCGAGCCGGGACCATGTAGTCCGGCAGTTCCTCCAGCAGTGCCGTTCGCAACCTTGTTTCGTCAAGCGCGCTGTCGCCGCAGACATAGCCGATCAGTTGCTGCCGTCCGGCAAGCTCGCGCGCGACCACCACGGCCGACTGGACACCGTCCTGCTGTCTCAGCCGTGATTCAATCTCTCCGGGCTCGACGCGGAAGCCGCGGATCTTGAGCTGATGGTCCGCGCGTCCGACATAGTCGATCACGCCGTCGGAGCGCCAGCGCGCCAGATCACCCGTCCGATACAGGCGTGCGCCGGGCGCGCCTTCGGGATCAGGGATGAAGCGTTCCGCCGTGAGCCCCGGTCGATTCCAATAGCCGGTCGCCAGCCCCTCGCCGCCGATATGCAGCTCGCCGGTCACCCCGACCGGCACGATGTTGAGATCGCCGTCGAGAATGTATGCCGAACGCTGACCGACCGGCCGGCCGATCGGCGCATAGGCGCAGTCGATCTCCGTATCGGCATCGACCTTCCAGACCAGCGGCGTGACCACGGTTTCCGTGGGCCCGTAGCCGTTGATCAGCTTTCTCGGGCGCAGCGCGCGCCTGACCTTGTCGAAGCCCGCCTTCGGCATCGCCTCGCCACCGAACGAGTACAGCGAGACCGGCGGCGGATTGCCGCGCCATGCCGCGAAGTCGGCGAGTTGCTGCAGGTAGGCGGGCGGAAAGCCGGCATTCGTCACCTGCTGCGCGCCCATCACATCGAGCGTCTGCTCGGCCGACCAGAGATCGGCGTCGCGCAGCACCAGCGCCGCGCCGCAACTCAGCGCCGTCCACAACCGCTCATGCGCGCCATCGAAGGTGAACGAGAGGAAATGGAGTTCGCGCGACTGGCGATCCATCTCGTATAGTTCGGCCGTGGCCTGGCAATGCATCGCAAAGGGGCCGTGGGCGACGGCGACGCCCTTCGGTACACCCGTCGAACCGGATGTATAGATGACATAAGCGAGGCTCTGCGGATGGACCTCGACCGCAGGATCGGTCTCCCCGCCCGCCGATATCAGGCCTACATCGATGATGCTGACGTCAGTCATCGATGACCATTGCGTCAGGCCGGCGTCGATCAGCACGCACCGCGCGCCCGCATCGCGGATGATCGCCGACAGCCGCGCCGGCGGATGGTCGGAGTCGAGCGGCAGATAGGCCGCGCCGATCTTCAGCACCGCAAGGAAGGCGGCCACGAGATCCGGCGAGCGCGGCATCGCGACGGCGACGAGTTCGCCAGGACGGACGCCATTCGCCTGGAGACGCCGAGCGATTGCATTGGCGCGGCCATCGAGCTGTCGATAGCTCAGCGTCTCGCCGCGAAACACGAGCGCCGGAGCGTCAGGCGCGTCCTGCACGTGCTGCGCAAACCTCCGCTGCACCGGACGGAACGGCGTATCGGTGCGGACGCATGCATTCCACCGGACGACCTCTTCACGTTGCTGCGCCGAGAGCAGATCGAGCGTTGCGATCGAGCGCGCCGGATCGGCGACCATGGCCTCCAGGATCGCGCACCAATGCGCCGCAAGCCGCTCGATCGTCGTCCGGTCGAACAGCGCTGTCGCAAATGAAAACAGCGCCGAGACGTCCCCCGACGGGGTCTCCTCGGTGTCGATCGCAAGATCGAGCTTGATCGTGTCGCTGTCAGGCCCGATCGTTTCGACCTGCAGATCGGCCGCTGCGGTCGCGTTCGTCATATCGCGACGGCGCTGATGATTGTAGAGCACCTGAAACAGCGGATTTTGACTGAGGCTTCGCTGCGGCTGCAGCACCTCCAGCAACCGTTCGAATGGAAGGTCCTGGTTGTCCTGGGCTTCCAGCGTGGTCTGGCGCACCGATGCGATGAAGTCGGCGATCGTGCCCAGGCTGTCGATCTGCGAACGCAGCACCTGCGTGTTGACCAGAAGACCGATCAGCCGGCGCGCTTCCGCGCGATCGCGATTGGCAAAGGGAACGCCGATGCTGATATCGGTCTGTCCACTGTAGCGGTACAGAACGAGCTTCAGCGCGGCGAGCAGAACGACGAACAGCGTCGTCTCGTGCCGACGTGCCAAGGCGCGCACGCGATCGGAGAGAGACTCTCCTAGTGAAAGACGGACGCCATCACCGGACGTTGCGGCCTGAGCCGTGCGGGCGCGGTCGAACGGCAGCTGTAGCGTCGCCGCATTTTGAAGGCGGGCAGTCCAATAGCTCAGCTGCCGCTCCCCCTCCAGGGAGCCGATCCACAGCTGCTGCCGAGCAGCGAAATCGGTATAGTCGATATCAAGCGCCGGCAGTGATGCCGCCTCGCCGGTCGCTTCGGACTGATAGAGCTGCCAGAATTCATCGGTCAGCACCTGCAGCGACCAGCCATCGGCCACGATGTGGTGCAGCGTGACGGTCAGAATGTGGTCCTGCTCGCCCAGCGCCAGCAGCGCCGCACGCAGCAGCGGGCCGGCTTCGAGATCGAACGGCAATGCCGTCTGCTCGCGCCGCACCCGTGCGGCCTGCAGCTCGCGATCGTCGCCGCCAAAGATGATCCGGTGCAGCTCGACAGGCTGCGGCGAACGCACAATCTGCTCGGGCTCGCCGTTTTGCTGCTGAAACACCGTGCGGAGCGCAGCATGGCGGGCGACCAATGCGTCCAGAGCACGCTGCAAAGCATCGACATCGAGCCTGCCACGCAGGCGGATCGAGATCGGCATGTTGTAGGCCGAACTGCCAGGATCCATGCGCCACAGGAACCAGAGACGGGACTGAGCGGACGACAGCGGCGCGCGCTCCAGGTTCTGCCGCGTGATCGGCAGGATCGACAGATCGATGCCCTTCGCAGTCAGCTGTGTCAGAAACACATGCTGCTTCTCGGGATCGAGCCTCGCCAGGCGCCGGGAGATCTCGCTGAGCTGCTGATTTTGAAGTCCGGATTGATCATTCATTGGCGAACTCGACTTCCTTCAGCAGATCGAACATCGCGGCGATGTCGTCGCTACGCGTGTCCATATGCGCTTCCGCCGCCAGGGCAGATGCCATTGTCTCGACCGTCGTCAGCTCGAACAGCCGCTTCAGCGGCAGATCACGTGCGAGATCGCGCTTGATCCGACCGACGAGTTGAACCGCGATCAAGGAGTCACCACCGAGCTCGAAGAAATTGTCGGTGACGCCGACCTTGTCGTGCCGCAGCAGTTCCGCCCAGATCGCGGCCAGCGCGGCCTCGGTCGGATTGCGCGGCGCGACCCGCTGCGTCTTCTCGGGACGCGCGTCCGGCAACGGCAGCGCCTTGCGGTCGATCTTGCCGTTCGGCGTCAGCGGCAGGCGCGGCAGCACCATCACCCGTGACGGCACCATGTAGTCTGGCAGCGCTGATATCAGCGCCGCGCGCAACGCCTTTCCATTGAGCGCCGCATCGCCGCTGACATAGCCGACCAGTTGCCGGCTGCCGCCGAGCTCCTGCGCCACCACGACGCTGTCGCGCACGCCCGCCTCGGCCCGCAGCCGCGCCTCGATCTCGCCGAGCTCGATGCGGTGGCCGCGGATCTTCACCTGGTGGTCGGCGCGGCCGACATGCTCGAGCACGCCATCCCCGCGCCAGCGTGCGAGATCGCCGGTCCGGTACAGCCGGGCGCCGGCCGTCCCAAATGGATCGGGAATGAAACGCTCCGCGCTGAGGCCGGCACGACGCCAATAGCCGCGCGCAAGCCCCTCGCCGCCGATGAACAACTCGCCGATCACGCCGACCGGCGCAAGGTTGAGATCGGCATCGAGCACATGCAGCGTCGTGTTGCCGATCGGTCGTCCGACCATCGGGATCGGATCGTCCGGATTGATTCGATGACGCGCCGACCACACCGTGGTCTCGGTCGGCCCGTAGAGATTCCACACCTCGCGGCTCAGCGCCGTCAGCCGGCGCGCCAGGTCCGGCGGCAAGGCCTCGCCGCCGCTCAGCACGCGGCAGCCTGCCGGCCACCAGTTCGCGCTGTCCTCATGATCGAGCAGCATGCGCCAGCTCGACGGCGTCGCCTGGATGATGGTCACGCCGTGCCGCATCACGATGGCCTTCAGCACCGCCGGATCATGCGCCGCGGCGCGATCGGCCAGCACCACCTGCGCGCCCTGCGTCAGCGGCAGCCACAGCTCCAGCACCGCGATGTCGAACGACAGCGACGTCAATCCAAGCACGCGATCCTCGCGGATAATGCCCGGCTGCCCGGCCATCGTCGCCAAAAAGTTCGTCACCGCGCCATGGCGCACCATCACGCCCTTGGGCAGCCCGGTCGAGCCCGAGGTGTAGATCACGTAAGCGAGGTTCTCGGCATGCACGGCAACGTCGAGATCGGAGGCGTCGTCGTCCCCTGCTCCCGCCACCTCGTCGAGCAGCCAGACCTCGGCGCCGCTGTGCGCCAGCGCCGGAGCGAGCTCCTCCTGCAGCGACGCCTGCGTCAGCAGCAGCTTCGCGCCGCTGTCGTTCAGCATGTGCGACAGACGCTCCGCCGGATAGTCGGGATCGAGCGGCAGATACGCCCCGCCCGCCTTGAGCACCGCGAGCAGCGCCACCATCATCGTGATCCCGCGCTCCAGCGCGATCCCGACGACCACATCAGGCCCGATGCCGCGTGCCCTGAGCCGCCGCGCCAGACGGTTCGCCCGCGCGTTCAGGACGCCGTAGCTGACGCTGTCATCGCCATGCACCACCGCGACCGCATCCGGTTGATGTGCGGCCTGTGCCTCGAACTGCTGCTGCAGCGAATCCGGGACCACAGCTGCTGCCGGTGCATTCCAGACGCCGGTCAGCAATGCGAGATCATCAGCGGGAACGACACCGAGGCGATGCACCGGCATGAGCGGATTGGCTTCCAGCGCCGACGCCAATTGGCTGAGACACGCCTCCATCATGGCGCAGATCCGATCCGCCGTCACCGGAGCGACGGTCTGGGCCGTGAGACGCAGCGCGTCGCCATCGTCATCCACCGCCAGCATCACCGGGTAGTTGGTGCGCTCCTCCGCGCCGAGCCATTCGACCCGCTGCAATGGGCTGCCAAGTGCTGCGTCGGTCTCCTGCTTCTGACTATGGCGATAGTTCAGAATCGCGGTGAACAACGGCGCCGGCGGAGCAACTGTGCTGCAGCGCTGCGCCATCGCCAGGGATGCGTGCTCATGCGTCGTCAGCTCGGCGAGCCGCGCATGTGCCGCGCGCACGCTGTCCTCGACCGAGGTGCTGTCGAGATCGAGCCGCACGGGCAGCGTATTGATGAACAGCCCGAGGCTGCGATCGACCTCGGTGCCGGCGTGCATGCGACCAAACAGCACGGTGCCAAACACGACCTGCCGGCGTCCGCTGCTGCGCGCGAGCACCTGTCCCCATGCGAGGTGGCAGAGGCTGGCGAGACTGACACCGACACGGCGCGCCTGGGCCCGGAGCGTGCTGTCGAGCGAAGCCGGGATTGCGAGCTTCGCCTCGCGAACGCCCTCGCCGTCGCTGCGGATTGCCATCAGCCCGAAGGGCGCGGTCGGCGCATCGATGTCGCCGAGCATGGCGCGAAAGAAGCGCTGCTGCGCTTCCTGCCCGGCGGCATCGCGGGTTCGCGCCACGAGGTTGCGGAATGGAGTCGGAGCCGGCAGCGTATGTCCCTGCCCCGCCAGAATCACCTCCACCTCTCGGTGGATCGCCTGCAAGGTCGAATGATCACCGATCATGTGATGCAGCATCACCTGCAGCACCACGCGGCCATGCCGGGGATCGCCGGCCACTACGAACCGCAGCAGTGGTGCCTTGGTGAGATCGAGCCGGCGCGATCCCGACTCGAACCGCAGATCCACCGGCTCATCCGCGTCGAGCACGAGCTCAATGACATCGAGGCTCGCCTGCCGCCAGACGATTTGCGCCGGAACGGACAGGCCATCCCAGACGATCGATGTGCGCAACACATCGTGCCGGTCGATGACGGTCTGAACGGCAGCGAGATAGCGATCGAGCAGATCGCGATCCGGGAACGCCATCTGCGCGACGAGGACATAGGGATCGTCATCGGCCGCCAGAAGATGATGAAACAGGATGCCTTCCTGCAGCGGCGAAAGTGCGTAGATGTCCTGCACGTTGGCGATGCCCCCGGGCACGTGAGCGACGATTTGATCGATCTCGGGCTGGCTCAGCGCAATCAGCGGCAGCATCTCGGGCGTGATCGCCGTCGCTTGCATCGGAATCAGATTGGCCGGGATCTCGACCTCATCTGCGCGGCGAAGGCTCGCCGCAAGCTCGCTGAGCACAGGCTTCACGAACACGGTCTGCGCGTCCGTCGCGAAGCCGCGCCGCTTCAGGCGGTCGAGCAAGCGGACGATCAACAGCGACTGGCCGCCGAGCTCGAAGAAATGATCGTTCCGCCCGACCCGCTCCAGGCCCAGCAGCTCGCTCCAGATCGCGGCGATTGCCAGCTCGACTTCGCCCCTCGGGGCCTCATAGGCACGGCGCGAGAATGCATCATCATCGGGGGCCGGCAATGCGCGACGGTCGACCTTGCCGTTCGGTGTCAGCGGAAGCGCATCGAGATGGACGATGGCGGACGGCACCATGTAGTCCGGGAGACCGGCTTGCAGATGCGCCCGCAGCTCGGCGATCCATTGGGCGACATCGCTGGGCGCCTCGGCCGGCACGGCATAGGCGACGAGCATCGTGTCCCCTTGCGCATTGCGCTGCGCCAGCACGGCGGAATCGCGCACATCAGGCAGCGCACTCAAGCGGGCCTCGATCTCGCCGAGCTCGATCCGGAAGCCGCGGAGCTTGACCTGGTGATCGTTGCGGCCGAGGAACTCGATCTCCCCATCCGGAAGATAACGCCCGAGATCGCCGGTCCGGTACATTCTGCCATTGGAACGTGGACCGAACGGATCGGCGGCAAAACGTTCCGCCGTGAGATCGATGCGGTTCAGGTAACCGCGCGCAATTCCGGCTCCTCCGATCCAGATCTCACCCACCGCCCCGCGTGGCACCGGCAGGCCTTCATCGTCGAGCAGATAGATGCGCGCATTGGCGATCGGACGCCCAATCGGAACGACCGCACCGGCAAAGCCGTCGGGGCGCCGCCATGCGGTGGCGCAGACCGTCGCTTCGGTGGGACCATAGGCATTGAAGACAGCGACGCTCTGGGGCAACGCCTCGAAGAGATCCGCCCGCGGCAATTCGCCGGCGAGCACGAGAACCTCCAGGCTCGCGAGGCGCGCCAGATCCGCCCGGCCCTGCAGCAGCGCCGGGGGCAGCGTTGCATGAGTGATGCGGTGATCGGCCAGGTAGCCGAGCAGCGCCGACGCATCGCGGTGCTCGCCATTGCCGAGCAGATGCAGCTCGGCGCCGGAGCACAGCGCCATGACGATCTCCCACGCGCTCGCGTCGAAACTGAGGGAGGCGAATTGCACGATCCGACTGTGCGGCCCGGTCCCGAACAGCGCGATCTGGGCCAGTGCGAGATTGACCAGGCCGCGATGCTCGATCATCACGCCCTTCGGCTTGCCTGTGGAACCGGACGTGTAGATGACGTAGGCGAGATGGCGCGGCGTCAGGCGCAGAGCGGCGATGTCGGGCGCTGTGTCCGGCAAGTCCCGCCAGGCCGCGGCATCGCGCGCCACGTCGATGACAGCACATGCGACGGCACCGAGCACGCCGACGCTCGCCTCGTCACCGAGCAGCAGCACGGGCTCCGCATCGGCCATGATCTCTTGCAGCCGCTGCGCGGGATACAGCGGATCGAGCGGCAGATAGGCGGCTCCCGCCTTGAACACAGCGAGCAGGCTGACGATGGCATTGATGCCGCGCTGCTGGCAGATTGCCACCAGGCGATCCGGACCTGCCCCACACGCAATGAGATGGTGCGCAAGCCGGTTCGCTGCGGCCTCTAGCTCGCGATAGGTCAGTCGTTTGTCGCCATCAGCCACTGCGATGGCGGATGGACGCTCGCGTGTCTGATCGGCAATCAACTCCTGGACGCAGCGGTCGGGGGGAGTGAACAGATCCGTCCGGTTCCAGTCCTCCAGAAGCAGTAACCGCTCGTCCAATGAAAGCAGATCGATCCGGCGTACCGGCTGGCCGATGTCGGTGACCATGGCCCGCAGCGCCGCCAGCAAGTAAAAGCGGATGCGCAGCACGGTGTCGGCGTCGAACAGCGCGGTTGCATAGTTCAGCTTGCCGGAGATGCGTCCGCCGGACTCGCTGAGATCCAGCTCGAGATCGAACTTGATCTCCCGTTGCTCGGCCGCGAGGCGCTCGACCTCGAGCCCGGTCAGCGCGAGCTGGTCGATGTCACTGCTCTGCCACGCGAACACCACCTGGAAAATCGGCGTATATGCCGGATCCCGCGGCGGCTGGAGCGCGTCGACGATCTGCTCGAACGGCAGATCCTGATGGTCTTGTGCGGCGAGAACCGTCCGCTTCACACGTTCGATCAGCTCCGTCACGCTCGGCGCCTGCGAAAGGTCAAACCGGAGCGGCAGCATGTTGGCGAAGAACCCGACCAGCCCCTCGACCTGGGGCACCATCCGGTTTGCGGTCGGCGTACCGATCACGAGATCCTGCTGGCCAGCGAGCCGTGACAGCACGACCGCCCAGGCCGACAGCACGATCACGAACGGCGTCACGCCGAGCGTCAGGCTGAGTTGCCTGACCGCCTGCGACAGCGGCTCGTCGATCTCGACGGCCACGGCGGCACCGGCGAACGACCTGGGTGCTGTGCGCGGCCGATCGGTCGGAAGAGTCAGCAGTGGCGGGACGCCGGCCAGCGCAGCCTTCCAATAGTCGAGCAGGTGCTTCAGCCGGCCCTGCCCCGACGACTGGCGCTGCCACGCGGCATAGTCGGGATACTGAATCGCAAGCGGCGGCAAGGGATCGGCTGCACCGGTGACGAACGCATCGTATAGCGCGGACAATTCGCGCACGATCACGCCCATCGACCATCCGTCCGAGACGATATGGTGCAGGCTGAGCAGCACGACATGCTCGTCGTCTCCAAGCCGAAACAGCTCGCTGCGGATCAGCGGTCCCCGGGCAAGATCGAACGGCCTCCGCCTGCAGGCATCGAGCAGGTCGCCCATGCGCTGCTCGCGATCCGGCCGATCACGGAGATCGTGCGTCCCGAACGGAACCACAGTATCCGGCGGCAGCAGCCGCACCTGCGGCTCGCCCTGCTCGGCGACGAAGACGGTCCGCAACGCCTCATGGCGGGCGAGCAGATGATCCAGGCTGCGACGCCATGCGGCGACGTCCAGTCGCCCGCGGAGCCTCAGCACGGCGTCGATATGGTAGTTCGTACTCGTCCCGTCGAGTTCGGCCAGCAGCCACAGCTGCTGCTGCGCATAGGACAGCGGCAGCCTGCCCTTGCGATCGACGATCGGGATCGTATTGGCCTCGCGCGTCGCGGAATTGCGACTGCGCTCCCTGGCCGCCAGCGCCAGGCGCTGCAACGTATCGGCATCGAGATCGCGCAGGCCCGGCTTGACTGATGGTCTGCTCATCACGCTTCCGCCTCGATCAGGTCCTGGAGCTCGCGCCCCTCAAATTGCTCCTCGATCAGACGGATCGCGACGACGCGCGCGAAATCCGCCAGCTCTTGATGGGCGAACAGCTGGGACAACGGCATCGAGATGCCAAACTCCTGCGAGATCCGGCTGATCAGCCGCACGGCGAGCAGAGAATGTCCACCGATCTCAAAGAAGCGGTCACCGCGGCCCACGCGGTCGACGCCCAGCAGCTCCGTCCAGATGCGCGCCACCGTCGTTTCGATCTCACCATCGGGCGCCACGTAGTCGTTCGCCCTCGCGGCCCGAGACGATTGCGGCAGGCTGCGCCGATCGATCTTGCCGTTCGGCGTCAGCGGCAGGGTCGGCAGCACCACCACCCGCGATGGCACCATGTAGTCAGGCAGATCCGATTTCAGCGCGCTGCGCAGATCCGCGCCATCGAGCACGTCATCGCCACTGACGTAGCCGACCAGTTGCGCGACCGCGTCGACCTCCTGCGCGACAACGACACTGTCGCGAACACCAGGCAGCGCGCGCAGCCGTGCCTCGATCTCGCCCAGCTCGATCCGATGGCCGCGGATCTTCACCTGGTGATCGGCGCGGCCGACATAATCGAGCACGCCGTCGGAGCGCCAGCGCACGAGGTCGCCCGTCCGGTACAGCCGCGCACCGGCAGCCCCGAACGGATCCGGGACGAAGCGCTCGGCGCTCAGCCCAGCACGCCGCCAATAGCCGCGCGCAAGTCCTTCTCCACCTATGAAAAGCTCGCCAGCCACGCCCGCCGTCACGAGGTTGAAATTGGCATCGAGCACGTAGAACGTCGTGTTTGCGATCGGCTCGCCGAGCACCGGCGTCGGATCGTCGGCGCCCAGCCGACGGCGCGCGGACCACACCGTGGTCTCGGTCGGGCCGTAGAGGTTCCAGACCTCGCTGCTCAGCTCCGTCAGACGCTTCGCCAGATCCGGCGCCAACGCTTCACCGCCGCTCAGCACACGACATTGCGGCGGCAGCCACGCTTGCGTGCCGCCGAAATCGAGCAGCATGCGCCAGCTCGACGGCGTCGCCTGGATCATGGTGACGCCATGCTCGGCAACGATCGCCCTCAAGAGCGCCGGATCATGCGCCGCGGCGCGATCGGCCAGCACGATCCGGGCGCCATTCGCCAGCGGCAGCCACAGCTCCAGCACCGCGATATCAAACGACAGCGAGGTCAGACCGAGCACGCGGTCGGCCGCATTGATCCCCGGCCGCTGTGCCATCGTCGCCAGGAAGTTGGTCACCGCGCCATGGCGTACTATCACCCCCTTCGGCACACCGGTCGAGCCCGACGTGTAGATGACGTAGGCGATATTCTCCGGATGAAGGAAGATGCCGGGGTCCTCGGCGTGGCCGCTCCCTTGACCCGTGGCATCGTCCAGCAGCCACGCCTCCACCGCCGCGTCGGCCAGTGCCGGCGCGAGCCGATCGCGCAGCGACGCTTGCGTGAGCAGCAGTTTGGCATCGCTGTCCTGCAGCATGTGGGCGAGACGATCGGCCGGATAGTCCGGGTCGAGCGGCAGATAGGCCCCGCCCGCCTTCAGCACGGCAAGCAACGCGACCATCATCGTCAGCCCACGCTCCAGCGCGAGCCCGACCACCACGTCCGGACCAATTCCGTGCGCTCTGAGCCGTTGCGCCAGCCGGTTCGATCGCGCATTCAGCTCGCCATAGCTGATGCGGTGCTCGCCGCTGATGATCGCGACTGCGTCGGGCGCTCTGGCCGCGTGCGCCTCGATCTGCGTGACCAGGTTCGAGGATCGCCCGGGCGCGATCTGGTCAGCTGCTGCCATGCCCCATCGCAGCAGGCGCCCGCGCATATCACCGGTGATCGCCTGCAGGTCGCCGGTCGCAGCGGCGGCGTCAGCCGAGATCTGGTCCAGCCACCGTCGCATGGCCGCGCTGACCAGCCGAACTGCGGCCTCAGCCAGTTGGGCCCGGTCGTAGTTGAAGTCGAGCCGCAGACCGTCGGGGCCGTCGAACACGGCGACGGCCATCGCATAGCTCGTGGGAGTCACGTGCTCGACGCGACCGATCCGGGGCCCGGTGTCGCCGCGGTCGATCAACGATCGATCGATCGGATAGTTCTCGAACACCATGATGCTATCGAACAATGGCCGGCCAGCGGCTCCGGCGGCGCGCTGGATCTCGTGCAACGGCATCCATTCATAGTCGCGGGCGATCAGGTTGCGCGTCTGCAGGTCGCGCAGCCAATCGCCGACGACGGCCTGCGGGTGTGGTCCGTCGACCAACGGCAACGTATTGATGAACAGGCCGATCATGTCCTCGGCGCCGGCAAGCTCGGCCGGACGCCCGGCGACGGCGACGCCGAAGCAGACCGTGTCCTGCCCGCACTCATGCCGCAGCAGTTGGACCCAGGCGGCCTGCAGCAGCGTATTCATCGTCACGCGTTGCATCGTCGCGAACCGGCGGAGGCGCACGGCAAGCTCAGCGTCCAGAACCAGCGTAACCCGGCCATGCCCGGCTTCCGATGCGATCGCGCCTTTGGCACGGAACGCATCGGCGAGCAGCGTCGGCTCGGTGACGTCGACCAGCGTCCGGCGCCAGAATTCGGTCGCTCCGACCTGATCGCGGGTTTGAAGCCAGGCGATGTAGTCGCGATAGCGACCTTGCGGGACGGACGGCAGATGTCCGCCGACCCGCCGCAGCACATCGGCGAGCAGTCGCGCCGAGCTCCAGCCGTCGAGCACGATATGATGGTGCGTCCAGATCAGCCACAGCCTGTCGTCATCGAGCCGGATCAGCCGCAGCCGTTGCAGCGGCGGCCGCGTGACGTCGAAACCAAGGGCGCGCTCGTTCTGTCCAGCCTGGGCAAGCGCCGCATCCAGATCGGCACCATCGGCCAGATTCGCCATTCGGCTGCGCCAGTCCTCCTCGACCACGGGGACATCGACCGCGCGGTACACGATCTGCTGGGCCACGTCGGAGACATGCTGCCAGACAAATCCGGTCCGCAGCACCGCATGCTGCGCACTCGCGGCCTGCCAGGCTGACCGCAGCTGCGCCGGCGTGACGCCACGCAGTTCGATGGCGAGCTGGTTGACATAGGCATCGTCGCCACCATCACGAATGGCGTGAAACAGCATGCCCTGCTGCATCGGCGACAGCGGATAGATGTCCTCCACGTGACGGACATCGCGTGTCGTGCAGAGCCGATCGAGCGCGGCCTGATCGAGCCGCGACAGCGGAACGTCCGAGGGCGTAAGACATCCCGTGCCAGCAAGACAATGATCGACCACGCCGCGCAACGCTGCGGCATAGAGATCCGCAAGGCGCTCGATCGACGGCCGCCGATAGCGCCGGCGGCCATAGCGGAAGGCGAAGCGCAACTGGCCATCGCGCACCTCTCCCGTGAGGGTCAGCCACGCCAGCAGCGGCGTATCGCCGGCGCGCATCGGTCCCGGCGACTCCTGGGCGATCCGGTAGGCCGCCTTCCCGCCGAGATCGGCGTCGAAGCGACCGAGATAGTTGAAGACGATCTTCGGGCGCGGCGCTTGCGCCAGCGCCTGGCGGTGCTCCGGAGCACCGAGATAGCGCAGCACGCCATAGCCGAGGCCATGATCGGGAACAGCGCGCAGCGCCTCCTTCACACGCTTGATGCGCTCGGCGTCGGGATCCGCGCCTCCCTGGAGACGAAACGGAAACGCGCTGGTGAACCAGCCAACCGTGCGCGTGACGTCGGCGTCAGGACTGACATCCTCGCGGCCGTGGCCCTCGAGCTCGACGACGACGTCGTCGCGGCCGCTCCAGGCCCAGATCGCGCGGGCCAGCGCCGCGAGCAGCAGGTCGTTGATCTGGGTGCGGTAGGCCGCAGGCGCGGTCTCCAGCAGCCGCGCCGTCAGCTCGGCATCGAGGCTGAGCGCCACCTCGTCGGCATCGACTTCGACATCGAGCCCGCCATGATCTTCATCGCACGGACACTCGCTGCCTGCTGACGCAGCCAGCCAGAACGGCATCTCGGCTGTCAAACGTTCCGAGGTCGCGTGCGCGCGGAGCCGCCGCGCCCAGGATGACGGCGTCTCGCCCTGCGGCGGCAACGTGACTGCAGCCGCGCCGCCTGAAAGCTGATCGCATGCCGCGGCGAGGTCCTCGAGCAGGATTCGCCAGGACACGCCATCGACGGCAAGGTGATGGATCGCAATCAGCAGGCGCTGGCTGCCGTCGACCAGATCGATACCGACGGCGCGCATCAGGGGCCCCGACGTCAGCGACAGGCTCGCCTGCGCCGCGGATGCCAGCGCGACCACATCGTCCGAACGGACGCCGCTGCGGATCCAGAGCAGGTCCGACATCGCTAGCCCATCGGCCGGCGTTGCCTGCCATTCCGTTCCAACCTGACGATACGTCGTGCGAAGCGCTTCGTGATGCATGACGATGGCCGCCAGGGCCTTCTGCAGCACGCTCCAGCTCATGCGGTCCCGCGGGACCAGCAGCACCGCCTGATTGAAGTGATCGCGGTTGGCAATCGGCTCGGCAAAGAACCGCAATTGGATCGGCAGCAGCTCCGCAGCGCCGGCGTTCACGGCGCTGCGTGCTGCTGCCAGCGGCGCAGCAGCCGGTGTGGAGGTGGTCGCAACCACACCGGCCAGCGCCGCTATCGTCTGCTGCGCAAAGATCTGCTTCGGCGTCATCCTCACGCCACGCTTGCGCAGCCGTGCAATGATCTGCAGGCTGAGAATGGAGTCGCCGCCGAGTTCGAAGAAATTGTCGTTGCGGCCGATCCGCTCGCGACCGAGCACGTCCTGCCAGACTGCGGCGATCGTCTGCTCCACCTCACCGACGGGATCGGCATGCGCCGCGACGACACCATCGGTTGGCTGAGGCAGCGCCGCGCGATCGAGCTTGCCATTCGCCGTCAGCGGAAGGCGGTCGATCATGACGAAGCGCGACGGCACCATGTAGTCCGGCAGCAGCGCCGACAGTTGCTCCCGGAGCGAGTCGGCCGGTGGCGTGGCGCCCGCCGCCGCAACATAATAGGCCACCAGCTCGAGACGCTCCGTATCCGCGTCGATCGGCCGCGCGACGACCGCGGCATCGGCCACGCTGCGCAGCGCCGTGATGGCCCGCGCAATCTCGGACGGTTCGACGCGATAGCCACGCAGCTTGACCTGGTCGTCGCAACGGCCAAGAAACACGAGGCGGCCATGCCGGTCGCAGCGCACGCGGTCGCCGGTGCGATAGAGGCGCTCCCCCGCCGGTCCAAACGGATCGGGAACGAAGCGCTCAGCCGTCTGCCCCGGCGCGCTGCGATAGCCGCGTGCGACGCCCGCTCCGCCGACATAGAGCTCGCCTGTCACGCCGCACGGCACCGCGTTCAACGCGTCGTCGAGCACGTAAGCGCGCAGGTTTGCGAGCGGCAGGCCGATGGGAGCCGCCGCGTCGCCCAAGGCCTCCGTCAATTCGTGGGTCGCAATTCCCACCGTCGTCTCGGTCGGACCGTAATGATTGATGATCCGGCATTGCGGACGCAACCGGCGAACCTCGTCGATCAGTCGCGGATCACACGGCTCGCCGCCGAGAACCAGCACGTCACGGGGAAGCAGATCGGCAGTGCCCCGCGCCTGCAGAAGTCCGCGCAGATGGCTCGGTACGATCTTCAGGACATCGACCGCGCCTTCACGCATGGCCCGTGCGAAGGCGTCGGCATCGAAGGCCGCGTCCGCGGACAGCAAATTCAGCGTCGCGCCGCTGGCAAGCGCGCCAAACAGCACGGTGTGACCGAGGTCCGCGGCGACGGTCGAGACCATCGCCATGCTCGCGCCGGCCTTCGGTTGCAGCCGCGACAATAGCGCTTGCACGTAGTTGGCCAGCGCGCCGTGCGAGACCGCGACGCCCTTGGGGGCGCCGGTCGATCCGGAGGTGTAGATGACATAGGCCGTCTGCGCCGTATGGACGTCACGCGGAGCGAAGCGCTCCACGGCATCGCCGTCATCGTCGTCGCTATTCGCATCGAGCACGAGGCAATCCAGCGCCGACGCAGCAGCCAGCTGATCGCCGGCCGCAAGGAGGTACGTGATGCCGCCGTCACGGAGGATGCGATCGACCCTGGTGACCGGCCAGGCCGGATCGAGCGGCACATAGGCCGCTCCGGCCTTCAACACGCCGAGCAGCGCCGCGACGAAGGTCGGCGACCGTTCGATCCACAGCGCGACAGGCTCTTCGCGTCCGACGCCGCCAACGGCCAGCCGGCGCGCGATCCGGTCCGACCATCGCCCGAGTTCAGCGACGCTGATGTCCACCGCTCCATGGCGCAGGGCGACCTGATGACCACGTCCGACGGATGCGGTCTCGATGAGGTCGAGAATGCTGGACGACGGAAAGGTCCGGACGTCCTGCGTCACCGTTTGGCGCGCATCGGCCGCCAGGACGAACTCGGCCAGTGTGCGCTCGGCGCCGTCGGCGATCTGCCGCAGGAAGTCGACGAATTGGTCAGCCATCCGTTCGACCGTCGCTGCGTCGAACAGGTCGGTCGCGTAGTTGAGGCTCGCGTCGATGCCGGCCGCGCCGTCGATGATATCGAGCGCGAGGTCGAAATGCGAGCCGGCGAGGTCCATGATCCGGGCGTCGGCACGCAGACCGTCCAAGGCGGTGAAGCCGCGCGGCGCCGTCATGTAGTTGAACTTGACCTGGAACAGCGGATTGTGGCCGCCCGAGCGGGCCGGCTTGAGCGTATCGACCAGCCGATCGAACGGAAGATCCTGATGTGCAAGGCCGGTGATGACCTCCTCGCGCGCCTGAGCCACCAGATCGGCGAAGCTCATATCGTCAGCGATCTCGGCACGCAGCACCAAGGTGTTGACGAAGCAGCCGATCAGGGCTGCAAGCTCAGCCTGCCGACGGCCCGCAACCGGCACGCCGATGCGCAGATCCGCCTGTCCGGAATAGCGAAACAGCAGCAGTTGATAGGTGGCGAGCAGCAGCATGAACATGCTGACGTTCTGCTGCCGCGCCAGGGATCGCAACTTCGAGACCAGTTCCGGCGGGACTTCGACATGAATCGTGTCGCCACGATAGGTCTGCACCTGTGGGCGCGGACGGTCGAACGGCAAGGCCAGCGGCGGGTGCGTATCGCCCAGCCTTCGGCACCAATAAGCGAGCTGCCGGTCGGCCTCAGGACTTGCGAGCCAGTTGCGCTGCCATGCCGCGAAATCCGCATATTGAATGGACGGTGGCGGCAACATTGCTTCGCTGCGCCCCAATCGGTCGTAGAGCGCTGAGATTTCGGCCAACAGCACGTCCAGCGACAGACCGTCTGCCACGATATGATGGGCCGACAGCAGCAGTTCATTCCGTTCGCTGGCGAGCGGCATCAGCACCGCCCGCAGCAGCGGTCCATTGACGAGGTCGAACGGCTTCGCAAGCTCCTCCTTGATGCGCGCCTCGAGCCTCACGGCGCGATCGGCGGGGGAACAGCGACGCAGGTCCTCGATCGCGACCAGAAATTCCTGCGCCTTATGGATCACCTGCGTCGCTTGACCGTCGTGCGATGCGAAGGTCGTGCGCAGCGGCTCATGGCGGGCGACGATCTCGCTCAGCGCCTGCACCAGCCGCCCCTGATCGAGCTCTCCCTCGAAGGTAACCCGACAGGCAATCGTGTAAGCCGTGCTGGACGGATCCATGCTCCAAAGAAACCAGAGCCTCTCCTGCGCAGGCGACAGCAACTGCCGCGTACCGGCGACCGCAGCCAGCAATGGCGGCAATGCTTCAGAGACCGTGCCCGCCGCATCGACCCGAGCCGCCAGAGCGTCAAGCGTGGGCGCGTCGAAGAAGCTGCGCAGATCGAGGGCGACATTCAGCTGCTCGCGCACCATCGCGACGACCTGCGCGGCCGCGACCGAGTTTCCGCCGAGCATGAAGAAATCGTCGCCGCGGCCTGCGGCGGCGATGCCAAGCGCGTGCTGCCAGATCAGCGCTAGGCGCCGTTCGGTTTCGCTCACGAACTCCGCGGCCGGCGACGGCTCGCTCGGCTGACGGCCTCGCTCGAACACCATGAAGCTGTCGAGCGTGCCCTGCGCCCAACCGGCGCGGCAGGCCGAGCGCTGCAGCTTGCCGCTGGTCGTAAGCGGCATGGCTTGCGGATTCAGCAAGACGATGACGGCCGGATGCTCCTGCGTCTGCCCCATGACGGCGTTGCCAATCGCCTTGATCAGCACATCCGGAGGCGTTCGACGGAGCACCGTTCTGCTGAACTCGGCCGCGATCCCGATGCCCTCGCGGCCGCTGACCTCGACCGGAAATGCAGCCACCCGCCCCTTACGGACCTGCGTCACCTCCGTCTCGACCGCCTGCTCCAGGTCGAACGGATAGATGTTCTGGCCGCGCACGATCAAGAGATCCTTGAGCCGTCCGGTCACGACCAGCGCGCCGTCGCGAACGAAACCGAGATCACCGGTCCGCAGCCAGCGCGCGCCATCCCGCTCCACGAACGTCTGCTGCGTGGCCAAGGGATTATTCCAGTAGCCCTGCGCCACACTTGGGCCTGCGACCCAGATCTCCCCGATCTCGCCGGACGCGGCATCGCACGACGCATCCGTGCTCATGATCCGCACAGCATGACCGTCGGCGACGACGCCGCACGACATCAGGTCCGTGCCCTCGCGCGCATCGGCGGCGCGCCCCTTGGCCAGCTCCGTCAGATCGAGCCTGTGACAGACCGCGTGGCTGCGCTGATCGCCTGCCGTGACCAGCAACGTCGCCTCGGCGAGACCGTAGCAGGGCGTCAACGCGCGGCCGTCGAAGCCTGCCGGCCTGAAGCGCTCGGCAAATCGATCGAGCGTCGCGCGGCGGACGAACTCCGATCCGGAAAACGCGAACCGCCATCTGCTGAGGTCCAGGCGGGCGATGGCGTCATCGGAAACGCGGTCAGCACACAGCGCGAACGCAAAGTCCGGTCCACCGCTGCAGGTGCCGCCATGACGATCGATCGCGTCGAGCCAGCGGCGCGGCTGCTCGAGGAAATTGCGCGGCGACATCAGCACTGCGGTGAAGCCGGTGAACAGCGGGTTGAGCAATCCGCCCATCAGGCCCATGTCGTGATAGAGCGGCAGCCAGCTGACGAAGACATCGTCCTGGGTCCCGCCGAGGACCCTCTCTATCGCAATCTCGTTGGCGACGAGATTTGCGTGCGTGACGCATACTCCCTTGGGCTGCGACGTCGAACCCGAGGTATATTGAAGAAACGCGATCGCGTCGGCCTTCAAATCCGGTTCGCTCCAGGACGCCGCGGACTCGTCACCGATGGCGTCGACGGCCACGACATGCGCGCTGGTCCGGCCGAGGGAGGCCGCGACAGTCTCGCACAGACTGGTCCGGGTCAGGACGAGGCGTGGCTGCGCATCGTGCAGGATGCCGGCGAGCCGGCTGCTGTAGCGCTCTTTCGCCGTCTCCGGAGGATAGGCGGGAACGGCGATCACACCGGCATAAAGACATGCGTAGAAGGCGACGGCATAGTCGAGACTGTTCGGCAGCAGGATGACGGCGCGTTCGCCCGGACCGGCGAGTGCCTGCAGATGTGCGGCCAGCGCGCGAATGCGCCGATCGAGAGCCGCAAACGTCAGCTCTTCAACAGCCCGTTCGCCTTCGATGAAGCGCAGCGCAGGACGGTCGGCCCGCAGGGCTGCATGCTGACGCAGCCGTTCGACGAGAGTTTCTGTCTGCATGTCCAGATATCCGATAGCAGCGTGACGTTCGATCGAGGGGCTCGACGGGTCCAGGCTCAGTGAATCCGATGGGCTTGCGCCATCGCAACGATCACCCTGCGGGGGCCCTTGAAAGGCTCACGCGCATGCGCCGTCAGCATGTTGTCGAGCATCACGACGTCGCCGGCCTGCCAGGGAAAGACGATCTTGTGCCGCTCGAGAACGCCACGCACCGTTGTCAGCGTCTCGTCGTCGATCGGCGACCCGTCGCCATAGAATGCGTTGCGTGGCAGCTCGAGCGGGTCGCCGACGATGTCGAGCAGGCTCTCACGCACGTCAGGTGCGAGGCTGGAGACATGGAACAGATGCGCCTGGTTGAACCACACGGTGTCACCGGTGACGGGATGCACCGCAATGCCCTGGCAGACCTGCCGCGTCCGCAGCTCGTCGCCATCCTTCCATTCGCAGACGATCGAATGGGTCGCGCAATACCGCTCGACCTCTGCCTTGGACTCGGTGCCGAAGACCTGCCGCCAGTCGACATCGAGGCCGCTGCCATAGTTGCGGACATACATGACGCCCTTGTCTGCAAAACGCTTGCGAATCGCCGCGGGCATGTCGCGGTGGATGAGCCTGCTGTCGGCAACAGGCGTCTCGCCACCCTGCTGCGCCGGCTGCTGGCAGTAGAACCAGATCTTCATCGGCCAATCGCGCGTATAGGCCTGCTCGTTGTGCAATGGGATGCTCTGATGCGGCGGATATTCCGTCGACGTGTAGACACCAGCGCTGACTTGCGTCCGCGGCGTGGAGCCGAATTCGTAAGTCAGCAGCGGATGACCGAAACCGGCTGCGAAGCTCCGGAATGCTTCGGCGCCGTCGAGCTGGAAGTCGCGAAAGAGAATTCCGCCACTCGCGTACAGCTGGCGCTCGATCATATCGCGACACTCGGTCGCAGCCTCGGCGAGCGGCTGCTTGCCGTCGGCCCGCAGCAGGAATGGCAACGCATCATTGTCTATCTTAGGTTGCATTGCGAACATCACTTGTCCTCAGCTCCGCCCCGACTAGGGCATCAACATTTCTGCGCCAGCCGCGGCTGGCTCTGTGTTCAGATCAGAGTTCCGCGCCGACGGCAGCGACCTGCGAGCGCGTCACGGGCGCTAATAGTGCGGCGATCCGCCGCAACAGCTCGGCTTGCCGCGTGTGAATGAAGAAGTGGTCTCCCGGCAGCATATCGAGCCCGAACGCCAGCGATGTTTCGGCACGCCAGGCATCCAGCGCCTCCAAGCGTGTCTCGTCCTGATCTCCCCCGAAGACATGGATTGGACAGCGCAGCGGCGGCCGCGTCCGATAGACGTAGTTGCCGCACATCAGGAAGTCGGCGCGCAGGACCGGCAGCGCGCCCCGCATGATCTCCGCATTTTCCAGAGCTTGCGGTGGCGTTCCTTTCAGTCTCAGAAGCTCATCGCGCAGAGCATCGTCGCTGAGCGGATCCAGCCACCGGCTGCCGTCGCGCATGGCCGGCGCTTCCGTCCCGGACACAAGCAGCATCTTCGGCCTGGGCGCTCCCAGCGCGCACAGCCTCTGCGCGACCTCGTAAGCGATCAAGCCGCCGAGGCTGTGACCAAACAGAACGTAGGGCATTGCCAATGGCTCGCGGGCCAGCTCGACCGCAAGCTGGTCGGCCAATGCCGCCGGATCCGTGTGCAACGGCTCGTCCATCCGCACCCCACGCCCAGGCAACTCCAACGGAACGACATCGATCGACGACGGAAGCTGCCGCCTCCAGCGCGCATAGATCATCGCGCTGCCTCCCGCATACGGCAAACAGATGAGGCGCATTGCAGCCGCCCTCCTTCGCGTCAGGCTTCCGCTGATCCCGCCGGATTGTCCTGCATGAACTTGCGAAGCGAGAGCGGCCGCATATCGGTCCATACCTGCTCGATATGGTCCAGGCATTCCTTCTTGCTTCCGGTCACGCCGACCGCGTTCCACCCATTGGGGATGCTCTTGAACGTCGGCCAAATGGAATATTGTTCTTCGTGATTCACGACGACGGTGAAGGTGACATCGTCTCGGTCGAAGACCATCATGCCCGGATACTCCTACTAACAAGCGGCGGCGGTGAACTACGAGTAATGCAGTTGAGAATGACAGTCAAAAGGATACCGTCGATGACAGTTTTTAATCTCTCCAAGGTAACGTCGGATCAGCAATTCAACATAAGGATGCAGTCGATCAGATCGAGATCACGCCGATCGCGTCAGAATACAAACTAACAATTTTCATCTGATTGTCGCAGAGCAGGTCTGTGGCCCTGAAGACGAGCAGACCGCCGCACGTTTGCCGTGCGACGGCCTGCTTCTCGACAATCGATCTACGGTCTCAGAAGTTGAAGGTCGTCGAGACCAGATAGGTTCGCGGCGCGCCCAGGGTGATCACGCCGCTGTAGGCCGACGCCCAATACGCCTTATTGAAGACGTTCTCGACGCTGCCGCGTACGACGATCGGCTTGCCGTTCCACGGCGACTTGAACGTGTAGCGCGCACCCAGGTCGACGCGCGTCCAATCCGGCAAGGAGAGCTTGTTAGCCGTGTCGACATACTGTGCTCCCGTATAGACGACTCGTCCGGTCAGCGTGAGATCACGCACGAACGGCGTATCCCATTCGGCACCGAGGTTCACCGTCAGCTCGGGCACACCGATCGCGCGCTTGCCGTCGGTGGCGGCGCTTGCTGTCTTCTCCTGCACGCCATGAATGTAGGCGAAGCCTCCCAGAAGCCGGAACGTCGGCATGACCTCTCCGAACACGTTGAACTCCGCACCGGTGTTACGCTGAACACCATTCAACACCTGCGTCAAAGCGCCGGAGGTCGAAGCGACATTGATGACGCTCGGCCGCGAGATGTCGAACGCGCTCAGCGTCGTCGTGATGCGGCCGAAGTCCACCTTGATTCCGGTCTCGACCTGCTTGGTCTGCCCCATCGGAAGCACCTGACCGGTGTTGGTGTAGCCGGAGGCGACAACCGTCGGAGTCTGCAGTCCCTCGATGTAGTTGGCATAGAGTGAGACATGCTCGCCCGGCTTCACGACCAGCGCGTAGGCCGGCGTCCACACCGACACGTCCTCGAATGGTCGGCTCGACGCTGCAGCGAGAAGATTTGTCACCTCGGTCCCCGCCGTCTGACGACGGACGCCGACCGTGAGCTGGATCCGCTTGTTGAGCAGCGACATCGTGTCCGAGACACCGATGCTCCAGAGGTTTGCGCCGACCACCTGATTCGCCTGCGTCGTAGAGAATGTCGGCAGCGCGACATCTGTCGGCTCGGTGTAGAGACTCCAGGGTGCGGCCTTCCCGACCACGAGCTGCTGGGTATACGTCCGGTCGGTGATCGAATAGCCGACATTGATGGCGTGGTTGATTGGGCCGGTGTCCGCGGTCATGCGCAGGCCGGCTTCGCCAGCATAGGTCTTGTAGGTTTCGCTTGCAGTTCCCGGCGTCCCGGACAGCCCTCCCGCGTTGCTCAAAAGAGTCGGAGATGGATACCGATAGTTGATATTGCTGTCATGATAGCCGAAGCCGGCATATGCCGTGATTTTGTCATTGAGGTCGACCTCCCCCTTCACCGTCGAGAAGAAATCCGTCGGCGCATAATAGGCCCACGGCACCTGGAAATTTGTGCCGGCTGACGGCGGCGCCGGAATGCTGGTGACCGCAGGACCGACGCCGAAAAAGCGCAGCGGGGGGTTCAGCTTGTCGGCTTGATAGCCGACATCGGCATCAACCCGGACGTTTTCCCCGTGATAATCGACCGCGAGATGAGCATTGCCGAACTCGTCGTGCTGACGGTTCCAGGCCGTATCGCCGTTCGCATAGGTGCTGTCCAGCCGCACGCCCCATTCCTTGTGCTCACCATAGCGGCGGCTGACATCGATCTGCTCACCAAGCTGCGACTTCGAGGCATAAGTGGTCGTCAACTGCGTGACGTCCTCCAGCGGAGCGTGCTTTGTGACGAGGTTGACGCTGCCGCCGACGGCACCGCCGCTCGAGGCACCCGTGCCGCCGATCGTCATGCCGTTGAGCAGAGCGGCCGGCCCCTTGAGCAGTTCGACGCGCTCAATGAAGTTCGCGCCGGTGGAGTAATAGGGCGCGATTCCGGCGAGGCCGTTCAAGCCATAGTCGCCGCTGTCGTAGTAGAAGCCGCGGATGAACAGGCCGTCTGACCCACCGCCGGCCGCCTGCACCGCGCGCACGGAGGGATCGTTGATCAGCACATCGCGGATCGTGCGGGCCTGCTGGTTCTGGATCAGCTGCGACGTGAAGCTCGTCTGGTTGAAGGGCGTGTCCATCACGCCGCGATTGCCGAGCAGTCCGAGCCCGCCGCCGCTCGCGACCTGGCCGCCGGCATAGGGCGACGGTGGCGCGCCGACAGTGCCGGTCGAGGGTGTCACGTAGGGAACCGGCGCCCTTGGAGGCAGATTGCGGGCGGCGACGCGACGCTGCACGTTCCGTGTCGACGTCGCCTGCGTCCGCTGAACCGTCTGCCGTGGCTTCTGCTTCGGTGCATCCACCGTCACGTCAGGCAGCTTGGTCTGAGCAGATGCCTGCTGAACGCCCCCGACTCCCAACGTGAGAGCCAACGAGCTCACGAGCCCCAACGAAATCGGCAACCTGAAATCTCTATCCTTCACACGACAAACCATTCCGACACCCCGATCATCCCAAGCTCCAACTTGGTTCACCGGCGCTCCTAACACACAGGTATTTGAGGATGGCGTCGTACCGCGTAGAACTCATCTAACGAGCGATAATTCCGTCGGCTCGCGCGATTCAACGGATTGGATTTTCAGAGTGATTTTTTGCGGAGCGACTAATTCGAAGCCTTCCAAAGAAGAGCATGCGCTGCTGTGATTCGCGCGCATCGCTTCGCAACGCGCCATTCTGGTCGCATGACTCAAACGAAGAGCAGACCAACCAACGCGCCGAGATCTCGACGAGATACAACTAACTGTATTTCCATTCTTGATTCAATCTCGCTTCAAATACGTCACGAAATCGTGCGACCGCGGCCCGCGTCATGGCGGACTACGCGATGCGTGTTTCTGAATGTTTTCGTCGATGCGATCAGAGCTGGACTGATCGACGAGATCTGCTCTCGATGCATAATGCCGCACGCAACTTGGCCGCCCCCAACCGCTGATGGTCGTACGAACAGACCGGCCGCTACGACGCGGCCATGACCCATGCGCGGGAATGAGAGAATCGACGGAGAGCGGTCGCGGCCCTGCCGCGGGCAGCAATGAGGCCGCAAGTGATGCGGCAGGACGACGGCCCGTGCGGCGCGAGGATTCGAGACGCGCGCGAGAGAGGGAGAGAGACGCCTGCTGCCGATGCGGGAGCAGAGGGATCCGTCAGTGAGGCGCGTCGCGCGCTTCGGACTGAGCGCCCTGCGCCACGGACTTGAAACCGGCACGCCATCCCGCGCCATAGATCAGCGACAACAGGATCGGGATCGATAATCCGAGCCAGCACAGGCCATCCCAGAGACCGTCGCCAAGCAGCCCGAATGCCAAGCCGGCCGCCGCGACCAGGCCGATCAGCAGCGGCGCGCGAAACACCTGCCATGTCGACAGTTGCGCGATGCGCGCCGACGGCGTCGGCGATGCTGTGGGCGGCCTCATGGCGACACCGTCACCGGCGCCACCGTTGCGGCCGCACTTGTCGCGAGCCGCCGCTTGCTGCCCCATCGTTTTGCAACCCACAGATAAAGGCCGCTGCTCAGCACGATGATCGTGATAACATCGAGCAACGCCCAGATGATCTTCAGGGGCAGCCCGCCATAGTCACCGAAGTGCAGCGGCCGCGACACTTGCAGCGCGCGCAGATACCAAGAGACCCCGGGCGCCACCATCTTGGCGCTGTCATTCGCATCGACCAGAACGGGCTGGAACATGCGTGCGGTGAACGGCGTGCCGCCCTTGGTCCAGACGATCAGATGCTGCGGGCTGCCGAACCGCGCCGTTGTCGGCATGGTCACGAACGCCACCAGTCGATCCGGAAACGCCGCGCGTACGGCATCGACCGCGCCGCCGACGGACTTCGCCTCCGCGAGCGGCTTGCCCTGATAGGCCGCGAGCAGCGCCGGCATGGTCTGGGCGCGCCAGAGATCGAACAGCGGAACGGCAAGCGTGTTGATGGTGCCCGTCAGCCCCACCGCGAGAGCCCAGCTCACGGTGACGATGCCGAGCAGATTGTGCAGGTCGAGCCATCTGAGGCGTGCGGAGCGGTTCCGGACCGTGCCGAATTGAAGCCGCTTCATGAACGGCCAGTAGATCACGACGCCCGAGATGATGGACGCGGCGAAGACCAGGCCCATCAGGCCGAGAAACAGCTCACCGGGGAGGCCGGTGAACATGTCCCTGTGGATCCGCAGGATGACATCCATGACATCCTGATGCGGCCCCTCCTCGCCGAGAACGGCGCCAGTCCGGGCGTCCACCGTCAGGCGATGAAACTGGCCGGGAACGGGTATGGCCGTCGGCGACATCGTGACCACGGCGATCGATTCGGCCTCCTTCGGCGCAACAAACAACACATGCTGCTCAGGAAGCCGCTGCTGCGCGGATGCGATCAGGCGGTCGAGCGGCAGAAGCGGCGTGCCCGATGGCATCTCAGGCGCGGAGATCTCGTCCTCGAGATAGTGATCAATCTCCTGATGGAAGATCAGCGGGAGCCCGGTCAGACACAGCATCAGCAGAAAGACCATGCTGATCAGCGACGTCCACGTGTGAACTTGTACCCACAGCCGCATTGCGCTCGAACCTACCTGCTTCACCACCCTCTCGTGGCGCGGCCGATCGCGCCAGCGAGCCATTTTCGAATCGGACTCGGCCGCCCGCACCGCTGCGGTTACGAGCGGCGTCGAGCTCCATGACCCAACATGGACAAATCTGGAAACATTCAGACAAGCGGAGAAGCACGCACGACTGGTGCGTGAACCTCTTGCTCCTCTGAAGCATCAATGGCGGTTCCGAAAAATGACGAGTCCCGCTGCTGTCGAAACGACAAGGACGTCATCACTCCAAACATCTGATGGTCGGTATGATGCTGAGGATCGCGCGCGGCAGCAATCGAATTTGCCGCGCGCCCCGCTGGAATATCTTTAAGGTAGCGCACGAAATATGGCGTTCGCCGCTCTGACCCGCGAGCGAACCGAGCGGCGCGGTGACTGGAGTCGGGCGAAATCTTGAATGCCCCCTCGGCAGTCGACTGCAGCGGGACGGAACATGGGCGAACATTTGCTCATTGGTGGCCCGAACCTGCGCGACTCGCCGGCGAGGCGAGGCGCCTACGACGATCGGGCGCCTAGCCTTTCTTCTCGGGCGCAAGCACGAAGTCGAACTTCGTCTCCCAGAACGGATTCGCAAACGCGAACTGCCGCGCCCGCTCTGGATCATCGATCTTCTCGAACTTTGCGAGCAGACTCTTCTTCACGCCGAACACCGCATCGGAGTCGATGTAACGATCGTCGGGGTCGAAGATATGGGTCGTCAGCGTCTCGAAGCCATCCCCGGATATGATGAAGTGGAGATGCGCGGGCCTGAACGGATGCCGGCCGAGCTTGCCCAGCAGCTGGCCGACCGGGCCATCGTCGGGGATCGGATAGAAGCGCGGTTTCACCGCGCGGAACCAGTAGCGGCCAGCCTCGTCGGTGCGGAACACGCCGCGCAGATTGAAGTCGGGCTGCAGGCCCTTCTGCTGCACGTCGTAGAAGCCGTCGTCGTTGGTCTGCCAGACGTCGAGCTTCACGTTCGGGATGGGCCGCCCTGCCGTGTCGCGGACGATGCCGGAGATCACCATGTCCTCGCCCTTGTGGTCGAGGCAGATGTTGCTGCCGAGCGGCAACTCCGGCGCATCATGCACGTAGAAGGGCCCAAGCACCGTACTCTCCGAGGCGCCGGCCGGCTTGCGGTGGTTGATCGCGTCGACCAGCATCGAGACGCCGAGCGTGTCGGAGAGCAGGATGAACTCCTGCCGCCAGTCGGTGCACATCTGCCCGGTGCGGGTCAGGAACATGATCGCTTCGAACCACTCCTTCTGGGTGGGTTCGATTTCCTTCACCGCCTCGTGCAGCTTGCGGGTGATGACCGCCATCACCTCCTTCAGCCGCGCATCCCCGGCGTTCTTGTTGCGGCCGATCACGACCTCGGCGGAGTTTTCTTCGGTGAAATAGCCCTGCTCATGATCATCCATGAGGTCTTCCTCTCTCAGTTCGAAAGTATCTGCTTGAAGACGCGGCGCAACTCCGCGGCCGGGTCCTCGGCCAAGGTCTCCCGCCGCCAGCACACATGCTGATCCGGACGCGTCAGCACGACACCGCCGTCCCTGACTTCGCGCAGCCGCACCCAATCGCCGTTGAGGTCCTGCCAGGTCTGGCGCGGTCCGATCACATGCGCGTCGATCTCGATGCCGAGGTCCTTGCCAAGCTTTTTTGCGGCCGCGGCCCAGGCTTCGCCACCAATGCCCGTGAGCACGGTAAACTTGCCATGACCGGCGAGGTCCAGCGTCGATATCTTCTCGCCATCCTTGCCGAACAGCCAAGCGTGCGGCAGCCGTGCGCCCGGCCACGTGGTCTGCTGGAAGTGCAGCTCCGGGTCCTTGGTGAACACAGGCTCCGCCTGCCCGTCGGTCACGATCGCCTCGGAGCCGTAGCGGTGATTCATCTCGACGCCGTGCGCATCGAACTCGTAGACCTTGCTGGCGATGGTCTCGCGGATCCGGGCGCGCTGCCGCTCGGCATCCTCGGTGCGGTCGCAGCGCGCGTCCATGTTCTGCTGCATTTTGACGGGATCAATCGAGTCCAGCAGGCCGAGCGCCTGGAAGATCGGGCCGAACTCCTCGATCGACTTGTTGGCGCGGGTGACGATCTGTTTGGCGATCGGCGCGCGCTCGACCGTGTAGCTGTCGAGCAGCTTCGGGCCGGCGCGATCCTTGATCACATAAGCGAGCTTCCAGGCGAGATTGAAGGCGTCCTGGATCGAGGTGTTCGACCCTAGTCCATTCGATGGCGGATGGCGATGGATGGCGTCACCCATGCAGAACACGCGGCCGTTCGAGGTGCGCGTCGCGTACATGTTGTTGACGGTCCAGGTCGACACGGATTGAAGCTCGATCTCAAGCTCCTGGTCGCCGACGAGGTCGCGCGCCACCTTGATCGCGAAGGCTTCGTCGACGTCAGGCGCCGGCTGGTTGATGTCGTAGCCCCACACGATCAGCCACTCGTTCCAGGGCCGGACCATGCGCACCAGCCCCATGCCGATGCCGCCGACGTCGGCGCCGGGCTGCACCACCCAATACAGCACCGATGGCCGATGCGCGACATAGCGCGACAGGTCCGCCTTGAACAGGATGTTCATGGACCCACCGACGCCCATCTTGCCCTCGAACGGCAGCTCGGCGTGCTGGGCCACAAGCGAATTGCCGCCGTCGGCACCGAGCAGATATTTCGAGCGCACCGTGAGCGTCTTGCCGGTCAGGCGATCGAGCAGCGTCGTGGTGACGCCGTCGGCATCCTGCACATGGCTTTCGTACACCGTCGACATCCGCGCCTGCGTTCCGCGCGAGCACGCGGTCTTGAACAGCAGCGGCTCCATATAGGTCTGCGGCAGGTCGTTCATCTCAGTCGGCGAGGACAGCTGATGCTCGGCGCGCGACAGCGGATGGGTGCCCCAGGTCTTCAGCCGGCCGATCTCCTCGCCGGCCAGCGAGGTGCAGAACACGTTCTCGCCCATGATGTCCTGCTCGGAGGCGAACATGTAGGCCTCGTCCTCGACGTCGCGGCCGAGATCGCGCAGAACTTCCATGGTGCGCTGATTGGTGATGTGGGCCCGCGGCGTGTTCGCCAGCCATCGGTAGCGGTTGACCACCATGTTCTCGACGCCGTAGGTGGACAACAGCGCCGCGGCGGCGGAGCCAGCCGGACCGGTGCCAATGATGAGAACGTCTGTCGTGATGTCGGCCATCGGGCCCTCCCTGTCGTCTGTTGTTGATGGTCAGGTCTCGAGAGATCCGCCGCGCAGCAGGCGGCGAACCGGTAGCAGTTGGATGCCGGTCCGGCTTGCGAACAGGCCCCACAATCCTTGCGGCGCGAACAGCATGATGACGATGCCGATCAGCCCCAGCGCCAGCAGGTAGATCGAGCCGAAATCGGCGAGCAGCTTCTGCAAGCCGAAGAAGATCAGCACGCCGACGATCGGGCCTTCGATGGTGCCGATGCCGCCGATGACGACGATGAAGATGACATAGGCCGTCCAGTCGATCACCGAGAACGCCGCGTCCGGCGAGATCCTGGCCTTCTGCACATAGATCAGTGCGCCGACCAGTCCGGTCAGGAAGGCGCTGGTCAGATAGACCATCGCCCTGAGCCGTCGCGCATCGACGCCGATGGCGCGCGCCGCCTCCTGATTGTCGCGGACGGAGGCCAGCGCGAGGCCATGGCGCGAGCGCAATAGACGATACACGGTGAAGATCGTCGCGACCGCCAGCAGCAGCGCCAGCCAGTAGCAGATCACGTCCACCGCCTGCGCTGGCCGGACTCCCAGCAGGCGCTGCACGAGATCGGTGCCGAACATGGCCCGCGTGGCCGTGCCCGGCAGCGAGGTGCCGGTGCCGCCGCCGAGCGTCTTCCACTGCGCCACGACCAGCCGCACGATCTCTGCGACCACCCAGGTGCCGATCGCGAAATAGGCGCCCTGCAGGCGAAAGGCAAAGAAGCCCGCGGGGATGGCGAGCAGCGCCGCCGCCACGCCGCCCAGCAACATCGCAAGCAGCGGATCGAGCTTGAGCAGAACGACGCCGGCGAACATCGCGTAGGCGCCGAGGCCGACGAAGGCCTGTTGACCGACCGAGACCAGCCCCGCGTAGCCGGCCAGCAGATTCCAGCTCTGCGCCAGCACCAGCATGGTCAGGATGAAGAACAGGTCCTGCAAGGTGGCGCGCGGCAAATAGATCGGCGCCACCAGTCCGGCGATCACGATCAGCGCTGCGATGACGGCGAACACGGTCGAGGCCTTGGTCCTCGTCTCGACACGCCAGGGGATGGTCCGTCCGTGCATCGTCGTGCTCCTAATCGACCGCGCGGGGGAAGAAGCCGCGCGGACGGACCAACAGCACCAGCACGAAGGCGACGTGTCCGGCGAGGATCTGCCATTCCGGATTGATCGCGCCGCCGATCGTTTGCGCCACGCCGAGGACGACGCCGCCCGCCAAGGTGCCCCACAGCGAGCCGAGACCACCCATGATGACGGCCTCGAACGCGTAGATCAGGCGCGCCGGGCCGATCGTCGGATCGAAATTGGCGCGGGTGCCGAGAAACACCGCGGCGATGGCGACGATCGCCATGGCGATGCCGGTCGCGACCGCGAAGGTGCGATGCGGCTTGATTCCCATCAGCCCGGCCGTGACGGCGTCATCCGACGTGGCACGGAAGGCGCGGCCGAGCTCGGTGCCGTAGAGCACGCGGTTCAGGATCAGGATCACGGCGACGGCGGACGCGAATGTCAGCATCGGCATCACACCGATCGTGAGCGGCCCGATGGCGACCGACGCAGTCTCCAGAACGCCGGAGGGAATGCGGCGGCTGTCCGCCGAGGAGGCCTGCAGCAGCCCGTTCTGAAGCACGACCGAGAGACCGAAGGTGACCAGCAGCGGCGGCAGGATATCGGGACCGAGGGTGCGGTTGAGGACATAGGACTGCAGCAGCCAGCCGGCGGCGAACATCACCGGCATCGCGATCAGCACGGCAAGGAACGGATGCAGGCCGAGCGTGCTGACCAGCACGAGGATCAGATAGGCCGCGAGCACGATCAGGTCGCCATGCGCCAGATTGACCAGCCGCATGATGCCGAACACCAGCGACAGGCCGGCGGCGAACAGCGCGTAGAGGCCGCCGAGCAGCGCGCCCTGCAGGATGGTATCCGCCCAGTTCATGCATGCGCTCCGAAATAGGCGGCATGAATGGCGTCGCGGCTCAGCTCCGCCGGGCGCCCGGTCAGAGTCACCCGCCCCTCCATCATGCAATACAGCCGGTCGGCGACCTTCATCGCCTGGCCGATATCCTGCTCGACGATCGCGATCGATGCGCCGCTGTTGCGGATCGCGGGAAATGCCGCGTAGATGTCCTTGATGATGATCGGCGCCAGCCCGAGGCTGAGCTCGTCGCAGAGCAGCACGCGCGGATTCGACATCAGCGCCCGCCCGATCGCCACCATCTGCTGCTGGCCGCCGGACAGCGCGGTGCCCGGCGTATTGCGCCGTTCCTTCAGCACGGGAAACAGCTGGTAGATCGTCTCGAGCGACCACGGCCCATCGGTGGCGCGGCCGTAACGGCCGATCAGCAGGTTCTCCTCTACCGAGAGCGACGGAAACAGCTTGCGTCCTTCCGGCACCATGGCGATGCCGAGCCCCATCACCTCCGGCGCGCTCATCGCGCCGATCGGACGGCCCTCGAACAGGATCTGATCCGCGCCATTGCGCAGCACGCCGGAGATCGAGCGCATCAGGGTCGACTTGCCGGCCCCGTTGGCGCCGACGATGGCGATCGTCTCACCGGCTTCCAGCGTCAGGTCGACGCCGAACAGCGCCTGGAAGTCGCGGTAGAAGGCCGTCAGCCCATGGGTTGCGAGCAGCGCCATCAGACCTCGATCCCCAGATAGATTTCGCGCACCGCGCTGGAGGCCATGATCTCCTCCGGCTTGCCGATGCCGATGACCTTGCCGAAATTGAGCACCAGCAGCCGTTGCACCACGGCGTTCAGCGCATGCAGCACATGCTCGATCCAGACGATGGTGACCCCGGTGTCGTGGATGCTGCGCACCGTCTCGACGAGAGACTGGCATTCGGCCTCGGTCAGACCACCGGCGATCTCATCGAGCAGCAGCAGCTTCGGATCGGTGGCGAGCGCGCGGGCAAGCTCCAGCCGCTTGCGCTGCAGGAGGCCTAATCCGCCGGCAAGCATATTGGCGCGATCGATCAGTCCGGTCTTGACCAGGATCTCGGCGCAAGGGTCGGTCACCTCCGACTCCGCCTTGCGCGATCCCATGCTTGCTGCCACCACGAGGTTCTCGAACACGGTCAGCTTCTCGAACGGCTGCGGGATCTGGAAGGTGCGTCCGACGCCGGCGTGACAACGCGCCATCGGCGGCATCCGCGTGACGTCGGCCCCGTCGAAGGAGACGCGGCCGGCATCGACGCGGAGATTGCCAGTGATCAGGTTGAACAGCGTCGACTTGCCGGCGCCGTTCGGCCCGATGATGCCCAGCGCCTCGCCCGGCGCGACGCTGAAGGTCACGTCGTCCGTGACCTTCAGCGCGCCGAAGCGCTTGGCGACATGATCGAGCTCGAGGATGGGCACGTCGGATGCTCCGCGTTCGATCGTCAGGCGATCGGCTCCATCTTCCCGCCCGCAGGAATGTTCAGCGCGGTCTTGTTGTCGGTGATGACGAGGTCGTAGCCGCCGCCGTCCCTGAGGCGCCACTGCCCGCCGACCAGCGGCGTCTTGCAGACGTTCTTCGCCGCGAAGGGCGGCAGCTTGGCGCCGTTCCATGCGATCGGACCGACGATTGTGTCGAGCTTGGTCGCTGCGACCGCCGCAATCATCTTGTCGGCATTGGTCGGATCATCGACGCGCTTGAGTACGTCAGCCGCGATCTCGAACAGCGCGTGCACGAAGCCGATCGGCTGCGTCCACGGCCGCTTCGTCGCTGCCGTGAAGCCGTCGGCGAGCTCCTTGGCCGATGCGCCCGTCAGCGACGACTTGAACGGATGGCTCGGCGTCCACCACACTTCGGAGGACAAATTGTGACCCTGCTTGCCCAACGCTTCCACCGCTTGCGGGAATAGCAACGCCTTGCCGATCGAGGCGATCTTCGGCGCAAAGCCCTTCTGCTTCGCTTGATTCCAGAAGGTGGTGAAATCCGGCGGGATCATCACGCCGGTGACGATCTCGACATTGCCGGACTTGAACGCATTGATCTGCGCGGAGAAGTCGTCCGACAGATTCTGGTAGCGGCCGGGATCGATCAGTTTGTAGCCCTTCTCGGTCAGCACCGGCGGGAAGCCAACCTTGCTGTCGCCCCAGGCATTGCCGTCGCCGTCGTTGGGGAAGAGACCGCCGACCTGCTTGTTGGTCGAGAGCTGCGCCCACATGTTGGTGAAGACGGCGATCACATCCTCCAGGCCCCAGAAGAAATGATAGCTGGAGCTGAACGGCTTCCAGGACGCGGGATCGCCGGGATTGCCCTGCTGGCCGATGAACCAGGGCTGCCACGGCGCGACCGTTGAGATGCACGGCAGGCCCTCGGACTCGCAGGTCGTCGACACCGGATTGGTCGTCTCCGGCGTCGAGGCGACGAGCATCAGGTTGACCTTGTCGCTGACGATCAGCTCCTTGGCGACCTCGGCGGCGCGGTTCGGATTGGACTGGCTGTCCTTCACGACGACCTGGACCTGAAGTCCGGCGGCTTTCGCTGCCGAGAGGAAGCCGTCGATGATGAACTTGTCGGCCTCGGCGAACGCCGCCAGCGGGCCGCTCTGCGGGCTGACATAGCCGATCTTCGCCGCCTTGCCCGCCGCCAGCGCCGGCTTGAAGAGCGTATCGGTCGCGGAGAGCAGGCCGCCCACGGCGGCCGTCTCGAGGAGCCTTCGTCGCGTGATCATGGTTCGTTTCCTCCGTTTTATTATTTGCAAGTAACGCTGGTTCTAGAGCGGCGGTTCTGTCCCCGCCCACGCGTCCTGCAGCAGCGCGCGGATCTCTGCCTGGCCGAATGGTCGCGGGTTGGCGTAGGGACTGCGGACCGCAATCGCAGCGGCGCGATCGAGATCCGGCTCGGTCAGTCCGAGATCGCGCAGCCTCGTCGGCGCGCCGAGCTGTGACGCGAAGCGATGCAGCGCCTTGCCGGGCGCAGCACCACCGAGCGCGTCGGAGATCGGCTTCAGCAGATCGCCGACGGCGGCCGCGTTGAAGCCGACGGTGTGCGGCAGCAGGATCGCATGCGTCTGCGCGTGCGGCGTATCGAAGCTGCCGCCGAGCGTGTGGCAGAGCTTGTGATGCAGCGCCATCGAGGCGCCCCCGAGCACGGCACCGCAGAGCCACGCGCCATAGAGCGCGTCGGCACGGGCGGGCTTGTCCGAGGGGTTTGCCACGACCGCCGGCAGCGCGCTGGCGAACGCTCTGATCGCATCGGCGGCCATCAGCGACAGGATCGGATTGCGATCGGCCGCATAGAGCGCCTCGGCCGCATGCGCGATCGCATTCAGGCCGGACGACACCGTCATCTCCTTCGGCAGCGTCAGCGACAGGTCGACGTCGTAGATCACGGTCTCCGGCAGGATCGCCGGATCGCGCCGCGTGGTCTTCTCGCCGTCTTTGGTCTCGCCGAGGATGTCGGTCATCTCTGACCCGGCATAGGTGGTCGGAACCGCGATCTGATCCGCGCCGGTGCGCAACGCAATCGCCTTGCCGAGGCCGATCGACGAGCCGCCGCCGAGCGCGATGACGCAGTCGGCCCTGCTCTGCTCGAATGCGGCGATCGCCTCGCGCGTGACATCCACCGGCGTATGCATCACCGCGCCGGCGAAAACGCCGGCCGTGGCGCTGCCGAGCCGATCGGCCAGCGCGTCGACGTCCTTGCGCTGCTGCGGCGTCGCGAGCAGCAGCGCGCGCTTGCGGCCCAGCCGATCCATCTCAGGGGCGAGTTGCGCCAGCGTGCCCGATCCGAACACGACACGCGAGCGGATGCCGGGAAAGACGAAGGCGCGGGTGCTGGTCATGTCATACTCCTCGTCTTGGGCGCGCGCGCCATCACGAAGCTGAAAGAGAGGCTCCAGGGCACGTCCTTGCGTCTGGTGCGCTGGAAATCGGCGAGCAGACCCGGCTTCACGCAATGCAGCGCGTCTTCGGTCGCCGCAGCCTCGGCCCGGTCGAACAGCTGCGTCGTGATCTGCTCGAATCCATCGGCCGAAACGATGAAGTGGATGTTGGCCGGCCGGCGCAACGGGCAGCCGAGCCTGCCGAGCAGCGCGCCCGCTGGGCCGTCTGTCGGAACTGCGTAGCTCGCCGGCTTGACGGTGACATAGTTGAACGAGCCATTGGCATCGGTCGTAAAGACGCCGCGGAGATTGCAGTCGGGCTGCTCGTCCGGCTGCTGGTTCTCGAAGAAGCCTTGCCCGTTGGCCTGCCAGGTCTCGACGACGGCGCCGGCAATCGGATGGCCGTCGAGATCGACCACCCTGCCTTGGACCACCAGCGGCTCGCCGATGCCATCGAGACAGATGTTCGCGCCATTGGCCCGGCGCGGCGCGTCTGCACGATAGAACGGCCCGCGCGGCGCGTTCGGCGTCGCGCCCGGAGGACGGCGGCTGTTGATGTCCTCGACCAGCGCTGTCGCGCCGATCAGATCGGCCAGCAACACCCATTCCTGCCGATTGTCGGTCGTCGCGTCACCGACGGCGGCCAGATAGGCCATCGCCTCGCGCCACTCGGCCCTGGTCGGGCGCAGTTCGCGGATGAGCTGATGGATGTGGTCGACGACGGCGATCATGCCGGTTGCGAGCCGCCCGCTCCCGACGCGCGCGATGCGCTCCGTCACGACGTCGCTCGACCGCTCGCCATCACGATCGATGGGCAGCTCCTGCCGCATCGTCCCTCCCCGCACGCGTTTCCTCATTTTCAGGAACGGTAGCAGGGCCCGGCCGGAGCATTGATGATTTCTTCGCGAGATAATATAGCAGATCGTTATGAAGATCGACGAACGCCATTTGGTCCAGCTCGCGGCGGTCATCAATGCCGGCGGGGTCACAGAAGGCGCTGCGCTGCTCGGCATGACGCAGCCGGCGGTGTCCCGCACGCTCGCCGCGCTGGAAAAGCGGCTGGGCGAGCCGCTGTTCGTGAAGGGCCGGCGGCCGCTGCGCCCCACGCCGTTCGGCCGCGCGCTGGCCGATCACGGCCAGGCCATGCTGCTCGCCTCCCGCAAGGCGTCGGAGCTCATCGACAATTTCCGCCTGGGACGCGCCGGCACCGTGCGGGTCGCGGGCACGCAGTTCTTCATGGACGGGCTGATCTCGGGCCTGATCGCCGAGTTCCACAATGCCCATCCCGACGTGCGCGTGATCCAGAGCTACGGCTACATGCCCGACCTGCAGGAGGCCATCCGCGCCGACCGCATCGACCTGGCGATCTGCCCGGTCGACGTGCTCGACGGCACCGATCTCGAATTTCAGAGCATCCTGCCCGGCCGCAACGTCGTGGCCTGCCGCGTCACCCACCCACTGCTGCTGAAGCGCAAACTGAAGGGCCCCGAGATCCTCGATTATCCCTGGATCGCGCCGCCGCCGCACAGCCCGCTGCAAGCTGACATGCGCGCATTGCTGCTGTCGTTCGGATCGACCGGCGTCAACGTTCCCTATGTCGGCGGCTCGCTGGCGAGCGCGATGAACTATCTGAAGCGCACCGACGCGCTCACGATCCTGCCGCACGGCGTCGTCTTCGCCTATCGCAAGGAGCGCGAGATCACCGCGCTGCCGCTGCGCGTGCCTCACCCCGAACGCGCGCTCGGCATCCTCCGGCTTGCCGGCAGCCCGCAATCACCGGCCGTGGCAGCGTTCGCCGAATCTGTCGCGAAAGGCTTTGCGAGCCTTTCGGAGCTGATCCGGCGTCACGAGCAGTCGGTGGTCTGGAAGGGGTGAGCGGCGCAACGTCGAACGCGCAGCGCTCACCAACATGCGGCTATACGCGCTTCTACCAACTGGATTACATCCGAGCTGAGTTCGAAATGTGAGACCCCCGCTCGCTGCAATCATGCCCAACAATTCGCGCTTGCCTTCGTTCTCCCGATGAGAGGCCCGGCGCCGCTCGTTGCGCAGCGACGACGGTCCGCCTCACGCATGAGCAAGAATGGCACCTGGATCCAGCTGCGATCCGCTGCTCGGCTTCAGGCGCGAACACTACTCTTCTTCCTGGACACAGATCTAACTCCCAGACGGTCCGCTCAATCTGCGCCAAAGCCGCACCCGCGGACCTCAACTTCTCAAGACCGCCGTGAGGATAGCGGCCGCTGGAGATGACGGCGCATCAGCTCGGCCGCGTCGACATTGCACCCCGCTTCGAGCAGATCGAGCAGGCGAAGATGCTCCTTGACGTGCCGGCGCATGCCATCGCGATCGGCGAAGCTGCGATAAGCGAACAGGCGGCGGATCGAGTTCACCCGCCGCAGCGAGTCGACGAAAAACGGGTTGCCGGCGCCACGCGCGAGTTCCTCATGAAACTCGCAGCCCGACTGATAGACCTCGCCGATCGTCATCTTGTCGAGCTCGCCGCCAAGCACGCGCTGCTGATGCTGGCGCAGTCGTTCGGTGACCTCCCGGTCGAGGCGGAAGCCGGGCTGCAGGATCGCCGCCGGCTCGATCACGGCGCGGAACGCCGCGGCCTGCGCCTGGGCCTCCGGGCTTGATAGCGTGTCGGCGAAGCGCCAGCCGTAGCCAGGCAGCCGTGCGATCCAGCCCTCGGCGGCGATGCGATCGAGCAGCCGCTGCAGCTCGGTGCGGCTCAGCTCATAGCGGCGCATCAGCTCCGCCTCGGTGACGTCGGAGTCGATGCGCCGGTCCAGAACGTCGGCTGCAATGTCGGCATAGGCCTGCTCGCCGCGGCTAACCGCGGCGAGCGTAGGCCGCGCCGCGCCGCTCGTCGGACTCTGGGTCAGAACGAAGCCGCGATTGGGCTCGCCACGCGCCAGCCCCGCGGCCTCCAGCGCCTTCAATCCAAGCCGGATCGGCGCGCGCGACACGTCGAGCGCATCGGCAAGCTTCTGCTCGATCAGGCGGTCCCCTTCCTTCATGCCTTCGCGGCGGGCGAACGCCAGGATCAGGCCGGCCACGTGCTCGGCCCGGTCGGTGGTGGCTGTGCGCGCCGAGGGGGGCGCTGCGTCCGGAGCGGTCATGACGCGAATGAGATCCCTTTTGCCTTGACAGATCGCCACATAGATTGTTCTTTATCCGTAAAATCTACAATATGAGCGGGGAAGGAGCGCCGATGATCCGGGAGCCGGATGTCCATATCTGCGAGGTCGCGCCGCGCGACGGCCTGCAAAACCTCGACGTGTTCGTGCCGACCGACGCGAAGCGCGCGCTGATCGACGCCATCGTCGCTGCCGGCGTGCGCGAGATCGATGCCGGCTCCTTCGTGCCGCCGAAGGTGGTGCCGCAGTTTGCCGACGTCGATGCCGTGATGGTTCATGCGCTGTCTCATCGCGATACGAGGATCGGCGCGCTGGTGCCGAATTTCAAGGGCGCCGAGCGCGCCATCGCCGCCGGGGTCAACAGCATCTATTTCGTGATCTCGGCCAGCGAGACCCACAATCGGGCCAATGTCCGCCGTACCGTCGCCGAGCAGGTCGAGGCCTTCCGCGCCGTCCGCGCGGCAATCGACGCCCGGCCGGGGGCCGACAGGCCGCAACTGATGGGCGCGATCTCCACCTCGTTCGGCTGCTCGCTGGAAGGCGACATCAGCGAGGCCGCGGTCTGCGATCTGGCGCGCCGTTTCGCCGAGGCGGGAGCCGACGAGATCGGTCTCGCCGACACCGTCGGATATGCGACGCCGACGCTCGTCCGGCAGATCGTCACAGCCGTGCGGCGCGAGATCGGCCCGCATGTGACGCTCCGCCTGCATCTGCACGACACTCTCGGTGCAGGCCTCGCCAACGCGGTCGCCGGCCTCGAGGCCGGCATCCGCCGCTTCGATGCCGCGGTCTCCGGCCTCGGCGGCTGTCCGTTTGCGCCGGGCGCACGCGGCAACATCGTCACCGAGGACCTCGTGTTCATGCTGGAGCGCATGGGGCTGTCGACCGGGATCGACCTCGAGCGGCTGATGCTGACGCGCGACATTCTGGCCCGTCACATCGCGCCGAGGCACCTCACCGGCCATCTGCACGAGGCCGGCATCCCCAAGATGCTGCGGTGGGTGGCATGATCAGCACCGCCGCAGATCACGACGCTCCGCTTCGTCCGCTGGAGGGCGTGCGCGTCGTCGAGTTCAGCCAGATGGTGATGGGGCCGAGCTGCGGGCTCATCCTCGCCGATCTCGGCGCCGACGTGATCAAGGTTGAGCCGCTCAAGGGCGATCGCACCCGCTTCTTCAAGGGGCCGGCGGCCGGCTTCTTCGCCACCTACTGCCGCAACAAGCGCAGCATCGCGCTCGACACCTCGACGCCGCAGGGCCAGAGCGTCGCGCGCAAGCTGATCGCGCGCAGCGACGTGCTGATCGAGAATTTCCGGCCCGGGCTGATGAAGCGCATCGGGCTCGACTACGAACAGGTTGCCGCGTTCGCACCGCAGCTGATCTACTGCTCGCTGAAAGGCTATCTGCCCGGTCCCTACGAGAACCGCCTCGCGCTCGACGAGGTCGTGCAGATGATGGGCGGGCTCGCCTACATGACCGGCCTGCCGGACCGGCCGATGCGCGCCGGCGCCTCCGTCAACGACATCATGGGCGGCATGTTCGGGGTGATCGCGATCCAGGCCGCGCTCGCCGAGCGTCAACGCACCGGGCGCGGCCGCTACGTGCAGAGCGCGCTGTATGAGAATAACGTGTTCCTGATGGCGCAGGCCATGATGTACGAGATCGTCACCGGCCAGCCATCGATCCCCTATTCGATCAAGGACAGCCCGTGGCCGGTCTACGACCTGTTCGACACCAGGGACGGCTCGAAGCTGTTCGTGACCATCGTCGGTGAGGAGCAATGGGTGGCGTTCTGCCGCGCCTTCGCGCGCACCGAATGGCTGGACGATCCGCGCTTTGCCACCGCGCAAGGCCGGGTCGATCATCGCGGCTGGCTGATCCCCGAGATCGCCGCGATCTTCAAGACCTTGAACAAGGACGATCTCGCCGCCGTGCTCGAGCGGCTCGAGCTGCCTTACGCGCCGGTCAACAAGCCCGGCGACCTGTTCGACGATCCGCACCTCAATGCGTCCGGCGGCCTGACCGAGATCCGTCTGCCGGACGGGCGCCACACCAAGACGCCGGTGCTGCCGATCTCGCTGGACGGACAGCGGCTGCCGAACCGCTACGATCCGCCCGATGTCGGCGCGCACACAAACGCCGTGCTGGCCGAGATCGGGCTGGCGCCCGAGGAGGTCGCGGCGCTGGAGGCGGACGGCACGATACTGGCCGCGAAGTCGTCTGCGTAGCAGCGACGTCGCACGTCGTCAAAAACATAAGGACTGCGGGAGGATGTCATGACGATCACACGGCGCCGGGCGCTTGCGTCCGGCGCGGCACTCGCAGGCAGCTCGCTGCTGCCGGGACGGCTGCTGGCCGAGACCAAGCCCGCGACGATCGCGTTCGGCCCGGTCTCGCCGGTCTATGCGATCGCGATGATCGCGGAACTGAAAGGCTACTTCAAGGATGAGGGCCTCGATCCCAAGCTCCTGACCGGCAATTCCGGCACGTTCGGCCGCCAGACGCTCGCCGCCGACCAGGCACTGTTCGCCCATGGCGATGCCAGCCACCCGCTACAGCTCACGGCGCGCGGCAAGCCGTGCAAGATCCTGCTCGCGACCGAGATGGTCTGCTCCTACGCCAACATCGTGGTGCGCCAGGATCTCTACGACAGCGGCCTCACCTCGGTCGAACAGCTCGCCGCCTACAAGCGCCCGGATGGCGCCAAGCCCGTCCTTGCCGCCACCGCAATCGGCTCGGGGACCTGGGTCTACGGCACCTACGTGTTCGAGTCGCGCGGTCTCGGCGACAAGGTGAATTGGGTCGCCGGCGGCGGACCAAACACGATGTTTCCGTCGCTCCAGACCAGGCAGTTCGACGCCATCATGGCGCCGCCGAGCTGGATCGTCGAGATCGAGAAGAAGGGCTTTGGCAAGGCGATCTACGACACCTCGAAGCCTGGCGTGTTCGAAAAGGATTTCGGCGGCACGATCCCAGTGCTCGTCCTCTACGCGCTGAAGGATACGGTCGAGCAGGACAAGGCGCTGGTGCAGGCGTTCGTCAATGCCATCTACCGCACGATGGCCTGGGTCAAGGCCGCGCCGCTCGCCGAAGTGCAGGGACTGGTGGCGCCGAAGTACTTTGCAGGCATCGATCCCGATGCAGTCCGCGCCGAACTCGGCTTCGACATATCCACCTGGGCCTATGATGGCAGCATCGACAAGGCGGCCTACGCGCGTGGCGCCAAGCCGTGGTACCGCAAGGGGACCGACATTCCCGAGATGGCCTATGAGGACATCGTCGACTCCAGTTTCCTCGCGGCAGCAAAGGCGAAATACAAATGATGCCGCCTTCTGGTCCAGGCCTTGCCGCGGTGCGAGGCACGGAGAACCCCGCCGCGGGACGAACACGAATTGGGGTCCAGGGGCTGATGAAGACGTACAGCACCGGCGGCAGCGAGTTCGTCGCCGTCGACAACGTCTCATTCGACGTGCGAGAGGGCGAGTTCGTCGCCCTCCTGGGCCCGTCCGGCTGCGGCAAGAGCACGATTCTCAACATGGTGGCCGGGCTATTGCCGCGCTCAGGTGGACGCATCCTGATCGACGCTGACGGCGTCGAGGTGGGCAAGGTGAATCCCCGCGTCGGCTATGTGTTTCAGCGCGACACGCTGTTTCCGTGGCGAACGGTCGAGCAGAACATCGGCTACGGCCTCGAGATCGCCGGAGTGTCGAAGCCGGAGCGGACGGAGCGCGTCGCCGAGGCCATCGGCAAGGCCGGGCTGGAAGGCTTCGGCCGCAGCTTTCCGCGCATGCTGTCGGGCGGCATGCGCCAGCGCGTGGCCCTGATGCGCACGCTCATCCTCGCACCCGAGATCCTGCTGATGGACGAGCCATTCGGCGCGCTCGATACCCACACCAAGCTGGAGATGCACAAGACGCTGCTCGAGATCTGGGAGCGCGAGCGGCAGACGGTGCTGTTCGTGACCCACGATCTCGGCGAGGCGCTGACGCTCGCCAGCCGCATCATCCTGCTGTCGGCCCGGCCGGGCCGCCTCAAGGACGATTTCGAAGTGTCATTCCCCAGGCCGCGCGATCCCGTGAGCCTGCGCGAGACCGCCGAGTTCGGCCGGCTGTATTCCCATATCTGGCATTCCCTGG
The DNA here is from genome assembly GCF_030159255.1 of Bradyrhizobium sp. SSBR45G. Classification (GTDB taxonomy): domain Bacteria; phylum Pseudomonadota; class Alphaproteobacteria; order Rhizobiales; family Xanthobacteraceae; genus Bradyrhizobium. Next base: position 28,118 of record NZ_BSCT01000017.1, on the reverse strand, counting down.
GCGAAGAATTCCGCCGCACCAAGGCTGACTGAGAAGGCAGACCGATCATGTCGACCCGCCGCGCCGCCATCCTGTTCTGGCAGATCGCCATCCTGATCATCGTGCTCGTGGTCTGGCAGTGGGGCTTCGAGTGGAGCAAGGCGCTGCTGCCGAAAGCCTATGTGCCGAAGATCCTCGATCCCTACTTCGTCGCAAAGCCCTCTCTGATCTGGCAAAGTTTTCTGCGCCTCGGCTGCTTCAGCGATCCCGCCGGCGTGGTCGCCTGCATCGGAGCCACCGACAACAATCTGTGGACCGCGACCCTCGTCACGCTCAAGAATACCTGGTGGGGCTTTCTGTTAGGCGCGCTGAGCGGCATCGCCGCCGGCGTGGTGCTCGGGCGCTCGGACTTTCTCGCCCGCGTATTCGGTCCCTACATCATCGCGCTCAACTCGATCCCGCGCATCGCGCTGGTGCCGCTGGTGATCCTCATCTTCGGCCTCGGCGATCTCTCCAAGATCGCGACCGCGTGGCTCGTCGTGTTCTTCGTGGTGTTCTTCAACACTTTCGAGGGAACCCGCGCGGTCGACCGCGACCAGATCGCTGCGGCCCGGCTGATGGGCGCGAACGAGCTGACCGTGCTGCGCACCGTGGTTGTTCCGTCGGCCCTGGCCTGGGTGTTCGCCTCGCTGCTTCCCGCGGTCTCGTTCGCGCTCGTCGGCGTCATCGTGGGAGAGTTCATCGGCGCCGAGCGCGGGCTCGGCAAGCTGATCATCGAGGCCGAAGCGCGGGCCAATGCCAGCGAGATGATGGTGGCGATCTTCATCATGATGTTCGTCGGCATCCTGCTCGCGCTCGCGGTGCAGTCGCTGCAATCCTATCTGCTGCGCTGGCAGCCGCAGTTCGAGCCGACGCCGTGAGCACTTCCCGATCAGCACGACCTCGTCGTCTTGGACAGGGCCGGCCTCCAGCGCTCTCAACGCGTTGATGATCGGCCTACTCCGCCGCGCGCGACTTCGCCGCCGCGCGACCGGCAGCCGCCGTGCGCTGCCGCTCGGCAAGGCCGAGCACCATGTCGGAGAAGCGCTCGCCCTGCGCCAGAACGTGGTCGTGCAGCCGGGTCGCGGCGAGCTGCTCGTCGCCGGCACGGATCGCCTCGAGCACGCCGGCATGCTCCTGCAGCGATTGCAGCAGGCGGTTGCGCGCGCGCAGCTGAATGCGGCGATAGGCGCTCAGCCTCTTGTGCAGCGCCAAGGCCTGATCGGCAAGAAAGCCGTTGCAGCTGGCGCGATAGATCGCCTCGTGAAAGATCCGGTTGTCGGCGTAGTACTGCTCGCTGTCGCCGGCCTGCGCGGCCACCGCGCAGGCGCGGTGGGCCGCTGACATCGCCGCGTCGTTCTCGGGGGTGAGCCGGCGCGCGGCGAGACGGCCGCAGGCGCTCTCGATCTCGGCCATGGTCTCGAACATCTCGAACAGCCGCGTCGGCGTGGGCACGCTGACGATCGCGCCGCGGCGCGGCCGGACATCGATGAAGCCTTCCGAGCCGAGCTGAAGCAGCGCTTCACGGATCGGCGTGCGCGACACCCCGAATCTCTCCGCCAGCGAGGCCTCGTCGAGCCGGTCGCCAGGCAGGAATTCCCCTGCAATCACAGCGTCTTCGATCGCCTGCTTCAGTCGAAAGGCTTGGCTCATTGCATGCACTCTCTGGCCAAATTCCATACCACACACTTGACAGAAGATACAGCATGCAATCAATATATGAATTGTATGCAATAAGACAATATAAACATGCAATATGGCAAGGGGAGGTATGGAATGAGACTGTCTCGACGCCGGGTACTGGCACTCGGCCTCGCGGTTCCCGCACTGCTGCGGGCTGGACGCGCTGACGCCGCCACGGTGCTGAAGATCTCGCATCAGTTTCCCGGCGGCACTGCCACCGAAGGCGACTTCCGCGACCGGCTGTGCCGGCGCTTCGCCGAGCTGCTCAGCGCGCGCAGCAAGGGCGCGCTAGGCGCCGAGGTCTATCCGGGCTCGTCGCTGATGAAGACCAACGCGCAGTTCTCCGCGATGCGGAAGGGCGCGCTCGACATGAGCCTCATCCCGATCTCCTACGCCGGCGGCGACCTGCCCGAGCTCAACATCGGCCTGATGCCCGGCCTGGTGACGAGCTACGAGGAAGGCCTCGGCTGGAAGGACAAGCCGATCGGCCAGGAGCTGACGAAGTTTCTCGCCGCCAAAGGCGTCGTCATCGTCACCTGGATCTGGCAGGCCGGCGGCGTTGCCAGCCGTTCGCGCCCGCTGGTCGAGGTCGCCGATGCCAAGGGGCTGAAGGTGCGCGGCGGCTCGCGCGAGATGGATCTGGTGCTGCAGGCGGCCGGCGCCTCGGTGCTGTCGCTGCCGTCGAACGAGCTCTACGCGGCGATGCAGACCGGCGCCTGCGACGCTGCGCTCACCTCCTCCACCAGCCTGACCTCGTTCCGGCTCGAAGAGCTCGCCAGGCATCTCACCAGCGGGCGCGCCAAGAGCTACTGGTTCATGCTCGAGCCGCTGCTGATGTCGAAGGCGTCCTTCGACCGGCTGTCGGCCGAGGAACGCGACATCATCATGTCGGTCGGCGCCGAGCTGGAAGAGTTCGGCCGCAGCAACGCGATGCAGGACGACATTCGCGTCGCCAAGGTCTACGAGGCGGCGGGCGCGGCGGTCTACGACCTCGACGACAAGGCCGTGCAGGCGTGGCGCGCGCTGGCGCGGGATACGGCGTGGAAGGACTACGCCAACAAGAACGAGAGCTGCGCGCGCCTGATCAAGCTCGCGATGGAGGCCGGGGCATGAGCGCGCACGGCATCGATCTCGGCCAGGCCGCCGCCGCGCCAACGGCGCGGCCCGGCTCGCTCACGGCGCGCCTCGTCAGGGCCATGGCGCTGCTCAACCGCACCATCATCGTGTTCTGCTCGATCGCGCTGATCGCGGCGAGCGCGATCCTGAGCTACAGCGTCGCCTCGCGCTACTTCTTCAATGCCGCCACCTATTGGCAGGACGAGGCGGCGGTGTTCCTGCTGGTCGGCAGCACCTTCATGTCGACGGCCTTCGTGCAGTCGAGCCGCGGCCATATCGGGATCGAGGCGCTCACCGGCTACCTCACGCGGCGCGGCAACGCGGTCCGCGTCCTGATCGTCGACCTGATCAGCCTGTCGTTCTGCAGCTTCTTCTCCTGGAAATCCTGGACGCTGCTGCACGAGGCCTGGGTCGACGGGCAGGTCTCCGGCTCGACCTGGGCGCCGCCGTTGTGGATTCCCTACAGCCTGATGGCTGTCGGCATGAGCCTGATGACACTGCAGATCGCATTGCAGCTTGCCTCGCAGATCGATGGTTGGAGGAGAAAATGAGCACGCTTGCTGTCGGAATGATGTATGGCGGCGCGACCCTTGCCTTCATGGCCTCGGGCATGCCGATCGCGCTCGCGCTCGGCGCTGTCGCCGTCGTCTTCATGTACTTCTTCATGCCCGCCGCATCGCTCGATACGGTGACGCAGAACGTCTATGAGGAAATGGCCTCGATTACCCTGCTCGCGATTCCGCTGTTCATCCTGAAAGGCGCGGCGATCGGCAAGTCTAAGGCGGGCCAGGATCTCTACAGCGCAATGCATGTCTGGATGGGCCGCATCCCCGGCGGACTCGGCATCGCCAACGTGTTCGCGTGCGCGCTGTTCGCGGCGATGGCCGGCTCGTCGCCCGCGACCTGCTCGGCGATCGGCTCGGCCGGGATTCCGGAGATGCGCAAGCGCGGCTATTCCGGCGGCTTCGCGGCCGGCGTGATCGCCGCCGGCGGCACGCTCGGCATTCTGCTGCCGCCGTCGATCACGATGATCCTCTATGCCGTCGCGGCCGAGCAGTCGCTCGGGCGGCTGTTCCTGGCCGGCATCGGCCCGGGTCTGCTGCTGGTGGTGCTGTTCGCGGCCTACGCGGTCATGAAGTTCAAGGCCGAGTACCGCGCGGCGCAGCGCGCCTATGCCGCCAATCCGGCCGAGCATCCGATCCTGGCGAAGGAACATTTCACGATGGCCATGCGGTTCGGCTCGCTGCCCCGCGTGATGCCGTTCATCGTGCTGCTCAGCGGCGTCATGATCGCGCTCTACGGCGGCTTTGCCACGCCATCGGAAACCGCCGGCCTCGGCGGCATCCTGGCGCTGGCCTTGATCGCCCTGATCTATGGCGTGTGGCGGCCCACGGACCTTGCGCCGATCCTGGAATCGACGCTGAAGGAATCGACCATGCTGATGCTGATCATCGGCATGTCCCTGCTCTACTCCTACGTGATGAGCTATCTGCACATCAGCCAGGCGGCCGCGCAGGCCATCGTCGGACTGCAGCTGTCGCGCTGGCTGCTGCTGGCGGCGATCCTGGTGCTGGTGGTCGTGCTCGGCTTCTTCCTGCCGCCGGTCTCGATCATCCTGATGACCGCGCCGATCATCCTGCCGCCGCTCAAGGCCGCCGGCTTCGATCTGATCTGGTTCGGCGTCGTGATGACCATCGTCATGGAAATGGGCCTGATCCATCCGCCGGTGGGGTTGAACATCTTCGTGATCCGCAACATCGCGCCCGACATCCCCCTCCGCGACGTGATCTGGGGAACGCTGCCCTTCGTGCTGCTGATGGCGCTCGCCGTCGTACTGCTCTGCCTTGTTCCGTCGATCTCCACCGGGTTGCCGAACCTGGTGATGGGTCCCCCGTCCCGATAACCCATGGAGTTCCGAACCATGATCAACGAGACGAGATCCGGACGCCTGTCGGCGCCGGAATTCCTCCAGGGCCTGATCGACACGCTGACCCAGCGTGGCCGGTCGGTGCTCGGCATCAAGCCGCCTCGCCACATCGGCGAGGATCCGGACCTCGAGCTGCTCGGCGAGGCGCTGCTGTCGCGGCGGGGCGAAGCCTCGGGCGTGGCGATCGCACAGTCGCTGCTCGCCGCCTTCGAGCGGGCCAAGGAGCCGGAGCGGCTGAAATTCCTGTCGTCGCTCGCCGACCGGTTCGGGCCCGACCGTCGCGCGGTCGAGCTCGCGATCGCCGCGTACAGGAGCGAGGACGGCGGCGGCAGGAAGATCGAGTCTCTGCACGCCGCGGCCGAGCCGCGGCGGCAGGAGCTGATCCGCCGCCTCAATCTGGCGCCCGGAGGCACCGCCTCGCTGGTGCGGATGCGCCAGGTGCTGCTGACCCTGCTGCCGAAACATCCGGAGCTGCAGGCGGTCGACGACGATTTCGTGCATCTGTTCTCGTCGTGGTTCAACCGGGGCTTTCTCGTGCTGCGACCGATCGACTGGACGACATCGGCGAGCATTCTCGAGAAGATCATCAAATACGAGGCGGTGCACGCCATCCAGGACTGGGATGATCTGCGCAACCGCCTGCAGCCGGCCGACCGCCGCTGCTACGCCTTCTTCCACCCGCAGCTGGCCGACGAGCCGCTGATCTTCGTTGAAGTCGCGCTGACGCGGGAGATCCCCGGCGCGATCGGCCCGCTGCTGGACAAGGAGCGCCAGGCCATCGATGCGCGCGAGGCGACCACGGCCGTGTTCTATTCGATTTCGAACACGCAGAAAGGGTTGGCCGGCGTCTCGTTCGGCAACTTCCTGATCAAGCAGGTGGTGCAGGATCTGACGCGCGAGCTGCCGAACCTGGCGACCTTCGTGACGCTGTCGCCGGTCCCGGGCTTCGCCGGCTGGGTCAGGCGCGAGCTCAAGGCCCAGGCGTCGACGGCGATCGACGACGATACAAGACGCGCGCTCGCGGCGATCGAGGCTGGCGGCGACATCACCCAGGCCAAGGAGCAGATCACCGCGCTCGCCGCCTACTACTTCCTCAAGGCGAAGCTGCCCTCGGGCAAGCCGGTCGATCCCGTCGCGCGATTTCATCTCGGCAACGGCGCGCGGCTCGAACGGCTGAACTTTCTGGGCGATGCGTCGCCCAAGGGGCTCAAGCAATCCTACGGACTGATGGTCAACTACCTCTACGCACTCGAGCATATCGAGACCAACCACGAGGCCTTTGCCGAGGCCGGCACCGTCATCGCCTCGCAACAGGTGAAGAAGTCGCTGCGCGCCCGGCTGGCGTCGCAGGACCTGGTGCCAAGCCCGCAAGCCAATTCGCAACGGAAGATCTCCTCATGACCTGGAACCTGTTCGACCGCCTGCTCGCCTCCGCCAGCACCGATCCATCGATCTGCATCGAGAAGGACGACGGCACCAAGCTGAGCTATGCCGAGCTCGCCGCGCTCAGCGGCCGGTTCGCCAATTTCCTCGCGGGGCTCGGCATCGGCCCGGATCATCGCGTCGCCTGCAAGGTCGAGAAGTCCGTCGAGGCGCTCGCGCTCTACCTGGCAACGCTGCGCGCGGGTGCCGTCTATTTGCCGCTCAACACGGCCTACACGCCGGCCGAGTCGGAGTACTTCATCCGCGACGCCCAGCCGACGCTGATCGTGTGCGATCCAAAGGAACAGGCCGCGCTGCGCGCGATCACCGACAAGGCCGGCGGCCGGATCGAGACGCTCGACCCCAACGGCAAGGGCTCGCTCGCCGACGCGGCCGCCGCATGCGCCAGCGCCTTCGCGACGGTCCCCCGCGGCAAGGACGATCTCGCCGCCATCCTCTATACGTCCGGCACGACCGGACGATCGAAGGGCGCCATGTTGACGCATGGCAATCTGGTCTCGAACGCGCTCACACTGGTCGAGCAGTGGCGCTACACGTCCGACGACGTGCTGATCCATGCGCTGCCGATCTACCACATCCACGGCCTCTTCGTGGCCGGCAACGTCACCTTCGCGGCACGGGCGCGCATGATCTTCATGCAGAAGTTCGACGCCGAGGCCATCCTGGCCGCGATGGCGCGGGCGACCGTGCTGATGGGCGTGCCGACCTTCTACGTGCGGCTGCTGCAGAGCCCGAAGCTCAGCCCGGCTGCGACCGCAAACATGCGCCTGTTCGTCGCCGGCTCGGCGCCGCTGCTGGCGGAGACCCATCGCGCCTGGAACGAGCGGACCGGCCACGAGATCCTCGAACGCTACGGCATGACCGAGACCGGCATGATCACCTCCAATCCTTTTGAGGGCCCGCGCATCCCGGGCTCGGTCGGCCGGCCGCTGCCAGGCGTGGAGCTGCGCATCGCCGATCCAGAGACCGGGGCGCTTCTCGGCACCGACGAGGTCGGCATGATCGAGGTGAAGGGACCGAACGTGTTTACCGGCTATTGGCAGATGCCGGAGAAGACCGCTTCGGAATTCCGCCCCGACGGCTTCTTCATCACCGGCGATCTCGGCAAGATCAGTCCCGAGGGCACCGTCCAGATCGTCGGCCGCGGCAAGGACCTCATCATCTCCGGCGGCTTCAACGTCTATCCCAAGGAGATCGAGACCGAGATCGACGCCATTCCTGGCGTTGCGGAGAGCGCGGTGGTCGGCGTGCCGCATGCCGATTTTGGCGAAGGCGTCACCGCCGCGGTGGTGCGCACGCCCGGTGCCGCGGTGGATGAGCGCGCAATTCTCGCGGCGCTGTCCGGACGGCTCGCCAAGTTCAAGCAGCCCAAGCGCGTGATCTTCGTCGACGATCTGCCGCGCAACACCATGGGCAAGGTGCAGAAGAACCTGCTTCGCGAGCGCTTCGCCGACCTGTATGCGGCGAAGGGTTGAAGAACAGCATTCACCGAAACAGCGTGGAAGCCGCCCACGGGCGGCTTCCACCGACGAGGTCGAGCAGCGCGCCCATATTGGATCAAACGGAAGATCGACAGGATGTGGCACGCGCGGCGGCAGGGCCTGCGAATGTGGTTCGCTGGCGGGTCGAACGGCTTCGCAGAAGATCCCCACCGTTCCAGCGCCGCGGCGGCTCTCGCGAAGGTGAGCTCGATGGCGTCGAGGCGGCCAGCCTGATCGCGCCCACGCAGTTGCGCCTGGGCCTGCCGGCGCGGCCTCGGTCCGACGCGCTCCGGCGGACAACGAAGCCAGCGCATGCGTGCGATTTTCGGCAGCAATATCAGAAAGTAGTCTGGCTGGGGCGGGAGGGATCGAACCTCCGAATGGCGGAATCAAAATCCGCTGCCTTACCGCTTGGCTACGCCCCATCAGGCCGGCCGGATCTGGCCGGCGCGCGAGCGCCGTGCGATTCCAGATCGGCGTCCGTGGTCTACAGACCGCGCCGGTCCATTTCAACCGCTGCGCCGCGGGAATTTTGCCGAGCCCCTTGGTGATCCGGCAACGACGCCAATTCGTCAATAGCGGCAAGCCCTTATCTCGTCCCGTCCGGATCTCCCTGGCCGCCCGGAGCAGCTGTTCGTGAAAAAGTTGAGGCCCGGGCGGTTTCATGGGATGACGGCGGCCAAACCGGCCACATCGAGCCCCCGAGGACACGCCATGACCTATCGCGCCCCGCTCAACGACATGCTGCTCGCCCTCAACCATGGCGCCGGGCTGAAGGCGGCGGTCGAGGCCGGCCATTACGGCGATTTCGACCCCGACATCACCACCGCGGTGCTGGAAGAAGCCGGCAAGTTCGCCACAGACGTGCTGGCGCCGCTCAACCAGGTCGGCGACAGGCACGGCATCAAGCTCGCCGACAAGAAGGTCACCACCGCCCCCGGCTGGCCCGATGCCTACAAGCGCTGGACCGAAGCCGGCTGGAACGCGGTGTCCGGCCCCGAGGCGCATGGCGGCCAGGGCCTGCCGCTCGCCATCAACGCCGCCTGCACCGAGATCTGGAGCGCAGCCAACGTCGCCTTCGGCCTGTGCCCGCTGCTCACGCTCTCGGCTATCGAGGCGCTCGACGCCCATGGCAGCGAGCAACTGAAGGACATCTACCTCGGCAAGCTGATCTCCGGCGAGTGGACCGGCACGATGCAGCTGACCGAGCCGCAGGCCGGCTCCGACGTCGGCGCGCTGCGCACCCGCGCCGAGCGCGCCGCCGACGGCAGCTACCGCATCACCGGAGCAAAAATCTTCATCACCTATGGCGAGCACGACATGACCGACAACATCGTGCATTTCGTGCTCGCACGGCTGCCGGACGCGCCGGCCGGCACCAAGGGGATTTCCCTGTTCCTGATCCCCAAATTCCTCGTCAATGCCGACGGCTCGCTCGGCGCCCGCAACGACATCTACGCCACCGGCGTGGAGCACAAGCTCGGCATGCACGCCTCGCCGACCTGCACCATGACGATGGGCGACAATGGTGGCGCCATCGGTTACCTCATCGGCGAAGAGAATGCCGGCATGCGCTGCATGTTCACGATGATGAACCAGGCCCGGCTCGGCGTCGGCCTCGAAGGCGTCGGCGTCGCCGATCGCGCCTATCAGCAGGCGCTGGCCTATGCGCAGGACCGCCGCCAAGGCCGCGCCGTCGGCAGCAAAGGCACCGGCTCTGACGCGATCATCGCCCATCCCGACGTCAAGCGCATGCTGATGCAGATGCGCTCGCTCACGGCCGCCGCGCGCTCGATCTGCTACGCCACCGCCGTCGCGCTCGACGTGTCCGTGCGCGCCAAGGATCCGGCCGTCCGCGCCGAGGCCGCCGCGCGCGGCGCGCTGCTGACGCCGATCGCCAAGGCGTTCTCCACCGACATCGGCAACGAGGTCGCCTATCTCGGCGTCCAGATCCATGGCGGCATGGGCTTCATCGAGGAGACCGGCGCCGCGCAGCATTATCGCGACGCCCGCATCACCGCGATCTACGAGGGCACCAACGGCATCCAGGCGATCGACCTCGTCACCCGCAAGCTGGGTGCGAATGGCGGCGCCTCGGTGTTCAAGCTGCTCGACGAGCTCACCGACATCGTCCGCCGCGTCGAGGCCTCGAACGATCCGGCCTTCGGCACCACAGGCGCCAAGCTGCGCGACGCGCTCGGCGCACTCGACCGCTCCAGCCGGTGGCTGCTGGAGAAGCTGGCGACAGCCCCGAACGACGCCCTCGCCGGCGCCACGCCATATCTGCGCCTCTTCGGCTCGGCGCTCGGCGGCTGCATGCTGGCCAACGAGGCGCTGGCCGCGCGCAGCGAGAGCGAGACCGTCGGCGCCCGTCACGTGGCGCTGGCCCGGTTCTTCGCCGAGACCTTTGCCGTGCAGGCGCCGTCGCTGGAAAAGACCGTCACCGACGGCGCCGACGCGGTGTTGGCCGCAGACGCCGTGCTGGTGGCGTGAGGGAGCGTCACTCCACATTCGGTGTCGTCCCGGGCTTGACCCGGGACCCATAGCCACCGGCCGATGTGATGGACAAAGCTGGTCGACCATCGTGCCCAGCACCACTCCCTGGGGTTATGGGTCCCGGCTCGAGGCCGGGACGACAGGTGAGTTCGTGGCGCGCGCCTGTCCGCACTCCGTGATCAGCAATTTGAAACAACCTATCGCGACGAGATGAGCATCCGCGTCCTCGCGACGCATTTCGCGCCCGAGCTATGCCCGAAATCCCGCCCTCTCCGAATGGAGGGCGCAGGGAAGGCCGGGCGCTGGCCGCGCCCGTGGCCCGCCTGCAACAAAAAAGCAGGCGGCAGTCACCACAGGTCTGGCCGAGAACGCCCGGCCTTCCCCGCGCGATGGTTTTAACGGACTATCGCGTGCTCTTCCTGGTGCGCCGGCTTTCTGGCCACCATCCGCTGCGCAAAGCGAAGCTTTGTCGCAACGTTGATACTAGCGTCGGAGTATCGGAACCACACGCCTTCACCGTCCGCGAACGGAGCGCTCGTCCGTGCTCACAGCACGCCGCCCGCCCGCGTCCACCGCATCCCGCTGCCAACGTCCGTGACGACCGCGAACCGTCCCCTACCGCGCAACGGGATGCGCGGACCATACTGCTGATTTGGGGACGGCGAAAAGCGATTTATGTTTTTCGGAAGCCATTGACAAGTATTTTCGGATTTACGTGATTTGCCCGACAGGCAATTCCCGCCCGCCGATGCGGTCCCGTCGTGACGCCGGGCAAGCGTGATGACCAGCATGGGATAGCCTCTCCCCGTCCTTGACATCTGCACGCGATCCGGCCAGTTCTACCGTTGCGGGTCCGACACGGTCTGTCGGCGCGCGAAGGATTTCGTAACGCTCTGCATAGTTCATTGTTTTCATCACATCCATTCGGAGAAAGACTATGAAGTCGATCATTGCCGCGCTGTTCGGCGCTACCCTGATGCTGTCGTCTGCGCCGGCCTCCGCCGTCGTGCTCGATCTCTCCACCATGAGCTGCAAGCAGTTCGTCGACAGCGGCGACGACACCATCAAGATGGTGCTGATCTGGCTGGACGGCTGGTACAAGGGCGATCAGGACGAAGCGCTGTTCGACACCGAGGAGTTCGTCGCCAACGCCAAGAAGTTCGGCACGTACTGCGCCGAGCATCCGACGGTCAGCATCGTGACGGCGGCCGAGAAGATCCTCGGCAAGTAGGCCGGCGACCACTGATCCATTGACGAAGCGTAGAGCGGGTCAGCATCAGCCTGACCCGCTGAACTCTCGTTCGTCGACGTCGGATTGCGCCGCTCCACTCCGCCCCGCCGGTTTGGCCCGGCACATGTCTCGCAGCATGTCGCCATAGACCTCACGCCAGCCGGCATCTCTGATCCTGTCGCGGTAGCCCGCCATCTTCGCAAGAACCGAGCCGTCGGCGCAGACGCGATACGTGCCACTGCGCTCCATCTCCGCGAAGACCTGCAGCGCGTCGCGATAGTCGAGATCGTTGTCCGTCGTCGCCAGGCTTGCCAGGATCAGTTTGAACATGCGCCACTTCTGCTCGCGCGGATAGCTCGCGAGCAACTCGGCCCTGCCGCTCCGGCTATGGCCAAGAAATTCGGCCTGCTCCGTCGTCCGACAGCCGGCCAGCAACGCCGCCGCGATCACACCGAGCAGCGCTGCACACATTCGTCTCATCGCAGCCCGCTCGCTGTCTCCATGCCGGCCTCACACCCCCAACCACGCCAGCCCGCCCGGCAGCTCATCCGCGGCAAAATCGACCTGCAGCACCCGGCGATGGCCGGGGTGTACGGATGGCTCGGAGGCGTGCAGGATCGGGGTGGCATAGAGCCAGATGTCGCCCGGCTCGGCGCAGCAGACCGCGGTCCCGCAGCGCGCGACGACAGCCGGAACGTCGGCTTCCGCGATGCGGCCGAGGCGATGCGAGCCGGGGGCGATCAGCAGCGGCGCGTTGCCGCCGGGCACCGCGTCGAGATGTACGCGCAGGGTCACCATGCGCGCGAGCACCTCGCAGGGCGGCGCGACGTGCTGCAGGCCGCCCTTGATGGTCCAGGGACCGAAGCCGGTGACCGCGATGCGTCGCGGACGACGATGGTGCGGTCCTGATGCCAGGGCACGGCCCAGTTGGCTTGCGCGGTCTTGTCGAAATAGACGGCGCGCACCGGACGCGCGGCGTTGCCGAGGACCGCGGCAGCGGCGCGACCGACCGGACCGTCATGGGCGAGGAACGGCCTGAGCGGCGCAAGACCGTGCAACCGGGTGCCGGCCTGCTCCGGTGCGTGGCCGGACAGCGCGTCGAAGAGGTCGCTCAAGGCGGATGCATCGAGCGCGGCCTTGATGTGCAGCGCACCGGTTTCCGCGACGAATGATGCTTGCTGGGGCGAGAGCGTGACGGTCATACGCACGGGAGATTAGAGCGCGGCGCCGGCGCTTGGCAATCGCCCTCCCCGCTCTCCGCCGTCATTCCCGGGCGCGCAGAACGCCAGCGCAGCTGTCGGCGTCCCATGCGAGCCCGGACTGCCGCGATGGGAATGAGGCGCGAGCGCGACGTGGCGGGCCCTCGCTTGATCACTGCCGCGCGTGGTCTTGGATTCCGCCTCGCGTGTAGATCGCAGCATCCGGACATATTCAGACGCAACTCGTCGCGCCAGCTTCGCGCGGAAGCTGCGTTGAAGAAGCGAGCCGCGCTCCCGTGCGGCACCTGCCCTTTCCTGATGCGAGAGTCCCATGTCGATCAGTTCCGTTACGACGCCCATCGCGACCACGTCGTCCCAGGCCACCACGGCCACCTCCTCCACCTCGGCGACATCATCGTCGTCGGCCACGAGCTCGGCCGGCAGCACGTCGGACAGTTCCTCCGGCGGCGGCGCATCGTCCAGCAAGACCGTGGTCAGCGAGGTCTCGATCACGCTCGACGGCGTCACCACCACGACCATCACCTATTCCGACGGCTCGACCGAAGTCACCAAGACCGCCGCCGCCTCGGACGGCAGCAGCCAGGGCGCGCAGACCTACAACGCGCAAGGCACGACCAGCACCGCAGCGAGCAGCAGCGCAAGCGCCAGCGCGGCAAGCAAGGCATGACGGAGTGAGGCGTCCTCCGACGGCTGGCGCGCGAAAGCCGAGCGACAATCCTTTCGGCTCAGCGCGACGTTGACAACGTGCTCGCATAGCTCGTCGCGGTTCCGCTTCAGGAACTGGCATTGCGTCACTGCGGCCTTGGCATCGCGCCCGCCGCGCCGTCGGCGAACCCAGCAGTGACGCCGCGAAGCAACAGCTCGCGCTAGATGTCGTGGACAGCAGCATTGTTAATTTGCGCCGCCGGCCCGAGTCTGCCCTGTTGGCAGACAGCTGCGACAAGGGGGAGGACGGCGATGTTGCGGGGCGTGATTGGCGCGGGACTGCTGGTGCTGGCGATGGGCTCGGAGCTGCAGGCAGCAGGCGAGCCGAACCAGGGCGACCGGATCTCCTGCTCGGAGGTTCGCTACTACGTGGAGAAGTACACGGCAGAAGTCGCCGAAATGTATGCGCGCAGCCGCGGTGCCACCGACGCCCAGATCAGCCGGGCCCGGCGCTGCCTGTCGCCGGTTCACTTCCGCCGGGCAGAGCGGTCGCACAGCTATACGGAGTGAGCCGGCAGCCATATTGGCTTGCTCGTTGTTGCCATCGCTCCCTCCACCGTCATTCCGGGGCGCCCGCAGGGCGAACCCGGAATCCATACTCACGATGGTGATGAGGCGCTACCGGGAAGTGGCGCGTGCTCGCCTCAAACCGAGGCCTGTGGTGATGGATTCCGGGCTCATTCGCGCTGCGTCAAACGGCTGCACCGTTTGCGCGCGAATGCCCCGGAATGACGACTGGGAGAGAGTTTGAGACTCGTAGGGCGGGTTAGCCGAAGGCGTAACCCGCCATCTGGGGTGGGACGATGGCGGATTACGCTGCGCTAATCCGCCCTACGATTACGTCCCCTCACGCCTGCTCGATCGCGGCCGGCATCTTGGCGACCGACATCAGCGAGCGAGCGACCTGGTTGAGGAGCTGGTCGGCGTTCTCCTCCTCGGCCAGCGACTTCGACAGCAGCGCGACGACGGCGCTGTGGCGGAGCTGCTGGGCGAGGTTGCGCGCGGTGGTGTAGCCGGAGATCTCGTAGTGCTCGACCCGCTGCGCGGCGCCGATCAGTGCGAGGTCGGCGGCGGCATCCTCCTTGTCCTCGCTCTGGGTCATGATCTCCTGCCCCTCCTCGACCAGGCCCATCATGCCCTTGCAGGGCTTAGCACGCGGGGTCTTGCCGAGCAGGCCGAAACACTCGTTGATGCGCTCGATCTGCTGCTCCGTCTCCATCAGATGCTGCTCGAACAGTTCACGCAGCTGATCGAAGCGCGCAGCCTCCGCCATGGCCGGCAGCGCCTTGGTGAGCTGCTTCTCGGCGTGCAGGATGTCGCGCAGCTCGTCCATGAGCAGATCGCTCAAGCCGGATTCGTCGGCCGGCGGCGAGCTTTCGGTCACGATCGCCGAGGCCGCGCCGGGCTCGCCGGCCTGGATCGCGGGCGATTCCGTGAACACCCAGTCGCCGCCCTCGTTCCAGGGGCCACGGGTGTCGATCTCGCCATGATCGCCAGAGCCGGTGGAATCGTTGAAGAACTGATCGACGAGGCCCGGCGTCGGCGCGAGGCGGCCGATGCTGAAGGCCGGCTTGCCCATGCTCTCCAGCGCCAGCGCGAACGCCTTCATGTGGGTGATCTCGCGCGTCATCAGGAACTGCAGCGCGTCCTTGGTGCCGGCATCGTCGGTGAAATTGATCAGCCGCTCATAGACGATCTTGGCGCGCGCCTCGGCGGCGATGTTGCTGCGCAGGTCGACATCGAGCTCGCCGGTGATCTTCAGATAGTCGGCGGTCCAGGCATTGCCCTGCGAGTTGAACAGGTTCACGCCGCCGCCACCGGCGATCGCGATCAACGGATCGGCCTCGGCGGCCTCGCGATCGAACTTCGACGGCTTCAGATGCAGTCGCGCCAGCGTGCCGACGACCTCGAGATGGCTGAGCTCCTCGGTGCCGATGTCCATCAGCAGATCCTTGCGATCGGGATCCTCGCAATTGAGACCCTGGATCGAGTACTGCATGGCGGCGGCGAGCTCGCCATTGGCGCCACCGAACTGCTCCAGCAGCATGTTGCCGAAGCGCGGATCCGGCTCGTCGACACGGACGGTGAACATCAGCTTCTTGACGTGGTGATACATGGGGAGGCCTCGGGAGTCGGGAGGTTGAAATATTGCGATGAGTCCCGAACGGGCCGCCCCCATGGTTGTTCCTAGCGTCCACGGAGGAACCAATGCATGACGCGCACGGTAATCGCTCTCGGGCGCGTCCCGCCGATCGCTGTCGGGTGTCATCGCCATGACCCGCTCGAAGCTGCGCGCGCCCGAGAAGATGCAGCGCAGCTTCGCGAAGCCATCGCCGGCGCGGCGCACCAGGCCGGTCGCGATCTTCAGCGGCCGCAACGCCAACCATCGCGGACGCTTCGGCCCCGAGACTCGACAAGGTCTGCAGCGATGAGGACGATCCGCATGACTTCGACGCGACAACTGACATCACACAGCGGCTGCTGCCCGGCCGCCTGCACTGGCAGCGCGACGGAACCCGGCAGCCGAGCGCTGACGCGCAATTCGCTTGCCACCAGCCTTGCGAAGATCCGTCGTCTTGATCCGCCTGGAGCGAGCGAATCGTTATGCACGTTGATGCACACTGCGCGCGTGATCAGCGTGGTGCGCGGCACGATCCGCTCCGGTTACCGCCAGACATCCTGTGGCCGCCGAGCAACTGCCTCTTGCTAAGGATTTCCCTGCTCGCCTAAGCTGTTGTGCTGGAGAGTGACATGTTGATGCGAACACCGGCCAGGGAGAAGCCAGGTCTCGGCGAGCGAGTCCGCCGGGTCATCGAGCGACTCCGCGACCACGCATCGGCACTCGCGACATCCTCGCACGCAATTGGGGCAACACAACGGAAGCTGTCCTATCATGTCGTCGAGGAGGAGCCCGACGACAGCAACATGGACGTCGCGCTCGCGGCGCTGATCGACCAGATCGAGCGGCCGCCGCGGAAAGAGCCGTCGCGATTCCCGAGCCTGGGGCGGGTGACCCGATCGCGTCAGGCTCCGCACATCCCCGTTTATGAGCGGCCGCCCTATTTCGACCTTGAGCCGCGCCAAGTTGAGCCGCGCCAATTCGAGCCGCGACATGTCGAGGTCGAGCCGCGGCGGATGCCGTTGCAGGACGAGCCGATCGAACGGATCACGCCTGAGGACGAGTTGTCGGAGTTGCGCAAGGATCTGATGAGCGCGATCTCGGCACGGCTCGGAACGCCGGAAGATCATCTGGCGACGATCAGGAACCTGCTGAGGTCGGTGAAGTAGGATGTGGGGCCGCAGCAATATCGGCAAGACGGTCGAGGAGCTGACCGATCATCTGCGGCTGGTCGATCACGTCCGCGCACTGCAGGACGGCCAGAAGGAGATCGCCGAGGCGATCAGGGCGGTGAACAGCCGCCTGACCTCGATCGAGGCCGAGTTCAGGGTGCTGAAGGCCGAGACGCAGCGCGACGCGCTGCGCGAGGTGCAGCATGCGGTGACTGCGGTGCAAGGCTCCATGCATGACGAGCTGACGCGCATGGCGACGCGGCTCGCGGTGCTCGAGCAGGCGCTGCGGCGCGAGGCCGTGCGGCCGCAGGCACCGGCGGGCGCGCCGCGTGCTCCCGCCACGCCGCCGCGCCCGGACGGGGCGCGCTGAGGGAGCCGACGCGGGCTCAGCGCAATGTCACTGTGCGGGTCGATATGTCGATGAGAACGCTGCCGCGCTTGGCGTTGGGAGCGGGAACGTAGGCTTCGCCTTCCGAGAGCTTATGATCCTCGGCGTCCTTCGGAATTGGAAAGTCCTTGGCACAGGCTTTTTCGATCGTCGCGCGGTCGGCGTAGTCGACCTTTGCAATGACGGTACCAGGCCTCGGACCCAAAGCGAGCTTCGACAGTCCGAAATATTTGAACTGCTCCGAGCAGGTGACGACGTAGGACGTGTAGGCGCCCGTGGTGTCCTCGGCCTGCAGCAGGAAATCGTAGGACATGTTGAAGGAGCCGCCGCTGCCGCTGGGAAAGCGGACCCGCGCGATGCCGCTTTCAACGACGCCCTGAAACATGCCGCCGGTGAGACAGACGAGCACATCCTGCGCACCGTCCTTCGCGGCGATGACGCAATCGTTCACCCCCATGCCCGGCAGGAAGCCGAGGAACTTGGCGCTGCCGCCGACCTGCTCGAACGCGACCACGCCGCCGAAATTGTTGACATGCGCCTCGCAGTCGCTGCCATAGCTCACGAGCAGCAGCGGCTTGGCGCCGGCCAGGAAGCGCCCCTGCTGCCGGTGCGGCTGGAGGGTGACGTTGCAGCGACGCCCCTCGGCCTCGGGATAGGATTTGGCCTCTTTGCAGGTCGCCCCGGCAATCGCCTTGGGCGCACAGAACTGCGACAGCAGCGCGCGATCGGTGGCGGCGGCTTCGGCGCCGCCAATGAGGGTGCTGCACAGCAGCAGCGACAGCAGCACGGCAAAGAATTTCGTCATGGGATCGAGCTTCCAGGTGAACCGCAGCTGGGCGTGCCGACAGATTTAGCCGCGATGCCGTCGCAAACCAATCGTAAACCACTGCGCGCAGCCGCCCGCGACCACACGTGCGCCTCGCCGCACGATCATCGCTTCAGCCTTTGGCGCGGTCGGCGGATGATGTAGGCTGACGCCGACGCCAGCGACTCGACGAGGACCGGCAGCATCGCGGCGGCCGGCGCACACGCATGAGGGGCCTATGACCGAGCATCTGATCGTCACCGACGAGGGCGAGACGCGGACGATCAAGCTCAGGCGTCCGGAGAAGAAGAACGCGATCACGCAAGCCATGTATCTCGGCATGAGCGACGCGATCGACACCGCGCAGAACAATCCGCTGGTGCGATGCATCATCATCACCGGCGGCTCCGGCGTGTTCACCGCCGGCAACGACCTTGAGGATTTCCTGCATGCGAGCAGCGCCGGAAACGATGCCGTGCGCACCTCGGCCGCGACCAAGTTCCTGTATTCGCTGGCGCACAACGTCAAGCCGATCATCGCCGCGGTCGACGGCGTCGCCATCGGCATCGGCACCACGATGCTGTTCCACTGCGACTACGTGCTGGCCTCGACGACGGCGACCTTCGCGACGCCCTTCATCCATCTCGGCCTGGTGCCGGAGGGGGCCTCGAGTCTGCTGATGCCGCAGACCATGGGCTATCAGCGGGCGTTTGCGATGCTGGTGATGGGCCGCACCATGACGGCAGCGGACGCGCAGATCGCCGGCTTCGTCAACACCGTGGTGGCGCCCGGCCATACCGAAGTCGAGGCGCACAAGGTGGCGCGCGACATCTGCCGGCTGCCGGCCGAGGCGGTCGCGATCGGCCGCAAGCTGATCCGCAACGCGCCGGACGAGCTGACCCGCCGGATCGACCAGGAGGCCTATCTGTTCGCCGAGCGCATGACCTCGGAGGAGGCGATCACGGCGTTCAAGGCATTCCTGTCGCGCAAGAAGAAGAAATGACGGGCAGCCGCTCCGGAGCGGGACGTGCGCATGCCGCAGTTTGATGCGATCGTGATCGGCTGCGGCGCGGTCGGCAGCGCCGCGGTGCTGCATCTCGCCAGGGCCGGCCAGCGCGTGCTCGGCATCGACCGCTTCCAGCCGCCGCATATCTTCGGCTCCACCCATGGCGAGACCCGCATCACACGCGCGGCGATCGGCGAAGGCGTCGACTACACGCCGCTGGCACAGCGCTCGCATCTGCTGTGGCGTGACTTGGAGCGCGAGACCGGCGCGCATCTGTTCGAACAATGCGGCTGCCTGTTCATTCCGGCCCGCGACGGCGGCGAGGTTCATGGCGTCAGCAGCGCGCAGTTCTTCGCCAACATCGAGACCGCCGCCCGCCTGCACGGCGTCGACGGCGAGGCGATCTCATCGGAGCGGCTGCGGAGAGATTATCCGGCGTTCGCGACCGCGCCCGGCGATCGCGCCTTCCTCGATCGTGAGGGCGGCTACCTGATGGTCGAGGACTGCGTGCGCACCGAGCTCGCGGCCGCCGCGCGGCACGGCGCCACGTTGCTGACCGGCCGGCGCGTGACGTCGTTCCGTCGCGCAGGCGGCGAGCACACCGTCACCATGGACGACGGCGCAACCGCCACGGCCACGACGTTGATCGTCACCACCGGGCCCTGGATCACCGAGCTGATCGCGCCGCTGCGCCGGCGTGTGCGCGTCACCCGCCAGGTGCTGTACTGGTTCGAGATCCTGTCCAGTCCCGAGCGCCTCGGTCCCGGCAACCCGGTCTTCATCTGGGACGTCACCGGGCGCGAGCGCGCGGCGTCCGACATCTACGGCTTCCCCTGGCTCGGCTCGCCTGCAAACGGCGTCAAGATCGCCAATGAGGTACTGACCGGCGAGACCGATCCGGATGCCGTGGCGCGCGAGGTCACCGCGGAGGAGATCGAAGCGACCTACGAGACCTACGTCCGGCCGTTCATGCCGGATCTCGGGCCGACCTGCCTGCGCAGCGCGGTCTGCCTCTACACCAATGCGCCCGGCGGACGCTTCATCATCGACCGTGATCCGGGCGATGCGAACGTGATCTATGCCTCGCCCTGCTCCGGCCACGGCTTCAAGCATTCGCCGGCGGTCGGCGAGGCGCTCGCGGCGATGGCGCTGGGCGAGACGCCGCGCGTCGATCTCTCCGGCTTCACGCTGGACCGGCTGGCGGCCGATCCAGCCTAGCGCGCCCGCTTCATTTGCCCGATTGCAACGCGGCGGTCTGCTTGGCGAGGCCTTCGTTGAACAGCGCCTCGAGCTTGTCGAGATAGGCGTTGAACTCGCCCGGCTGCACGAACGGGTTCGGCGCGCCGTCGGCGATCTTCGCGCGCTTGCCGGCCATGTCGTACATCTCCGGATGCGGCGCCAGCAGGATGTCCGGATGCACGGTCTTGGCCCAGGCATAGGTCTTCTTGTAATCGTCGACGATGCCCGGATAGGTCGGCCGTCCGACCAGCTGGTTGAGCGCCACGGTGGCGCTGCAGAAGAAGATCGCGCTGCGCGTCGCCTCGCCGTCCTTCACGCTGGTGGTCCAGCTGGTGCAGCCCGGCGAATGACCGGGCGTCTCATGCGCCGTCAACGTGACGCCGCCGAGCGTGACGGTATCGCCCTCGCGCACCGCGCGGTCGACCTTCACCGGCGGAAAGTTCAGGTGCGTCTCCTCCTCGCGGCCCGGATAGAAGCCGCCTTCGAGCAGCGGCACGTCCCTGGCGCCGGCGACCATCTGCGCGCCGGTCTCCTGCTTGATCTGCGCGAGCCCGCCGGTGTGGTCGATATGGGCGTGGGTGTTGATGATGTATTTGATGTCGGCGACCTTGAAGCCGAGCTTGCCGATACTGGTCTCGATCTGTGCGGTCGATTCCGGCATCACGGTGTCGATCAGGATGTGGCCCTGCGGCGTCGTGATCAGATACGAGGCGAGCCCGTTGGTGCCGACATAATAGACGTTGTCGATCACCTTGAACGGCTCGGTAGGGGTATTCCAGGCCGCGATCATCTGCTTCATGAAGTCCGGCAGCGATTGCGCCGCAGCGGAGCCGGCCGCAAGCGTCAGCGTGGCAGCGAACAGCATCATTCTTTTCATCACGACCTCCCGATTCCCGTTATTGTTGTTATGAATTCGTCTTATGTCATCGTGACCGCGACGAGGCAATCCGTGCTTCGCCGTGACGTCCTGCATCACACGTGACCCAGCCATGAGCCGTTTCCATCGCGTCGCCATCGCCTGCCTCGTCGCCGGTCTCACGGCTGCGAGTCTCGCCGGCCTGCCCGTCCATGCCGAGGACGAACCGGTGTCGTTGCGCATCCTCGCCATCAACGACTTCCACGGCAATCTGAAGCCGCCGCCGACGGGCATCCGTGTGGCCGATCCGAACGACCCGACCAGGAGCAGCGTGGTGCCGGCCGGCGGCGCCGCGCAGATGGCGAGCCTGATCAAGCTGTTGTCCGACGGCCAGCCCAACACGATCTTCGTCGCCGCGGGCGACCTGATCGGCGCGAGCCCGTTCCTGTCGGCGATGTTCCATGACGAGCCGACCATCGAATCGATGTCGCGGATGGGTCTCGCGCTGTCGGCGGTCGGCAATCACGAGTTCGACGAGGGCAAGGACGAGCTCTTGCGCATGCAGAATGGCGGCTGCCATCCGACCGACGGCTGCCGCGGGCCGCAGCCGTTCACCGGTGCCGGGTTTCACTATCTCGCCGCATCGACCTTTCTCGCGGGCACCGACAAGACGGTTTTTCCTCCTTACGAAATCCGCACCTTCGAGGACATTCCGGTCGCTTTCATCGGCCTGACGCTGAAAGGGACGGCGGGCATCATCTCGCCGGCAAGCGCGGCCGGGCTCGATTTCCGCAACGAGGCCGAGAGCATCAACGCGCTGATCCCGGAGCTGAAGGCCAAGGGCGTGCAGGCGATCGTGGTGCTGATCCACGAGGGCGGCTGGCCGTCGGGCGGCATGAACGAATGTCCCGGCCTCTCGGGCCCGATCGTGGACATCGTCAAGGAGCTCGACAGCGCGGTCGACATCATCATCTCCGGACACACGCACCAGGCCTATGTCTGCACCATCGACAAGCGTCTCGTCACCTCGGCCGACAAGTTCGGCACGCTGGTCACCGCCATCGACGTCAAGCTCGACCGCACGACACGCGGCGTGATCAGCGCTGCAGCAACCAACATCGTCGTCGACACCACGCTGCCGAAGGATGCGGCGCAGACGGCGCTGATCGAGGCCTATGAGAAGCTCGCCGCGCCGATCGCCAACCGGCCCGCCGGCGTGATCACGCAGGTGCTGTCGCGGCTTCCAGATGCCTCCGGCGAGAGCGTGCTCGGCGATGTCATCGCCGACGCCCAGCTCGCGGCAACATCAGCGCCGGCCAAGGGCGGCGCTGCTGTCGCGATGACCAATCCCGGCGGCATCCGCACCGATCTCGCCCGCCGCGACGACGGCGCGGTGAGCTATGGCGACGTGTTCGCGAGCCAGCCATTCCGCAACCAGCTGGTGACGGTCACCTTGACGGGCGCCGAGATCAAGGCGGCACTGGAGCAGCAATGGCTCGATCCGGCGCGGCCGCGCATCCTGCAGATCTCGCGCGGATTCAGCTATGCGTTCGATGCCAGGCAGCCCGCGGGCGCCCGCATCGATGCGGCCTCGATGTCGCTCGACGGCAAGGCCATCGATCCGGCCGCTTCCTATCGCGTCACCCTCAACAACTATCTCGCGCTCGGCGGCGACGGCTTCACCACATTCAAGAGCGGCCGCGATCCGATCGTCGGCCCCTATGACGACGAGGCGCTGTTCGCCTACCTCAAGGCCAACAGCCCGCTGAGCCCGCCGCCGCGCGGCCGCATCGTCAACAAGGCGAAGTGACATCGGGGCAAAGGGCGCTGGGAAACCGGTCATATCGCCGTCAGGGCTCTTTCCGAGGCTGCGTTCAGCGCATAGATTGAGCACTCCCGCAACGCGCGAGTGGCAGAGCCCTGATGTCGACGCTGTATCTCTCTCATGAAGCCTGCCTCGATCACGCCACGCCGTCCGGACATCCCGAGCGCGCCGACCGCCTGCGGGCCGTCGAGGAGGCCCTGACCGAGGAACGCTTCGCCCTGCTCACACGCGACGAGGCCCCGGAGGCGGACATCGAGCTGGCCCTGCTCTGCCACAACGAGCACTACGTCACCGAGCTGCGCCAGATGGCGCCGACCTCCGGCATCGTCTATCTCGATGGCGACACCTCGATGTCGCCCGGCACCTGGGAAGCCGTGATGCGCGGCGTCGGCGGCGCGGTGGCGGCCACCGAAGCCGTGATGTCCGGCCGGCACAAGAACGCCTTCGTCGCGGTGCGCCCGCCGGGGCACCATGCCGAGATCGCCAAGCCGATGGGCTTCTGCTTCTTCGACAATGTCGCGATCGCCGCCCGCTACGCCCAGCGCACCTTCGGCATCGAGCGCGCGGCCATCATCGATTTCGACGTCCATCACGGCAACGGCACCCAGGACATCTTCTGGGCCGACAAGAGCGTGATGTACTGCTCGACCCATCAGATGCCGCTATTCCCGGGCACCGGCGCGCGCGGTGAGCGCGGCGAGCACGACACCATCGTCAACGCGCCGCTCGCCTCCGAGGACGGCAGCCTGGAGTTCCGCTCGGCGTTCGAGAACCTGATCCTGCCGCAGCTGACCAAGTTCAGCCCGGAGCTCGTGATCATCTCCGCCGGGTTCGACGCCCACTACCGCGACCCGCTGGCGTCGCTGAACCTGCGCGCCGAAGACTTCGGCTGGGTGACGCGAAAACTGATGGAACTGGCCGAAAAAACCGCCGGCGGCCGCGTCGTGTCAGTCCTGGAAGGCGGCTATGACCTTCAGGGACTTAAAGAATCTGTTTCGGCCCACGTCGCGGCACTGACCGGGGCGTAATCCCCAGGTTCTGGCCGATCCATCCCCGCGGGGCCTGACAGGGCCATGAGCGGGGTGTAAAAGCACGGCCCCGGAGTTGAGTGATCTGCAGGGAACCCGTATGGCGGACAACACCGTAGCCGACGTCAAGAAGCTGTCCTTCGAGCGCGCGATCGAGGAATTGGAGACGATCGTGAAGCGGCTCGAGGATGGCAAGGTGCCGCTCGAGGAGTCGGTGGCGATCTATGAGCGCGGCGAGGCGCTGAAGCGGCGCTGCGAGGAGCTGCTGCGCCATGCCGAGGCCCGGGTCGAGAAGATCACCGCCGACGCCAGCGGCCGGGCGACCGGGACCGTCCCCCTCGACGTGCAGTAGCCTGTCGCCGAGCCGCGAAGTTCGCGCTGGCTGACAGAGCCGTCTGGCCTGGCCGCCCTCGGTGATGCGATGCATCCTCCAGCGACGCGCGTTGGATCCCCCTGTCTGGCATCAGGAGCTCCAATATCAGTCAATTGGTGCTGATCCTGAGAGCCTGTCGCAACTGGCGCCCTCAAAGAGGGCGGCTGCGAAGCTCAGGACCGCCCCTTCTCGGCTTTCGCGCAACATCGGCGATTTATTTTCGCTCCGCCCTGGCCGGAGTCCGGCGCAGCACGGCGGCCTGTCTGACGCCTGTCAATCGTGCAATCCAGCCGAAAATCGATGCAATGGTTATCGGCGTCTCGCGAGGGCTGCCATCGCCGCACCCCAGGCGGGAATCCTGACCGATCCCCTCGGGCATGCGGGTCACGACGGCGAGTTCATTAACGCTGTTTATCGAAACAGACTGAGAGCTCGGCCCGCGCCTGCACGTCCAGAACGGCCTCGTCGTCCCTTTGCCTTGCGCATCTCACGTGCGCCCGCGGCCGACGGCAGCGGCTACGCGGCACGCAGATGACGTGATGAGCGTCCTGCGGTTTGCTCCGATCGCGGCGCACCGCATCGCGGCAGCGGCACGTGCCGCGAGCTCCCATCGTGCCAGTCCTCCTCGCGACGCTGGTGCGGCGGATCACTCCAGGGCGTGTTGCCGAAGAGTCTTCGGGCGTCTTATTTCCAGGTCGCGACGGCCAACGAAAGGTCGCACGCCTATGACATCTTCATGATCGTCGACAGAGCGATCCCCCTCCCCGAACGCATGGCTCGTCTCGCACAATGGCCGGCGCGAGCACGTCTGCATTGCCGGAAAAGGCCTGGACCGCGCTGACCTCTCCGGTTAATTCCGGGTCTGCTGATGCCGCCGATTTGAGCAGCTCCCTGGAACCTTGAGCCCGCC
Source organism: Bradyrhizobium sp. SSBR45G (assembly GCF_030159255.1). Classification (GTDB taxonomy): domain Bacteria; phylum Pseudomonadota; class Alphaproteobacteria; order Rhizobiales; family Xanthobacteraceae; genus Bradyrhizobium. Next base: position 3,077 of record NZ_BSCT01000017.1, on the reverse strand, counting down.
GCCGAGGTTGAGTGTTTGGCGTGATGGTACCCGCTACGGGCTTGCCATCTTGCGCCGGGTTGGCTTTAAGACGCGCTTTGGTGTAAAGCTGCTCGGAACTGCGGGTTTTTGGAAGTGCTCATCCGTCTCATGAGGATGGAACTAAGCGCTTGCAAAAGCTGGTAAAACTGACTGCGCTGAACGACTTGGCGATCTTGGGCGACTAACGAGGACGGCAAGGCCACCAAGAGTGACTTACATCACATAGATCGATCCAAAACCCGGCTAGGTTCCGGACTGCGGCTTCGATCCGCGCGGATGTGACCTTCAAGGCTCCAGGTTTCGCCGCCCGTTACGATGAACCTCTCAGACGTCGGCCCTTGAACCCGACCTGCAAAATTGGAATGTCACCGTGACCACATTTAGTAAAACGCCGCTTCTCGACACCATCAAGACTCCGGAAGATCTGCGCCGGCTGAAGGTCGAGCAGGTCCGGCAGGTCGCCGACGAACTGCGCCAGGAGACCATCGATGCGGTCTCGGTGACCGGCGGTCATTTCGGCGCGGGTCTGGGTGTGGTCGAGCTGACCACGGCCATCCATTACGTGTTCGACACCCCGCGCGACCGCCTGATCTGGGACGTCGGCCATCAGGCCTATCCGCACAAGATCCTCACCGGTCGCCGCGACCGCATCCGCACACTGCGCACCGGCGGCGGCCTCTCCGGGTTCACCAAGCGCACCGAGAGCGACTACGATCCGTTCGGCGCCGCCCACTCCTCCACCTCGATCTCCGCCGGCCTCGGCATGGCCGTGGCCCGCGACCTCTCCGGCGGCAAGAACAATGTGATCGCGGTGATCGGCGACGGCGCGATGTCCGCCGGCATGGCCTATGAGGCCATGAACAATGCCGGCGCGATGAACTCGCGCCTGATCGTGATCCTCAACGACAACGACATGTCGATTGCGCCTCCGGTCGGCGCGATGTCGGCCTATCTGTCGCGCCTGTACTCGGGCAAAACCTACCGGACCCTGCGCGATGCCGCCAAGCAGCTCGGCCAGCATCTGCCGAAGGTCATTGCCAACCGCGCCAGCCGCGTCGAGGAATATTCCCGCGGCTTCATGATGGACGGCGGTACGCTGTTCGAGGAGCTCGGCTTCTATTACGTCGGCCCGATCGACGGCCACAACCTCGACCATCTGCTCCCCGTCCTGAAGAACGTTCGCGACATGGAGACCGGCCCGATCCTGGTCCACGTCGTGACCCAGAAGGGCAAGGGCTACTCGCCGGCGGAAGCGGCGGCCGACAAGTATCACGCGGTGGCCAAGTTCGACATCGCCACCGGCACCCAGGCCAAGTCCAAGCCAAATGCGCCGGCCTATCAGAACGTGTTCGGCCAGAGCCTGGTCAAGGAAGCCGAGAAGGACGACAAGATCGTCGGCATCACCGCCGCGATGCCCTCGGGCACCGGCATCGACATCTTCGCCAAGGCGTTCCCGAAGCGCACCTTCGATGTCGGCATCGCCGAGCAGCATGCGGTGACCTTCGCCGCCGGCCTCGCCAGCGAAGGTTACAAGCCGTTCTGCGCGATCTATTCGACCTTCCTGCAGCGCGGCTACGATCAGATCGTGCATGACGTCGCGATCCAGTCGCTGCCGGTGCGCTTCGCGATCGACCGCGCCGGCCTGGTCGGCGCCGACGGCGCCACCCATGCCGGCTCGTTCGACAACGCCTATCTCGGCTGCCTGCCGAACATGGTGATCATGGCGGCCTCCGACGAGGCCGAGCTCGTGCACATGGTTGCGACCCAGGTTGCGATCAACGACAAGCCCAGCGCGGTGCGCTATCCGCGCGGTGAAGGCCGCGGCGTCGAGATGCCGGAAGTCGGCGTTCCCTTGCCGATCGGCAAGGGCCGCATGATCCGCCAGGGCAAGCAGGTCGCCCTGCTCTCGTTCGGCACCCGTCTCGCCGAATGCGAGAAGGCGGCCGATGAGCTCGCCGCTCACGGCCTCTCCGCCTCGATCGCCGATGCGCGCTTCATGAAGCCGCTCGACGAGGAGTTGGTGATGAAGCTGGCGCGCGAGCACGACATCCTGATCACGATCGAGGAAGGCTCCATCGGCGGCTTCGGCTCGCACGTGATGCAGTACCTGGCCGACCAGGGCATGCTCGACGGCGGCCTGAAGATGCGCTCGATGGTGCTGCCCGACGAGTTCCAGGACCACGACACGCCGGCGGCGATGTACGCTCGCGCCGGCCTCGACGCCAAGGGCATCGTCCGCAAGGTGTTCGAGGCGCTCGGCAAGGACTACACCGCCGAGGTGGTCAAGCTCGCCTGAGGCGGGCTTGCGAGCCCTCGCGGGTGATCCATGAAGATCTATCTGGCAGGTCCCGACGTGTTCCTGCCGGACGCTATCGAGGTCGGCCGGCGGAAGGTCGCGATTTGCGACCGCCACGGCATCATTGGCCTCTACCCGCTCGACAACAGCGTCCATCTCGCCGCCTCCGACGCCTCGCGCCAGATCTTCCACGGCAACGAGGCGATGATGGACGACGCTGGTGCCATCATCGCCAATCTCACGCCGTTCCGCGGCCCTGGCGCCGATGCCGGCACCGTCTATGAGCTCGGCTACATGGCCGGATCAGGCAAGCTGTGCCTCGGCTATTGCAACGATCCGGCGCTCTATGCCGATCGCGCCCGGCGCTTCACAACGGTGACAGAGCTGGATGGACGCCTCGTCGATGCCGAGGGCCTGACGGTCGAGGATTTCGGCCTGCCCGACAATCTGATGATGATCCACGCGCTCGACCTGCACGGTGTCCCGCTGGTCCTCCCGCGCGAGCGGCCGGCCGATGTCTGGCACGATCTGACGGCGTTCGAGACGTGCGTGAAGCTGGCGGCGGCGCGGCTGGCCTCGGAATCGTAGGGTGGGCAAAGCGGCGCCGAAGGCGGCGCGTGCCCACCGCCCATCCGCCCGCGCAATCGAGATGGTGGGCACGGCGCGTCGATTGCGATAGGAGCTAGCGGCAACACGGGTGTACGCCTTTGCCCACCCTACGAGGCTGTGAATCTTTCGATGGCGATTCTCGATGAAAGTG
>NZ_BSCT01000016.1:90490-158170 GCF_030159255.1 Bradyrhizobium sp. SSBR45G | reverse complement strand
GCGAAGCAATCCAGAGTCCCGCCCACCACCCTGGATTGCTTCGCTGCGCTCGCAAGGACGGGGAGAGATTGAGCGTTCCTTGCGTGGACCGTGGGGCCGCACGCATCGGGATCCAAAAGCAGTCGCCCTGCCGTTGGAACGGACCGGACTAGCAAGATCTAGCGGAAGTAGTCCGTCACCAGCTGCATGTCGGCCTGATCGGCGACGGTGCCGTTCAGGCTCGAATCGATGAGGCGGCGGCAGGCCGCCACAGTCGCCTCGTCGCCGAGCTCATTCGCCGCCTCCAGCACGTGCCAGGCTGCATCGACGGCGGCACCATCCGCCGGGGCCTCGCGGCGGCCCGTCGCCGGCTCACGGCGAAGACGAAGTCCCATGCCATTCATCCGCAATCACCTTTCTCACGACGGTCAAAACGCCGCGGCGCGCGGTACAGGCACCGTGCCGCCCTTGCCGGGATTCTTGCGCGACTGGTAGAATTCGAGCACGCTGCGCGAGGTCTGCGCCTGAAGCTTCGCGTAGTCGCGCTCCAGCTCCTGCAGCTCACCGGCGGTGATGCGGTGGTCGCGCGCGCCGAGGAACGCCAGCGCCATCATCGTATCCCAGCTGAAGCCGAGCGCCTTTGCCAGCATCAGCAGCACCTCGCGGTCGCGATCGAACAGGGCGCGATCGACGACGTCGACCGGCAGGCCCGACAGCAGCGCGAGCCCGATCGTGACCTCGTCCACCTTGTGCGTCGTCGCGTAGCCGGCGATGGTGCTCTCGTGCAGATTGCCGTGGCGATGCTGGATCGTCACGGTGCGCTTGGCGACGAAGTAGTTGCGCGAGCCCGGACCGAACTTGGACTGCAGATCGCCGGCGATGTTGGCGACCGAGCTGTGGATCTCGCCGAGCAGCTCCGGCCGCTCGCTGGCGAGCCGCTTGCCGACGTCGTCGGAGGCCTTGGCGATCAGTTGCTGGAACAGATGCCTGGGGATGTCCAGCCGTCGGCCGAGATGCTCGGCCAGGATGGAGTCGTTCTCAGCCCGCTTCACCATGTGCAGGAAGCCCGAGCCGGAGAACTGCGCGCCGTGATTGCGCGCCACTGCCGTGGCGACCTCGCGGTTGCCGCGCGTCGCCAGCACGTCGGTCACGGCCGGGCTCAGGCTCTTGCGCGCGGCGATTGCGAGCAGATGCTCCTGGCTCTTGGTGCTGGCGTTCTCGACCAGCGCGGCGTCATCAAGCCGTTCGGACTCGCGCAGCACGGGGCCTGCGACCCAGATCTCGTCATCGAAGGCGAGCTTGCGGATGACGCTGGACGGCGAATACTCGATCCTGGCGAGGCGGTCGGCGAGCTTGGCGCGGGCTTCGACCTCGATCTCGTCGGCGAGCCGGCCGATCACCTCGCCGAAGGTCGCGATCTCCTCGTCACAATAGCGTCCTGCGATCAGAAGATCGGTGGCGTGCCAAAGCGCCCGCTCACGGCTGTCGGCCGTGCCTCGCGCGATGGCGTCTTCGAGGTCGCGCAAGACAGATCTGGTTTCGTTCATGATGAGAACCGCAAAGCCGCAACGAAAAAAGGAATGCGGCAAGATAGCGACGGAGCGCGAGATTTCCGTAACTTCACGGAGCAGCATTTGAGCTGCCTTTTCGTTCAAATGCCGAATGCCCGCTTAAGCATGCGCGAGCATCCGCCGCCTCAGCGCTCGCGCATCGCGTCGTGGACGTGCTCGCGCAAGGGGGCCAGCAGGAAGTCGATGATACGCCGCTTGCCGGTCAGGATCTCGGCCTTGACCGACATGCCCGGCACCAGCGCGGCGGCGCGGCCGTCGATGTCGAGCGTGGCGCGGTCAAGCGTGATGTGGACCATGTAGCGCAGCCGCTCGCTGGCCTCGACGCGATCGGTCTGGTCGGCCTGGCGCTCGGCGCCCTGCACGCCATTGGGATTGACCGGCGCGGCCTCGGCGTCGCGATCGACCGAGGTCACCTTGCCGCCGAGCAGGCCATAGCGCGTGAACGGGAAGGCATCGACCTTGAGCTCGACGCGCTGGCCGGCCTCGACGAAGCCGACGTCGCGGTTCTCGACCACGGCCTCGACCTCGATCCTGTCGTCGTCGGGAACGACGGACAGCAGCTGCTGCGCCGGTGTCACCACGGTGCCGGCCGCGGCAATGTGCATCTGCTGCACCGTGCCGTCGATCGGCGCGCGCAGCGTCTGCAGATCGGCGCGGCGCGTCGCCTTGGTCAGCGCCTCGCCGGCGGCGCGGGCGCGCTCGCGCGCGGTGGCGAGATCGCGCATCGCCTTGTCGCGCATGTCAGCCTCGGTCGCCGCTATCTTCTGATCGAGCCCGGCGATGGTGGCGTCGAGCGCGACGATCTTGGCCTTGTTGATCTCGAGCTCCGAGCGGGTCTCGACCAGCAGCTGCTGGCTCTCCAGCCGGGCGATGATCGAGGCATTGCCGATCTCGCTCGCCTTGATGCGGATGTCGGCGCGCTGGGCGACCATCGGCAGGGTCTGCTCGAATTTGGCAACGGTCTGCTGCAGCGCCTCGCGCTCGGCAATGTGCTGCGCGCGCTCCTGCGCCAGTGCCGCGAGTTGGCTGGCGCGCATCGCCATCTGCGCCGTGAGCTGGGCCTGGGCACGGGCGCGGTCGAGCGGCGCGGCGCCGACCACGAGGTCGAACGGCGCGCTCGTCACGCCGTCGAGAAAGGCTGCCAGCCGGACCTCGTCGAGCAGGCTCGCGATCAGATCGCTGCGGGCGCGATCGGCTTCCGCCGTCACCGCCGTCTTGTCGAGCTCGATCAGCGCATCGCCGGCACGCACGCGCTGGCCGGGCTGCACCAGCACCGTCTTGACGCTCGCCGTCTCGAACGGCTGCACGACCTGGGTGCGGGTATGCGAGATCACCTTGCCGCTGGCAACCGCGACGATATCGACCTTGCCGAGCACGGCCCAGCCAAGCGCGGCGAAGGTCACCGTGCACAGCGCCAGGGCGGTCATGCGTCCGAGCGGATTGGGCGGTGTCTCCGTGATCTCCAGGGCGGCGGGAAGGAATTCGCGCTCGGATGTCGTGCCGCCGAGCGAGAGGCCACGCAGAAGGCTTGCAGGTGTCGTCATTGCCTTCTCCTCAGCGGCCCGCGGACTGGATCCGGTGCAGCGTCGCATAGCGGCCGCCGCCGGCCACCAGTTGCTCGTGCGTGCCGTCCTCGATGATGACGCCGTTCTCGATCGTCAGGATGCGGTCGGCGCTGCGCACCGTCGACAGCCGGTGCGCGATGATCAGCACGGTTCGGCCGCGCACGATGTCGCGCATGTTGGACTGGATGATGCTCTCGGACTCGTAGTCCAGCGCCGAGGTCGCCTCGTCGAAAATGAGGATGCGGGGATCGCCGACCAGCGCGCGCGCGATCGCGATGCGCTGGCGCTGGCCGCCGGACAGCGACACGCCGCGCTCGCCGATCACCGTGTCATAGCCCTGCGGCATCCGGCAGATGAACTCATGCGCGCCGGCGAGCTTCGCCGCCTCCACGACCTTCTCCATCGGCAGCGCAGGGTCGGCCAGCGCGATGTTGTCGCGCACCGAGCGGTTGAACAGCACGTTCTCCTGCAGCACCACGCCGATCTGGCGGCGCAGCCAGGACGGATCGAGTACCGCGGTATCGATGCCGTCGACCAGCACGCGGCCGGCTTCCGGCTGGTACAGCCGCTGCGCCAGCTTGGCGATCGTACTCTTGCCCGAGCCGGACGGGCCGACGATGCCGACCACCTGCCCTGCCCCGATCTTCAAGGACACGTCGCGCAACACCGGCTGGGTGTTGAGGCCGTAGCGGAAGGTCACGCGCTCGAACTCGATCGCGCCCTCGAGCGGCGGCAGGTTCTGCTCGGCGCCGCCGCCATGCGCCTCGACCGGCGTGTTGAGGATGTCGCCGAGCCGCTCGACCGACAGCCGCACCTGATGAAAATCCTGCCAGACCTGTACGAGCCTCAGCACCGGACCGGAGACCTGGTTCGCCAGCATGTTGAAGGCGACGAGCTCGCCGACGGTCATCTTGTTCGCGATCACGAGGCCGGCGCCGACGAACAGGGTCAGCGCGCCGACGCCCTTGTTGAGCAGGCTCGCGGCCTGGCTCGCCCAATTGCCGATCTGCGACGCAGAGAAGGAAGCACCGACATAGCTCGCGAGTTGCTCCTCCCAGCGCCGCTGCATCAACGGCTCGACCGCCATCGCCTTGATGGTCTCGACGCCGGTGACGCTCTCGACCAGGAACGCCTGGTTCTCGGCGCCGCGGCGGAATTTTTCGTCGAGCCGGGTGCGGAACGCCGGCGTGGTGGCAAGCGACAGCAGCGCATAGACCGGCAAGGTCGCGCAGACGATCCAGGCGAGCGTCGCGCTGTAGAGGAACATCACACCGATGAAGACCGCGGCGAAGGCGAGATCAAGCACCAGGGTGATTGACGACGAGGTGATGAACTGCCGGATGGTCTCGAGCTCGCGCACCCGCGCGACGCTGTCGCCGACGCGGCGGCTCTCGAAATAGGCCAGCGGCAGCCGCATCAGATGCCGGAACAGCCGCGCGCCAAGCTCGACGTCGATGCGGTTGGAGGTGTGCGTGAACAGATAGGTGCGCAGGCCCGACAGCACCGCCTCGAACAAAGCGATCAGCGCGAGGCCGGCGACCATCACCTCCAGCGTCGAGAGGCCGCGATGCACCAGCACCTTGTCGATCACGACCTGGAAGATCATCGGCGTTGCCAGGCCGAACAGCTGGATCACGAACGAGGCCAGCAGCACCTCGATCAGGATGCGGCGATATTTTCCGATCGCGGCGACGAACCAGCTGAAATTGAACCGGCGCGCCGTATCCGACAGCTCCGCGCGCTTGGCGATCAGGATCAGCTTGCCGGACCAGATCGCCTCGAACTCGGCAAAGGTCAGCAGGCGCGGTCCCGCGTCGTTCAGCCCCTGGATCAGGACGCCGGTCTCCGTCACCTTGCCGATCACGGCGAAGCCGCCGTCCTTGAGCACCGTAACCGTCGGCAGCGGCGTGCTCTTCAGCCGCGCGACCTTCGAGGTGACGAGCTTGGCCTTGACGGGAAACCGCGCGGTCGCACGCAGCAGGTCATCGACTGTCAGCGCGTCGCTGCGGCCGGCCTCGTGCTGGATGCGGCCGGGATCGGCGACGATGCCGAGCAGATGCAATGACAGCGCCAGCGCCCATGCGCCCTGATCCGTACACGCCTTCATCGACTGATCCCGCCTCTCGGTCCGACGTCCCCGCCGACACCCTCCGAGGCCCGCGTTGGCATGGCGTTAAATCGGATGCTTAACGGGTGATGCACGCGTCCCCGCGCCGCTACGGAGGGGGCGCGAGCAGACGGGCCTCATCGTTCGAGACGCCCGCCTTTTGGCGGGCTCCTCACCATGAGGGGTCAAGCGCCGAGCCGCCACTCCAAATTAGCCTGAGCACGCGACTCTCGCTCCTCACCCTGAGGAGCCCGCCAGAGGCGGGCGTCTCGAAGGGCGAGGCCGGCTGCCCGGGCCTCATGGTTCGAGACGGCGCTACGCGCCTCCTCACCATGAGGGTTGCGCGCTCGAGACGGCGCAGCACATCGGCCGCAAGGAGCGTGCTCATGGAGAGGCTCGACGGATCGCGCTACCTGAGCATCACGCCGCCATCGGCATCGCCAGCGTGCGCTGCTGCGAGGCCAGGCCTTGCGTGAACGCGATGTTCGACGAACCGCCATCTGTGAGCGATGCGATCGCCTGGACGAAGCCGGAGGCTGTGCCCGCAAGGTCGTTGACATCGGAGGTCAGCTTCAGCCCCGACGAGGTCGTGGTCGTCGCCGACGCGATCTTCTTGGCATCGCCGACATTGTCGATGGTGATGGTGTCGCCGGCCGCCAGCAGAGTGGCGAGGCTGACCTCGAAGGTGGTCTGCCAATACTGACCATTCGCCGAGCCCCAGGGATTGCGGACCTGCAGCATGCCATTGGCGCTGTTGTAGCCGTAGATCGACATCGCATGGCTCGCCACCAGCGTGGTCTTGCCGGTCGAATCCTTGGCGTTGGTGTAGGACGACAGGATGACGTCGTCCCCCGCGGCGAGGCTGGCCGCGATGGTCGCCAGCACGCTCGATGTGGCATTGCCAGTGGTGTAGCCGGTCACGCCGAAGGACGAGTTGTAGACCACCTTGCCCCAGGAGCCGCCCATGGCGCGGAAGTCGGTGATCTGGCTGGCGCCGGTGATCGCCTCCAGCGCGATCTCGGGCGCGCCGCCATTGCCGATCGTGGTGTAGGAATTGCCGTAGTTGATGGAGTTTCCAGTGTAGACGCCGCTGGCCTGCAGCTCGGCATAGGCCTTCTCGGCGAGGCTCGCCCAGATGTCGCTGCCGCCATTGTTGAAAATGGTGCCGCCATTGGCGAGCGCACTGTTGACGGTAACGTAGCGCGCGGCGCCGTTGACGTAGAAGCGCACGCCGTAGGTGCCGTTGCCGTTCGCCGTGAACATCGACGAGATGACCGACTGCTCCTTGTAAGCAACCTCGGCGAGGCCCGCGAGCAGATAGCAGTCGCCCAGATAGCCCTGGTTGATGTCGTTGATGCTGGCGCCGGCGGCCGCGAACAGCGGCTTGGTCGAGTTGCTGTAGGACACCGAGAACTGGGTGTTGCCGAGGATCACCTTCGACGACGGCAGGTCGGTGCCGAGGAACCATTTGCCGATCAGCTCGGCGAATTGCAGCTCGGTGGCGTTCGCTGCAAGGTTGCCGAGCGCGACCGAGCTGGCGGCGCCGCCGGTCCAGGTCGCGTTCGCGGCATTGCCATTGACGAACGCCTGCGTGATGTAGGTCAGGTAGCTCGAGGTCGAGACGCCGTTGTTGAGATTGGCGGCGATGGTCTTGAGATCGGCGAGCTGGCTGGCGCTCAGCTTGGTCTTGGTCGCAGCCAGCGACGCGTCGATGTCGGTGAAGACCTTGAGCAGGCCGGCATAGGTGACGGTGCCGTTGGTGATGGCCGCCGTCATGTCGGCCTTGATCGCGGCATTGGTGAGCGTGCTCACCCAGGCCGGCGCCGCCGTCTTGGTGGTGGACGTGGCGGCGACTGTCGAGGTGGAGGTGGTCGTGCTCCCGCTCGTGGTCGAGGACGACGCCGTGGTCACGGTCGCGGCGACGCTACAGAAATTGCCATAGAGCGCGATGGTTGCCGACGAATCCGCAGCCGGGGTGGCAGGCGCCGGGGCCGCGGCAGCCTGGTTGGCCAGCCACAGCGGGGTCAGATCGGGTGTGAGCCAGCTGTCGTTCTCGAAGAATCCGGTCTGGTCGCTGGTCTGGTCGGCTTGCGGCTTACGTAAGCCCTGCGGCTGGATCGGCATTGGTCGAGGCTCTCCGTGAACGATGGGGTCTTTGTCGTGATCGGCATCGCGATCGGGTTCCCATCGTTCGCACCAGCCCTTGCCGTGAAGCTGCATGATCCGTTCGAATTTTAGAAATTTGTCGCGATCAACAGTATGGTTTGACCGTTCGATCGGTAGGAATTTACGGATCGGCAGCAAATGATACGGAGTCCGTATTCATACGGGCTCGCTCGTCCGGGCCGGGCGCGTGCTGCCGCCGATGTGCCCCGCTGCTTCGGCTTGCTCCGTCATTGCGAGCGCAGCGAAGCAATCCAGGATCCCGCCCACGACTCTGGATTGCTTCGCTACGCTCGCAATGACGGGGTGAACGCTTACGGACGCCCGCGCATGTGAGCTCGTCGGGACCGGTCTCAATCTCCAAGCTCGCTCCGTGACGTTCGCCCCCGACAGGACAGTCGCCAACTTGAGACCCACGGCTGATCATGGATTCGTACCGAGCGAGCGGAGTTCAGCTCGTGCCACTGTCGACGCGGCGAAGCCGTCAGGACAGATATTCACCGCCTCCCCGAGAAGTTTGGCAGCCTTGCCCTGGTCCTTCTCGGCCAGCGCGAACTCGCCGGCGAAATAATTGGCCGTACACATCTGCCCATTGAGTTTCGATGGATCAGGATCGTCGGCCTTCGACATCAGCTCGCTGAAGGTGATCTCGCCGAGATAAAACCTGATGATCGGTCCCGGCCAGGCCGACAGATTGAGGCCCTTGGCAACTTCGGCAAGCTGGCTCGGCTGGGCGCTGCGTCGGCGCGCGACGTCCAGCCAGAGTTGAACGTAGCGATCTCTTGGATTCGGCTCCAGTGATCGACTGAAATCGCTCGCAGCGTCCTGCACGTCGCCGATTTCGAGGTACAGAAAGGCGCGGCTGCGGTAGAGGCCGAAATTCTTCGGGTCAAGCCCAATGGCCTGATTGAGACTGGCCATGGCGGCGTCGATCTCTCCTCGGCGCTGCTGCACGATGGCCATGCCGGCAAATCCGCGCGAGCTTTTTGCATCGACCTGGATGGCCCGCTCGAAATCCGCGACGGCGCGATCGAGATCGCTTTTGGAGAGATAGATTTCGCCTCTGCAAACGTAACCATCGTCCCGCTGCGGACCGATCTCGATCGCCTTGCTGCAGTCGTCCATCGCGCGATCGAGATCCCGCATGCTCCTGTAGGCCCGACTGCGGCCGACATAGGCCGTGAGATTCTCCGGATGGACCCGCAGGGCCTGTCCATAGTCAGCAACCGCGCCGTCGAAGTCTCGCTTGGCAAAGCGAAGCATGGCACGTCCGATAAGTGCATCGACGTTCCTGCGATCGGTCGCAATGATCTTGTCGAAATCAGCAGTCGCAGCCTCCGGGTCGCGCTGAAGCAGATGGACAGACGCGCGCCGGAGCCTGGCGGCCACATCGTTGGGATCGCGTTCGATGATCCGGTCATAGTCCGCGATTGCGAGGTCCAGCTGCCCTTTCAAGGCGTAGGCCTCGGCGCGCCGGAGCCGGGCAAAAGCATCGCTTTGCTGCCTGGCGGCCGCCGCTTCGATCACGGCCGTGCAGCCAACGATCCGGTCGTCCAGGCTCAGATTTCCCTCGTTGCCGCACGTCGCACTCGAGTGCGCTTGCGCGCGTGCAACGCCCATCGAGAGGGACGCTGCAACAGCCAGCGCCAAGGCCGCTGGGATCACCCGCCCCCGCCAAGTCTCCGTCATGACCCCCCCTGCCCGTTCGCCGATCAGGATACCAGCGAAGGTCCGGCCCGACAACGCGGTGCGGCAAGCCAAGGGGCGTCGGCTATGTCCGCGCCGCGATCAGTGCCCGCAGCCTGAGCTTGCTCGCGTGACCGACGGATGGTGACGAAGTCCGGAATCTGCCACCACTCACAGCGGGCCGGCTGGATGGCGGGAATGGCGCCCGGCGCCAACCTCCCCCGGCGCGCAGGAGGCGGGCCTGCGCGGTAGCTCACGGCATGACGCGAAGAACGCGCGCCTCCGCTTCGGCGACCGATCGCTCTGGCGACGTCCAGGAGCACTCGGCGAGTGCCCGGTCGATCAGCCGCATGGCGTCGGTCTCGCGGCTCTGCTCAAGCATCAGCTCGCCGGCGAAGAAGCTCGCCTCGCATCGCCGAGCCGTGCGCATCGCAGGATCATCGCGGTTGGCCGCCGCGAGCACGGCCTCTGTCGTCTCCTGCCCGAGGAAGAGACGAACGATCGGCGCCGGCCATTTGCGCATGTCGAGCCGCTTCGCCCGGTCGGCGAGGTCGCTCGGCAGGCCGGCGCGGCGGCGGGCGAGATCCAGCCACAGGGCCGCCTCGGCATTCTGCGGATCCATCTCGCTCAGCCGTCTGAATTCGTCCTGCGACTGCTCGAGCAGACCGGCCTGGAAACTTGCAATGCCCAGTGCGCGATGGGCTTGCGAACGTAAATCATCGCGCGCCGACGTCGGCGGCGGTTCGCTTTGGTGCAGATGAGGAGCGGCGTGATTGAAGGCCGCTAGAAGATCGGCCGAGGACTGCTGAATGACGAGCTTGTAGTCGTCGATGGCGTGATCGACATCTCCCTTGCGAAGATAGGCCGCCGCCCGCGCGAAACGGGCCTTGAGCACCTGCGGCGTCGCCGGCTTGCTGCGCTCGATCACCTTCGTGAATTCGGCAATGCGCTCGTCGACGCCGAGACCCGTCGTAGTCGTGGACCGCTGCGCGGCTGCGGATTGCGCACTCGCCGACAAGCCAAAGATCGCGCCGATGATCAGCGCACAACCCAGAAACAAGCGCCATCGCTGCCTAGCCATGAATTCCCCCTTGGTATCGCCAATCGTGCAGCGATCTAACCAAAGCCGATCGGTCGGGCCACAATCCGAGATTGCATTCAGAAATCATCCTTCAGCCGCTGTAAACGCGATCTCAGACTCGCGCACGCGTCAGGCGTCATCAACGTCTCCCGCCTTGTGATCCGGGCGACGTTTCAATCGGCGATTGCGCGATCTGTCAGGCTTGACCAAGGCCGTCCGCAGCGGGCGCAGCGCTGCAAGCGAGCTCGCCACCCAGCCCGCGAGGCATTCGATGATTCTGATCACCGGGGACAAAGACGCGGCGGCCGGTCGAGGCGGCAGCTCGCACGGGTCGGCTACTTCGCCTCGGCGATCAGCGCCTGCAGCCTGACCAGCTCGGCCTCCAGATTGGCCTCGACCTCCGCCGCCCTCACCTCGGTGACGCGATAGTCGCGGCTTTCCAGCCACGCCCGTCGCTGGGCGCGATCCGCCACCACGCCCTCGCTCTCGTCGGGGCCGACCAGCTCGATCGCAAGGCGGTGGATGAAGGAGACGAAGTCCGGGATGTGACGGCCGACCGGGGTCTGGCGCTTGAACTGGCCGGCGAAGCGGCGGTCGCGCGACAGCGCGTGCCACAGCGCCCGCTCGGCATCGGTCGGATTGCGGCGGAGCAGCCGCGCCAGCCCGCGCAGCGAGCCGCGCGAATCCGGCAGGTTGGCGACCGTGCCCTGCTCGGCGATCAAGGCGCGCAGCCGCGTCGCCTGCTCGCTGTCGAGCACGCCGCCCTTCGCCGGCCCCTTGCGCCCCTCGGCGATCGCCATGACCACCCCGTGCAGGGTGTGGATGTCCTGCCGCGACGGCTCCATGCGGAAGAAGATGTTGCGCAGATTGACCAGCATGGTCTCGCGCTTCTCGGCCGGGCGCAGGAATTCGACCCGGTCGAGCTCGCGCACCAGGTTCTCGAAGAACGCTTCCATCTGGCCCTGGGACGACCGCTCGGAGCGCTCCGGCATCGCGAACGGCAGCGCGCCAGAGGTCGCCAGCTTGAACCATTCGTAGCCCATCAGCAGCACGGCCTGGGCGAGGTTCAGCGAGGCGAAGCCCGGATTGACCGGATAGGTGATGATGCGGTTGGCGCGGGCGACCTCCTCGTTGGTCAGGCCGGCGCGCTCGCGGCCGAACAGGATGCCGGCCCGGCCGCCGCCGGCGATGTGGCCCTGCATCTCCCGGGCCGCCCCCTCCGGCCCCATCACCGGCTTGGCCTGGTCGTGCGACCGGGCGGTGGTCGCGAACACCAGGTCGAGATCGGCGATCGCCTCCGGCAAGGTCTCGAACAGCCGGACGTGATTGATGATGTGGTCGGCCCCGGCCGCCGCCCGTTGGGCTGCGATGTTCGGCCAGCCGTCGCGCGGGTTGACGAGGCGCAGCTCGGACAGTGCGAAATTCCCCATGGCGCGCGCGGCCATGCCGATGTTCTCGCCGAGCTGCGGCTCGACCAGGATCACCACCGGTCCTGCGATCTCAACGCCCGTCTTGGTCTTGTCGGTGCCCGACACGATCGGTCCTCAACTTCCATCTCACGTGAGGCGCCGACGCGCGCCCCGCCCGCTCCGTTGGCCCGGCCGGCAAGAATTCTCAAGCAAAATAATCGGCTTAGCCCGAAATTTTGCGGTTTGGCCGAAACGGCAGGCAGCTCGCCCGGCCGCCAACGCCGACGGCATGGGCACGATGCGAAATTCAGCACCGGGCGCATACCGGGTGCGCTTCCGCCCGCGGTGCAGCAGTGCTATGACGCGCTTGATTTCACAAGCGCTTTCCATTCCTGGCGCGCTGTTCCCAAGAAGGCCCCATCGATCATGGCAAAAATCAAGGTGACCAACCCGGTCGTCGAGCTCGACGGCGACGAGATGACCCGGATCATCTGGCAGTACATCAAGGATAAGCTGATCAACCCGTTCCTTGACATCGAGCTGCAGTATTACGACCTGGGGATGGAGAGCCGCGACAAGACCAACGACCAGATCACGATCGATGCGGCCAACGCCATCAAGAAGGTCGGCGTCGGCGTGAAGTGCGCGACCATCACCCCCGACGAAGCGCGCGTGAAGGAGTTCGGCCTCAAGGAGATGTGGAAGTCGCCGAACGGCACCATCCGCAACATCCTTGGCGGCGTCGTGTTCCGCGAGCCGATCATCTGCAAGAACGTGCCGCGCCTCGTCCCCGGCTGGACCAAGCCGATCATCATCGGCCGCCACGCCTATGGCGACCAGTACCGCGCCACCGACTTCAAATTCCCCGGCAAGGGCGTCCTGACGATGAAGTTCGTCGGCGACGACGGCACCGTGATCGAGAAGGAAGTCTTCAAGGCGCCCGGCCCGGGCATCGCGATGGAGATGTATAATCTCGACGAGTCGATCTACGACTTCGCCCGCGCCTCGCTCAACATGGGCCTCTCCAAGAACTACTCGGTCTACCTGTCGACCAAGAACACGATCCTGAAGGTCTATGACGGCCGCTTCAAGGACATCTTCCAGGAGGTGTACGAGAACGAGTTCAAGGACAAGTTCGAGGCCAAGAAGATCACCTATGAGCACCGCCTGATCGACGACATGGTCGCGGCGGCGCTGAAATGGTCGGGCGGCTATGTCTGGGCCTGCAAGAACTATGACGGCGACGTGCAGTCCGACACCGTGGCCCAGGGCTACGGCTCGCTCGGCCTGATGACCTCCGTGCTGATGACCCCGGACGGCCAGACCATGGAGGCCGAGGCCGCCCACGGCACGGTGACCCGCCATTTCCGCGAGCACCAGAAGGGCAAGGAGACCTCGACCAACTCGATCGCCTCGATCTTCGCCTGGACCCGTGGCCTGTCCCACCGCGCCAAGCTCGACAACAATGCCGAGCTCGCCAAGTTCGCCTCCACCCTGGAGAAGGTCTGCGTCGACACCGTCGAGGCCGGCTACATGACCAAGGACCTGGCGCTGCTGGTCGGCGCCGACCAGCGCTGGCTGTCGACCACCGGCTTCCTCGACAAGATCGCCGAGAACCTGACCAAGGCGATGGCGGCGTAAGCCTCCCCACTTCCGCCTTGCATCGTCGCCACTATCACGGGTCGCGCTACGGCGCGGCCCGTTTGCATTTGCAGCACCCGAGGATTTTCAACGATGCACCCACGTCTCACACTTCCCGCACTGCTCCTGCTCGCGGCCCTCCCCGGCCGCGCCGCAGCGGCCGAGGCCGCGATTCCCGACGCGCTGGTCGCGGCCGGCGAGAAGGCTGTCCTGACGCTGCACGCCGAAGGCGCGCAGGTCTATGAATGCAAGGCGGGCTCCGACGGCAAGCTCGCCTGGACCTTTCGCGAGCCGATCGCCACCCTGTTCGAGAACGGCAAGACAATCGGCCGGCATTATGCCGGCCCGAGCTGGGAGCACCAGGACGGCTCGATCGTGGGCGGGCGGGTGGTCGGCACCGCGATGGGAGCCACCGACAATGACATCCCCTGGCTGAAGCTCGCCGTCGTGTCCCATCGCGGCGGCCAGGGCGTGCTGTCGGACATCACCACCGTGCAGCGGATCAACACGGCCGGCGGCAAGCTCGACGGCGCCTGTGAGGCCGCGGGACAATATCGCAGCGTCGCCTACGCCGCGGACTATGTCTTCCTGCGCAAGGAGTGAGCGGATGGGACAGCGCCTCGCCGGGAGACCTCAAGCGCACATCCCAGGCCTGTCCGCCATGTGCGCCGCATTCCCGCTGCAAGCCACGGAGGGAGGTGGATGACGTCTCCCCTCGCCGACTGGCCCCGTCCGCATTTCGCCGCGGGCGGTCCGAACCCCTTCCTCTGCTATGTGGTCTATGGCTGGGTCGACATCGACCGCCCGTTCTCGCGGGGGACCTATCGATCGCGCGGCGTGCCGGAGGGCCTCGATCTCACCGGTTACGGCCCGACGGTCCACCCCGCGGTGGTGACACGGTTTCGGACCGGCCATGCCTGGAGCCGGCTCGTCGCCCAGGATCCTGATCTGGCGGCGGTCGTCGCCGCCCAGGACTTCTGCCTCGTCGTGAGAGGCGACATCACCGATCCGCCGACACTGAGCTATTTTCGCGACGTGATCGGTCTCTTGACCTTCTGCCTGGATGCCGGAGGTGTCGCGATCTACGACCCTCAGATCCTGAAATGGTGGAGCCCGGCGGACTGGCGCGCCAGGGCGTTCGGCATCGGACATTGCGAGCCACGGCAGCATGTCGTCACCTTCGTCTCGCCCGACCAGGATGGCACGGCGTGGTTTCACACCCGCGGCATGCGCAAGTTCGGCCGTCCGGACATCAGCATTCATGGCGTGCGCGCCGAACACCGCGCTGCCATCATCGACCTCGTCAACCGCTTCATCGACCTGCTCGCCTTCGGCGGCCTGGTAGCCGACGGGCAGGAAATCCGCATGAGCACGCTGCCGGCCGGAATGTCCTGCTGGCGCCGGGGCTCGGAGGATGATCCTGCCTTCAACAATGAGCATCTCGAGATCGTGTGGCCCGACGGCAAGGGCCGATAGCGCAGCTATCGACCAGAGGTTCGCACGAGATTGTCGACGATGCCGGAACCTTCGTCGACGAGCTGCCGGGCACTCATCCAGACATCGCGGCCTGCGATCCTCTTGCGCATCACGGCCAGCCAAGCGGCACTGACGCCACGAATGCCGATGTCGTAGCGGAACAGGTCGTCGGTCGCGGCGGTCTTCACGATCCGCGACAGCACCTCTTTCTCAGCCTCGCCGATCTCCTGCCGGTTCAGTCCGTCCCGCGCATTGCTGGTCAGGCTGGCCTCATGAAACATGAAATAGGCTTCGGGGTCAGCCATCCGCCTTTCGCCGGCGAGAAAGATCGGGACGCACATCGAGGCGCAGACGCCGGCTCGCTCCACCAAAGTGTCGATCGTCCGATCGCGTCCGCGGATCGCGGCGGCGACCAGGCGGCCATGATGGATCGAGCCGCCCGGCGAGTTCAGAAGCAGCACCAGCCGGCGCGGGTCGGACCTGTAGCGATCCAGCGCCGCGCCGATGCGCTCGCTCATCGGCTCCTGCACCGGTCCGCTCCAGCCGAGCACGATGCGCTCCGGCTCCTCCCGGATCGACAGGATCTGCCGAGAGGCGACGTCGCCCGAGTCGGAGGGCCATTGAAAGGACCACCAGACCAACAGGACAGCGCCGAGGATGCCGAGCGCTTTGAGCAGTCTCACGAGGGGCCTCCGCAACTCCAGGCACGAGCGAACTCTGAGCGCGCAGTCAGTGATTGAGCGATTTCCAGAAGGTGAGCGCCGCAGCGACCGTCATGAGGGCCAGGATGACGGCGCCAAAAACGAACGAGAGCGTCCGGTTCCAGAGTTTCGTTTCCGCTGCGTAGTAGATCGAGACCGCCGCGCGATCGACCGTCGAGCGCACCGGCACGAGGGCCTCCCCGCCTCCCCCGGAAAACAACATGAAGAAATCGATGTTGATGAGGGCTTGATCAGGCTGGGCGATGGACGCGATCTTGGCGCTGCAGGAGGTGATCACGAAGTTCGTTCGCTTGCATCTGCCTTCGGTGGCTTTCAGGTCATAGGCCGGTTGCCACGTTCCAGCGAGGCGGCGATCGCGCCGAAGGTCCGGACCATAGTTGACGAGGAATCCGTAAAGCATGGCGCCACAGGCCAGCATGACGATGGCCCACCGAATCGGACTGCCCTTCACCGGAGCGTCCTCAGCCGCAGCCGCCTCTGTCGCGGCTTGGCTGGCGACTTGGCTGGAGACTTGGCTCCTTGCCGCAGTCATATCGACATTGAAGGATTGAGCTGTGGCACCAACCCCGGACTGGCGCTTGCCGAACGTCATTTGTGGTCACTCCCCGACAACAAAGCCGTTCGCTACCTAAGGATGAACGCTATAAAACTTCGCTAAGATGCGGCGGCGAATTCTCAGGATGTCGACAAATCCCAGCCTCAATCACTGATTGCAATTCCAGTTGATGCTGCTGACGTACTTCGACGGACCTCGCCCCACGCCTGGCGGCGTCGCGCAGGATAGGCCGCGACCCGCCCGCCCCGCTCAGAGGCCAAGCCGATCGCGCAGCCGGCCTGCGATCACTGCCCCCGTCACCGCGACCGGCCATAAGGCATGCAGCGGCATCGGCTGGATGCCTGTGATGGGCATGTCGATCTCGGCCCCGGCCCCGCCGATCAGCCGGCGCGCGAGCTGGCCACCCATCGCCGTTGACAGGGCCACGCCGCGGCCGTTGCAGCCGAGCGAGATCAGGACGCTTTCGGCGGGCTCATGCACGTGAGGATAGTGATCCTTGGTGATGGCGAGCCGGCTGTTCCAGCCGTGAGTCCAGGCTATGCCCTTGAGCTGCGGCCATAGCCGTTCGGCATAGCGCATGAGATAGCCGACATCACCAGGCGAATTGATCCAGCGCATCGGGCCGCGGCCGCCCATCAGCAGCCGGTTGTGCTGGTCGATGCGGTAGTAGACCGTGATGTGACCGCTCTCATACAGCACCGAGCGTGTCGGCATGATCGCGCGCACGACGTCATCCGGCAACGGCGCCGTCGCGGCGATCGAGGAGAACACCGGAATCACAGTGCGGCGCAGGTCCGGCCAGAGATCGTCGGTGAAGCCGTTCGTCGCGATCAGCACCTTGTCGGCGTGCACCGCCGCGTGCGGCGTCTCGATCCGCCAACGCGTGCCGTCGCGGCGCAGCGACAGCGCCGGGGTGTCGCCATGAACGGCGGCGCCCGCCGAGATCGCCGCACGCGCCAGCCCGCGCGCGTAGTTCAGCGGATGCAGGTCGCCGCCGCGCGCATCGAACATGGCGCAGACATAGCGGTCGCTGCCGGTGACCTCGCGCAGCTTCTCGCGGTCATACAGCGCCACCGGCATGCCGCGCCGAATGCACTGCTCGGCCGTGCGCTCGATCGCCGCCGCGCTCGCGGGATGATAGGCCGCGCGCAGCGTGCCCTGCTGCCGCGCCTCGCAGGGAATCTGGTAGCGGCGGATCAGGTCATGGGTGAAGTCTGTCGTGCCATAGGAGAATTCGATCATGCGGCGGCCGAGATCGGCGCCGAAATCGGCCTCGATCTGATCCGGATCGTGCTTCAGGCCCGGATTGGTGTGGCCGCCATTGTTGCCTGAGGCGCCCCAACCGGGCTCCTGCGCCTCGAGCACCACGCAGTCGGTGCCCTGCTCCGCCAGATGCAATGCCGTCGACAGACCGGTGAAGCCGCCGCCGATGATCGCAACCGAGACGGTGCGGTCGACGTCGAGCGGCGGGGTTGCCACGGCCGCAACAGCGGTCACGGCATAGACCGACGGCGGCAGCGGAAGGCGGTGGGACGTGGTCATGACGGATCTCGCGCACATCACAGCGGATGCAGCACGCGGCGCAGAAAATCCTGCGTACGTGGGTGCTGCGGTTGATTGAGCATCGCCTTCGCAGGGCCCTGCTCGACGATGACGCCGCCGTCGATGAACAGCACGCGGTCGGCGACCTCGCGGGCAAAGCCGATCTCATGGGTGACGACGACCATGGTCATGCCGTCGTCCGCCAGCTTGCGCATCACGCCGAGCACGTCGCCGACCAGTTCCGGATCGAGCGCCGAGGTCGGTTCGTCGAACAGGATCGCCTTGGGCTGCATCGCGAGCGCGCGCGCGATCGCGACGCGCTGCTGCTGGCCGCCGGAGAGCTCAGGAGGATGCACGTCGGCCTTGTCGGCGAGCCCGACCTGCGCGAGCAGCGCCCGGCCGCGCTCCAGGGCCGCCGCGCGCGGCTCCCTCTTCACGTAGAGCGGCCCTTCGATGACATTGTCGAGCGCGGTGCGATGCGGGAACAGGTTGAAGCGCTGGAACACCATCGAGACCTGGGTGCGGATCGACACGATCGACGGCGCAGCGCGATCGACACGCAGCCCTTCCACGCTGATCGTGCCACGGTCATAGCTTTCGAGCCCGTTGATGCAGCGCAGGATGGTCGACTTGCCCGATCCCGATGGACCGATGATGCAGACCACCTCGCCCTTCTCGACCGAGGCCGTAATGCCCTTGAGCACCTCGACCTTGCCGAAGCTCTTGTGGACGTCGGACAGCGCGATCATCGCCGCGCCGCCCGCTTCTCGAAATGCCTGACCAGCAGGATCAGCGGCACGCGCATAGTCAGATACATCAGCGCGACCAGCGTGAAGACGCTCGAGTTCTTGAAGGTCGAGGATGCGATCAGCTTGCCCTGCAGCGCCAGCTCGGCGACCGTGATGGTGGACGCCTGCGACGAGTCCTTGAGCATCATGATCATGACGTTGCCATAGGGCGGCAGCACGATGCGCACCGCCTGCGGCAGCACCACGCGGCGCATGGTCATCCACCAGCCCATGCCGATCGACTGCGCGGCCTCGATCTGCCCCTTGTCGATCGCCTCGATGCCGGCGCGGAAGTTTTCCGCCTGATAGGCCGAATAGGCAATGCCCAGGCCGAGAATGGCCGCCTGCAGCGCCGACAGGGTCACGCCGAAATCGGGCATCACGAAGTAAAGATAGAACAGCAGCACGATGATCGGGATGCCGCGGATCACGTTGATCAGGCCGGCGCTCAGGCTTGACAGCACACGGCTGCCGGACACCCGCATCATCGCCCAGACCAGTCCGAGCACGGTCGAGAGCAGCAGCGATCCCAGGGTGACCACGATCGTCAGCACGACGCCGTTGAGCAGGATCGGGAAGAACTCGACGGCGTCGTGCCAGAACCTGCTCATCGCCCGGT
The DNA here is from genome assembly GCF_030159255.1 of Bradyrhizobium sp. SSBR45G. Classification (GTDB taxonomy): domain Bacteria; phylum Pseudomonadota; class Alphaproteobacteria; order Rhizobiales; family Xanthobacteraceae; genus Bradyrhizobium. Next base: position 139,265 of record NZ_BSCT01000016.1, on the reverse strand, counting down.
CAGCCCTTGAGGCCCCATTTGTCGAGAATCTTGTCGACGGTCCCGTTCGCCTTCAGCTTGGCAAGCGAGGTGTTGATCTTGCCCAGCAGCTCGGTCTCGCCCTTGCGCACGCCGATGCCGACCGAGCCGACCGTGACAGGCTTGTAGCTGGCGACAAGCCGTGCCTCCGGAAAGGCGCCCTGCTTCAGATTGTAGGCCAGGATCGGATAGTCGGCGAACCCGGCCTTGAGTCGACCGGTGTTCACATCGCGCAGGATGTCGGGAATGGTGTCGTAGGCCTTGACCTCGGAAAACAGGCCGGATTTCTTCAACGCATCGACGAACGCGGTGCCGACCTGCGCACCGACGACCTCGCCCTTGAGATCCTCCTGCGAGGCATAGGCCTTGGTGTCGGCCTTGGGCACGATCAGGCCCTCGCCATAGGTGTAGATCGGATCTGAGAAATCGACCACCTCCTTGCGCGGCGGAGTGATGAACATCGCCGCGGCGATGATGTCGATCTTGCTGGAGGTCAGGGATGGGATCAGCGCCGAGAACTGCATCGGCTCGATCTGCACGTTGAAGCCGGCGTCCTTGCCGATCTCGGTCATCAGATCGACCATCACGCCCTGGATCTGGTTGGTCTTGGTATCGAGGAAGGTGAAGGGAATGCCGGTCGGGGTGGAGCCGACCTTCAGCACCTGCTGTGCCGATGCCGGCATGACCGCAGCCATCGCGAGCGCCGCACAGGCCGCCTGAACAAAACGCTTCAACAGCATCGCATCCCCCTCTGGGCCCGGCCTGCCGCGGCGCGTCTCGCTCTTTGCGAGAGCGACCGTTGCGGGCTGCACCGTTTCGGCCTATTTTCACCAATATGAAAATTTGGGCATACTTCGCCCGACGATGCAAGCTGTTTTCATGCACATGAAGGAAGCGGTCTGACGTGAGTGGCGGCAAGAGATTGCGCAAGCCCGGTGCAGCCGGACCTTCGGGAAAGCACAAGACGCCGTCGCGGTCGGCCGCACAGGTGGTCGAGCCGGCGATGGATGTCGCGGTCGGCCGGCGCATCCGCGATCTCAGGCGGGCCCGGAAATTATCGCTCGAAAGCGTTGCAGCGGAGACCGCGCTGTCGATCGGCTTCCTCAGCCAGATCGAGCGCGGCCTGTCGTCGCCATCCCTGCGCGTATTGGCGACGCTCGCCGACGTGCTCGGCGTCGGCATCGCGGCGCTGTTCGGGAGCAACCCGGGCGGCGATGCGGCCTCCGACTCGGTCGTCACGCGCGGCTCGCAGCGCCCGGAGCTCAAGCTCTGGCGCACCGGCGTCTCCAAGCAGCTGCTCAGCGCAGCCGGTGGCGACAACAAGCTCAATCTGTTTCTGGTGTATCTGGAGCCCGGCGGCTCGACCGGCGACGAGCTCTACACCCATGACGGCGAGGAAGCCGGTCTCGTGCTCGAAGGCGAGATGATGCTGACGGTCGACGCCGAGACCTGGTCGCTCAGCCAAGGCGACAGCTTCCGTTTCGCCAGCCGTCGCCCGCACCGCTTCTCCAATCCGTCCGACGATGCCAAGGCCGTGGTGCTCTGGGTGAACTGCGTGACCTGAGCAGCCTCACGCTTCGCGATAGTCCAGCAGGATCAGCCCGACCAGCACGAAGGCCACCGGCCAGACCCAGGCCGCGGCGCGGCCGATGCGGCCGTCCATGCGCAATTCCAGCCAGCGCGCCCAGCCGGCGGCGATGCCGCACAGCGCCAGCGGCGTGTGGCTCATCTCGATCAGCAGCTGGTCCTTGATGTTGGCGATGGCGTGCGAGTGCGTCATCAGCAGCGCGCCGCCGGCGGCGACCGTCAGCGGAAACACCAGTGCCGCTCGCCCCGCCGCCTGCCCGCGCAGCCGCACGCGCCATTCGAACAGGCCGAACAGGATGATCAGCACGACGAACAGCCGATGCTGCGCCACTTCGGGATCGCGCAAGGAGGCGAAGAAGCCGACCGGGCCGAGCGGCCAGGCCATCTCGTCGGCGCGCAGGAACAGGAACGCCGCCATCACCAGGAACAGCAGCGGCCAGTGCCGCGCGAAGCGGCCCCAGGAGAAGCGCTCGATCAATGCGAGCAAGCCGATCAGCACGACGAAGATGCCGGCCCAATGGTGGTTGTACTCCGACCAGGCGATATCGGCGGCGCTGCGCGGCAGGATTACGCCTTCGCCCGGGACATAGGCCGGTGGCGCGGTCACGCGCTGCGCATCAGCCGCGTCGATCTTGGCCTGCAGCTGCGAGATCGTCAGCTGATCGACGGACGGGCTGGTGAGGCGCGGCCATTGCGGCGCGGCGCGCTCGACGATCTCCTGCCAGCTCAGCCGGTCCTGGCTGAGATCGATCCCCGGGGGCAGCGAGGTCAGCGAACCCGCGGTCAGGAGCACGGTCAGGCCGATGCCCAGTTCGACCTCGACGAAGCGCTTCATCCGCAGCAGCGGCGCTGCGGGATCGCGGCGCCGTAGCCGCTCCACCGCGAAAAAGTTGCCGGCGCCGAGCGCGAGCAGCATGACGAGCATCGCGACCTTGGCCGAGGTCATCACGCCATAGGCGGTGCCGTAGATCGCCGCGAACGAGCCGAGATAGGCGACCGCCATCACCGTGCCGCCGGTCACGATCGCCGCCACCGAGGCCATCGACATCAGCGAGTAGCGCCGTCCGATCAGCCGCAGGTCTTCATCGGCCTTGCAGCCGTTCAGCGCCATCAGGAAATACGGCAGGCCGCCGATCCAGACGCCCGCCCCCAGCATGTGCAGGAAATCGGCTAAGAGCAGCGGCCAGCGCACGTCGAGCCGGCTCGCGGCATGGGTCAGGTTGAGCTGCAGCAGCAGCGCCGTGACGGCCAGCGCCGCCAGCACGACGACGCGCCAAATGGCCCAGGCGCCGGTCCGGGCGAGCGCGGCGATGCCGAGCGCGCAGGCGGCAACGGCCATGCCGGAGCGCGCAAAATCCGCGCTCGCCGCCTCGCGCAGCGACAGATCGAGCGTGCCGGTCAGCGCTCCCATGTTGACCGCGAGCGAGGCCGCGACGACCGCGCACCAGCCATACGCGCTCCGGCGCAGCACACGCTGGGCGCGCTTGCCGACCACGATCGCATCGCCGGACAGCCGGTCCTGCAGCGGACGCAGCAGCAGAAGCTGGAACGCGAGGCCGCCGATGGTGAAGGACTGCGCCAGCAGGGTCAGCCCGCGCAGCACCACCGAGAGATAGCCGAAGATGTCGAGAAACAGCGCCACGGGATGAGGCTAGCGCACGTTGAACGGAATGTCGCCGCGGGTGATGTGGCCGTCGACGCTGAGCACCTGCCAATGCAGGTGCCAGGCGCCGGGACTGAGCGGGCGCGCCTGCGCATCGATCTCGTCGGCCGGCGCGTCGGTCGCCGGTTGCAGCGTCTGCTCGGTGCCGTCCGGCGCGCGCAGCCTCAGCCGCGAGCGGGCGTGATCGATGCGGCTGTTGAAGCGCAGCCGGATCGCGGTCGCCTCCTTGTCGATGGTCACACCCGCGGCGGGCTGCGAGGAGACGATGATGGCGTGGGCCGATGCCGCACCGGGAATGGCCAGCAGCACCACGGCGACGGACAGCAGGTGACGGGATCGGATGACGGACGACATGGGATCGGCGGGGGCGGAGGCTGGACGACGCGGACCAAAGGGGCGACAGCCGCCCCGAACAACACTCTGTCGTTCTAATATAAGCGGGCCCCATGTTCCGCACACAGCCACAAAGTCGTGACCAGCGCCCGCGCGCGCTTTCGCCGCGTACCCAGGGCGGCCCGGCCCTGCCCCCCAAGCATCCCCGATGCGGCGAAATTTAGGGTCGAATCATCAACCACTTCGCTGTATGCCTCCCGGCAACATTTGCCGCCGTCCGGCCGCTGGGATCGTCCCCGGCCGCCGGCCCAACATTGCCTTGATCCGAGGAACCGCCATGCCCGCCTATCGCTCCCGCACCTCCACCCATGGCCGCAACATGGCCGGCGCCCGCGGCCTGTGGCGCGCCACCGGCATGACCAACGAGGATTTCGGCAAGCCGATCATCGCGGTCGTCAACTCGTTCACCCAGTTCGTGCCCGGCCATGTGCATCTGAAGGATCTCGGCCAGCTGGTCGCGCGCGAGATCGAGAAGGCTGGCGGCGTCGCCAAGGAGTTCAACACCATCGCGGTCGATGACGGCATCGCGATGGGCCATGACGGCATGCTCTACAGCCTGCCGTCGCGCGAGCTGATCGCCGACAGCACCGAATACATGGTCAACGCGCACTGCGCCGATGCCATGGTCTGCATCTCCAATTGCGACAAGATCACCCCCGGCATGCTGATGGCCGCGATGCGGCTCAACATTCCCGCGGTGTTCGTCTCGGGCGGGCCGATGGAGGCCGGCAAGGTCAACATCCAGGGCAAGCTGCGCAAGGTCGACCTGATCGACGCCATGGTGAGCGCGGCCGACGACAAGGTCTCGGACGCCGACGTCGAGGTGATGGAGCGTTCGGCGTGCCCGACCTGCGGCTCGTGCTCGGGCATGTTCACCGCGAACTCCATGAACTGCCTGACCGAGGCGCTCGGCCTGTCCTTGCCCGGCAACGGCTCGGTGCTGGCGACGCATGCCGACCGCCGTGGCCTGTTCGTCGAGGCCGGGCATCTGATCGTGGATCTCGCCCGCCGCTATTACGAGCAGGACGATGCGAGCGTGCTGCCGCGCAACGTCGCCAACTTTAAGGCGTTCGAGAACGCGATGAGCCTGGACATCGCGATGGGCGGCTCGACCAATACCGTGCTGCATCTGCTCGCCGCCGCCCATGAGGGCGAGATCGGCTTCGGCATGACCGACATCGACCGGCTCTCGCGAAAAGTGCCGGTGCTGTGCAAGGTCGCGCCCTCCGTGCCCGACGTGCACATGGAGGACGTGCACCGCGCCGGCGGCGTGCTCGCGATCCTCGGCGAGCTGGCGCGCGCCGGCCTCGTGCATACCGAGCTGCCGAGCGTGCACTCGGCCTCGCTGAGCGCAGCACTGGAGCGCTGGGACATCCGCCGCACGGCCAGCGAGAGCGTGAAAAACTTCTACATGGCCGCGCCCGGCGGCGTGCCGACCCAGGTCGCCTTCAGCCAGGACCGCCGCTACGAGGAGCTCGATCTCGACCGCGAGAAGGGCTGCATCCGCGACCTCGACCATGCCTACTCCAAGGACGGCGGCCTCGCCGTGCTGACCGGCAACATCGCGCTCGATGGCTGCATCGTGAAGACCGCGGGTGTCGACGCCTCGATCCTGAAGTTCTCGGGTCCCGCGCGCGTCATGGAGAGCCAGGATGCCGCCGTCGAGGCGATCCTCACCAACAAGATCAAGGAAGGCGACGTCGTCGTCATCATCTATGAAGGCCCGCGCGGCGGCCCGGGCATGCAGGAGATGCTGTATCCGACCAGCTATCTGAAGTCGAAGGGCCTCGGCAAGGCGTGCGCGCTGATCACCGACGGCCGCTTCTCCGGCGGCACCTCGGGGCTGTCGATCGGCCACGTCTCGCCGGAAGCCGCCGAGGGCGGCCTGATCGGCCTCGTGCAGGACGGCGACCGCATCGAGATCGACATCCCCAACCGCAGCATCCATCTCGCGGTATCCGACGAGGAGCTCGCCAAGCGCCGCGCCGCGATGGAGGCCAAGGCGGACCAGGCCTGGAAGCCGGCCAAGCGCGCCCGCAAGGTCTCGACCGCGCTGAAGGCCTATGCCGCGTTTGCGTCGAGCGCCGCCAAGGGCGCTGTGCGTATCTTGAAGTAGTTGACGCGTGAGGATGGCACCTCGCCTCCGGCGGGGTGCCATCCTATCACCGTTTGCTCTCACTCCCCTTTCCGTCAGCAGGCCGCTGACGGTCAATGTACCGCGCCGGTTTCGGGCTCGCCCCTCTCCATGAACACGCCTCTCGGCGTGTTCATGGTCCGGTGTGCAGTGCCTCGGCTTTTGCCCCTCATGGTGAGGAGCGCCGCGCCGAGCTGATCGTGACAATGAGCAGTGGCAATGCGCGGCGCGTCTCGAACCATGAGGCCCCAGTCGGGGGCCTCGCCCTTCGAGACGCCCGCCTGCGGCGGGCTCCTCAGGGTGAGGGGTGGAACTGTTGCAGCATTGTATCCCGCCCCTCAAAGCCAAGTGTCAGCCGTCGATTCCAGCAGCGAACTTGTTTGCAATCAATACGCCTTCGGATCCCCGCTATCGTTCGGATGCGCAAACGCCTTCTGCAGCACCGGGGTCATCGGGAAGTTGAAGTTGACGCCCTTCGGCGGCACGGCCGTCATGAACCACTTCGCGTACAGCGTCGCGATGTCGGGGCTGGTGTAGAGCTTCGTCGTGGCGCGGTCGACAACGGCCTTGAAGGCGGGATCGTCCTTGCGCAGCATGATGCCGTAGGGCTCGGGCATCGAGAACTGATCGGTCGAGATCGCGAAATCCGACGGCGTCTTGGCGCTGGCCACGAGGCCCGCGAGCAGGATGTCATCCATCACATAGGCGTCGGCGCGGCCGTTCTCGACCATCAGGAAGCCCTCGGCATTGTCCTTGGCCGTCAGGATGTTCATGCCGAGCTGGCGCGCCGTGTTGGCCTCGAACAGCTGCTTGATGTTGCTGGTGCCCGAGGTCGAGGCGACAGTCTTGCCCTTGAGATCGTCGATGGTCTTGAGCCTGCTCGATGTCTTGGCGACGAAGCGGCTGGCGGTGAGGAAATAGGTGTGGGAGAACGACACCAGCCGTTGGCGCTCGATATTGTTGGTGGTCGAGGCGCATTCGAGGTCGATGGTGCCGTTGGCGATGAGCGGAATGCGGGTCGCCGACGACACCGGCGTCAGCTTGACGTCGAGCTTGTCGAGCTTCAGCGTCGCCTTGATCTCGTCGATGATCTTGGTGCAGATGTCGAGCGCGAAGCCGAGCGGCTTCTGGCTGTCGTCGATATAGGAGAACGGCAGCGAGGTTTCGCGGTAGCCGATGGTGATGGAGCCGGTCTCCTTGACCTTCTGCAAGGTGCCGGTCGGTTCTTCGGCAAACGCGGGCGCTGATAGCGCCGATGCAACCAGGACTGCGTACACGACGAGAATGGCGTTCTTCATAGATCCTCTTTCGCATGAATTTGCGTTGCCTGACCAAAGCAAGGACCGCGCCAGCGAGCCTGCCATTTTGCCAGCATATCCTCACCTTGGCTGGCTGTCCGCAGCCGGTCACGCCTGCGGGCAGGCCCATCGTGGCCTCGGTCCGTTAGCCGAACGATCCTCGGAGCGTCCCGCCGGGCTGGCCAACTGGCCCGATCCACCGCACAATACCTGCAACCGACAGGACGGAGGCGCTCATGCTGTTCATGGTCATCGAACGTTTCAAGGACCGCGATCCGATCCCGGTCTACCGCCGCGTGCGCGACGTCGGGGTCACATTTCCCGACGGGCTCAACTATCTCGGCAGCTGGATCGAGCCGAATTTCGACCGCTGCTTCCAGCTGATGGAATGCGACGATGCCAGGCTGCTACAGCAATGGATCCTGTCCAATGCGCGCGACACCGGCATGACCTTCGAGATCGTCCCCGTCGTGACCAGCGCGGACACGCGCGAGGTGGTGGCGCCGTATCTGGATCAGAGTTGAGCGCGGGAGGCAAGATCGTGGACTGGTTCGAACGGCTCACCGGCTTCAAGGAAGGCAACTACGAGTCGACCCGTGCCCGGCTCGCCGTCGCGGACGGGCGGCTGACGTCTCTCGTCAACGGCAACAGCTACCGGACCGGACGGCTGGAGCTGCCGAACCTGTCGGAGCTTCGCAGCAGAGCGCGCCAGTCATCGTGCAGGACGGGACGGCTCCGCGTCAGCCTCGTCAGCGGAGATGTGCGGACGCTGCATTTGAGTCCGGAGTTTGCAGGCGCGCTGTTTCAGGTCGCGTCGCAATTCAACCTGCTGGAGATGATCGGCCCGCACGCGACGCCCGAAGACGGCGTGACGATCTATCAGCACGATCCCACCCAGGGGCCCGCATGCGCGATCGCAGCCGGCGCCGCGACGATCTATCGCAACTACTTCGCCCCGGTCCGCGGCCAGGTCGGGCAGACGCGGGACTGCCAGCTCGACGCGCTGGAGGACATCGGCGCCGCTTTGAGGCCGCGCCTCCCCCGCGGCGGCGAGCTATGGGCCATGACCAACGGATATGCCCTGTGCACCCGGACCGGGCTCGACACCATCAATGCGCTGCTCGACGCAAGCGCCCCCGAGGAAATCGACGCGTTGCGCGGGCTTCTTCGGATCGGCCTCCATCACGACGTCGAACTCACCGACGCGATCGAGCCTCGCCCCACCGTGTCGCAGGCGTTCTGCTCTGCGCTCCCTGTTGCCTATTGCTCGCCGGCGCCGAAATACTGGGAGCGATTCGCGCGCCTGATCCTGGAGGCCACCTACGAAGCAACGCTCTGGGCGGCCGTGCTGAATGCCGCACGAAGCTCGAACATCGTGCTGCTGACGAGCGTCGGCGGCGGGGCGTTCGGCAATGACGACGGCTGGATCGAGGACGCACTGCGCCGGGCTCTCAAGCTGGCGTCAAGCTTCGACCTCGACGTCAGGCTGGTGAGCTACGACCGGCCGTCGGAGGCTTTCCGGCGACTCCATCAGGACTTTGGCGGGTCGTAGGGTGGGCAAAAGGCGCCGCCGTGCTGTCGCCACATGGGAGAGCCCGATGGCGCCGTGCCCACCATCCGACTGATGAGGTCGCTGATCGATGGTGGGCACGCGACCGCCTTCGGCGGCTGCTTTGCCGACCTTACGAGTCCGACGGATCGCCGTCGCCCTCGAACGCGAACAGCTCGATCGGGTCGCTGAAGCCGCGCACCGGGAATTCGCCGACGCGCGCCAGCGCGAACGGGCCTTCGACGAGCTCGGCGAACTCGCGCGACAGCAGCACCGGCCGGCCGACCTGCTTGGTCAGCGCCTCCATGCGCGAGGCCATGTTGACCGCGGGGCCGATCACGGTGAAGTCGAGCCGGGTGCGCGAGCCGATGTTGCCATACATGACATCGCCGACATGGATACCGATGCCGTAGTTCAGCGGCGCGCGGCCATTGCCGGCGTTGCGCGCGTTCAGCTCCGCCATCGCCTTGCGGGCGCCGGTCACGGCATGCAGCAGGTTCGCGCAGGCGCCCGGCTCGCTGAGCGGAAAGATCGCGAGCAGCCCGTCGCCGATGAACTTCAGGATCTCGCCGCCATGCTGGGTGATCGGCTCCACCATCGCGTCGAAATAGCCGTTGAGCAGATCGATGACGTCGTCGCGCGGCCAGTTGTCGGAGATCCGGGTGAAGTCGCGCAGGTCGCAGATCATGATCGCCGCGCGCACGGTGGTGCCGCTGCCGCGCCGCGTGGCGCCGGCCAGCACCATCTCTGCGGCATGCGGCCCGACATAGGTCTCGAGCAGGGTCCGCGCCAGCCGGTTCTTGATGCGGATCTCGCTCACCAGCGCGAGCACCGGCAAGAGCCGCTGCAGGGCGTCGATCTGGGCGTGGTCGAAACCGCCGCGGCGGTCGGTCGCGAAAGTCACGCAGTGGCGCTTGCCGAGCGTGTGAAAGATCGGCCACGCGACATAGTCGGTCAGGCCCTGCGTCCGCATGTCGTGATAGATCGCATGCTGGCGGCCGAGTTCGGGGGCGCGCGCGAGATTTTCGCGGATCTCGGTGGCCCCGCCGTAGATCTCGCTGGCCGGGCTGCCGATGAATTCGGCGCGCTCCCCGACATCATAATCGACCCGGTGGATCTCGGCGTTGTCCATCCCGTCGCTCCACAGGATGCGGGCGCCGAGCCATTGCGGATGGTTGATCTGAACGTGCAGCGACGCGCGCATGACCGGCAGCCCCGCGCGCTGCAGCCGGTTGCACATCTGCGCGAAGATGTTGTCGATGAAGCGTTCGTCGCGCGTGCCATTGGTCAGCCAGTCCACGACCTCGTCGCCGAGGCGTTGTCCGGCGGCAGGAGCGGTGTCGAGCGCGGGCATGAGGGGTCTCCTGGGCGGCTCTGGAGTGGCGGTCCAGGAGATGTCGTATCGCAGTGCAGAAGAGTCAATCGACGTCCGCGCATCGCGTGCCTGCCCGGATGGGTGGTTCCGTGGCGGCCTTGGGGCCGCTCGGGCTCCGCCGCGGACCACCGGGCAGGTCGTGGTCCGGCACCGGACATCCGCAATCGCGAGAGCCACGTTTGCGGATGCCGGCGCCGGGATGCACTCAGAAGTGGACCACGCTGCGGATGCCGAGAACCACGGCATTGCCGGTCTTCACGCCGGCGCCGTTGAAGCCGCGCCCGCCCGGATTGATCACATACTGGGCGTCGAACTTCAGGTTCATCCAGCCGGTCGCCTGCCAGCCATACCAGGCTTCGAGCGGCACCTCGTTGCCGCCGGCATTCGGCGTGAGCGCGGCCGAATTGACATGCGTCGTGCCGACCGCGAAGCCGACCTCGTCGTCGGGACGGAACGAGAAGGTGCCGGTGTGCTTGACGCCCCAGGAGATCTGGTAGTCCTGATACGCCGTGCGGTGATCGGCCACGCTGGTGTTGAAGAAGGTGTACCAGCCCTGTGCCTTGGGGCCGTCCACGGTCAGGCGCTGCAGGATCGACTCGTAGAAGCCGTAGCGCCCGCGCTGGCTGCTGAGATTCTGATCCCCGACGCCAGGCCCGCCCGCGACGACGGCGATGATTCCGGGCAGGCCGCCATCGATGGTCGACGCGCTGTCATACCAGCCGCCAAAACGCCAGGTGCCGTTCAGCGGACCGCTCGGCTCCCACACCACTTCGACCGGCACCAGCACGCCCGAGGCCGGGCTGGAGCGCGGAATGCCCGGCGCCAGATAGACCCCGGCATCCGACGTGGTCAGATAGTTCGGATTGGCATCGTAGACGCCGACCGAGAGCTTCCACTCCTTGGTGAAGTTGTAGTGCGCGACAGCGCCCCACTGGCTCACCGGCCAGTTGTAGATGTAGCCGCCCTGGATGTTGCCGGGCTGGCCGCCGCAGAAGGTCAAGTTGATGAACTCGCACTGCCCGAAGAAGAAGTCGGAGCCGACCGGAAGCCGGCCGCCCTTGAGCACGAGGCGATCATCGAGCAGCTTCTGCTGATAGTAGAACTCGGTCAGGCGCAGGATGTTGCCGCGGCCGAACACCTCGTTGGTGAGCATCAGCGCCGGAATGCCGGCCTCGCTGTTGAGGTTCTTGCCGAAGCGGTCGACCAGCGTGACGCCGATCAGGCCGCCCTGGATGCCGGCGAGCTTGGCCAGGTCGAACTTGGCCTCGAACCACAATTGTCCGGCATTGGCAGACGTCTTGCGGGAGCCGCCCGACAGGTTGGTGACGGCCTCGTCACCCAGCGTGAGCGCGAGCGAGATGCCCTGCTCCTTCAGTCGCGTCCGGCCGAGATCGCCGAACAGATATGGCCGCGTCCAGAAATCATCGGCCCCCACATAGGGGACCGGAGCCTTGGTCGGCAGATCGGCGGCAACCGCACCACCTCCCAGCAGACAAGACAAAGCAACCCCCACGCCGCACATCCGTGCGGTCGTCACAAACCCACTCATTTTCCTGCTCCTCGCAGCGCCCCAGGCTCTGGCTGTTATCTGTCGCGTCCGGCCCAGAGCCCTCGGTCCCGGCACGCGCTTCCCCACGGCTCAACCCCGGCCGCCGCCCATTTGTTGGGCGAATTCGTCAACCTGAGATTGGAAGGCAACCCTAGCAAGCGCTGAAATGCCTTTGAATAGTCATATTATATTTTGGAGTCGGTATAACCGTAACTGTGACATGACAGGCACATGACGCATTGCGGTAATCGGCGACGGCTCGGCCGTCGCGCGAGAGATCACACGCGCGCGTAGGACATCGGGGCGAAGTCAACTGCCGATGGTGCCCGCTCGGCTACTCCCCCGGCTATGCTGCTCCATCACGCGAGAATCACCGCATGCACGTGCTCGGACCCGCATTGTCGGACACACGCTGGGCCAGCCTCATGGGAGGCTATCGAGTGCCCTACGATCCACGCCCGGCCTTGCGGCGCCTCGAACAGGGCGACGCGTCGGCGTGGGACGAACTCTGGAACGAGCTGCACCATCAGGGCGACATCGGCGAAGCCTCCTTCGCCGCCCTGCCCGGTCTGGTCCGGATTCACCAGCAACGCGGCATTGCCGACTGGAACACCTATGCCATCGCCGCCATCATCGAGCTGGCCCGCGACGGCACCCGCAATCCGCCAATCCCTGACGATCTCAAGCCTTGCTATGAGGCTGCCTGGCGTCATCTGGCCGACATCGGCCTGCGGGAGCTCGTCGCCGCCGATGACCCCGTGCTGGTCAATGGCATCCTGGGTGTCATCGCGATTGCCAAGGGTCAGCGGACCATCGGCCGGCTCGCGATCATGTACACCGAAGACGAGCGGATCGATCTGCTGGCCGACTACTTCTAGCGAAGTGTGATAGCTGTCGCCCTTGCCTCGCGCTCTGATGCAACATTCAGCTCGGCAGCTGCTTGCGGAGGCTCCTCAGATCGGACGAGTCGATCGCTGCACGGCTGCAAGCCGACGACACGCTCTGCGCCAGACCAAGCAGCTGACGTCTCGTGTCATCAATCCTCTCCACGAGGTTCAAAAGCCGAGGCGGCACTGCATATCGGACTATGAACACGCCAAGAGGCGTGTTCACGGAGAGCATGCGGCTGATGACCAACCTGCTGCGCCGATCTCGGAACCCAAACCTCTCCATGAGCGCGTTGATCATGGTCGGTTGTCGGGACGGTCCAGCGCGACGCTCCCTGCTCATGGTCAATGTGCAGCGCCGCACCGGCGCCAAATCCTCATGACGATCTCAGGCGCGGGACCGGCATTGTGACGATCTTCCACACAGCGGAGACGAAGAAATTCTCCGCGCGGCACAACGTCGATCCAATAAGGACCATCCGTGAAGCGAAACGTCTGCGCGCTCTGCCGTGCGACCATCTCCTCGATTGCTTGAATCCACCAGCCCGCGATGGAGTCCTCACCGCCGTCGTCTATTTCGATCTCGGAAATGACGTGCGATTTCCAGGCGAAGGCTAGAACGATTTCGTCGCGGTGATAGATTGGCTCCGATGAAGCCTGGCGGGATCAAAGACGATGTGCATGGCCAAGCTCTGGCTTCGTCGAGGTGGTGTCAGGAACAAAAACGAGCGAGGAACGCTTCAATCTCATCGTCGGCCGCATACCAATCCGGACCACGCTCGCGATACAGGAGCGCGAGGCCTAGCAGTTGCAGGGGGCTGTCGGCGACCAGCTGTACCGTTTCGTTCTGGGCAGTCCACAGCTCGTAATCGCCTTTGATGATGTGATCGACATCATAACCGAGCTTGATGAGCGTGAGATAGGCAGGTACTTCAACATTGCCCGCCGCCGCGATCGTCTGCCGCACCACTGTGTGCTCCGTTTGATTTGCCCGACGGCCAGTGTCGCCACATACGCAGGGTCGGAATCATACTCATCTCCGACCCAGATCTCCTGCGCCGAAACTCTCGTTTTTTCATTGGGCTCAAATACATCTCCCATTTCAAGAGTCTCCCGCAAAAATAAATAACTTCCGAAAATCAGCAAATCATGTCTATTCTCTCCCCGTTCCGGTCCGGATGAGGGGCGTACGCGTCGTCACGAAACGTTGGGCCGGCAATGCGGTGGACGTGAGGGCATCAGCGCGCCTTTCGGTGCGGACGAATGATGCGCTTCACGGACGTGAAGTCGCGTGGTCCTGACACCCCGAAGCTGGTGTCCCCCGCGCAATGCGCGCAAGCGCATTGTCGCGCCACGGTGGCCAACAAGCCGGTGCACCGAGGAGATCGCGTATAAGCGTTAAAACCGCCGCGCAGGGAATGCCGGGTTGAACGGCTTTGCCTGTGGTACCTGCCGCCTGCATCTTTTCAGCAGGCGGGCCATGGGTGAGGCCTTCACCCGGCATTCCCTGCGCCCTCATCATCTGTCGAGGGCGGACGCCTCCCGCAGTCCCCGGGCGCGACGCGCCGCGGGAGCAACGTCACGCGCCGTGCTGTTTGACCGGTTGAAGAAGGATGGAGATCGCAGCCGTGCCGCGCGAAGCGTTGCCGCCCTCGCCATGGAACCAGCGCTCACGGTTCGAGCAGCGCCGCGAACACGCGGCGCACCTCGCTCTGCGTCTCGCGGACGCGGGCTTCCAGCGCCGAGAAGTCCGGCGCGTCGCCGGCGCGCGCCATCACCCGCAACAGATCGTCGCCGGCCTGGTCGGGCTTGAACTTGTCGCTGACGCACAGCCGCAGGATCTGCGTGAGGTCGTGATAGAGCCGCGCCGCCTGGCGCAGGATCACGGCTTCGGCGCGCGGCAGCACGCCGAGGCGCTCGGCATGGTCGAGCACCGCGAGCGAGCTGACGTCGAGGATCTCCGACCGGGTCGCTGCGTGGACGAGCTGCAGATATTGCGCGATGAAATCGATGTCGACCATGCCGCCGGCGGCATGCTTGAGGTCCCAGAGATCGGCCTCGCCCTTCTCGGCGGCGATGGCGCGGCGCATGTCGGCGACGTCGCGGGCGATCGCAGCCGCGTCGCGGGCACGGCGCAGCGCGGTCTGGATGATCGCTTCGATGCGCGCGCGGAACGCGGGCGAGGCCGAGATCACCCGCGCGCGCGTCAGCGCCATGTGCTCCCAGGTCCAGGCCTCCTGCTCCTGATAATGCGCAAAGGAGTCGATGTGCGAGGCGAGCGGGCCGGCGCGGCCCGACGGACGCAGCCGCATGTCGATGTCGTAGAGCACGCCGTAATTGGTGCGCGAAGTGAAGGCCGAGATCAGCCGCTGCGTGAAACGGGCGAAATAATGCGCGCCCTGCAGCGAGCGCTCGCCATCGGAGTCGGGATCGTCGGCGTCGAAATCATACAGCAGGATCAGATCGAGATCCGATGACGCGGTCATCTCGCGCGCCCCGAGCCGGCCCATCGCGATGATCGCTGTCTCCTGGCCCTTGATGCGGCCGTGCTGGGCGACGAAGCGCTCGGTGACGAGATCGTGCACGGTGTGCACGATGCCCTCGGCGACGTCGGCAAAGGCGGTGGCGGCCTGCTGCGCCGACACGGTGCCGGAGAGGATGCGCGTGCCGATCAGGAACAGGCTCTCCTGGCCGAACATGCGCAGGCGGTCGAGGAATTCCTCATAGGTGCCGGCGTCCGCCAGCGTCGCCGCGAGGCGCTGCGACAGCTCGCGGCGGTCGGGGATGGCGCCGAAGAAGCGCGGGTCGATCAGGCCGTCCATCAGCCGCGGCTGCCGCGCCAGCATGTCGCCGAGCCGAGGTGCTGCGCCGAGCACCAGCGCCACGAGCGCGACGAGATCGCGGTTCTGGCCGAGCAGCGTGATCAGCCGGCCGCCGAGCTGCAGCGCCTGCAGGAAGCGGTCGAAGGCGACCACCGCGCGATCGGGCTCGTCGGCATGGGCGAGGCCAACGATCAGCGCCGGCAGAAACTCGGTGAAGGCGCTGCGTGTCGTCTCGGTGCGGAACACGCGATATTCACCCGCGAGCCATTGCTGCAGGGTCTTGGCGACCATCAGCGGATCGCGGAAGCCGAGCGCAACCAGATGTTCCATCAGGCGCGGCTCGTCCGGACCGGCGCCGTAGTTGACCGCCGGCAGGCTGACGGTGCCGGTCGGATCGCCCTCGAACAGCCTGGCATAGTGTCCCTGCACGATGTTGAGGTGCAGCAGGAGGTCGATCGCAAAGCATTCGCGGCTCTCGTAGCCGAAGAAGCACGCGAAGCGTCCGACCCCATCAACGTCGTCAGGCAGGCTGTGGATCTGCTCGTCGGCCATCATCTGCAGCCGGTGCTCGACCCGGCGCAGGAACTGATAGGCGACGGAGAGTTCGTCACGCGCCTGCTCCGTGATCCACTTGCTGGCGGTGAGCACGTCGAGCGCCTGCAGGGTCGGACGCACGCGCAGCTCGGGATGACGGCCGCCGGCGATCAGCTGCTGGGTCTGGGCGAAGAACTCGATCTCGCGGATGCCGCCGCGGCCGACCTTGACGTTGTGGCCCTCGACCGCGATCTCGCTGTGGCCGCGATAGACCTGCATCTGCCGCTTCATGTCGTGGACGTCGGTCAGCGCCTGGAAGTCGAGATGCTTGCGCCAGACGAACGGCGACAGATCGGCCAGCATCGCCTCGCCCACGGCGACGTCGCCGGCGCAGATCCGGGCCTTGATCATCGCGGCGCGCTCCCAGGTGCGCCCTTCGCGCTCGTAGTAGTGCAGCGCGGCCTCGGTCGACATCGCCACCTGCGTCGAGGCCGGATCCGGCCGCAGCCGGAGATCGACGCGGAACACATAGCCGTCGGCGGTGCGGCTCTGCAGCAGCCGCGCCAGCGCCTGGGTGACGCGCACGAAGAACGGCTGCGGCTCGATGTCGCGCGCCAGCGAATTGGTCTCGGGATCGAAGAACACGATCAGGTCGATGTCGCTGGAGTAGTTCAGCTCGCCGGCGCCCATCTTGCCCATCGCGAGCACGAACAGCCCGCAGCCCTGCTCCGGATCGCCGGCGTCCGGAGGCGACAGCCGGCCCCGCGCGGCCTCCTGGCGCAGCAGATAGCGCAGCGCCATCTGCACCGAGCTCACGGCGACGTCGGTCAGCCCCGCCGTCACCTGCATGACCGGCCAGACGCCGCCGATGTCGCACAGCGCGATCAAGAGCGCCGCCTCGGCCTTGAGCAGCCGCAACAGCCGCATCACCTCGGCCTCGCTGGTCGCGGCGAACACCGCGTGCGCGGTGCGGGCGATCAGCTGCGACAGATGCGCCTGCGGCTCGCAGCGCAGCAGGCGGTCGAGGCGGCCGGCGTCGGCGCGGACGAGGTCGAACAGATAGGGCGAGCATTCGGCGATGCCCAGCAGGATCGTGCGCACCCAGCCCCCGCCCAGCAGGTTCCTCAGGCCGGCCGCCGCGGCAGGATCGAGCTCGGCGAGCCAATCGTTGAGGCGATGTTCGGCTTGTTCGGGCGCACGGACATGCGGGCCGGCGACGAAACGTTCGGCCAGGATCTGCCCGTCCGCGTTTCCCGGCGCGGAGGAGGTCATGCGGCCTTCTGTGGCACATCCTGCGTCGGCGCCGCAAGCTTCGCGGACTGGCCCGCGCCGGCCGGCAGCACCAGCGTGGCGATCAGCCCCGGCCTGGCGTCGCCGAGCCTGAGTTCGCCGCCATGCAGGGTCGCCACCGCCGAGGCGAGGCTGAGGCCGAGGCCGGAACCGGGCAAGGTGCGGGACGCCTCGAGCCGCACGAAGCGCTCGACGGCGTGCTTGCGCTCGGCCTCGGGGATGCCCTGGCCGTGATCGGTGACGCTGAGCAGCACCTGGCCGCCCTCGCGCCGTGCCTCGATCAGGATCTCACGGCTGCTCGAGGCGGCATGCGAATCGAGCGGCAGCGCCGCCGGCTTGCCGTATTTGATCGCGTTCTCGACGAGGTTGGCGAGCGCCTGGCTGATCAGCTCGCGATTGCCATGCACCGGCGCCGCCGCCGCCTTGACGCGGAGCGTCATCTCGTTGTCCTCGGCGAGCGGCTCGTACAGCTCGTGAATGCCGCCGGCGACCTCGGCGACGTCGAACTCGACCATGTCGCCGCGCGCCTGCCCGGACTCGGCACGGGCGATCATCAGCAGGGCATTGAACGTCCGAATCAGGCCGTCGGATTCCTCGATCGTCCGCTCCAGCGCGGCGCGATATTCGTCCTCCGAGCGCGACTTCGCCAGCGCCTCCTCGGCGCGGTTGCGCAGCCGCGTCAGCGGCGTCTTCAGGTCATGCGCGATGTTGTCGGAGACCTCCTTGAGGCCGGTCATCAGCGCCTCGATGCGCTCCAGCATCGCATTGAGATTTTCCGCCAGCCGATCGAGCTCGTCGCCGCTGCGCCCGACGGGCAATCGCCCCGACAGGTCGCCATCCATGATCCGCCGTGTCGTGCCCGTCATCGCATCGATCCGGCGCAGCACGCGCCGCGCCACGAAAATGCCGCCGCCGATGCCGAGCACGACGACCACCAGCACCGACCATTGCGCCGCCTTGGCCACGATGCCGAACAGCCGCCGCCGCTCCTCGAGGTCGCGCCCGATCAACAGGCGAAAGCCGCTCGACAGCTGCGTTACATAGACCAGCGCGCGATGGTTCTGCTCGCTGGCATCGTCGAGCCTGCGATAGAACGTCTCCGACCAGCCGGAACCGCCCATCACGCCGGGCGCGAGCGAACCGACATTGCCGGCGATCGCCTGCCCGGTCGGCGTGGTGATGAGATAGAGATTGGCGCCGGGCCGCAACGCGCGACTCTCGATCGCGCCGACGATTCCGCGCAGGCCCCAGCGGGAAAAGATGTCGGTCATCTCGCTGATCTCGGAGGTGACCGTGGTCGAGATCTGCTCGGTGATGAGGCGGCGGGTGTTCCAGGCGAAATAGCCGAGCAGCGAGGCGGCAAACAAGGCAAACAACAGCAGATAGACCAGCGTCAGCCGGAACGCCGTCGTGCGGATGAGCTTACCGAAGGCCGTCACGGATCATGTACCCCGCGCCGCGGATGGTGTGGAGCAGCGGACGGTCAAAACCCTTGTCGATCTTGGAGCGCAGCCGCGAGATATGGACGTCGATCACGTTGGTCTGCGGATCGAAATGATAATCCCAGACGTTCTCCAGGAGCATGGTGCGCGTCACCACCTGGCCCGCATGCTTCATCAGATATTCGAGCAGCCGGAACTCGCGCGGCTGCAGGGTCAGTTCGTCCTTGCCGCGCGCCACCCGGTGAGAAAGACGGTCGAGCTCGAGATCGCCGACCTTGTAGGTCGTCTCCTCGGCCGGCCCGCCATGGCGGCGCGACAGCACCTCGACGCGGGCGAGCAGCTCGGCGAAGGCGTAGGGCTTGGGCAGATAATCGTCGCCGCCGGCGCGCAGGCCCTTGATGCGGTCGTCGACCTGGCCGAGCGCGGACAGAATCAGCACCGGCGCCCGGTTGCCCTTGTCGCGCAGCGCGCCGATCAGCGACAGGCCGTCGCGCTTGGGCAGCATGCGGTCGACCACCAGCACGTCGTAATCCCCGCTCTCGGCCATGGCGAGGCCCTCCTCGCCGTCGCTGGCGAGGTCGGCGACATGTCCGACCTCGCGGAACGCCTTGACCAGATAGTCGGCGGACTCGCGGTCGTCTTCGATGATCAGGAGGCGCATTGCGGAAACGGGGACGGTCACGGTTTGTGTCCATCTACATGGCCCGGCCGCGGTTTCCGTGCAAGGAGGCCCGCACCCCGGGGGGTCACACTTCAGGAAAGTGGGCGGTGAAGCTGGGGGACTTCACCGCCCGAGGTCCTTCCGACGGAGGGGGGCGTTGTTCCTACGGAAGGTGTAACGGGAGCGGGACTTGAAGCCCACCCCCAAGGAGGATCGCCGTCGCGGGGGCACGTGCCGGCGACCCTCCATCTCGTGAAACCCTTAGCCCTTGGCGAGCGGCACCGCGACGAAGCGCGACTGGCCGCCGCTCTTCACCCGCATCAGCACGCTGTTCTTGTTCTCGGACTTGGCCGCATTGATGGCCTCGCGGACGTCACCGGCAGATGCCACGGTCTTGCCCGCGACCTCCAGGATCACGTCGCCTTCCTTGAAGCCGCGATCGGCCGCGGCGCTCTTCGGATCGACTTCGGTCACCACGACGCCGTCCTTGCCGGCGCCGGCCACGCTCGAGGCGGGCGCGACGGTCATGCCGAGCTTCGGCACATCGGCGCCGCGGGTCTTCTCGCCACTGTCGCCACCGGTGTCGGCCTTGGCCTCGACCGTGTTCGGCAGCTTGCCGAGCGTCAGCGTGATGGCCTTCTCCTGGCCCTTCTGCAGCACGTTGAGCTTCACCGAGGCGCCCGGCGCGAGGCCGCCGATGGTGCGGGCGAGCTCGCGCGCGTCCTTCACCGACTCGCCATTGACCGAGGTGATGACGTCGCCGGAGCGGATGCCCGCCTTCGCCGCCGGACCGTCGGCCTGCGGCTCGGCGACCAGCGCGCCCTCGGCCTTCTTCATGCCGAGGCTGTCGGCGATGTCCTGCGTCACCGGCTGGATCTGCACACCGATCCAGCCACGGCTGACCGAGCCGCTGTCCTTCAGCTGCGCGATCACGCTCTTCACGGTCGAAGCGGGAATCGAGAACGCGATGCCGACGCTGCCGCCGGACGGCGAATAGATCGCGGTGTTGACGCCGACCACGTTGCCGTCGACATCGAACGCCGGACCGCCGGAATTGCCCTTGTTCACGGGCGCGTCGATCTGGATGAAATCATCATACGGGCCGTTGCCGATGTCGCGGCCGACCGCCGAGACGATGCCGGCCGTCACCGTGCCGCCGAGCCCGAACGGATTTCCGACTGCCAGCACCCAGTCGCCGATCCGCGGCTTGCCGTCGGCGAGCTTGGCGAACGGGAAGTTGCTGCTGCCCTCGACCTTGATCAGTGCGAGATCGGTGCGCTGGTCGGTGCCGATCACCTTGGCGCTGTAGGTCTTGCCGTCGTCGGTCGTGACCTCGACCTTGTCGGCGCCGTCGACCACGTGGTTGTTGGTCACGGCATAGCCGTCGGCCGAGATGAAGAAGCCGGAGCCCTGACCGGTCACGGCACGGCCGCCACCGCGGCCGCCGCGACCGCCCGGCATGCCGGGAATGCCGTTCTCACCGCCGAAGCGGCGGAAGAAGCGCTCCATCGGCGAGCCCGGCTGGAACGGCGTGTCCTCGTCGGCGCTGTCGTTCTTGGCGACCTTCTCCGCGATGTTGACCTTGACCGAAATCACCGACGGCTTCACCCGCTCCACGATGTCGGCAAAGCCGACGGGGCGCGCGACCTTGCTGACGTCATTGGCGACCTGCGCGTTCGCCGGGCTCGAGAACAAATTGAGCGGCGCGCCCTGGGGCGTGAAGCCATAGACGGCGACGCCGAGGCCCGCGACGACGGAGGCCATCAGCGCGAACTTGCGCGCCGAAAACAGGCCGCGCCGGGGCTGGCGATAGGACGGAAGGGAGGACAGGTCGGTCGGACGGTCAGTCATACGGTTTTCTCCGCAAGCGATTTTGGTCAAGGTCAAAACTCAGGTCCCGGGCTGTGCGCCCCGTTCGCTAGTGAACATGGGACTTGCCGCCTTACGGCGTGCTGGCTGCCGCGTTAAACTTCTGTAATGCACGGGCGAGGAGACTGCGGCAGAATGGCGCAACGACATGGCCGCGGGCGGAAAGCTTCGTCAGATCACGGGCTTGCGCGAGCGCCGCCTGCCCGATAACAGCCACGAATGTGCCCTGCCCGACCAAAGTCGTAACGCCTCCCGTAACCTCGCGTAGGGCGGGTTAGCCGAAGGCGTAACCCGCCACCTCTGGCGGACCAATGCGGATGACGCAGCTCAAGCTGACCGCGGCACGCCACGTGATCCGCCCTGCCCGGCCGTACCTGGATCAGCCGGCCGAAGCAGGAATCACTCAGGCGACGCGCGAACGAACGCGCCCCCCTGTCCGTGTGGCGCAAGCTCCCGCCCCACCCTCACCCGTCATTCCCGCGAAAGCGGCAATCCAGTTCGCCGCAGCCTCTCGGTCGATCATGACCGTCTCGGCGTACTGGATCGTCCGCTTTCGCGGACGATGACAGCGGAGTGAGACGCACACTGCCCGCCTCAATCTCCGTCATTGCGAGCGCAGCGACTTGGCCGCCGAAGCCCGCCGGGCGAAGGCGGAAGCGATCCAGAGTCCCTCCGCGGAGGCAGTCTGGATTGCTTCGCTCCGCTCGCAATGACGCCCGTAGCGATATCCCGATCCACACTATCAAACAGCAATTGGAGATGAGCACGATCATCCTCGCGGCGCATTCCGCGCCCGAGCCATGCCCGAACATCTCGCCCTCATCACAACGAGGGCGCAGGGAAGACCGGGAGCTCGCCGCCCCCATGGCCCCCGTGCGAATGAAAAGCACGGGGTAGGAACCACAGGTTCGGCTGGAGACATCCCGGCCTTCCCTGCGCGATGGTGTTAACCGTTATACGTGCTCTCCCCGGGGACCGGCTGTCTTGCCCCCGTCACCTGGCGGATCATCACCACCGGCTTGGCCGCAGCGTCGGGCGACCAGGACCACACGATTTCAAGTCCGCGTTCCGCCGTTCGTCGGCGAGGCCAAAACCCCGCTGCAGCAGCCCGCATCCATCGCATTCCATCCCGACGTCCGTGACGATCGCGATACGCCCCCTCGGCGGAACGGAACGGGCGGAAGATACGGGTGATTTGGGGGTGGAAGCAAGAGGATTTTTGATTTTCGGAACGTTTTGGCCGTTCTTCGGAATTCCGAATAATTGACGCCGGCAACTCCCGCCCCAAACTCGGCTGCTGATCGCAAACTTTTCAACGATCGCTTGGATTCACACCAGTGATGATTGGCGAAACCGATCAAATATGAGACAACAACAACCATAACAGCTGTGCTGAGGGCTCGAATGATAAAACCGGAACGATCAATCTACACAGCGCAAGACTTCGTACAGTGGCGTGCGGCAAACTCGCTCGAGCTCACTCCGAAATTCCAGCGCCGAGGAGTTTGGAGCTCAGCTGCTCGGTCGTTCTTCATCGATACGCTGATACGCACGATGCCAGTGCCGCCGATTTACATCCGGCGCATACAAGCGAAGGGAGCGGAAGGTCTCGTTAATGAGGTGATTGACGGGCAGCAACGCGTATCGGCTGTTTTGGACTACATTGATGGAAAATATCGACTTTCCAAGAACCTATCCTCTGATTGGGCAGGAAGGGCTTACCGTGATCTGTCCCCGACTCATCGCCAAGCCATAACAAACCACAGCTTCTCAACGGAAATCTTCGTAGGGATTACGGACCTCGAAGTACTCGAGATCTTCGCACGTTTGAACACCTACAGCGTTCCACTGAACTCTCAAGAACTGCGCAACGGGAAGTATTTCGGATCGTTCAAGCAAAGTATGTACTCGCTCGCTCTCGAGCACCTCGAATTCTGGAGACGCCAGAACATCTTCAGCGAACGTAGCATTGCCCGCATGCTCGAGGCAGAACTTACCAGCGAGCTTTCAATAGCGCTATTCGACGGAATGCAAGACAAGAAAAAATCGATTGATGAGTTTTACGGAAAATTTGAAGAAGAATATCCGGCGCGCTTGCAAAATGAAAAGCGATTCCGTGAAATCATCGACGAGATAAACGAAACGTTTGATCAAGGCATCGGAGACACCCAGTTCAGCCGAGCTCCATTGTTCTACACGTTGTTCTGCGTCGTCGCACATCGAAGGTTTGGTTTGCCGAAGTGTTCATTTGCTACACCCAAAAAGTCGCTCAACGCTGCGGAGCGAGCAGACCTTTCAGATGCAGTCCGACGACTATCTGATGCGATTGAGAAAGCGAAAGAGGGAGATGCCATCCCGAACAGCCTACAAACCTTTGTAGCGGCGAGCCTTACTCAGACCGACAACATTAAGCCGCGACAGGATAGATTTCGTGTACTCTATCACAGAGCATTTCCGAGCTGAGCATGGCGCGGCAAATGCCAGCCTATGTAGTGGGCTTGCAGCAACACGCAATGAGCGCGCTTGACTTGGCTCAAGCCGGCGAACTTGCCGCTCAATCATCTGCTCGAGCACACTGGCACGTAGCTCGCGTTGAATATCTCTACGAGATCGCATTTCTACGAGTGTTCGTCGAATGGGAGGTATTTCTCGAACAGACTTTTTTGCGGTACCTTTGTGGGTATGGATCAAGACACGGAGTTTTCGCTCCTGTGGCTGGCCGCCTGCAATGCACCTCATTGCATCATGCCGAAACTCTAATCTTCGGTCAGAGGGGTTTTACTCTTTGGCACGATCCAACGCGGGTTGTGAGCCGATCAAGACAGTATTTGCAGGGAGGACCTCACGAAACCGTCATCCAAACGAACGTTTCTCGATTGGAGTGCTTTTCAGCTATTCGACATCGGGTTGCCCACGGTCAAGACGATGCCAAGCAGAAGTTTGATCGTGCAACTATGCTATTATGCGGCAGACGATACCGGGGCTCCCGACCTGGTAGATTTTTGAGGGACTGGGACACCACCTCGCATCCACGGCAACGTTGGATTGAGGTCATCTCGCTTGAGCTGGCTGGTCTGGCAAATCAGATCGCTTGATAGCTATATCATTGTGGTTTGTCAGCGCGTAGCCCGGATCTTCGGTACGTAGGGCGGCTTAGCCGAAGGCGTAAGCCGCCGCTCTTTCTCGGGTGGAGATGGCGGATTACGCTGCGCTAATCCGCCCTACGCGTCGTTGGTCGGGGCAACACCTCGCACTCACGCCGGCTGCAACGACCCCAGGAACCGGCTTACCTCGCGCTTCAGCCGCCCGCTCTCCGCCGACAGCGACCTTGCCGCCGTCAGCACCTGGCTCGACGCGCACCCCGTTTCCGAGGCCCCCCGCTGCACGTCGTCGATGTTGCGGGAGACGCGCTGGGTGCCGTTGGCGGCGTGCTGGACGTTGCGGGAGATTTCCTGGGTCGCGGCGCCCTGCTCCTCCACGGCGGCGGAGACGGCGGCTGAGATCTGCGACAGGAGGCCGATGGTGCTGCCGATCTCGCAGATCGAGCCGACCGACTCCTCGTTCGCGTCCTGGAAGCCGGAGACCTGCTGGGCGATCTCGCCTATAGCGCATAGGACACGTCGCGCGGCACGGATGAGCGGAGCAATGTCCGACGGCGCGTGAGAAGGCGGATGTCGCCATCGCTCATCCGAGCTGCGGATTGCCGGTTTGAAGCGAGCGGCCTGCTCACACTCCGCTGTCGTCCCTGCGAACGCAGGGACCCATACTCCGCGGCGGGTGTTGTGAGACACGACTGGTCCCACATCCCGCACAACAACATCTCCCTGGGGTTATGGGTCCCTGCGTTCGCAGGGACGACAGTGGATAAATGGGGGACGGCTTCGGATCTTGGCGGGCGATCGCGAGGCGGCCGGCTGTGGCGGAGGTGGAGCTGATCGGGTGTCGGGTGACGTGGTCGGCGAGGTCGATGGTCGCGTGGACTGCATCCTGCACTCTCTTCCGAGTGCCCTCGGTGGCATGACACCGCTCCGAGATTATCGACCTCGGTACCGGTTGTGTTTATCCTGCACACACCCAACAGCCCCACGCGCCCATCGCCTCACTCGACCAGCCTCGGGCCGCATCGTCGGTCCGTCAGCCGCCCACCGCTGAGCACAAGGAGTCACCGCCCCATGGACCACGCACAGATCCTGGCGCTGATCGCGGCGCTGTCGGGGACGCCGCAGAGTGATCCGTTTGCGGGGCTGCGGGCCGAGACGCAAAAGCCCGGCGCCGTCGTGAGCATCGAGGCCTGCCCGCGGCCGCTGCCGCCCGGCGAGATCGAGGGGGTGAGCTTCATCTGCGGGCGCGTGAAGGTGCCGGAGGATCGTGCCAAACCGGGCGGGCGGATGCTGCCGCTGGCGTTTGCGATCTACAAGGCGACCTCGCGCTTTCCGGAAGCCGATCCGGTGGTGTATCTGCAGGGCGGGCCGGGCGGCAGCGCGTTCGACATCCTGGCGAAGCTGCAGACCGCGTTCCGGCCTTGGCGCGACCGCCGCGATCTCGTGATCTACGATCAGCGCTCGGCGGGACTGTCCGGCGCGTCGGTGAATTGTGCGCAGGCGCTGTCGCGCAACCTCGTCGAGATCGCGCGCCCCGGCAGCACGGCCAATGTCGACGGCATTGCCGCGCCCGCGCTGATGAAGGCCTGCGTCGCCGAGCTCGAACAGCAGAGCGTGCCGCTCGCGCTCTACAACACCACCCAGAACGCGCTCGATCTGCCGCTGATCGTCAAGGCGCTCGGCTATTCCGACTACAACATCTACGGCATTTCCTACGGCACCAAGCTGGCGCTGGAGGTGATGCGATCGGCGCCGCAGGGCGTGCGCTCGGTCATCATCGACGGCGTCGCCCCGTCCTGGCTCAATCTGTACAATTCGCACAGCCAGAAGGTAGACGAGGCGATCCAGAACGTGGTGGATCAATGCGCGGCGGACAACGCGTGCAACACGGCCTACCCGGATCTCGGCCGCATCTTCATCGAGACGATGACCAGGGCGGCCAAGGGTGAGGTGCTGTTCCGCGGTGAGAGAATATCGGTCGAGACCGTGCTGGCACCGGTGCTCGCGCGCAACGGCAACGCCGAATCCGTGCCGGTCACGCGCTACATTCCGGCCTATGTCTACGAGCTGTGGCGCGGCAAGGCGATGCCGACCGTGGAGATGCTGACCAAGGCGGATTTCAACACGCCGCCGGACGATGCCATGGTGCTGAAGGCCGCGGCCTCGCTCAACGCCGACCAGAAGGCGCTGGTGCAGCAGCTGCTCGACAATGCAGCGATCGCCGCGCGGGCCAACACGGCCTCGGTGCGCGCCGAGGCCGAGCTGCGCAACGCCACCGAGATCGCGCGCGATTTCGGTCCGCTGGCGCGGCAGTTCGATCAGGAGCTGGCCGCCGCGATGAAGGACCTCGGGCGGGCCGACAAGACCAGGCTCACCGCCGCGCTGACCGACTATGCGGCGCTGCGACTGCAGACGCCCGGCAAGGCCGGCCTGCAGACCCTCGTCGCCACGCATTTCACCGGCCCGACGAAGGATCGGCTCGCCGCGTTGATAACCGCGATGACGGCGCGCGAGGTCGACGGCTCGTTCGCCATCATCCGGCGCGACAGCCTCACCGCGCTCGCCCCGTTCGTCTCGGGTCTCTATCTCGACGTCTATGCCTGCCAGGAGGATGTGCCGTTCAGCTCGTTCGAGGGCCATCAGGCGGTCACGGCGAAGCTGACCTATCCGCACATCGGCAGCCTCACCGATGCGACCGCCAGGCTGTTCTTCGACAGCTGCGCGATGCTGAAGCCGCAGCCGCGCGACAATTGGCATGTGCCGGTGGAATCGGCGATCCCGACGCTGTCCTTCGGCGGGCTGTTCGACATCCAGACCTCGGCGAGCTGGGCCAGGGCGGCCATCGAGAAGATGAGCAACGCGCAGGCCTTCCTGATCCCCGAGGCCGGGCACGGCGCGCTTTTGTATCAGCCCTGCGTCGCCCAGATGGGCGTCGCCTTCATCGACAACCCCCGGCGCAAATTCGACAATTCCTGCGCCGCCAGCATCAAGGTGGACTGGTACATCGCGCCCTGGGTGACGGCGGAGAAGAAGTAGAGCGAGCGATGGCGGCGCGTGTCGCGACCGCGTCGGCCGGATGAACGCAGCGATATCCGGGGTCATCCCTGGAGTTCGTGCGATCCCGGATGTCGCTGCGCTCATCCGGGCCACGGGGACGCCCCCCGATCGGTATTACGTAGGGCGGCCTTGGCCGCAGGCGTAAGCCACCGCTCTTTCTCGGTTGGGATGGCGGATGACGCTGCGCTAATCGGCCCTACTAATGCGTCGTCAGAGCGAGACGCCGACCTTCATGCCACCGATCTATCGCATATCGAGCTACGGGGCTTTCTCGACGAAGAAGCCTGGCAATTAGTTACTCCGTCGTGCCCGGGGCTTGTCCCGGGCATCCACGTCGTTCTCAGCATGCCGGACGACGTGGATGGCCGGGTCAAGCCCGGCCATGACGGGGAGAGAGTTGGGCTCACAAGGTACGGCCGGAGGCGGACAGCGCGTAGGGCGGCTTGGCCGGAGGCGTAAGCCGCCGCTCGTTCTCGGGTGGGGATGGCGGATTACGCTGCGCTAATCCGCCCTACGCGTCGGTGGTCGGGGCAGCGCCCCTTACGCTGCCTGCAACGACCCCAGGAACCGGCTCACTTCCCGCTTCAGCCGCCCGCTCTCCGCCGACAGCGACCTTGCCGCCGTCAGCACCTGGGCTGACGCCGAGCCCGTTTCCGACGCGCCGCGCTGGACGTCATCGATGTTGCGCGACACGCGCTGGGTGCCGTTGGCGGCGTGCTGGACGTTGCGGGAGATTTCCTGGGTGGCGGCGCCCTGCTCTTCGACGGCGGCGGAGACGGCGGCGGCGATCTGCGACAGGCGGCCGATGGTGCTGCCGATCTCCTTGATCGAGCCGACCGACTCCTCGGTGGCAGCCTGGATGCCGGAGACCTGCTGGGCGATCTCGCCGGTGGCTTTGGCGGTCTGCTCGGCGAGCGCCTTGACCTCGGAGGCGACCACCGCGAAGCCGCGGCCGGCTTCGCCGGCGCGCGCCGCCTCGATGGTGGCGTTCAAGGCGAGCAGATTGGTCTGGCCGGCGATGGTGCTGATCAGTTCGAGCACGTCGCCGATGCGCGCGGCGGCCTTCGACAGGGTGCCGACGCGCTCATTGGTGCGGTTGGCCTGCGCCACCGCTTCGCCGGCGATGCGCGCGGATTCCTGCACCTGGCGGGAAATCTCGGTGACCGAGGACGACAGCTGCTCGGCGGCGGAGGCCACCGTCTGCACGTTGGAGGACGCCTCCTGCGAGGCGGCGGCCACCTCGGTCGACAGGTCCTGGCCGCGCGAGGCCGTCGTGGTCAGGGTGCCGGCCGAGGCTTCGAGCTCGCTCGAGGCGTGCGACACGGCGTCGACGATCTCACCCACCGCCTGCTCGAACTGGCGGGCGAGCCGCGCCATGTCCGCCTTGCGCTGCTCGGCCTGCCGCGCCTCGGCATCGAGCTGCTCGGCGCGCAGGCGCTCGGTCTCCACCATGTTGTCCTTGAACACCTGGATCGCCTGGGCCATGGCGCCGATCTCGTCGTGACGGCCGCGTCCGGGAATCTCGGCCGCGACATTGCCGCCCGCGAGCGAGCCCATCGCTGTGGTCATCGCGGCCAGCGGGCCGACGATGCCGCGCGCAATCAGGAACGCGACGACGCAGCCGAACAGGATCGCGGCGGCGCCGACCTGCATCTGCAGCGAGGTCGTGTGCGCGATGGCGCCCTCGGCGGTCGCGCGCGAGGCGTGATACTCCGCATTGACGCTGCTCTCGGCGCCTTTGAGCGTGTCGATGCTTCTGGCGATCAGCGGCTCGATCGCATTGGCATAGATGTCCTCGGACTTCAGCGTCGCCGCGGCGGTCGCCTCGAACGCATTCTTGTTGAGATCCAGCGACGCCTTCACCGGCGCGATCGCCGACAGGACGCTCGCCGGCGGCGTGGTGCCCTCCAGCGTGGCCAGCCGCTGCTCGACATTGTCGACGCCGGCGCGGAACGCCGAGGCGGACTTGGTGTCGCGCAGCGCCAGGAAGCGCCAGGTCGCGATGCGCACGAGCTGCAGCCGGTTCTCGATATCGACGACCGCCGTCATGACCTCCGGCTCTTTCGAGATGCGCGCCGCGATCGACAGCTTGGCGGTCTTGGCGGCGAGGTCCTCGCCGCCCGGCAGCAGCGCCGCCCGGCCGGACTTGATCTGCCTGACGGCGTCCTGCAGCTGATCGCGCAGCGTCTTCATCTGGGCGATGTCGCTGAGGAGACCGGCGTAGAGCTTGCGCCGCTCCGCGGCGAGCGGGTCATTGGCGGCGGCCTGCAACAGCCCTGTCGCGGCCGCCTCGCGGTCCGCAGCCTCCTTGAGGGCCGGCTCGTTGGAGTCATGAATGTAGCGCAGATTGGCACGCTGGATCGCCTGCAGCTGATTGGAGATCTGCAGGATGCGCGCGGTCGCGTCCGACAGCGCCGACATGCTGGCAACCTGGTCGCGCACCGCCCACAGATTCCACACCGCGACAGCGGCCATGACCGCCCCCACCGCCACGAGCGCTGCAAAGCCGGCGTAGAGACGCCCTCTGATCTTCAAGCTCATCATGTTCCCCGTCCGCTCCCCCAACATCAGCAGACGGGCGTTCCATCGCGCCGCGCGCCTGCCGCGTAGCATCGGCCGCCTGGGCGGCGACTCAGAGCTGCGCATGTGCACGATGAGCAGTATTTGCTAATAGCGGGTTAGAGGTTACCGTGGGAACGGATGGAACCGCCGGTGTGATACGAGCGGCGTCCACATCCTCCGACGTCATCCCGGCGAACGCCGGGATCCATACTCCGCGGCGGTTGTGGTGAGACACGACTGGTCCGGCATCCCGCCCAACCACATCTGCCTGTGGTTATGGGTCCCGGCGTTCGCCGGGACGACGGCAGTGATTGTGGAAGCCGCTCGCGCGACACGGGCAATGGCTTCGCCCCTCAGCTCGCCTTCACGCTCACGATGAACGCCTCGACCTCGCGTTTCAGCGTCTCGGCCTGCTGCGAGAGCTCGCCGGCGGCGTCGCGGGCGTCGGTGGCGAGGCGGCCGGTTTCGGCGGACGTGGAGCTGATCTGGGCGATGTGGTTGGAGACGTCGAGGGTGCCGCGGGCGGCTTCCTGGACGCTGCGGGAGATGTCCTGGGTCGAGTTGCGCTGCTGCGAGGTGTCGACCTCGATGCCGGACATGATGGCGCTGATCTCGCTCAGGGTCGTGGAGATGCCGTCGATGGCGCCGCGGGTCTCGGCGGTGATGCCCTGGATGCTGGCGACATGCGCCGAGATCTCGTCGGTCGCCTTGCTGGTCTGGTTGGCGAGGTTCTTCACCTCCGACG
The DNA here is from genome assembly GCF_030159255.1 of Bradyrhizobium sp. SSBR45G. GTDB lineage: Bacteria > Pseudomonadota > Alphaproteobacteria > Rhizobiales > Xanthobacteraceae > Bradyrhizobium. The sequence continues at coordinate 108,729 of NZ_BSCT01000016.1, read as the reverse complement.
CGACCACCGAGAAGCCCCGGCCCGCTTCGCCGGCGCGCGCGGCCTCGATGGTGGCGTTGAGCGCCAGCAGATTGGTCTGCGAGGCGATCGCCTGCACCAGCTGGACGACGGCGCCGATCTTCTCGGCGGCGTCCGACAGCGCGTGGATGGTGTTCTTGCTCTTCTCGGCCTGCGAGGCCGCACCCTCGGCACGCTGGGTGGCGTCGGAGACGCGGCGGCTGATGGTGCCGATCGAGCTCGTCATCTCCTCGGTCGAGCCGGCCACCGTCTGGACGCTGCGGTTGGCGTGGTTGGCCGCGGCCTCGACGGCATTGGCCTTGGCCGAGGTGTCGTTGGCGGCGCGCGACAGCGTCTCGGCATTGCTCTTCAGGCGGACGGCCGACGACGCCACGCTGCCGACCACGCTGGCGACGAGGTCGTTGAAGCTGTGGATGCGGCCGTCGAGAAAGCGCGAACGCTCGCCCTGGCGCTGGGCGTCCTGCAGCTCGCGCGCGGTGAGGCGCTGACGCTCGATGCCGTTGGTCTTGAACACCTCGAGCGCGCCGGCGAGCTGGCCGATCTCGTTGGACAGGCCGAGGCCGGGAATGCGCGTGTCATATTTCTGGTCGGCGACGTCGCGCATCGCGCTGACCATCGCGGCGAGCGGACGCAGGATGCCGTTCTGCACGGCCGCGTAGGTCATCAGGCAGACGGTGCTGGCGAACACCGCGATCGCGACGCAGGCGATCAGAAACCAGGAGAAGGCCGACTGCGCCTGCTGATAGATCAGCGTCGCATGATCACGCGCCGGGCCGCTGAGCGTGGCGAAGTCGGACGACAGGCTGGTGATCTGGTTGTTGAGATAGAGCACCGCGATGAAGCCGGTGCCGCCGCCGATCGCCAACAGCATGAGAAGAGAGGCCACGACGCCTCCCACCAGGAAGCGGATCGTCAGATGGCTGTTGGAGAACATTGGCTTTGCCCGGATACGCAGACGGAATGTCAACGCACGTTTCCAGACAAAGGTAAAATAAGATGAAAGCCGGCGGGCGGGCGGAGCACGGGCGAACACGGGGGTGGCGGGCGGAACAAGGATCGATCACCAAGGGCGTGCTGGACGCTGACGACGAGTCCTCCGGCCGGGTTCTGCCTTCCGCTCCTCACCCTGAGGAGCCCGCCGCAGGCGGGCGTCTCGAAGGGCGAGGCCTCACTGGGGCCTCATGGTTCGAGACGGCGCTGCGCGCCTCCTCACCATGAGGTGCAAAAGCCGAGGCACTGCACACCGGACCATGAACGCGCCAAGAGGCGTGTTCATGGAGAGGATTTGGCGTCGAGCGCGGCACATCGACCATGATTCACGCGCTTCACGCCGCCGGCGGCTTCTCGGCTGCGATCAGCGCGGCGATCCGTGCCTCTTCCTCCGGCGTCAGCTTCAGCGTGACCTCCGTGCCGCGCTGGCTGCGGCGGCGCACCTGCAGCCACAGCGCCAGCCCGCCGCCGAGCAGCAGCACCGGCGGCAGCAGCCACAGCAGCAAGGTCTGGCGCTCGAAGCGCGGCTTCAGCAGCACGAACTGGCCGTAGCGCGCGACCAGGAAGTCCAGCACCTGATTGTCACTGTCACCTGCGGCGAGCCGCTCGCGCACCAGGAGCCGCAGGTCGCGCGCCAGCGGTGCATCGGAATCGTCGATCGACTGGTTCTGGCAGACCATGCAGCGCAGCTCGCGCGACAGATCTCGGGCGCGGGATTCCTTTCCCGGGTCCGACATGATCTCGTCGGGCTGCACCGCATGCGCGGCCGGCGAACTCAACAGCAGCAGCGCGAGCGCGACGGAACTGAGACTGCGTCGCATCCGCCTACTCCGCCGCCTGCAGGCCGCGCAGCCCACGCGCCGGCTGGGGCGCGCCGACACGCAAGCGACGATCCGACAGCGACAAGAGACCACCGAACGCCATCAGCACCGGGCCGAACCAGATCAGCAGCACCAGCGGCTTGTGATAGATGCGCACGGCAAGCCCGCCGTCGGCGGTGGTGTCGCCGAGCGAGACGTAGAGCTGGCTGACGCCGCGTGTCATCAGCGCGGCTTCCGTCGTCGACATGCCGCGCGTTGCAAAGCTGCGCTTGCTCGGCGTCATTACGCTGAGCTGCTTGCCGTCCTCGCTGATCACGAAGGTGCTGACGACCTCGGCGAAGTTCGGGCCCTGGCGCTGGGTCATGCCGTCGAACTTGATCTGGTAGCCGGCGAGATTGCGGACGTCGCCCGGACGCAGCGTAGAGATCAGCTCGCTGTTCCAGGTGGTCTCGCAGACGATGCCAAGCAGGGCTATGCCGAGGCCGGCATGCGCGAACGCGGTGCCCCACACCGAGCGCGGCAGGCCGCGGGTGCGATGCAGCGCCGTCCTGAAAGGCACGCGCGCGATGCCGGTGCGCTCGACCAGATCGACGATGGCGCCGGTGATGACGAACACGCCGAGGCCGATGCCGAGTGGCGCCAGCGCGCTGCCGCCGCGCGCCCAGGCCCAGGCGATCGCGATCGCCGCCAGCGACGCGACGCCGGCCGCCAGCAGCCGCTGCATCGCCGCGACGAGATCGCCGCGCTTCCACGCCAGCATCGGGCCGAACGGCACCATCAGCAGGAGCAGCGCGAACAAGGGACCGAAGGTGAGGTTGTAGAACGGCGCGCCGACCGAGAGCTTGAAGTCGAGCGCCTCCATGATGACCGGATACAGCGTGCCGAACAGCACGGTGGCGCAGCTCACGGTGAGCAGCAGATTGTTGAGCACCAGCGCGCCTTCGCGCGAGATCGGCGCGAACAGCCCGCCCTGCTTCAGCGCGGTGGCGCGGCCGGCGAACAAGGTGAGGCTGCCGCCGATGAACAGCACGAGGATGCCGAGGATGAAGACGCCGCGGGTCGGATCGCTGGCGAACGCATGCACCGAGGTGATGACGCCGGAGCGCACCAGGAAGGTGCCGAGCAGCGACAGCGAGAAGGTCAGGATCGATAAGAGGATGGTCCAGACCTTGAGCGCGTTGCGCTTCTCCATCACGACGGCGGAGTGCAGCAGCGCGGTGCCGGCGAGCCAGGGCATCAGCGAGGCGTTCTCGACCGGGTCCCAGAACCACCAGCCGCCCCAGCCGAGCTCGTAATAGGCCCAGTAGGAGCCCATGGCGATGCCGAGGGTCAGGAAGATCCAGGCCATCAGGGTCCACGGCCGCACCCAGCGCGCCCAGGCCGCATCGATGCGGCCCTCGATCAGGGCGGCGATCGCAAACGAGAACGAGATCGAGAAGCCGACATAGCCGAGATAGAGCATCGGCGGATGCACCGCCAGCCCGATGTCCTGCAGCACCGGATTGAGGTCGCGGCCCTCGATCGGCGGCGTGGCGAGCCGCGCGAACGGATTCGAGGTGGTCAGGATGAAGAGATAAAAGGCGCTGGCGACCCAGGCCTGCACGGATAGCACGCGGGCGCGCAACGACAGCGGCAGATTGTTGCCGAAGGCTGCGACCATGGCGCCGAACAGCGCCAGGATCGACACCCACAGCAGCATCGAGCCTTCGTGGTTCCCCCACACGCCGGTGATCTTGTAGAGCAGCGGCTTCATCGAGTGCGAGTTCTCGAACACGTTGGCGACGGAGAAGTCCGAGCTCACATGCAGGGTGATCAGCGCGATGAAGGACAGGCCGGCGAAGACGAGCTGCGCCAGCGCGGCCGAGCGGCCGACATTCATCAGCGCGACGTCGCGCTGGGCGGCGCCGAGCATCGGCACGGTGGACTGGATCAGCGCCAGCGCGAGCGCCAGCACCAGGGCATAATGTCCGCTCTCTGCAATCACTGGGTTGCTCCTGCGGCGCTCTTGTCAGCACCCTCGCGCATCGACACCGGGCTTGGCGTGGCTGCGCCGGCTGGCGTGGCTGCGCCGGCTGGTTTGGCCGCGCCTTGCGGCTTGCCGTAATCGTCCTTCCAATGGCCCTGCTTCTTCAGGCTGTCGGCGACTTCCTTCGGCATGTAGGTCTCGTCATGCTTGGCGAGCACGGTGTCGGCCTTGAACACGCCGGATGCATCGAGCGCGCCCTCGGCGACGACGCCCTGCCCTTCGCGGAACAGATCCGGCAGGATGCCCTTGTAGGCGACCGGCAGCTTGGCGCCGCCATCGGCGACCTCGAAGCTGACGGCGAGATCGTCGCCGCGCTTCAGCGATCCGGGCTGCACCAAGCCGCCGAGCCGGAAGCGCTTGCCCGGGCCGATATGCTTCTCCGCGACCATGGTCGGCGTCGAGAAGAACACGATGGAGTCGCGCAGCGCATTGAGCACCAGCCCGGCTGCGACCGCGAGCACGAACAGCGCCCCACCGATGATCGTCAAACGCCTCTGCTTGCGTGTCATCCCAAAATCCCGTCGGCGGCCGAAGTGCCGCTCATCCATCCAGCCCGAAAGTCTTCACGCCCTCGTTGAGCTGCCGCAATCGTTCGGCATCGCCCGATACGGCCTGCCGTGCATCCGATAACGCTCCCTTGGCCTTGTCGAGATCACCCATCACGACATAAGCGCGCACCAGGCGCAGCCAGCCCTCGACGTCGCCGCCATCCTGCTTTAGCCGCGTCGCCAGCCGGTCAACCATGCCGCGGATCATCGTATCGCGGTCGCCTTCGCTCATGCTCTTGGCCGCAGCCATCGCTTCGCTCGGCAGCGCCGGCGCCTCGCCGCCGCCGACGCGGGCCAGCGCCGCCGCGACCAGCGGCCGCCACGGCGCGTCCGCCGGGGCCTTGCTCAGCAGCCTCAGCCAGATCGCAGCGGCATCCTGCTTGCGGCCGTCCTGCTCGGCGGCGAGCCCGAGATAGTAATTGGATTTCGGCTCGTCGGCCTCGAGCGCATGCGCGCGCTCGAACTCGGCCTTGGCCTCGGCGGTGACGACGCCGCCGGCGGCGGCCGCGATCATCTCGCCGAGATCGGCGCGCTTGGCGGCGCCGTCGCCGGCATAGGTGATCATGTTGCGGTAGGCGCGAATGGCGTCCTCGGTGCGGCCGAGCCGCGCCAGCACCGGGGCCAGCACGGTCCAGCCGCGGCCGTCGGTCGGGTTCTTCTGCAGATGCTGCTCGACCTGCGACACCAGCGCCTCTAGCGGCTGCGAGCCATCCGGCGGCGCGGCACGGGCGGTGAGCGGAAAGTCGGGCAATTGCGGCGAGCCGAGCGGCAGATAGACGGCGAGCGCCACGACCGGCACCCCGATCAGCGCCAGCACCGCGGCGGCGCGGCGCCAGCCTATACTGGCCTTGACCGGCACCTCGTTCTCCTGGTCGGCGGCCGCCAGCAGCCGGCGGCCGATCTCGACCCGTGCCGCTTCGGCCTCGACCTTGCCGATCAGACCGTTTTCAACGTCGCGCTCGATCTCGGCCAATTGGTCCGTGTAGACGGCGGCTTCGCGGCCGTCCGACGGGGTGCGCGCGCCGAGCCCGAGCGGCAGCAGGACGGCGAAGATCGCCGCAGCCGTCATCACGGCGAACACGAACCAGAGCGTCATCGGGCAGAGTTCCAGTCAGCGCCCACCGGCAGGCGCATCGCGCCGCTTTTAACCAGCACCGTTCCCGGCGGCAATTCACAATTGCCGCCCTGGTACCCCAGCCCGTCGCGCCAAAAAACTCAGGAGGATTACGTAATTACGGCATCTGAATTAAGGCACTTGGATCAGGGCACCTCGAACTCGGCGCTCTTGGCGAGATAGCTGCCGTGCCCGTTGAGGGCCACCAGGATATAGGTCCCCGGCCTGACCTCCTCGGTCAGCCGGATCCGCAGCGAGCCCACGGGGACCGGCGAGGCGATGGTGGTGACAGGACCGGGCAGCTGCGTCCCGCTCGTCTTGTCGACGAGCACGACCTTGGCCTTGATCATGAGGTTGCGATAAGTCGCGCTGACGACGCGGTTCTCGACCTCGACGAAGTTGATGGTGGAAATCATGGTCTTGATGAAAACGTGTGGATTTGAGCGTCCAAAACCTGGACGGATGGAACCTATGCGTGGCCGCGGGCTGCGGTCAACCTAAAATTGCGTTCGAGAAATCGAGTGGATAATAGCAAAAAGTACTAGCCGGCGCGCGAAGATTTTCGCTCCCCATTCATCGCATTTTCAGCGGCCCTACTCATCAACTGGGCATAGTCGTTGCCGAACAGAACGTGGCAGAAGCGGATCGCCGCCGAAACCTGCGACTGCCGATAGGCGCGCGCGCGCGCATCGCCCGATCGCAGCGACTGCACCAGCGCTTCGGTCGCCTTCTCGACGTATTGCTGCAGGTCGGTATAGGTCCTCAGCGTCACCTCGTTGATCGCGAGCTCGCTGGCATAGTTGCGGCACACCGCGACGAACTCGATCAGCGCCGCCACCTCCTCGACCTCGCCGCCGTCGACGCCGGCGCCGGCCGGAATGTCCTTGTCGGCGCGCTGGCGCAGGATGCGGCGGGCACGGCCGGGCACGCTGTCAATCTCAGATTGCAACGCGTTGGAGATGTCGGCGCGGATCGCCGTGAGCTGCTTGCCCCAATTGGATTCCGAGCGCAGGTCGAGCTCGGTGCGCAGGCCGCGGGCGCCGTCATGCAGCGACTTCAGCGTGTCGCCGAGATTGGCGAAATGCCCGCGCCGGATATCGGCGCGCAACGTCGCGGCGAGGTTGGCAAGATCGTTCAGCGCGATGGTGACGGCGACGCCGAACGGGGTCGCGGCGACCCGGATCTCGTCATCGGAGGCGGCGATCTTGGTGGCGAGGCGGATGATCTGCCACGGCGCGGCCAGCCGCTGCATCACCAGCGACAGCGCGAACGGCAGCATCAACGGCGTCTGCAGCGACGGCACGTTGATCGCGTCGGTGACCGAAGCGATCTGGGAATCGCCGAGCACGCGGATGATGCCGGGCAACCGGCCATTGAGGCCATCCAGCGCCTCGCGGTTCTGCAGCACGAGCGCGATCGGCAGCAGGTCCTCGATCACGCTCGGCGCGCCGATGCGGGCGAGCGCGCGCTGGCGGTCGCCCGTGGCATTGGGGCCGACCAGCTTCATCAGCGCCTCGGCCGCCGCAAGCTGCAGCTTGCGGGCGGCCACCTCGACCTCCCGCGCGCTTTCGCTGTGGGCCGACATCGCCGCCTCGAACTCGGCATGGCGCTCCGGCGCACCTTCGCGGCCAAGCCACTGCCAGACGGACAGCAGCGAGGCGCGGCGGATCTGGCCGGGACGCAGCGGACCGGTGGAATCGGTAAGGAACGGCTCGAGCGGCCGGAACAGCCGGCGCGGACCGTCGCCGCTCTGGCGGCGATCCTCGCGCGTCGGCGCGCGGGCGACCTCGATGGCGGGCGGAGGGCGAACGGGTTCGGCTGCGGGCGGCGGGGCGGCAGGCGGCGCGGCGGCTGGCACCAGCGCTGCGGGACGCACCACCTTGCGCAACTGCTCGAGCACGAGCGTGGCGACGGCGACGTCCTGGCCGCGCTCGATGGCCCGCTCGAACTCACGCATCAGGAGCGACTGCGCGTTCGGCGGCAGCTGCCCGAGATATTCCCTCAATCGCTCGTGAGCTGTCTGACCCATGCGCCGGCGTGCAAATTTCCACGGCGAGAGCGCACATCGCGCACCCCGGCCCCGACCATAGCGGGCGCGGTATTAAGAACACCTTTAGGATGGCGAAATTCGCCGGCCCGTTAAACGCCGGGCAACCTCAGCTCGGCCCGCAGGCCCCCGACCGGCGCGTCGCCCAGGGTCAGCCGGCCGCCATAGAGCGCGGCCAGATCGGTGACGATCGACAGCCCGAGCCCGGATCCCGGCTTGGATTCGTCCAGCCGCTGGCCGCGTCGCAGCACCTGGGCCCGCTCGGCGGCCGACAGGCCGCGGCCGTCGTCATCGACGACGATGCGCAGCATCGACGTGGCTCCGGCCTGGGCGGGCGGCTCCACCGCGACCTCGACCGAGACCCGGGAGGTCGCCCATTTGCAGGCATTGTCGATGAGGTTGCCGACCATCTCCTCGAGGTCCTGGCGCTCGCCGCGAAACCGCGCGGCAGGATCGGCGGTCGCCTCGACCACGATGCTGCGGCCGCGATAGATCTTCTCCATGGTGCGGCGCAGCGCCTCGATCGCCGGCGCCACCTCGGTGACCGTGGAGACGATGGTCACGCGCGCCGCGATCCGCGCCCGCTCCAGATGATGGGCGACCTGGTCCCGCATCACGTCGGCCTGCTCCATCACCTTGGCCGCGAACGGATCGGCGGCATGGGTCGTCGCCTCGTTGACGATGACGGACAGCGGCGTCTTGATGGCATGGGCCAGATTGCCGACATGGGTGCGGGCGCGTTCGACGATCTCGCGATTGGCATCGATCAGCGCATTGGTCTCGCGCGCCAAAGGTGCGATCTCGACCGGAAACTCGCCCTCCAGCCGCTCGGCACGGCCGGAGCGGATGTCGGCGATCGATTCGGAGATCCGCTTCAATGGCGCCAGGCCGTAGCGCACCTGGAAGACGGTCGTCAGCAGCAGCACGACGCCGAGCGCGGTGAAGGTGCCGCCGAGGTAGTAGTCGAAGCTGCGGGTCTCGTCGAAGATCTCGGAGGCATCGCCGGCGACGCTGACCAGGAATTTGCCGTCGGTGCCGAGATCGACCGGACGCTCGACCATGCGCAGGTCCTGGTTCTCCGGCCCCTCGACATAGCCGATCCGGATACCAGCCGCGGTCAGCTCGATGCCCTGCTCCTCGAGCTTGGGCAGCTTCTTGTCCCACAGCGAACGCGAGGCACGCACCTCCGGTTTTTCGGTATCGGTGCGGGTGATCTGCCAGTACCAGCCGGACAGCGGCAGCTCGAACAGGGGCTCACCGAGCGACTGGAACTGGCGATCCGGCGGATCGTCGGGTGTCGCGACCTCGGCGATCAAGGTGCGCAGATACAGGTTCAGCCGGCGGTCGAAGGCACGCTCCGTCGCGTTGCGATAGACCGACGACAGCACGATGCCGGTGATGGCGAGAATGACCACGAGCCATGCGGTCGCGGACAGGAACAACCGGGTGGCAAGTGAGCTCTGGCGCATGATCGATCATTAGCGAAACCGCCTGCGCCCGGCCACCTCGAATGGCGGGCGCAGCGATTCGATCAGGCGCCCGCAGCCGGCGGCGGCGTCAGCAGATAACCGAGGCCCCGCACGGTCTGGATGACGTCGCAATCCAGCTTCTTGCGGATGCGGCCGACGAACACCTCGATCGTGTTCGAGTCGCGGTCGAAGTCCTGGTCGTAGAGATGCTCGACCAGCTCGCTGCGCGACACGACGCGGCCGGAATGGTGCATCAGGTAGGACAGCAGGCGGTACTCGTGTGAGGTCATCTTGACGGGATTGCCCGACACGCTGACCTTGCCCGTGCGGGTGTCGAGCGTCACCGGCCCGCAGGTCAGCTCGCTCTGGGCATGGCCGGCGGAGCGGCGCAGCAGCGCGCGAATGCGCGCGAGCACTTCCTCCAGATGGAACGGCTTGGCGACATAGTCGTCGGCGCCGGCGTCGAAGCCCTGCACCTTGTCGCTCCAGCGATCGCGCGCCGTCAGGATCAAGACCGGCATCGCCCGGCCATTGCGCCGCCACGCTTCCAGCACCGAGATGCCGTCCATCTTGGGCAGGCCGATGTCGAGTACGACCGCGTCGTAGGGCTCGCTGTCGCCCAGGTAATGCCCCTCTTCACCATCGAACGCACGGTCCACGACGTAGCCGGCGTCGCTCAGCGCCGTGGTGAGCTGACGGTTGAGATCCGGATCGTCCTCGACAACGAGCAGACGCACGCTTGCCTCCAAAGCTGAACTGCACGATTTCCGCCCTCAAGATGAACCGGAAGGCCGTGAACCGTGCATGAACGGAACCCGACCGACCAGGTTACTTTTTGGTCATCTCGATCGAGCCCGCCGGCAAGGGCCGACAGAATTGGGGCGGATATAAGCTCTGGGGGGATGAAATGAAAAGACCCGCGGGCCTGCCGGCTTGCGCCGGATACCTGTTCACCCGCCAAGCCAGATGGGAGGACCGCGTCCACTCACCTCGCCTGGGTCATTCCTGGGGATGGGCCGTCAGCCGGCGTCACCCTCACGTGTGGAAGAACACGAACCAGATCAGCCCCAGGACCAGCAGGGCCAGTCCGGTCGAAATGGCCAGCATGGCCAGCACCGACGGTCCCAGCTCACCCTGCCGTGCTTCGGTGGGAGTTTCGACGATCTGCTGATGTCGTCTAATTGCCATGGCGCCCTCAGCTCCCTGCTATTGCGTTGACGGTATGCGATCTATCGCGCGCTCCTTTGGCAACTTCGCCCGTCAGATGATGTTCCCTGCGCAGCGCATGACTGCGACCGGTTAACGCCGATCAGCAAATAAGCCCGCGGGCCGCATTGAATCCGGACGCCCGGGTGTTATCCTCGACCGGCGTCTCAGCAGCGCCTGCCGTCGCAGCCGGTTCGTAGCAAGCCGTCAGTTCAGAGTAGGTGGAGTAGGTCATGGCCCCGCGCGCCAATTGGAAGGGTTTTCTGCGGCTGTCGCTCGTGACCTGTCCGGTCGCGCTCTATCCGGCGACGTCGGAGTCGGAGAAGGTCTCGTTCAACCAGATCAACCGCAAGACCGGCCACCGCATCAAATACAGCAGGGTCGACGCCGAGACCGGCGAGGAGGTCGCCAGCGACGACATCGTCAAGGGCTACAAGGTCGACGCCGACACCTATATCGAGGTCACCAAGGACGAGCTCGACGACATCGCGCTCGACTCCACGCACACGATCGAGATCGACGAGTTCGTGCCGCGCACCGACATCGACAGCCGCTATCTGATCCGCCCCTATTACCTCGTCCCCGACGGCAAGGTCGGCCATGACGCCTTCGCCGTCATCCGCGAGACCATCCGCAGCATGGACAAGGTCGCGATCGGACGTGTGGTGCTGACCAACCGCGAGCACATCATCGCGCTCGAGCCGCTCGGCAAGGGCCTGATGGGAACGCTGCTGCGCTACCCCTACGAGGTCCGTAGCGAAGAGGAGTATTTCGACGACATCCAGGACGTGAAGATCACCAGCGACATGCTGGACCTCGCCAAGCACATCGTCGAGAAGAAATCGGCCGAGTTCCAGCCGGAGAATTTCGAGGATCACTACGAGGCGGCGCTGATCGAGCTGATCAACAAGAAGCGCAATGGCGTGACGATCACGGCCAAGGCGGCGCCGAAGTCGAGCGGCAATGTCATCAACCTGATGGACGCACTGAAGCGCAGCCTGGCCAGCGAAGGCGACAAGGCGCCCGCCGAGCAGGCCCCTGCCCCAAAGGCCAAAGCCAAGAAGGCGAAGAAGCGCGTCGAAGGCCAGCGCGAGATGCTGCTGCCGATCAGCGGCAAGAAGACCAAGGAACCGCTGACAAAGGACGAGCCGAAAAAGGCCGACGAGCCGAAAAAGGCCGAGAAGCCGGCCCGGACGGGCGCGCGCTCACGCAAGGCCGGTTGACCAGCCTCGGCTTCACGCCGAATGGTTTCCTGCCGGTGCGGACGGACGAAAGCGGACCGCGAGCCCGCTACTTGATCGAACTGTTGATCGACGTGAACTTGCTGCTGAGGCCCGATCCGAGACCGTTGACGGCCGCCAGGATGACGATGCTCAGTCCACCGGCAATGATCGCGTATTCGATCGAGGTCGCGCCAGCCTGATTCTTCAGGAAGCTCGCAATCAACTGCCGCATCTACCACTCCGGTCGGGCTCGATCGTCTGCCGCGCCGGAACGGCGCACAAACAGGCCGGGACGGACGCCCCTGGGGAACCCTCGGTCATCCGCTTGAACAATCGGTTAACCCGATCAGGTACCGGCGCTGCGGCAATTCGCGCGCCCGCATCCCACGACTTATCCTTTCTCGTCCGCCTCTCCGGTCAAGAGTAGATCGCAAGTCGATGAAACTCCTACGGTTTGCTTCGGATTCGCGAGACCGCCGGCTCGGCGGCGACGAGGTCGCCCGCCGAATTCGCGGCTGACATATTCAGAAAAAATTCGGCTTATCCGCCGGGATCGCGCTCTGATCTGCGTCAACGGTCATGGCGGCGGCGGAGGTAAGGTCTCATTGTGCCGCCATGACCACAGCCGAAACCGCCCGCCCCCAGCTCAAGATCCGCAGCGTCGCGCTCGACACCGGCCGCGAGAACGTCGTCGTGATCTCCCGCCGTTCGCGCGCATTGCGGCCTGAGGTCTTCAGCGGCTTCAGCCGGGTCGAGTTGCGCTGCAATTCGCGAACCCTGCTCGCCACCCTGCTGATCACCGACGACGACGCGCTGGTCGGGCCCGACGAGATCGGCCTGTCGGAGCCGGCGCTGCGACGCTTCGCCGAGCCGGCCGGCACCTTGGCGACGGTCTCGCCGGCCACCCCGCCCGACAGCCTCGAGGCCGTCCGCGCCAAGATCCGCGGCGAGACCTTGAGCGACCAGGCGATCACCGCCGTCATCGAGGACCTCGCCCACTATCGCTATTCCGACATGGAGATCGCGGCGTTCCTGATCGGCTCGGCCAGCTTCATGACCTCGGGCGAACTGCTCGCCCTGACGCGGGCGATGGCCAATGCCGGCACGCAACTGACTTGGCCGGAGCCTGTCGTGGTCGACAAGCACTGCATCGGCGGCATCCCCGGCAACCGGACCTCGATGGTCGTGGTGCCGATCGTCGCGGCCCATGGCCTGACGATTCCGAAGACCTCCTCGCGCGCGATCACCTCGCCGGCCGGCACCGCCGACACGATGGAAGTGCTGGCGCGGGTGAATGTCGGCGTCGAGGAGATGAAATCGATCGTGGCGGCCTGCAACGGTTGCGTGATCTGGGGCGGCCACGTCAATTTGTCGCCGGCCGACGACATCCTGATCTCGGTCGAGCGCCCGCTCAGCCTCGACACCCGCGAGCAGATGGTCGCCTCGATCATCTCGAAGAAGCTTGCCGCCGGCTCGACGCATCTGCTGCTCGACCTGCCGGTCGGCCCGACCGCCAAGCTCACCAACGGCGCCGACGCGATGCGCCTGCGCAAGCTGTTCGAATTCGTCGGCGACCGGTTCGGCCTCAAGGTCGAGGTGATCACGACCGATGGCCGGCAGCCGATCGGCAACGGCATCGGACCGGTGCTGGAGGCGCGCGACGTGATGGCGGTGCTCGGCAACGAGCCGTCGGCGCCCACGGATCTGCGCGAGAAGTCGCTGCGGCTGGCCGCGCATCTGCTCGAATATGATCCGAAGCTGCGCGGCGGCGCCGGCTATGGCAGGGCGCGCGAGCTGCTCGACAGCGGCGCGGCGCTGAAGCAGATGCAGAAGATCATCGACGCGCAGGGACCGACCACAAGCCGCAGCGAGCTCGGCGATCTCGCTTTCGACGTCAGGGCCGACCGCGACGGCATCGTCTCCGCGATCGATTGCCTGCGGCTGAATCGCCTGGCGCGCACCGCCGGTGCGCCGGTCAACAAGGGCGCCGGGATCAGGCTGTTCAAGAAGATCGGCGACCGAGTCGACCAGGGCGAGCCACTCTACCGCGTCTTCACCTGCGATCCGTCGGAGCATGACCTGGCCGCGACCGCCGCCAGTGCCGATAACGGCTACGCCTTCGCCGAGGGACCGAACGGTCACCGGTGATGGGCCGACGTCGAACTTTCATCCAGATGTCCGAGGAGATCGCCGCATGAGTGTCAGCCTTCGCTTCTGCGGTGCCGCGCATACGGTGACCGGCTCGTGCTACCTCGTGCGCACCGACAAGGGCCAGATCCTGATCGATTGCGGCCTGTTCCAGGGCCAGAAGACGCTGAAGGAGCTGAACTACGGCGACTTCCCGTTCCGTCCCGCCGATATCGACGCCGTGCTGCTGACGCATGCGCATATCGACCATAGCGGCCTGCTGCCCAAGCTGGTCCGGATGGGCTTCGACGGCCGCATCTTCGCGACGCGCGGCACCATCGATCTCTGCTCATGGATGCTGCCCGATGCCGGCAACATCCAGGAGCAGGAGGTGCTGGCGCTTAACCGCCGCAACATTGCGCGCGGCCGCGGCGAGGTCAGGCCGATCTATACGCAGGCCGACGCGATCGCTTCGCTGCAATATTTCCAGGCGGTGGCCTACGAGACCTGGACCGACATCATTCCCGGCATTCGCGCCCGCTACTGGAATGCCGGACATCTCCTGGGCTCGGCGTCGATCGAGATCGAATTCGCAGGCCAGGGCGCCGATGGCGGGGCGCTGCGGCTGCTCGCCTCCGGCGACGTCGGCCCTGACGCCAAGCTGCTGCAGCCCGATCCGCGGGCGCCGGAGGGGTTCGACTACGTGATCTCCGAGGCCACCTATGGCGACCGCATCCGCGAGCCGACCACGCCGGAGCTGCGCCGCAGCCGTCTCGCCGGCGAGGTGCGCGACGCCGCGTCCGCCAAGGGCGCGCTGCTGATCCCGGCCTTTGCGGTCGAGCGGACGCAGGAGCTGATCGTCGATCTCGTCGGCCTGATGGAGCGCGGCGAGATTCCGGCCGCGCCGATCTTCCTGGACTCGCCGCTGGCCATCCACGCCACCGAGGTGTTTCGCGCGCACACCGAGAGCCTCGACGGCGGCAGCGATGTCGGCCGCCTGTTGTCGTCGCCGCATCTGCGCTTCACCGAGACAGTCGACGAGAGCAAGGCGATCGCCAAGCTGACCGGCTTCCACATCATCATCGCCGCCAGCGGCATGTGCGATGCCGGCCGCATCCGCCATCATCTGAAGCGCTGGCTCTGGAACAGCCGCGCGACGGTGCTGCTGGTCGGCTATCAGGCCAACGGCACGCTCGGCCGCTTCCTGCAGGACGGCGTCAAGGCGGTGCGCATCCAGGGCGAGGAGATCAAGGTCGCGGCGCGCATCCGCATGATCGACGACTACTCCGGCCATGCCGACGGTGCCGAGATCGCGCGCTGGATCGCGGCCCGCCGCCCGATCGCGCGCGGGCTGTTCCTGTCGCATGGCGAGGAGGCTGCGATCGAAGCTTTGGCCACACGCGTCGCCGAGCGGATCGTGCCGTCGGCGAAGGTGTTTTCGCCCCTGCTCGACGATGTCTACGAGCTCACCAGCGCGGCGCCGACGCTGCTCGATGTGGCGCGACGGCGGCGGCTCGCGCCGGAGGCGGTCACGCGGCTCGACTGGCACAACGACATGTCGGGCCTGCTGCTCGACATTCACGAACGCATCGAACAGGCCGCGGACGATCGCGCCCGCGGCGTCATCATCCGCCGTCTGCGCCGGGCGCTCGATGAGTGACGCGGCTGACCTCGCCGTGAGCGCGGCACGTCTGCGGCGCCCCCTCGTCGTCGAACGGTCACACTTTGATCGCAACCTGACAGGCTCGAATATCGATCGCGACGCACCATGCCCGGAAGCAAGGCTGCCGGACAGCACGCCATCTGCGCTTGTGCATAGCTTGGGGCACAACGCGCAGCCGGCTGGCCTCGGAACACGATTCTGATACGCTCCGCGCGTGGTTCACGACAACGGCACGATCCGGGTGAATCCGGGCAGGTGGGGAAACGGGGGCGCTCACATGCATCAACCATCGAAATGGTCTGCGGGACTGATCGTCGTCGGCGTGCTCTGGCTCGCCGCCATGAGCTTCAAGACCGCGGGAGTCGAGGACGATATCGCGCCACGGGCAAAGCAAGCCGTGGCGGCCGCCCTGCCCGATACCGCTGCGGCGCTCAAGGTCTCAGTCGCAGGCCGCGACGTTCGCATCGAGGGGCCGGAGTTCAGCGCTGATCAGTCGGACCGGTTGAACGATGCTGCCGCGGTGAACGGCGTTCGCCTCGTCGATGGCAACTACGACAAGCTGCCGATGCCAAAACCCTATGCGTTCCGCGCCGAGCGCGACGGCAACCGGCTCGTGCTCACCGGCGCTGTGCCGACGCCGGCCGTGCGAGAGGCGGTGCTCAATGCCGCCCGTGGCACCGGCGTCGGCGAGGTGGTCGATCGACTCGGCTATGGCCTGGGCGCTCCGGTCAACTTCGCCGCGATCGCCGGCCACGGGCTGGTGCAGGCCGCCAAGCTCAATGGCGGCAAGTTCTCGCTGGCCGACAAGGCCTATGCGATCGCCGGTGCAGCCGTATCGTCCGACATCTATGAGTCGGCCATCGCCGCAACGCGGCAGCTGCCAGCCGGCGCGGTGCTCGACAAGGTGGATATCCTGCCGCCGGAGGCGAAGCCCTTCATCTGGAGCGCAGATCGCAACGGCAAGTCGATCGTGATGTCCGGCGTCGTTCCGAGCGACGATATCCGGCGCGCGCTCGAAGCCGCCGCGGTCAAGGCATGGCCGGGCTCGTCGGTGACGCACCAGATGCAGATTGCCCGCGGCGCACCGGCCGGCGACTTCAACGCCTATGCGGCTTACGCGCTCGCAGAGCTCGGCCGCCTGAGCAACGGGCGCGTCGTCATCTCCGACGCCAGCTACGCGATCTCGGGCGAAGCGCCCTCCACCGCCGCCTATGACGAAGCGATCGCAGCGACCACCCGGCTGCCGAGCGGACTGACACTTGCGAAGGCGGAGATCCTGCCGCCGGAGATCAAGCCGTATCGCTGGTCGGCTGAGTTTGACGGCGCGCATCTCAGCCTGGCCGGTCTCGCCCCAAGCGGCGCCGCGCGCGAGGCGATGCTGGGCTCGGCCAGCGGACAGTTCGACGGCAAGGTGATCAAGAGCGAGATCGGAATCGCGCGCGGCGCCCCGGGGGGCGACGTGGCACAGGCGACCGGGAGCCTGCTGAGGGAGCTCGGCAGGCTCGCCCAGGGCCGCGCCGAGATCAACGACACCCAGATCTCGATCCGCGGTGTCGGGCTCGCCAACGTCACCGGTGCGGGCGTTCGCGAAGCGCTGGCCGGTGCCCTGCCGGCACCGTTCACGCTCGCCGCCGTCGACGTGCGCGACGGTCCGGTGTCGCCTTATGCGTTCGGGCTGCAGAAGCAGGAGGGCCGCGTGCAGCTCAGCGGCTACGTGCCCGACGAGGCCGCACGGCGCGACGTGCTGGGCGCGGCAACATCGAGCTTCGCCACCGAAACGGTCGAAGATGGCCTGAAGGTCGCCGACGGCGCCCCGAAGGATCTGGTCAAATCGCTCACCGCGACATTCCCGGCGCTGGCGCGGCTGTGGTCGGCGAAGCTGTCCGCGAAGGATGCGGCCATCACCATCGAGGGCGAAGCGATCTACGACAAGTCGGCCGAGCAGGTTCGCAAGGCGCTCGCCGAGGCGGCCGGCGGCGACATCAAGCTCGCCGGAATCACGATCGGGCTGAAGCCGGAGAGCCCACCGCTGCCGATCCCCGAATGCCAGCCGGCGCTCGAAGGGCTGCTGGCCAAGGGACGGATTCGCTTCGGCACCGGCAGCGCCGATCTCAGCCGCGAGTCGCTGGCCCTGCTCGACCACATCGTCGGCGTCGTTCAGCGCTGCAAGGAGGCCGAGATCGCGATCGAAGGCCACACCGACAATGTCGGCGACGAGGAGAACAACATGGATCTCTCGAAGCGGCGGGCAGCGGCGGTGGTCAGCTATATCAGCGAGGCCGGCATCGACACCTCGCGCATGACCTCGGAAGGCTACGGCCAGACCAAGCCGGTCGCCTCGAACGATACGCCGGAAGGCCGTGCGCAGAACCGCCGCATCGAATTCGTCGTGAAGTGAGGCGCTGACATCATGATGTACGACCTTGCAACATTTCCGTTCTGGATCCTCCTCGCCGCCCTGATCGGCGGCTTCGTCGGCTGGCACACCTGGTCGAACGATCCGCGGCCGGACTGGCTGAGGAGCTGGCTGCTGCCGACGACGCTGGGGATCGTCATCGGGATCATGATGGCGCTGCTCGCGGTGCTGCCGGGCCGCGCCGGGCTATGGCTCGAGGTCGGATTGCTGATGGTCGGCGCCTATGTGCTCGGCTGCCTGGCTGGCGGTCAGCTGAAGGAATATGCCGGGCTCGGCGACACCAGCGCGATGTCGCCGGGAGGTCCGGGAGACGGCTTCGCGTTCGCCGCACCCCCGCAGGCCCGCCAGATGGCGGACAGCCCGCCCCAATCGCCCGCCGCTGCGCAGCTCGCCGGCAGCGTCGAGGCCGATCGCCTGGCTGCCGAGACGGCTGCAAAAGCCGAAGCCGATCGCTTGGCCGCTGAAGCCGCCGCGAAAGCCGAGGCCGATCGCCTTGCCGCCGAAGCGGCTGCGAAAGCCGAGGCAGATCGCCTGGCCGCTGAGGCCGCCGCGAAAGCCGAGGCCGATCGTC
>NZ_BSCT01000016.1:0-90395 GCF_030159255.1 Bradyrhizobium sp. SSBR45G | reverse complement strand
CGTAAGCCGAGGCAGATCGCCTGGCCGCTGAGGCCGCCGCGAAAGCCGAGGCCGATCGCCTGGCCGCTGAGGCCGCCGCGAAAGCCGAGGCCGATCGCCTGACCGCTGAAGCGGCCGCGAAAGCCGAAGCTGATCGCCTGGCCGCTGAAGCGGCGGCGAAAGCCGAGGCAGATCGCCTGGCCGCTGAAGCGGCGGCGAAAGCCGAAGCCGATCGCCTGGCCGCCGAGGCGGCTGCGAAGGCCGAAGCCGATCACCTTGCCGCTGAAGCCGCCGCGAAGGCGGAGGCCGAACGCCTCGCCGCGGAAGCAGCGGCCAACGCCGAGGCTGACCGCCTGGCGGCCGAGGTCGCCGCGGTTGCCGCCGAGCCAGCTCCGGAGAGCGAGGCCGGCGATGGACGGCCACCGGCCCTGCCCGCGCCCGACGGCGCCGCTGACGATCTCAAGCTCATCAAAGGCGTCGGGCCGAAGAACGAGCGCGTCCTCAACGACATCGGCGTGCATCATTTCAGCCAGATCGCGGCGTGGTCTCCCGACCATGCGAGCTGGGTCGGCCATCACATGGCCTTCCCGGGCCGCATCGAGCGCGAGCATTGGATCGCCCAGGCCAAGCTGCTCGCCGCCGGCCTCGAGACCGCGCATTCGACCGCGGTGAAATCGGGAGCGATCACGATCGACGATCAGGCCGACGCGCCGTTGAGCGAGGAAGAGGCCAGCTACCTCCTGGCCCACCTGCCGGCGCTGATGCCGCCTGTCGAGAACGAGGAGGCCCATGCCGGCGCCCGGCCACTCGGGCTGGCGGCGCCGCGCGGCGGCAAGGCCGACGACCTCAAGCTGATCAAGGGCATCGGCAAGCAGAATGAGGCGCGCCTGCATGGCCTCGGCATCTGGCACTTCGAGCAGATCGCCGCCTGGACCGCCGACCACGCCAAATGGGTCGGCTCATATCTCGCATTCGCCGGCCGGATCGAGCGCGAACAATGGATCTCGCAGGCCAAGGAGCTGGCGAGCGGCGGCACCACCGAGTTTGCGAAACGGGTCGAGGCGGGCCTCGTGAAGTCGTCGCTCGACGACGGCTCGCGCGGGCAGGACAATATCGAGGTCGTCCAGCCGCGCGAATAGCGGCGCTAAGCGTCCGCACTGTAGGGTGGGCAAAGGCGCTGACGCGCCCTCTCCTCACACGCGATCGTGGTGGCGCCGTGCCCACCATATTGCCGCGGACTGTGCAGGACGATGGTGGGCACGGCGCGTGACACCGCGCCTCGAACAAAAGGCCGTGCCTCGCGCCTTTGCCCACCCTACTCTTTCGTTACTCCGCCATCTCTACCGGCTCGGTCCGCGACGGGCCCGCCAGTGGCCGCTCCTCCATCAGGATCATGCAGACGGAGGCGCAGGCCAGCATCGCCGTCGCCGCGGCATAGACGAAGCGGAAGGCGTGGATCATGTCGGCTTCGGCGATGCCGCTGACCGCGCCATGGGCGCCCTCGGCGAGCGAAATGTCGGCGCCGAGGACCATCAGCAGGATGGCGCTGAAAGCGGCGACCGTGAACGACGACATCATCGAGCGGAAGAAGTTCATGGCGCCGGTGATGGTGCCGATCTGCGAGCGGTCGACCGCGTTCTGCAGCGACACGACCGAGATCGGGAACGCGGTTCCGAGGCCGATGCCGAAGATCGACAACAGCACCATCAGCACCCAGAGCGACGGTGTCGTCACCGTCATGATCGCAGCGGCAATGGTACCGACGAGCGTACCGATGATGGCGACGCGCTTGTAGTGCTTGACCCGGGCCATGGTACGGCCGGCGATCGCCGCGCCGAAGGTCGAGATCGCCGCGATCGGGATCAGGCCGAGACCGGCCTGGCTGGGCGTCAGATGATAGACCAGCTCATAATAAAGCGGCAGGTGAACCGTGAGTCCGATCAAGGCGCCCAGCGCACAGCCGCTCGCCAGCATGCCGTAGGGAATGACCGTGCCGCCCATCAGGGACAGCGGCAGGAACGGCTCGTCCGCCCGCTTGGCGTGCCAGACGAAGGCCAGTCCCAGCGCGACCGCGCTGCCGATCATCGCCAGGATGGTCGGCGACAGCCAGGCGAGCTTGTGTCCGCCCCAGGTCAGGACCAGCATGAACACGACGGCCGAGGCCATCAGCAGCAGGCCGCCGGTCCAGTCGACCTTGCGCAGCCGGTGATAGACCGGCAGCCGGCCCATCTTGGGCAGCAGCAGTGCCAGCGCCACGATCGCGAGCGGGACGTTGATCCAGAAGATCATCGACCAGTGCAGGTGGTCGGCGAAGAAGCCGCCGATGACCGGCCCGAGCAGGCCGGCGAGCAGCCAGACACCGCTGAAATAGGCCTGGTACTGGCCACGCTCGCGCGGGCTGACCACGTCGGAGATCACGGTCTGCACGACAGGCATGATGCCGCCGCCGCCGAGCCCCTGCAGGCCGCGGGCGAGAATCAGCACCGGCATGTTCGGGGCCAGCGCGCAGACGACCGAGCCGACCACGAACAGGCTGAGCGCGGTGATGATCATCGAGCGCCGGCCATAGATATCGCACAACGTGCCGAACACCGGCGCCACCGCGGTCGAGGCCAGCAGGTAGGCGGTGATGACCCAGGAGAGATTGGTGACGTCCTGGAACTCGCGGCCGATGGTCGGCAGCGCGGTCGCCACGATGGTCTGGTCCAGCGCGGCCAGGAACATCGTCAGCAGCAGGCTCATCAGGATGGTACGCACCTCGGCCGGGGTCAGCGGCACCGTCGAGACGATCGCAGGCGCATCGTCGATCGCCTGCATCTGCGGCGGAATCGCCGGCAGCTCGGCGGCGAGCTCTTCGGGCAAGGATGGGGACGCGGCAGGATAATGGCTCTGCCGATCGAACTTGTTCATGGGAATAAATGCTGTGCCGGGCGCGACGAGGGCCGCGCGGATTCGCTGGGTAGCGAACTACTTAAGGCATAATTTTCCCTGGCGGCAGCGGGTCGCGCGCATGGGTGCATCCCGGAGGCGCCGGACCGGTCGCGTCATCGTGACTTACTGCAGCTGCGAAGTGATCGAGCTATGCGGGCCGGCGCTTCAGCTTGGCCCGCTTCGGCAGCTGCACCGGCCATTGCACGATGTGATCCTCGAGCTGGTCGTCCGGAACATCCTCTTCCGTTCCCTCGACTCGTCCGCGCACGGAGACGCCGGCTTCATGCACCGTCTGAGGATCGCCCGAGATCAGGGGATGCCACCAGTAGAGATCCCGCCCCTCCGCGACCAGACGGTAGCCGCAGCTCGGCGGCAGCCAGGTCAGCGTGCGCACGTTCTCAGGCGTCAGGCGAACGCAATCCGACACCTGTTCGGAGCGGTTCGGGTAGTCCTTGCAGGCACATAGCCCCGCATCCAGAAGCTTGCAGGAGATGTGGGTGAAATAGATGTCGCCGGTATCCTCGTCCTCGAGCTTCTCCAGGCAGCAGCGCCCGCAGCCGTCGCAGAGGCTTTCCCACTCGCCCTCCGACATCTCTTCCAAGGTCTTGGTTTTCCAGAACAATCCCTCCTGGCCCGAGGGTCGCTTGAAGGGTGCTGTCATCGGTCGATTCCCATCGGGCGCGGCGTCGCCGCCATCTAGGTGCCCGGCAAGGGGCGGCGCAAGGGGCTCGCGCCCGCTCAAGCACGACGTTAGCTTTGTGTATTGAATTGTGAGGGGAACCATTGGTTTATCCCCCCCGCTCGGCTAGATAGAATGGGCTAGACTGAGTCACTCCAGCGGCGGCGCCGACAGGGCGGCTCGCGTTCCGGCGTATCGAGTCCGGCCAACCTTGGCTCGAGTGCCCTGGCGCAAATGCCTTGGCTTTGCCGCAACAAACGCGCAAGACCTTTCGACAGCCCCAGCCCTCGTGCTGAGTGCTTTCGAAGCCAGCTGAGACGCTTTCGAAACGACCAGGGTTCCCGTGCGGCAGATCATTCCAGACGATTGGAAGAAGCGGATCAACAATTTCCGCCTGGATCTCGATGCGCGATTCGATTCGGCGCTGTTCTCCTCCTTGCGCGGCACCCGAGAACTCTACGAGCGGTTTTCGGCGTTCATGGACCGCTTCTATGTCGGCGGCTGGAAGCGCTGGGTGTTCGTCGAGCCGCTGTCGGAGGCCGCCACCATCGGCCTCGGCGGCCTGGTGCTGATGCTGGCGCTTGCCATCCCTGCGTTCCGGGAGACCGCCGACGAGGACTGGCTGAAGAAATCCGACCTCGCGGTCACCTTCCTCGACCGCTACGGCAACCCGATCGGTAGCCGCGGCATCAAGCACAACGACTCGATCCCGCTGGAAGACTTCCCCGACAACCTGATCAAGGCGACGCTCGCTACCGAGGACCGCCGCTTCTACGACCATTTCGGCATCGACTTCCCCGGCCTCGCCCGCGCCTTGGTCACCAACGCCCAGGCCGGCGGCGTCCGCCAGGGCGGCTCCTCGATCAGCCAGCAGCTCGCCAAGAACCTGTTCCTGTCCAACGAGCGCACCATCGAGCGCAAGGTCAACGAGGCGTTCCTGGCGATCTGGCTGGAGACCCGGCTGACCAAAAACGAGATTCTCAAGCTCTATCTCGACCGCGCCTATATGGGCGGCGGTACTTTCGGCGTCGACGGCGCCGCGCATTTCTACTTCAACAAGTCGGTGCGCGACATCAACCTGTCGGAAGCGGCGATGCTGGCCGGCCTGTTCAAGGCGCCGACCAAGTTCGCGCCCCACATCAACCTGCCCGCGGCCCGCGCCCGCGCCAACGTCGTTCTCGACAACCTCGTCGACGCCGGCTTCATGACCGAGGGCCAGGTGTTCGGCGCCCGCCGGAATCCGGCCTTCGCCGTCGACCGCCGCGACGAGAGCTCGCCGAACTACTTCCTCGACTATGCCTTCGACGAGATGCGCAAGCTGGTCGACACGTTCCCGAAATCCTACACCGAGCGCGTGTTCGTGGTGCGGACCTCGATCGACATGACCGTGCAGCACGCCGCCGACGACGCCATCGAGAACCAGCTGCGCCAGTTCGGCCGCGACTACCACGCGACCCAGGCGGCCACGGTGGTCTCCGACCTCGACGGCGGCATCCGCGCCATGGTCGGCGGCCGCGACTACGGCGCCAGCCAGTTCAACCGCGCCACCGACGCCTACCGGCAGCCCGGCTCGTCGTTCAAGCCCTATGTCTACACCACCGCCCTCTTGAACGGCTTCAAGCCGACCTCGATCGTGGTTGACGGCCCGGTCTGCATCGGCAATTGGTGCCCGCAGAACTATGGCCACTCCTATTCCGGCTCGGTGACGCTGACCCAGGCCATCACCCGCTCGATCAACGTCGTGCCGGTCAAGCTCTCGATCGCGCTTGGCGGCAAGGAGGGCCCGAAGGCCGGCCGCGCCAAGATCGTCGAGGTCGCCCGCCGCTTCGGCCTCAAGGCACCGCTGCCCGATACGCCGTCAATGCCGATCGGCTCGGACGAAGTCACGGTGATCGAGCACGCGGTCGCCTATGCGACCTTCCCCAACAAGGGCAAGGCGGTGACACCGCATTCGGTGCTGGAGGTGCGCACCGGCGCCGGTGACCTGGTCTGGCGCTGGGACCGCGACGGTCCGAAGCCGAAGCAGGCGATCCCCGCCTCCGTCGCCGCCGACATGGCCGGCATGATGAGCCACGTGGTCAGCGAAGGCACGGCGCGCCGCGCCGCGCTCGACGGCATTCCGACCGCCGGCAAGACCGGCACCACCAATGCCTATCGTGACGCTTGGTTCGTCGGTTATACCGGCAACTTCACCTGCGCGGTCTGGTACGGCAATGACGACTATTCCCCGACCAACCGCATGACCGGCGGCTCGCTGCCGGCGCAGACCTGGCACGACATCATGGTCGCCGCGCATCAGGGCGTCGAGGTCAAGGAGCTGGCCGGCGTCGGCATGGGCGAGAAGCTGCCGCAGCCGGCCAATGCGGCGATGGCGCAGGCTGGCCAGCCGAAGACGCTCGAGATCAAGCCGGGCCCGCCGCCGATCCTCACCCGCCGCGGCGCCGAGGTCCTGGTCCAGGTCGAAAAGATGCTCGACGACGCCGCCCGCGTCGCCGAAAAGGCCGCGCCAGCCGACCCGCGCAAGCCCGGCAAGCCGGTGTCATCCAGCGCGCTCGCCTTTCCTGAGAACTACGCTGCGGCAACGGCCGACGGCGTGACAGCCCCTGCCCTGCGCAAGAACTGACGTCAGCGATTTCCCGTGCGGCTGCTCTTCATCACCTTGCTCACGCTCCTGATCGCCACCGGCGTCGGCATCGGTGCGACCTGGATCACCACGACACGCGGCACCGAATTCGGGACCCTGACGATCGGCGCCTGGACAGCGCGTCCCAAGACCGGAACCGCGGACGTCGATCCTTACGCGCGCGCCACGATCACCCGCAACGGCGAGCTGCCGATCGGCACCGGCGACGGTGTCGCCTTCACCGCCACCACGGACGACAAGAAGAAGCCGCTCGACGGCCGCTGCGACATCCTGGTCAGTGGCGTCACGCCGCCGGCGCGGTTCTGGACTCTGACGCTCTACGACCGCAAGGGCCATCTCGTCGCCAACACGCTGCAACGCTACGGCTTCACCAGCCAGGAGCTGGTGCGCGGCGCCGACGGATCGTTCGAGATCCGCGTGGCCGCGCGCTCGCGGTCCGGCAACTGGCTGCCCACCGGCGGCATCGAGCGCTATGCGCTGATGCTGCGGCTGTACGACACGCCGGTCGGCGTGGCGACTCGAACCCAGCGTGACGCGCCGATGCCGTCGATCTCCACAGTGGGCTGCCCATCATGATCCGGCTGCTGTTCACGGTGGTCGTCGGCGTGCTGCTGGGCGGTGTGGTCCACCTCGTCAGCGTGCTGGCGCTGCCGCGGATCTCGACCCAGGACGCCTATTCGCGGCTGACGCCGATGACCAAGCTCAACGCCGTCACGCCGCTGCCGCTCGCCGATCCCGGCAACTCGCCGATGCCGTTCATGGATCCGGCCTTCGCGATGGCGATCTGCCGCTACGATCTGTCGGATGGACCGCTGAAGCTCACGGTTCCCGTGAGCCAGGCCTACACATCGGTGTCGTTCTACACCCGCAACGAAATCGCCTATTACGCGATCAACGACCGCTCGGCCGGCAAGCGCGTCATCGAGCTCGACCTGATGACCGAGGCCCAGCACGAGGATCTGCCCGAGGACGAAGAGATCACCGCAGCGGACCGGCTCATCATCGATTCGCCGACCACCACGGGGCTGATCGTGCTGAAGGCGCTGGCCGCCGAGCCGGGCCTCATGCCGCAGGCGCAGGCCTCGCTGGCGTCGGCGAGCTGTGGCGTGCAAGCCGAGGCTCCCGCCAAGGCGGAAAAGCCGCGCGGCAAGCGGTAAGGTCGGCGATCGCGGCAATTCAACAACGCTCTCTTCACCCTTCGTGGCATAGAGCCTGTCCCGATCAGCTGATATGGATTCATTGGCGTCGCGACGGTTCGCTCATCATCAGGTCATGCCCCTCGAAATCGAACGTAAGTTTCTCGTCAGGACCGACGCTTGGCGGGATCAGGCGACCCACAGTGAGCCGCTTCGCGATGGCCTCGTCGCGCGCCAGGACGGACTCAAGGTTCGCGTGCGCTGCTACGGCAATCGGACGACGCTGTGCGTGAAAAGCGGCCGGCGCGGACTGTCGCGCGAGGAGTTCGAATACGAGATTCCCAGAGACCATGCCGAGGCGATGTTCGCGCATTGCGAGGGGCGCATCATCGAGAAGACGCGTCATTATGTGCCGGGCGACAGCGGCGTCTGGGAAGTCGACGTCTATCACGGCGCGCTCGACGGCATCATCATCGCCGAGATCGAGCTGCCGGCGGAAACGACGGTCGTGACGCTCCCGGACTGGATCGGCGACGAGGTCACCGGCGACCCGCGCTACAGCAAGGCCAATTTGCTGACGGAGCGCCTGCGGGCGGCGACGGTGCACGAGCTGCGACGCGCGCGTCCTGCAGGTCTGTGATGCACAGAGACGCGGCTTGACGCGCGTCAATCCGCCGGTGCAACGCCCATCCTAAACAGCGCGGGCTTTGCGGGTCCGAACGGCCTGCGCACGGAGTTGGGCAGGATGAGTTCATCGCAGGTGATGTCGCAGGCGCTGCGCGCCAGGATCATGTCGGCGGACGAGGCCGCCGCGCTGGTCAAGCCCGGCGACAATGTCGGCATGAGCGGCTTCACTGGGTCCGGCTATCCGAAGGCCGTGCCGCTGGCGCTGGCGCGCCGCATCGAGGCGGCGCATGCCCGCGGCGAGCCGTTCCGTATCGGCGTGTGGACCGGCGCCTCGACCGCGCCCGAGCTCGACGGCGCGCTCGCCAAGGCCAACGGCATCGATCTACGGCTGCCCTACCAGTCCGATCCAACGACGCGGCAGCGCATCAACTCGGGGAGCATCGAGTATATCGATCTGCATCTCAGCCACGTCGCGCAGTTCGTCTGGTTCGGCTTCCTCGGCCACCTCGACATCGCCGTGATCGAATGTTCGGGCATTCTCCCCGATGGGCGGCTGATTCCGTCAACCTCGATCGGCAACAACAAGACCTGGCTCGACCAGGCCGACCGCGTCATCATCGAGGTCAATTCGTGGATGAACCCGGCGCTGCTCGGCATGCACGACGTCTACTACGGCACGCGGCTGCCGCCGCATCGCAAACCGATCCCGATCATCGCGCCCGGCGACCGCATCGGCGAGACCACCTATCGCTGCGACCCCGACAAGATCATCGCCGTCGTCGAGACCCATGCCCCGGACCGCAACACGACCTTCGCGGCCCCGGATGACGTCTCGCGCGCGATCGCAGGTCACATCCTGGAGTTCTTCGCCCATGAGGTGAAGCAGGGCCGCCTGCCGCGCAACCTGCTGCCGCTGCAGTCCGGCGTCGGCAACGTCGCCAACGCCGTCATGGCCGGGCTGGACGACGGTCCCTTCCCGCATCTGACCGCCTACACCGAGGTCCTGCAGGACGGCATGCTGAACCTGATCCGCTCGGGGCGGATGGATCTCGCCTCCGCAACCGCCTTGTCGCTGAGCTCGGATGCGGCGCTCGAGTTCAACCGCGAGATCGAGTTCCTGCGCGACCGCATCGTGCTGCGGCCGCAGGAGATCTCGAACCATCCCGAGGTGATCCGCCGGCTCGGGGTCATCGCGATGAACGGGCTGATCGAGGCCGACATCTACGGCAACGTCAATTCGACCCATGTCAGGGGCAGCAGCATCATGAACGGCATCGGCGGCTCCGGCGACTTCGCGCGCAACGCCTATTTGTCGATCTTCATGACGCCGTCGACGGCCAAGGGCGGCACGATCTCCAGCATCGTGCCGATGGTCACCCATGTCGATCACACCGAGCACGATGTGCAGATCCTGGTGACCGAGCACGGGCTCGCCGATTTGCGGGGACTGTCGCCGAAGCAGCGCGCCCGCACCATCATCGAGAAGGCCGCGCACGCGAAATTCCGCCCGGCGCTATCGGACTATTTCGAGCGCGCCTGCCGCGATGCGACCGGCAAGCACACGCCGCATCTGCTCGACGAGGCGTTCAACGTCGTCCCGCCAGGATGAGCGGTGCGACCGGCTCACCACAGCGACATGACTCGTAGTCGACGGGATCGTGGCTGTTCACGATCGTGACCTCATCGCCATGGTCGCATTTCAGGCGTCGCAACCGCTCCTGGTTAGCGATGCGGGTCGTACGATCGAGATCACCCCTGCGCTGGAACAGCCCGAGCAGTAGCGGCATGCGCGGCTGCGCGTCGAGCTGGCCGTGAAAGAAATAGGCATCGCCGGCGTGCAACAGCCATTTGCCGCTGCGACGTACGGCCACCCCACAATGCCCGGGCGTATGGCCGGGCAATGGAACGATCAGGATATCAGGGTCCTTGTCGCCGAGCGCGCGGACGCCGCGAAAGCCGAACCAGCTATCGCCGTCCTCGCCGTAGAATTGCCAATCGGGACAATGACGCCATTGGCCGGCGACGTAGCGGCCGCGCGGCGGTGGTGGAGCCCCGTCGACGGCCATCGCATGCTCCTTGCGATGAACGTGCACCTTGGCCCTGGGAAAATCGCCGATGCCGCCGGCATGGTCGCGATCGAGATGCGTGAGCAGGATATGCCTGACATCGTCAGGCGAGAAGCCCATGGCCTTCACCTGCTGCAACGCCGTTTCCAACGGCTCGAGCCGCGGCGCGGCCTGCCTCACCCAGCGCTCCCCCAATCGTGCGGGCTCGGCAATGTCGGCCGTGCCGATGCCGGTGTCGACCAGGACCAATCCGTCATCACTCTCGATCAGCAGGCAGTGGCAGACCAGACGTGCACGCGCGAACAGGCCGCCGCTGCCGCTCACCAATCGGCCGCCGCGTGGGCACATCGTGCCGGTGTTGATGTGGTGGACGCGCATCGACCTTCTCCCAAGCCTGCCAGATCCGGCGCATCCTTGCGTCTGCTCCTGCAATAAGTAAAATATTGATGATTGATACTTGTCATAGGCTGTACCTATGGATATCCGCGAGCTCCGCTATTTCTCTGCCGTCTTCGAGGAGCGAAGCCTGACCAGAGCGGCGGCGCGCTGCTTCGTGTCACAGCCCTCGATCTCGCTGGCGATCGCCAATCTCGAGACCGAGCTCGGCACCGGGCTGTTCATCCGCCACCGCAAGGGCGTCGTGCCGCTCGAGGCCGCGGAACGCCTGCAGCCGATTGCTCGCCGCATCGTCGATGAGGCCGACGCGGCCCGTAACCTGTTCCGCCAAGGCGCGCCGAAGCAGGTGCTCAAGCTCGGCCTGATGCGCACCCTGGACGGGCGGCGCGTCACCGCGTTGCTCAAACCGCTCACGGCGCGCCAGGATCTCAAGCTTCACATCGTCGGTCCCTCGGAGCGGGCCGACGCGCGCGTCGTCGCCAGAAGCCTCATCCGTGACGACGAGCATTTCCTGCCGCTATGGAGTGAGCGCTATGTCGCAGCCCTGCCCCTGGCCCATCCACTGACGCTGAAGCCGCGGCTGCGGGCGGCTGATTTCGCCGACGTCGCGATGATCGACCGCTGTCATTGCGAGAATGGCGCGCTGGCCGGGCGCAAGCCGCGCGAGGTCGCCGCGATCGCCGAGACCGAGGATTGGGCGTTGGCACTCGTGGCCGCCGGTGTCGGCGTCGCGATCGTTCCTGAAGGCGTCGTCCACGGCAGAAGCGATATCGCCGTCCGCAACATCGACATGACGTTGAAGCGTCAGGTCGGATTGGCCTATACGGCGTCGCGCCCACCATCCGAGGTGCTGGAGACGCTGATCGCGACGTTGCGGGCGGCAGCGCCAAAGAAGCCGCGCACCGCAGCAGGGCGGCAGAAGCGAGCGCCGGCAAAGCCGGCACGGCACCGGATCAAGCGGACGCAAGGCTAGTCTGATCTAGCCCCGCGTCGTCAGCGGCCGCTCGATCAAGGGCCGCGCCGCGACCGGCGGATTGGCGGTCTGCGCGGCCAGCTCGTTGATGAGACGATCGGCCTCGGCGGCCATCCCGTCAGGCGCCTGTAGCACCAGGCGCTCCAGCGCCCAGCGATAGGACGAGACGCGCTGCTCCAGGCTGATCTGCACCCATTGCACGATCAGCGAGTTCTCCTGCATGCGCGCGACCGCATCGGCCTTCTCGCGCGGCGAGAGCTCGGTCATGTAGGCCATGCTGGCATCGCGCTTGCGATCGAGGTCGATGACGCGGATGGCGGAGGCGAAGAACGGCTCGAACCGCGTGATGTCGTCGCGGACGTCGTCGATCAGCTGCTGATAGCGCGACGCATGCGAGCGGTGCGGCTCGTCGATCAAGGCGCGGCCATAGGCGGTGCGGTCGAACGCCACCTTCTGGCGCCACGGCGAGGCCGAGGGCTGATAGTCGCCGAACACCGCCTTCCACGCGGGACGCGAATGCGGCGGCTCGATCAGCGGATAGGCCAGATCGCGCAGCTGGCGCTCATTGTCGGTCAATTGGAACTGCGACGGCTTGACGCCGACACTCGCGGTGGCTTCCGCCCCGATCCATTTGTGCATGTCGTCGTTGCGCATGTCGGCTCGGGTGCGGCCGAAATCACCGCCGCTGCAGCCGGCAAGCAGGTCGCCGACGAGAAGCAATGCAACGAACGGCGCGACACGCCGGGCCGGAAGCCTCATGGCCGGCATTCCCATTCCCCCGAATGTCAGCGGCGGCGACGGCGGCGGCTCGGAGCGGCGCCCTCGCGGGGGCCGCGGTCGTCGGTCGAGCCCTCGCGCTCGATCCGAACGACGGGAAGAATCAGGATCGTTGCCATGCCCTCCTGCGGCGCGCCGGCCACGGCAGGCCGCGCGCGACGCGCAACGTCCGCCGGGAATTCAATGATGGTCGCCATGTTGACTCTCTTTCGTGCCCGAAGTTCTTACCCCCCAACTCCCCGCTGCCCGAACTTCGCAGGCACTGGGGCACGCAAAACTGACGATCACGAATGCCGCCGCAACGACTGGCGACGCGGCATCCAACGCGGCGAGGATCAGGCCGGCGGCGTGACGAGGCCAAGGCGCGATCATCGAACGGGTCGATTAAGATCAGGACGTGGTTAAGAGGATCTTAATGCGCTGCAAGCGAACACGGATCGCGTGCAGCGGCACGGGAAATGGCAAGCCAGCGTTGCGCCTTTGTCTCACCGGGAAGTTTCGGCCCATCTTCACCGTCTGTTTTCCTTAACGCCCTATTAAAACAAACGGGCTCTAATCGGCGCAACGATTGCCGAAGTTGCGTACCCGACATGACAAGATCTTCGCTGTTTCCCGGCTTCGACGGGTTGCTCACGCTCTCGCGCCGCGAGGGCGTCGACATCAAGCCGACGTTGCTGCGCGTCCTGACCGATCTCTATGTCCAGGCGAGCACCCATTCGGCGGACGAGGAACGGCAGTTCGTCGAGCTGGTCTCGCGGCTGGTCGATGACGTCGATGACACGACCCGCGCCGCCGTGCGCGCGCGCCTCGCGATCTATCCAAACACGCCGGTCGAGATCCTGACGAAGCTCGGGCTGCGCCCGGCGCTCGATGAGCCGATGCGGCCGCTGGCGGGCCTGATCCCGCCCGCGCTTCGCTCACCCTCAGCGAGAGCGTCCACGCGCGACGATTCGGACTCGACGGGACTGGCGATGCAGCCGAGGGATGCGGCCGAGCTCAGCGAGATGTTCCTGCGCGCGGGGTCGAAAGAGCGCATCGCCATCCTGGAGAACATCGCGACGGCGCCGCTGAAACCGGCCGCGCCGACACCGCTGCATCGCGCAGCGCACGCGATCGAGGCGCTGGAAATGGCCGCCTTCAACGCCGACGTCGAGACCTTCACGATCGAGCTCGGCGAAAGCCTGATCCTGCCCGCACGCATCACCCAGGAGGTGATGAACGATGAGAGCGGCGAACCGCTTGCCTGCGCGGCCAAGGCCCTGGGCATGCCGGCGCCGGTGTTCGAGCGCGTGCTGCTGTTCCTCAAGCCTGAAATGGGTCAGTCGGTCCACACCGTGTTTCGGCTGTCGCGCTTCTACGGCCGCCTCAGCGAGCGCGCAGCGCTGATCATGCTGGCCGCATGGCGCGGCTCGGCGATGGCGGCGGTCAGGGCCAAGCACCGCACCGCCCTGTACGACGACGAACGTCAGCATGTTCGCGCGAGCTCGGCGCGGGCCGGCACGCCGGGTCTATCGAAGCCCATCGTTCGCACCGGAACCGACGGCTTCAAGCGCTGACGGCTTACGGCTGCTCGCGCGCGAGATCGAGGAAGTGACGGCCCTGCTTGTCCTCGGTCTCGACGATCCACGCATCGGGATCGAAACGCAGCTCCTTGCGGAGCCGCTCGTCGACCTCGAACTCCGCCATCGGTTGCGGCGAGGCGGGAACGAACAGACGTTCGATCGGCCTGCTGTCGTCATAGACCGTCTGCGGCGCCGGGACGTAGAGCTGCGCCGTGCGATCCATCAGTGCGACCTTGATGAAGACGGCGCCCGCCTCCTCCGCGCCACGGTGGCTGATCGCGCCGAACACGCCGGCCGACTGGCAGCGGCGCAGATAGGCGCTGACCCAGATGCTCGTCTTCAATCGCATGATGTTCGGGCCGCATGAAAGCGCGCTGCAACCGGCAGCTGACGGCCTGCTCTATTCGATCGGGTGCCCGATGACAATTGCGAGCTCGCGCACCAGGCGATCCGACACCTGCCCCGTCACCGGCAGCTTGCGCTCGCGCTCGAACTTCTGGATCGCCGTCAGGGTATCGGAGCCGATCATCCCCGTCGGCTTCAGTTGACCATAGCCATATTCGGTCAGCGCACGCTGAACGGCGGCGACACGACGCACATTGGCGCCCTGCTGGGTCGGCTGCGGACGCGGCACGTTGCCCTGGCCGCCGTTCACGGAGCGGACGAGGTCGGCCAGGGGATCGGCATATTTTTGGTCGGACCGTACATCCGCCGATCGCTGGTCGGCCACCTTCGGCTCCGTCGCACGGGTCTCGGGCGGCCGGGTCTCGATCACCTTCGGATCGAACGGAGAGATGGCGTCCGCCGGCCTCGCACGGGGCAACGGATTGGAACTCGCAAGAACCGGCGGAATGGTCACGATGGAACCGAACATCGGTGCCGGATGCGGCCCTGATTGCAGGAACACGGCATTGACGATGATCGCGCTGCAGGCCGCGCAGGCCAGCAGGCCGGCAAGAAGATCCTTCGGGCTGTACAGCATGGCGCGCATCAGCAAGCCGCGCTCGTCAGCAGCTTCGAGGACGGCGGCAGCCGCAGCCGCGCGCTTGCGACGGCGCGGCGGCGCCTGATCATCATCTGCAGCTCGTCTAGGCACTCTTCTTCACCTGAATCACCTGCCCTGCCTGGGCGGAACGCACGGGCGACAGCGGGGTGACAATGGCGCCGGCCGTCGTCTCGGCGACGCAGTTGATCGGCAGCGCGACCGTCACCGTCGTTCCCTCGTCGAGCTTGCTTTCTATCGACATTTCGCCGCCGTGCAAGTTCACGAGACTCTTCACGATCGAAAGCCCCAGTCCGGTTCCCTCGTGACGGCGCTGATAGGTCTTGCCTGCCTGGAAGAACGGATCGCCGATGCGCTTGAGATCGTCGGCTGCGATGCCGCAGCCGGTATCGGTGATTCGCAACAGCAGACGCGGGCCATCGACGCCGGCGGACACGGCAACACGGCCGCCACGCTCGGTGAACTTGATGGCATTGGAGACGAGATTGAGCACGATCTGCTTGAAGGCGCGCGGGTCGCCGGTGATGACGGGCAGATCATGCGGCACGTCCGCCGCCAGATCGACGCCGTTCTCGCGCGCGCGCAGCGCCAGCAGGTTGCAGCAATTCAACAGCGCCGCGCGCGGTGCAAACGGCTCCGGCGTCAGCTCGAAATTGCCCGACTCCATCTTCGACATGTCGAGGATGCCGTTCACCACCGACAACAGATGCTGGCCGGAATCGTTGATCAGCTGCGCATATTCGCGGCGCCGCGCGGCGTTGAGCACCAGCATCTGCTCCTGCATCAGCATCTCCGAGAAGCCGATGATGGCGTTCAGCGGCGTGCGCAGCTCATGGCTCATGGTCGCAAGGAACCGCGTCTTGGCGGCGTCGGCGCGCTCAGCTGCGCCGCGTGCCAGCTCGAGCGCCTGCTCCTGCAGCTTGCGGTCGGTGACGTCGCGCAGCACCGCGACCACCTCCTGCTCCGATCCCGCAGGCGTCACGCCTGCGCGATCGAGCGGCCGGCAGCGCATCTCCACCCAGATGAAATCAACCTGATGCTGCAGCCCGCGTCCCTCGCCCGGCGCGTCGCGGCGCAGCCGGAACTCGACGCTCGATGCCTCGCTGCCGCCCGCTGCCTCGGCCAGCGCCGTGAGATAGGCCGGCCGGTCCGCGACATGGACACGCTCGAACAGGCCGTGGCCATGCAACTGCGCGACCGGCGCTCCCAGCAGCGTCTCCGCTGCGGGCGAAATGAACATGACCGCACCGTTGCGGCGATGGCGGGAGATCACGTCGCTCATGTTGCGCGCGAGCAGACGGTAGCGCTCCTCCTCCATCGACAGCAAGGTCACGCTGGTGCGCGCGAGCGTATCGGCGGCGAAGGCGAGCACGGCGGCGTAGAGCGTGGCGGAGGCGACGCCGAACGCTAGCAGGCTCGTCCGCAGCGCCGGATTCGTCTCCGGCTTCGGCAGCCAGCCGAGATGCCCGATCAGGATCAGCAACAGCACGCATGACAATGCGAGCGCGGCGGAGAGCACGACGACGCGGCGCGATGCCGAGAACGCTGCCTCGAGGGGAACGACGATCAGCCAGACTGCGGCAAAGGATTCGATCCCGCCGGTCTCGATCGACACCGCCATGATCAGGGCGGACAGCGCCAGCGACGACAGCGCGCAGGCGCTCTCATAGCGGCCGGTGCGGGACAGATACCAGGACAACAGGATCGGTGCGATCAGCCATGTCAGCGCGCCGACCTCGAGCGCGCTCGGCGCTCCGCGCATCGCCAGATAGGCGGGGAACACAGCGAAGGCGGCGAGGCTGCCGAGCAGGCGCGGCGCGATGAAGGCGCGATGGCGGGCACGCGTCATCGCATCAGTTCGAGCCGACGGATGCAGCAACGCATCAAGACAATCGCGGATGATACTCAACACACTCACGGCTCTCGCGCCTCGGCCCATCGGTCGTTCTACTTGAGAGAACGCGCCGGGACGCCCCCTGTCGTCTGAAGCACCGTGTCAGACTCGCATTAAGCGAACGCTAAGGCCCAGACTGCGGCAACCACGCCATTCCGACGGGATGGTGAATGCATCGTTTCCGGCCGCGCCTGCGGTTGCGAAAGCGCCGCGATCCACAGCCGGTTGCATGACGCATTCGGTTCGCGCCAACCAAAAATTTACGCCGAAAAAAGTTCGGAGGTCCGCTTCGCGAATTCTCAACCAATTAAGCCCAATGCAAGCAGTCGCGACATAGAACAAGGCAGCTGCGATCTCGGTTGCGCGGTCAGGAACGGACGCGGGATCAGCAGCACGGGTCGGGGTTGCGTGATGTTCTTTCTGCTTCGGATGGCATTCTGGCTCGGGCTCGTGCTGGTGCTGCTGCCGCGCGAGAAGAGCCCCGACACCGACAAGCTGCCGCAGATCAATGCGCACGAAGCCGTGCAGGCCGCGACGGCTGCCGTCTCCGACATGAGCCAGTTCTGCAAGCGCCAGCCGCAGGCCTGCGAGGTCGGCGGCCAGGCTGCGACCGTGATCGGTCATCGCGCCGAGGAAGGCGCGCGCAAGATCTATCAGATCATCACCGACAAGCCCGAGACGGCCGAGAAGCCAAACGCCGCCGACAAGTTCATCGGCCCGGTGAAGCCGGCCAGCCGCGACAAACGCGGCAACGATCACACCGGCTCGATCGACGCTCCCGTCATGGCGGAGGTTCCCGCGAGCGAGGCCCCGGCCGACACGCTGTCGACCGACGACCTCAGCAGTGAATGGCAGCTGCCGCCGTCGCCCTGATTTGTCTCGGAACCGGCTGTCGCTTTCGTCGCGCCGAACGCCTATATGGGGTTCGGACGGGACCGAAGAGCACCATGACGATCGACGATATCCGCGACAATTTTGCCCTGCTGGACGATTGGGACGACCGCTACCGCTATGTGATCGAGCTCGGCCGCACCTTGGCGCCGATGCCGGAGGACGAGCATTCCGCCGCGAACAAGGTGCAGGGCTGCGCCAGCCAAGTCTGGCTGTCGAAGCATGTCGATGACGGCAGCGCCACGCCGATCCTCAACTATCTCGGCGACAGCGATGCCCACATCGTCCGCGGCCTGATCGCGATCCTGCTGACGCTCTATTCCGGACGGACGCCGCAGGAGATTCTGACCATCGACGCGCCCGCCGTGTTCGACGAGCTCGGGTTCCGCGACCACCTCACGCCGCAGCGCTCCAACGGCCTGCGCTCCATGGTCGAGCGCATCCGCGCGGACGCCCGCGAAGCACTCGCCACGGCGACCTGATCGATCCGGGCTACTTCTCGCGCTCCGGACGCTGCTGGCCGAGACCCATCTTCTTGGCGAGCTGCGAGCGCGTGACGGCGTAGTTCGGCGCCACCATGGGATAGTCCGGCGGCAGGTTCCATTTGTCGCGATACTGCTCGGGCGTCATGCTGTACTGCGTCCGCAGATGCCGCCGCAGCGACTTGAAGCGCTTGCCGTCCTCGAGGCAGACCAGATAGTCCGGGTGGATGGATTTCTTCACCGGCACCGCGGGGCGCGTCGGCTCCGGCGCCGGCTCGCTGCGCCCGGCCGCGACCCGGGTCAGCGCGGCATGCACCTGGCTGATGAGCGACGGAATCTCGGCTGCAGGCGTCGGATTGTTGCTGAGATAGGCCGAGACGATGTCGGCCGTCAGATCGATAAAGCTCTTGCCGGCCCCTTCGGTCATTGAAAACTCATCCCGCCCACTGACTTTCATTCGCAAGTATCACCCGAAGCGGGTGATTGCGTCATCTGTCAATTCTCCAAGCAATATGGGCAAATGACTGGCCAAATGACAAGAAGGTGAGGACTTCTTCTTGAGACGTCTGTCCCAATTCCAGTACTGTGTACCGTATGCCAGTTGACGGCGAGCTGCCGCGTCAGCTGCGGCCTTCCAGGTGGGTGCGCAACTCGTCGATCGATGCGAAGCGCATCATCCCCTCCGGCATCTGCGCCTCGATCGAGCCGTCGGAATAGAGCGAATAGGCCATCCCGTCGACGACGCCCGACTTGATGATGCTCGCGGGCGGCGTATCGAGATCCTGGGGTTCGGGAGCCGGTGCCGGCTCGGGCTCGAAGGCAGGCGCGGCGCGCGCCAATCGGCGGGGGAATGGCGGTCGCAGCGACTCGGGCGGGCGCGCCCGCTCGGGACGCGACCAGGTGTCGTCCAGACCCGAAGACGCGGGCTCGGAGGCCGGCTCATCGAGCGGGATAGAAGGCGGCTCGCTGAGCGGCGGCGAGCGGAAATCCGTCGGCATCGGTTCGCCGGCGCGCTTTTCGGCGCGTTCGCGCTCGCGCCGCGAGGTCGATGCAAACAACAGGTTGCGCCGGGGCCGCTCGGCAGGCTCGGCAACCGGATCGTCCGCCTCCTGATCCGCAGCAGACGCGGTCCGCAATGAGGACGGCAGGGGTGGCGACAAAGGCGCCTGGGACAACGGAGCTGACGACAGGGGCGAAGACAGATCCGGCATCCGCGGCCGAGACCGTGGCGAGCCACCCTCGCGCCATGCGTCCTCTGCCGGGGGCACCGGGGCAGGTTCGAGATCGGCCTTGCTGCCGAGGCCCGGGAGCTGCAACGGCCGGACCTCCGATTCGGGCCCGCGCTGCCGCAGCCGGCTCGAGATGACCTTGAGCTCGCCGAGCACCGCATACAGGCCGAACAGGATCAGCCCGCTACAGACGCCCAGGGTTCCCGACTGGATCAGCAGGCCGCCGATGCTGAACTCCTTGTTCGGAATTCCAAAAGCGATCGCTGCAAGCCCGGCCAGGACAACCATGGCCGCAGCGGTCAACATAGCACTCATCATCGAACCCATCCCCTAATGCGTCGGTTCCGGACGGCGTCCCGACCGATATCACACTAGTTAGCTGCGGTTGCCCGCGTCCTCGAAACCGGTTTCTAGTCGAAATCCGCGACAATTTGCAGCAGAAGTTCGGCCGAAACGCTCATCCGCCCGCTGCCGGGGCTGAATGCGCCACGATCACGCCACATTCAATCCCCGCCAACCCACGGAACCGTCTCAGGTTCCTCCGGGTTTATCCGTAGCCGCATGGTTCAGGACGCGTTCATGTCACTGTGCCAATATGGCGCCAAGCGGCCGAAATTCGGGCCCCTGCTGCACTGCGATGGAAGCGTGACGCGCAGATTTCCGACACCTCGGAAACCGGGACGCGCTATACGCAGGCGGGGAAAACAGGCCTGAAGCGCGGAAGCGGGGTCGTTAGGGGACGCCGGGTCACTATCAGCCATGACATCGATAACCACTTCGGTCCTCGAGACGCCGATACGGCGGACACTCGAACGGACTTGTGACGATCTTGCCATGTTCGTGCTCGCCGCGGTCGCGGTGGTGGCCGGACTGACATTCCGGGATTATGGCCTTGGCTGGGACGACTACACCCATGCCGAATACGCCGATCTCTTGCTGCGCATGTACGGTTCCGGTTTCAGGGACCAGGCGGCGCTGTCGTTCGCCAATCTCTATATGTACGGCGGCGGCTTCGACATGGTTGCAGCGCTGCTGCACAAGATTCTGCCGCTGGAGCTGTTCGAGACGCGCCGGCTGGTCGGCGCGATCGTCGGACTGGTCGGACTGGGCGTGACATGGCGCCTGGCACGCCGGATCGGCGGCGCCGTGGCCGGCCTGTCGGCCCTGCTGCTGCTGGCGCTGTGCCCGATCTTCTATGGCCACATGTTCATGAACCCGAAGGATGCCCCCTTCGCGGTCGCCATGGTCGTGCTGCTGATGGGCCTCGTCCGCCTCGCCGAGGAATATCCCTACCCCTCGCCCCGCACCATCCTGATCCTGGGTCTCGGCGCCGGCTTCTCGATCGGCTGCCGCATCCTGGGCGGCATGGCCGTCGTCTATGCCATGGTCGGCTTCATTCCCCTGTTCATGGACGAATACCGTACGCAGGGTACCCGCGAGGCGATCCGCCGCTTCGCCCAAGTGCTCTACATGCTGATTCCCGGACTGATCCTGGGCTACCTGATCATGGGCCTGATCTGGCCGTGGTCGATCATCGAGCCTGCCAATCCGTTCCGGGCGCTGACCTACTTCTCGCACTTCTTCGAGAAGCCGTGGAAGGAGATGTTCGACGGGGCGCTGGTCTCGGTGCCGGACATGCCGTGGTCGTACCTGCCGACCCTGTTCGCGCTGCAGCTGCCCGAGCTGATGATCGCGCTGTTCGTGGCCGGTGCGGTCGCCTCGCTGATGTCGCTGTCGCGGCCGGACATGCCGGCCCGGCAGAAGAGCATCCTGTTGATGCTGACCTTGGCGGCGACGCTGCCGATCCTGATCGCGATCGTCAAACGCCCGGCGCTGTACAACGGCATCCGCCATTTCGTATTCGTGATCCCGCCGATCGCGCTGCTCGGCGGCGTCGCCTTCTCGTGGCTGTTGTCCTGGCT
Source organism: Bradyrhizobium sp. SSBR45G (assembly GCF_030159255.1). Classification (GTDB taxonomy): domain Bacteria; phylum Pseudomonadota; class Alphaproteobacteria; order Rhizobiales; family Xanthobacteraceae; genus Bradyrhizobium. The sequence continues at coordinate 69,204 of NZ_BSCT01000016.1, read as the reverse complement.
CAACGCCGACGAGCGCCGCAGCTGGCAGCCGGTGGCCATCGCCACCTTCTGCTTCGGGCTGCTGCTGCCGCTGGCGGAGATGATCCGGCTGCATCCCTACCAGTACACCCACTTCAACTACATCGCCGGCACCGTGCGCGAGGCCGATACGCGCTACATGCTGGACTATTGGGGGCTGGCGCTGAAGCAGGCCTCCGACGGGCTCAAGGAGCAGCTCGACGAGCGCCAGGAGGTGCCGCCGATCGGGCACAAATGGAAGGTGGCGGTGTGCGGCCCGCAGCGCCCGGCCCAGGTCGCGCTCGGCCCGGATTTCACCATCGGCTGGGACAGCCATGCGGCCGACTTCGCCATGACGCTCGGCGAGTTCTACTGCAAGGGACTGACCGCCCCCGTGATGGTCGAGATCAAGCGCGACGACGTCGTGTTCGCCCGGGTCTACGACATCCGCGGCCGCAGCATCTCGAGCCTGCTGTCGATCCCGGCGCCCTGAGCGGCCGGCTCGGTCAAACGACATGACAGCTCTCCCCGCCCCGCGCCTTGTCGCGCGGCGGCGGGCCGCTTAGGCTGCGGCCAGCCCTCGGAAATCGGAGAATGCCATGTCGCCCGCGGAAGCCCGCCTCAAGGAAGTGCCGTCAAACATGACGGAAGCGGAGTGGTCGCAGCGGATCAACCTCGCGGCCGCCTATCGCCTGGTGGCGATGTTCGGCTGGGACGATCTCGTCGACACCCACATCTCGGCCCGCGTGCCCGGCCCCGAGCATCATTTCCTGATCAACCCCTACGGCCTGCTGTTCGAGGAGATCACCGCCTCCAGCCTGATCAAGGTCGACCTCTACGGCAACCAGCTCTCCGAGAGCGAGTACAGCATCAACCCGGCGGGCTTCACCATCCATTCGGCGATCCACGAGGTGCGCGAGGATGCCGGCTGCGTCATCCACCTGCACACGCTCGACGGCGTCGCGGTGTCGAGCTGCGCCGACGGCCTGCTGCCGCTGAACCAGATCGCGCAATACGTCACCCACGACCTCGCCTATCACGACTATGAGGGCGTGGCGCTGGACCATGACGAGCGGCCGCGGCTGCAGCGTGATCTCGGCACAAAGAACAATATGCTGCTGCGCAATCACGGCACGCTGACGGTCGGCCGCTCGGTCGCTTCCGCCTTCGAGCGCATGTATCACCTGGAGCGCGCCTGCTCGATCCAGGTCCGCACCCGCACGCTCGGACCGACCTCCTATCCGGTCCGCGACGATGTCATCGACAAGAATGCCAAGCTGTTCGAAAACGAGGACCGCGCCGAGCTCCGTTCCAATCAGCTGGTCTGGCCGCCGCTGCTGCGCCGGCTCGATCGCGTCAATCCGGGCTACCGGAATTGATGTTCGCGGGCTTTTGAGCTACAAGGACTCATCACCCTCTACGCTTCCTGAAGTCAAACGCCGCCCAATTCCGGGCGGCGTTTTTGCGTTCGCAGGTTCGCGGGAAGGTGTGCAACCGGCGTCAGCAGCGGCCGGCCCGCGCAAAGCCCCGCCGCTCCGGCAGCACGGGCGGCTGCTCCAACTCCTCCGCGAGCCGCCGCTCGACGAAGCGACGCTCGTGGTCGGCAAGCCGGGTCGCAAGCAGCTTGCGATAGCGCTGCACATTGGCTTCGCGTGAAAACCGCACACGTGCGGCCGGACGCAGCCGAACGCCCGCGGCAGGGGCGGCATCCGCCGCCGCAGCGTCGGCGTTGACGTCGACTCGGGGCACGATGCGCATCGCGGCCCCGCCGCGCGGCCGCGGCGGCTGATCCTCACGGTCGAGCTGCCTCAGCGCGCCGAGCACGTCGGCCAGGTGCAACGGCCGGCCGATGCCGGGGATCTTGCGCAGATGCGGCTGCGACTCGACGGCGTACATGTCCGACGCCCAGGATGACAGGATCAGGCGCTTCTCAGCCGGGGACAGGCTGCTGTCGTTCAGCAGGTCGGCCGGGCATTCGTAGTGCGAGACCGGATGGAAACCGGTGCCGCCCGCAATGATCGAAACACTGCGCTCACTCATGGCGTGTCTCCTTACGCTCCTTTCACGAGAGACAGATGGTGCACGGACGCGGGCAACAAGCCGCCCGCGTCCCGGATCAAAGAGCCTTCAGGCCGCCTTCTGCTGCGCGATCTGCTCGACCGGCGCCGTGCCGATGGTAATGCGCCGCGGCTTCATGGCCTCGGGAATCTCCCGCACCAGCTCGATCCGCAGCAGGCCATTGTCGAAGAAGGCGCTCCTGACCTGCACATAGTCGGCGAGACTGAACTGCCGCTTGAAGGACCGCGACGAGATGCCCTGATACAGGTACTCGCGGGTCTCCTTGTCGGACTTGCGGCCCTCCACGGTGAGCACATTGTGCTCGGCCGTGATGGCGAGCTCATCCGGGGCGAAGCCGGCGAGCGCCAGCGAGATCTGATAGCGGTCGTCGCCGAGCCGCTCGATGTTGTAAGGGGGATAGTTGTCATCGACCGCGCGCTGGGTCTCGTCGAGCAAGTCGAACAGGCGGTCGAAGCCGATGGTCGAGCGCCACAGCGGGGTGAAATCATACGTCCTCATAGCCAAGTCCTCCTTAAGAGCAAGATGGATACGAAGGAGCGCCGAGCCGATGCAGGACTTTCTGAGAACCCGACAACCGGTCAGCGCCCAGACTACCGCCGGGCCCTGTCGGCACCCGGCGCCGCCGAAGCGGCAACGATGGAATTAGAAGAAGGAAGGCAGGTTTCAAGGGCCTTCCGCAATTTTTTCTCACGAGGCCGATGGCTTATTCCAAGGCCTCAAGCTGCCGCGGCCGACAGCTGTTGCAGCCGCATGGTGGCCTCTCGCAAGACGCTGACAAGCCGCTCACGCTCGCGCGGATCGACGTCGCCGCGCGAGAGCACGGCCTGGCAATGCGCGACGACGCGCTGCTCGCTTTCGATGAGAAACCTCGTCAGCCGCCTTGGATCCGCAATCGCCATGACGGATACCGGATTGGGCGGCGGATGATTGTACTGCCAGGCAGGCATGATAGCCCCTGCAAACGCGCGCTGCGCTGCATTGAGACCGGGCGGCGCGACAGCGCCCAACCGCACCTCCCGTCGACCGTCGGTCCATCGACAGGCCGGTCGCGATGACGAATGTGGCCGGCTCTGGACGGATTGCGGTCGTAGCTCGGATTGATAGCTGCGTGTTGTGGCCGATCCACGGCCGGGTGACGCAGCTACTAACTTTCTTTTGATGAGCCGTGACGGGCGTGCGAGCCCGTCACGGCGGATTGCGATCAGAAGTCCATCGCCGGCGCAGCCGCAGCGGCTTCCGCCTTCTTCGGCTTGTCGGCCACCAGCGCCTCGGTGGTGATCAGGAGCGAGGCGACCGAGGCCGCGTCCTGCAGCGCCGTGCGGACCACCTTGGCCGGGTCGATCACGCCGGCCTGCACCAGATCCTGGTACTCACCCGTCGCGGCGTTGAAGCCCCAGCTGTAGGTCTCCTTCTCAAGCAGCTTGCCGACCACAACAGAGCCGTCCTCGCCGGCGTTCTGCACGATCTGCCGCGCCGGCACCTGGATGGCGCGGCGGACGATATCGACGCCGGCCTTCTGGTCGGCATTGGCGGTCTTGACGCCGTCGAGCACCCTGGTGGCGCGCAGCAGCGCCACGCCGCCGCCGGGCAGGATGCCCTCCTCCACTGCGGCCCGGGTCGCGTGCAGCGCATCGTCGACGCGGTCCTTGCGCTCCTTGACCTCGACCTCGGTGGCGCCGCCGACCCGGATCACCGCAACGCCGCCGGCGAGCTTGGCCAGCCGCTCCTGCAGCTTCTCGCGGTCGTAATCGGAGGTGGTCTCCTCGATCTGCAGCCTGATCTGCTGGGTGCGCGCATCGATGTCCTTCCTGGCGCCGGCACCGTCGACGATCGTGGTGTTCTCCTTGTCGACCACCACCTTCTTGGCGCGGCCGAGCATCGAGAGCGTGACGTTCTCCAGCTTGATGCCGAGATCCTCGGAGATCGTGGTGCCGCCGGTGAGGATCGCGATGTCCTCCAGCATCGCCTTGCGGCGATCGCCGAAGCCCGGCGCCTTGACGGCTGCGATCTTCAGGCCGCCACGCAGCTTGTTGACGACCAGCGTCGCCAGCGCCTCGCCTTCGACGTCCTCGGCCACGATCAGCAGCGGCTTGCCGGACTGCACCACGGCTTCGAGCAGCGGCAGCATCGTCTGCAGGCCCGACAGCTTCTTCTCGTGGATCAGGATGTAGGGATCCTCGAGCTCGACCCGCATCTTCTCGGAATTGGTGACGAAGTATGGCGAGACATAGCCGCGGTCGAACTGCATGCCCTCGACCACTTCGAGCTCGGTGTCGAGGCTTTTTGCCTCCTCCACCGTGATCACGCCCTCATTGCCGACCTTCTGCATGGCCTCGGCCAGGAAGCGTCCGATCTCGTCGTCGCCATTGGCCGAGATGGTGCCGACCTGCGCGATCTCGTCGTTGCTGGTGATGGTCTTGGCGTGCGATTTGAGGTCGGCCACGATGGCGTCGACGGCAAGGTCGATGCCGCGCTTCAGATCCATCGGGTTCATGCCGGCGGCGACCGACTTTGCGCCCTCCTTCACGATGGCCTGGGCGAGCACGGTCGCGGTGGTGGTGCCGTCGCCGGCGAGATCGGCGGTCTTCGAGGCCACCTCGCGCACCATCTGCGCGCCCATGTTCTCGAACTTGTCCTCCAGCTCGATCTCCTTGGCGACCGTCACGCCGTCCTTGGTGATGCGCGGCGCCCCGAATGATTTCTCGATCACGACGTTGCGGCCCTTGGGGCCCAGCGTCACCTTGACGGCATTGGCGAGGATGTCGACGCCGCGCAGCATGCGGTCGCGTGCGTCGGTCGAAAACTTCACGTCCTTGGCAGCCATGTTCGTCGTCTCCTTTCTTTCGATGACTGTCAGTTTCTGCGGGTGATCAAGCGGCCTTCTTGGCCGTCACGGGGGTCTCGACAATACCGAGCAGGTCGCTCTCCTTCATGATCAGGAGATCCTTGCCGTCGATCTTGACCTCGGTGCCCGACCATTTGGCGAACAGCACCCGGTCTCCCGGCTTCACGTCGAGCGGCACGAGCTGGCCCTGCTCATTCCGCGCCCCTGGGCCCGCGGCGACGATCTCGCCCTCCTGCGGCTTCTCCTTGGCGGTGTCGGGAATGATGATGCCGCCCTTGGTCTTCTCTTCGGCATCGATGCGGCGCACGAGCACGCGGTCGTGCAATGGACGGAAATGCATGCACATCCTCCTTCGAAAGATCAGCGATGTCATAGGACCCGGGCCCCATGAGGCTCCCGGGCGCTGATCGACCTATGAAAGCCGAAGTTTTCGTTCAAGAGGGTCACGAAAAAATTTTGGCACTCGGTGGAAACGGCTGCCAGGACGGCTCTTGACCGCGGCAGCCGTCCTGACCAGCTCTATCAGCGCCAAAATCCGTCCAGCCCCCGTCGAGGAAAAACGATGCAGCTTCTGCGTTGTGTCCGGCCTTTGGTCCTGATGCCGGTGATCGTGCTCTGCCTTCTGGCCGCACCTGCTTTGGCCCAGATCCCGGACCTCAAGCTCGGCCGGGTGCCGACGCTGGCGCCCCTGGTCAAGGAGGTCACCCCGGCCGTCGTCAACATCTCGGTCGAGGGCAAGGTCCGGCAGGACAATCCGCTCTACCTGAACCCACGATCCCGGGACTTCGCCGACGTCCCCAGGCAGGTCGAAAAGCAGATCAGCGCCGCCGGCTCAGGCGTGATCGTCGATGCGCAGCGCGGCTATGTCATGACGGCGAACCACGTCGTCGAACATGCCGACATGGCGCAGATCAGGACCAAGGACGGCCGCAAATTCGGCGCACGTCTGGTCGGACGTGATCCCGCAACCGACATCGCACTGTTGCAGATCGACGATCCGGCCGATCTCAGGGCCATTGCACTCGGCAACAGCGACGCGCTCGAGGTCGGCGATTTCGTGATCGCGGTCGGCAACCCGTTCGGGCTGGGCCAGACGGTGACCTCGGGCCTCGTCAGCGCGCTTGGTCGCACCGGCCTCGGCAAGCAGGGCTATGAGGATTTCATCCAGACCGACGCCGCGATCAATCCCGGCAATTCCGGCGGCGCGCTGATCAATCTGCGCGGCGAGCTGATCGGCATCAACACCGCGATCATCTCGCCCGGGGGCGGCAATGTCGGCATCGGCTTTGCCGTGCCGATCAACATGGCGCGGCGGGTGATGGAGCAGCTGGCCGTCAGCGGACGCGTCGATCGCGGCCGCATCGGCGTGACCCTGCTCGATCTGGACTCGGCGGCCGACGGCCGCGTCGTGGGGGCGCGGGTCGCCGACGTGACCCCAGGATCTCCCGCCGAACAGGCGGGCCTGCGCAAGGGCGACATCATCGTGAAGGCGAACGACATGCCGGTGCGCAGCGCGACCCAGGTCCGCAACCTGATCGGGCTGACGCCGGTCGGCCAGCGCGTCCGCCTCGTGTTCGAGCGCGACCGTGCGCTCGGCAATGCAACGGTGGAGGTCGCTCCCATCACGGAGGAGCGCGCCCGCGTGCGCACGTCGGGTTGAGGCAGCATCAGCCTTCAGCTTTTAATCCCCCAATTCGACTCGAATTTTACCGTCCATCAAGCATGGAGCGAGACTCAGATACCTCTCTAAAGACCTGTTAAGTGTCGCGCCGCTTATTGCAACCCCGCGGAGGTATTGAAATGCGGGGTGATGGTCTGGCTTTCAGTTTGCCACGCTGGCGCGTGACGCGCTGGCTGGCAGACCCGGGATATCCGGTGTCATCGGACATCCGGGTCTCATTGATCGGCGAGCTCTATGGCTGCTGGTCCGTCTTTGCCGGCGGCGCCATTAACACCGTCGCCGTCGCTGCTGCGCTGGCGCTGCGCGCCCCGACCGTTCTCTTCATCAGCTGGTTCGTGCTGGAGGTTGCGATCTGCCTGTCGCGGCTGATCGTCATGATCATCTCCTATCGCCGTGCCCGCGCGAAGATGAGGACGCCGACCGACATCCACATCCTGCTGTCGGTCGCCTGGAGCGCCAGCGTCGGCTTCGGTGTCGGCATCAGCCTGGGGTCCGGCGACTGGGTCGCGGCGTCACTCACCTGCATTTCATCGGCCGCCATGGTCGGCGGCATCTGCTTTCGCAATTTCAGCGCACCGCGCCTCGTCGGCACGATGATCCTCTTCAGCGTCGGTCCGGTGATTCCCGGCGTCGCCATGTCCCATGAGCCGCTGCTGTTCGCGATGTACCTGCAGATGCCGGTGTACTTCCTGGCGATGACCGGCGCGGCCTTCCGGCTGAACAAGATGCTGGTCGCCGTCATGCATGCCAAGCGCGAGAGCGACGAGCGGGCGCGGCTCGATCCGCTCACCGGCTTGAACAACCGCGCCGGCTTGATCGATGCGCTGCAGAGCCGACTCACGCGCAAGGCCATTGCAGACCAGAGCTTCGCCCTCCTCTATCTCGACCTCGACGGGTTCAAGCCGGTCAACGACACCTTCGGCCATGCCGCAGGCGATGAGCTGCTGAAGATCGTCGCAGCAACGCTCCGGCAGATCGTCTCTCCGGCCGACGTCATTGCCCGCATCGGCGGCGACGAGTTCGTCGTTCTCGCCAGCGACCCGGCGATCGATCACGCGCTCGCACTCGGCGAGCGCATCATCGACGTAATGACCGCACCGCTGACGCTGCCGGGCGGCACCCGCGTCAACATCGGCATGAGCATCGGCATCGCCGCGGCGCCCGATCACGGCAACGATCCGGAGTCACTGCTGTTCGCTGCGGATGCCGCGCTGTATGAGGCGAAGTCGAGCGGCAAATCATGCTGGCGACTGGCGTCCGCCGAAGCCAACCTCGCAGCGCTGCGCAAGTTCGCTGGCGGCGATCTGACTGCTACGTCAGTCGCCAGCGCAGCTTGACATCGGCCGCAAGCGGCCCTCCATCCCGGCGGTCATCCCGGGGCATTCGCGCGCAAAATGGCGAAGCCATTTTGAAGCAGCGCGAATGAGCCCGGAATCCATAGCCACAGGCGGATGTGAGGCAGGAACGTCCACGGCCCAGGTGCCTCACACGACATCCTGTGGGTATGGATTCCGGGCTCGCGCTCCGCGCGCCCCGGAATGACGGAGAGTGTGGTTGGTGTTCACCCTCACATCACACGACCATGGGTCACAGAGGTCCTTTGCCCTACCGCGGCATCTCCGCGAGCGCCGCGAGGATGCGGGCCCAGGAGCGGATGCCCTTGTGGTAGCTCTTGAGGTCGTACTTCTCGTTCGGCGAATGGATGTTGTCGTCGTCGAGACCGAAGCCGACCAGCAGCGAGTCGAGGCCGAGCGTCTTCTTGAAGTCGGTGACGATCGGGATCGAGGCGCCCGAGCCCATCAGAATCGTCTCCTTGCCCCACTCGTCCGTCAGCGCCTGCTTGGCGGCGGCGAGCGGCTTCATGGTCCAGTCGAGCGCGATCGCGGCGCCGGCCGAATGATCGCCGAACTCCACCGAGCAGTCGCCGGGAATGCGCGCCGACACATAGTCGCGGAACGCCTTGCGGATCTTGAGCGGATCCTGGCCCTCGACGAGGCGGAACGAAACCTTGGCGTGGGCCAGCGACGGGATCACCGTTTTCGAGCCCTCGCCGATGTAGCCGCCCCAGATGCCGTTGATGTCGCAGGTCGGCCGCGACGAGATCTGCTCGATCAGCAGGCGATCCTTCTCGCCGGCTGGGATCGACAGTCCGATCGGCTTGAGGAAGCTCTCAGGCGTCAGGTTCAGCTTCTTCCACTGCTCCAGCACTTGCGGAGGCACATCCTTCACGCCGTCATAGAAGCCCGGAACGGTGATGCGGCCGTCGGCATCGAACAGGCCGCCGAGCACCTCGGTGAGCACCCGAATCGGATTGCGCGCGCCGCCGCCGAACACGCCCGAATGCAGGTCGCGGTTGGCGGCCTTGATCTTCACTTCTTCGTAAAGCAGACCACGCAGCGAGGTCGTGATCGCCGGCGTGTTCGGGTCCCACATGCCGGTGTCGCAGACCAGCGCGAAGTCGGCCTTGAACTCGTCTTTGTTCTCCTCGAGGAACGGCACGAAGTTCTTGGAGCCGACCTCCTCCTCGCCCTCGATCAGCACGGTAACATCGAGCGGCAGCGCGCCCGCCACCTTCTTCCAGGCGCGGCAGGCCTCGACGAAGGTCATCAGCTGGCCCTTGTCGTCCTCGGCGCCGCGCGCGACGATGATCTTGCGGCCATCGGCATGATCGGTGACGACCGGCTCGAACGGCGGACGATGCCAGAGATCGAGCGGATCGACCGGCTGCACGTCGTAATGGCCATAGAACAGGACATGCGGCTTGGCCGCACCATGACCGTTGCTCTTGCCGACCACCGCCGGATGGCCGGCGGTCGGACGCACCTCGGTGGCGAAGCCGAGCGTCGCGAGATCCTTGGCGAGATGGTCGGCCGCCGCCTTGCAGTCGGCCGTGAAGGCCGGATCGGCCGAGATCGACTTGATGCGGATTAGCTGGAACAGCCGGTCGAGGCTGTTGTCGAAATCGGCATCGATATGGTCGAGAACGGATTGAAGCTGCGCATTGGCCATGTCCAACGGATCCTTCGCAATCTGGCGTCTATTGGCCCGCTTGTAGCGCCGTTGCGCGGTGCGGGCCAGCCTGATGCGATGGGAGCCGATGCCGCATGTCCGCGGCCGGCGCATGACATCACCGAGGATGTCGTGCCGACCGCGAACGGGATCGGGATCAGCGCCGCAACAATCCGCCGAGCGCGCCGCGCACCAAGGTGCGGCCGATCGAGCTGCCCAGCGAGCCGCCGACCTGCTTGCCGAGATCGGCCGCGATGCCGCCGACGACCTTGTCGGTGACGGAGCGCGCAACGTTGCGCGCGATCACTTGCGTCGTCGACAGCTGCCCGCGCTTGACGTTGGTGCCGAAGATGGACGCAGCGATGTCGCCGATCTTGCCCAGCACGCTGCCGGACGAAGCTTCCGCCGTCGCGGCGGTTCCGGCAATCCGCTTCTGCAACAGCTCATAGGCGGATTCAGCGTCGATCTCGGTGTCGTATTTGCCCTTGACCGGGCTCGCAGCGATGATCGCCTTGCGCTCCTCCGGCGTGACCGGGCCGATCCGCGCCGATGGCGGCCGGATCAGCACGCGTTCCACCATCGCCGGCGTGCCGTTGCCTTCCAGGAACGACACCAGCGCCTCGCCCTTGCCGAGTTCCGTGATCACCTTGGCGGTGTCGAGCTTGGGATTGGGACGGAAGGTGTCGGCGGCCGCAGCCACCGCCTTCTGGTCGCGCGGCGTGAACGCGCGCAGCGCATGCTGCACCCGGTTGCCCAGCTGCCCGAGCACGCGGTCGGGAACATCGAGCGGATTCTGTGTGACGAAATAGACGCCGACACCTTTCGAGCGGATCAGGCGCACCACCTGCTCGATCTTGTCCATCAGCGCCTTCGGCGCGTCGTTGAACAACAGATGTGCCTCGTCGAAGAAGAACACGAGCTTGGGCTTGGCGAGATCGCCAACCTCCGGCAGCTCCTCGAACAGCTCCGACAGCATCCATAGCAGGAACGTCGCGTAGAGCCGCGGGTTCTGCAGCAGCTTGTCGGCGACGAGAATGTTGATCATGCCGCGGCCGTCGCGGTCGGTCTTCATGAAGTCCGTCAAGGTCAGCGCCGGCTCGCCGAAGAATTTCGCGCCGCCCTGGTTCTCTAGCACGAGCAGCTGGCGCTGGATCGTTCCAACGGTGGCGCGCGTGACGTTGCCGAACGACTGCGCCGCCTTGCGGATCGGCGCCAGCGGATCAGCGTCTGCGTCCGCCCCCTTCTTGCCCGCCTCCGGAATGATGGCGTCGAGCAGCGCGCGCAGATCCTTCATGTCGATCAGCGCGAGGCCGTTCTCGTCGGCAACGCGGAACGCGACGTTGAGCACGCCCTCCTGGACATCGTTCAGATCCAGCATCCGCGCCAGTAGCAGTGGTCCCATCTCGGTGACGGTCGCGCGCACCGGATGCCCCTGCTCGCCGAACACGTCCCAAAATACCGTCGAGAACTGATCGGGCTGATAGGTGAGGCCGAGCTCGCTTGCACGCTTGATGATGAAGTCCTTCGCTTCGCCGGTCTGCGAGATACCGGAGAGATCGCCCTTGATGTCGGAGGCGAAGACCGGAACACCGGCGCGAGCGAAGCCCTCAGCCATCACCTGCAACGACACCGTCTTGCCGGTGCCGGTCGCTCCGGTCACGAGTCCGTGGCGGTTGGCAAGCGCAAGCGTCAACCAGGCCGGCTGCTCGCCGGCACCTACGAGAATCTTGTCGTCGGTATCAGCCAGTGATTTTCCGGATGGTGCCATGTTGATCCGTCTTTCGAGAATGATTGTTCTGCATCATGCGGCGCAAGACATCGCCCAAGGGAGATTGCCAGCGGTAACATACTTTAGTCTCGCAGTTTGGAACCAGCGTCAGGAAGTCTCACCCCGTTCGCGAACGCGAGCACCACTTCATACCATTGGTGCCGCGCGGCACGCAGGTTTCATCCTTGAATTCAGCATCTGGTCTTGCATCGTTGCAACAGTTCATCGTGGATCGCGAATCGATTCGCGCGACTGTCGTGCTCGTCGCTTGTAATTCACGGATCGTCCGATCAAGATGAATTCAGCGAGGACGTCCGGTCGTGGGGGACCGGATGACGACGGGGTTCACATGAGCGAGCTGATTGAGCCGCTGGCCAGAATGGCCGGCATCGATAGCGCCGTGGCTGAAAAGCCCAGACGTGTCCTTCTCAAGGTCCTCTGCAACCCTAAGCCTCGACGTCGGTTTGCCGACCTGTCCAGCACAGCCAACGATCGGTCGGCCTTGAACTTTCCAGGTCCGGCCACGACCAACTCGCAACGGACCAGCTGGGCACGATGCGGTTAGGCACGCGGGGCCTGAACCAGTTCGACTGAAGCACCTTCGCGCGCCGAGTATCATGACATATCCGATCACCGAACTCGAAGGCATGACGGCCTTCTATGCCGCCAAACTGAAAGCCTTGGGCATCCGGACCACCGATGGGTTCCTCGAAGCCGCCCGTACCGTGAAGGGGCGCAAGGCGCTCGCCGCCAAGACCGGCATCAGCGAGCAGCAGCTGCTCGATTGGGCCAATGTCGCCGATTACATGCGCATTCCCGGCATGGGCAAGGCCAAGGTTGGCCTGGTCCGCGCCGCCGGCGTCACCACGGTGCGCGAGCTGGCGCATCGTAATCCGGCGCGGCTGGCGCAGAACATCAAGGAAGTGAACACGCGGCGAAAGCTGGTTCGCATCCTGCCGTCGGAGAAGTCGGTCGGCCAGCTCATTGAAAAGGCGCGCCGGCTGGAGCCGAAGATCAGCTATTGATCAGGCCCTGATCGGCTGCGCGCCGCTTGTGCAGCGCGACACCTTGACTTGGGGATGGCAACCGCGCAAAGCGGCGCGCATGAGCGCAATTCCGCCGCACTCCGCTTCGGACCTCGCATTGAGCCACCCGCTGCTGCGGCCGTGGCTGGCGCGTCCGTATCCGGCGGTCATGGGTATCCTGAACGTCACGCCGGATTCGTTCTCCGACGGCGGCCGCTTCGATGCGCCGGAACGCGCGATCGCGCAGGCGAAAGCCATGATCGCGGCCGGCGCCGACATCATCGATATCGGCGCCGAGTCCACCCGCCCCTACATGGGCGCGGAGCCGGTGACGGCCGATGAGGAGCTGGCGCGGCTGCGGCCGGTGCTGTCTGCCGTCGTCGCACTCGGTGTGCCTGTTTCGATCGACAGCATGAAATCTCAAGTTGTGAATTTCGCGCTCGACGCCGGCGCCGTGATCGCCAACGACGTCTGGGGCCTGCAGCGCGATCCGGCGATGGCCGAGGTTGTCGCGGCGCATGGCGCTCCGGTCGTCGTGATGCACAACCGCGCTGCCGTCGATCCGGAACTCGACATCATCGACGACATGGTCGGCTTCTTCGCGCGCTCGCTCGACATCGCCGCCAAGGCCGGCATTGCCAAGGGACACATCGTGCTCGACCCCGGCATCGGCTTCGGCAAAACCGCCGAGCAGAGCATGACGGCCTTGGCGCGGCTCGACACCTTCGCGCGCTTCGGCCTGCCGCTGCTGGTCGGCGCCTCGCGCAAGCGTTTCATCAGCACCGTGGTGGCGTCGGAGCCGCAGCAGCGGCTCGGCGGATCGATCGCGGCGCATCTGATCGCGGCTCAGCGGGGTGCAGCGATCATCCGGGCGCATGATGTCGCGGAAACCGTTCAGGCCGTGCGCGTGGCAGCAAGCATCGAGGCACAGCGATGACCGATCGGATCTTCATCAAGGGCGTTCTCATTCACGCGCGTCACGGCGTGATGGAGCATGAGAGCGAGGTCGGCCAGCGCTTCGTCATCGATCTCGAGCTCGACACGGATCTGTCGGACTCCTCGCGCAGCGACCGCCTCGCCGACACCGTGTCCTATTCCGACGTGGTGGAAACCGCGACCGCCGCGTTCAAGGACGTCAACTACCGCCTGCTCGAACGCGCGGCCGGCGCGGTGGCCGATGCGATCCTGTCGACCTACGCCCGCATCCGCGCGGTGAAGGTCACGGTGCACAAGCCGCATGCGCCGATCGCCGCGATCTTCGAGGATGTCGGCGTCGTGCTGACGCGCTCGCGGCATCCGTGACCGCGATGGCCAGCGCGCTGATCGCCCTCGGCGGCAATGTCGGCAACGTCAGGGCTACGTTCGTGCAGGCCACCGCCGAGATCTGCCGTCGAGCCGACGCCATGCTGGTGGCGCGCTCAGCCGACTATGTCACTCCGCCCTGGGGCGAGGAGCAGCAGCCGCCCTTCGTCAACGCCTGCATCGCCATCGAAACGGACACCGCGCCGCAGGCCTTGCTCGCGATCCTGCACGAGGTCGAGCGCATGTTCGGCCGCGACCGCGCGCGAGAGACCCGCTGGGGCCCGCGCACGCTCGATCTCGACCTGATCGCCTATGATGATCTGACGCTGGACACGCCCGACCTCACGCTGCCGCATCCCCGGCTGTTCGAGCGCGGCTTCGTGCTGGTGCCGCTGGCGGAGATCGTGCCGGATCGCCGGATTGCCGGCCGTCGCGTCGGCGAGGCCGTGACGCACGTTTCATGCGACGGAATCCGCCCCCTGCCCTCAGCCGAATAGCTGACATCTCCGGCCAAACAACCGTTTGGCTTGGCGGTCGCGACGTGGCATTTTGCGCCACAATAATCGCGATAACAGACGCTTCCGGGAGAACCCAGCCGCATGACCACCGACACCGAACAGCTGCGATTGGCCGCAGACTTCGCGCCCGCCAGCGAGGCGGACTGGCGCAAGCTGGTCGATGGCGTGCTGAAGGGCGCGGCGTTCGAGAAGCTGGTCGGCAAGACCTATGACGGGCTCAAGATCCAGCCGATCTATCCGCGCGCCAAGGAGGCCGCGCCGGTCGCCGGCCGCGCGCCGGCGGCAGCCTGGCAGATCATGCAGCGCGTCGATCATCCCGATCCGGCCAAGGCCAATGCGCAGGCGCTGCTCGATCTGGAGAACGGCGCGACCGGACTGACGCTGGTCTTTGCCGGATCGAATGCCGCGCGTGGCTTCGGCCTTGCCGCCACGGCCGACGCGCTGGGGCGCGCACTCGACGGCGTGCATCTCGATGCTGCGATTGCCATCGAGTTGCAGCTCGGCGAAGCCTCGGTCTCGGCCGCCGCGCTGCTGGCCGACGACGTCAAGCAGCGCGGCGTCAAGCCCGGCGCCTGCGACATCCGGTTCGGCCTCGATCCGATCGGCGATGCGGCCAGCCGCGGCGCGAACGCATTTGACGCGGCCACGCTGGCAGGCAGCGCCGTCGATCTGGTGAAGCAGTTGCACGGCGCGGGCTTCAAGGGCCCCTTCTTCGCCGCCGACGGTCGCGTCGTGCACGACGCCGGCGGATCGGAGGCGCAGGAGCTCGCTTTCGTGCTGGCGTCCGCCCTCGCCTATCTGCGCGCGCTCGAAGCCGATGGCATTGCGCTCGAAACCGCCCGCGAGATGATCTATGCGCGGCTCGCCGCCGATACCGATCAGTTCCTCAATTTGGCGAAGTTCCGCAGCCTGCGCCGTCTCTGGGCGCGGATCGAGCAGGCCTGCGGCCTGGCGCCGAAGCCGCTCTTCATCTCCGGAGAGACCGCGTGGCGCATGCTCACCCGGCGCGATCCCTATGTGAACATGCTGCGCGCGACCATCGCGGCCTTCGCCGCCGGGCTCGGCGGCGCCAATGCGGTGACGGTGCTGCCGCACACGGCGGCACTCGGCCTGCCCGATGCGTTCGCCCGCCGCGTCGCGCGCAACACCCAGCTGGTGCTGCTGGAGGAGAGCAATCTCGCCCGCGTCGCCGATCCTGCCGCGGGCGCCGGCGGCATCGAGGCACTGACGAGCGAGTTGTGCAGCACTGCCTGGGCGCTGTTCCAGGAGATCGAAAAGGCGGGAGGCGTGGTGGCCGCGCTGCAGGCCGGACTGATCCAGAGCAAAGTCGCCGGCGTGCGCACGGCGCGGGCGGCCAACATCGCCAAGCGCCGCGACGTGCTGACCGGCGCCAGCGAGTTTCCAAATCTGAGCGAGGCCGAGGTCGCGGTGGAGACCGTTGCGCCGGTGGCGCCGCCGCCAGCTGCGAAAGCCGTCCTCACCTTCGCTGCGCTCGCGCCGATCCGCCTTGCGGAAGGCTTCGAGCAGCTGCGCGATCGCTCCGACGCGCGGCTGAAGAGCAAGGGCAAGCGTCCCTCGATCTTCCTGGCCAATCTCGGCAGCGCCGCCGATTTCACCGCACGCGCCACCTTCGCCCGCAGCTTCTTCGAGGCCGGCGGCATCGCGGCGATCGAGAGCCAGGGCGCGTCCGATCCCGCCGCGCTCGCGGCGGCCTACCGCGCGTCCGGCGCCGCGATCGTCTGTCTGTGCTCGTCGGACAAGGTCTATGCCGAAACAGCGGTTCCCGCCGCCAAGGCCCTTCAGGCGGCCGGCGCGCGGCATATCTATCTGGCAGGCCGCGGCGGCGAGCAGGAGGCTGCGCTGCGCGAGGCCGGGATCGGCAGCTTCGTGTTCGCCGGCGGCGACGCGCTGAAGACGCTCGAAGACGCCTATACGCATCTGGAGTGAGCATGACCGAGGCGAGCAAGCCCATCCTGACCGGCGGCTGCCAATGCGGCGCCATCCGCTACGCGCTGATGGCGGCGCCGACCCGCGTCAGCATCTGCCATTGCCGGATGTGCCAGAAGGCCTCGGGCGCGCCGTTCGCTTCCTTTGCTGACGTCGATCGCGAGAATCTGACCTGGACACGCGGCCAGCCGGCGACGTTCCGCTCCTCCTCGATCGCCGACCGCTACTTCTGCGCCGCCTGCGGCACGCCGCTCGGCTTCGGCCGCGTGGACGGCCCGCGGATCGAGATCACGACCGGCACCTTCGACCGGCCCGACCGCATCGTGCCGACACGCCAGTTCGGCTCGGAATCCCGGCTCGGCTGGGTGGTCGCGATCGCCAATTTGCCGAGCCAGACGACGCAGCAGAACTACGGTCCGGACAAGATGGCGACCATCGTCAGCCATCAGCATCCGGACCATGATTGAGTGCCGAACCTCTGAAAGTGTTAGGATGAACCATGTTCAGCTGGTTGGCCGCACTCTTCGAAGAGGCGTTCCGCTCGTTTTGGAGCTGGAGCGTCGCGACGGATCGACGCGATGATCCGGTCTACAAGAACAATGTTCGAGAACTGATCGAACGAAACCGCAGGTTTGAGGACGCCAGGGAATGACCCGCATTCCGAATTTTGCCGACATCGCCTTTGCATCTGCGCCCACACCTGCGCCCGCAGGCGCCGCCGAGCCGTGGCTGACGCCCGAAGGCATTCCGGTGAAGCCGGCCTATGGCGAGGCCGATCTCGCCGGCATCGACTTCCTCGACACCTGGCCGGGCACAGCACCTTATCTGCGCGGTCCCTACCCGACCATGTATGTCAACCAGCCCTGGACCGTCCGGCAATATGCCGGCTTCTCCACGGCCGAGGATTCCAACGCGTTCTACCGGC
This sequence comes from Bradyrhizobium sp. SSBR45G, assembly GCF_030159255.1. Lineage (GTDB taxonomy): Bacteria > Pseudomonadota > Alphaproteobacteria > Rhizobiales > Xanthobacteraceae > Bradyrhizobium. Next base: position 52,108 of record NZ_BSCT01000016.1, on the reverse strand, counting down.
GCAACCTCGCCGCGGGACAGAAGGGCCTGTCGGTCGCGTTCGACCTCGCCACCCATCGCGGCTATGATTCCGATCATCCGCGCGTCGGCGGCGACGTCGGCATGGCCGGTGTCGCGATCGACTCGATCTACGACATGCGCACCTTGTTCGCCGGCATCCCGCTCGACCAGATGAGCGTGTCGATGACCATGAACGGCGCGGTGCTGCCGATCCTGGCGCTGTTCGTCGTCGCCGCCGAAGAGCAAGGCGTGCCGCCGGAAAAACTGTCGGGCACCATTCAGAACGACATTCTGAAAGAGTTCATGGTGCGCAACACCTACATCTATCCGCCCACGCCCTCGATGCGGATCATCTCCGACATTTTCGCCTTCACCTCGCAGAAGATGCCGAAGTTCAATTCCATTTCGATCTCCGGCTATCACATGCAGGAGGCCGGCGCGACGCAGGACCTCGAGCTCGCCTACACGCTCGCCGACGGTGTCGAATATCTGCGCGCCGGCATCGCCGCCGGCCTCGACGTCGACCGCTTCGCACCCAGGCTGTCGTTCTTCTGGGCGATCGGCATGAACTTCTTCATGGAGGTCGCCAAGCTGCGCGCGGCGCGGCTGTTGTGGGCGAAGCTCTTAAAGCCGTTCAATCCGAAGGACGCGCGCTCGCTGTCGCTGCGCACGCACAGCCAGACCTCCGGCTGGTCGCTGACCGCGCAGGACGTCTACAACAATGTGGTGCGCACCGCGGTCGAGGCGATGGCGGCGACGCAAGGCCACACCCAGTCGCTGCACACCAACGCGCTCGACGAGGCGCTGGCGCTGCCGACTGACTTCTCGGCGCGCATCGCCCGCAATACCCAGCTATTCCTGCAGCAAGAGAGCGGCACCACCCGCATCATCGATCCCTGGGGCGGCTCGTATTACGTCGAGCGCCTCACCCGCGACCTCGCCGCAAAGGCCTGGGGCCACATCCAGGAGATCGAGGAACTCGGCGGCATGGCCAAGGCGATCGAGGCCGGCGTGCCGAAGCTGCGCATCGAGGAGGCCTCTGCCAAGACCCAGGCCCGCATCGACACCGGCCGCCAGTCGGTGATCGGCGTCAACAAATACAAGCCCACCGACGAGCCGCCGCTCGACGTGCTCAAGGTCGACAATTCCACCGTGCGCCGGCTGCAGATCGACAAGCTCTCCAGGCTCAAATCCGAACGCAAGCAGGCTGAGGTCGATGCCGCACTCGCCGCGCTGACGCGCTCGGCCGGCGACGGCAACGGCAACCTGCTGGCACTGGCCATCGAAGCCGCGCGGGCCAAGGCGACCGTCGGCGAGATCTCCGACGCGCTGGAGAAAGTGTTCGGCCGCCACCGCGCCGAGATCAAATCCATCACCGGAGTCTACAAGCGGGAGATTGCCGCCATGTCCGGCAAGGCCGAGAAGCTGCAGGCGCTGATCGAGGCGTTCGAGGAGGCCGAGGGCCGCCGTCCCCGCATCCTGGTCGCCAAGATCGGCCAGGACGGCCACGACCGCGGGCAGAAGGTGATTGCGTCCGCCTTCGCCGACATCGGTTTCGATGTCGACATCGGGCCGCTGTTCGCCACCGCCGACGAGGCGGCGCGGCAGGCGGTCGAGAATGACGTCCACATTCTCGGCGTGTCGTCGCTGGCCGCAGCCCATCTCACCGCGGTGCCGGAGCTGAAGGCCGCGCTGAAGAAGCAGGGTCGGGACGACATCATGATCATCATCGGCGGCGTGGTGCCGCCGCAGGATTACGACGCGCTGTACAAGGCCGGCGCCGAGGCGATCTTCCCGCCGGGCACCGTGATCGCCGATGCTGCCGAGGAGCTGATCCACAAGCTCAATGCGCGGCTGGGCCATAGCGAGGCGGCGGAGTAGCCAGTCAATCATCGAACAGCCGCTGCCGGCGCGCGGTCATGGATCGCGCGCCGATGCGTTTGCGGTCATGAACCTGCGCGCCCCCAAGTGATACGCATTTCCACACACGGGATTTCGATTGCCATGAGCTTTTCCACACTCCGCCCTGCTGGGCCTGCTCGCTGTTGCGCCCGCCCTCGCCGCCGAGCCCAAGCCCGACGCTAGCATCATCAACAAGGCAGTCGAGGCCAGCGTCACGCTCGACGCGAAGATCAAGGCTGATGCGCCGCTGTCGGCCTATTGCCTCGCCGACGGCAAGAAGTGGATCGACAAGAACGCCGCTGACGCCGCCACGCAGCGCCAGGCCGACCCGCAACTGTTCCGTGACCGGAAATGGGCGTTCGAGCGCAATTTCGCCGTCCGCTCTGTCGTCGCCGGCCGCTATGTCAGCGTCCTCAGGGACGACTACATCTACACAGGCGGCGCGCATCCCTACAGCGACGTCAACACCATCCTGTGGGACAGGACTGCAGCCAAGCCGATCAGCATCCGCCCGTTCTTCACTGAGACCGCCGACAACGGTCCCGCGATGAAGACAATGCTCGCGGCGATCATCACCTCGCTCAAGGCCGAGAAGAAGAGGCGCGATGCCGGGGAAACCATCACCGCCGACTTGTTCGAGAGGCTTGAGCCGAAACTGCTCGGCATCGGCGCCGTCACGCTCACTCCCTCCACGGAAACCGGCAAGAGCTCCGGCCTCACCTTCCACTATCCGCCCTACGCCGTCGGCTCCTATGCCGAGGGCCAGTACGTCGCGTTCGTGCCGTGGGAGACACTGAAGCCGTATCTCTCGCCGGAAGGTCAGGCGATCTTTGCCGGCAGCCGGCCGAAGGGGGACGCCGACGACAACTAGCTGGCCCGGTCCCGCGCATCCGCTATAACCGGCGCATGTCCTTGCGCTCCGCCTCCCCGCCCGACACCGTGTCCCTCGCCGAGGCCATCCGCGCCGGCAGCCGCGCAGCGCTGGCGCGCGCGATCACGCTGGTCGAGAGCCGCCGCGCAGACCATCAGGCCGCCGCGCGCGAGCTGGTCCAGGCGCTGCTGCCGCAGACGGGGAATGCGATCCGGGTCGGCATCACCGGCTCGCCCGGCGTCGGCAAGTCGACCACGATCGACGCGCTCGGCATGTACCTGATCGAGCAGGGCCAGAAGGTCGCGGTGCTGGCGGTGGATCCGTCCTCGGCGCGCACCGGCGGCTCCATTCTCGGCGACAAGACGCGCATGGCGCGGCTGTCGCATCACGCGCACGCCTTCATCCGGCCTTCGCCGTCGTCAGGCACGCTCGGCGGCGTCGCCGCCAAGACGCGCGAGGCGATGCTGCTGTGCGAGGCCGCGGGCTTCGACGTCATCCTGGTCGAGACCGTCGGCATCGGCCAGTCCGAGACCGCGGTCTGCGACATGACCGACTTCTTCCTCGCGCTCATGCTGCCGGGCGGCGGCGACGAGTTGCAGGGCATCAAGAAGGGCCTGGTCGAGCTTGCCGACATGATCGCGATCAACAAGGCCGACGGCGACAACATCAAGCGCGCCAACATCACCGCCGCCGACTATCGCGGCGCGCTGCACCTGCTCAGCCCCCGCTCCGAGCACTGGCATCCGCCGGTCGTGACCTATTCGGCAATGGCCGGCACCGGCATCGCCGAGCTGTGGCAGAAGGTGCTCGAGCATCGCACGGCGATGATCGCCTCCGGCGAGTTCGCCGCGCGCCGGCGCGACCAGCAGGTGAAATGGATGTGGACCATGCTGGAGCAGCGGCTGATGGCGCGGCTGCGCACCGATCCGTCGATCCGCACGAAAGTGAAGAAGCTCGAGGCCGACGTCGCCGAAGGCCGCGTCGCGCCGGCGCTCGCCGCCGAGCAGCTCGCGGAGATGCTGGCATGAGCGAACGGCTACGCATCCTCATCACCGGCTTCGGCCCGTTTCCCGGCGCCCCGTTCAATCCGACCATGCCGCTGGTGAAGCGGCTGTCCGAGCTGCGGCGTCCTGCGCTGGATGACGTGGAGATCAGCCGCCACATCTTTCACGTCACCACCGGCACCGTGGATCGCGAGCTGCCCGAGCTGATCGCAGAACGGCGTCCGCAGGCGCTGCTGATGTTCGGTCTCGCCGGGCGCACGCCGTATCTCCGCATCGAGACCCGCGCCCGCAACGCTGTCACGACCACCTTCCCCGATGCCGATCGCCACGTCGCGCGCAAGGGCGTGATCGTGCCCGGCGCGCACCCGATGTCGTTTGGTCCGCACATGGCGCGGCTGCTGCGCGCGGCGCGCGCCACCGGCATTGATGCCCGTCCGTCGCGCGACGCTGGAAGCTATCTCTGCAACTATCTGAGCTGGCGCGCGATCGAGGCGACCAAGACCGCCGATGGCCCGCGTCTTGCCGCCTTCATCCACATTCCGCCGCTGCCGCGGAGCGGCACGACGTTGCCGCAGGGCAGCCCGCGGATCACGCTGGAGGCGCTGGTCGATGCCGGCGAAGCCATGCTGATGGAGCTGGTCAAGCTGACCCGTCGGGCGCGCCATCGCAGCCCATGATCCGTGCGATCATTTCCGGTTCGCTGGCCGATCGGGTATTCTGATCCGACCCGGGCGGAGGCAGACGATGAAACTCGACATTGATACCGCGCCGATTCTGGCGGGCTCGCGCTATCCTGCCGGCTTCAATGATCGATGTCAGGAGATGTTTCGGCGCCGGCTGGCGAAAGCCGCCGGCCTGACCCAGGTCGGCATCAATTTGTTGGAGCTGCCACCGGGCGCGTGGTCGAGCCAGCGGCATTGGCACACCCAGGCCGAAGAGTTCGTCTATGTCGTCGACGGCGAGGTCGTGCTGGTGACCGAAGGGCGCGAAGACGTTCTGCGGCGCGGCGATTGCGCGGCCTTCCTGCCCACTGACGCCAATGGTCATCATCTGCAGAACCGATCCCAGACGATCGCACGCGTTCTGGAGATCGGTTCGCCGGTGACCCGGGACGATGAATGCCACTATCCGGACATCGATCTTCACGCCACGGCGTCCGGCCATTTCCATAAGGACGGGACGCCGTATTGACGTGGGTTAGACGTCAGACGCTCCAGCGACGTCGACCACCAAATCCGCCGCCGATCAGGCGCAGGATGAGCAGCAGGACCACTGCGCCGATGAAGGCGTTGATGATCGCGGCGACCAGTCCGACACCAAGATGAACTCCAAGCTGCGGCAGCAGCCAGTTGCCGATGAAGGCGCCGAGGAGGCCGACGATCAGATCGCCGATGAGGCCGAAGCCTCCGCCTTCCATGACGCGGCCCGCAAGCCACCCGGCGACGACGCCGACGAACAGAATAACCAGCAGACTCTCGTTGGACAAATGCATGACCCTCTCCTCCTTGATCCCTGCTGGAACAAGCCCGGCGAGTCCCATTGGTTCCCCTCAGAAGGACACCGTTGCGGCGAATGCGCGTTTCGGCAAACCGGCCAACGCCAGCGGCGACCTGATGTGAAGCTTTAACCCTACCGGCAACAATCCCGCGCAGCGTCGCTGATCCCTGGCATCAGCATTGAGGCTTTCGGCTTAAGTCGAGGCAGCACGTCATTTTTTGCGCGAGACGCTGACCATGGACGTCAATCGCCGCCGCATTCTGGCTGGATCGGCTGCCGGTGCGGCCGGAGCCTTGGCCCTGCCGGTGGATGCGACACAGGCCGCCCCCCTGATCGCCACGCTTGGCCGCGACGCCACGCAGTTGGGCGTCAAGCCGAACAGTCCCGACGACCAGACTCGTGCCTTGCAGCGAGCGATCGACGAGGCCGCACGCGCGCAGGCACCGCTGGCGCTGCCGCCCGGCATCTACCGCAGCTCGATGCTGCGGCTTGCCAAGGGCAGCCAGCTGGTCGGCGTGCGCGGCGCCACCCGGCTGGTGTTCACCGGCGGCGGCCCCTCGCTGCTGTCAGCCGAGGGCGCCGACGGCCTCGGCCTGACCGGCCTGTCGCTCGATGGTGGCGGCATCGCCCTGCCCCAGCGCCGCGGCCTGCTTCACGTCGCGGCAGGCCGTGATGTCAGCATCACGGATTGCGAGATCACTCGCTCCGGCGGCAGCGGCATCTGGCTCGAGCAGGTCTCGGGCGATGTCAGCGGCAATATCCTGACCGACATCGCCGTCACCGCGATCGTGTCGTTCGATGCGCTCGGACTGATCGTCTCGCGCAACACCATCAAAGGCACCCGCGACAACGGCATCGAGATCCTGCGCACCGCCATCGGCGACGACGGCACGATGGTCACAGACAATCGCATCGAGGACATCAAGGCCGGTCCTGGCGGCTCCGGCCAGTACGGAAACGCCATCAACGCCTTCCGCGCCGGCAACGTCATCATCCGCGGCAACCGCATCAGGAATTGCGACTACTCCGCGGTGCGCGGCAACTCGGCCTCGAACATCCAGATCACAGGCAACAGCGTCACCGACGTGCGCGAGGTCGCGCTGTATTCGGAGTTCTCGTTCGAAGGCGCCGTGATATCAGGCAACAACGTGGACGGCGCCGCGTTCGGCGTGTCCGTCTGCAACTTCAACGAAGGCGGCCGTATCGCCGTGGTTCAGGGCAACATCATCCGCAACCTGATCCCGAAGCGCCCGATCGGCACCGCGCCCGACGACGACGCCGGCATCGGCATCTATGTCGAGGCGGACTCGTCGGTGACCGGCAATGTGGTCGAGAATGCCCCGTCCTACGGCATCGTCGCCGGCTGGGGCCGCTATCTCAGGGACGTGGTCATTTCCGGCAATGTGATCCGCAACGCCTTGGCGGGTGTCGGCGTGTCCGTCGTCCCAGGCGCGGGCACGGCCCTCGTCAGCAACAACATGATCTCCGGCACGACGCGCGGCGCCGTGATCGGGCTCGATCACATCAGGCCGGTGACATCAGACCTGACCCAGGACGGCGCGCAGCGCTTTGCGCAGCTGAACGTCAGCGGCAACGCCGTCGTCCGGTGAAAGCCTAATAGGCCACAGCCAGCGCCGGATAGCGGCGCTCGATCGCATCGAGATCGATCATTGGCTCGTCATGGTCAGCGTCGGACGCAATGCCGATGCTCAAGGCCTGCTCCAGCGCCGCCATGTCGATGCGCGGCGACGCGAGGCTCAGTTCCGGCTCGTAGCGATCCTCGCTCACGACGTCATCTTCCAGAACATAGTCCGGTTCGATGACGTCATTCGGCTCAAGATCATCCACCGCGGGCTCCAGTTCGGCCGCGACGACGATCTCGGACTCCGCCAGGATGGTTTCGAGCGAGCGCGGCAGCTCGATCGGCCGGTGCTCGAAAGGCCGATCGTCTGCGGTGTCCCTCGTGATGGGACGGTACGTAATCGGCTCCGGCGCCGCGAGGCGCACGGGTGCCGGCGGGGCGGCCACGACCGCAGGCGGCGCCTGGCTTGGCACGATGCTCACCTGCTCGGTCTCGCCGACGGCCAACGCCTTCCAGGTCTGCACCGCAGCCTTGGCGTGGCGGATATCGTCCAGCAGAGACTGCTCGGTGTAGTAGCGGCGCCAGCGGCCGCTATCGAACAGCTCGGTGAGATGATCAAGGCGCTTTTCGGCAAGCGCGCACCAGCGCGCAGCCAGCTCGCGGCTGCAAGCCACGTCCGGTCGGTGTGTCATAGAAAGCCCGTGAGAAAGGGGTCGGACGCACTCGGCACGAATCAACGCAACGTGACGTGAATATTTTGTGGAAAAGGTTAACAAAGTCTAGCTAACGCCATCTTCTTTGGCGGCCAAACCGTAATCGCCCGGAATCTTTGCCCGCATTTTTTCGGGGTTCCAGCACGTCGCAGCAACGCTGGCGCGATCCACGACAATTTCCAACAACTCAAAGATGCAGCAGCAGCAGCTGACGCGCGCGATCTGATGGAGCTTGGGTGGTCACCGACCACAGTCCTCATCGCCCAAAATGAAGGAGCCGTCCGGGGGGACAACCGGACGGCTCGAGCCATATGGGCGCTTGGGGTGGATGGGCGCTCGCGCCGTATATAGCCTGGGGAGGGGATCACCGCTCCCACATACTTTCTGTCGTGAACGCCCCGGCCCACGTTCAAAACGAGCGCCGGAATTTTGGAACGTTCACGAAAACGTTGATGCCTATTGCTGCGCCGGCCGAAGCGCCTCGGCGGCAGGAGCCGCACCGGTCGTCATCGCCGCGGCCGAGGCCGGGCGCAGCTCGCGCGCGGGCGCCTGATCCTGTCCCGTGTCGCGCGGCGTTCCGCCCGCAGGCGCGGCCGAGACCGCGGGCGCATCCAGCGGCGACACCACCGCCTGCACCGCCGCCAACGCATCCGGCTGCCCTGCCCCGTACAGATCGTCCTGCCCGGGTGAGCCGAGATCGCGCGCGGTCCGGGTCAGCAACGTCCGCACCGTCTCCGGCTTCAGCACCGGGTTGCGCTCCAGCACCAGCGCCGCAAGCCCGCTGACATAGGCCGCGGAGAACGAGGTGCCTGAAATGATCTGATATTTGCCGTCCGGTGCCGGCAGGAAGATATCGGCGCCGGGTGCCGCGAGCGCGATGTAGTTGCCGCGGTTCGACGCCGGCAACAGCTGATCCCTGGGATCGGTCGCACTCACGGCGATGACGTTCGGATTGGCGGCAGGATAAAGCGGCGGCGATTTCGCGCCGGCATTGCCGGCTGCGGCCACCATCACGACGTCCTTGGTGGCGACGGCTGCGATCGCGCGCTCGATCACGGCGTCCTTGGGCCCTGCAAAACTCATGTTGACGATCTGGGCACCGTGCAGCGCCGCGTAGTCCAGCGCCTTGAGGATCACATAGGAGCTGCTCTCCGGGCCGCCGCCCTTCTTGGCGACGCCGAACGCGCGGATGGCGATGACCCGCGCATAGGGCGCACTGCCCATCAGCCGCTTGTGCGACACGATCACGCCGGCGATGCCAGTGCCGTGGACATGCGGCGCGTCGTCGCCGCCGAGCGCATCGAACGTGTCGAACGCGGCATCGGCGAATTCCGGATGCTTGAGATCGACGCCGGAATCGATCACCGCGATGGTGACGTTGGAGCCCTGCGCCAGCCTGTGCGCCTCCGGCAGCCGCAGCTTGGCCAGGGCATATTGCGCCGGATCACCTTCCGCCGGCGCCGCGCTCTGCTGCAGGATATAGCGATAGTTCGGCTGCACCGAACGAACGCTGCGATCGGCGGCAAAGGCGCGGCTGACCGCGTCAAACGAGCGCCGGTCGGTGATGCGGAACAGGCCGATGGTGGCGCCGATCAACGCGAAACTCTGCGAGCTGATGCGCCGCAAACCATGACGGCGCGCCAGCGCGTCGGCCTGGTCGGCGGACAGGCTGCCGTCGATCTCGGCAACCAGCTCATCGGCAATGACGCGCGGATCGGCCGCGGCCGCGGCCGACGGCTCGCGCCGCTGCGCAGCCTTGGCGGACCTGCCCTTGTTCGATCGGACGCCGGTCGCGGTCGCGCTGTCAGACCCGCCATCGGCGGCCGGCTTCAGGCGCAGACATTCACCGGACGCGCTTCGATCGGCCGGACTGCAGGAGGTCTGAAGGTTCGGCGAAAAGCGCGCATTCGGCAGGCTGGGCCGCACGGCCATGCCGGACAGGCCCGGTGCTGGCGCCCGCATCGCTGCGCCCGGATTGATGCTCGGCACCCGGCTCGGGATGTTGATGTTCGGCGAGCGCATCATCGCCTGCGCCGAGGCGCCGACGGTTCCACTCACCACAATGAGGGCCGCGACGGCGCTCAGCATGACGAGAGATCTGGCGGACCGCAACAACGCGCTGAACGACATGGTGCCTCCGAACGACGTCCCGGACGGCTACTGCGCGGCCACCGCCAGGCTGACGATCTTCTCGCGCGCCAGGCGGCCGATCAGGCCATCGGCCTCGGCCTTCGATAGCGGCTGGTTGCCGAGCTGCAGCTTGAACAGCCCGCCCTTGGCGCCTTCGACGACCGACGCCTGGTAGTTGTCGAGCAGCGCCGTGATGTCGGCCATCCGCGCCTCCGGAGCGAACCGCACCAGCGCGTAAACCGGAGCCGGCGAACCAGCCACCTGCGGTCCGAGACCGCGGATCAAGGGGGCAGCGGGCGCCGGCGCTTCGGCCATGCGCGCGCGGTTCAGGCTGTCGGCGACCCGCGGCTCGACGGCGGCCGGAGCCGCAGCGCTCGGCGGCGGCGCGGGTCTGCGCTCAGCGACCGCACCGCTTGCCGCAGCCTTGGGGCTGGGAGCCGCCGGCTCGGTGGCCACCGCCTTGTCCTGCTCCAGCGACGCGGTCTGGTAGGTCGCGGTCTGCGAGCGCAGCAGCACGGCGCCGATGATGCCGGCCTGGGCCAGCACCAGCAGCGCGCCGAGGCTCACCGTCCAGACCAGCGTGCGCGGCGACAGGCTCTCGAAGAACGCCATGATGCGGGAGCCTGCGCCGGGCGACGCCTTGGGCGCCTGCTCCGGCTCGGCCTCGATCGCGGCGAACAGCTTCTGCATCGCGCGCATCGACGGCGCGCCGAGGGTTTCGTTCAGCGCGATGGTCTCGGCATATTCCTTCTGAATCTCGGCATATTGCCGGGCGAGGTCGCCATCCTGCGCCAGCGCGTCCTCGACGCGGCGCATGTCGCGCGCGCTCAGCGTGCCAGCGGCATACCACGGCAACAGCAGTTCGATGTCACCGGGCTCTTGCTCCAGCATCTTCTTGCTCAAAGCCATCATGGCCAGCCTCTTTCAATGCCGGCCGCCTTCAGGAGTTCGGCCAATTTCTTGCGCGCATAGAACAGGCGCGTCTTGACGGTGTTTTCCGGAATTCCGACGATCTCGGCCACCTCCTCCACGGACTTCTCGTGGTAGTAGACGAGATCGACGATCTCCCGGTGGTCAGGCGAAAGCGCGGTCAGGCACTTGCGCAGGGCTTCCCCGGTATTCTTCTTCTGCACCGCCACTTCCGGATCGTCGGACGTGTCCTCGATCGCGTTCGCGGCGTCGTCTTCCAGCTCAACGTCCTTGCGGCGCCGAAGTGCCGAGAGGGCCTTGAAGCGCGTGATCGCCAGGAGCCAGGTGGAGACGGCAGAGCGGCCCTCGAACTTGCCGGCCTGACGCCACACGTCGAGAAAGACCTCGCTGATGAGATCTTCCGCGACCTGCTCGTCCCGCACGAGCCGGAGCCCGAAACGGTACACCCTGACATGGTGCCGCCCATACAGCACCTGCATGGCGAGCCGGTCGCCTTGAGCGATCCGGGCGATCAGGGTTTCGTCTGACGCCGCTGCTGTCACGCTCAATGGCCGTCTCGCAAAGTTGGTCTGGAGGAATGAGCTCGGGGTTCGAATACAACCGCAAAATTCTTCAAAATACCGGAAAGATACGTCCCCGACTGTGAGATGGCGCACAGATGTGCGAATTGTGCTGCAGCGCCCGGGCCGATCGCGCCTAGCGGGTTCCCGCCTGCCATTTTACGCCGCACCCTCGCCAATTGCGCCCCGAAAGCCGTAGATTCCCTGCCGCGACGCCGCGCGACGCAGGTCGTCGTCCCAGTTCCCTAGATACCAAAGTTAAAGGCTTTCCCACGTAGATTTTCAGTTGAACGACGAAGAATTGCGAGCAAATGGATACGACCGTACCGCCTTATCCCAGTCCCAACGCTGCCGAGGCGGACGGCTCGCGCTCGCCCCCCGCGGGGGAGCTGCGGGAGCGGCGTGCGGGCCGGCGCCGGCAGATCCTGGCGATGATCGCCGCCTGCTACCTGATCGACGCCATCATCCTGTTCATCTACGCCCAGGCCGGCACCGTGCCGTCGACGATCGCGCCGTCCTACGCGGCGATCGGCGTTCTCACCGTCGCGCTGTGGACGATGCTGTCGGAGAGCGGGTTCAACGATCGCTTCCAGGACCATTATCTGGTCGTGCCGCAGTCGATCAGCAGCATGATGCTGACGGTCGCGTTCTGCTACATCGCGCCGGAAGTCAGCATCGTCTTCCTGTGCACGCTGTATCTGGTCGTCGGCTTCAGCTCGCTGCGCGCCACCCCGCGCCAGACCGCGATCTGCTGGACCTTCCTGGCGCTCGGGCTCGCCGGCCTGTTCCTGCTGACCGACAAGCCGCTCGGCATGCCCAGCGGCAACGGCCTGGAGCGGCTCGCGACGCTGTTGGTGTTCCTGCTGACCATCGCCGGCTGCATGTTCCTCGGCATCTTCTCCTCAGGCCTGCGCGAGACGCTGTATCAGCGCGGCCTGAAGCTGAAGGAAGCCTATCGCCGCATCGAGGAGTTGGCCGAGCTCGACGAACTGACCGGCGCGCTGAACCGGCGCTCCATCATGCATGTGCTGGACAAGGCGATGGCGCGGTCGCGCCAGGCCGGCAAGCCCTGCTCGATCGTGCTGATCGATCTCGACTGGTTCAAGCGCATCAACGATAGCCATGGCCATCCGACCGGCGACGAGGTGCTGCGCACCTTCGCCATCACGATGTTCGCCAACATCCGCTCGAGCGACCATTTCGGCCGTTATGGCGGCGAAGAGTTCCTGCTGGTCCTGCCGGGTGCGCCGGCGGAGCCGGCGATCCGGCTCACCGAGCGGCTGCGCCAGATCATTGCCGACCTCGACTGGAGCGCGTTCTCGACCGGCCTGCAGGTCACGTTCTCGGCCGGCGTGGCGACGCAGCGCGGCGAGGAGAGCGCCGACTCGTTGCTGGCCCGCGCCGATCATGCGCTCTACGAATCGAAGGCGCGCGGACGCAATCGCGTCACCGGCACCTGAGCGATTGCCGCATGAGACCCAAGCCTGCGCCCAACGAGAGCCTGCTGGACGAGCTCGAGGACACGCTCGCCCACGGCACCGTGGCGCGCCGGGTCGAGACCCTGCGCAAGGTGACGGACCTGTTCGTCGACGGCGCGGCGGATTTCGCCGACGACCAGGTCGCGCTGTTCGACGACGTGTTCGAATGCCTGATCGACCACATCGAGACGTCAGCCAGGATGCTGCTCGCGAACCGGCTGGCGCCGCTCGACCGCGCACCGCCGCGCACCCTGCGCCGGCTGGCCGATGACGACGCCATCGAGGTCGCCGGACCCGTGCTGTCGAAATCCGAGCGGCTCGACGACGCCGCCCTGATCCGCACCGCCGAGACCAAGAGCCAGGCCCATCTGCTCGCGATCTCGATCCGCCGCGTGCTGAGCCGGGCGGTCACCGACATCCTGCTCCGGCGCGGCAATGACGCGGTGGTCCAGAGCACGGTGAGCAATCCCGGCGCCGACCTGTCCGAGCGCAGCTTCGACACGCTGGTCGACCGCGCCGCGCTCGATGAAAACCTCGCCGCCTGCCTCGCCATGCGGCCCAATCTGCCCCGCCACCTCTATCTGAAGCTGGTGTCCAAGGCCTCCGCCACGGTGCGCGCGCGGCTGGACGCGGACAATCCCAAGCTCGCCCACGAGGTCTCCTCGGCGGTGCGGACGGCGAGCCGGCGCGCGCGGTCGAGCACCGTGGCGCTGACCAGCCAGACCGAGATCGCGCACGCGCTGGTGCGCTCGCTGCATGCCGACGGCCGGCTCGACGAGCAGCTCGTCGCGCAGTTCACCGAGCAGCGCAAATTCGACGAGGCCAATGCGGCGGTCGCGGCCATGGCCAACGTGCCGGTCGCGGTCGCCGAGAGCATCATGATCGAAAGCCGCGCCGAGGGCGTCATGATCCTCGCCAAGGTCGCCAGCCTGTCCTGGCCGGTGGTCGAATCGATCATCCTGATGCGCGATGAGCTGGCCGGCGCAGCCGCGACCGACCTCGGCGCCTGCAGGGCGACCTATGAGCGGCTGCGGCGCTCCACGGCGCAGCAGGTGCTGCGCTTCCACCGCGTGCAGGACACCGCGGCGCCCGCACAGGCCTGACCGATCCGCCGCAATCTCAGTAGCGCAGCACCCGTGGCCCGATCGCAGCCCCGAGGCCGGCCACGATCAGCGCGGCAGTGCTGTACCAGGTGGCGACGAACAGCGGCGAATCATCGTTGCAATGCGCGGCATAGAGCGTGGCCGCAATGCCCGCCGACACCAGCCCCGCAATGGCGCCCGCGACCGCCGGGCGCGACGGCGCACCATGACGCAGGCCGAACAGCGCCGCCGCCAGCAGCGGCAGCGACAGCACCGGGATCGCGCTCACGCACAGCATCGAATTGTGCCCGACCATCCGCGCCATCATCGGCGCCCGCTGCGGCAGCATCATCTCCGCCGCGATGCCGCCGATCAGGACGACGATCGGCGCGATCAGCAGCCAGCTCCAGCCCTGCAGCGAGGCTTCGGGCCGCGCCAGATGCAGGCTGATGACCAGCGCGGGGATCGCCAGCGCCGTGGTGACGACGAATTTCAGGTCGAAGAACGGATTGCGCACCGCAAGCCAGATGTCCGGCCGGATGCCGAGGCCGATCAGCAGCATCGCGGTCGACACCGGCGTCGCCGCCATCAGCGCCAGCGCCATGATGATGCCGACCGGCTGCACACGTTGCGCATTGTCGGCGGCGAGGGTGCGGATGAGCTGATCGGTGTCCATGATCAATTATCCCGTAGCTTGGCCGTGAGGCTCGCGAGCGCCCGGTGCAGCGCCACCCGCACCGCGCCCTCGCTCATCGAAAACTTCTGCGCCGTCTGCTTGATCGAAGCCGCCTCCACCGCGATCGCCTGCAGCACGTCGCGCTGGCGCTGCGGCAAGGTCTTCAGCTGCGCCTCCACTTCGCTGGCCGGGACGCTCGGCGCCGGCGGCTCGTCGGCCAGCGTCTCGGCGAAATCGTCGATGTCGACGAACACCCGCCTTCCGCGCCGGCGCAGCATGTCGATCAGCTTGTTGCGCGCGATCGCGAACAGCCAGGGCGCGAACGGCGCGTTGACGTCCCAGGTGTGCCGCTTGAGGTGAACCGCCAATAGAATTTCCTGCACGATATCCTCGGCCTGATCCGGCGGCTGACCCGCGCGCGCGAGTCCCCGCCGTGATGCTGCGCGCAGCACGGGCGTGATCGCCTTCAACAGACGATGATAGACCTCGTCGTCCCCGGCGACGGCCTGGCGCATCCAGCCCGTCCACTCGTCGTCACGCTCGCGCACCTACGCTCCCACCCCCACTGGTTCGCCGGGCCCCTGGGATTGTTACATTCCCAGGGCATTATCACAAATTCGTGATCACTTGCGTGGCCTCGGAACTAACCGAGTTGCGCCACACGGAGAGCACGCCCGCAAGCAAATCTGGGAACCGCTCATAGCACCGAATCGGCGGTTGCAGGATCGGACTTGTGAGCTGTGCCGCCAAGGCCGCCGACCGGTTCGGCGTCGCCTCCCTTTTGCCGTGAGCGGCAGGAAGATACCCATTTTCTGCCCCGTTCTCGACATCTGTCGGGGTCCAACTCCGTCCTGGGCTGGCAGGATGGGGAGAAGGCCGAACATGACGATCCAAGCCAGTGGACGTTCAGCACTGATCATCGCCGCCGCGTGCGTCCTGAGCCTTGCAGGCACTGGATTGGCATCCGCGGCCGAATCGCAGACCTACAGTCCGTTCCTGCCGGTCGGATCCGAGAGCGCGCCTGCAGCCAAACAGGACGTGTTTCCGGCGCCAATGGCGGCCGAGGCGCAGGCGGCACCAGCGTCTCAAACGACCGAGGGCGAATCGGCCCAGACCGAGTCCGCCACCGTGAACCTCGTCACCGTCAGCAATGACGACAGCTCCGGCTGGGACAAGGCCTCGATCATCGGCAAGATCTTCATCGCCTGCGGCACGCTGCTCACGCTGGGCTCGGCCGCGCGGATGTTCATGATCTGATGCACGGCCGTCCCACCCCTACTTGATGCGCAACCGTTCAGCGGGCAGATTGCCCGCTGTTTGATTTTGCGGGGTTGGGATCATGAGCGTCTACGAGCACATCATCGTCGAGGGCAAAGGCGCGGTCGGCGTCATCACCTTGAACCGGCCGAAGATGCTCAACGCGCTGTCGTTCGGCGTCTTCCGCGAGATCGCCGCCGCCGTCGACGATCTCGAGGCCGACGACGCCATCGGCTGCATCGTGATCACAGGCAGCGAGAAGGCCTTTGCGGCCGGCGCCGACATCAAGGAGATGCAGCCGAAGAGCTTCATCGACATGTTCTCCAGCGACTTCACCGCGATCGGCGGCGACCGTGTCGCGCGCTGCCGCAAGCCGACCATCGCCGCCGTATCCGGCTATGCACTGGGCGGCGGCTGCGAGCTCGCGATGATGTGCGATTTCATCATCTGCTCCGACACCGCCAAGTTCGGCCAGCCCGAGATCACGCTCGGCACCATTCCCGGCATCGGCGGCACGCAGCGCCTGACGCGCGCGATCGGCAAGGCCAAGGCGATGGATCTCTGCCTCACCGGCCGCATGATGGACGCCGCGGAAGCCGAGCGCGCCGGCCTCGTCAGCCGCATCGTGCCGGCCGACAAGCTGATGGACGAGGTGATGGCCGCCGCCGAGAAGATCGCATCGATGTCGCGCCCGGCGGCCGCGATGGCCAAGGAGGCCGTCAACCGCGCCTTCGAGACCCCGCTGTCCGAGGGCATGAACGTCGAGCGCAACCTCTTCCACGCGACGTTCGCCCTCGAAGACCGCGCCGAAGGCATGGCCGCCTTCATCGAGAAGCGCAAGCCGGTGAACAAGAACCGCTGATCAGCGGCTCAGAGAGTCTGAGTTCATATTCTAGAAAGTGAGTTCGAGCCGCCTCCACACGAACGGTGCGCTCCCTCTCCCCGTTCTTACGGGGCCGCGACGAGCTTCGCTCGCGCTGAGAGGGCTGGGGTGAGGGGCAGCCGCACGGGAAGTGCGAGTGGAGTGACAGCCGCGCGAGGAGCGGGCTGAGTGAGACCTGTACCCCCTCACCCGGATTGCATCTTCGACGCAATCCGACCTCTCAGCGCGAGCGAAGCTCGTCGCGGCCCCGCAAGCGGGGCGAGGTGCACCGCGCAAGCCGTTGATAGCTCGCACATCACCGAGATGATTCGCGGCCCACGCAGGCGGTGACGCCTTGTCCGCCGACTCACCCACCCGCCTACCGCGCGGCCATGTCACAGCGCTGCGACCATTGGCCTGTGGCGCGACCGCCACAACAAACCATGGAAAAGCCTGCCGAATTCCACATCCGCGGTTTGTGTGTGGCTGCCCTCCGGCTTAAACAGGTAAACAACCGGTTAAGACAGTGGGACGCGGCGGAGTCGGATGGTGAGTCGAGCCAAAGAATTTGGCGTCGGCAAGGGACGTGCATGGCGGGCTGGCCTTGGCTTGGCCGTCGCCGCCGGCCTTGTCGCCGTATGCTCGCCGGTCCGTGCCGAGGATCTCGCGGCTGCGCTGACAAAGGCCTATCAGACCAACCCCGCCCTCAACGCCGAGCGCGCGCGCCAGCGCGCCACCGACGAGAATGTGCCGCAGGCGCTCGCCGGCTATCGTCCGCAGCTGATCGCGAGCCTCGGCGCCGGCCTGCAGGCGGTGCGCAATCTGCTCCCCGGCAACACCATCCAGACCGCGACCCTGAAGCCCTGGACCATCGGCGTGACGGTCACGCAGACGCTGTTCAACGGCTTTCGTACCGCCAACGGCGTGCGCATGGCCGAGCTGCAGGTGCAGTCCGGCCGCGAGGCGCTGCGCAATGTCGGCCAGGGCATCCTGCTCGACGCCGTCACCGCCTACACCAACGTGCTCGCCAACCAGTCGCTGGTCGAGGCGCAGCGCTCCAACGTCGCCTTCCTGCGCGAGACGCTGTCCGTCACGCAGCGCCGCCTCAACGCCGGCGACGTCACCCCGACCGATTCGGCGCAGGCGGAAGCACGGCTGTCACGCGGTCTCTCCGATCTCAACGCCGCCGAGGTCAATCTCGCCATCAGCCAGGCGACCTATGCGCAGGTCATCGGCATGACGCCGGGCCAACTCCGCGCCGCCGATCCGATCGACCGCCTGCTGCCGCGCTCGCGCGAGGACGCCATCGCGCTCGCCAACAAGGAGAACCCGGCCGTCGCCGCCGCGAGCTTCGACGTCGACGCCGCCTCGACCTCGATTCACATCGCCGAGGGCGCATTGCTGCCGAGCGTGACCTTGCAGGGCAATGTCAGCCGCAGCCGCGATTCGGACCAGACGCTCGGCACCTTCGGCACCGACCAGGCTTCGATCGTCGGCAGCGTCACCGCGCCGATCTATGACGGCGGCACGGCGGCGTCGCAGACCCGCCAGTCCAAGGAGCTCGCGGCGCAGAGCCGCCTCGTGCTCGATCAGATTCGCAACCAGACGCGCACCGCCGTCATCAGCGCCTGGGTCGCCAATGAAGGCGCCAAGGTCGCGGTGAGCGCCTCCGAGGCCGAGGTGAAGGCCGCTACCGTCGCGCTGCAGGGCGTCTCGCGCGAGGCGCAGGGCGGCCAGCGCACCACGGTCGACGTGCTGAACTCGCAGTCAGACCTGATCCAGGCCAAGGCGCGGCTGATCGGCGCCCAGCGCGACCGCGTCATTGCCTCCTACACGCTGCTCAGCGCGGTCGGCCGGCTCGACGTCAAGAACCTCAATCTGAACACGCCGGACTATCTGCCCGAGGTCCACTACCACCAGGTCCGCGACGCCTGGCACGGCCTGCGCACGCCTGCGGGGCAGTAGCGATCGTCACCATGGGCGATTGTGGGGCGCGCCGCGCAGATGACGATCTTGTTGTCGTTTGCAGTGAGATGAAAGGCAGCCCCTCGCCCTCCGCTGTCGTCCCGGGCAAGCCGGAACGGCGCGCCAGCGCCGTGCAGGCGCCGACCCGGGACCCATACTCCTAGGACGATGTGGTGACACGAGATCGGAGCCACGCGTCTGCCACCACAAGGCCTCCTGTGGTTATGGATCCCGCGTTCGCGGGGATGACACCGAGTTTTTTGCGGCGCTGTTCGCTCTTGCCCCCTGCTCCGCGCCGGTTCACGCTGATCCCTGGACAACAGGCGCGTCACGCTCAACGCACGCGCCGACATCCGGGGAGGATCACCATGCTCAACCGCCGCAGCCTGCTGCTGGCCTCGCTCGCCGCCGGAGTGACGATGACCACGACAGCCCGCGCCAAGCCGTCGCAGCCCGCCACGCCCGTCGACTTCGACGTGCCGGCCGACGCCTGCGACTGCCACACCCACATCCACGGTGATCCGGAGAAATTCCCGTTCGCCGCGAGCCGCGTCTACACGCCGGAGCCGGCCTCGCCGGAAGAGATGGCCGCGCTGCACAAGGCGCTGCACATCAAGCGCGTCGTGATCGTGACGCCGAGCATCTATGGCACCGACAATGCATCGACCCTGTTCGGCATGAAGGCGCGCGGCAATGACGCGCGCGGCGTCGCCGTCATCGACGACAAGACCACCGAGGCGCAGCTGGACGCCATGAACGCCGAGGGTTTTCGCGGCATCCGTCTCAATCTCGCGACCGGCGGCGTCAATGATCCCAAGGTCGGTCGCGCCCGCTTCCAGGCCGCCGTCGACCGCATGAAGGCGCGTGGCTGGCACGTCCAGCTCTACACCACGCCGGCCATGATCGCGGCGATCAAGGACCTCGTGATGCAGTCGCCCGTCACGGCCGTATTCGATCATTTCGGCGGCGCACAGGCTGAGCTCGGCCTCGAGCAGCCGGGCTTTGCCGACCTCGTCGAGCTCGTGCGCAGCGGCAAGGCCTATGTGAAGATCTCCGGGGCCTACCGCTCCTCGACGCGTGGTCCCGACTACGCCGACGTGATCCCGTTTGCGAAGGCGCTGATCGACGCCAACCCCGACCGCATCGTCTGGGGCACCGACTGGCCGCACCCGGATTCGTCACCGCATCCCGAGCTCAAGGTCAGCGACGTCCGGCCGTTCTACGCGATCGACGACGGCCGCCTGATGAACCAGCTGCCGGTGTGGGCGCCAGACGCCGCGATCCGCAAGAAGATCCTGGTCGACAATCCGGCGCGGCTGTACGGGTTTTGAAAATCCGTAGGGCGGGTTAGCGCAGCGTAACCCGCCACACTCTCGCCGCGCGGCACCCGCTGGCGGATTACGCTGCGCTAATCCGCCCTACGCTCTGAAAATCCGTGGCCCGCATGAGCGCAGCGACATGCAGGTTCACGCGAGCTGCGCCGGAGACCCCGGAGTCGCTTCGCTCGCCCGGGCTACGTCATCGCATCAGCTTCATAGCGGGTGAGCGCAACGCAACTCGCCGTATGGCTGCCGAGGAACGTAGGGTGGGCAAAGGCGCGCTCCACCGCCGTCTCGGCTTGCACAGCTGTATCGCGCGCCGTGCCCACCGTCCTCACTCACCGGCGCCGTTGGTGGGCACGCGCCGCCTACGGCGTCGCTTTGCCCACCCTACAAATCCCCAAAGCTTCAGCGCCTGCTCGCCCCGGCCTCGCGGAACGACACCAGGCGGCGCTGCTGCTCGTCCCACAGCACCAGCCGGACGCAACGCAGGCTCTCGGGGAGCGTGATGCGGCCCATCTCGCGCAGCTCGGGATGATCGCGCAGCACGACCGGCAGCCGGTAGTAGGGAATCCGGCTCGACAGATGGTGGACGTGGTGGATGCCGATATTGGCGGTCAACCAGTGCAGCCATCCCGGCAGGTCGTAATGGGAGCTGCCGTAGAGCGCGGCATGCTGCATCGTCCAGCGCTCGTCGCGCTCCCAGACGGTGTGCTCGAACTGATGCTGAACATAGAACAACCACACCCCGGCCATGGCGGCGAGCAGCATGATCGGCAGATGCACGACCAGGAACGCCTGGATGCCGATCAGCCACATCAGCCCGGCGACGACCAGGGCAATGCCGAGATTGGTCGCCATCGTGCTGACCCAGGGCAGCCAGCCGGCGCGCATGAAGCCGCATGGCAGCCGGTGCTGCAGGAAGAACAGATAAGCGGGCCCGGCCACGAACATGACGAGGGGGTGGCGGTACAGCCGGTAGCGCAGCCGCGCGAAGGCCGACCGCTCCTGGTATTCCCGCACGGTTAACGTATCGATGTCGCCGATGCCGCGCCGGTCGAGGTTACCGCTGGTGGCGTGGTGGATCGCATGCGCGCGCCGCCACCAGTCGTACGGCGTCAGGGTCAGCACGCCCAGGACGCGGCCGACCCAGTCGTTCGCCTGTCGCCCGGCGAAGAAGGTGCCATGGCCACAATCATGCTGGATCATGAACAGACGCACCAGAAAGCCGCCGGCGGGAATCGCGATGAGCAGTGACGCCCAGGCATGGCCGATCGAGAACGCGAACCAGGCGGCGGTCCACAGCGCCACCAGCGGCACGGCCGTGATCACCAGCTCGGTGATGCTGCGCAGGCGGCTCGGCGTGCGATAGTTGCTGAGAATCTGCATCCAGTACCGTGCGTCGGCCACGCGGCCCTCGTCGTCGCCGGTGCGCAGCGTGGCGCGGTCCTTGGGGGGCACAATCGCCATCGCGACTGGCTGATCGAATTGCAATGTCGTCTCCACCTTGTGTTCTTGGCGATCGCGCATGTCGCGGCCGCACCCAAATGGACGCCCGCGGAGCGCTGCAGGCGCTCGAAACCATGAGCGTTC
Organism: Bradyrhizobium sp. SSBR45G; assembly: GCF_030159255.1. Taxonomy (GTDB): domain Bacteria; phylum Pseudomonadota; class Alphaproteobacteria; order Rhizobiales; family Xanthobacteraceae; genus Bradyrhizobium. Next base: position 30,688 of record NZ_BSCT01000016.1, on the reverse strand, counting down.
GCTGGTCTAACCGTGGTTGAAGCCAAATGGTTCATCGTGCGCCTGCCGACGAACCGGTCTGGAAGAGAAAGTCTGCGACGCATACGCCCGTCGGGAGAAAGATAAAAGGGACGCGCAAGGCGGATCATTGGAACTTAACCTGCCGAACGCCTCATTGCTAGGAGAGGACGGGTTACGATCCGTTAATACCGCCCACGAATTGAGGCTCGGTCGAGACGAGAAGGCGATCTTCCCGCTCCGCATCATTACGGGGCCTTCGCCGCAATGACGGAACCGCGAATGCGAGTCACTCGCCGGGCTCATGACGCGCAACCGCCCTTGGCGCCGGGCCATCCCCCTCGAACGCTGCGCATCACGTCCGCGTCATCCCGGTCCCCGCGTCGTGACCGGCGCGAAAGCACCATCGCGTCGCGCGGCGGAGAAGATGTCCCAGGTCGCAATGAACATCGCTGCGATCACGGGCCCGATCACGAAACCATTGAGACCGAACGCCTCGATCCCGCCCAGCGTCGAAATCAGCACCACGTAGTCGGGCATCTTGGTGTCCTGTCCGACCAGGATCGGACGCAGGACATTGTCGACCAGACCGATGACGAGCGCGCCATAGGCGATCAGGACGACGCCCTGCCAGATCGATCCGGTGGCCAGAAGATAGAGCGCGACCGGAAACCAGACGAGGCCGGCTCCGACTGCGGGAAGCAAGGACAGGAAGGCCATCACGACAGCCCACAGCAGGGGGGCGTTGATGCCGAGGAACCAGAACATCAGCCCACCCAGCGCGCCTTGCGCGAGCGCGACGAGCAGACTGCCCTTCACCGTCGCGCGGATGACGATCGTGAACTTGCGCAGCAGGGCATCGCGCGGCTCAGGACGCAACGGAATGGCGTCCAGGATGCGCCTCGACAACGTCCCTTCGTCACGCAGCAGGAAGAACAGCAGATAGATCATGATGAACAGATTGACGAAGACCTCGAACGTCCCCTGCCCGATGGTGAGGGCCTGGCTCGCGATGACCTCGCTGCCTTTCAGCAGGCCGGCTGACAGCTTGTCCTTCATTCCTGCGAGGCTGCCGAGCCCGAAGCGGTTGAGCAGATCGACCATCCATCCCGGAAGCGCGGCCAGCATCTTCTGAAAATACTGTCCGATGTCGAGCTCACCGGACTGCATCTGTTTGTAGACTCCGGATGCCTCCTGCGCCAGCGACGCCGCGATCAGCGACAGCGGCAGCACGACGATCATGATGAAGATCAGCACCACGACGGCCGCCGCGAGACCATGTCGGCCGTGCATCGCTCGCGACAACCAGCGGTGAAGCGGAACGAAGACGATGACGCCGATGACGCCCCATAGAACCGCACCGTAGAACGGCAGCAGGATCCAGCCGAACATCAGCGAGATCACGACGAGCAAGAGAAGCAGGGCTCGGTCTTCGAGGCTACGCATATCGAGTTCCTATTGGACCGATCGGGACGTGGACCCGGTCCTTCATCGACGGCAAACCGTTTGCCGCCTCGACCGAGGATGGTCAACGTACGAATGCGGCTTTTGGACTCTAACACGGCGCGATATTGCCGATGCGGGCGGACGTCATGGACGCCCCCTGCCCCCACATCGTCATTCCCTGGCGCGCGTCAGCGCGAGCCCGGAATCCATAACCACCGCTGTTCGAGATGATGCGAGATCAGCGTAGCCCCGGCTTCCGCGATCACAGCCATTCGTGAATATGGATTCCGGGCCCAGCCGCTGTCGCGGCTACCCCGGAATGACGCCTGAGGATGTGGCGAAGCCCTGCGCTAACACGCAGACTGGGCTCCCTTTTGACATCGCGAGCGGCAACCAACGCCCGCCGCCTCATCGAAGCCCCTCTGTCCCCATCGTCATTCCCTGGCGCGCGCCAGTGCGAGCCCGGAATCCATAGCCACCGCCATTTGTGTGGCGCACGCTGCAGGTGGCGATACTGCGCTCAGCGACGACCGCTCGTGGTTATGGATTCCGGGCTCGGCCGCTGCAGCGGGCCGCCCCGGAATGACGGCGGAGCAAGTGGCGAGGCACTGCGCCAAAACGCCGATTTCGGGTACGCGATCAACGACAAAGCCGGTTTCAAGAGCCCGCGCGAAAAATAAATCACTTCCGAAAATCAGCAAATCAGGCGTATGGTGCCCGCGTTCCGGTCCGGATGAGGGGCGTACGCGTCGTCACGACACGTTGGGCCGGCAATGCGGTGGACGCGAGGGCATCAGCGCGCCTTTCGGTGCGGACGAATGATGCGCTGGCGGACGTGAAGTCGCGTGGTCCTGACACCCCGAAGCTGGTGTCCAGCGCAAGGCGCGTTAAGCGCATTGTCGCGAACGGTGGCCAACAAGCCGGTGCACCGAGGAGATCGCGTATAAGCGTTAAAACTGCCGCGCAGGGAATGCCGGAACGTTCGGCTGACCTGTGGTGACTGCCGCCTGCTTTTTTTCTGCAGGCGGGCCATGGGTGCGGCCAGCGCCCGGCATTCCCTGCGCCCTCATCATCGTCGAGGGCCCGCCTGATGCATGATCCGGACGCAGGCGCGTCGCGGCGAGGCTGTGGCGCGTCCTGACACGGAACCCTACCTGTGGTCCCCGCCCCGTTGCCAAGCGCACGGCAAGCCGCAATAGTCCGCGCTTTCCGCGCCGGCGCGACCGGCCCGTTGACCTGGAGGCATGATGATGACGACCAGACCGACCGCAAAATCATCCGACAAGGATGTCTGGCGCGTCGGCGTGCTGTTCTCGCGCAGCGGATTGATGGCGATCACCGAGTCCGAGCATTTCTTTGGCACGGCGCTGGCGATCCAGGAGATCAACGAAGCCGGCGGCGTGCTCGGCCGCGAGATCGAGGTCGTGGCCTATGATCCGGGCTCTGACCCCGAAACCTTCCGCAAGCTCGCCGATCGGCTGCTGACCGAGGACGGCGCCTCCGTGATCTTCGGCTGCTCGACCTCGGCCGAGCGCAAGGCGGTGCTGCCGGCGATCGAGCGCCGCAACGGCCTGCTCTGGTATCCCTCGCTCTACGAGGGTTTTGAATATTCGCCGAACGTGATCTACACCGGACCGGCGCCGAACCAGAACGCGTTCCAGCTGGCTGAATACATCGTCCGCAAGCACGGCCCGCGCGTCTATCTGATCGGCTCCGACTACATCTATCCGCGCGAATCCAACCGCATCATGCGCGACCTCGTCGAGTCCTATGCAGGCCGCGTCGTCGGCGAGCAATATGTGACGATGGAGGCGACTGACGCCGAACTTACGCGCGGCCTCGACGCCATCAGGGACACCGCGCCCGACGTCGTGTTCTCGACCATCGTCGGCCGGACCGCGCAGCGCTTCTATCGCATGTATGCGAAGGCCGGCTTTGATCCGAAGCGGCTGCCGATCGCGAGCCTCACCATGGCCGAAGGCGAGGTCCGCGCCATCGGCGCCGAGTACTGCGCCGGGCACCTAACCTCGGCGAGCTATTTCGGCACGCTGGCGCGCGACAGCAACGACCGCTTCAAGGCAGCCTTTGCCGCGTCTTTTGGGACCGAGACTCCCGTCAGCATGTGGAGCGCATCGGCCTATGCGCAGATCAAGCTGTTCGCGCGCGCGCTGGAGCAGGCCGGCAGCCTCGATACGCAGAAGCTGGTCGAAGCCGCGCTCGGCCTCAGCCTCGAAGCGCCGGAGGGGCCGATCCGCATCGACCCCGACAACAACCACGTCTGGACCACGCCGCGGATCGGGCGGGTGCGCGCCGATGGTCAGTTCGACATCGTCTGGGAGAGCAAGAGCCCGATCAAGCCCGATCCCTATCTTTCGGTGTCGCCGATCGGCGGCCGCTGGCTGAGCGAAGAGGCGCTGTCAGCATGAGGCCGGATGACCGCATGAAGCCCGGCGTCCGCCGCCTCATCGAGGAGCTGCGCGGCGCCCGCGTGCTGGTGATCCATCCGCGCGATGCCGAGGGCGATGCGCTGATCGACCAGCTCAAGCGGATCGGCTGCAACGTCCGCGGCGTCTGGCCGCCGCCGGCGGCGATCCCGCACGACATCGACACCGTGTTCCAGTTGATCGAGACCTCGGAGGAGATGATCTTTCCGGAAGGAACCAGCGATCATCCCCTCACCTTCATCGCCATCGTCGACTACGAGAATCCGACGATCCTGAAGCGCCTGCTCGACAGCAACGCGCATGGCGTCGTCAACAAGCCGATCCGCTCGTTCGGCATTTTGTCGTCGCTGGTGCTGGCGCGCTCGCTGCGCGGCTATACGCGGCGGCTCGAGGGCAAGGTGCAGAAGCTCGAGGAGACCTTGAAGGCGCGGCGCGACGTCGACAAGGCGGTGAAGATCCTGATGGGGCTGAAGCAGGTCGGCGAATTCGAGGCCTATGAGCTGATCCGCGCGCAGGCCACACAGAAGCGCGTCGCGATGGCCGACATCGCGATCTCGATCATCAATGCGCAGGAGACACTGGGTGGATTGGGCGTGCTCGATGCGCCAGCCGCGCGCTGAGCGCGCCTTGTCGCGCCCATGCCTTGGGCAGCGGAGGCCTCAAATTTTTGCAAGCGATGGCGTTGACTTCGTTTCGCGCATGAGAGTTACTTGAGGCAGGCGCGGACATCGGATGTCCGCCAATGGCCGGTCGGCCATTTCACATCAGGCTATGTAGCCCTCGCATTGCGCCGCAAGGCGCAGTCGGGGGCTTTTTGTTTGGCGCACGCGGCTCCCGCGGGCGAACGGAGACTCGTGCCTTGACGACGGATGACGACAGCAAAATGCGGATCGCCTGCATCCAGATGCAGCCGATGGTCGGCGAGTTGGCCACCAACCTCGCCCATAGCCTTGACCTGATCAAACAAGCGGTAGCAATGGGCGCCAAGCTCGTGGTGCTCCCCGAGCTCGCCTCCTCCGGCTACGTGTTCAAGTCGCGCGAGGAGGCCTTCGCCGCCTCCGAGGTCATCCCCGGCGGCCCCGCCGTGACCGCCTGGAGCGAGATCGCAGCAAAGCACGGCCTGCACCTGGTCGCCGGCATCTGCGAGCGCGACGGAACTAAGCTGTACAACAGCGCGGTGCTGATCGGGCCGAAGGGCTACATCGGCACGTTCCGCAAGGTGCACCTGTGGAACGAGGAGAACCTGTATTTCGAACCCGGCAATCTCGGCTTCCCGGTCTACCATACCGAGATCGGCCGCATCGGCATGGCGATCTGTTACGACGGCTGGTTCCCGGAGAGCTACCGCCTCAACGCGCTGCAGGGCGCCGACATCGTCTGCGTGCCGACCAACTGGGTGCCGATCCCCGGCCAGGCCGAGGGCCGCGAGGCGATGGCCAACATCCTGGCGATGGCGGCAGCGCACTCCAATTCGATCTTCATCGCCTGCGCCGACCGCGTCGGCATCGAGCGCGGCCAGCCGTTCGAAGGCCAGAGCCTGATCGTCAGCTACACAGGCTGGCCGGTTGCCGGACCTGCGAGCCGCGACAAGGAAGAGATCGTGATCGCCGACGTGGCGCTCGGCGAGGCCCGCCGCGCCCGCAACTGGAACGCCTTCAACCAGGTCCTGCGCGACCGCCGCTCCGACGTCTACGACGAGATGCTCGGCAGCGACGTCAAGCGCGGCTGGTACTGACCAATTCACCCCTTTTTCTTTTCGACTATTCACGGAGGACAATCGATGACATCGCGTTTACTGACGACCTCGCTGGCGCTCGCTCTTTTGGCGGGGACAGCGCTCTCGCCTGCTTTGGCCGCTGATCCGATCAAGATCGGCGTCCCCGTCGGCCTGTCCGGCGCCAACTCCGTCGTCGCGCCGTCGGTGGTGCAGTCTGCCGAGCTCGCGGTCGAGGAGATCAATGCCAAGGGCGGCGTGCTCGGCCGCAAGCTCGAGCTCGAGGTCGCCGACGACGCCTCGGGCGCGGCCGGCGCGCAGAAGGCATTCGACGCCCTGGTCTTCCAGAAGAAGGTCAACGTCCTGATCTCGATGGAAACCAGCGCGGCGCGCAACGCCGGGCTGCCGATCGTCGCCCGCGGCAAGACGCCCTACATCTACACCTCGTTCTACGAGGGCAAGTCCTGCAGCCCCTACCTTTACGTCAACGCTTGGGTGCCGGACCAGCAGGTGCCGCCGATTGTCGACTATTTCAACAAGGAGAAGAAGGCCAAGAGCTACTTCCTGATCGGCTCGGACTACGCCTTCGGCCGCGGCATGCTCGGCTTCACCAAGGCCTATATCGAGAAGACCGGCGGCAAGGTCGTCGGCGAAGAGTATCTGCCGATGGACGGCTCCGACTGGACCTCGATTATCTCCAAGCTCAAGGCCTCCGGGGCCGACGCCCTGATCACCTCGACCGCGGGCGGTGCACCGAACGTGACCCTGACCAAGCAGATGCGCGCGGCCGGCGTCAACCTGCCTTACGGCAATCTCGCCGTCGACGAGGGCACGGCCAAGGGCATGGGCGCTGACGCCGCCGGCATCTACCTGTCCGCGTCCTACGTGACCAGCATCGACACGCCGGCCAACAAGACCTTCCTGGCGTCGATGACCAAGAAGTTCGGCGCCGAGCTGAAGACTCCGAACGATCTCTCCGTTCCGCAGTATGAAGCGGTCTACGCCTACAAGGCCGCCGTTGAAAAGGCCGGCAGCACCGACCAGGACAAGGTGCTGAAGGCGCTCGCCGAGGTCTCGGTCGAGGGCCCGCGCGGCACCATCAAGATGGACAAGCAGCGCCATGCGCCGCTCACCATGTATCTCGGCCAAGTCCAGGCCGACGGCAGCGTGAAGGTGATCCAGAGCTTCAAGAACGTCGATCCGGGCGCGCAGTGCCCGGGCAAGTCCTGATCGTCTATGATCCCGGCGAGGCGGAGCGTCTCCGCCTCGTCCCTCTCGACCGGGAATGACCATGCTGACCGTCGCCCTCGATGCCGTCACGACGGCCGCCATGCTCTTCATCATCGCCGCCGGCCTGCTGATCGTGTTCGGCGTCATGAAGATCATCAACTTCGCCCACGCTGCCTTTCTCACCGTGGGCGCCTATGCCGCATTGGTCGGCGCCCAGCTGCATCTGCCGTGGTTCCTGATCCTGCCGCTCGCCTTCGTCGCGGGCGCGGTCTGCGGCGGCATCACCGAAGTCGTGATTGTTCGCCGCCTTTACAAGCGCCCGCTCGACGCGATCCTCGCCACCTGGGGACTTGGCATCGTGCTCGGCCAGCTCATCACTTTGATGTTCGGCCGCGAGGTCCAGTTCGTCCAGGCACCGATCTCGGGCACGGTGCATCTGCTCGGTGCCGACTACTCCGCCTATCGGCTGGTGATGATCGTGGCCGCTGTGATCGTTGCTTTGCTGTTCACTGCGCTGCTCAACGGCACACGGCTCGGCCTGTCGACCAAGGCCGTCATCATGAATGAGACGCTGGCGCAAGGGCTCGGTGTCGATTCCTCGCGCGTGCGGCTCATCACCTTCGCGCTCGGCAGCGGACTTGCGGCGCTCTCCGGCTCCCTGATCACGCCGCTGTCGAGCGTCGATCCCAACATGGGCGTGCCCTGGCTGATCGGCGCGTTCATGCTGGTCATGGTCTCAGGCGGCTCGCTTCCGGCACTTGCCGGCTCTTGTCTCGTGCTCGGCACGCTGCAGGTGCTGGTCTCCACCTTCGTCAATCCGATCCTTGGCGGGCTGACCATTGCGATCTGCGCCGCCATCGTGCTGCGGATTCGGCCGGAGGGTTTTGCCCGTGCCTGAGGTGCGCCCTCTCGTCTCACACGACACGCCGCTCGCCAGCCGTTCGATGCCGCGCCTGATCATCCCGATGCTCCTGGTGGTGATCGCTGCCGTCGTGATCGTCGCGGCCCCTCTCCTGCTCGACACCTATCTCGTGAACATCCTGGTGCGCGCCTGCTTCGTGGCCATCGCCGCCATCACGGTCGACATCATGTGGGGCTATTGCGGCACGCTGACTTTCGGCCAGTCCGCCTTCTTCGGCATCGGCGCCTATGCGCTCGCGATCATGTTCACCGAATATGGCTTCGGCACCTGGCAGGTCTGCGCGGCGATTGCCGCCGCGGTCGCGGTCGCTGCCGCGATTGCCGCCTTCACCGGCTGGCTGTCGTTCTATCCGGGCTCGACACCGCTCTACGCCTCGGTGATCTCGCTGGTCGTTCCCATCGTGCTGGTGCAGATTCTCTATTCCGGCGGCACCTTCACGGGCTCGTCCAGCGGCCTCGTCGGCTTCGAGAGCTTCGATCTGGAGATCGAGACCTGGCTCCGCCTCGCCGGTCTCGGGCTGCTGGCAACCACGGTCCTCGCGCTCGTCCTGATGCGCAGCGACACCGGGCGCCTGCTCGCGGCGCTGCGCGACAATGATGCGCGCTGCACCTATCTCGGCATCGACACGTCTCGGCTGCGCATCATCGTGCTCGTGCTGTCCGCGATCGTGTCCGCGCTCGCGGGTTTCTTCTATGCGGGCTTTGGTGCCGTCGCTGCGCCTGAGAACGCCAGCTTCACCTTCGGTACCAACCTCGTCATCATGGTTGCGCTCGGCGGCCGCGGCACGGTGATTGGTCCCGTGATCGGCGCGCTGTGCATCGAGGTGGCGAGCGCCTATCTGGCCAACAGCCTGCCTTACGTCTGGGAATTGATCGTGGGGCTGGCGCTGATCATCGTCATCCTCGTTTTCCCCGATGGTCTGCTCGGCGCGGCGATGCGCCTGATCAAGCGCGGCGGCTCTGGGCAAGGCGCCGGCACGATGCTGCGCCCGGCGCCCGCCGCCACGGCGGTCAGCCATCCGGATGCCGTCGCCATCGAGGTGCGGTCGCTTGGCAAGCATTACGGCAGCCTCTCGGTTCTCGACGGCGTGCAGTTCACCGCCCATCGCGGCGAGTTGCTCAGCCTCGTAGGTCCCAATGGCGCCGGCAAGACCACCTTGATCCGCTGCCTGTCCGACGGCCGCGAGCGCTCGGCTGGCGATGTCGCCATCGCCGGCCACGACATCGGGCGGCTGCCGCCCGATCGCGTCGTGCGCTTTGGTCTCGGCCGCAAGTTCCAGACGGCGTCGGTCTTCGAGACGTTGACGGTCGCGGAATGCCTGCGCGTCGCTCGCACCCATGCCGATCCGCCGGCCCTGACATCGCGCTCCGCAACCCTGACCTTGCCGGCCGCGGCGCTGTCCGTGGTCGAGCGGTCCGGTCTCAGTGAGCGGCTCGACGAGGAGGCGCGCAATCTGAGCCACGGCCTGAAGCAGGCGCTGGAGCTCGCGATGGTGCTGTCGCTCGAGCCGGATGTGCTGCTGCTGGACGAACCGACCGCTGGCCTCACCCGCGCCGAGCGACAGAGCTTCGCCGACATCCTGACCGCGCTGGCGCAGCGCGACCGCCTCTGCATTCTCCTCGTCGAGCACGATCTCGATTTCGTCCGCGAGATCTCCTCGCGCATCATCGTGCTGCACCAGGGTCGGCTCGCGCTCGACGGCTCGGTCGACGAGGTCGTCAACAGCGCGCTGGTGCGCGAGATATATACCGGCCAGCATGTGCCGCAGGCGGAGGCCCACGCATGAGCGCCGCCCTGGAAGTGAGTGATCTGGCGAGCGGCTACGGCTCGTCGGAGGTGATCAGCAATGTCGGCTTTGCGCTGGCAAAGGCCGAGACGCTGGCCATCGTCGGCAAGAACGGGATGGGCAAGACCTCGCTGCTCAAGGCCATCATCGGCTTCCTGCCGGCGTGGCGCGGCAGCGTCAAGCTCGGCGGCAAGAACGTCACGCGGGTTGCGCCGCATCAGAAGCGCAAGATGGGGCTGGTCTATGTGCCGCAGGAGCATGCGCTGTTCCAGGACCTGTCGGTGCGCGACAATCTCAGGCTCGGGCTGCTGTCCGACAAGGACATCGACGCCCTGTTCGAGCAGGTCGGCGGCTGGTTTCCGGTGCTGACCAAGCGGCTGAGCCAGCGCGCCGGGACGTTGTCGGGCGGCGAGCAGAAGATGCTGATCGTGGCGCGGGCGCTGATGGCGAAACCCGACGTGCTGATGCTCGACGAGGTCACGGAAGGATTGCAGCCCTCCGTCGTCGACCGGCTGTCGGAGGTGCTGGTGCGGGCTCGGCGCGAGATCGGCACCTCCATGATCGTGGTCGAGCAGCATCTGCCGTTCGCGCTGGGGATCAGCGACCGCTACCTGGTGTTCAAGCGCGGCGAGATCGTCGATGCCGCCGTCGTGGATGAGACCTCCGCTGCGCGGATCGACGAGCACATGCGTATCTAGCGAGGCCGCCGGCGCGAGAACAGCGAGATCAGCACCGGCAGCGTGATCAGGATGACCATCGGCGCCAGCATCATGCCGGTGACCACGACGATCGCGAGCGGCTTCTGCACCTGCGAGCCGATCCCGCTCGACACCGCCGCCGGCAGCAGGCCGATGCCCGCGACGACGCAGGTCATCAGCACGGGCCGTAGTTGCAGCTCGCCGGTGCGGATGACGGCTTCGATGCGATCGAGGCCTTCGTCGATCAGCTGGTTGAACTGCGACAGGATGATGATGCCGTCCATCACGGCGATGCCGAACAGCGCGATGAAGCCGATCGCCGCCGACACGCTGAACGGGATGCCGGTCAAAACGAGGCCGACGACACCGCCGAAGATCGCCATCGGGATCACGCTCATGGCGAGCAGCGTGTCGGCCATCGAGCCGAAATTGAACCACAAGAGAACGCCGATCAAAGCGAGGCTGATCGGCACCACGATCGACAGCCGCTTGATCGCATCCTGCAGATTGCCAAACTCGCCGACCCATTCGACGCGAGAGCCGGGCGGCAGCTGCACCTGGTCGGCGACCTTCTGCTGCGCCTCCTGGATCGCGCTGCCGAGGTCGCGTTCGCGCACCGAGAACTTGATCGGCAGATAGCGTTCCTGCTGCTCGCGATAGATATAGGCCGCGCCCGACACCAGCTTGATGGTCGCGACCTCGCTCAGCGGAATCTGCGTGATGCCGTTCGGCCCCTGGGCGCCGATGCGCAGATTCTCGATCGCCTCGGCGCTCTTGCGATATTCCGGCGCGAGGCGGACGATGATCGGGAAATGCCGGTCACTTCCCGGCTCGTAGAGATCGCCCGCGGTGTCGCCGCCGATCGCGACCTTGATGGTGGCATTGATATCGCCCGGCGCGAGCCCATAACGTGCCGCCTTGGCGCGGTCGATATCGATCTGGACCGTCGGCTGGCCAAGCGAGGTGAACACCGCGAGGTCGGTGACGCCCTGCACCGTCGACAGCACCTGCTTGATCTTGTTGGCGGTGTCGGTCAGCGCCTGCAGGTCGTTGCCATAGAGCTTGATGGAGTTCTCGCCCTTCACGCCGGACACGGCTTCCGAGACGTTGTCCTGCAGATATTGCGAGAAGTTGAACTCGACGCCGGGGAAGCGCTCATCGAGCTGCTTCAGCAGCTCGGCAGTGAGCTGATCCTTGTCCTTGGTGCCGGGCCAGTCCTTGACCGGCTTCAGCGGCGCGAAGAATTCGGCATTGAAGAAGCCGGCGGCATCGGTGCCATCGTCGGGACGGCCGTGCTGCGACACCACGGCCTCGACCTCGGGCCGCGCGCGGATCATCTTGCGCATCTCGTTGACGTAGGCGTTGCCTTCCTGCAGCGAGATCGTCGGCGGCAAGGTCGCGCGGATCCAAAGATTGCCCTCCTCCAGCTTGGGCAGGAATTCGAGGCCCAGCAGGCGGCCCACCACCACGGTGAGCAGCACGAGGCCGATCGCCCCGGTCATCACCAGGTTGCGGTTGCCGACCGCCCAGCGCAGCACCGGCGCATAGATGGCGTGCAGCAGACGCATCAGGCGCGTCTCGGTCTCCTCGACATGGGCCGGCAGGATGATCGCGCTCAGCGCCGGCGTCACCGTGAAGGTCGCGAGCAGTCCGCCGGCGAGCGCGTAGGCATAGGTCCGCGCCATCGGCCCGAAGATGTTGCCCTCGACGCCGCTCAAGGTGAACAGCGGCAGGAAGGCGGCGATGATGATGGCGGCGGCAAAGAAGATCGAGCGCGACACGTCGGCGGCCGCCGACAGAATGCCGTGGCTCTTCATGCCCATCATCGTTTCCGGCGAGATGTGGCTCTCCTCGGCCGCCGACAATGGCGTGGTCTGCGTCAGCCGGCGGAAGATCGCTTCGACCATGATGACGGTGGCATCGACAATCAGGCCGAAATCGATCGCGCCGACCGACAGCAGATTGGCGGATTCGCCGCGCAGCACCAGGATGATGACGGCAAAGAACAGCGCGAACGGAATGGTGGCGCCGACGATCAGCGCGCTTCTGAGATTGCCGAGGAAGATCCACTGCAGCAGCACGATCAGGCCGATGCCGACCACCATGTTGTGGAGCACGGTGTGGGTCGTGGTGTCGATCAGGTCCTTGCGGTCGTAGATGCGTTCGATGCGCACGCCCGGCGGCAGGATCGTCGAATTGTTGATCTGGTCGACCAGCTGCTCGACCCGCGCGATCGTCGGCGAACTCTGCTCGCCGCGCCGCATCAGAACGATGCCCTGGACGATGTCGTCATTGTTGTTGAGGCCGGCGATGCCGAGCCGCTGCTTTTCCGCGATCGTGACGGTGGCGACGTCCCTGACCAGCACCGGATTGCCGCCGCTCTGCGACACCATCGTGTTGGCGAGGTCGTCCATCGAGCGGATCAGGCCGACACCGCGCACGACGGCGGATTGCGTGCCGATATCGACGGTGTTGCCGCCGACATTAATGTTGGAATTTCCGACCGCCTGCAACAGTTGCGGCAGGGTCAGGCCGTTGGCGACCAGCTTGTTGAAGTCGACCTGGATCTCATAGGTCTTGGTCTTGCCGCCCCAGCCGGTGACGTCGATGACGCCGGGCACGGCGCGGAAGCGGCGCTGCAGCACCCAGTCCTGCAAGGTCTTGAGGTCGAGCACGCTGTAGCCGGGCGGACCGCGCAGCCGGTAGCGATAGATCTCGCCGACCGCGCTCAACGGCGAGATCTGCGGCGTCACGTTGCCGGGCAGCGGCGACAGTTGCGACAGCCGGTTCAGCACCTGCTGCAGCGCCTCGTCATAAGTATAGTCGAACGAGAACTGCAGCTTGACGTCGGACAGGCCGTACAGCGAGATCGTTCTGATCGTGCGCAGGTTCTTGATGCCGGCGACCTGGGTCTCGATCGGGATCGTGATGTAGCGCTCGATCTCCTCGGCCGAGAGCCCGTTGCTCTGCGTCACGATGTCGACCATCGGCGGAGTTGGATCAGGATAGGCTTCGATGTTGAGCTGCTGGAACGCGATCAGGCCGCCGATCAGGACGGCGACGAACATTCCGACCATCAGGAAGCGCCGCTGAACGGCGATGGCAACGAGACGGTTCATTCAGGTCGGAGCTTTCAGCACGGCAGGCGGGAGGAGCGCATCTCAGCTGCCCGAGGCGGCGCGATCGATGAACAGGCTGCCCTTGGTCACGACCTGCTCGCCCGCATTCAGATTGCTCTCGACCGCAACCTGATCGCCATTGATCAGCCCGGTCTTGATCTTGCGCAGCTCGATCGACTTGTCGGGACGGGCAACCCAGACGCGCACCAGATTGCCTTCGTAGATCAGCGCCTGCCGGGGCACCGCGATCGCGGGCTGTTCGCCTGGCGAATAGATCGTCACATTGGCAAACATCTCGGGCTTGAGCATGCCGTCCTTGTTGTCGATGGTGGCGCGGACCAGCAGTCGCCGGCTCGCCGGGTCGATCGATGCCGCGACGTAGTTGATGTTGGCCTTCAGCGGCCGGCCGGGCAGCGCCAGCACGTTGACGAGGATTTCCTCCCCGACATTGACCAACGCCGCGTCGCTCTCACGGACGAAGGCGGTGAGCCAGACCGTGGAGAGATCGCCGATCACGAACACCGGGTCGCTCGCGCCGGAATTGACGTATTGACCCGGACCGACCTTGCGCTGCACGACCGTGCCGGCAATCGGCGAATAGATCGTGATCTCGCGATCGATGACACCCTTGCTCTGGAAATCGGCGATCGCGGCATCGGTGAAACCGAGGATGCGCAGCTTGTTGCGCGCCGCCTCCAGCGCCGTTTGTGACGAGCGCATGTCATTCTGCGCCTGAACGGAGGTTGCCTCCGCCTGCTGGAAATCCTTCAGCGGGATCGCCCGGCCCTCGAACAGGTCCTTGGCGCGCTTGTACTGAATGTCGGCGAGATCGAGCGCGGACTTCGCCTTGTTCATCGCGGTGATTGCGGCGATGAAATCGTTCTGGGCCTGCACCGTATCGGCGGCCTCGATCACGAACAGCGGCTGGCCCTGCCTGACGCTGTCGCCCGGGCGTGCCAGCAGCTTCGTGACGCGGCCGGCATAGGGAGAAAACACCGGTGTCGAGCGGTCCTCGTCGACGGCAACCTTGCCCTCTGTGATGTGCTCGGCGCGGAATATCTTTTCGCAGACCGGCTCCATCGTCAGCGTCGCCCATTCCGCCGCCGACGGCGTGAAGGTGGTGCCGTTGCGCTTGGACTGGCTGGAGAGCTCGATATTGTCCTTTGCCGGTGACGCACGCAGCTGCATGTAGCCGTAGCCGCCTACCCCGGCGAACGCCAGAACGGCAAGGCCGATCACCAGCCGCTTGGTGCTGAGCATCGGCGGATATGGGTTCGTGTCAGACGCCATGGCTTGCTCGATTGGCTCGCTCGGTCGGCTCGCTTCATCCGTGGATGAGTCCGGCTTCGGCGGTCTCATCGTTGCGCTAATAGTGCGGAACTGGAGCTTTAAACAACCTAAAAATCGCCCCACTCGCCTCTGTTTTGCTTTAAAAATTTGAAAGTTCAACGACAGCCGTTCAGCTTCCATTCAGTTGGTTTTGGACAAGAGCAGCTGCATTGCGATGCACCATGAGTGGGCTGAAGCCGGCGACGGCTCGCCGTGACGATGTTGCTGTCATTCAAGCCAACCTCCGCGGGTACGCTCCTCCAGCCAGTTCCATCACCACGGCCCAGGAGCCTGTTCCGGATCGAAGTCGTCGGCGATGCCGTGAGGCATTGCAATCTCGCGTCATGGTTTCCACGGCCCTGCGATTGGCAAACGATCCGCCGTAAGATGCATCGACGATCCCCGCGAACAGCGACCGAGCGACAAACATCGAGACGTAGTCTCGCGGCGCAGATGCGTCCGAGTCGTGACGGTCGTTTCACCCTCTCGTGAGGAGGGCGCAGGGAAGGCCAGGCGCCGACTGACGCCTGCGGCCCGCCTGCTCAAAAAAATGCAGGCGGCAGGTACCACAGGTGCAGCCGGAGCGACCCGGCCTTCCCTGCGCGACGGTTTTCACGCTTATGGCGCGCTCTCCCCGGTGTCCGGCTTGTGAGCCACCGTCGCCAGCGGGATCATCACCCGCGGGCTTGGCGCCAGCATCGGGGCGCCAGGACCACACGCTTTCGCGTCCGCGCCATGCCGTTCGTCCGCGTAGCCAAGCTACGCTGCGGCATGAACACAGCCATCGCATCCCCGCCCCGCGTGTCGTGACGATCGCGCGCAACGCCCCTTCTCGATGGAGCGGGATGGCGGCAATAAAGCACGAATTCGGAAAAAATGAAAGTGGAAGTTTGGGGTGGGAGGCGATTTTTTCTGGATTTCTGAATCGCGCAGCCGCGCTCCATATGCCGCCTTTGATGGATGCTCTGCGATAGTTCGGCATGATCAGCCCCATCGCGCCCGCGGCCGGTGGGCACGTCACGACGCTTGACGCGCCGCTCCTTTGCCCACCCTACAATTCGTGGCACCAATCTCTCAACTAGTACAGAACCGTAGGGTGGGCAAAGGCGCTTCGGGCGATGCGCAGCATCGCACGGAGTGCCGTGCCCACCGTCTTTACTCACCGAACGTACCATCCATTTCCTTGACGTCCCCTCCCCAATCGGGAGCGAGCCAGCCGCGTTCGATGAAGCGATGGAAGCTGCTGTGCGGCCAATCCGAGACACGGGACACATGACCATGTTTGACGGGGTTGAAATGAACGTAGTCGATATGACGTTCGAGATCCGCCTGATTGCGGATGGCATGCTCCCAATAGCGCCGTTGCCAGATTCCCTTCTCGCGTTTTGCCAAGAGGCTTCGTGATTGAGTCTGAGGCTTCAGACCACGAGAGAAGCCGCTCTTGATCATGCTCCAGCGTATCGAGTAGTCGGCATCATTCTCCGGCAAAGCCCAGATCGCGTGGAGATGGTCCGGCAGCACACAGAGTGCGACCGTTTCAAACGGACGACGCTCGCATGCGAGGCGATAGCAGGATTTCAGCCACTCGATCTGTTCCACGAGGAGATGGCTGCTTCGATTCTCTAATACCACCGTGAAGAAGAACAGGCCGCCTTTGATGGATGCTCTGCGATAGTTCGGCATGATCACCCCCATCGCGCCCGCGGCCGGTGGGCACGTCACGGCGCTAGACGCGCCGCTCCTTTGCCCACCCTACAATTCGTGGCACCAGTCTCTCAACTAACAAAGAATCGTAGGGTGGGCAAAGGCACTTTGGATGATGCGCAGCATCGTCCAAAGTGTCGTGCCCACCGCGTCACCACCATTCCCCTCAATGAAAATCCCTCGACCGCGGCAGGATGCGGACGTTGCGGGGGTGGCTGACGCGCTGGGAGGGATTTTCTGGGTGGTCGCGGCGGTCGTCGTTGAGCGGCTCGGCGGGCATCGGGCCGTGGGGCACGGCTGCGCCGAGGCGATCGTCGGAGAGCAGCGCCAGATCGGCGCTGCGATCGATCAGGCGCTCGGCGACGAGATGCACCACCTTCTCGGGGCTGCTCTGGATGCGGCCTTCGACCAGCACGAGGCGCGCGCCCATCACCTCCTTGCGGAAGGTCTCCATCACCTTCGGCCATACCACGATGTTGGCGATCCCGGTCTCGTCCTCCAGCGTCATGAACACCACGCCCTTGGCGCTGCCCGGCCGCTGCCGCACCAGCACCACGCCGGCGCAACGGATACGGCGGCGGTCGTTGGCATGGTTGACGTCGCGGCAGGCCAGCACGCGCTCGGCGGTGAAGCGCCGGCGCAGGAACTCCATCGGGTGGCCCTTCAGGGACAGGCGGATGGTCTGATAGTCCGCGACCACCTGCTCGGGCAGCGGCATCTCCGGCAGGGGCCTGGCACCCTCGTCCGGCTGCTCGCGCGCGGTGGCCGCCTCGAACAGCGGCAGCGGCACGTCGTCGGGCAACCGGCGCACGGCCCAGAGGGCTGCGCGGCGGTCGAGCCCGAGCGAGCGAAACGCATCGGCATCGGCCAGCAGCAGCAGCGCGCGCTTGGGCAGCGCGGTGTCGCGGGCGAAGTCTTCGAGCGAGGTGAAGGGACCGCGCGCGCGGGCCTTGATGATGCGGTCGGCCCAGTCATCGTCGGGGACGTCGTTCTGGAGTGAGTTGTGAGTGTGTTTCTCGTGGTCATTCCAGGACGATGCGACAGCATCGTGCGCTCGCAATGTATCAATATCTTGCGAGTCAGAAACTATTCTCTCCCCGTCGTCATTCCGGGGCGCCCGGAGGGCGAGCTGCGATGCGCAATTGCGCATCGGAGAATCCATACTCCCGATCGTGGTTATGGATTCCGGGCTCGCGCTGCGCGCGCCCCGGAATGACGGTGGGGAGAGAGTTTGCACTTCTAAGAGTGATGTTGTTGAAGCCGCCAACGCCTCTCTTCGCAACTTCTCCGACAATTTCCTGATCCGCTCCTCGTCGCGGTCGATCCAGCGGAAGCCGTCGATCTGGCGGAAGCCGAGGCGGACGGCACAATACTTCCCAGCCGTCTCCTCCAGCGTATTGTCGGCAAAGCTGTGGGACACGTCGATGTTGCGGATCTCGACGCCGTTCTTGTGGGCGTCGCCGACGATCTGCGCCGGTGCGTAGAAGCCCATCGGCTGCGAGTTCAGCAGCGCGCAGCAGAAGGCGTCGGGGTGGAAGCATTTCAGCCAGGACGAGACGTAGACGAGCTGGGCGAAGCTCGCGGCATGGCTTTCCGGGAAGCCGTAGGAGCCAAAACCCTTGATCTGGTCGAAGCAGCTCTTGGCGAAAGCAGGATCGTAGCCGCGCGCGATCATGTTGCCGACCATCTTCTCCTCGTAGGAGCCGATGGTGCCGACGTTGCGGAACGTCGCCATTGCGCGGCGCAGGCCGTTGGCCTCCTCGGGCGAAAACTTCGCGGCCTCGATCGCGATCCGCATCGCCTGCTCCTGGAACAAGGGCACACCGAGCGTCTTGTGCAGCACCTTGTACAGTTCGTCGGCTGGGCCATTCGCCGGCGCCGGATAGCTGACCTTCTCTAGGCCGTTCCGACGACGAAGATAAGGATGCACCATGTCGCCCTGGATCGGCCCGGGCCGGACGATGGCAACCTCGATGACGAGATCATAAAACGTGCGCGGCTTGAGCCGCGGCAGCATGTTCATCTGCGCGCGGCTCTCGACCTGGAATACGCCGAGCGACTCGCCTCGCTGCAGCATCTGGTAGACCTCGTCATCGTCCTTCGATCTGATGTCCGAGAGCACGTAGTGTTTGCCCTTGTGGTCGGCGATCAGGTCGAAACATTTGCGGATGCAGGTCAGCATGCCCAGCGCCAGCACGTCGACCTTCATCATCGACAACGCATCGACGTCGTCCTTGTCCCATTCGATGAAGGTGCGGTCGTCCATCGCGGCGTTGCCGATCGGCACGTAGCTGTCGAGCCGGTCCTGGGTCAGCACGTAGCCGCCGACATGCTGCGACAGATGGCGCGGAAAATTGATCAACTCGGAGGCGAGCTCCACCGCGCGGCGGATCATCGGATTATGGGGATCGAGCCCGGCCTGGCGCACCTGCATGTCGGACAGGCCGTCGCCCCAGCTGCCCCACACGGTGTCGGCGAGCACGGACGTGACGTCCTCGGTCAGCCCCAGCGCCTTGCCGACGTCGCGGATGGCGCTACGCGGACGATAATGGATGACGGTGGCGATGATCGCGGCGCGGTGGCGGCCGTAGCGGCGGTAGACATATTGCATCACCTCCTCGCGCCGCGAATGCTCGAAATCGACGTCGATGTCCGGCGGCTCCAGCCGCTCCTTGGAGATGAAGCGCTCGAACAGGAGATCGATCTTGGTCGGATCGACCGAGGTGATGCCGAGCAAATAGCAGACGGCCGAATTCGCCGCCGAGCCGCGGCCCTGGCACAGGATGCCCTGGCTGCGCGCATAGCGCACGATGTCGTGGACGGTGAGGAAATAATGCGCGTAGTTGAGCTCGGCGATCAGCGCCAGCTCCTTGTTCAGCACGGCCCGGAGCTTGTCGTCGAGGTCATCGCCGAAACAGGCCTTCGCGCCGGCCCAGGTCAGGTCCTCCAGATGGCCCTGCGCGGTCTTGCCGGGCGGCACCGGCTCGTCGGGATATTGGTATTTGAGCTGGTCGAGCGAGAAGATGATGCGGTCAGTGAAGCGGATGGTCTCAGTGATGGCGTCCGGGTGATCGCGGAACAGCCGCGCCATCTCATGTCCGGGCTTGAGGTGTCGCTCGGCATTGGCCTGCAGCCTTCGGCCAATGCTCTCGATCGAGGCCTTCTCGCGGATGCAGGTCAGCACGTCCTGCAGCATCCGCTGCTGCGGATGATGATAGAGCACGTCGTTGGTGGCGATCAGCGGCACCTTGGCTGAAGCAGCGAGGCGCGCCAGCCGCGCCAGCCGGCGCCGGTCGTCGCCGCGATACAGCAGGCTCGCGGCGAGCCACACGCCTTCGGCGGGGCTGGCTTTCAGACGCGCCAGGATTGGGGTGAGGACGGCCTCGTCGAAGCGATGCGGCGGCATCAGCACCAGGAGCTGGCCCTCGATGCAGTCGAACAAATCATCGAAGCTCAGACGGCAGTCGCCCTTCGCGACCTTGTCGGCATCACTGCCGCGCTTGCCGCGGGTGAGCAGCTGGCACAGCCGGCCGTAGGCGGCGCGGTCGCGCGGATAGACCAGGATATCCGGCGTGCCGCAGGTGAAGACCAGCCGCGCGCCGTACAGCAGCTTTGGCTTGTAACTCAGCCGATCATTGCCGAGCTCGCTATAGGCGCGCACGATGCCGGCCAGCGTGTTGTGATCGGCGATGCCGATGGCCTCCAGGCCGTATTCGGCGGCCTGGTGCACATAGTCCTGCGGATGCGAGCCGCCCTGCAGGAACGAGAAATTGGTGGTGACGCCGACCTCGGCATAGCGGACGGAGGTCATGACGAGGCCGCCGCAAATGCTGGGTCGGCGACGATGCGATCCATCCATACAGATGATTTGTTCTGCCGCAGCGGCTTGCACAGGTGCCGTCGTTCCGGGGCGCGCGGAGCTTGAGGCCGACGCATGTCGGCCTCAAGTCGGAGCGCGAGCCCGGAACCCATACCCACAGGGTGCCGTTTGAGGCACGCTGGTGGTGGGCATCTCGCCTCACGACATCGGCCTGTGGTTATGGATTCCGGGCTCATTCGCGCTGCTTCAAAATGGCTTCGCCATTTTGCGCGCGAATGCCCCGGAATGACGGAGTCATTGACACCGAGTTCGTGGCGCGCATCTGGAAGCATCGCCCCTCTGCGATCGCTCGCTGAGATTGCCTTGCCTTTCATGCGAACAGGCCGTGCATGTACCAGGCGGGCTGCACGGGCAGGCCTTCGGGCTGCTCAAGCTCGCGGTCGTAGAGCCCGTCGCGGTAGAGCCAGAAGCGCAGGCCGTGCTCGTCCTCGACGCGGAAATAGTCGCGGGTCAGGCCCTGCCCGTCCGGCCGCCACCATTCCATGGCGACGCGCTCCGGGCCCTCGGCGCGCACGACCGCATGCGCGGCGCGGCGCCAGACGAAGCGTGCGGGCGGGCCGTCCGGCACGCCGGCGATCACTTGAATGGCCTCGGGGCGCGCGAACAGCCGCAGGGGACGCAGCGGCGGCTCGCCCTCGGCGCGCTCGGGCCAGGCGGCCGTGCTGGTGGCCGCCAGATTTTGCTGCGCCGGCAGCGGCAGCGCAGCCCGCTCCGGGATGTGGGTGTCAATAGGCAGATGCACGATGACGCGCTTGCCGCCGATGCGCGCGGCGATGCGGTCGATCAAGGCGGCGAGCTCGTCATTGTCATGGACATGGGCATCGAGATCGCGCTGCTGCTGCACCACGATCTCGCTACGGCTCGCCGACAGCCGGATCATGTCGAAGCCGAAGCCGGGATCGAGCGGATCGTTCAAGGCATCCAGGCGCTCGCGGAACAGGCGGTCGATGACCCCTGCCTCGGTCACCGGCTGGCCGGTGTCGACGGCGATCACGCGCACCAGGCCGTCGGTGCGGAAGAAGCAGGCCTCCAGCCGCCGCGCGCCCTTGCCCTGCTGCGCCATCGCCGCCACCAGCATCGCGGCGAGGCTGGAGAGGCTCGCCGCGATCACCGTGTCGGTCGCGACCGGTTCGGCGAAGCGCTTCTCGACGATGTAGTCCGGCGGGACCTTGCGCGGGCTGATCGGCGCATCGGCCTCGCCCAGCGCCTGCGCCAGCACGCGGGTGAAGGCGGCGCCGAAGCGCGCCGTGATCTCGTTGCGGCCGCGCGCGGCGACGTCGCCGATGGTCTTGAGGCCGGCGCGGCGCAGGCCGAGGGTCACAGCCTCGCTGCCGCCGAGGGCAGCTACCGGCAGCGGCGCCACCGCGGCCGCCTCCTCGCCGTCAGGCACGATGCGACCATGCACCTGCCGGTTCAAGGTGCGCGCGCAGACGGCGTTGGCGGCGATCGCCGCCGACACCGTGAGGCCATGTACGGTCAGCGCGTCGCAGACCGACCGCATCAGTTTTGTTTCGCCGCCGAACAGATGCACGCACCCGGTGATGTCGAGCGCCAGGCCATGCGGCGGGTCGAGCGCCACCAGCGGCGTGAAGCGGTCGCACCAGTCGGCGATGCCCTCCAGCATCTGAGCGTCCGCTGCGAGATCGGCCTCGTGCACGACGAGGTCGGGACAGACGGCGCGGGCGTTCGCCAGGGGCTGGCCGAGCGACACGCCGTGACGCGCCGCGGCCTCGTCGAGCGCATGGATCAGCAGCGCATTGGCGTCCTTGATGACGACGACCTGCGGCTTGCTCTCAGGCGGAGCGCCTGTGAACGCCTGCTGCCTTTTGATGCGCTCGATGGGCAGGCGCGGCAGCCAGAGGCTGAGGATCCGCCGCCGGTTCGCTGAAACGGCACGCATCTGATGTCCACTCCATGATCCATCGTCCGGTCTGGCCGTGACGGTTGCGAATGAGCGCGGCATCGAGGCGCGGCGCGCCCCACGCCATCCAGGCCGGCCCGGGCAGCGACGGCGCGGCGCGCACCACCCAGCGCGTCTCAGCGGTCGACGGCTCAGGGTCAGCGGCGATGCGCAGCAGCAGCGCTGTCACGCCGGACTCCTGCGCCGCCAGAGTCAATTTGCGGCTGGCGACGAGATCGAGCTTTTGCGTCTCGCCCCAGACCTCCAGCATCACGCTGCCCAGCGCATCGCAGGCGAGCGCGTCGGCGGCGGTGCGCAGGGCATGATCGAGGTCGGGCGCGCGCACGATCACCATCCGGCGCGGGTCGAGCCCGAGTTCGGCGAGCCCGCTCATCGACAGCGCGCCCATTTCGCGCTCGGCGAAATCCTGCCGGATCCAGATCAGGGGACGGCGCGCCGCGACACGCGCAGCCAGCCCGCACAGGAAGCCGGTCGCGGCCGCCGCCTGGCGGCCGGTCTCGGCGAACACCTCGTGCAGCGCGCCAGTGGCGAGCCCGCCCTGCAGCGTTGCATCCGCCTCGTCATGGCCCAGCGCGACCCGGCGCAGATCATGTGCGCCATCGGCTACTTCGAGACGGGCGATGCGTCCGCGCAATTGCGCGAGCGTCTCCATGCGTGCGCCGGTCATCCGTCGCCGCTCCTTTCAATCCATCGTGCCGGCTCTGCCGTTCTTTCAGTGATCAGGCAGTGAACCGGCGACGACCTTCTTTGTTCATGATACGTTCTAATATAAAGCTAACGCCGGACGATGAGTCAATCGGGATTGCCCCGGGTGTGATTCAGGCAATGGAATCAAAGGGATTCAAACGCATGGAGCTGTTGCGCAAACTGGAGATCCTGGCCGATGCCGCCAAGTATGACGCGTCCTGCGCCTCCAGCGGTACCGAGATGCGGGATTCCCGCGACGGCAAGGGACTCGGCTCGACCGCGCCCGGCATGGGCATCTGTCATTCCTATGCGCCGGACGGCCGCTGCATCTCGCTGCTGAAAATTCTGCTGACCAACGCCTGCAATTTCGACTGCCTGTATTGCGTCAACCGCGCCTCCTCCAACGTGGCCCGCGCGCGCTTCACGGTCGACGAGGTGGTCAAGCTGACCATCGACTTCTATCGCCGCAACTACATCGAGGGCCTGTTCCTGTCGTCGGGCATCATCCGCAGCCCCGATTACACCATGGAGCAGGTCGTCAGCGTCGCGCGCAAATTGCGCGAGGAGCATCGTTTCCGCGGCTACATTCATCTCAAGACGATTCCCGAAGCCGACGAGGCGCTGATCGCGGAGGCCGGCAAATATGCCGACCGGCTCAGCATCAACATCGAGACGCCGCTGGAGGCGAGCCTGACCAAGCTCGCGCCGGAGAAGGACCAGCGCGCGATCCGCCGCACCATGGGCCGGCTCCGGCTCAAGCTCGACGAGACCGCGGAGGCGAAGAAGACGATGCGCCGGGCCAAGCCGCCGCGCTTCGCCCCCGCAGGCCAGAGCACGCAGATGATCGTCGGCGCCGACGAAGCCAACGACCGTGTCATCCTGTCGACCTCGGCCAATCTCTACGGCGCCTACAAGCTCAAGCGGGTGTATTACTCGGCCTTCAGCCCGATCCCCGACGCCAGCCGCGCGCTGCCGCTGCAGGCGCCGCCTTTGGTGCGCGAGCACCGGCTGTACCAGGCCGACTGGCTGATGCGGTTCTACGGCTTTGACGCCGACGAGATCGTCGAGGAGAGCGAGGGCATGCTGCCGCTCGACATCGACCCGAAGCTCGCCTGGGCGCTGCGCCACCGCGACCGCTTCCCGCTCGACATCAACAAAGCGAGCCGCGAGGAGCTGTTGCGCGTGCCCGGCTTCGGCACCCGCACGGTGCAGCGCATCCTCTCGACCCGCCGCACCGCCACGATCCGCTTTGCGGACCTCGCCCAGCTGAACGTCATCAGGAACAAGGCGCTGCCGTTCATCGTTCTCTCCGACCACCGGCCGTCACCGTCCCTGCTCGACGGCGCCAGCCTCAGAGCCCGGCTGCAGCCGAAACCGCAGCAGCTGGGATTTGGATTCTAACAAGGTCGTCATTGCGAGGAGCCGAAGGCGACGAAGCAATCCAGGGGCGACGCGATGACTCTGGATTGCTTCGTCGCTTCGCTCCTCGCAATGACGAGAGAGGTGAAATGCACGTCGTAACCCTCGACAGCGACACTGATTTCGATGGCTGGCGCAAGGCGGCGCGGGCGCTGGCGATGAACGACGTCAAGCCCGCCGATGTGTCATGGCGGGTGAAGGGGGCGGCGGCTGATCTGTTCGACGAACAGTCAGAGACACGGCCGCCCGAGGTGCCGAAAGGCGCGTTCTCCGTGCCGGCGAGCTTCATGGAGCTCGCCGAGAGCGCGATCCTGCACAATGATCCCAACCGCTTCGCGCTGCTCTATCGGCTGCTGTGGCGTCTCCGCACCAACCACGACCTCATGGACATCGCGACCGATCCCGATGTCGCCCAGGCCAACGCGCTCGCCCGCGCCGTGCGCCGCGACGTCCACAAGATGCACGCCTTCGTCCGCTTCCGCGAGGTCGGCCGCGAGCGCGAGGCGCGCTATGTCGCCTGGTTCGAGCCGGAGCATCACATCGTCGCACGCGCCGCGCCGTTCTTCGCCCGCCGCTTCGCCGACATGCCCTGGTCGATCCTGACGCCGGAGCTATCAGCGCATTGGGACGGCAGCCACGTCTCGTTCACGCCGGGTGTGAGCAAGGCTGAAGCGCCAACTGAAGACCGGCTCGAAGAGGTGTGGCTGCGCTATTACGCCAGCATTTTCAATCCAGCGCGGCTGAAAGTGAAGGCGATGGAAAAGGAGATGCCGAAGAAATATTGGCAGAACCTGCCCGAGGCGAAGCTGATCCAGCCGCTGATCGCGGCCGCCAGCCGGCGCACCACCGAGATGATCGCCGAGCCCGGCACCGAGCCGCACAAGCCGCAGAAACGGATCGAGGAGACCGTGATGACGCGCAAGCCGAGGGACGACGCGCCCGCCGCTGCTGAGACCTCACGTGACGTCGCCGCGAGCGATCTTGAGACCTTGCGTGAAGAAGCCGCCGGCTGTCGCGCCTGCCCGCTGTGGAAGGATGCCACGCAGACCGTGTTCGGCGAAGGCCCTGACCATGCGCCGCTGATGCTCGTCGGCGAGCAGCCCGGCGACAAGGAGGATCTCGCCGGCCATCCCTTCGTCGGCCCGGCCGGCCAGATGCTCGACCGCGCGCTTGCCGAGGCCGGCATCGACCGGTCCAAGGTCTACGTCACCAATGCGGTGAAGCATTTCAAGTTCGTTCCCCGCGGCAAGATCCGGCTGCACCAGAAGCCGGGCACGCCGGAGATCAAGGCCTGCCGCCCCTGGTACGAGCGCGAGCTCGCCGCTATCAGGCCCGCTCTGGTCGTGGCGATGGGCGCCACCGCGGCGCAGGCAGTGTTCGGCAGGATCACGCAGGTCACCAAGAACCGCGGCCACATCGTCGACCTGCCCGACGGGCCCAAGGCGATGATCACGGTGCACCCGTCCTATCTGCTGCGGCTGCCCGACGCCGAGGCCAAGGCGCGGGAGTATCAGCTGTTCGTGGAGGACCTGAAGATCGCCGCCGCCGCGCTCAAGCGCGCGCAGGCGGCGTGAGATCGCGCTGCTCCGCAAACGCCGCGGCACGGTCCAATTTCGTCCATCCTCTCGCCCCGACAATGCAACCATGAGCTGATCGAGATCGTCCGCACGCGGCGAGGTCTGGTGATGCTTGATCTTGGCAACCGCGTTCGGCATTCAGGATGCTGATGGGGAACGCGCGGGCCGTGGCCGCGTGCGAGGTGGAGGCCGAAGGCCTTGGGGGCGATGACGGACGATCAACCGGCGGCAAGCCAGACAACCACTCCCTCGCACGATTTCAAGCCGGGCGATCATCGCACCACCGAATTCCTCGAACGGCGCAGCGTCCTGCCGCGGATCTTTCTCGGCCTGATCGTGGCGGCCGCTATCGCCGGCGGCAGCATCTATTGGCTGAGGCCCGACTGGGCGGCCCCCGTCGACCAGATCCTCCAGACGTTTCGAACGCCTGTCACCGCCGACCTCGGCAGGCCCGCTCCGGCCGACGCCGCAAGGACGGAAAGCCGGTTCGTCGGCCTCTATCAGCGCTACCGGATCAGCCCGCTGGCGTCGGACATCGAAAACGGCGCCAAGCTCAGCGCGCTGCTGGCCACGCTGCAGAAGGAGCCGTGCGACTCCCGCGCTGCCTTCCAGGCCTCTCTCGCGCTCGAGGAGCGCCATGAGATGCGCGGGGCGGCCGACCTGCTGAGCGGCTTTGCCGACAACTGCCCGGAAAGCAGTGGCGAGCGTTATCGCGCCAGCGAGCTGTATTATCTGCTCGGCGACTACGACAAGGCGATCAAGCTGAGCACCGACCTAATCGATCATCAGCCGGATGCGCAGCGTCCCTATTTCGTCCGCGCCCGCTCCGAGCAGGCGTTGAAGCGCTACGCTGCGGCAATCGACGACTACACGACGCTGATCCGCCTGCTGCCTGATACCAAATCCGTAGTCTCCGAGGTGTTCACGCGGATGTCGGACAGCTACGAGAAGCTCGACCGCCCCTGCGAGGCGATCGGCCCGATCCAGACCTATATCGCCCTGGACAGCGAGAAACGGTCGACCCAGCCGCTGCTGCGCCGCATCGCCGCGCTGGCTGCCAAGGGCAACTGCACCCAGGCCTATGCCACCGGAACGGCGCGGATCCCGCGCCGCTCCAACGGCGTCTCCACCGCCAAGGTGCAGATCAACGGCATCACCGGCACCTTCATCGTCGACACCGGCGCGAGCTTCGTCACCCTCACCCGCAGCTTCGCCGACAGGGCGAAGCCGCAGATGTTCAGGACCGAGCCGGTCGAAATGCAGACCGCCAACGGCACCACCTCAGCCAATCTGGCGACCGTGGACAGCGTCAAGCTGGCCGGCGTCTCGGCGTCCAGCGTCCCCACGATCATCGCCAGCAAGAGCATCGGCGATGGCGTCGACGGCCTGCTCGGCATGTCGTTCCTGAGCCGGTTCACGGTCGTGATCTCGGACCGCGAGATCCAGCTCAAGGCGAAGACGCTGAACGAGTAGCGGCGGCTCAGGCCGCCAGCGTGTTCTCCACCACCTTGATGAAGAACGAGGTGCCGTAGACGATCGCCTCGTCGTTGAAATTATAGGCGGGGTGATGCAGGCCCGCCGAGTCGCCATTGCCGACGAAAATGAAGGCGCCGGGGCGGGCTTCGAGCATGTAGGCGAAATCCTCGCCGCCCATCATCGGCGGCATCTCGTGGACGTTGGCATCGCCCGCGACCTCCTTGGCGGCGCGGATGGCAATCTCGGTCTGCTCGGCGTGGTTGACCACCACGGGATAGCCGCGGGTGTAGCTCAGATCGATCTTGGCCCCGGTCATCTGCGCGACGCCGGTCACGACCTCGCGGACGCGCTTCTCCATCAGCTCGCGCACCTTGGGAGTCAGCGTGCGCACCGTGCCGCGCAGCACCGCGCTCTGCGGGATCACGTTGCGGGCATTGCCGGCGTGGAATTCGCAGATCGAGAGCACCGCGGCCTCCAGCGGATCGACGTTGCGCGCGACGATCTGCTGCAGCGCCGTTACGAGCTGGGCGCCGACCATGAGGGAGTCGATGCAATTGTGCGGCTTGGCGGCGTGGCCACCATGGCCCTCGATCGTGATGTCGACCGAGTCCGTCGAGGCCATCAGCGGCCCCTGGCGGATCGCGAACGCGCCGACCGGGAGGCCCGGGCCGTTGTGCATGCCGTAGACCTGGTCGATCTTGAAGCGGTCGATCAGGCCGTCCTTGATCATCGCGTCCGCACCGCCGCCGCCCTCCTCGGCCGGCTGGAAGATCACGGCGACCTCGCCGGCGAAGTTGCGGGTCTCGGCGAGATAGCGCGCGGCGCCCAGCAGCATCGCCGTGTGGCCGTCATGGCCGCAGGCATGCATCAGGCCCGGGGTCTTCGAAGCATAGGGCAGCCCGGTCGCCTCCTCGATCGGCAGCGCATCCATGTCGGCGCGCAGCCCGAGCACCTTGACCTCGCCATGGCCGGGCTTGCGGCCCTTGATGACGCCGACCACGCCGGTCTTGCCGAGACCCGTCGCAACTTCGTCACAGCCGAACTCGCGCAGCCGATCGGCGACGAACGCCGCGGTCCGGTGCACGTCGTAGAGCAGCTCGGGATGCGAATGGATATCCCGCCGCCAGGCCTGGATATCGGGCTGCAGATCGGCGACGCGGTTGACGATGGGCATGGGGACTCTCGGAGCTCCAGAAGGAAATTTGAGCCGTTTTAGCATGCAAAAGTCGCACCGCCCAAGTTATCGGCAGGATCTGGGCTGCGCCTGTCTCATGGCTCGGTCAAGCAGCCATGAACGTGGCGCTTGTCCGTGGTGCGCCCGGCTGACTAAAAGCCTCCCAACGACGGGAAGGGAATGCCGATGGCGCGACAGCTCGAGGGCGATTACGACTATATCGTGGTGGGCGCCGGCACCGCCGGCTGCATCCTCGCCAACCGCCTGTCGGCCGATCCGAAGAGCCGCGTCCTGATCCTGGAGGCCGGCGGCAACGACAATTGGATCTGGTTCCATATTCCGGTCGGCTACCTCTTCGCGATCGGCAATCCGCGCTCCGACTGGATGTTTCGCACCGAGGCCGAGCCCGGCCTCAACGGCCGCTCGCTGGCCTACCCCCGCGGCAAGGTGATCGGCGGCAGCTCGGCGATCAACGCCATGATCTCGATGCGCGGCCAGGCCGCGGATTATGACCATTGGCGGCAACTGGGTCTCTCCGGCTGGTCCTATTCCGACGTGCTGCCGGTGTTCCGGAAGCTGGAGGACCACTTCCTCGGCGAGAGCGAGCATCATGGCGTCGGTGGCGGCTGGCGGATCGAGGCACCCCGGCTGTCCTGGGCGGTGCTGGATGCGGTCGGCGACGCCGCGGAGCAGATGGGCATCCGCCGCATCCCGGATTTCAATACCGGCGACAATGAAGGCATCAGCTATTTCCACGTCAACCAGAAGCGCGGCCGGCGCTGGTCCTCCGCGCGGGGCTTCCTCAAGCCGGCCCTGAACCGGCCGAACCTGCGGCTCGAAACCAACGTCCTGGTCGATCGCCTGATCGTCGAGAACGGCCGCGCCATTGGCGTGCGCTTTCAGCAGAATGGCGAGACCATCGAGGCCCGCACCAAGGGCGAGGTGATCCTGAGCGCCGGCTCGATCGGCTCGGTGCAGGTGCTGCAGCGCTCCGGCATCGGCCCTTCGGACTGGCTCAGCGAGCTCGGCATTGACGTTGTCATCGACAGGCCGGGCGTGGGACGCAACCTGCAGGACCATCTGCAGCAGCGCGCGATCTACAAGGTCACGGGCGTGAAGACGCTCAACGAGACCTACTACTCGCTGGTGCGCCGTGGCCTGATGGGCTTGGACTACGCCTTCCGCCGCAGGGGACCACTGACCATGGCGCCGTCGCAACTCGGCATCTTCACCCGCTCGGATGCGACGCGCGACCGCGCCAACATCCAGTTCCACGTGCAGCCGCTGTCGCTCGACAAGTTCGGCGATCCCTTGCATCGTTTCCCGGCGATCACCGTCAGCGCCTGCAACCTGCGCCCGACCTCGCGCGGCACCGTGCGCATCCGCTCGCCGAAGATCGATGAAGCGCCGTCGATCGGACCGAACTATCTCGCCACCACTGATGACCGCCAAGTCGCGGCCGACGCGATCCGGGTGACGCGCCGGCTGATGAAGCAGAGCGCGCTGGCAGCGTATCGACCGGAGGAATATCTCCCCGGCCCGTCCGTCGGCGACGACGATGCGGCGCTCGCCAAGGCGGCCGGCGATATCGGCACCACGATCTTCCATCCCGTCGGCACGGCGAAGATGGGCACATCAGACGATCCGATGGCCGTCGTCGACGAGCGCCTCCGCTTCCGCGGCCTCGACCGCCTGCGCATCGCCGACGCCTCGATCATGCCGACGATCACCTCGGGCAACACCAACACGCCGACGGCGATGATTGCCGAGAAGGCGGCGGTGATGATCCTGGAGGATGGGCGTTAGCCAGGCGCTCACGTCAAACACCCAGCTCTGCCGTCATTGCGAGCGAAGCGAAGCAATCCAGAGTCCCGTCCCGACTCTGGATTGCTTCGTCGCCTTTGGCTCCTCGCAATGACGCCAGTTGGTGAGCGACGCGTTGCTAATTGACAGGATCGTAGGGTGGGCAAAGCGCCGCCGCGGGCGGCGCGTGCCCACCGTCTCTCGGCGTTCTCGCAAGCCCATGGTGGGCACGGCGCGCGCGAGTTCCAGTGAAGCGGCCGACGTCATGGGCGCGCCTTTGCCCACCCTACGGACTGAGCGATACAGAGCCCTCTCCCCTTGCGGGCTACCGTATTCACACATCGATATTGAATACGGGAAGA
>NZ_BSCT01000015.1 GCF_030159255.1 Bradyrhizobium sp. SSBR45G | reverse complement strand
TGACCGCCAGTTGAGCCTCAGTATATGTTAAAAGCCTCAACCGGACAGCCGTGGGTCAAGCCCGGGCATGACGGAGCAACTGATTGGCACGATCGTTGGTCGCACCAGCCCTGTTCGTTATGTCGATGGCCCCGCCTGCGCGAAGGCATTGGCGATGTTGAGGTGACGCTCCGAGCCTACCGCCCCATCAGCTGATCGGCGTAGTAGCCGATGGTCTTGCGGTAGATCACCGCCCTGTTCCACTCGCGCATGGCATCGAAATTCGCGGAGCCCTCGTCATAGGGCGCGCCCATCTTGAAGCCGTTGCTGTGCAGCAGGTTGGCGGTCGAGGCCAGCACGTCGGCGGTCGAGTGGCGCAGGTCGACGCGGCCGTCGCCATCGAAGTCGACGCCGTATTTGATGTAGGACGACGGCAGGAACTGGGTCTGGCCGATCTCGCCGGCGAAGGCGCCGACGAGGTCGGACTGCGTGAGATCGCCGCGCTGCAGGATCTTCAGCGCCGCCAGCAGCTCGCCCTGGAACAGCTCGGTGCGGCGGCAGTCATGCGCAAGGGTGGCCAAGGTGCGAATGACCGGCAGCTTGCCCATATCGCCCTTGCCGAAATCGGTCTCCAGTCCCCAGATCGCGACCAGGATCTGACGCGGCACGCCATACTGCTGCTCGATGCGCGACAGCAGCGCCGCGTGCCGCTGCAGCATGGCGCGGCCGCCATTGATGCGGCCGGCGCCGACGCGGGTCGAGACGTACTGCTCGAAGCTCTTGTTGAAGGTGTAGCGCTGGCGGCGGTCGAAGGCGAGCACGGCCGGATCGAGCGTCACGCCCGACAGCGCCTGGCTGACCACGGCGCCGGAGACGCCGGCGCTCTGCGCTTCCGCCGACATGCTCGTGACGAACGTATTGAAATCGCCGCCGCAGCGCGCGGCCAAAGCGGGCGAGGCAAACGACAGGATCGCAACGGCGACGAGGGATCGAAAAGCCAGCATCAGATGAAAGGTCCCTGCATGAGAGCGTGGTGGGAACGGGCAGGTCGCGCGCCCGCCGGTTACGCGATGGCCATGATCGGGCAACCATGATGAACATGGCATGGCCGGGCCGATCATCGCGCCTGCCGCGCCGCCGAGGCGCCGCGACAATGCCCGATTTCGCCGCGGCAGGCCAGCCGCGGCGGACGATCGGTCGCAATCGGTCCGCGCAAGCCGTCACACACTCGGCCGTCACAAATTCAGCCGTCACACATTTGAACGGCCGGCGGCGTCATCCTCACCAATGGCAGACGTGCCCACGTCTCACGTCCCGTCGTCCGTAGATCTCGAACCACAACAGCCGTCGCCGACGAGAGCCTTGATCCACACGGGCCGTGATCCGCAGGAGCCTCGGCCCGCCATTTTCTCGAGAGGTCACAATGAAAATGCGTTTCCGCCCCGGCACGCTGGCGCAACTGGCGCTCATCGCGGCTTCGATCTTTCACTCTTTCGCGCCCGCGGCCGCTCAGCCCGGTGATGTGGCGGGGGCCAAGGATTATCCCGGCATAGGCCGCTTCGCCGGCAGCGTCATCACCGGCTATGTCGCCAAGGATTTCGACGCGGCGCGGCTGCAGGCAGCACCGTTCAAGGACGGCAAGGCGACCGACGAGCGGCGCCTGGAGGGCCGCATCGTCAGGATCGCCTATCGCACTGCGCCGGGCCCTTCGATCCTGGAAGTGGCGCGCAATTTCGAGAACCAGCTCGCCAAGCAAGGCTTCGAGCCGCTGTTCGCCTGCGACACCGACGCCTGCGGCGGCATCCCCTTCACCGAGGCGATCGACATCCTGCCGGTGCCGCAGATGTGGGTCGACGGCTTCGAGTATCGCTATGTCGCCGGACGCAAGGCCGCTGATGGCCGCGAGATCTATGCCGGTGTGCTGGTCAGCCAGAACAATCAGCAGATCTATGCCCAGCTGACGATCGCCGAGCTCGGCGCGATGGAGAACAAGATGGTCAGCGCCGCCGCGATGGCCAAGGGCCTCGGCGACAAGGGCCACATCGCGCTCTACGGCATCTATTTCGACACCGACAAGGCGACCATCAAGCCGGAGAGCCGGCCGACGCTGGAGCAGATCGCGCAGCTGCTGACCGGCCAGCCGCAGCTCAACGTCTTCATCGTCGGCCACACCGACAACCAGGGCAGCTATGACTACAATCTCGATCTGTCACGGCGGCGCGCCGAGGCGGTCGCCGCAGAGCTGGTGAGGAGCTTCCGCATCGTGCCCGCCCGGCTGCGCACCGCCGGCGTCGGCCTGCTCGCGCCGGTCGGCAGCAATGCGACCGATGCGGGCCGCGCGCTGAACCGGCGTGTCGAACTGGTGGCGCCGTGAGGCCAGGTGCCTGAGGCAAGATGTCTGAGACAAGGTGCCTGAGTCAGGGTGTCCTGGCAGCCGCTTGATCCGGATCAACGCCGCGCCATCTTCGCTTTCTAAGCTGAACCACAAAGGAGATGACGCGATGATCGGGATTACGCTATCCGCCGACCAGATCCGCTCGGCGCCGCCGGAGGTGCGCCGCTGGATCGAGCATCAGGTGCTCGCCAGCCTCGGGCTCGGCCCGGAGGCGGCGCAGACGCCTGCGCTCCCGACCCAGGGCGCGCATCTCGTCGCCTGCAGCATCGAGGATGCGGCGAAGGTCCTGGCGCAGATCCAGAGCGCGCTGCCGGCGGTGAACGTGTTCTTCGAATTCGGCCGGCCGGGCATCGCGATGGGCCAGCCGCCGATCATGATGTTCCGCCTGATCGACATCCTGCATCACACGCGGCTGCAGAACATCGGCCAGGTGATGGCCTCGCTGGAGATGATCAACAAGGCGCTGGTCGAGGTGCGGCACGATCCCTCGGTGCGCTTCTGCGGCTTCGACAATGAAGGCCACTGCCTGATCGCACCCGAGACGCAACGCGCCATCGCCAGTGTCTGGCAGAGCGTGATCGCCCGGCAGCATGGCGTGGCCGAGGGCGAGGCGGCGTGAGAGCGGCGGAGTTTTGTGCGCTGAGCGCAGGTCTGGACAAGTTCATTCCAAGCCCACGCCCTTCGCTCTTGCTCCGTGATTCCGTGGCGCTGGCGCCCTCCTCTTGCTCCGTCATTCCGGGGCGCTCGCGCAGCGGCAAATCAGCGAAGCTGATTTGGTGCGGAGCGGGCGAGCCCGGAATCCATACTCACAGGCCGGCGTTGTCGGGGCTAGCTGGTGGCAAAGAGGGTGCCTGATCACGTTCGCCTGTGGTTATGGATTCCGGGCTCGCGCTGCGCGCGCCCCGGAATGACGGAGCAAGAGGAGCACGCGGTTCTCCCCATCTGACGGTTTTGAAGAAGGCATATCAATGCGGCGACCACCGCCTCGGGCCCCAGACGGCCGGCCACTCACACGATGACAATCGACCACCTGTCCCAAAACGATGCGCCCTCGCTGCGCCACAGCCATGTCCGCACCGGGCGGCTCCGGCCTTGAGCCCGGTGAGATCGATGCTACGATTCCGCTCATCGCTCACGATCCGCAGGAGATCGCCGATGCAGCCCAGCCAGCGCCCGCGCCGACTGCTCCAGGTGCCCCTGTTCCGCCTGCTCGCGATCAACCTCGCGCTCGGCCTCGGCATGGCCGTGGTGCTGGTCGGCGGCCTGCTGGCGCTCGATCCCTGGGGCCTGCGCCACCTGATCTTCTCCGACCACTCGCCCGGCGTCGCCATCGGCCTGCTGCTCGGCTCGTTCTTCGTCACCTTCGGCTCGACCGCCATGGGCACCGCCATCATGGCGCTCGGCGGCAGCGATGACGACGACGATGACAGCCGCGGCCCACGGGTGCATGCGCGGGTCAAGGTGCGGCGGCGTTAGACTCGAACTGTCGCGACACCGACGGTGCGCTCCCCTCCCCCACGCCGCAATCGCGCAGCGATTGTCGGCAGCGGGGAGGGGAGTTCACCGCCATCGCGGTGAGAGTGTGGGCTCAAGCAAAGATCCCCCCTCACCAATGCCCCTGGCGCTTGTTCCAGGCGAACAGCACGTCCGCGAAGCGGTCGTAGCCGAAGCGGGTCAGCGGGCGCATCAGGCGGTTGCCGAACAGCGTCGCCAGCCAGCTTTCGCCCGGCGTGAGCTTCCACAGGCGGAGCGCCACGTCGGCGCCGGTGATCAGCTGCCCGTCCTCGTCGGTCGCGTGCAGGCGGCGGCGGACATCGTCGACGTCGGCGCCGAAGGAACTGAGCGCCTCCGGCTCGTCGTTGATGTCCTTGAACACGACCCGTCCCGACTTGACCAGCGCCAGCAGCTTGTTGCGTTGCCAGTCGATGCCGGCGTCGCAGACCGGGCAGCGCGTGTTGTACCAGACGGTGAGTTGGGGCATCGACATCAGCGGGGTTCATTCGCGGCTTCGTTGGGCCGCACAGGGATGCACGTTCATCCGGCAAAATCGAGGAGCATCGCCGGTGCGGTCGAAGCCCGAACCGGTGCGGCGGCGCAACCTGCCACCGCGCCTCCCGGGACGGCCGTTGCAGCGGCATCCCGTCACCTCCGGTGGAGGACTTTGCCGCTGTCGGCGGGACCTCGCCGCCACGCCGATTCCCGCGAAAACCATATGACGGGAAAGTCAAATTCGGACAGCGGATAAGCATTTTCTTGCATTGACCGGACGGGTCCCGCCGCCGTAAAGCGCACCCCATGGCGAAAAAACCCGGCTCCAATCCCAAAGGCGAATTCGCCTTCTTCAACGTGACCTACGAGGACGGCTCGCAGCGCTCCAACCGGCGCGTCCCGGCCGAGCTGCTCGGCGGCCTCGACGGCGACGAGCCGGCCAAGGGCTTCATCATGGAGCAGGACCGCGACATCGCCGAAAAATCCGGCCGCCCGCCGCTTCAGATCAAGTCGCTGGAGCGCGTCGGCG
Source organism: Bradyrhizobium sp. SSBR45G (assembly GCF_030159255.1). Lineage (GTDB taxonomy): Bacteria > Pseudomonadota > Alphaproteobacteria > Rhizobiales > Xanthobacteraceae > Bradyrhizobium. The sequence goes on along the minus strand of NZ_BSCT01000015.1, from coordinate 155,004 downwards.
CGAAGAAGAAGTAGCGGAGCCCCGCCGCAGTAGGGTGGGCAAAGGCGCGCCGAGCGGCTTCCGTAACGAAGACAAGCTCCCGCGCCGTGCCCACCATCCGCTGACTGCCGCAAGACGCGGTGGGCACGGCGCGCTCGACACCGTCCTCATCTCAACACCGTGCCGCGCCTTTGCCCACCCACCGGCAGCGGGCTATGCGGCTTGCCTCTCGCGCTCCGGCAAGAGCGCGTTCTCCCCGGCGTTCATCGCCCTCGGCCGGTTGATCAGGCTGACCAGCGTGTAGCTGATGATCAGCAGCAGGAACCATGAGCCGAGCTTGGCCGGCGACACCATGGCCCAGCCATGGGCCTGCTGCGGATACAGCCAGACCCGGGTGAAGGTGCCGACGTTCTCCGACAGCCAGATGAACAGTGACACCAGGATCAGCCCGAGCAGCAGCGGCATCGCGCGGTGCACGCGCCAGACCTTGAAGTGGACCGTCGCCGGCGCGAACAGCAGCGCGGCCCAGCCGAACAGCACGAGCCGCAGATCGAGCCCGTAATGGTCGGTGAAGAAGTTGAGGTAGATCGCAGCGCTTAAAGCGATCAGCCAGCGCCGCGACGGATGGCCGGTGAAGCGGAAATCGAACAGCCGCCAGACCCGGCAGAGATAGCTGCCGATGCAGGAATACATGAAGCCGGAGAACAGCGGCACGCCGCCGAGCTTGATGAGGCTCGGCTCGGGATAGATCCACGAGCCGGTCGCGGTCTTGAACAGCTCCATGGCGGTGCCGACGAGGTGATAGATCAGGATGATCTTCGCCTCCTCCCAGGTCTCCAGGCGCGCAGCGAGCAGCGCGGCCTGGACGCCGAGCATGCAGAGAAAGAGAAAGTCGTAGCGCGCCAGCGGCGCGTTGGCCGGATAGAACCGCCACGTCAGCAACATCAGCGCCACCGCGATGCCGCCGAACAGGCAGGCCCAAGCCTGCTTCACGCCGAAGCGAAGGAATTCGTAGAGGAAGACGGTCCAGGGCGTCTTCGCCGCGCGCACGGCGAGACGCGCCTCAGCGGCGATGAAGGGACGCAGTGGCGCCCAGATCGCGGCGGCGCTGTCATGCGCTGCGGCCGATGAGAACTCGTCGTCATGCATGGGAATCGGCGTCCGGTGAGGCGCCAATTGCTAGCAGTCGATCGCCCAACGCCGTCTGCGCAAAGTTCAGCCTCTTGCGGCAAGGACACGGACATTTGCGGACAAGAGGCCTTGTCGGCCGACCCTGGAAGCTCGGAGCCGCCCTCGACGCGAGATGAAGTGCACTGTCATCGTCACATCCCGAGCGCAATCGGTAAGCTCGTACGGATTGGAAGCCACCTCTCCTCTCTCGTCACTATCCCGGAATTCTCTTGATGATCACGCGTTCCTGGTTGCGCGACTCTCCGATCACACCTAAGTAAGGTGTGTTGGCAATCGCTTCTTTTCCGAAAGCGACCTCACAACGGTGATCTGTCAAGAGCCGAGAGTGTCGCGCGCAAGCGTGGCAGATGCAAAGCTCAAAGAGCCAGCGGATGCGTCTTTGACCATCTGGTGGCGTGGCAGAACAACGGAGGTGTCCATGTCCGTGGTGCATAATACTAAGAGACGGACTAACGACATTTGTGACGGAGCGCCCAAGGGGCGGGGGCGGCGGGCCGACAAGGCTCGTTCACGATATGTTCTCACGATTGCCGCGTGGGTCGTCTGGGCGGGGATCGTCGTAGGAGGTTTACTAAGCTGGTCTACCAGCGCAGTTGATCTCTCGTCGGTGATCTGTCATGAGCCGAGAGTGTCGCGCGCAAGCGTGGCAGATGCAAAGCTCAAAGAGCCAGCGGATGCGTCTTTGACCATCTGGTGGCGCCAGTTCTATCAAGCTTAGGTGCACCGCTAACCTCGATCCTAAGCTTGTGCGAACGGAATGTACCCGAGACCCACAAAGATACTATCGAAATCGAAATTGCGCGCAGCTTGGAATGCTTCGCGAGACTCGTCGGCAGATGTTGGCCGCCCTGGGCTCGACGGGATTACGGCAGCAAGATTTGGAGCAAACCTAGATCACAATCTTACTGTGCTAGCCGAGCAACTACAGAAAAACATCTATGGCCCAGCACCACTCAAAGCGATTTTTATTCCGAAGCCAAATTCAGATAAAGAACGGATGATCTGCATCCCGACAGTGCGTGATCGGCTGGTTCAGCGCACCATCATTGCCTATCTCAACCGAACTAGAATACTCCCAATCTATCACTCATCATCTTTCGGCTTTCTACCTCAACGAGGCACAAACGCGGCCATCAACCTAGCTGTAAGTTATCGCCAGTCCTTCGACTGGTGCCTAAAGACTGACATCGAATCCTTCTTCGATAAGATACCAAGGCACTACTTGAAAGTTTGCGTGGAGAAGGCTTTAGGCAGACATAGCCTAGTCCCGATCATCAATAGAACAATTGATTGCGAAGTAAAGCTTACCGACCGGAACAGATCCAAGTTTTATCGACAAGGGATTAAAGCAGGGACTGGCATACGGCAAGGCATGCCGTTGTCTCCGATCTTGGCAAATCTGATTTTGTCTTCCTTTGACAAGAATGTCGAGAGACGTGGACTGAGCATGGTGCGCTATGCGGATGACATAGTTGTGTTTACACCTTCAAAGGAAGAAGCGAAGGCTACTCACGCGTTCGTCGGCAAACTCTTGGATGATATAAAGCTCTCGATTCCCGGGTTAGATTCAGAATCAAAAACGCAGATCCTTGGGCCAGACGACCCGATAGATTTTCTTGGTCGTGAAATTGTCCGGGTCGGCATCGAACAACGAGCCGTATGGCGCGTGTCTAAGAAGCAAATAGCTAAGATTGTTAGACGGCTTGAGGACGAGTATACGCTTGAAGCTCGATTGAAAGATGGAAGTAATTTTCAAGATACAATTATTGATGTAAGGAATTCGATTGCGGCATACTTCTCGATCTACAAAGGCGCGCACAATTTTCCGACGTTGGACACTGAGCTTCACGGAGCCAACCGACGAATTATTCGTGACATCTTTTTTGATCTGTTCGGCGAAAATGCTTTTACAAACATCACACTTGAACAGCAGAAATTTTTAGGAATAAGCCGCATTGATTTAGATGAGACCGACCACGAATTTATCGCCTAACACTCATCATCGATGATCAACAAATGGCCGTCTTAGATATGCCGATAGCTGGCTACAAGCGCGGACGGCGGTCTTTTACCCGCCATTTCATTTCGATGGATTGCCGAGTCAGGCCCGGAAATGACAGCCTGTCTGACAACCAAGTTCTTCAAGAAGCTTCGCAGCTTCTTCGACCCGTGACGGATGCTTCAGCTTCCACAGTGCCTTGGCTTCCCACCTCGAAGCCGCCTTTCGCGCGAGAAATTGATGCACCCTAACCCAAGTCAGCTCTGTCGACCCCGGCAATAGGTCTGCCACATCGTGCGATAGGCTGCTTCGACGTCCCTTGTGTAGACGGACGGAGCACAGCGTGCGGCGATGAGGTCGGGAAGCTGGTGACGGAGCGTCCTGAGCCGGTCCGGCGTCGCCCGCAGCGCGATGTCGACATAGTCATCATCCGTCGTGGCGACCCAGTCGGCCAGGCCGATCGCCGTCAGGATCGCACCGCCGGCCCGGCTGCACATCCCGTTGCCGAGCTTCGACACCACCGGCACGCCCATGTGCAGGGCTTCCCAGGCCGAGACGCCGCCGCCATTGGGAAATGGATCGAGCCAGATGTCGATCAGCCGGTGGGCGGCCAGATGCTCGTCGCGGGAGGTCGGTCCGATCAGGTCGATGCGCTCCGGCGCGATGCCGCGCGCGGCGAAGTCGGCCAGCAGCCTGGCCTGGACCGCAGCATCGCCGAGCAGATAATCCTTGACCAGCAATCGGGCGGTGACGTCGGCGCGCAGGATGCGGGACCAGACGTCGATGACGGCGCCGGACAACCGGTTCGCCCGGGTGAACGCGCCGTAGGTCACATGGCCATTGGACGTCACGGGCGCCTCGAGGCTGCGCAGCCCCGCCGGTGGCGGCTCGATGATGATCAAGCAGGGCAGATCGTAGATCTGCTCGGTAAACAGGTGACGCACCTCCGGCGGCGCCATCACGGGATCGCCGAACAGGTAGTCCATCGTCGCCAGGCCGGTGCCGGTCGCATGGCCCCACGCGGTGACCTGGACGGGGGCAGGCTTGCGCGCGAAGGTGGCCAGCCGATTGCCGCGCGAATGTCCGGACAGGTCGACCAGAATGTCGACCCGGTCGGCCCGGATGCCATCCGTGAGCTGATCGTCGGACCATTGCATCACCTCGCGCCACTTGTCGGCAACCTGCCGGAACGAGTCGGTGATCTCGTCCTGGACCGGTGAGTTCGAATAGCAGATCACCTCGAACTGCGATTTGTCGTGATTTTGCAGCACGGGCCGGAACGTGCGGGCGGCGGAATGCTCCTTGAAGTCGCCCGACACGTATCCGACGACGATCCGTCGGTGAGGGTCGAGATCATTGGCGTGGTCAGGCGGATGCCTCTCGGCGATCCTGGAGCCGATCCGGCGCCACCACTCCGACCGGGCCGCCTGGTGCTGCGCATAGCCGACATCGCAGAAGTCCAATGAGAAGATCCGGTTCGCCAGCGCAATGTCGTCGGCCGGGTCGATCGCGAGCGCGCGATCGAAAAAGGCGACGGCGGCCTCCGCATCGCCCAGCAGGGCATGACATTGACCGATCTGGCTCAGCGCTTTCGGTGAGTTCGGCTCGATCGCAACCGCGCGCTGGCAGGCCGCCAGCGCCTCGCTCACCCGCTTGTTCAGCATCAGGACGTTGGCGCGGCCGAGCCAGCCCAGCGCAAGTCCCGGATCGAGCGCGATCACCCTGTCGAAATCAGCGAGCGCCTCGTCGTTGCGTTTGAGCGAGAGGAACGTCTCGCCGCGATCGATCAGCGCCGTGGTGTCGTCGGGCGCCAGCGCAAGCGCCCGGTTGAAATCGGCGATCGCCTCATCGGCGCGACGCAGATCCTTGAACGCGCAGCCCCGGTTGATCAGGGCGGCCACATGCGCAGGCTTTGCCGCGAGCAGCTGATCGTAGCAGGCGATCGCGTCGACGAACCTGCCGAGATAGTGCAGCGCCTCGCCCTTGCTGATCAGGACGTCCAGCTGCTGCGGGTTGATCAGCAGGGCGTTGTCGAAACTGACGACGGCTTCGGCGAAACGCTGGAGTCGCAACAACAGCTTGCCGCGTTCCAGATGCGCATCGAAGAAATCCGGCTTCAAGGCCAGCAGATCGTCGAAGCCTGTCAAGGCCTCGCTGTCGCGCTGCAGCGTGGACAGGACGACGGCCCGGGCATACCTCGCCGCAACGGATTGCGGGTCGACCAGCAGCGCCCGCTTCAGAAGGCGCTCCGCCGCGACCGAATTGTTGCTCTGGTGTTCGGACAGTCCAAACATGTAAAGCGCGCCGAAATGGTTCGGCCGCTTCTTGAGGATCTTGGTGTAGCCGGCCTGAGCCTTGGCCAGATCGCCGGAGCGGTGGAACGCACTCGCCCGGGCGAACATGTCGGCGACATCGTCGCCTTTCCGCAAGGCTGGCTGCATGCTGAAAACTTCCAGAGATCAGCCGCCATCGTCATGTTCTGTCACGACGGGGCAGAGTGCCGGAACCCGAGCGTCATTCGGTCGCCCGGCGAAGCTTCGATGAGAAGCGTAAACAATTCATTGACCATGTCTCTGCGGCAGTTTGCGGGGCCAATGCCATCATATGACGAAGCTCTTTGACGAGCTGCTTTCGCCTGCAGGCGGCCCTCTCACTACGGATCCACCGCAGACTGCAGAATGAGCATCAGTTCGTCGTAGCCGCTTTCTACACTCTCGTCGCCCTGGAAGCGGCTGAACTCGAGATGGTCGTCTTCGAACACATCGATCTCAAGCCGCTCGCCAACCAACGTCACCGACAGGCGGATTGTATCGGGTCGCGTTCGTTCAATGAAGAAGTGAAGGCCGAGTTTATCGAGCAGGCGCATGGTCGCGAAGAGAGTCGAGGACATCGGGCTGCCTGTCATTCGAGCGCTGGGTTGCTCCTGTCAGAAATGACAAGGGCGGACCTCTCGGCCCGCCGCTGTCATCTCAGTAACTGCCCGGGCCTTCGCCCGGGCATGACGATCGGAATCAGTTGTCGAGGAACGAGCGGAGCTTGCGGCTGCGCGAGGGATGCTTCAGCTTGCGCAGCGCCTTGGCCTCGATCTGACGAATACGCTCTCTGGTCACCGAGAACTGCTGGCCGACTTCTTCCAGCGTGTGGTCGGTGTTCATGCCGATGCCGAAGCGCATGCGGAGCACGCGTTCTTCGCGCGGGGTCAACGAGGCCAGCACGCGCGTCGTGGTTTCGCGCAGGTTGGACTGGATCGCCGCGTCGATCGGCAGGATCGCGTTCTTGTCCTCGATGAAGTCGCCGAGATGGCTGTCCTCCTCGTCGCCCACGGGGGTTTCGAGCGAGAGCGGCTCCTTGGCGATCTTGAGGACCTTGCGCACCTTCTCCAGGGGCATGCCGAGCTTTTCGGCGAGCTCCTCAGGCGTCGGCTCGCGGCCGATCTCGTTCAGCATCTGGCGCGAGGTGCGGACGATCTTGTTGATCGTCTCGATCATGTGCACGGGGATGCGGATGGTGCGGGCCTGGTCGGCGATCGAGCGGGTGATCGCCTGCCGGATCCACCAGGTGGCGTAGGTCGAGAACTTGTAGCCGCGGCGGTACTCGAACTTGTCGACGGCCTTCATCAGGCCGATGTTGCCTTCCTGGATCAGGTCGAGGAACTGCAGGCCGCGGTTGGTGTATTTCTTGGCGATCGAGATCACGAGACGGAGGTTGGCTTCCACCATCTCCTTCTTGGCCTGACGGGCCTCGCGCTCGCCCTTCTGCACCGAGTGCACGATCTTGCGGAACTCGCCGATCTCCAGACCCGTGAGGGCCGCCATCGACTGCACCTCCTGGCGCAGATCCTTGATGCGGTCCTTCTCGTAGTGGACGAAGTTCTTCCAGCCCTTGGCCGACAGCTTCGAGACACGGTTGAGCCAGCGCGGATCGAGCTCCGAGCCCTGGTAGTTGCGCAGGAAGTCCTCGCGCCCGACGCCGTGGGAATCGGCCAGGCGCATCAGCCGGCCCTCGAACGAGACCAGCTTCTTGTTGATGTCGTAGAGCTGCTCGACCAGCGAGTCGATGCGGGCCTGGTTGAGGCGCAGCGACTTCACCTCGACGATGATCTCGTCCTTGAGTTTCTTGTACTTGCGCTCCTGCGAGGGCGACAGCGACTCGCTCTGCAGCTGGTTGGCGATGTCCTGCTCCTGCAGGCGGCGCAGCTTCTTGTATTCGGACGCGATCTTGTCGAAGGTCTCGACCACCTTCGGCTTCAGCTCGGCCTCGATGGCGGCGAGCGACATCTGGTTCTCGAACTCGTCGTCGTCCATGTCGGCTTCGGCCGCCGCCTCGCCGGGATCCTTCTCCTCGGCGGGCGCGCCGTTCGGGGCGGCCCGGAACGGGGTCGGCTGCTGCGGGGCGGCCGGCGGCGCGACGGCGGCCTGGATGCCGCCGCCCTCGGCCGTCTCACCCTCGCCGGCGGCGGGAGCTGCGATCTGCGGGTTCATGCCGCCCTTCGCCTCCGGGCCGGCATAGGTGGCTTCGAGATCGATGATGTCGCGAAGGAAGATCTTGCCTTCGTTGAGCTCGTCGCGCCAGATGATGATGGCCTGGAAGGTCAGCGGGCTTTCGCAGAGCCCTGCGATCATCGCCTCGCGGCCGGCCTCGATGCGCTTGGCGATGGCGATTTCGCCCTCGCGCGACAAGAGCTCGACGGTGCCCATCTCGCGCAGATACATGCGGACGGGATCGTCGGTGCGCTCGCCAGGCTCGGACTTCTTGACCTCGGTGACGGCCTTCTGGGTGATCTCGACGAGCTCGTTGTCGGTCTCGTCCTCGCCGTCGTCCTTCTCCTCGGCCTCGTCGGTCTCCTCGGCCTCGGTCACGTTGATGCCCATGTCGGAGAGCATCGACATGATGTCTTCGATCTGTTCGGGCGAGGTGGTGTCCGGGGGCAGCACTTCGTTGAGCTGATCAAAGGTCACGAAGCCGCGCTTCTTGGCCTGCTTGATCATCTTCTTGACGGCGGCGTCCGACAGGTCGAGCAACGGCGAAGGCGCATCGGCGGCGTCCTTCTCAGGAGCGTCCGCGGCCTTGTCGTCCTTTTCCTTGTCCTTCACCTGCAGCGTCTTTGCCTTCGTGGCCATTCATTGCTCCCGAAACGCGCCCGCCCCGCCCGTGGCATCTTTGCCCTTGGCATCGCGGCGCCCGCCTGCTCTACTCAAACTGTTCTCGACGCGGAAAGGGCGGCGCACATTTAACGTCGCCACCCCCATAAGTCTGTCGCTGGTGTCGTCCTATTTCTGGACCGGCGCGCGTTTCTTGCAAAAGCGATACCGGTTTTGCAATCGAATCCGGCGCCCCGAAAGCGGCGCGGTGTCCGACAGCGAAACCAACCCATCTGCTGCAGAAAATGCCCCGGACCTCTTAAACTTCGATTAACCCTGTTTTTGCAGCCAAACCATGGATTTGGCGAGTCTTTTCACGTGGCCCGGAACCGGCGTCGGCGGTCGGGGTCGAAATGTGCTCGGTCGATGACAGGGCGCCGGGCCCGCGGTCTACACGTTTCGGTTGGTGCGTCCGGACAATTCTCCGAAGCCTTCGATCAGCGCCTCGGTCCCGTCCACCTCGGCCATCCTGGCCTTCACGTCCCTCAACCAGCCCATATTGGACTCGCTCGGCTCCTCGCCCAGCGCCAGCTCGGCATCCTTCAATTCCCTAAGTAAGGAGTGCCATTGCCGATGCAAGGCAACGAGTTGATGCCATGTCGCAAGAACGTCATCGCGCGCCGCCCCGGACTTCGTCGCCCACACGGCAGCGGTCGTGATCGCCCGCTCAACTCGTTGAAGAAGCTCGGAAAAGCCGGACTTCTCGAGGTCGGCCCGCATCTTCTCGGCCTGCTCGTCCGGATCGGGGGAATGATGGTGGTCGTGGGCGAAGGCGGCGATGATCGCGGCGCGCAGCTTGTGCGCCTCGGGGTGGGCGAGCTCGAGTGCTGCGACCTCCTCGAGGTGGTCGTGCAGCAGCCAGGGGTGGTTGATCAGGCACTGCAGGATCAGCGCCTCGCGGCGCGAGATCGCCGAGCGCTGGCCGCGCATGATCGGGCTCATGGCGAGCTGCGGGCTCGCCGCCATGTAGGGTCCGCGGGACATCGCGGGGCCTGTGGATGGCGCCCCGCCGCGCCGGCCGTTGCCGCCGCCCCCTGTGGATAACCGGCCGCCCGGCTGTCCCATCCCGGCACCGCGGGGCGGAAACCGGCGTCCTGATTCGGCACCGTAGCCGCCGCGGCCATAGCCCCGGCCGCCCTCGGGCGCGAACGCCCGGTACAGCCGGTCGGTGAGATCCTGCTTGTAGTAGCGGCGTACCACCTCGTCGCGGATGCCGTTGGTGAGCTCGCCGATCCGGGCCTCCAGCGCAGCGCGGCGCTCCGGCGTGGTGAAGCCGCCGCCCTCGGTCTCGCGCGTCCAGATCACCTCGGCGAGCGGCTTGGCCACCGCCAGCACCTCCTCGACGGCGCCGCGGCCGCCGGAGCGGACGAGATCGTCGGGGTCCTGCCCCTCCGGCAGCAGCGCGAAGCGCAGGCTCTTGCCGGGCAGAAGATGCGGCAGCGCGAGGTCGGCGGCGCGCCAGGCCGCCTTCTGGCCGGCGCGGTCGCCGTCGAAGCACAGGATCGGCTCGTCGACCATTTTCCAGATCAGCGACAGCTGGCTCTCGGTGAGCGCGGTGCCGAGCGGCGCCACGGCACCGGCAAAGCCGGCCGCGACCAGCGCGATGACGTCGACATAGCCCTCGACCACGATCATCGGCGCGCCGTTGTGTGCGGCCTGGCGGGCGGTCTGCAGATTGTAGAGGTTGTCGCCCTTGTGGAAGAGCGGCGTCTCCGGCGAGTTCAGATATTTCGCCGGCACGTCCTTCTGCAGCGCGCGGCCGCCGAAGGCGATGACGCGTCCCCGAAGATCGGTGATCGGGAACATCACGCGGTCGCGAAAGCGGTCGTAAGGCACCGGGATATCGTCGCCGGCGACGAGCAGCCCCGCTTCCACCATGTCGGGCACCGGCACGCCCTGGGCGCCGAGATGCTCCTTCAGCGCGAAGCGCTCCTGCGATGCGTAGCCGATGCGAAATTGCAGCTGCGTCTGCGGCAGGATCGCGCGATCGGCGAGATAGCCGCGGGCGCGGGCGCCATGGCGGGAGGCCAGCGTGTCGGCGAAGAACTTCGCCGCCAGCTCCATCACATCATACAGCGTCTTGCGCTGCCGCTCCTGCCGCGCCGCATCCGGCGTCACCGCCGGCAGCGCCAGGCCCGCCAGGCCGGCCAGCCGCTCGACCGCCTCGGGGAAGGAGCAGCCCTCGGTCTCCATCACGAAGTCGAAGATGTTGCCGTGCTTGCCGGAGGAGAAGTCGTGATAAAAGCCCTTCTGGTCGTTGACGTAGAAGGACGGCGTCTTCTCCTGCTGGAACGGCGACAGCCCCTTCCACTCGCGCCCCGCCTTCTTGAGCTTCACGCGCTTGCCGACGACATCCGAGACCGGAAGCCGGGCGCGCAGCTCATCGAGGAATTCCGGCGTGAAGCGAGCCATGAGCGGGGCGGTGATCCTATTCTCGTGCCTTACGCATATAGGGGCCCGGGTACGAAATGTGAACTTCCTCGACCTTGTCCGGGCTATTCACAGCCCCGCTCTCTCCGCGTCATTCCGGGGCGCCCGCAGGGCGAGCCCGGAATCCATAACCACGAGCGGTCGTGAGGCGGGACGGCCGCGCCGCCTGCGTTTCTTCGTACCGTTCGTGGTTATGGATTCCGGGCCCATCGCTGTCGCGATGTCCCGGAATGACGACGTGGAGAGACTGGCGCTAGGGCGCCAAAAACCGTCCCGAGGCGATGCGGGCGGCCGCGTCCACGGGCCAATTGTAGACGTAGGTCCAGGCCTCGCGGGCCGATCCGTCGGCGAGCGTGACCGTGAGATGCTGGCGGAGATATTCGGTCGGCTGCGCAAAACCCTCGCCGCAGGCCTCGTACATGTCGAACTCGCGCAGCATCGGCTCGGGCTGGCGCAGCCGGAACAGCTCGCCATGGACCAGATCGGCCGCATCCTCGGACAGCACGAGGCCCGGATAATGCTGGATGCGGTAGAGCCGGCCGCGGCAGCTGGCTTCACCCGCGAAATCGGCATTGGCCGACAGCAGCCGCGCCATCGGATGGTCGAAGCCGCGCATCAGCGTGCCGTAGACGAACAGGAGATCGGAGGTCATGGCCCGTCTATAGCGGCGATCGCCCGCGATGCGAAGCGGCACGCCGCAAGACAGCCCACTCAGGCGGCGACGATCTCGTCGCTGATGATGTGGAATTTGGTCAGGATCATCCGGCCGAAGCTCGTGGACAGCGCGACGTCGGCGGCGTCCCGTCCGGTCGCCATCAAAATGCGGCCGATGCGCGGCGCGTTGTGACGGGCATCGAACGTGTACCAGCGGCCGGAGAGATAGACCTCGAACCAGCCGGAGAAATCCATCGGGACCGGGTCCGGCGGCACGCCGATGTCGCCGAGATAGCCGGTGCAGTAGCGCGCCGGGATGCCCATGCAGCGGCAGAAGGTCAGCGCGAGATGGGCGAAGTCGCGGCACACGCCGGCGCGCTGCTGATAGACGTCATGGGCTGATTTCATCGCGTGGGCGTGCTCATAGCCGAAGGTGACGTGGCGGTGCACGAAGTCGCAGATCGCCTGCACCCGCGCCCAGCCCGCCGGTGCGCTGGAGAACAGCGACCAGGCGATGTCGGTGAGCTTGTCGGTCTCGCAATAGCGGCTCGGCATCAGATACAGCAGAACGTCATCGGGCAGTTGCTCGATCGGCAGCTGCTGGGCGGCAGTATCGATCGCGTCCGGCTTCCCGCTGTCGCGGACGATGGCGCTGCCGTGGAAGGTGACGCCGCCAGCCGGCGCCACCAGCCGTCCGCACAGATTGCCAAAGCTGTCGTTGTAGAATTTGATCGGCACCCGCGGCTCGGTGGTGATCGTTTCGGTGCCGACGATGTCCGCAAAGCGCGACGGATGGATCGACAGCATGATCACCATCGGCGTTGCCGCCGGGGCGGAGTAGGCGATCTCGAATCCAACCTTGATCAGCATGAAGGCTCCCTCGCCCCGTTCGGGCGGCACGTCGCGCCAGCCTCGTCGTCACAGTGGACCGTAGGCCCATTGTGAACTTCTGTCTTGTGAATGATCGCCAGAATCAGCATCGTTCGACGAACATCATGATGCACGCCGGCCCCATCCTCATTTTTCTGCTCGATTCGAGATCGGTCTGCCGCTTCATGAAGCAACGAGAGGCAGCATGACCACGTCCGGCACGAGCAACACGCATCGACTCCTGCAGCACGACGAAGTTCCGCCCGTGCTGGAGCAAAACGTCGATGGGGCGTCCGCGTTCCTTCTCACCTGTGATCATTATGGCCGGCTGCTGCCACACGCGCTCGGCGATCTCGGCCTTCCCGAGAGCGAATTGGAGCGGCACATCGCCTGGGACATCGGCATTGCCGGCGTCGCAGAGGCCGTGTCGCGGGCGCTCGATGCGCATCTGGTGGCGCAGCGCTACTCGCGCCTCGTGATCGACTGCAACCGGTCGCCGAAGGCGCCGAACTCCATTCCCATGATCAGCGAGCGCACGACCATCCCCGGCAATGAAGGCCTGACGCATGAGGATGCCGAGCTCCGGCGCCGGGAGATCTTCGATCCCTATCACGACCGCATCACCGCCGTGCTCGACGCGCGCAAGGAAGCGGGGCGGCCCACGGTGCTGGTCGCCTTGCATAGCTTCACGCCGGTCTATGCCGGCATCTCCAGGCCCTGGCACATCGGCACGCTGTATCAGCACGACCGTGTGCTGCCGCCGCTGCTGCTGAAGGCGTTGCGCGCCGAGCCCGATCTCGTGGTCGGCGACAACCAGCCCTATGCGGTCGGCGACGGCACAGACTACACCATCCCCGTGCATGGCGAAGCGCGCGGCCTGATCAATTCCGGCATAGAGATCCGGCAAAACGAGATCGCCGAGCCCGAGGGCCAGCAAAGCTGGGCCGAGCGGCTGATCCGCATCCTCGGCGCCATCGAAATCGAGCTGCGCGGCAAGGGCCTCGCCTGAGGCCCTATTCGGTCATGTCCGACGCATCGTGATGCGACAGCAGGCCGGCGAGCCGCCACAGCGCCGTACGCAGATCGTCATGGCCGGGCAGGCCGAGCGCGAGCCGCACCGCATTGGGTGAGTGGCCATGCGCCACCGCAAAGGCGCTCGCCGGCGTGATCGCGATGCCCGCACGCGCCGCCGCGGCCGTCAGCGCCTCGGCGCGCCAGCCCTCCGGCAGATGCAGCCAGACATGGTAGGAGCGCGGATCGGCCTCGATGCGATGGCCGGCGAGGCACTCGGCAACGATCGCCTGCCGCACCAAGGCATCGGCCCGCTTGCGCCGGGTGATCTCCGCCGCGGTGCCGTCGGCGAGCAGCCCCATGCCGGCCGCGAGCGCGAGCGACGTCACCGACCACGCGCCGGTGCGCACCGTCGCAGCGAATTTCTCGCGGAGATTCGACGGGACATAGAGGAAGCCGACCGCGATGCCCGGGGCGAGGCGCTTGGCGAGACTGTCGACGATGACGACGCGCTCCTCGGCCTGCGCCGCCAGCGAGACCTGATCGCTGAGGAAGCCATAGACGAGATCCTCGATGATCATCAGCTCATGCTTGCGCACGAGACGCACGATCTCCTCGCGCCGGGACTCGCTCATGGTGAGCCCGAGCGGATTCTGCATCACGGGCTGGATGTAGATCGCGGTCAGCGCGCTGCTGCGATGCGCCTTGGTCAGCGCATCCGGGCGGATGCCCTCGCCGTCCATCGCGAGCGGCACCAGGGTGACGCCGAGGCGGGCCGCGATGCCCTTGATCATCGGATAGGTGACGGCCTCGACGCCGAGCCGGCCGCCGACCGGCACCAGCGCCGAGATCGCCGCCGCGAGCGATTGCCGGCCGCTGCCGGCGAAGACGAAATTCTCCGCGCGTGGGCGCCAGCGGTCGCTGGCAAAGAACGCCGCCGCGGTGCGGCCCGCCTCGGCGAGCCGGCGCTGCGTGATCGGCGCCAGCACCGGCGCAAGCTTCTCCGGCCGCTGCCAGACGGCCATCGATTTCGCGATCATGACCGCCTGGTCGGGCAGTGTCGGAAAATTGAACTCGAGATCGATGCGGCCGTCGAACGGCTCCAGCCGCAGCGAGGGTGGCACCGGCGCCGCCTGGCCCGCGACGAAGGTGCCGCGCCCGACCTCGCCCACGACGAGACCCCTGCGCAATAATTCGGCATAGACGCGGGCTGCCGTGGATGCGGCAATTCCCCGTTCATAGGCGAACTGGCGCTGCGGCGGCAGCCGGTCTCCGGCCCTCAGCCGCCCTTCCGCGATGTCCTCGGCAATGTCGTCCACCAGGGCCGTATAGGAAGCATTCATGCTATATTGCACCGAGAGCAATGTTTCGATTGCACCGAGATATGTCCTGCGCGATTGCTCTTCGAACCACGCAATTGAAGAGCAATAGGTGACACATGGCATATTCCCTGGCGCAGCGTTGGGCAACTCCGCAAGTTGCCCACGGGAAGAGCAATTTGCTCCAGGTCCCGCAACTCTGGCTGCAGCGCCTGTTCTGGCGGTCCGAACTCGCGATGCTCGACGCCGAGCAGATGCGCGACTGCGGACTCGATCCGACGGCGGTTCACGAAGAGGCCAATAAGCCGTTCTGGCGCGACTGACGACGACCCCGGGGAGGACACTGCCATGCCGACGCTTCCATTCCATCAAGTCGACGTGTTCTCCGCGGTCCCGTTCAAGGGCAACCCGCTTGCCGTGATCGCCGAGGCCGACGGCCTCGACGATGCGGCGATGCAGGCGATCGCCAACTGGACCAATCTGTCCGAGACGACGTTCCTGTCGCGTGCCCAGGATTCGGGCGCTGATTATCGCGTGCGCATCTTCACGCCGCAGCGCGAGCTGCCTTTTGCAGGCCATCCGACGCTGGGCTCGGCCCATGTCTGGCTCGCGCTCGGGGGCCGGCCGAAGGGTGAGCACGTGGTGCAGGAATGCGGCGCGGGTCTCGTGCGCATCAAGCGCGACGGCGATCGACTCGCGTTCGCCGCGCCGCCGCTGCGCCGTACCGGCGCCGTCGATGCTGAGCTCACGGCGAAAATCGCAGCCGCGCTGGGCGTCAAGCCCGAGGCGATGCGCGCCGTGCAGTGGGCCGACAACGGCCCGGGCTGGATCGGCGTGCTCCTGGACTCGCGCCAGGATGTTCTGAACATCAGGTACAACGCTCAGGCGCTGTCGCAGCAGCCGATCGGTGTCGTCGCGCCATGGTCGGCCGAAGACGGCAACGATGCCAACTACGAGGTCCGCGCCTTCACCTGGAGCGGCGCCGAGGACCCCGTCACCGGCAGCCTCAATGCAAGTCTGGCGCAATGGCTGATTGGCGCCGGAATTGCTCCGAAGCACTATGTTGCGTCCCAGGGCACCGTGCTCGGCCGCTCAGGCCGTGTGCACGTGGCTCAGGACGGCGACACGATCTGGATCGGCGGCGCCGTGGCGCCGGTGGTGAAAGGCACGATCGGCATTGAGAACTCTTCCCGTCGGGGCCTTTAAGTTTCAGAAAGAAGGTCGAACGATCTCAGGTGAGGGTGGAGCCTACGGTGCCTTCTCGGTAGTCGCGAACACGCGAGCTAGTGTAGCGGTCAGGTCTACTTCCAACTGTTCGTTTGAATTGAAAATCACCACCCGATTGCTCCTCAGATCGAATGGGACATCAGCAATCGACTTGGATATAAGCACCGTCTGCTTGTCCAAAGCATGAGCTATCCCAAGCTCGTAGAAAACGTTCGGATTTCGCGCACCAACGTCAGCGACAATAAGACGCGCCCGGACCATCAGACGCAAAATGTGAGACATAACGTCTCCGGTAGCATTCTGCTCATCTCCTCTCAAACACCGCAAATCAAGGCGAAAGCATACTTTCCTTATTGAGTCGAAAAGCGGTCGACTTTCATCATCAAACGGCATCAGCACGAATATCAATTTCGGATCGATCTCGAGGTCCGCTTCCGTGACACGCATGGATTCGAGAAAACTAGTAAGATGCTGCTCCGGCTTGGATCCGAATACCCTAGATTTCTGAGCTTCCTGAGAAGAAACCAATAGATGATTTACATCATTCCAGCGCCGTTCGGTGGCAGTAAGCTTTCTATTTATGTCTGCTATCTGCGTCTCATAAGAAAGACGCATCTCGGAGAGTGCAGCCCGATTTTTCTTCTCATCATAAGTTGACTGCGACCGCTCCTTAAGAATCGTGCGAAAGGCCAATAGTGAAAGCACAGCAACGCAGAGCCCAATAACACCGGCAACAGCCGGAAGAATCTGAAGTATTAATTGCAAGTCGGGTTGATTCACGTCAGCTTCCCCCAACCAAAAAAATGAAAGCCAACAAGCACCCGGAGAGCATGTAAGCCAAAGTAATCCAGGCGACGCATTTTAGGTTGCTGTCCTGATCGAATTTGCTCTCTGATTTTCTAACCAGGATCGCAACGACTGCACATACAGCAATACAAAAAACGAAACAGCCAAGAGACTGTTTTGGCTCGATCGCAATTTTTTCACGAGCCTGCAAAAAAGACAGAACAATTGCAGCAAACGAAAGCGCGAGAAAAGCTAAATCGATAGGAAAACTAAGTACAGCGCGGAAGAAATCCACAGCCGTCACGGATCGACCTATCAGCAACTTGAACAAGAACTTTAAAATTACCACCGATCCAGGGAACAAATAATCGACAACCATTGGTGATCCCCAATTATAGATAGCCAAAATAATGGAGACAACCATATCGTGCAACACAAAGATGCATCTGCTGATACTGGTCGGTTGCTATGAACTTAGATGCCAACCCTACCGCTCCAACATCCACTCGAGAATCGCAGCAAAACGGCAGTAAGGGCTTCCGACCTCAGTCAAATACCAAAAGCAAAGCTCACCGCGCCCGAGTCAGCGCCAGCCACAGACCACCGCCGATCATGAAGCCGCCGGAGATGCGCGAGACCAGCCGGGTGCGCCTGGCTGAGAACAGTTTTCGCGCGCGGCCGGCGAGCAGCGCATAGACGGCGTCGGTGAGGCCTGCGATCACCATGAAGGTGACGCCGAGCAGCGCGACCTGCGGCACGTGATCCCGGCTCATGTCCATGAACTGCGGCAGGAAGGCGCCGAAGAACACCATCACCTTCGGGTTCGACAGCAGCACCAGGAGCCCCTGCAGGAAGAAACCGCCGCGCGGCGGCGGAGGCGGCGCCTCGCCCGCGGCGATGCCTTCGATCGGCGAGCGGATCAGCTGGATGCCGAGCCACACCAGATAGGCGGCGCCGATCAGGCGCACCCATTCGAACCAGTAGCCCATTGTGGCCATGAGCGTCGTCAGGCCCATCGCGACGATGCCGATGGCGATCGCGAGCCCCGTCTGCACGCCGGCGATATTGATCAGCGCGGCGCGGGTTCCATGGCGCAGCCCATTGGCGATCAACAGCGTGACGACCGGCCCGGGCAGCAGCGCCAGCGCGATGCAGGCGGCGACGAAGGCGAAATAGACTTGCAGGGACATGAAGACGACTCGCGATGGAGGACACCATGTCATACATCAGAAAGACATCTCCACGCCATGTGACGCCGCGCCGGCACCATCCGCCATGTCCATCTCGATAGCTTCTCTCTCGACCGCGGATCGCGAGATCGTGCATCGCGCGCTCGGCGCCGCTGTCGAAGGCCCGTTCTTTCCGGAGTGGGAGTTCGACACGCTGTTCGGTCTCGATCGCTCTGAGGTCAGAGCGATCTACGAAGCCTGGCCGTCTCCGGCCTGCAACTCCGACCGCCTGCTTGCGGCGATGACTTGGTCCCTGATCTATCTGCTCCACTATCCGCACAAGCACGAAGACGCTTTTCGCCGGTATTTTCCGGAAGGCCGCAGCGTCCTCTCTGCGACACTCGCGCGGCTCCCCGGACGGGACAGGTGACGAGAAGCAAGACTCTAAGAGGCTGCCGCCAGCAATTCGGCGGCTTGACACGCAACCTTTTGGTTGCATAATCCTCAGCCATGGACGACGTCTTCAAGGCGCTGGCGGATGCATCGCGGCGGGCGCTGCTGGACAGGCTCCATGCACGGAACGGCCAGACCCTGACCGAACTCTGCGATGGCCTCACGATGACGCGGCAGGCCGTGACCAAGCACCTCGCGATTCTCGAAGCGGCCAATCTGGTCACGACGGTCAGGCATGGCCGCGAGAAACTGCACTTCCTCAATCCGGTGCCGATCCATCAGATCGGCGAGCGCTGGATCAGGAAGTTCGAGCGCGCCAGGCTGACGGCGCTCGGCGAATTGAAGAAGCGATTGGAGGAAGGTGATGACTGATCCGCGCGGCACCACCGTCGACATCTCGAAATTCAGGCCGGAGACCGTCTACACCATCTACATCGCCGCGAGCCCGGAGCAGGTCTGGCAGGCGCTGACCTCGGCCGAGTTCAGCCGGCAATATTTCTTCGGCTTCGCCGTCGAGGCGGAGCTGCGGGCGGGCGGCGCCTTCATCGTCCGCGCGCCCGACGGCTCCGAGCACATCAGCGGCGAGGTGATCGTCTGCGAGCCGCCGCACCTTCTGACCATCACCTGGGACGTCAACTGGCCCGGCCTCGTCGAGGCGCTCGGACGAACGCTGGTCACTTACGAGATCGAACAAGCCGGCGACGCGGTGCGGCTCACGATGACGGAAGCGCATGAGCGGCCACTGTCGGACGACATCCTGTCCGGCGGACGCGCGGGCTGGCCGGCGATCCTGTCGAGCCTGAAGAGCGTGCTCGAAACCGGCAAGCCGCTCGCAGTGAAAATGGTGCCGCCGACGCGCATGCTCGCCGCGCTGAAGGCGATGGGCATTCAGATGCCTTGATCAGGATATCGTCTAGGACACCGCCGCGATGTAGGGAATGCACGCCAGGACACCGCCGACCTGCACGGCGTTGCTCAGCATCCCGCCCCAATGCAGCCAGCGCAGCCGGCGCACGGCGCTGACATCTCCGAAATCCCGGTCGCGGATGCGGGCGTCCATCTGTCCCAGAAACCAGCGGCGCGAAAGCAGCGCGAAGGCGGCGATCGCGGCAATGCCCAGGGCCAGCACCGGACGGCCATCTGCGAGGACGGCGAGCACGCCGATGCCGCCGGCGATCGCGAGGGCGATGAAGTAGGACTCGAACATGCCGCGCAACAACTGCGTCACCTGCACGATGTCGAGCCGCACCAGCAGGAAGGCCGGCGCAGCCAGCAGCAGATAGAACATCGGCAGGAGCAGGATGATCGTGGCAAACAGCGCGATATTGTCCGGCATCATCCTTCCCCTGAGAGTGCGTCCGCCGGACCTCCGCCCAGCGTCATTTTGAACCTATCCTAAAAGGAGCCACCCCTGCGCGCCATCGAACCTTCGTCGGTGGCTGGCAACCAGCCGCCGGCGGCACCCTGCGAGCCCCAGCGCACGCGCGTTCACATCACGCCGGCGCCACGATCCGCCGGTAGAGATGCCAAGTCGCATGGCCCAGCACCGGCACGGTGACGAGCAGGCCGAGGAAGTACGGCAGCGCCGAGACGATCAGCAGCACGGTGATGACAGCCGCCCAGCCGATCATCGGCCCCGGACTGGCCACGACCGCCCGCACGCTGGTGATCATCGCGGTGACGAAATCGACGTCGCGATCGAGCAGCAGCGGAAACGACACCACCGTCAGCGAGAACAGCACCAGCGACAGCGCCGCGCCATCGAGATTGCCGATCACAAGAAACAGCAGGCCCTCATTGGTCGTCAGCACCACCGTCATGAACTCCTTGAAGCTGGAGAACGAGGCGTTGAGCCCGAGCAGCAGCGCAATCAGCAGCCTGATCTGGTACATCCAGATCACGAAGAAGAACACGGTGACGAACGCCATCCAGGCGATCTCGCCGCGCGAGGTGATCGTGCGCCAGATCGCGCCATAGGTGATCGGCTGGCCAAGCTCGCGGCGGCGGCTGACCTCGTAGAGCCCGATGGCGACGAACGGACCAAGCAGGGCAAAGCCGGCTGCCAGCGGATAGGCGAGATAGACCATGCCGAACGCGGTCACGCACAGCACGATGCTGACGCCGCCGAGCACGTAGATCAGGCCGAAGGCGAGGCCGAACAAGGGCTGAGCCTGGAAGTCGCGCAGGCCTTGCGTGAGGGCCTCGGCAATATCGGCCGTCGTGATGCGGCGCACCACGGGATCTGTTCGTCCCGAGACAGATGCGGTCATCGGCGGTCCCTCCTGACTGTTGTTCGTTGCGCCGATGCTAACAGCGGGAGGGCGGGGATTTCAATTTCAACTTGTGGGCAAGAGACGATTGGCGTGGTCTCAAAATGCCTCAGCGAGAGATACGATCTGCCGCGACACTTGCAGTCCGCTCCCTCTCCCCGTTCTTACGGGGGCGCGACGAGCTTCGCTCGCGCTGAGAGGGTTGAGGTGAGGGGCAGCCACACCCAGTGATCCGCATTGTTAGACCTGTCCCCCCTCACCCGGATTGCCTCTGGCGATGCAATCCGACCTCTCCCCGCAAGCGGGGAGAGGTACGCAAGCCGCGCGATCGCGCCTCAAACGGGAGCGTGCCCTACCCCCGCGCCCGCAACTCGCGCCGCAGCACCTTGCCAGTGGCCGTCATCGGCAGGCTGTCGGTGAACTCGACGTGGCGCGGATATTCATGCGCGGCGAGCTTCACCTTGACGAAGTCCTGGATCTCTCGCGATAGCGTGTCATTTGCAACGAAACCCGGGCGCAACACGATCCAGGCCTTGACGGCTTCGGTGCGCACGGGATCGGGAATGCCGACGACGGCGGCGAGCGCCACGGCGGGATGCTTGAGCAGCGTGTCCTCGATCTCGGCCGGGCCGATGCGATAGCCGGCCGAAGTGATGACGTCGTCCTCGCGGCTCGCATACCAGAAATAGCCATCTGCATCCTGGGTGCCGAGATCGCCGGTCAGCAGCACGTCGCCGGCGAACTTCGTCCGCGTCGCCTCGGGATTGCGCCAATATTCGATCATGGTGCAGGGATTGGGCTGGCGTACGCCGATGATGCCCCGGGTGCCGCGCGGCAGCTCCTCGCCCTTGTCGTTGACGATCAGCACCTCGAAGCCCGGCGTGGCCTTGCCCATCGAGCCCGGCCGGATCGGAAACAGCTTTGCGTTGTTGCCGACGACGAGATTGCATTCGGTCTGGCCGTAGATCTCGTGCGCATCGATGCCGAAGGTCGCGCGCACCCAGTCGAGCAGCTCGGCACCGAGCGACTCGCCGCCGGTGAGGATGCTGCGAAGCCTGACGCCCTCATGCCTGACGTTGGCCTGCCGCATCAGTTTCAACGCGGTCGGTGGCAGGAAGACGTTGCGGACCTTGTAGTCCGCCATCAGCTGCATCGCGGCCTGCGGCACGAACTTCCGGGCGCGATAGCCGATCACCGGCACGGCGTGATACCAGGCCGGAAACAGCGCATCGAACAGGCCGCCGATCCAGGCCCAGTCCGCCGGTGTCCACATCACGTCACCCGGCTTGGGCAGGAAGCCGTGCACCATCTCGACATTGGGCAAGTGGCCGAGCAGCACGCGATGCGCGTGCAGCGCGCCTTTGGGATTTCCGGTCGTGCCGGAGGTGTAGATGATGATCGCGGGATCGTCGCTCGAGGTGACGGCGGTGGGGAATCGAGCGGGCGCGCGCTCCAGCGTCGGCCAGAACGGCACGGCGCCGCTGCCTTCGCCGTCGGTGACGTAGATCGTCTTGAGCTCGGGCAGTTGGTCGCGAATGCGGGCAAGCTTGGCGAAGCCCGTCGCGTCGGTGACCACGACCTTGGCGCCGGAGTTCTGCAGGCGGAATTGCAGCGCGTCCTCGCCGAACAGCGTGAACAGCGGCACCGAGACGAGGCCCGCGCGGAACGCCGCGAGATGGACGATCGGCAGCTCCAGCGACTGCGACAGGAACACCGCGACGCGGTCGCCCTGCGCGAGGCCGTCGGCCTTCAGCACATTGGCGAAGCGGCAGGAATAATCGTGCAGTTCGTCGAATAACACGCGGCGCGCGGCTCCATCCTCCTCGACGACGATCAGCGCCAGCCGCCCCGAGCCGTCGGCGTGGCGATCGCAGGTCGCGACCGCGATGTTGAACTGCGCCGGGATGTCCCAGCGGAAATCGCGAGTGAGCTGGTCGTAGTCGGACGTTTCCTTGAGCATGGTGGAGGTTTTTCCCTCTCGGTTGTTTGTTCAAGCGCGGCGCTCGCGAGGTCGCGCATTGCATTCGACGCTCGTGGCGCTCACCTCTCCCCGCTTGCGGGGAGAGGTCGGATTGCATCGACAGATGCAATCCGGGTGAGGGGGGCTCTCCGCACGGTCCGTGCGTGTGGCTGCCCCTCACCCCAACCCTCTCAGCGCGAGCGAAGCTCGTCGCGCCCCCGTAAGAACGGGGAGAGGGAGCGCACCGTGTGAGCGGGGCGCTTGTCGTGACTCAGCGGCAGCAGCTCAGCCGGACAGCGCCGCCTTCACCAGCGCGCTGGCCTTCGCAAAGTCCATCTGTCCCGTGTACTTGGCCTTCAGCGCGGCGATGACCTTGCCCATGTCCTTCATGCCGGCGGCGCCGGTCTCGGTGACGGCGGCTGAGATGGCCGACTTCACCTCGTCGTCGCTCATCTGCTTCGGCAGATAGGCGGAGATCACCGCGATCTCCTCGCGCTCGGCGGCGGCGAGCTCGGCGCGGCCGCCCTTCTCATACAGCTCGACCGATTCCTGGCGCTGCTTGATCATCTTCTGCAGCAGCGCGAGCACGTCGGTGTCCTCGAGCGGCGGCTTGCCCTCGCCGCGGGCGGCGATGTCGGCGTTCTTCAGGGTCGAATTGACCATGCGAAGGGTGGACAGCTTGCGCTCGTCCTTGGCCTTCATGGCCTCCTTGACCGCAGTGTTGATGTCGTCGCGCAGCATGGTCTCGTCCTCTCAAATTCGGTTGGCGGCTGGTCTAGGCGGTTCGTCCCCTTGAGACAACTCGGTTCCGCATCCGTTCCGGTCCGAGGCGCGGAAACGGCGGCGATCTCAGCCCAAATTGACCGAAATCGCGTGTGAATCGGCCGCTTCCCGCTTTGACGCCGGGCCCTCGCCCCACTATGTAGGAGCCTCATGACACACATCGATACTGACGCCGCCTGGCCGGACCATAAACCGACCGCGCTCCTCGTGCTCGCCGATGGAACGGTGCTGGAAGGCTACGGCCTCGGCGCCGAAGGCCATGCCGTGGGCGAGGTCTGCTTCAACACCGCAATGACCGGCTATGAGGAGATCCTGACGGATCCGTCCTATGCCGGGCAGCTCATCACCTTTACCTTCCCGCATATCGGCAATGTCGGCACCAACGACGAGGATATCGAGACGGTGAACATGGCGGCGACGCCGGGCGCGCGTGGGGTGATCCTGCGCACCGCGATCACCGACCCGTCGAACTACCGCGCCAGCCGCCATCTCGACCAGTGGCTGCGCGCCCGTGGCATCATCGGGCTGTCGGGCATCGACACCCGCGCTTTGACCGCGCTGATCCGCTCCAAGGGCATGCCGAACGCCGTGATCGCTCACGCCAAGGACGGCAAATTCGATCTCGATGCCCTGAAGAAGCAGGCGCGGGAATGGCCGGGCCTCGAGGGCATGGACCTTGTGCCGATGGTCACCTCGGCGCAGCGTTTCAGCTGGGACGAGACCCCCTGGGTGTGGAACGAGGGCTTCGGCCAGCAGGCCCAGCCGGAGTTCAACGTCGTCGCGATCGACTACGGCATCAAGCGCAACATCCTGCGCCTGCTCGCCGGCGTCGGCTGCAAGATCACGGTGGTGCCGGCGACGACCTCGGCCGAGGACATCATGGCGCTGAAGCCGGATGGCGTGTTCCTCTCGAACGGTCCGGGCGATCCGGCCGCGACCGGCAAATATGCCGTGCCGGTCATCCAGCAGGTGATCGCC
This sequence comes from Bradyrhizobium sp. SSBR45G, assembly GCF_030159255.1. Taxonomy (GTDB): domain Bacteria; phylum Pseudomonadota; class Alphaproteobacteria; order Rhizobiales; family Xanthobacteraceae; genus Bradyrhizobium. The sequence goes on along the minus strand of NZ_BSCT01000015.1, from coordinate 130,784 downwards.
TCGGGCACGCCGACCTTCGGCATCTGCCTCGGCCATCAGATGCTCGGCCTCGCGGTCGGCGCCAAGACCAAGAAGATGCACCAGGGCCATCACGGCGCCAACCATCCGGTCAAGGACGAGACCACCGGCAAGGTCGAGATCACCTCGATGAACCACGGCTTCGCGGTCGACCAGGACACGCTGCCGTCAGGCGCGACGCAGACCCACATCTCGCTGTTCGACGGCTCCAACTGCGGCATCGCGCTGGAGGGCAAGCCGGTGTTCTCGGTGCAGTACCACCCGGAAGCCTCGCCCGGCCCGCGCGACTCGCACTATCTATTCCAGCGCTTCGCCGAGCTGATGCGCGAGAAGAAGCGCAGCGCGGCCTGAGGCCGAACGCCTGATCGACATCGAATGCCCGGGCCGCGTCCCGGGCATTTTCTTGTGATGCGTCGGATCGGCCGGGGACTCGCTCTGCGGCTCGCTTCATTGTATGATAACCATCATTCCTTTAGGAGACCGGTATGAACGACAGGATTGCAGACGGGAGGGAGTTCGGCGTGGTGCCGCTGTCGGTGCTAGCGTCGATGCCCGGGCTCGATTTCGTGCGGGGCGTTTTCGCAGACACCCTGCCGCAGCCGCCGATCATGCAGTTCGTCCAGCCGTTCGATTGCACCGCCGAGGCCGGCCATGTCGTGATGCACAGCGTGCCGGGATTGCGGCACTACAACCCGATCGGCTCGGTGCATGGCGGCTACGCCGCGATCCTGCTGGATTCGGCCATGGGGCTTGCCGTTCAGACGATGTGCCCGAAGGGCAGCGGCTACACCACGCTGGAGTTCAAGATCTCCTTCATCAAGGCGATGACGGACACGACCGGCACGGTGAGGACCGAAGGCAAGACGCTGTCCTTCGGCCGCCGCGCCGCGACGGCCGAAGCACGCATCACCGATTCGCAAGGCCGCCTGCTGGCGCATGCCACGACGACCTGCCTGGTGTTCGAGCTGCCGAAGGCCTAGCTCGGCGGAGCCTCACTTGCGGGCGACGTTCCAGTACACCGGCGCAGGTGGATTGAGGATGCCGGTCAGGTCGGCGCGCGCGGCGCGGAACTGATAGGCCACGGCGATCGGGATGTACGGCACCGTCTGCACGGCGCGCAGTTGGATCTGCTCGGCCAGCGCCTTGCGCTCGGCGATGTCGGCGGAATCGCCGAAGGCGCCGCGCAGCTTCTCGATCTCGGCATCGCACGGCCAGCCGAACCACGCCTTCTCGCAGTTCGAGCGCAGCCCGAGATGGCTGATCGGCAGCATCATGTCGAGACCGCCGGGGCCGGAGATGAAGATCGACCAGCCGCCCTGCCCTACCGGCTCTTTCTTGGTCCGGCGGCTCACCACCGTCGCCCAGTCCATCGCCTGGACGTCGACCTTGAAGCCGGCCGCCTTGAGCTGCTGCTCGGCGACGAGGCTCGCGGGATGGATCTGCGCATTCTCCGAGGCGTCGAGGATCACGACCGGCGTGCCGTCATAGCCGCTCTCGCGCAGCAGCGTCTTCGCCTTCTCCAGGTCGAACGACGGGAAGCCGGCTTCCGTGTAGTAGGGCGAGGAGCAGATGTAGAACGACTTGCAGGCCTTGATCGCCCCGCCCTCACCGCCGCCCCAGGCCTCGATATAGTCCTTCGGGTTCACGGCAAGCAGCGCGGCCTTGCGAATGGCGGGATTGTCGAATGGCGGCTGGGTCGAGTTCAGGCGGATCTGCTGCGCTACGCCGATCTCGTCCTGGTTGGAGACGACCACGTTCTTGCCGGCCTTCGCCACCGGAACGAGATCGGTCGGAATGTCCTCGGCGATATCGAGCTCGCCCTTCTTCAGCGCGTCGAGCGCGGTCTGCTGGTCGGGAATGATCAGCCATTCGACGCGGTCGAACTTGACGACCTTGCCGCCGGCGAGGCCCGACGGTGGTTCGGCGCGAGGCACGTAATGCGGGTTCTTGAGGAACACCAGCTTGGAGCCCGGCACCCATTCATCCTTCTTGAAGATGAAGGGGCCCGATCCGGTCTGGTCCGCGAGCGGCTGACCCGCCGCGGTGCTGGCAATGACCTTGGCCGGAACGATGAAGGGCACCGGCGCGCCCGGCTTGGCGAGCGCGTCGAGCACGAAGCCCCATGGTTCCTTCAAGGTCAGCGTGAAGGTCTTGGCGTCGACGACCTCCCATGACGCGCCATGGGCATTCAGCATCTGCCCCATCGCATCGGTCTGGCTCCAGCGCTTGAGCGAGGCCACGACGTCATCCGGCGTCACGCTCTGCCCATCGCCGAACTTCAGCCCGTCGCGCAGCTTGAAGGTCCACAGCTTGCGGTCCGCGGAATTGGTCCAGCTGTCCACCATCTGCGGCTTGACCTGGAGCTTGTCGTCGACCGTGAACAGCGTGTCGTAGATCATGTAGCCGAAATTGCGCGCGATCGAATCCGCGGCAATGGTCGGATCGAGCACCTTGAGATCTCCCGACGGCTTCACCTTCAGCACGGTTTCCGCGCGCGCGAGCGTCGCCGGCAAAGCAGCGGTCAGGCAGAGCACAGCGCCTGCCAGGGCTCGGCCGATCAGAACTTGGCGTCGTTTCATCATTCCCTCCATGATCGTCGGACGTGAAGAGTGCCGACGTGTGTCAACTCGAGATCAATTGCCGTCCCCGCGCACGACGCTCGCCGCTGCGCCGGATGAACGAGAAGGCGGCGAGCGCCAGTCCTGAGACGGGTTCGCGGCCCAGGCTCGCATTGGAGAAGGTGAGCGCGACGCGTTGCAGACCGCCCAGGCGCGACTGGCCGATGGCCTCCAAGACGACCGCGCGATCATCGGCGGGCAGAGCCCCCGGCCATCCGGCAATGACGACGTTGCGCTGGCGGTTGAGATTGAGCGCGTTGCCGATCGCAAGGCCCAGCCTGCCGAGGCGCATCCGGATCGCCGCTCTCGCTTCCGCGGAGATGCGATAGTCATCAGGCCAGCGATCGCCGCGGCCAATCAGGTCACTTTCCGGCACCTTCAGAATGTCCGCCAGCGCCACGGTCGACACATGGGTTTCGAGGCAGCCGGCGTGCCCGCAGCGGCACCGGCCGCCGGAGGGGTCGATCACCACGTGGCCGATTTCGCAGGTCTCGACATCGCCGCTTTCGGCAAGTTCGTCGACGATGGCGGCGCCGACACCATGGCCGACGAAGACGAAGAAATACGACCCGCCGAGCACACCCGTGCCCATCTGCAGCCGGTGGCCCACGGCGCGAGCGACCATCGAATTGGTCCATCGCGCCGGCGTTTCCGGCAGCTTGCGCTGGCAGAGATCGGCAAGCGCGGGGACATCCAGCGCAACGATGGGGCTGGCGCGCAGATCGGGGTCGTAGCCCGGAATCGAGACCGCCAATTGCTCCAGCGCGATACCGCGCGGTGTAGCCCAGGCCGCGAGGTCACAGACGGCCCGGGTCACCGTCGCATCGACATCGGCGGCGCCCAGGCCATCGGCCAAGTCGTATTGCTCCGCATACAGCGTGTCGCCGGCCAGCGTGCCAACGGCGGAATAGAGACGGTTGTTGGAGATTTCGATCGCAGCGACGGAGATCTGGTTGCTCAAGGTGATGAACAGGCTCGGGCCGCCGCGATAGGGCGCCGCCCGCCGGGTCTCCTGGATCACGCCCTCGGACTTCAGATCGCTGATGATGCGCGAGATGCTGGCCTCGGTGAGCGCAACCCCCTGCGCCAGATCCGGCCGGAAAGAGCCCCCGGAGCACCAGAGGTAACCAAGGATTGCAGATCTCGTATCGTGCCGACTGCGAATGAGCCGCACGCCGCCCTCCCCGCTCATTCTTACTTATTGTAAGGATGCTATTCAGCGGAGCCGGATGTGTCAATCGGCGGGTGCGCCGCGGGCCGCATCTTCAGCAGGGTCGTCTATGCCCGCGCTCGGCAATCCAGCCGCGGCAACGAGCTTCGTTGCGAGGAGGCTGCTCCAGGATCGTTCGGTGGTCCCTGGAACCTTCGCGGTGGCCACCGTGTTCAGACGATGACCCCATCCGTCGGGAGGCTCCATGGCGCCTGTCGCAAGCAGCACCGAACCGATCAGCATCATGTTTGCTGACGACGGCATCGTGCCCAACAATCCCATGCCGTTCCTGGTCTACAAGCGGGCCACCGACCTCGATCGCGCAGATCCGGCTGCAACCATCGAGCGCTTGTTCGCCCGCAACGGCTGGGGCGACATGTGGCGCAACGGCGTCTACGACTACCTGCACTATCACGCGACGGTGCATGAGGCCCTTGGCGTCGCCAGTGGCACGGCGCGGGTCCGGTTCGGCGGCGATCAGGGCCGCGAGCTGGAGCTGTCGCCGGGTGATATTGCCATCCTGCCGGCCGGCACCGGACACCAATGCCTCTCGGCCAGCGAGGATTTCTGCATCGTCGGCGCCTATCCACCCGGACCGAAGATGCAGATCACACGGCCGACGAAGGAGAACCACGCACGTGCCTTGCAGATGATCCCGGATGTGCCGCTGCCCAAAACCGATCCGGTCCTGGGCGCAGGCGGGCCGCTCACCCGCCTGTGGCGCAGCGCGCGCTGATCAGGCGCAGTACAACCGGTAGAGGGTCTGCAGAATCTCGCGGACCTCGTGGCTCGCCAGCCGGTAATAGATGGTCTGACCGTCGCGCCGCGTTGCCACCAGATCGAGCGCCCGCATCATGGCGAGGTGCTGCGACAACGCCGCCTGTCGCAAGCCGACCTGCTCGGCCAATTCACCGACGGCGCGTTCACCTTCGATCAGGTTGCAGAGCACCATCAGCCGCTTCGGATTCGCCATCGCCGTAAGCAGACGAGCAGCCTCTTCCGCCTTGTCTTCCAGGCGGGCCATGGAGGCGACCTGGGGCTTGCGACCGGCACGTGCTGTCATGATTGTTACTACTCTATTTTCGTATATAAGCAATAATGCAAATGAAAGCGGATGGCAACGCGCGGGCGACCAGGAACCAGGACGAGATGATCAGCGAGCATACATTCATTGCGGCGCTCACCGGCGGCGCCCTCATCGGCGTTTCCGCCGTCATGATGATGGCCCTGACCGGCCGGGTGGCCGGGGTCAGCGGAATTGCCGCGCGGCTGCTGCCGCCATGGGACGGCGCAATCGCTGGGCGGTTCGCGTTCATCCTCGGCCTGCTGGCCGCCACCCTTGTTGTCCGGCTCGCGACGGGCAGCCTGCCGCCCCTCACGCTCGAGGCGGGCACGATCGATCTGGTGCTGGCCGGACTGCTGGTCGGCTTCGGCGCAGTGCTGGGGAATGGCTGTACGTCCGGCCACGGGGTGTGCGGATTGGCCGGCCTGTCACGGCGGTCAATGGTGGCCACGCTGGTGTTCATGGCCACCGCGATCGCCACGACCTTCCTTGCGCGGCATATGGCGTGAGGGTGCGATGACCATTCTGACCCAGTTCGTCATCGGACTCGTGTTTGGTCTTGGACTGTTGCTGTCGGGAATGTCCAACCCTGAGAAGGTGCTGGACTTCCTCGACCTGACGGCCATCCGTTCCGGCGGCTGGGATCCGAGCCTGGCGTTCGTGATGGCGGGTGCGGTCACCGTGACCTTCCTGGGATTCCGCGCCATCTTCCGGTGGAAGCGTCCGATGTTCGATGATCGCTTTCATGTGCCGCCCTCGCAACCGCTCGACTGGAAGATCGTGATCGGCCCCGCCCTCTTCGGCATCGGCTGGGGTCTCGCCGGCATCTGCCCGGGACCGGCCTTCGTGGCGCTTGGCTACGGCTCGCCTGCGATCGTCCTGTTCGTGATTGCCATGTTGATGGGCATGGCCGCGGCCCGCACGCTCGCGCGCAGCCTGCCATCGTTCGCCGCCGCCGATTCGGAATGAGCAAGAAGCGCGCTACGACGGAGGTTCAAATGTCCAGCATCCCGCATCCGGTCGATCTCTCCTTGAAGCCCGACGTCACACCGTTCTTCGATCCCGCCACCAACACGGTCAGCTACGTGGTCAAGGACCCGAACTCGTCCGCTTGCGCGGTGATCGACTCGGTCATGGACATCGACTATGCGTCCGGACGCATCGCACCGACCTCCGCCGACAAGATCATTGGCCTGATCCAGGAGCATGGCTGGCAGCTCGAATGGCTGATCGAAACCCATGTCCATGCCGATCATCTGTCGGCCGCTCCCTACATCCAGTCGAAGCTGGGCGGCAGGATCGGCATCGGCGCCAACATCAGGATCGTGCAGGAAACCTTCGGCAAGATCTTCAACGAAGGCTCCGAGTTTCAGCGCGACGGCAGCCAGTTCGACCGCCTGTTCCAGGATGGCGACTGCTACGGGATCGGCGGGATGACCGCGTTCGCGATGCATACGCCGGGTCATACACCGGCCTGCATGACCCATGTGATCGGCGATGCCGCCTTCGTCGGCGATACGCTGTTCATGCCCGATGGCGGCTCGGCACGGGCCGACTTCCCGGGCGGCGATGCGCGCACGCTGTATCGCTCGATTCGCCGGGTGCTGCAGCTGCCTGACGCGACGCGGCTGTTCATGTGCCACGATTACGGCCCCAACGGCCGCGACATCCGCTGGGAAACGACTGTCGCCGAGCAGCGCGCGCACAACATTCACGTCCGCGACGGCATCAGCGAAGACCAGTTCGTCGCCGCGCGCGAGGCGCGTGACCGCACGCTGGACATGCCCAGGCTGATTATCCCATCGCTGCAGGTGAACATGAAGGCCGGGCAATTGCCGCGCGCCGACGCCAGCGGACGCCGGTTTCTCAAAGTCCCGCTGAACGCCCTCTGACCGGCGAAGACGGATCCTCGCGCAGATCGACAGCTCTGGTCGGACTCATACTCGGCCCGATCGGTAGCGGCCGGTCGGCACTGGCGGTGCCGCTGATGATCGATCCGGTGGGGATCAGCAGCCCTCACGTTGCGATCGGAACGAGCGCCTTAGCCGTCAACGTCTACCTCAGCCTGATCGCGATCAGCGCGGCTGGCCAGCTGGCGAGATCGTCGCCTCGGGAAGCCGACATGCACGCAAGTCCGAGGGCCGCGCCACTTCGCCGCGTCGCGCCCCTCAGACCATGTCCGGCGATCAGCTCAAGCGGCGTTGCTGCCTTCCTGGCGGCTGGCTTCGAACAGGAACCAGGTGCGGCGCTCAGTCTCGTCGATGAAGGTCTCCAGCAGCCCCGCGGTCGCCGGATCGTCATTGTCGTCGCACAGCCCGTGAGCCTTCCGCATCGCGGCGGCGATGTGCTTGTTGTCTTCCATCAACTCCCGCAGCATCTCGCGCGGCGGCACATACTCCTCGTTGTTGTCCTTGATGGTCTGCAGCTTGCTGATCTGGCTGACCGATTTCAGCGTGGTGCCACCGAGCTTGCGCACCCGCTCGGCCAGTTGGTCGGTGGTGGCGAAGATCGCGTCAGACTGCTCGTCCAGCATCTCATGGTAGTCGTGAAAATGCCGGCCGCTGACGTGCCAATGGAAGTTCTTGGTCTTGAGATAGAGCGCGAAAGCGTCGGCGAGCAGGGTATTCAGGGCCGTCGAAATCTTGTTCACGGCGTCCGGCGACAGATCGGTCGGGGTGTCGAGCTCGGGGGCAGTCTTGTCGGTCTTTGCTTTACTCACGGCTTAACCTTCCTGTTAGAAGCAGCGATGGACACGGGTGATCGGACCCGTTAACGCTCGCTCACCCCTCCAGTTCCGATCAAGGAACTGTGTTTGCCGGAACCCGCCATGGACGATTGGATCGATTATTACGATTCCACGCACACGATCTATGCGAGCAAGCTGCATCGCGACCTGCACTTCCAGGTGATCGCGCGCGACATCGTCGGCTACATCCCCTCGCCCGATGCGGTGGTCCTCGACTATTCCTGCGGTGAAGCGCTGTCGGCTGCCAAGGTTGCCGAGGCCTGCATGACACTGATTCTGGCCGAGCCTGCGCCTGGCGTGCGTGGGCGGCTGATCGCGCGCTTCGCTCCCAACACCAAGATCCGCGTGCGCTCGCTCGACGAGTTGCGCAACATGCAGGAAGCCTCGATCGACCTCGTCGTCATGAACTCGGTCGCGCAGTACATGAACGAGGCCGAGTTCGACACCGCCCTCACCATCATCAGGCGGCTGCTCAAGCCGTCGGGAAAGTTCGTTCTCGGCGACGTCCTGCGTCCGGACGTCGGCATGGCCCGCGACGTGCTGGCGCTGCTGATGTTCGCGGCGCGCAACGGCTTCCTCAAGGACGCGCTGGTCGGACTGGTCGCGACGGCCTTGTCCGATTACCGACAGATGCGCAGCAAGGTCGGCCTGCAGCGCTACAGCGAGGCCGACATTCTGGCGAGGCTCACCAAGGCCAGGCTCAGCGCGGTCCGGGCGCCCAAGAATATCGGCTACAATCGCTGGCGCATGACGTTCGTGGCGCGCCCGGCGCCTGGAACTCCCTGAGACCCCAACGCACGGCCACATCCGGCAACACAGTTAGGGTTAACTGAAATACAGGGCTGGCTCAGGAGCCCGTGAGAGGTAAGATCGCCTCGGCCCGGTGGCGGAAGCTACGACGCGAAGAGCGGTGCAACGCTCTTGAACCTGGTTCAAGTCCAGGCCGGGCCTCCAACCGCCGCAACTCGGGGCGGCAGCTGCAGAATGCGCGGCGCGAAGTCCGACCTCTCACCCCTCCGTCACGATCTCACAATCCGGCAGTTGCAGCCGCTCGGCATCACGCGCCGCAGCCGCGATGATCGAATCCAGCAGGCCGGGAAACCGCAACTCCAGATCGTCGCGCCGCAGTCGCATGAAGCGCGTCGTGCCGGCGATGCGGGTCTGAATCAATCCCGCCTCACGCAGCCTGGCAAAGTGGTAGGCGAGATTGGATTTGCCGCTCAGGGCGTTGAAGTCGCCGCAGCGCATCTCAGCCGGCTGCTCCTGCTTTGCCAGGCTGTAGACGATCGCGAGACGGATCGGGTCGCTGAGACAATCCAGCAGCAGGGGCAGCTCGATCTGGTCACGGGTCGGATGGTGCGGCGCTCGGCTCATTCTGATGATCATAGGGAGCAAGGACGCTCGGTTCAATGTTCAATATATTTTGAACCAATTGACAAGGGCCGCTTGTGGGCTCACTAGTTCAACGACTATTGAACAATGTGAGACTGTCATGCCCGTGGTCTGGCTCGCCTTGGCGACATTTGCGATCGGCACCGAGGCCTTCGTGATCGCAGGCCTTCTGCCGGCGATCTCGTCGGATCTCGGCATTTCCGCGCCCGCTGCAGGACAGCTCGTGACAGCCTATTCGCTCGCTTATGCGATCGGCTCGCCGCTGCTGGCGGTGCTGTTCAACAATGTCGATCGCAAGATGGCGTTGGCGATGGCGTTGTCGGCCTTCATCGCCGGCAACCTGCTCGCCATCGTCGCTCCCGGCTTCCTTCTGCTGATGGCCTCGCGCGTTCTGATGGCTCTGGGGGCCGGGCTTTGTACGCCGACCGCGATGGGGATCGCAGTGGCGATCTCCGCGCCCGAGCGGCGCGGCCGCGCGGTCGCGCTGGTGACATCGGGCGTGACCGTTGCAACCGTGATCGGCGTGCCGCTCGGAACGTTCGTGGGCAATCAGGTCACGTGGCGTGCGACCTTCGGGCTCGTCGCAGCGCTTGGCGCGCTCGCTTTGGTGGGCGTGCTGCTGCGCCTGCCGCGCAACCTGCCGGCCACGACCGCAAGCTTCGCCGACCGTCTCGCGGTCGCGCGCCACGAATCCGTCGTCTATGCCATCCTGACCACGATGCTGTGGGCCATCGGCGGCCTGACGGTGTTCACCTATCTCGCAGTTCCCCTGCAGCTCATCGGGTTCAGCTCGAGCGACGTCAGCCTCGCGCTCCTGGTATTCGGCTGCGCCGCCGCGGTCGGCAACATGCTGGGCGGCCACCTCGCCGACCGGCTCGGGCCGATACCGACGATGGCGATGAGCCTCTTCGGGATGGCGATGGCATTGGTGCTGCTGTCGGCGGCGTTGAAGGTGGCCGCTCCCGACCTGGGCCGCTATCTCGTGCTGCTGCCGGTCTTCGCCTGGGGGATCTGCGGCTGGAGCTTCTTTCCGGCCCAGGCCGCGAGCCTGATCCGCATCGAGCCCCAGGCTGCGACCATCGCCCTGTCGCTCAATGCGTCGTTCATGTATCTGGGGTTTGCGATCGGGGGCGCGCTCGGCGGGATCGTCCTGTCCACCGCGGCGCCTGCCGACCTCGGCTGGGTCGGCGGCCTCAGCGTCGGGGCCGGACTGGCCGTTCTTGTCGGTCGTTACCGGCGGGAGCGCCTCAAAGTCGCGTAAAATTGCCCGTTGATGGCGATCTAAGGCCCTTTTCGCTCAGAGGAAACTGGTCTAAAGACCGCTCGCGCGCGAGGACTGGTCGCGCCTTGGCCTTACGGGACGCGCGTATGCGCGCCCTTTTTTTGTGCCCAATTCCCTGCCGTGTCTTGCCCGTGAGCCTGAATGCCGAAACGAACCGACATCTCCACCATCCTGATCATTGGCGCCGGTCCGATCGTGATCGGCCAGGCCTGCGAGTTCGACTATTCGGGCACGCAGGCGGTGAAGGCGCTGAAGGAGGAGGGCTATCGCGTCGTCCTCGTCAATTCCAATCCGGCGACGATCATGACCGATCCGGATCTGGCTGACGCGACCTATATCGAGCCGATCACGCCCGAGATCGTCGCCAAGATCATCGAGAAGGAACGCCACGTCATCCCCGGCGGCTTCGCGCTGCTGCCGACCATGGGCGGGCAGACCGCGCTGAACTGCGCGCTGTCGCTGCGCCGGCAGGGCACGCTGGAGAAGTTCGACGTCGAGATGATCGGCGCCACCGCTGACGCGATCGACAAGGCGGAAGACCGCCAGCTGTTCCGCAACGCGATGGAGAAGATCGGGCTGCAGACGCCGAAGTCGCGGCTGGCCAACGCCTCCGCGCTGAAGAAGCAGTATCGCGACAAATATCTCGCCGAGCGCGAGAAGCTCCAGGGCGCCGCACGCGACGAGCTCGACCGGCAGTGGACGCTCGGCGAGAACGAGCGCCGCAAGCGCTACCAGGAGCATGCGCTCGGCCAGGCGCTGATGGCGCTGTCCGAGATCGGCCTCCCCGCCATCATCCGTCCGTCCTTCACGATGGGCGGCACCGGCGGCGGCATCGCCTACAACAAGGAAGAATATCTCGACATCATCGAGCGCGGTCTCGACGCCTCGCCCACCAACGAAGTGCTGATCGAAGAATCGGTGCTGGGGTGGAAGGAGTACGAGATGGAGGTGGTCCGCGACAAAAAGGACAACTGCATCATCGTCTGCTCGATCGAGAACCTCGATCCGATGGGCGTGCACACCGGCGACTCGATCACGGTCGCGCCGGCGCTGACCTTGACGGACAAGGAATACCAGATCATGCGCGACGCCTCGCTGGCGGTGCTGCGCGAGATCGGCGTCGAGACCGGCGGCTCCAACGTGCAGTTCGGCGTCAATCCGGCCGACGGCCGCATGGTCGTGATCGAGATGAATCCACGGGTCTCTCGTTCATCGGCCCTCGCTTCCAAGGCGACGGGATTCCCGATCGCCAAGGTCGCCGCCAAGCTCGCGGTCGGCTACACGCTGGACGAGATCGCCAACGACATCACCGGCGGCGCGACCCCAGCCTCGTTCGAGCCGACGATCGACTACGTCGTCACCAAGATTCCCCGTTTTGCCTTCGAGAAATTCCCGGGCGCCTCGACCACGCTGACGACCTCGATGAAATCGGTCGGCGAGGTGATGGCGATCGGCCGCACCTTCCAGGAAAGCCTGCAGAAGGCCCTGCGCGGGCTCGAGACCGGTCTGACCGGCCTCGATGAAATCGAGATCGACGGTCTCGGCCGCGGTGACGACAAGAACGCGATCCGGGCTGCGCTCGGCACGCCGACGCCGAACCGCCTGCTGCAGGTGGCGCAGGCGATGCGGCTGGGCTGGTCGAACGAGGACATCTTCAACTCCTGCAAGATCGACCCCTGGTTCCTGGCGCAGATGCGCGGGATCGTCGAGATGGAGGACAAGGTCCGCCGGCACGGCCTGCCGCCGAACGCCAGCGGCATGCGCACGCTGAAAGCGACGGGCTTCTCCGACGCGCGGCTCGCCGTGCTGGCCAACACCACCGAAGCCGAGGTCGCGGCCAAGCGCCATGCACTCGGCGTGCGTCCCGCATTCAAGCGCATCGACACCTGCGCCGCCGAGTTCGCCTCGCCCACCGCCTACATGTATTCGACCTACGAAACGCCGTTCGCGGGCGAGCTTGCCGACGAGAGCGCGCCGTCCGACAGGAAGAAGGTCATCATTCTCGGCGGCGGTCCGAACCGGATCGGCCAGGGCATCGAGTTCGACTATTGCTGCTGCCATGCCTGCTTCGCGCTCGCCGATGCCGGCTATGAGACCATCATGGTCAACTGCAATCCGGAGACGGTGTCGACCGACTACGACACCGCCGACCGGCTGTATTTCGAGCCGCTGACGGCCGAGGACGTGCTCGAGATCATCGCTACCGAGCGCAAGAACGGCACCGTGCACGGCGTCATCGTGCAGTTCGGCGGCCAGACGCCGCTCAAGCTCGCACGCGCGCTCGAGGCGGCCGACGTGCCGATCCTCGGCACCTCGCCGGAAGCGATCGACCTCGCCGAGGACCGTGACCGCTTCAAGCGCGTGCTCGACAAGCTGCATCTGAAACAGCCGAAGAACGGCATTGCCTATTCGGTCGAGCAGGCGCGCCTGGTCGCAGCCGACCTCGGCCTGCCGCTGGTGGTGCGCCCGTCCTATGTGCTCGGCGGCCGCGCCATGCAGATCATCCGCGAGGACAACCAGCTCAGCGACTACCTGCTCGGCACGCTGCCCGAGCTGGTGCCCGCCGACGTCAAGGCTCGCTATCCGAACGACAAGACCGGCCAGATCAACACCGTGCTCGGCAAGAACCCGCTGCTGTTCGACCGCTATCTGTCGGATGCCACCGAGATCGACGTCGACTGCCTGTCCGATGGCAAGGACACGTTCATCGTCGGCATCATGGAGCACATCGAGGAGGCCGGCATCCATTCGGGCGATTCCGCCTGCTCGCTGCCGCCGCATTCGCTCGACGAGGCCACCATCGCCGAGCTGGAGCGGCAGACCCGTGAGCTCGCGCTCGGGCTCGACGTGGTCGGTCTGATGAACGTGCAATATGCGATCAAGGACGGCACCATCTACGTGCTCGAGGTCAATCCCCGCGCCTCGCGTACGGTGCCCTTCGTCGCCAAGGTGGTCGGCACGCCGGTCGCCAAGATCGCGGCGCGCATCATGGCGGGCGAAAAGCTCGCCGATTTCGGCCTGACCAAGCGGGCGCTCAAGCATGTCGGCGTCAAGGAATCGGTCTTCCCGTTCGCCCGCTTCCCCGGCGTCGACACCGTGCTCGGCCCGGAGATGCGCTCGACCGGCGAGGTGATGGGCATCGACCGCTCCTTCGCGGTGGCCTTTGCCAAGAGCCAGCTCGGCGGCGGCACACGCGTGCCGCGCAAGGGCACCGTGTTCGTGTCAGTGCGCGAGAGCGACAAGGGCCGCATCACCGAGGTGGTCCGGATGCTGCACGAGCTCGGCTTCAGGGTCGTCGCGACCTCGGGCACCCAGCGCTTCCTGGTCGATCAGGGTGTCCCGGCCGAGAAGATCAACAAGGTCCTGGAAGGGCGGCCCCACATCGTGGACGCCATCACCAATGGTGACATCCAGCTGGTCTTCAACACCACGGAAGGCCCGCAGGCGCTGGCCGACAGCCGATCGCTGCGGCGCGCTGCCCTCTTGCATAAAGTGCCATATTACACCACTCTTTCGGGTGCCGTGGCGGCTGCGCAAGGCATCCGTGCCTATCTCGGGGGAGACCTTGAGGTCCGCACCCTGCAGAGTTACTTTTCCGAAAACTAGTCGCGTCGCGCGGGCAAACGCCCGCTAAGCAGTTGGCAATGATCGGAAATGAAGCGTCCCGGCAGGAACTCGCCGCGCGGTTTGATGTTGGTCCGGCCCTTGACGGGTCGCTATCATCGGGCCGAGCGGCTATGCTTGGGCTGTAAAGGCCTGTTCTGGAGATGCTGATCGTGCGCGCTTTGCCCGCACGACTGAAGGACGAGAAGAGATGGTGGAAAAGGTTCCGATGACTGCGGGCGGCTACGCCGCGCTGGAGACCGAGCTGAAGCAGCGACAGTCGGTGGACCGCCCGCGCATCATCGAGCACATCGCCGAAGCGCGCTCGCATGGCGATTTGTCGGAGAACGCGGAGTATCACGCCGCCAAGGAAGAGCAGTCGCACAATGAGGGCCGCATCGCCGAGCTCGAGGACAAGCTCGCGCGCGCCGACATCATCGACGTCGCCAAGCTCTCCGGCGACACGATCAAGTTCGGCGCGACCGTGACCCTGATCGACGAGGACACCGAGAAGAAGACGGTGTGGCAGATCGTCGGTGAGGTCGAGGCGGATGCCAAGAAGGGAAAGATCTCGATCACCTCGCCGGTTGCCCGCGCGCTGATCGGCAAGAAAATGGGGACGACCGTCGAGGTCATGGCCCCCGGCGGCGCCAAGTCCTATGAGATCGCCAAGGTCGAGTGGCGCTGAGACCAGCGGTTGCAGGCTCGAAGCGAGGGCCGCGCCGATGCGCGGCCCTTTGTCGTTAGGAGCGCCGCTTCACGGTCCCCTGGTCGACCGTACACGGTCAATTCATCGGTTACCCCAGGCACACCATCGTGACGGGGTTACCGTAATCGGCTAGTGCAGAGCCGACGAGCCGTGCTGCAACGATCGGTCCGGTCATCGTCGCATCATGATGACTTTGATTTGGGGGATGATCAGACATGGAGCAGATGCTCTCGAAATGGCAACCGGCTGTGCTCAGCCTGTTTCGCTTCATCACGGGCTTGCTGTTGTTTCAGTACGGCGTGGCGAAGATCTTCAAGTTTCCGGTGGTTCCGTATTTCGCAAACATTCCCCCGCTGATCTATACGGCCGGCATGGTCGAGCTCGTGCTGGGCGGGCTGCTGATGGTGGGCCTGCTCACGCGCCCCGTCGCGTTCATCCTCTCGGGCCAGATGGCCTTCGCGTATTTCCTCGGTCACATGTTCAAGACCGGCGAGCCGGTCTGGCTGCCGCTTCTGAACAATGGCACGGCGGCGATCGCATTCTGCTTCTCGTGCCTGTATCTCGCGACAGCCGGCGGCGGGCCGATCAGCCTGGACGCGCTGCTGCGCAAGAAGGCGTAGGCGCTCGCGCGATTCGTCGTCATTCCGGGGCGCCTCGAAGGGGCGACCCCGGAATGGCCCTCGAGATCAGCTCCGTGCCTTGACGTCGAGCGGGACCGCCGCCTCGTATTTCGAATTATGCAGGACGAGCGACGTTCTCACGTTGCGCACATGCGGCGCCGCGGTCAGATGCGTGACGAACTCCTGGAACGTCGCCATGTCCGGCGCCACGCATTTCAGGATGAAATCGACCTCGCCGGACAGCATCCAGCATTCCCGCACCAGCGGCTCCGAACGCACGAACTCCTCGAACGCCTTGAGATCGGCGTCGGCCTGACTCGACAAATGGACTGAGGCGAACACGGTCACGTCGAAGCCGAGCCTGCGCGGATCGAGCAGCCCCCGGTAGCCGGTGATGTAGCCTTCCTCCTCCAGCGTCCTGACACGCCGCAGGCACGGTGGCGGCGAGATGCCGACCCGCTTGGCGAGCTCGACATTGGTGATCCTGCCATCGGCCTGGATTTCGCTCAGGATTTTGAGATCGATCTCGTCAAGATTCTTGGACACGGGGATGGCAGGCTCTGGCGGGGAACTGGGGGAGACGACGCTCCCCGGGCGGATGGCAACTCTCTTAGCGCAAGCCGTCCAATTTGCGCAATTTTATTACTCTAGATTTCCCCTGTTGACCGGGTCGTGAAGGGAAAATTCGCCGAGATGCGTTGCAATTCTTGCATGGCTCGCCAGATGGCTTAGACTTCGATTTGACATTTTCGATGAGGCTTCGGGGCGTTTCTTCTGCGCATTCCGCTCGCTGCGTCGTCAATTCTCCCCTTTCCAGCGAGTTGTCGTGCCCATGCAAGCTCCGATCCATGCCAAAGTCGTCATCATCGGTTCCGGCCCTGCCGGCTATACGGCGGCGATCTACGCGGCACGGGCGATGCTTGAGCCGGTGTTGATCCAGGGCATCCAGCCGGGCGGCCAGCTGACCATCACGACCGACGTCGAAAACTACCCGGGCTTCGCCGACGTCATCCAGGGCCCCTGGCTGATGGAGCAGATGGAGAAGCAGGCGACGCATGTCGGCGCCAGGATCAGGACCGACCTGGTCACCAAGCTCGAGCTTGGACAGCGTCCGTTCCGCCTGACCTGCGATTCCGGCGACGTGTATCTCGCGGAGACGGTCATCCTCGCCACCGGCGCGCAGGCGCGCTGGCTTGGACTGCCGTCGGAGGAGACGTTCAAGGGCTTTGGCGTCTCGGCCTGCGCGACCTGTGACGGCTTCTTCTATCGCGGCAAGGAGGTCATCGTGGTCGGCGGCGGCAACACCGCCGTCGAGGAAGCGCTGTTCCTGACCAACTTCGCCTCGACGGTCACGGTCGTGCACCGGCGCGACCATTTCCGCGCCGAGCGCATCCTGCAGGAGCGGCTGTTCAAGCATCCCAAGATCAAGGTCGTCTGGGACAGCGCGCTGGACGAGATCTGCGGCGCCAGCGGGCCTTCGAAGGTGACGCATGTCCGGCTCAAGAACGTCAAGACCGGCGCTGTCTCCGAACTGCCCGCCGACGGCGTGTTCGTCGCGATCGGCCATGCGCCGGCCACCGAGCTGGTCGCAGGACAGCTCAAGCTGAAACCGTCGGGCTATGTCGAGGTGGTGCCGGGCTCGACCGCGACCTCGGTGCCCGGCGTGTTCGCGGCCGGCGACGTCGCCGACGAAACCTATCGGCAGGCGATCACCGCCGCCGGCATGGGCTGCATGGCGGCCCTCGAGGCCGAACGCTTCATCGCCCACGCGGCGAGCGAACGCGCCGCTGCGGAATGAACTGACGATGCCACGATCACGGGATGGATTTACGGATATGGATTGGGACAAGCTGAAGGTGTTTCACGCAGCGGCGGAAGCGGGCAGCTTCACGCATGCCGGGGAGCAGCTCGGGCTGTCGCAATCGGCAGTCTCGCGCCAGGTCAGCGCCCTCGAACAGGAGCTCGCGGTCTCGCTGTTCCATCGCCACGCGCGCGGCCTGATCCTCACCGAACAGGGCGACCTCCTGTTCCGCACCGCGCATGACGTCTTCATGCAGCTGCAGGCGGCCCGCGCCAAGCTGACCGACAGCCGCGAGCGGCCGAGCGGCGACCTGAAGATCACGACCACGCCCGGCGTCGGCATCAACTGGCTGATTCCACGGCTCGGCGAATTCACCGCCATGTATCCGGAGATCCGGATCTCGCTGATCGTCACCGACGAGGAGCTCGATTTGTCGATGCGCGAAGCCGACGTGGCGATCCGCACCCGCAAGCCGACCCAGCCCGACCTGATCCAGCGCAAGCTGTTCGCGATCAGCTTCCACGCCTATTGCTCTCCCGAATATGTCAAGCGCTTCGGCACGCCGCGGACGCTCGACGAGCTCGACGATCATCGCATCATCATGCTAGCCGACGGCCAGGTCGCGCCGCATCTGCAGAACCGCAACTGGCTGGTCGATGCCGGCCGCAACGGCTCGGGTCCGCGCGAGGCGTATTTCAAGGTCAACAACATCCTGGGCCTGGTGCGCGCCTGTCAGCAGGGTCTCGGCATTGCCGCGCTGCCCGACTACCTCGTCGAGGAAAACAGCCGCCTCGTGCAGTTGTTCGGCGAGTCGGATTCGATCCAGCTCGACACCTACTTCGTCTATCCCGAGGAATTGAAGACAGTGGCGCGCGTGCAGGTGTTCCGTGACTTTGTCGTGAGCAAAGCACAGCGCTGGCCGGCTTGAGATTGTGCATGTCTGACATGCGGTGCACCTGCTTGCTGCAGGACCGCATCGAGGACCATACTGCAGTTGCGCTGAGCGTCGGCGTTGCCGCATTGTCCCCCTCCTCCAGTGGCGCGGGCGCTCAGAAATCCTTCTTGGAAGGTGATTGTGTCGGCCTCTTTGGCCAGTACCTCCAGCCGGGCTCATTGGGCCCGGCTATTTTTTTGTCCCGGCACCTGCGCATCGTTGACACCACCGCCTGCACCGCGCATGTAGGTCGCATGTCCACGTCGTCGCACACCAAGCTGTCGTCGAAAAAAGCTCCCCGCCCGGGGACATGTGGACGCGCGCGCTAGAATCTCTCCAGAGTTTCACCGCCGCACCACCAGCCCCGCCGCAAGGACGGGGCTTTTTTGCGTGTCCCGTCTCCGGCCTCAACACCCAAGGAGATGGACCATGATCGACACTCGAACGCGACTGCAGGGACTTTGGCTGCCGCTGATCACGCCCTTTCGCGACGGCGCGCTGGATGAGCCGTCGTTGCGCGAACTGATCCGGCACTACGCCGCCAAGCCCATCGATGGCCTCGTGCTCGGCGCGACCTCAGGCGAAGGACTGGCGCTGTCGTGGGACGAACGTGCGCGACTGGTTCACACCGTGCGCGACGAGCTCGCGGCCATCGGCCGGGCGTTGCCGATCTGTCTCGGCGTCGGCGGCGTAGCCACCTCCGATCTCATCGAAGCGCTCGATCGAACGGCATCATGGCCGATCGATTTCTATCTGATCTCGAGCCCGCCTTACGTGCGCCCGTCGCAGCGCGGGCTGCTGGCACATTTCACTGCCTTGGCCGACCGCGCCGCGCATCCGATCGTGCTCTACAACATCCCCTACCGTTCCGCCGTCGGGCTCGACAACGACACGCTGCTGCAGCTCGCCGCGCATCCCGTCATTGCTGGTCTCAAGGATTGCTGCGCCAACCGCGCGCAGACTCAGGACCTGATCGCGCGCCGGCCCGCCGGATTTGGGATCCTGACCGGTGAAGACGCCCAGAGCTTCGACGCGCTTCGAGCTGGCGCCGACGGCGCCATCCTGCTCTCGGCGCATCTGGAGACCGAGACGTTCGCCGCGATCCTGCAGCATGTGAGGGCCGGCCGTCATGACGCGGCAGCAGCGTGCTGGGCGCAGGTCGAGGGTCTCACGCGGCTGCTGTTCACCGAGCCGAGCCCTGCCCCGGCAAAATACTGGCTGGCGCGGATCGGCCTGATTGCAAGCGCGCAGCTACGGCTGCCCATGGTGGAGGTCGGCCCAGAGCTTGCCGCGCGGCTGGATCAGGAGATCGAGCGCCGCCGGCCGGCGACACAGGGTCGGGTCGCCTGAGCGGAAGCCAGCATAATCATCGGCTCTGTCTCGACCTCCGCCCATCAGCGACGACAGAGCCGGCCCACCCCTGCGGCCCGGACACCGGCACGGAATCCCCGTGGTTAATCCGAGCTAACAGATGTCGTCAAAAGCCGCGTAGTCCGAAACCTCGTGTTTAAAGATGTTCCGCTATGGATGTTGAAAACGTTTTGAGAGCGCGGGGGCGTCGTGGCTTTTCAGGATCATCCATTCCCTGACCGTCAGGGATTCAGCGTCGAAGATATTCTCTGGGCGGTCGGGATCTGGTCGGTGATCCTGACCCTCACTCCGGCGATCGCGTTCTATCTGTTGATGGTCGCCTGACCTTGCCGCGCATCCTGCGCCGCGCCGGCTCGCAGCCGATGTGGTCGATGCGAGCCAATGATCCGATCTGACGCGAAAAACGCGCGGGCGACCGCGCGTCGATGCCTCACAAGAGATGAGGGCTCAGGCCGCCTGCTTGTGCATGGCGCCGTTGGCCGACACCGTGCCGCGAATCGCCCTCACCGAACGCTCGATCGCAGCCCAGAGGCGCGCGATTTCGGCCGCCGCGCGACCTTCCGCGTAGTATTCGCGAACGCCTTCGCCCTGCCCCAGGGCCATCAGCAGATCGGCACGGTTGGTGATCTGACCACCCCAAACCGGCGCCTTGAACTTCGCCAGCGCCTCGCGGGCGATCGTGACGATCGGGCTTTCGGCATCGTCACGGCGTGCCGGAGCGCCGTTGAGAACGACGGCGTAGGGCTTGCGCGCGGCACGGCAGGTCTGGATGGTTTCCTGCACGGCGTTGACGTCGAACACGCCCGGCCGCGCCGGGATGATCACCATGGTCGCGTTCTTGATGGCATCCTCGACCACCGCAGAGATTGTTGGCGGCGTGTCGATCAGCACCCACTCGACGCCGTCACGGCGGGCCGCGGACACGATCGCGCTCACCGAGTTCACGGCGGTCTTGATCGGCGGCTCGTTGGTGCCGCGCAGCTTGTGCCACAGCGTCAGCGACCCCTGAGGGTCGGCATCGATGAGCAGACAGGACTTGCTCGCCTTGATCTGCGCAGCGAGATGGGCGGCCAGGGTGCTCTTGCCTGAACCGCCCTTACGCGATGCGAAAACAATAACGTTCATACCTTGGCCTCCAGATTGACCCCGGCGGCGAAAATGAATCAGTGAACTGATTCGCGGAAGATAAATTTAGCGATTGATAAGGCGTAACTCCTGATTGCCGAAACGAAATGGTTTTTGAGTCACACCGAGAGCAAAAAAGCGGCACACCGGAACGCATCCCCGACAACATCCGGTCTTGCTCGATCGCATTTGCAGGCTGAGGATGCGCGAGACGCGAAAGGAACGCATCTGCCGTTCGCGCCCGTCCCCGCTGTCGCAGAGTGCGGGTCTTGCTCACGTGGCATCAGGGCGGATCGACTTCTTCACTTTTCCGGCGCGGGCGTTGACCGGTTTCCTGGTGACAACGGGCCTGATGCTCATGGGCCGGTCCGCGCGCCCCGAAGACCCAGCTTCACGCGGCTGCGGCCCGAACTGGGCCCGACATGGCGGCGACAGCTCCGCCTTGCGGCGGACCATGCAGGCCGTCACGCGATCGACGTCGGGGATCTCGGAACTACAAAGCCGGAAGGCATCGCTCGTGCACGCCTGCTCTTGCTCGGCCGTGTAGGCGCGCGCCGCTGCCGGCACCAACAGTGCGGCTGCCGCGATCAGTACGCCAGCGACGCACGGATTGAGATCCACCCCCCTCATCGTTCCCTCCCCCTCGTCGGCACAAATTGTGATTGAGCGAGACGGGATTCGCAAGCAAGGCACAGCCACGGGCCAGCATTGTCAGCGTTGTGGGGGCCATCGACCTGCATCGGTCGAGCAGCGGGAGCCGATATCTCCGTTGAAATACGGAGATCAGAATCACACGAAGCGAAGCACCCGGTCTCGTGTGACGATGATCTTGCTGCGAAGCGCATTTGCGGACCGATTGGCCAGGTCCACCACCTCACGCGAACGAACCCTGAACGATCGCGAGCGGCTGGGAGATCAGTCAGGTCTCGCACCGGCGTGACACCGCGGTTCCGTTGATGGAGTCCGCGATGCCCTTTGTCGTCCTCACCAACGTCAGCGTCAGCTCACCTTGCTCATGACGCCGACCAGATCGGCGTCGGCCGGGGCGTCAGAGGGCACCAGCGTAGCAGCGGTCGCGCGCTGCGGGCGCATCGGCTGCGGTATGGCAGCGACGCTGGAACGGCCAACCAGGATGTGAGCCGTGATGACGGCCGGAACACCGAGCCCGAAGACGATGTGCACGGTGCTGATCCACGGTCGAAGTGCTTCGGACCCGACGTAGTAGAGCCCGAACGCGGTCGCGATCAGCAGGCCATACATCGCAAGGCTGACGATTCCGGTCGCACGGTTCTTCCGGGCGCGCCAGGCGCGCTGGACGTGCATCGGGCCTAGCGCCCCCAGCAGCATGAGCGTCACCATCGCCGCACCGCCATGGGTGCTGAGCAGGAATGCGGCGGCCTGTTGCCAAGCCTCGCTATCCACCTCCGAGCGGGTCTTCATCTGATCCGCATAGATCCAGAGCGCTCCACTGGCAAACAGGAGCCCGAAAATCGCGTAGAGGGCGAACCGAAACGCACCTTTAAGCCGCATGCTGGAGATCTCCTTGCCAATCCGATGTGGTGAGGACGTCGCCGTTCGCGGCAACGAGCATCGCGCTCGCCTGCCATTTGGCGAGTTGAGCTGCGGCACGCTCGCCGGCGAGCATGACGATCTTGGTCAGCGCATCGGCGACCATGCACGTTGGCGCGCGGACCGTTGCGCCCTGGGCGGCCATGGCCGGCAGGCGCGTTGTTGGATCGACCACCGCAGTGTCCGTCGTCTCCGCCGATCGGAACGGATCGAAGCGGCGCGCCGAGGATGCCAGTGCGCCATTGCTCACTTCGACCTGGCACAGCAGCCGGTCCGGCGCGCGCGGATCGCGAATATGGACGAGGCGGGTGCCGGGTCCGAGCACCGCGAGGTCGCCACCTGCATTCACCATGGCGGCGCGCACGCCACAGCTGCGCAATGCATCGATTGCGCAGTCCACCGCATATCCCTTCGCGATCCCGCCGAGGTCGATCTTCAGGCCGGCGTGGCGAAAGCGGACCTGGTGGTCGGCCAGCAGCTCGATCGCAGCAGCGGCCTGCGAAGACGAGCCGCGTGACGGCTGTCTTACGCCGGCGACGCCGATGTCGAAGGTGCCGTCCGAATGACGGGCCATCTCCAGAGCCGTCTCCAGCACCGCGTAGGTCGAAGGATGCACCATCACGGCGCAATGCGATGCCTCGCGGTTCAGCCTGGATACGTCGCTGTCGGGATCATGGAAGCTCATCAGCCGATGCACCTGCGCCACTGCGGAGAACGCCGTTTCAACGGAGCTCTCCGCATCGCAGCCCTGCGCGTCGGCGATATCGATCTCGACGAACGTCCCAAGCAGGGCTCGTGCGCGCCGGATGCTAGCGGAAGTGGCTGGCATGATATGTCAGCACCTTCTTCACGCCTTCCGTCAGATGGGTCGACGACAGCGTGGCGCCGGAAATGTTCCGGATATCCGAGTTGATGCGCAGCTCGTTCTGACTGCCCTTGCCGACGAACTGGCCGAGCCAGTTGGGATCGTGCACCTCGCCGCCATACGACTCGCGGTAGTTCAGGATTTCGACGCGACGCACCTTGCCATCGGGCCCGATCGCGACCGTATAGTCGATCAGAAGGTGCTTGCCCACGACGTGGTCGTAGTAGAAGTAGCCGCCATTGCTCGCCTTCCACACCCGGCCTTCTTGAACCTCAGAAAAGCTGGCCCCTGGAAACGCGGCCTTCTGCGCTTCTTCGACGCTCATGTACTGCATGGCGTAGGCCGGCGCGGCGATCGACATGACGGCCGCAGCGGGTGCCGTCCATTTCAGCCAATCGCTCATCGCGTCCACCTCAAATCTGCATTCATGTCACGTCCTCCCTTTGATCAAATCTTGCGTCTTCTCGACATGCCACGCACCGTCGGCTGACCGAGAAGCACAGAAGCAGCTCCTGCTTCTGACCCCGTCCTCCCGACTTTCAGCAACGGCTTGCTGCGAACCGTTGTGATTGTCAGAACCAGCATAGTAAGTGGTCCGATTGCGGCGAATTGCCGCGTCGATGTTGGCGATTTGCCGGAGTGGCTGGGGAATAAGAATGTTGCTTGAGATTGCCGCGGCACGAAGCCCTTGCCTGACGGCGAGCGGCACGCGGACCTGTCATTTCAGCGGCATACAAACAAGCTTGCGGCAGTTTAGATCGATTCAAAAATGAAGGTCATCGTTCGGGCGACACATCGGAAGCGCGCCGCTGTCGCAAGCCGGTCGTTCCTCGGGTGGCGGTGAGTCAGCACCGCCACGGCATCGCAGCGTATCAGCCCTGTCGATGCCGCGCATGCGGCATCGACCTGGTGAAGAGCAGAGTACAGACCACGGCTGCGACCTACCACGGCATCTGGTTCATCGCCTCCCAGCCGTTGCCGCCATAGGGAGAGGGCACGACCTTGATTTTCGCCATCATGCCTCCGTCCTCGTGCTCGAGAATGTGGCAGTGGTAGACGAACTCGCCGACCTGCGAGAACGGAATATCGACGACCACCGGCTTCGAGGTGCACTGGCCGCTCCGCCACTGCTCGATGCTGCAGACTCCGCTCTGAGCATCCATGACTTCCGGAACGTTCGGCGTCGCGACACCGAGCGGGACGTTGTCCTGCAGCATGCCGCCGCCGATGCTCCTGTTCAGCGCCACCGACAGCGGCGTGTTCTCGCCCGCCTTGCTGTTGATGGTCCTGAACCGGGTCTGATGGATGTGGAAGTTGTGATTCTCCGTCGAGAGCTGCACCAGCTCCCAGGTTTCATGGACCGGCCGCTGCCCCGCGGCGAGTGGCAGGCAGACGATGTTCTGCGCCGGATCAAACTGACTCACCGGGAGCTGGGTGCCGGGCACCGGGTTGCCGTTCTGATCGACTTCCTCATAGCCGAGACCAAAAGTGCCATCGTCGGTCAGATCGGCGAGGCCGAAGAAGATCCGGCGACGATGACCCGCTGGCAGTGGGCGGCACCCGCTGGGCAACGCCGAAGCGCTTGCATACGGGACCTTTGCATCGAGAATGCCCGACGGCTGCATCGTAGCGAGCGCGTCACCCCTGATGTCCAGGCCATAGGCGATGTGATTGCGCGAGCCATGCTGGTGGAATTGCACCTTGGCGAGATCGACCGCCGGCCACTGGTCGCCGCTGCCCATCGTCAGCCCGGCCATCTTGAAGGTCGCTGATGCGGTGTGCCCGGGACTGGCGATCGCTCCCGTCGCCGGGTCTCGATAGGTGACGAACACCTCAGTCCGCGAGCTCGGCATCATGACCATCTGGGTGACGCAAACCGGCTTCGAGTGGAAGCGCGAGGTCGGCAGGGGCGGACAAGGCACGACCCGGAAGCGTGCGCCGCCGAGACGAACCATGGTATCCATGGTCGTGTCCTGCGGCAGGTTCACGCTGACGCCGTCGACCGAGATCAGCTGCATGATCATCGGCTTCTGCGACTCGTCGTCCGTCAGCTGAAGATTGTAGGACAGGCTTCCGGACGCGTTGGTCAGCCGCCAGACCTCACCGTCGGAGTCGGTCACCTTGATCTTCGGGAACGTCCGGCCGTTCACGGTGAAGAACCATTTGCCGCCAGAAAAATTGGAGCCCTCATCGGCCGAGTTATCGACGCCCGGACAGGACCCCTCACGCACCTCGGAGCTGTCGGCCGGAAACTGCGCGCAGAAGCCGGGATCCTGCTGATTGATCACCTCGCCCGGCTTGACGTCCGCCGGACCGCTGTCGAACTGCACCGGTCCGCCTGGGGCGACCTGAAGATCCTTCAGGATCAGATGGCGCACGCTTGCCTCGGGAAACGGCGTGTCGCGCGCGTCGCCATGCGCGTAGTCCGAGACCTCGCCGACCGAGATGATGCCCGCCAGCCCCTGCGAAACCTGGTTGAGCGAAATTCCGTGGATGTGCGGATGAAACCAGAACTGGCCCGACGGGTGATTGCGCGGGATGTCGATCCGGAAATCCGCATAGTCCATCTTGTTGGAGCCGTGCTGATGGGTCGTCTGCGGCACCGGCATGCCGTTGGCCGAGTTGAAGATCTGCACGAAGACGTAGTCGCCGAAGGTCTGGTCCTTGAGCGTCGGCGCGCGCGGCTCGACGATCAGCCCGTGGGTATGCAAATTGGTCGGATTGCGGAACAGATTGGCCTGGCCGGGATCGGCGTTGTGGTTCACCTTGGCCGGGTCGAGCTGCGGCAGCTGATTCACCAGCCTGATCTTCAGCGTGTCGCCCTTCTGCAGAGCCAGTCGCACGCCGCCGTAGTCGGCCACCGCGGCGCCGGCCGGGCAGGTGTTGCCGGACGCCGGCCGCGGGCAGATCTCGTAGACCCAGCCGGTCGGGTTCATCGGCGAGCCGCTCGGTGGAGCAAAGGTGATGGTCGAAATCGGCTTGGCCTTCGCGATCATCAACAGATCGAGGACGCCGTGCCTGCTCCTGAACACCGTCGGCTCGGCCAGATCGTGGGCGCTTGCTGCGGCCCCCGCCAACGTCAATCCTGCCAGCAGCGCGGCTGCGGATGTCAGTGTCCTTCTCATTGGCTTCTTCAGACGCCCGGCTAACATGCCTGATCCCCATTTGACTCGAGATACGATCGTTACGATGCGATACAGGTCCGACCGGCGCGGCTTACGAGCGTCTCGCTCGAGCCGTCAGCGATTGGTGCGCCCGCACCCTCCCCTCTTGTCGCTAAGAATGACGGGTGTCTCCTTTGTGACCGTTTCTTTCGTTTTGTGAGAATCGCGATCCAGCCTTTAAGAATCGATCTAACAAGTCGGCCTCGCACGTGCGGTGTGCGCATGGCGTACAAGATCGACACAAAATCGACAATCAAATCACGTCGTTCGCATCAGAACTGATTAGTCGTACGGACCTGCCGCAACAAGCCGAACTCTCTGCCGGCGATCTGTCACGACCTGCCCCCAAGGAGACCAAAGGATGCTGCTTGCTGCTGTTCTCGCATGGGCTTGCAACGTGGCCGGCATGGCCTGTGGAGCGCCGACGACCGAGATCATCCAGAAGGCGTATGAACAGGAAGCGCCATCGTCCGGTGTGCGCCACGACAAGGGACTCAAGATCGTCGAGTCGACATGCGACAAGGGCGACGAAAGCGGTCGTTTCCTGTGTCAGGTCTCGTTCGTATCCGATGACGATCCTGACAAGCGGCTTTATTTCGACATCGTCTCCGCGGCTCTCACCGACAAAGGATGGGTCCTGACCAGCGGATTGTGCAAGCGCTGACGGCGGCTGGGAGCAACGACCAGACCGACCTCCATGAAAGCCGCCGCGGGGTGCCGCCCCGCCGATACGACATTCCCTGATCGTTCGTTCCTCACAGTGGTCGGCGTCCAGAGCGTTGCCGCTGATGCATCCGAAGCAGCCGCGATTCCGGCGACAGGAAGGGCGGCCCCGCTTGGGCGAGCGGAGGCGCCGTGGGTGTCGACGGCACGTCGGCGACCGTGGTGGCGACCGGATTGGCCGACGGCCCTGACGGCGAGGCGAAATACAGGACCGCGAGGTCGTCGCCCTTCTGCAGCGTGGCCGACCTCGCCTCGACGTGACGCAGCGTCCAGCCCTGATAGTCCGCACCGGTTCTGATCCGCAGCGGAGTCCTGCTGCCCGGATCGAGGAAGATGGCGAGACCGCGGTCGCCGTTGACGACAGTCCCGACCAGCGAGAGCTGCGGCCGCTCCGGTGCGCTCTGCTCCTGCACGACCGGCGCAGCCGCGACGGCCGGCGGCGGCGTATCGGTCGGCGGAGGACGCCGCGCCGGCGAGAAGATCGGCCGCTCCCGGGTTTCCGACAGTTGCTCGAGCGGAATGGCCCATAGCGGATTGCCGCTCCTCACTGGCGTGCGCGCCGTGAACGGCGCGTCACGCGACGGTGTGGCCGGCTCGGCGAACGGCTGGCGGGCGACATCATGCCCCGCCGATCCGGCGATGCCGTACGCCGAGGCCGCCGCGATGGCGCAGCAGCAGCCGGCGACCCCAAGTTTGACGAGACGCCTCATTGCGGGCCCTGCCACTGTCCGGACACCGTGATCGTGACGCGTAGTTTGCCGCCGGATATCGCGGGTGACCCGTTGCCCTCGACCACCAGCTCATCGACGAACAGACATGGCATTCCAGCCTCCAGGTCGTACAGGACGGGCTGCAGGGCGGACTCAGCAGCTTCGAAATTCGCGGTCGCGCTGATCTGACCGTCCTTGGCGCGGGGACCTTGCACATCGAGCTGCGACGATGAAACGCTGCCGCCGTGGCGGGTCACCACGTCGCCGAGGCGCTGCAGCAGGGCCGCGCCGGCCACGGTGACGGTGGGACCTTCGAGGAAGGCTGATCCAGCCATGCGGGCAGCACCGTCCCCATCCCGATGCGCCGGCATCAAGCTGTGTGCGTCCAGCAACCGAAGCGTACTGGTCAGCGCGCCCACCTCGTCGCGCTGATCGAGCATGCTCTTGATCGGAAGCATCGTCGCAGCGATCAGCACGAGCAGCAGCCCGGCATAGGCCAAGGCGGCCACCGAGGGCGGGGCGGGAGTGCCTGTGAGGAATTTCGCAGTGCTCATGTGCCAGGTCCAAAATGCGGCTTGATGCCGGCTTCGATGCGGAAACGCTCCCCGGACTCATCGGCTGAACGTGTCGTCGGCGCGGAGAATGTCGCGCGCGTGAAGTGGGCCGACTGCTCGATCAGCCTGACAAGCGCGGGGGCATCCTGGCTGGTCCCCGCAATCTGCAGCTTGTCCTTGTCGATCCGCAGCTCGGTCACATAGGTGTTGTCCGGAAGCACCCGCGACAGGGCATCCAGCACCAAGACGTCGGCGGCGGTCGCCTGCTTGCGGCGCAGGAGACCGCGCAACGCAGCGCTGTCGCTGCCTTCCAGATCGAGGCGCAGCGCTGCGCGCCGCTCCGAGATCTTCTGCGACAGCAGCCGCTGCTGTTCATCGAGCTGCTCTCCGACGATGCTCCGCGCCGCGAGAGACAGCGTCGCCGCGATTGCAGCAACCATCAGGACGGCCGCCAGCATGCGGCTGACGCGTCCGACATCGAGCGACCCGCGCAGTTGCTGCTCGGTCAGCCTCGTTGCGCTCGGCGTGCCGAGCTCACTTGCGTCCGCAGTCTGGGCGGTCTCGGGTGCGGCAAACAGCACGACCGATCCGGCACGCCAGGATTCGGCGAGCCCGACGAGGGCATCGAACCTCGTCCTTGGCGCGGCGATCACGGTGGTCCGAATACGGTCACCCGATATCTCCACTGGAGGCGTGCTCCCGAACACCGCCTCATGCGCCGTCCACGGCGTCAACCGATCGAGCTGCGAGCGGATCATGGCATCGAGAAACTCGACGGCGCGCCGGGGAAGCTCCATCGGCTTCCACAGGAAGCGGTCCGGCATCAGCACGATCTCGATCCGGCTGCCGCGCAGGAGATCCTGCCAGCTCGTGGAAACCACTGGAACGCTCGCTTCGCCATCCGGCATGAGGACGTGACAGTCCGGCAGCGACGATCGGCCGGGTCGCGCGATCATCCGCAGGATGAAGACATTGCGCTCGGTTTCGATCAACTGGATCGGCGGCTTGAGATTGAGCCGGCCGATCATATCCACGATGATCGCGGCGACCGAGCCGATCCAGGCTGCGAGTTCGCGGCGTACTCTCGTTGCCATCATCATCACATCGCCCTTCCTGACGACCTGAGCATTGCGGGATTTCCGGCATCGTCGCGCCAAGCGAGGATCTGGTACGGGTCGTCGCCATCGCCGAGCAGGATGACGGCCTCGACTGCGGTCCGGCGACCGGCGTCGAAGCCGATGGTAATCCACACCCGGACGGCATCGCCGACGTCCAGGGTCGCGCCGGCACGGGCCGGTCCGAGCGCTGACGCGACCGATCGACCGTCGCGGCGCAGGCCGGTGCGCTGCTCGAGGAAGCTCTTCAACAGATCCTGCGTCATCCCGGGCAGCGCAGCCACCACCTCGGGCGCGGCCTCCAGCGCATCGATCTCGCGCCGGCCGCTGAAGACGGTCACGAAGGGCATCGCCTTGTCGGCCAGCGCCGACGGCAGATTGAGCACCAGCCGAAGCTCCTCGCTATTGGCGAACGGCGCACCGCGCGGCACGTAGTCCACGCCGGCTGTCCGGTAGAGGTCGCGCTCGCCGTCCGACGCCGTCTCGGTCAGCGGCGTCCGCCAACCGATGATCCTTTCGGCATACTCTCCGGCCTTGTCTGCACTGGCGCCGAGCACGCCAAACAGGTTGGCCAGCATCTGCTTGGACGCGTGATTGAGATCGACGCGGGCACCTTCCGAGCGGAACGTGACCGACACCTGCGCATGATCGAGCCGGAATGAAAAAGCCCCTGCGGGTGGCCGTTGCGATTTCGGCGCGGAGGACAATTTGTAGGCGGCGAGCTCCAGGCTTGCCGAGGCCAGCGCGGCCGATCGCAGGCGCGCATCATCGAGCGACAGCCGTTGGACGGTGCTGACGAGATACACCGACAGCGCCCCAGCCAATCCGGCCAGTGAGATCAGGATCCACAACACCGCTACGAGGATGAAGCCGCCTTCGCGATCATCACGATCCGGGATCGGGGGCTGTGTCGGCCAGCGCATGGTCATGGCTCCGACCGCGCGGAGGCACGCCCGACGGTGGTGTCGGCCGACAGCGCCTGCCGATCGCAACTGCTGTCTGCGGGACGGCAGACGCTGTCGGCCGGCGCCGAGACATGGATGACGGCAATGCGAGAGACCGAGGGCGTGCTCGCGTCGCCTGCATTGCGTACGGTCACCCGCACGGCTGCCGGCAGCTTCTCGGCGTTGCGCCACGACGACGTCCAGGTCCGGTCGGCACCCGCATAGGCAAACGACACCCGGTAGGGCGCCTGCAGCAGCACGACCGGATCGACCAAATCGCGGTCCGATGAACGGCCCGGCGCGAATGCCGCGCGCTTTCGCGTCACCACGGCGCCATCGCCCTCGCCTGCTCCGGCGACGCGGACCAGGTCGAGGCCGCGGCCGCCTTTCGGTCCAAGCGAGATCCGCACGAAGGTGATCGACGTCTCGGATCCATCGAACAACACGGATTTGGTCTGACCGTCGGGCCGGATGAATTCAGACGCTGCAATATCCGCGCTGATGCGGTCGAGGGCGACGCTCACGGACTCACTGCCCTGGATGCGACGCAGGCCGCGATCCCAGTTGGGCAACCAATGCGAGGTGATCACAGCCAGCGCCGACACGAGCAGCCCCATCAGCGCCATCGCGGCGAGAGCCTCGATCAAGGTGAAGCCCGACTGAGGATCGTTGGCTTCCCTCGTCATCGCTCGGCCTGCTTCCGAAACAGACGGATCGTCTCCAGCTCCATGGTCGCGCCCGAGGGCGAGCGAACCTGGACCAGGATCTTCTGCGGCAGCCAGACGGACGCATTGCCGGGCGCGCCGACATCGATCGCGAACGGCTGCGCCTGCGCGCGCCAGGCGTGCGCCATCGACTCGCCGGACTGAGCCAGAGACGGCGAGAGTGAACGCGACGGAAAGGCCAGCCACAGCGCATTGTAGCCCGCCTGCACCAGCGCGACATGCTGCTCCAGCCTTCGGCTGCCGCGCGCGGAAGATCCCATCAGCGCGGCAATGGCGACAAGCGACACCGCCACGATCGCGAGCGCCACCAGTGTCTCGAGCAGGGTAAATCCTGCGCTCGATCTATCGCTTGGCGTGGTCAGCATTCGACGCAACTTCGATCCTTCCGGTCAGCCAATTCACGCGAATGTCGTAGCCGGCATTGTCATGCGTGAGCGTGATGACACCACCGCACGACATGCCTGAGCCGAAGAAGCTGATGGTCTGGAGCGCGGGCCGCTCGTCGCAGTTGCGCGGCAGGACCGTCTCGAACCGCACGTCGTCTGGCAGACGAACCACTTGTCCGCTCGTGCTGGAGCGGATCACCCGCGCCTGCGCATCAATCCGCGTCGTGACCTCGCCCCCGCGCCGGATGGCGGCATTCCGATCGGCCTTCAGCAGCGCCGCAACCTCGATCGCATAGGCTTCCAGATGCGGCCGCGAGGTGCGCCTTGAAACCGCAGGCAGCAGCACGGCCGCCAGCAGCCCGACGATCGCGAGCACGCAGACCACCTCGATCAGAGTGAAGCCGGCCTCGCGGCCGTCACGGCCGGCCATGCTATCTCACCCCGACGGTGGTCGACGACGACGAGATGTCAGCGGCGAGATCCACGCCCCCTTCCTGTCCGTCCGCCCCATACGATACGATCTCGTAGGGCACCTGCTGTCCGGGCGATCGATAGGCATAGGCGTGGCTCCAGGGATCGCTCGGAACGTTGCCGCCTTTGAGATACGGTCCGGCCCAGCCCGGAATCGTCGCGGCCGGCCGGACCAGCGCAGCCAGACCTTCCGACGTGGTCGGGTAGCGTCCGGTGTCGAGATAGAACAGATCGAGCGCGCTCGAGAAGCTCTGGATCTGAATCCGCGCCGTCTTGACGCGGGATTCATTCAAGGAGGTCAGCACACGCGGACCAATCAGCCCCATGATCATTCCGATGATGGCGATGACGACCAGCATCTCGACCAGCGTAAAGCCGCGCTGGGCCTCGTGACGTGCGCCACGAGCCCGTCGGGCCATGCCGATAATCCCTGCGTGTTTCATCTGATGGTTCATCTTCTGTTAGCCGACGAGTTGAGTGACCGACAGCAGCGCGGACATCACCGAAACAATGAGGCCGCCCACGACGGTGCTGATGAGAATGATTGCCGCAGGACCAACGATGCCCACGATGCGATCGAGGTGGCGTTGCAGCTTGGCCTCGTAGAATTCAGCAATTCTGCCGGCAAGGACCGGCACCTGCCCGGTCTCCTCGCCGATCCGGATCATACGGGTCGCCATGGCCGGCAGGATGTTCGCCGCCGCCAGCGCCTCCGACAGCTTGCCGCCATGGCGCACGCGGTCGGCCGCAGCGCTCCACTCGCCCCCGTTGCCGGTGACCGACATGATGTCGACCAGGATGCGCAAGGTCGCGGTCAAGGTCAGGCCGCTGCCGAGCAGGATCGCCAGATTGCGGCAGAACACACTCGTACGATATGACCGGAACACTGTCGCGAGGCCCGGCAGCCGGCAGAGCTGCGCGATCAACGCAGCACGGACGCTGGCCCGACTGAACAGCAGAAGGCCTGCAGCGATGACCGCGCTCGCCGAGATCGCAAGCGCGGCGCCATTGCCGCGCACGAAATCGGAGATATCGAGAAACGTGTTGATGGTCGCGTCGGTCCTGGCACCGAAGTCGCGCAGCACGGCCGAGAACTGCGGCAGCACGAACAGGACGAAGAACAGCATGACCAGCGCAGCGGCGATCAAGACAAACAGCGGGTATTGCATGGCGTCGCTGAGCTTGCGACGCATCGCTTCCGCGCGCGCCCGCTCGGCGCCGAGCACGTCGAGGACGTGATCGAGACTTCCCGAGGCTTCGCCGACCCGCACCAGCGCCAGGTACATTGCGGGAAATTGCGAAGGATGATGCGCCAGCGCGTCGGCAAGGCTTTCTCCGGCGAGAATGCTGGACCGCAGCCGGCTGACGATCGGACGCAGCCGTCCGATGTCGGCGTCGCCAGCCAAAAGTTCGAGGGAATCCTCAAGCCGTGCACCGGCCTTCAGCAACAGCGCCAGGTCGCGCGTGAACGTCGTGACATCAGCCTGCGTCGGACCGCCGAGCCAGGCCAGCATGTCACGGGTGACGGAGCTTGCCGCCCTTTCCTCAATCGTCTCGATCGGCAGCAGCCGCAGATACTCGATGCGGTCGATCACGTCCTTGGCCGTCGCCGCCGAGATCGTGCCGTGCACGACGTCGCCCTTTTCGGTCAATGCGCGATAGCGGAACTTGCTCACCGGCTCACCTTAACGTCGTCACGCGCAAGATCTCCGCGACCGACGTCACGCCGGCCCGGCACTTTGCGATTCCATCATCGAGCATCGTCGTCATGCCGCTGCGGACGGCGGCACGGTCGATCATGCCGGCATCGGTCGCCCCCTGGATCAGCGATCGGATCTCCTGGTTGAGCTCCAAAATCTCGAAGATGCCGAGCCGACCACGATAACCGGTGCCACCGCAGCTGTCGCATCCTGCCGGCTCATACACCGTCTCGCCGGCATCGAAGCCGACCGCGGCATAGCGCGGGTCTGCGCAGAGATCGTCGGCGCTCAGCACCCGCTGCGAGCGGCAGCGCGCACACAGCCTGCGGACCAGTCGCTGCGCGATCACCGCCCGGAGCGTCGAGCGGAGCAGAAAGTCCTCGACGCCGAGATCGAGCAGCCGCGGCACGGCCGCCGCGGCGTTCTCGGTGTGCAGCGTCGTCAGCACCAGATGGCCCGTCAAAGCGGCATGAACCGCGACATGGGCGGTCTCGCTGTCGCGCACCTCGCCGACCATGATGACGTCGGGATCCTGCCGCACGAACGATCGCAGGGCGGAGGCGAAGGTCAGTCCGATGGCCGGCTTGACCTGCGACTGGTTGATGCCCGGGATCTCATATTCGACCGGATCCTCGATGGTGAGGATCTTCCGCGTCGGCTCGTTGAGCATCGACAAGGCGGTCGCAAGCGTCGTGGTCTTGCCGCTGCCGGTCGGCCCGCAGATCACGATCATGCCGTGCGGCAACGCCAGCAGCCGGCGCAGCGATCGATCATCGTGCGAGGCAAAGCCGAGCTTCTCGATCGACAGCAGCCCGCGATCCTTCGGCAGCAGCCGTATCACCGCCGACTCGCCATACTGGGTCGGCATCACGGCGACGCGCACATCCAGCTCGAGACGACCGATGCGCAGCCGCGCGGCGCCGTCCTGAGGCAGGCGCCGTTCCGCAATGTTCAGCCCGGCGACGATCTTGATCCGCGAGATGACCGCCTGGGGCAGCACGCCGGACGGCTCAGGGACCGGCTTCAGCAAGCCATCGACCCGCATCCGGACCGACAGGCCGCTGCGCATCGCCTCGACATGGATGTCGCTGGCGCGCAGTTCGACCGCCTGTTCAAACAGGTCATTGACGGCACGCACCACCGGCGCACCGGTGGCAAGATCGCGCAGGCTCTCAATGTCGTCTTCGCGCAGCTGCGGCTGCGCCGCTTCGCTGCGAGCCGGGACTTCGTCATCGCCGGTCAGCCGGTTCAGCGCAGTGGCAATGTCCTCAGCAGAGGCGACGACCAGCTCGATCGGGCCGCCGAACACCAGCTCCGCGGCACGCGCAGTCGCAGTGTCGCGTGGGTCTGCGACCGCAAGACATGGCCTCTGGTGGGCGGATTGAAACGGAAAGACCATCGTCTCCCGCAAAAATCGCCGGGAAAACTTCTCCGCGAGCGGCGTCGCGGCCAGCAGCTTGGCCAGTGCAATCCGCGGCAATCCAAGCTGCCGCGCAATCTCGTCGGCGAAGCCTGGAGATGCCGGATCCGTCGCCCCTGCTGAGCTGATCCCGACCTGTCCAAGCGCTGCTGCACTGGACGGTCCGGCGAAAGACCGGACCGGCGCATTGCCGCCTTGCACATCGTCGGCGAGTCCAAAAGGAGGAGTCGAGCTCATGGCGCGTCCCGTGACAGATCTTGTCGATCACCTCATTGCGGAGGGCAGGTTTGCGATTACTTCGTTTTCTGAACCAAAGATGACGCTTATGAGATCAGCTCATTAGAAGAGCTACAAACCTGGTGCCGACACGGTCACACCGACTCGACCGCGGTGCCATTCGAGCGCCAGGCGCTGGCCCTCGACGACCTGATCGAGCGACATCTTGATTGCGACCGCATTTCGAATTCGCAGATACGGTTCGCGCTGGCGAATGGGTGCCGCCGCAGCCGCCAGGCTCAACCATTTGTAGGCCAACACGTGATCCTGGCTCACGCCGAGCCCCTTGTCGTAGCTCAGGCCAAGAAAATGCTGCGCCGCCGGATCTCCGGCTTCGGCGGCTCCGGTGAACAGCTCGGCTGCGGCTTCGTACGATTGCGGGACGCCGAAGCCGTTCTCGTACATGTAGCCAAGCGCCGTCATCGCGCGCGGATGGCCGCGCTGCGCCATCGGCGCGAGCAGCGCGGCAGCGCTGACATAGTCGCCGTGCGCGAAGGCTGCCCATCCATCCCCCCGCGGCCGGGCGCCGGCCGCGGCGAAGCCGACAACCACCGCCAGGATGGCGACCGCAATGGTCGGCCCCCGCCTCATCGACCGCCCCGCGGCGTCTGAAGGGCGCTCGTCGATACCGGCCCGATCGTGCCGCGCAGCTTCGAGCGCAGCTCCTCGGCGACGTAATGCGCATCGGTGCCGTCGCGAATGATCTGGGGGCGAATGAAGATGATCAGCTCGGTCCGGCCGCGGGTGCGGTCGTTGTTGCTGAACAGATCGCCCAGCACCGGTATCTGGTCGACGCCGGGCACGCCGTTGCGCGTACCCTGACGGGTTTCGCTGATGAGGCCGGCCAGCAGCACGGTCTGGCCACTCGCCACCGCGACCGAGCTCTTGACCTTGCGCTGCGCGACGGTCGGCGTCAGGCTGTTGGCCGTCTGCGGCGAGACGTTGCTGATCTCCTGCTCGATCTCCAATCGTACATTGCCGTTCTCGTTGACGCGCGGCGCCACTCGCAGGATGATTCCGGTGTTGCGATAGTCGATCGTGTTCACGACCGTGTTGCTGGTCGTCAGCACCGTCGCGCTGCCGGTCGAAACCGGCACCTGGTCGCCGACCTGCAATGTCGCGGCCTGATTGTCGATCACCACCAGCGAGGGATTGGACAGCACCTTGACGTCGGTGACCGTGTGCAACGCGCTCAGGATTGCGCTTGGCTGCGATTCCGATCCGACCAGGAAATTGAAGCCCGGGAAGGCGCGGCTCAGGAAGGCGTTGGTGATCGTGCCGGCGGCCGAGGCAACCGTCGTCGGCGCCGAAGTCGAGGTGGTGTTGAGGAGCGAGCCCTGGTCCGGCCGCAGGCCGAGATTCTTGCTGGTCAGATAAGCCTGCACGCCGTAGTTCAGATTGTCGTTGAGTGTCACTTCGGCGATGGTGGCATCGATCGCGACCTGCAGCTGCGGCCGATCGCACTGTCGCAGCGTGGCTTCGATGACGCGATAGTTCTCCCGATCGGCATAGATCAGCAGCGTATTGTTGACCACGTCTGGCGTGATACGTACGCCGTCCATGAGCGGCTTGCCGCCCGTGGCGGATGCACGCGAATCGGGGGCCGCATCGCTGCTCGTCTGGGTGGGCGGCGGAGCGCCACCGAATCCGCGGTTGGCGACCAGACCGTTGTTGCCGGGCTGCTGACCCGAGAAGCTGCCCGTCGACGCCGTTCCGGCGGCCGACAACCGCTCGCTGCTCGAACTCGATGAAGCTCCTGATCCCGGGGCGAGATCGGTCGACGACGTGTCGGCCGAATTTCCCGTGAACATCTCGTTCAGCACCCGCGCCATCTGGCGCGCTTCGCCGTATTTGACGCGGTAGACATGGACGCTGTTGCGGAGCGTGCTGCCGGCATCGAGCCGCTTGATCCATGTCTCGGCGGTCTTCAGCAGCGCCGGCTTGCGGCTGATGACCATGACCGCGTTCATCCGGCTGACGGTCTGGAACTTGACCATGTTCTGACCGAGGCCGCTGTCGCCCGTGTCCATGATCTTCTCGAGCTCGGCGACGATCGGCTCCGGATTTCCGTTGACGATCGGGAAGATGCCAACCGATTGCCCGTGCATCCAGTCCGCATCGAAGCTCAGCGCAGCATCGACCGCGGTGCGTCGTTCGGATCCGGTGCCCTGGATCAGCAACATGTTGCGGCCCGGATCTGCACGCACGCTGCCTGGCTTGAGAGCAAAACTGTCGAGCAGCTTCAGCAGCGTCGGTGCCGAGACATATTGCAGCGGAAGCACCGTGATGCCGTAGCCGGGCTCGGTCGCAGCACCGGGAGCGTCCACATTGCCGGCGCCGACCGCCTCGCCGAGCGGAATCAGTCGATAGCCGGAGTTGTCGCGAACCAGCGCCGTCCCGGACAGCCGAAGCGCGTTCTCGAGCACGTAGACCACGTCCGATTTTGGCACCGGACGCACCGACGACAGACTGACCGTTCCCTGGATCCGCGGATCGATGGTGTAGCCGACGCCGAGCACGTCGCCGAGTACGACCTTGGCCACGGTTGCGATCGGCGAATTCTCGAAATTCAGCTCGAACCCGTTGCCGATGGCCTGCGAATGGGCCGCCGCCTGCTGCACCGGGAGCGCTGGCGACGCGGGCGCCTCCGCGCGTGCGTCTCT
Organism: Bradyrhizobium sp. SSBR45G; assembly: GCF_030159255.1. GTDB lineage: Bacteria > Pseudomonadota > Alphaproteobacteria > Rhizobiales > Xanthobacteraceae > Bradyrhizobium. The sequence continues at coordinate 93,007 of NZ_BSCT01000015.1, read as the reverse complement.
GGGATCGTCGTTGCCGCCATAGATTTCCGCACGAGCCCGGCGCGCCGCGGGCGACTGCTCCGGCATGGCCTGCCTTGGATAGCGCGGCGAAAGGTCGAGACGCCCGACCTTGTCGATCACGTCGTCGCCACGACTTTCGCTCCCGAGCGTCGCCGGGTTACAGCCCGCCAGGGTCATTGACACCACGGTCAGCGTGGCAAGCGCGCAGCTTCGCAGCCAACCAGGGCCCACATCAGCAATCTCTAACACTCGCCCGCCCACCCAATCTGCCGAGTCATTCCGTCAGTTACGATGTCCCGGGGCGGAATCACTTTCGCTCCGTCCCGGGTCGTCAGTTCGCCTCCCCCGAGGGAAGCCGCTGCCTGCAAGGCAGCGGCTTTGGCTCGTGTTGCCCGTTACCAGAGCCAGCCGACGCCGGCGAGAACCCGGTCGGACATGGCACCGGTCGCGCTGTGGTCGATGACCTTGGTGTAGTTCAGCTTGTAGACCAGGCTCGGATTGGGGAACACGGCGACGCCGACGTCGTGGAACGTCATGTCGCCGCTGCCCGTGATGTTGTTGAGTCCGTTGGTCAGATCGGAGCCGAGCATGCCAGATGTCTGGAAGTTCTGGCGGGTGTAGCGGTAGAACGGCACGATGTCGTAATCGTTCGGCGCCCTGAAGTGATAGGCGATCTCTCCCGAATAGCCCCACATGTTCTTGCCGACGTTGTTGTCGTCGACGAGGTCATTGTTGGCGCGAAGGTTCTCCGGATTGGAGAAGTTCACATAGGCATACTCAGCCCGCAGCTCCAACCCGGTGTTCGGAACGCGGTAGCGCGCCTCGGTATTGAAGATCGTCATTGCGTTCTTGCCGAGCGGCACCTCGCTGCCGTCCGGCAGGGTCGCATAGGCCCCGCGCGGCGTGACGTCCGGCGAGTAATAGATCGCCGAGCTGCCGGCAAAGCCGGGGAGGAAAGACGGTGTGTAGCTCAAGCGCAGCGTATAGGCGAGCTGGTTGCTCAGCTGCCTAAAATCTCCGATTGGCGCGCGCGAGAGCGCGAGCGCTTCCGAGCCGCTGATGCCGCCTTCATAGCCACCGGGGTTGATATGACCATTGTCGCCACGATGATCGAATCCGTCGCCGAAGTCCTCCGCGCTCTGGCTGACCTGGAACTGGTAGTTCAAGCCATCGACGATCTTGCCGTAGAATCCGGCGGCTGGCGCATACCAGGTGGTCGGGATCAAACCGTTGGCGAGCTCGGGCCGCTGCACGGTGTAGAACAGGGTCGGCTCGTGATACAGGTTGGTGAACGAGATCGGGATCAAGTCGACACCTGGCGAACGCAAGGTGAAATGATCGTTGAACTTGATGTCGAAGAAGGCCTGCTCGACTTCGACCGCGCCATGGAGCTTGTCGTCATTGTCGAACGCGGTGCCGCCGTGCTCCCACTCCAGCTCGGCGTTGAAGGTGATGTAGTCGTTGACCTGATAGGTCGGCAGCAGCACCAGACGGGCCATGTCGAAGCCGCTCTGCCACTGGCCGTTCGCCGCGGGGTTCTGGCTCGAACCCAGCTTGATCTCACCGTACATGCCGATCCGCATTCCCGGCACCGGCGAAGGCGCCACGCCGAACAGATCCTTGCCGGATGGCGGAGCAGCCTTCAGATCTGCAGCGGGCATGAATTTCGGCTTGGGGTCGGCGTCGGCAAATGCCGCAGCGAGCCGAGACAGAGGAGAAGACGACGGTGCGGCGTCGGCCGCCGTCGATCCGCCCTTGACGTCCTTCGAGTCGGCGAGCGCCATGGCGTTGCTGACCGAGGCGTTGTTGGTCGAGACGTTGCCGACCGGCTTGGACGCGGCCTGCGCGTTGTCGGATGCCTTCGAGGCGTTCCCGCGTGCGTCCTTGGCGCCGGTCAGAGCGACCGCGCCCGACGGATTCCTGGATGCGAGCGACGCCGACTGTCCGACTCCGGCCGGCTTCTTCGTCTTGGCGTCCTTGAGCTCGACCTGGAGCGTGTTGATGCGCTGCTCCATGGACTCGATCTTCGCCATCATCGCCTTGACCGCCGCCGCGTCTGGAGACCGCGACGATCGATCATCGGCCGCCTGTGCTGCTGCCGCGCTCAACGCCAGTGTCGACACCGCGGCAAGCAGGGATGGCAGAAGTCTACTGCGGCCGCGAACTGGACGACCGCCGTTGCCCATACTCAAAGTGCCGTCATGTGAGGACACGGATCTATCCGTGTGTCTCCCGCTGCAGCTAATCAAGACCATCAGTCAAACCTCCCCATAATGATGCGCGGACGAGCATCCCCTTCACCCGCGCCGCCGTGAACACAGAAGTCGTGCGCGACTGCGAGCCATTCGCGCTAGAAGCCTGCGATGTCGATACTTGGGCTTGCCGGAGATGCTGGCGTGTCATCACTTGGGCGACGCCCATCGAGTGACATGGCCATTGCCGGCCCCGCCGATCACAGCGGCGGCCGAAGACGATGGCTAAGTACTTTCAGCTTCTACTAATTATTGCCCGACGCACATGCGACGCGCGAGACAGCGAGCACCACAGCGTTGAGCTGCATTCGGGCTGTCGCGGCGCGCCGCATCGGGCGCCGCCACACTTGGTCGGCAACGGCCGCACTCCGAGAGAAATTGCGGTCTGACGATGGCGCGGCTTGGACGACACGCTGGAATGCAGCGACAAAGCGGGACTACACGTCGCATCGATTGCGGCAAGACGACGCATGATCCGTTCACCACGCGATCGTCCGGACGCAGGCGAATACCTGCCGCAACCAATCAAGGCAGTCCGCGCCGACGCGGATATCGCCTGTTTAAAGGAATTCTAAACGCCCTCGCAACAACCGACGGCAGCAGTTCTTCAAGCGATAACAGATCAGTTGGTGCAGTTTTCCATGGGAAGACACCGTCGACGGTTCTCTCATCATTACGCCGCATTGCGTGACCCTATTGTCCGTCAATTAGTGTGGTCCATCCGTTGTTGGTTAGTATTTCCGCGAGAACGGGGAGCGAACAACATCACCTGGGCCACGCCAGGACACGGAATCACAGAGCGCGTCCATTTTGCTTTGACGCACGCGGCCCGCGTTGGCCGCAAAGCGGAATGACGTCAGGACCGGGATTTGAGGGTGAACCGATTGCTTCGCTTGGTCGCCGCCATCATCGGAGAGCCAACATGAACGCTGTCCATCGGCTGGAGCCGGCGGTCGGACCGTTGCAGAATGCGCTTGGCCATGTGGCCGAGGCGATCCTGCACGACGCGCAATTGGTCGACCGACTGTCCGACCATCAGCTCGCGGGCGGACAGCGCTTCGTATTTCATCAGCACGAGCTGGAGAACCTGCCGGGTGTCACCTGCAATACTTTCGATGCGCATGGCCCCGTCTGGCTGGCGGTCGAGCGTCTGATCGCGACGCATCCGCCGGCGGTCGATTCCGATCTGGCGATGTGGATCGACGTGCCCTCCGATCCGGACCGGCGTCCGCTGGTTCGGCAGCGGGTTACGATCACGGTGCAGGCGACCGAGAAGGACCAGCTGATCGCGGCCGCGCAGGCACGCGCCGAGCAATGCGCGCCGGCAAGCGGACAGCCGGCTTCTGCCGGGCTCTGGAGCGTGCGCTTGCACCTGGAGCATCGCCCGGATGTCGTCGAACGTCTGGATCGCTATCTTGCCGGGTCGTGGGCGGCGTGGGCCGCAGCGGAGCGGCCACGCCGTCGGAGCATCGCGCTTCACCACAAGCTGCGCGACATGGCCCGCGTGACGGGTGCGGGGCGCAACGATGCGAGCTGCGAGATCGTGTGGGGTGTCGGCGTATCGCGCTGGCGCCGCCGCGGCCGCGAGTTGGACCTGCCCCTGCTCGAGCGTCTGGTCGAGATCGAGGTTCTCGACGGCTCGGACGCCGAGATCAGGATCCGCCCCCGCATGGTCGGCGCGACGGTCAATCTTCGCGCATTCGAACCGCTCACATCCGCTGCAAAGCTGGCGAGCAACACAGCCGAGCAGCTGCTCGAGCGCGGCGCGGAGCTTTCGCCTTTCGAGCCCGCCAGCTTCGAGCCCATCCTCAGCGCCATCGGCTCGCAGCTCGACCCGGACGGGATCTATTGCCCGGGGCTGCCGGATGCGGCGTTGCTGCTGCCCGAAGAAACCGAACAGCTGGTCGTCTCGGATCGCTGGGTGATCTTCGCGCGGCCGCGCTCGGACGGACTGCTGCTGCGCGACATCAAACGCCTGCAGCGAGCATTGGACTACACGCCGTCGAACGAAGGCTGGCTGACCGCGCTGGCGCACCGCTTGATCGGGGCTCCGGAGCACGACAGCCATGACGGCGCGCGCCGGCGGCTCTCCAGCGTGATCGGGGACCCGATCGACATCGTGCCGGCTGCCCAGGTCGCGGCCGACCGCGGCGATCTGTTCTTTCCGCTGCCGACCAACTCCGACCAGATGGAGATCGTGCGCCAGCTCCGGCGATCGGACGGACTGGTCGTGAAGGGCGCAGCTGCGCCCGACCGGACGTCCGCCGTCGCCAACGTGGTCTGCCATCATCTCGCGCTAGGCTTGCGTGTCCTCGTCGTGTCACGCAACGAATCCGCGCTCTCGGCGCTGTCCGAAAAGCTGCCCCGCGCCGTTCGCGAGCTCACGGTCGATCTGACCGGCTCCGACAAGGACGTGTTGAAGCACGCTGAGAGCGTGGTCAGCCGGCTGCTGTCGATCCTGGACACGACCGACCTGCAAGACCAGGCCGAACAGGTCAATCGGCTCGAGCGCGACATCATCGCGACCAGTCACGAGATCACGCGTCTCGATGACGAGGTCGCCGACATCGCCGGCCGTACGATGCTGCGATCGGGGACCTCCGACGTTCCGTTCGACGCGCTGGCAACCATGATCGCCGATCGCGAGACCTATGCGTGGTTCACGGATCGGCCACTGCGGTTTCTGGGCGAGACCGACCTGATCGTCGCGGCGGTCGAGCAGGCGCGGGCGGCGCGGTTGCGACTTGGCGGAGATATCGAATATCTCGATGACCAGTTGCCGGAGATCGCGCTCCTGCCTGACGCCGCTTCTGTGATGCGTCTGCATGCGGATTTGCAGCCGATTGCCGCGCGGAGGGATCGGGACGGCGATGATGGCGCGCTGGCCCGCCAGGCCGTCGCGACACTCGAGCCGGACGGCGCCGGCAAGTTCGCGGACGATCTCGACGCACTGGCGGCAGCGCATCGGGTGATTGCCGACGAACCATGGCTTGCAGCCTTGTCGCCGGTCGGCCCCGAGGCCAGCGAGATCTCCGTCGACGGCGGCATCCTGGTGGATTTTGCCCGTGATGCATCCTCGTTGTTATCCCGACGGGCTGGCTTCCTGGTAAGGCCGGTGGACATGCCTGCGGACGCCTTTGCCAACGAGGAGCTGCTGAGGACCGTCGAACGGCTGTCGGCCGGAGAGAAGGCATTCACAACGTTCTCGCTGTCCGGACGCGCGTTGAAGCCGACACTGGATACGATCAAGGTGGCCGGCTTCTCACCGAAGAGCGCGGCCGATTGGGCGCATGTGCGCGACTATCTGACGTGGCGGCGCCACCTGCATTCACTCGACGTTCGATGGCGCTCACTGGCCGCGGAGATCGGCGCACCCACGCCAGAGCCGGACGCCTCCAACACGCTCCATGGCCACGAGCGCATCGTCAGGAGCGTCGAGGTGGCGATCGTGACGGCGGCGCTGGCCAAAGGCAGTGTCCTGACCACCGTCGCCAAGCTGTCGATGCCGGACGCCAAGGTCGCCAGCCTGCTCGGCGACAGCCGCCGATTGGCCGCGCTTGCATCCGTCATCAGAAGCACGGCCGGCCGAGTCGGCAAGCAGCGTCGTGAGCTCGAGCGGCTGAACGCGCTGTTTCAGGGCTGCGGTGCGATCACGGCCCGGGTTCAGTCCGAGGTGCTGTCGCAGATCGGGCGCGATGACGTCGACCCGCGCGAGATCGAGACACGCTGGGGTGCCATCCGCAGGCAGTTGCAGGGCCTGCATGAGCGGCGCCAGGACGTCGAGCTCATCAACGAGGTCTGCCAGACCATGACCGAGGCCGGAGCGAGCGCATTCGCCCGGCGAATCCGGACCGAGCCGGCTACCGCCGACGGCGGTGACCCGGTGCTAGTTGCGGATTGGATGATGGCCTGGAACTGGGCCGTGCTGATCCGGCAGACCGCAGGCGACGGTCAGCAGCAGCTGCTGCAGGATCTGTCGGACCAGCGCGTCGCATTGGAGACGCGGCTGCGGGAGCTGTTCGAGCAGGTCGTGGTTGCACGAATGCATCTCGCTTTGGCCCAGAACACGAGCGGCGCCGTGCGGCAGGCGTTCACCATGTTCACGACGACCTTGCGCAAGATTGCCGCGACCTGCTCCGGCCCCAGCGCGTTCCGGCTGCGCCAGGTCGCGCGCGAGGTCCTCGAAAATTGCCACGAAGGCATTCCCTGCCAGCTGATGCCAGCTTGGCGCGTTGCCGAGCAGTTGCCGGCGCGGCTGGACGCCTTCGATCTCGTCGTCATCGACGACGCCTCGCGATCAGACCTGCGCGAGCTCACGGTCCTGCTCAGGGGCCGCAAGATTCTCGCCGTTGCCGAGGACCGGGCGAGCGACGAGACGGTCGCGCCGGGCGATCGCGACATCGCAGGCATCACGCATGCTCCACTCGGCGGCGTTCCGATCTCCATTCGCCAGCTCATGCCGCCGAAGACGGTGCTCTGCGATTTCCTCAACTCGCTGTTTCCCGAGCGGGTGATCCGGCTCCGTGAGCATGCGCGTCGTCTTCACCCCGTTGCGCTGCCGATGGCCGGCCCGCCGCAACAATTCGCACAGTTGCAAACCTCGGCGAGCTCAGCACATTCGGCACATGCTGCGCCCGCCGCCGCTGCAGAACACCCTTCGCCGGCCGCACTGCCCGTCGCGCCACCGGCCTATTCGCTGGAAGACGAGATCGCCACGGTAGCGGAAAGTCTGTCGCTCGCCCGGCGGGAGCAGCGTGACGAGAAGCGCGTGTTGAGGGAGCGTCCAGCGCCGGACTGGCTGCGCAGCGGAGCGACGGGGAGCACGGTGGAGCCCGACGCCTCGTCGCTTGATGCGCCCTCTGCGGCGCTGCCGGCCTGGATAGGGCAAGCAGACCCAGTGACGGACAGCGCGAACGAACCTCGCGCGGACGCAAGGTCGACGCTGGACGAGACGGCCGAAGTCTCGCGCGCCAGGCCGGCGAATGGACCTGAAAAATCCGAGGCAACGCCGCGAGTGCAGGCCGAGCCTTCGCGCAGCCGCATCATCATTGATCATCAGCGGCTGTCGGCACGCCTGCGTCCAGCACTTGACCAGATAAGAACGCGGCCGCGCCCCGCGCTGCGCCGATACGCCGTAGCCGCGGCCGCGGTCCTCACCATCACCCTGGTGACCGCATCGATCTTCTGGCAGCCGACAGGAAGTCGGATCGCGGCGTCCTGGCACACAGTCATGAACCAGTTCGCGGCCTCGTGGAATGCGGCCTCGCCTGCTGCCGCGCTGCCGGCGAGCACCGAGCCGCGCAAGGTCACCGCGGAGCGGATGATGCCGGACGCCAGGAGCACGGCCGAGACGCTGGTATCGCATGCCGTTCTCTATCAGGAGGATCCGCAGGATCCGGGCGGCAAGCGCTATCTCGGCAAGGTGACCTGGCACGTCGAGCCTGCGGCCGGCAGCGTGCCGGCCTCGATCAAGGGCGATGTCGAGATCGACAAGCAGATGAAGGCCACCTTGTCGCTACGGCCAAACAAGGAAAACGACATGCCGGCGAGCCACATCCTGGAGGTCAAGTTCAACTGGCCGGGCGACCCGAGCCACGCAGGAGTCGACTCCTTGAAGGGCGTCAGCATGAAGGCCAAGGAGGCCGGCCGCGGCGCTGCCTTGTCCACCCTGACGGCCAAGGTCACGCCGGAGTTCTTCATGATCGCGCTATCGGCCAATGAGGTCGACAAGACGCGGAACGTCCTGCTGCTGAAGGGCAAGGAATGGATCGACATCCCGATCGTGTACAATGGCGGCAGTCGTGCCGTCCTGGCGATCGAGAAGGGAGCGGAAGGTGAGCGCGCATTCACGGATGCGTTTACCGCCTGGGGACAATGAACCGGCGGCGAGGACCACGCATGGCGGCTCGCGCATGCTGACCGGGATCGACGTCCTCAAGCCGTCGCAGGCGGCGTCTGATGAGCCGGCAAGGCCGCTGGCGACCGCCACTTATCCCGTGCCTTGCGAGCGGTGCGGGCGCGTGGTGCGCGTCGCGTTGAACGCGCTGCGTGCTCCCAGCTTCCATCACGTCGCTGAGCAGGCCTCGTGCCCCGACATCCAGGAGCGCCGAAGCAAGGGTGACGGCGGGCTGCTGCTGATGATGTGCGGCCCCTTGAAGCAATCTCTCGCAGCCTTGTGCGATGCCGCCGAGGTCGACGCGACCGCTCCGAGCCGCGACAAGCCCGGACAGGTTGTCTGCAGCATCCCTGGCGTGTCGATCGCCCAATACGCCCCGGACGAAGCGCGCAGCCGCGCAGAGATCTGGCAGGCGCACGGGCATGACAGGCTGGCGCGCCGACTACGCGAAGCCGCTGCCGTCGCCGAGCGCGGGCCGCCGATTTGGAGCCGTGTCGCGGCTGGCCTCGGCGCATTGCTGCTCGTCGGAGCCGGCAGCTGGTTCATGCTGGCGCGCGAGCCGGCACCGGCTCCGCCAGCGCAACCGCAAGCGCAAGCGCGCGAAGCCTCCGAGACATCGTCGGGTCCCGCCAGCACCGACCCTGCCTTGCGCAGCGCCGCGGTGCAGGCCCTATCCGCCGCGACCGCCCCCACGCCGAGCCCGCCCGTCGATGCACCCGCAGACGCGCTGGCGATCGCGGAGCCGGCGCCTTCGCTCGCAGGCGTCACCCTCGCCGCGGATTCGACAGCTCCAGCAGCTTCGACGCCGGCGCCAAGTCCGGAAGCGGCAAAGGTCCGCCTGCCCGACATCGTGATGATCCCAGGCGGATCGTTCGCAATGGGCGGCACGGAGAGCTCTGAGCTTCCGATTCACCGCGTCACCGTCCAGCCGTTTGCGCTCGGCAAATACCCGGTCACGATCGGCGAGTGGAAGGAATGCGTCGCCGACAAGGCGTGCGCCGAGGTGATGAGTGGTCCGGATGACAACCCGGTCACGAACGTCAACTACGACGATGCCCGGGACTATTTGGCGTGGCTCTCGCGGACCGTCGGCAAGCCGTTTCGGCTTCCGACCGAGGCCGAATGGGAATATGCGGCGCGCGGCGGGGCGAGCACGAAGTTCTGGTGGGGCGACCAGATGCGCGCCGGCATGGCCAACTGCAACCGCTGCAACGAGGCCGGCGCACCTGCACAGCTGATGAAGGTCGGAAGCTTTCCCGCCAATCCGTTTGGCCTGTTCGACATGGGCGGCGGTGTCGACCAGTGGGTCGCCGACAGCTGGCACAAGAACTATCAGGGAGCGCCGTCGGATGGCTCGGCCTGGATCGACGAGCAGAGCTTCATCCGTGTCATTCGCTCGGGCTCGTGGAAGAATGATGCGAGCTATGTGCGCAGCGGCAGCCGCGACCGCTATGATGGGCGCGTGAGGTATCCGACCCATGGCTTCCGCATCGCGGTTTCGCTCTGACGAGGGTCGCTTGGACATCTGCTGAGCTTGGCCGGGATACCTGTCGACGCCGACGTCAGCCCCAGGGCGACTGAGATACCGTGTTGCAGCGGGTCTTTAGCCGTGCGGATCACCGGCCGGACGATCGTTCTTTTTCGCCACTTTATTCAGATTCTTATCTGAAATCGGAAAGTGAGACGGATTGGAACCTCAAATTTGCCTTGCTAGGGTCGATGTATCGATCGGCTGCCTTGTTCGATAATTACCATCCATGATCATCTCATTTGTGAGTTCGGAGTTATGAGGGGCGAAAAATCCGCGCATTCAGCGCCGCTGGCCGACCTGACGTCGTGGCGGCGATTTTGTCATGCGCCGATCGCGGCGTCCGCCTTTGCCGCTGCGCTGATGCTGTTACCGACGCAGGCAGCGGCGCAGGCAAAGACGGCTCCCAAGGACGCCTACCTCTACTTCATCTCTCCCAGCGACGGCGACACTGTGAAGAGTCCGTTCTGGTGCCGGTTCGGTTTGCGCAACATGGGGGTGACCCATGCCGGCGACAGCTTTTCCAACACCGGCCATCATCATCTCCTGATCGACTCTGACGAACCGATCAGCCCGGGCGAGCCAATTCCGCAGGACAGGAAGCACCAGCATTACGGCGGGGGCGAGACCGAAGCTCTGATCGAGCTGCCTCCGGGCAAGCATACGCTGCAGCTCGTGATGGGCGACGGCATGCACTTCAACTTCGATCCGCCGTTGGTGTCGAAGAAGATCACGATCACCGTCACGGACAGTTCGAAGCGCCACAGCCGGAGCGCCGAGCAGGCGCACAGGCGGAGCAGGCGCGTTCACGAGCATGCGGCCCGCACGAGCGAAACATCCACGGCCGAAGCCGCGCCGCCCGACCCGTCAAAATCGGCGGGCGCCGTCGATTTCCTCAAAGGCTTGTTTGCGGGCACGAAGTGACGCCGGATCATGATCCGTTGAACAGGAAGGGCGGGCCTCGTCTCGCGCTTTGGTCCCCCCAACATCGGCTGCCCCGCAGCGAACACGATCTCGCTGCCGGCCGCAGCCGACGTGATCTGCAATGGTCAACCGCGGCTCACCTCATGCGAACCCACGCGCCTTTGCCGGCCGAGGACTTCACGGCGGCATCGATGAACTTCACACCTGCGAGTCCATCCTCGACGGTTGGGAACAGGACGTCAGGAGCGGGCTTCCCGCCCACTCTCGCCGCGTGGATGGCGCGCGCGGCCTCGGCGTAGATCGTCGCGAAGCCTTCGAGGTAGCCCTCCGGGTGGCCTGAGGGAATGCGCGTGACGCGGGCCGCCTCGCCGATGGCGCCGGCGCCGCCGCGGGTCAGGAGCTGCTTGGGCCGGCCATACGGCGTGAACCAGAGCTGGTTCGGATTCTCCTGCGCCCATTCGAGTCCGCCCTTGCTGCCATAGATCCGCAGCGTGAGGGCATTCTCATTGCCGACCGCGACCTGGCTCGCCCATAGCATGCCCTTGGCGCCGCCCTTCCACTTGAGCATGATCTGGACATCATCATCCAGCCGCCGTCCCTCGACGAAGGTGGAGAGCTCGGCGAGCAGCTCGTCGAGCTCTAGCCCGCTGACGAAGCAGGCTAGATTGTAGGCATGCGTGCCGATGTCGCCGATGCAGCCGCCGGCACCTGCGCGGGCCGGATCGGTGCGCCACGCGGCCTGCTTCTGGTTGCTCGTTTCGAGCCGCTCGGTCAGCCAGTCCTGAAGATATTCGGCCTGCACCAGCCGAATCTCGCCGAGCTCGCCCTGTGCAACCATGGCCCTGGCCTGTCGCACCATCGGATAGCCGGTGTAGTTGTGCGTCACGACGAACACCCTGCCCGTCGTCCTTACCAGCGCCGCCAGCTCTTCGGCTTCGGTCACGGTCGTCGTCAGCGGCTTGTCGCAGATGACGTGGATGCCCGCCTGAAGGAAGGCTTTCGCGACGGGAGCGTGCATGTGGTTTGGCGTGACGATCGCGACCGCCTCGATGCCGTCAGCCCGCGCAGCTTCGGCCTTCGCCATCTCCTCAAAGGAGCCATAGGCGCGATCCTCCGCAAGGCCGAGCTCCTTCGCCGAGGCCCTGGCCCGGATCGGATCGGATGCCAGCGCGCCGGCCAACAGCTCGAACTGGTCATCGATGCGTGCGGCAATGCGGTGGACCGCACCGATGAAGGCTCCCTGTCCGCCGCCGACCATTCCCAGACGGATCCGGTCATGTCGACCGGCGTGGTTGCTTGCCTCGATCGCCATTTTCGTTCTCCGCTCAGGACAGGCCCAGCATCTTGCGATTGGCCATGTCATCAGTGCCCGAGCCCGCGAAATCGTCGAAGGCCTTCTCGGTCACGCGAATGATATGGTTCTTGATGAACTCCGCGCCCTCCTGCGCGCCCTGTTCGGGATGCTTGATCGCACATTCCCATTCGAGCACCGCCCAGCTCGCATAGTCATATTGCGTCAGCTTGGAGAAGATCGCGCCGAAATCGACCTGTCCGTCGCCGAGCGAGCGGAAGCGGCCGGCGCGGTCGACCCAGCTCTGAAACCCGCCATAGACGCCCTGGCGCCCGGTCGGATTGAACTCGGCGTCCTTGACGTGGAAGGCCTTGATGCGCTCGTGATAGATGTCGATGTAGGCGAGATAATCGAGCTGCTGCAGCACGAAGTGCGAGGGATCGTAGAGCAGATTTGCGCGCCTGTGGTTGTTCACCCGCTGCAGGAACATCTCGTAGGAAACGCCGTCGTGCAGGTCCTCGCCTGGGTGGATCTCATAGGCGAGATCGACCCCGTTCTCGTCAGCGTGATCGAGGATCGGCAGCCAGCGCCTCGCGAGTTCGTCGAGTGCGGCCTCGACCAGGCCGGGCGGACGCTGCGGCCACGGATAGATGTAGGGCCAGGCCAGCGCGCCGGAGAAGGTCGCGTGCGCGGTGAGCCCGAGGCGCCTGGACGCCACGATCGCGCGCTTGACCTGGTCGACAGCCCAGCTGGTGCGCGCACTCGGATTGCCGCGCACCTCGGGCGCCGCAAAACCGTCAAAGGCCGCATCATAGGCCGGGTGAACCGCCACGAGCTGGCCCTGCAGATGGGTCGAGAGCTCGGTGATGGCAAGTCCGTGGCGCGCCGCGATCCCCTTGATCTCGTCGGCGTAGTCCTGCGACTCCGAGGCCTTGTGGAGGTCGAACAGCCTGCCATCCCAGGTCGGTATCTGGACTCCCTCGTAACCGAGCGAGGCGGCCCACCCGCAGATCGAATCGAACGAGTTGAACGGCGCCGCATCCGCAACGAACTGAGCCAGGAAGATTCCCGGTCCCTTGATCATCCTCATCGCATGCTCCCTCTCCCGTGGAACAGCAGTCTCGATTGCCGTCGACTGAAAATGCAACCGATAAATCTACGACCGAGATCGGGGGCGACAATCAAAACGTCTGATCCGGTGCGGTCGAACTATTGGTTGCCGGGTTCTCAGACGCGAAGGACGCCGAGGCCTGCGATTGTCCGCTCGAATTCGACGAAGCCATGCAATGTCGATGATGCCGGCTGAGATCGTCCGGCGGCGTCTCCCCAAGCACGGCTCGGGCGACCGGCTGCGGCGGCCCTGGTCAAGATTGCCCAAGGATACGGAACTCGTCGCAGCCCCGAAACTCGGTCGGCAGCCCCCTCCGCAATGCGGTTCAGGAATCTGATAGAGAGCCACGGCCCGAAGGCGACCCGCAGTACGTTGATGATCAGCGCGTCCGGACAAGGCCATATGCACGCCAGTCCGGAATCGGGATCGACGACAAGCGGCCGACTCGAACGGATCGGGTGCCGATCACATACATCGGCTCGACATCGCCACAGATTTTTTGGGGGCTAAATCAATCGACCGAGATCTGGTGCCGGAGCCTGATCGCCGCGGTTGCCAGATGGCAGCTAGCCCAACGCAGGCCGCCCAGCCAACCTAATCCTAAATCATTGATTTAATTGGTACAGTTGGGTGGGCTCGAACCACCGACCTCCTGTTCCACAGACAGGCGCTCTAACCAACTGAGCTACAACTGCATCGCCATGGATCGCCCCGCTGGGGCGTCCGAACGGGCCGGAAACTAGGTGCAACGGGAGAATTTGGCAAGGCCGAGAACCGATAAAGTCTCCCGCCGTGCCCCCGTTTTTGGACGTCGTTTCGAGCCGTGTCGACGGCATCCGAAAAGATATCGGACCCGGTCGCGACGCGCCGGGTCCTGAGACCTTGATCGCCAGACACAGCACATCGCGTGCGCCCGGCCGAAGGTTGGCCGCCTCAGGCCGCGGGCTTGAACAGCTTGGTGGCGCTTTCCTTGATCGGCTCGACCGTCTCGACCGCGACCTTCTGGCCGAGCTCGCCGAGCTCCTTGGCCTGAACCGTGAACGTCTCGAACTGCTTGCGGACGAACCCGGTCCACAATTCCATCGCCTCGGTTGGCGACTTCACGCCGAACAGGCCCTGGGCGAAGTCGAGCGAAGCCGTGGTGTTGGCCTTCGTGAACTCCATCACCTTGGAGGAGTAGGCGCCGGCGCCCTTGCTGGCGTTGGCGAAGAAGGCCTCGATGGCGGAGTTGTGGGTCTCGGCCGCATCCTTGAACTTGGCATAGTTCTCGCGAGCCTGCGAAACGCCCTTTTCCGCGAGCGCGCGCATCTGTTCGGGAACCTCGAACGGAATGATCGATGCAGAGAAAGGATCGGTGGCATTGGTCATGGCATGCATCCTTCGAAACATTGAGACTGGACCGCCCCGGCAATCGGGAAGTCACTTCGGATCACGCAGAGGAACCGCCCCTGGAGGTAACAACCTCGCGTAGAGCTATAACGTGTCGATTTTGTGCAACGCAACGGAAATTCCGACATCAGGAACTCTTTGTCGCGCCCACGCACGAACACGATCTCTCCTCAACCCAAAAGGGTAGGATCCGGCGAGCCGTCACGCCTTGGGCTTGGTGGCGTCGATCGTCGCCTGCTGATGCCTGTCCCCTCTCGCTCCGCCTGCTCGGCCAGCGGACCGCATCTGGCCCCGGATGAGACGTGCCCACGACGACCCTCGACCGATTTGCCCGCCATCGTGACCACCCGCTCCGCAATTACAACATCCAACCCGTGTTTCTGCCTCCGGTTCAGCGCCGCGGCGGCGCACGAGGAACACATTAAGGTTATCCAAGCTTTAGCAGGATCGGAGCACGGCCCGGCCGTGGACCTCTGCCCTCAAAACGCGCGATAGTAACGAATTCTTAACGCTGCCACCTCCGGCCGCCGATCAACGTCACGAGAACCGTTCGCCGTCGCCGCCCATGAACCAAGCCGATCTCGAATTGCAGGCCCTCAGCGACCCCCGGCTGGCCATCCATGCCGCGGGCGGACTGCCGGCGTGGCTGTGG
Source organism: Bradyrhizobium sp. SSBR45G (assembly GCF_030159255.1). Classification (GTDB taxonomy): domain Bacteria; phylum Pseudomonadota; class Alphaproteobacteria; order Rhizobiales; family Xanthobacteraceae; genus Bradyrhizobium. Next base: position 77,964 of record NZ_BSCT01000015.1, on the reverse strand, counting down.
TCGGCCGATGGCAGCCGGGTGCTGTGGGCCAACGCGGTCGGTGCTCGCGCCCTCGGTGCCGCGAATGTGCCGGCACTGCTCGCCAAGACGTTCGGTCCCGCCGATTCGCACCGCCGGCAGATCGCGCAATTGGCCCGACGGCTGCCCGAGACCGGCTCGGTTCGGCTGGAGCGTGTGCGCGGCTTCGGCGCGCCGCTCGGCACGCTGGCGACCTGCGGCTGCGCCCTGATCGACCTGCCGGACGGGACGCGCGCCGTGCTGATCACCAGCACCGACACCGGTGGCCGCGGCGTTCCGCTGGCAGAGCGTCTGAAGCGTCTCGTGGAAAGCAGCGAGCATGCGATGATCGCATTCACCCAGGACGGCCAGTTCGCAGGCCTCAGCGCAGCCGGACGCCGCCTGTTCGGAATGCACGACCTGAGCGCTTCAATTTTCGCTGCGGCCCGCAGCACAGCACTTGCCGATGGTGCCGCCGAGGTGACGCTCGGCAGTGAGCGCGCGGTGCTCTACCGGATCGGCAGCGGCAGCCAGATCGGACTGGTCGCCGTGCCGTTGCCGGCCCTGCCCGACGAGTTGGACGCACCGAGCCTGACGCTGACATCAGATGCAGAGCTCACCGCAGATGCCGTCCCGGCATCACCCGCTCCCGTGGAGTTCACCCACGCGGACGTGGCCGAGACTCCGCCTGCTCCTTCGATGGATGACATGACTGAACGCGAGACGGACTACGAAGCACCTGCGCTGTCGAACGAAGCGCCGGCCGAATTCCTGATGATCGACGATCCCGCCGAATCGGACCTGTTCGAGCCGTTGGCGATGCCGACGCAGACCACGGCCGACATGCCTCGCCCAGACGCTGCGCCGATACCCGGCGAGGAGCACCTCGCCGAAGCGCCCGCGTCCCCGAGACAGCAGGCGCAGGACAACGAGTCCAGCACGATGGCCGATCAACCATCGGAGCCCAGCCGCCGCCATCCGCTGCGCTTCTCCTGGCAGATCGATGCCGAGGGACGATTTTCGCTCGGCTCCGACGAGTTCGCCCGCCTGCTCGGCGCTGCCAGCGCCGCATATCTCGGTCGTCCCTGGCACGAGATCGCGGAGGCGCTTGGACTGGATCCGGACCGACGCGTCAGTGCGGCGATCCAGACGCGGGAGACCTGGAGCAACCTCGTCGTCACCTGGCCCGCCGGAGGCGGCGAGCATCTTGCCGTCGAACTCTCGGGACTGCCCGTCTTCACCTTGGACAAGGCCTATTCCGGCTATCGCGGTTTCGGCGTCTGCCGCGACCTCGATGCCCTGAACCGGCTCGAAGCGCTGCGGCCGACCGGCGCCGGTGCGGCCGAAGCGCCGACGACCGACGAAACCGATCTTGACCAATCCGTCGCTGCCCCATCAGAGCCTGCTCAATCCGACCATGCGCAGGCCCCAGATGCGCCGCCGCGGCAAGACAACATCACGGCTCCGGCGCATGACACTTACATTGCGACAGAAGCGCCCCACATCGATGGGAGCAGTCTCGAAGGCGCTGGAAACGTCGTGCCGTTCCGGGCCCCCGGAGAGAGCAAGCTTCCGGCGCTGACGCCGGTGGAGAACAATGCGTTTCATGAACTTGCGCGCCAGCTATCGGCCCGGCTCGAAGGCGAGATCCGCAACCCGGCGACGGAGCATTCCAACCTGCCGCCCGAGCCGGGCTCCCGCGTGAGCGAAACCTTCGGTCCGCAGCATCAGGACCTGCCGGCCGCCGACATGACGAGCGAGCGCGGCGCCGGACTGCAGGCCGAATGGCTGACGCCCGAAGCGCCGCCGGCCCAGGGCGACAGCCAGCGCGACCGGATCCTGCTCGACCTGCTGCCGACCGGCATGCTGATCTATCGGCTCGACCGGCTGCTTTACGCAAATCCGGCCTTCTTCAAGCAGATGGGCTATGCGGATCTCCAGGCGCTGGAACAGGCCGGCGGCCTCGACGCCCTCTATGTCGAGCCCGGCGCATCATCCGTGACCAGCAGGCCGGAAGCCGGAACGCCGGTCACGATCTCCGCAGCCGACGGCTCCTCCAGTGAGGAGATCAAGGCCGAGGCGCGCCTGTTCACGATCACCTGGGATGGCGACAGCGCGCATGCGCTGATCTTCGCGCCGGCGCCCGGCCCGGCGGCGGCGCTCCCCGCAGCCGCTGACGCGGCGCCGACGCATGCTCCAGCACCCGCTGCACCGCCGCCGCTCGTCGTTGCGCCGCCTCCGGCGGCCGGCCATGCCGATGCCGAAGATCTGGCTGCGATCCTCGATGTCACGACCGAAGGCATCCTGATGTTCGATGCCGGCGGCAACATCCACGCCTGCAATCGCAGCGCCGAGGCCTTGTTCGGCTACGACGGCGCCGAGCTGGCTCGCCGCAATCTCATCGAGCTGTTCGCGGCGGAGAGCGCGCGGCTGGTGTTGGACTATCTCGACTGCGTGCAGCAGAACGGCGCCCCCGGCGTGCTGGATCAGGGCCGCGAGGTGCTCGGCAAGGTCGCCCAGGGCGGCGCCGTCCCGCTGTCGATCACGATCGGCCGGACCAGGACCGACGGCCCGAACTTCTTTGCCGTGTTCCGCGACCTGTCGCAGCTTCGCCGCGGCGAAAGCGAGTTGCTGCAGGCGCGGCGTGTCGCCGACCGGGCGGCCAATGCCAAGGCCGACATGCTGGCGCGCATCAGCCACGAGGTGCGGGCGCCGCTCAACGCGATCATCGGCTTTGCCGAGGTGATGATCGGCGAGCGCTTCGGCACGATCGGCAATGCGCGCTATGCCGAGTACATGAAGGATATCCGGACGTCCGGCGAACGCGTCGTGTCGCTGATCGACGATCTGCTCGAGCTGTCGCGCATCGAGACGGGAAAGCTCGAGCTTGCCTTCACCGCACAGAATCTGAACGAGCTGGTCGAGAGCTGCGTCGCGGTGATGCAGCCGCAGGCCAACCGCGCCCGCATCATCATCCGCACCTCGCTGTCGCAGACGCTTCCGCCGGTCATCGCCGACACCAGGGCACTGCGCCAGATCGCCATGAACCTGATCTCGGCCTCGATCTCGCTCGCCAATGCCGGCGGCCAGGTCATCGTCTCCACGGCAATGTCGGATTTCGGCGAGGTGGTGCTGCGCTTGCGCGACACCGGGCATGCCTTGAACGATCAGGCGGTGGCCGCAGCGCTGGAGCCGTTCCGCGCAACGGGCGCTGCCGAGCAGAGCGCCGATAGCACTGGTCTCAGCCTCTCGCTCACCAAGGCGCTGGCCGAAGCCAATCGTGCACAGTTCCACATCAAGGCGGCGCCGAAATCCGGCACGCTGATGGAAGTGGTGTTCTCGCGCGCAGTTGCACGCAATCAGAGCGCCGGCTGAGCCGATCCCGCCGATCGGGTCGCGAGCGCGCGCAGCTTGAGACCGAGCAGCAGCGGGCCGAACGCCAGCACGAAGCCTGAAAAGGCGATGATCCAGGCGATGGCCGCAACGTGCAGCAGCGCGCCGGCATGGTCCGGCACCAGCACGGCGCAGATCCGCGTGACCGCCGCGACGATGATGCCCAGATAGACCACATGGGTCGCTGCGGAGGCCGTCAGCACCTGCCCGGTATGGCCGAGCGTGGCGCGCGTCATCACTGCGAGCGTCATGATGCCGGCGGCACCGACCATCCAGGCATGCAGCCCGGCGCTCGGCAAGACCCATCCGACGCTCGCCGCCGCAGTGAGCAGGAATCCCAGCGGCACGAACGCGTAGCCGACATGCAGGATCACGAGCAGCCGTTCACGCAGCGTGCGGTCGCCGGCCCAGCGCGCAAGCCTCACCGCATGAATCAGGCCGGCCGCAGCCAACGCGAGCCCGGCGACTGCGTTGTCGGGCACCACGATCCAGCCAAGCAGGCTCAGCACGCTGACCAGCAGGACGGCGACGTCGAAGCGACCGAACGGCGTCGGCAGACGGCCGGGGTTGTGCTTGACCAGCCAATTGCGTGTGAAGCTCGGGATGATACGGCCGCCGATCAAGGCCAGCAGCAGCACGATCACGGCAACACCGACGCGGATCGCATGGTCGGCCGTGCCTCGCAGATGCGCCTCGATGTGAAACGCGACGTTTCCGCCGCACAGCACGGCGACGATCGCAACCACCGGAAGGTTGCGCCAATTGCGGCCGACGGTGATTTCGCGCGCGGCGGCGAGGACCACCAGCAACAGAAAGCTCGCATCGATCAGGAGCGCAGCCCACCAGGGGCCCAGCGCCGACAATGTCACGGTCACGCGCCCGGTCATCCACACGGTCACCAGCGCCAGCAGAGGCGCACCACGGATCGGCAGGCGCCCGGTCCAGTTCGGGATCGCGGTGAACAGGAAGCCGGTGACGATGGCCGGCAGATAGCCGTAGAGCATTTCGTGCACGTGCCAGTCGCGGGGCGTGAAAGCCGAACTCAAGGTCAGTTCGCCCTGGAAGGCCGGAAGCCAGATCAGGATCGACAACGCCGCCTGGACCGCGCCGAGCAGGAAGAACGGCCGGAACCCGTTGGCGAGAACAGTCCAGCCCTGATAGCTCCTTGGAATGGCCATGTGCATGCTCGCTCGCTTGACGACGGACCGCGCCCGTCGCCCCTATGTAGTTGAGCCAGAGCCGGGAAGGTTTGTGCCAGCGCAAACTTCGAGGACACAGCGCCGAAGGGAACGCATGAGGCTCCACGTCATGCTCGCGGCAGGGAGCGGCGACATCGTGGAAGCAGGCGATCGGACAGCCGGCGCAAGGCATCTGGAAGGAAAGTAAGGCGCCCGTCATCTGCGGCTTGGCCGCATGACATCGTCGATCAGTCCATCGAAGGAGATTGGCATGCGCGGCTCCATCCGCAGGTGGATGGTCGCGCGCGCATCGTTTTCCATCTTGGCCGCAGCACAAGCACCGCGGCGTGCACCGGTCTAGACCGCGCGGCTGTGCAACTGCTTCGATGCGTCGAGATGGGCATCGAAGGCGGCGGCGACACTGCGCACCAGGAAGCGGGAATGCTCGGTCACCGCCAGCGCGCTGCCGTTGAGCTCGACCACCCCGTCGGAAATCAGCGCGTGCAGCCGCGGCGCCGATTGCAGCATCACGTCGGCCTCCATGCCGTGGCGGGTGCAGATGACATCCAGGTCGACGCCGTAGTCGCACATGATCCGCTCGATGATGTCGGCCCGCAGGCGGTCGTCGTCGGTCAGACCGTAGCCCTTCACCGTGGCAAGGCTGCCCGAGGCGATCTTCTCCTCATAGGCGCGCACCTGCGGCGCATTCTGGACGTAGCCCTGCGGCAGTTGCCCGATCGCCGACGCACCGAAGCCGATCAAGAGGTCGTTGGCATCGGTGGTGTAGCCCTGGAAATTGCGATGCAGCCGGCCCTCGCGGAACGCAATCGTCATCGGGTCGGATGGCAGGGCGAAATGGTCCAGCCCGATCTGGACGTAGCCCGCATCCTTCAGCGCATCCGCGATCGCGCAGGCCTGATCGTAGCGCTCCAGACTGTCCGGCAACGCGGCGTCCTCGATCTTGCGCTGATGCGTCTTGAACGACGGCACATGTGCATAGCCGAACACGGAGAGCCGATCGGGGCGCAGGTCGATGGCGCGCCGAACGGTGTCGAGACATGACGCCACGCTCTGATAGGGCAGGCCGTAGATCAGGTCGAAATTGACGCCGGCCACGCCCGCCTCACGCAATCCGTTCGTGGCCGCGGCGGTCTGCTCGAAGCTCTGCACCCGGTTGATAGCCCGTTGCACCCGCGGATCGAAGCTCTGCACGCCGAGGCTCGCGCGGTTGACGCCGCTCCGCGCCAGCGCATCGATCATCGCCGGCGTCAGCGTACGCGGATCGATCTCGACGGCGATCTCGGCCGACGGCAGCACGGCGAAGGAATGGCGCAACGATCCGACCAGATCGACGAAGGACTCCGGCGCCATGATGGTGGGCGTGCCGCCGCCGAAATGAATGTGCCCGACCTGAAGCCGGCGGCCGATCTGGCGCGAGACCATGTCGATCTCGCAGCGCAACGCGGACTCATAGACCGCGATCGGCTCGTCGCGCTTGGCGACCATGGTGGTGCAGCCGCAATACCAGCACATCGCGCGGCAGAACGGCACATGCAGGTAGAGAGATGCCGTCGCGCTCTCCGGAATGGCGCGCAGCCACTCAGCGTAGGTGGAGGGGCCGACCGCAGCGGAGAAATGGGGCGCCGTGGGATAGCTGGTGTAGCGCGGAAGGCGCTCCTGTCCGTAGCATGCCGCGAGATCTGGTCTCATGTCCTGCCTGTCCACCTGATTTTGGACGTCTTTGACACAAGGCAAGCAGCACGGCCTTGAGCTTCCTCAAGGCCGGCCGACAGCTGCCCCGTCGGCTACCAGTAGAATGCCGGCTTTCGCCAGCGACATTGCGCTTCGTCAAAGTGGCCGGTCGATTTCGCAACGATCATCGGATTGCTCACGATTCGAGGGACCCGCGATGGATGTTCTCGACCTGCTCATTCGCCTGCTTGCCGTCCTCATCGATGTCCGCGGTCATATTCCTCAATCCGGCGGGTTCGAGTCGTTTCGCGACGATTCCACACCGACGGGCCTGTTCGGCCACATCGCCCTGTTCCTGACCACGATGTTTTGCATCGCGGCGGCCGTGGCCTTCGTCGTCCTGCTGTCGGTCCGCTGGCTGAGCTGACGCTCGCGCCAGAGGCTCGCGCGCTTGCCTCGAGCTCGCGCCTGAAGAGATCGCGACCTATCCGTCGGCGAAGCGTCGCCTCACCGAAAGGCACCTGTCTCAATCACGCTTGAGCTGATTGCCCCACGAGTGGCTCAGCCTGCCCTTGTCCGCAATCGAGCGCCGCCACTCTGGGCTTCCGCCGTGAGCAGCACGCATGGCGCCGAAGCATCGCGCAGCAGCTGAGCCGACTGATGAAGCGCCATCCACACCCAACGACGACAGGCCGGGCCACAGCAAGCCGTGACATGTCACGCTCCGACGGTGCCATGGCACTGGCACAAATGACAGTCACTCAAAATCAACTTTCGGTTGCGACACTCAACTTACAAACGTTAGAGAATTGCCGTTGAGAGACGCGATGAGCGGACCAGGAGGCGAGTGTGGTTTCTCGACATCCGCCGGTCTTCTTCACGTCCGACCTGCACAGGTACGGGATCGGCAACACGAGCTGGTTCGATGACAATTCGCCCCGCGCATTGGCTGGGCGCTGCCTCGTCGACGCGCTGGAATATCTGCGGGCCTCGCCGAAATTCGCCGCCAAGGACTGGCATGTGGTGAATGCGAACGCCGCGCGCATCGTCCACCAGTGCCTTGCGGACACCGCAGTCGCGCGCCACGACATTCTCGATCGCGTGGCGCCGGCCATCGAAGAGATCTGTGCGCGGATCGTCGCCAGCCGCCAATTTCGCATCCCGTTCTATGGCGACGATTTCTGGGACTGGGCCAGCGTGGTCGACGCCTTCTGCGAAGTACAGACAGTCTCCGCCACCGCAGCGCAGGTGGCTCGACGTGAGCTGGACCAGTTTCGCAGAACCGTCCACATCCGCATGCCGAGCGGCCTTTCGATCGGCGACCCCGAGCAGGAATGGTTTGGGCCGGCGATCGCAACGCGCGCCCATCGCCTTCTGGATACGCGCGTATCGGGCTTCGACCCTGACTTGCGCCACGAGTTGCAGGCCCAGGCGCTCGAACGCATCGAGCGCGGCAGATATCGCGGCCGGCAGGTGACGCCGTGGCAGATCAGCTGGCACTACGGTCAGGTGGTCGGCGAATTTCAGCGGGCCGCGAGCGAACAGGCGGCAGAGCTGGCGGATTTTGCGTGGCTCGCGGTCCCGCTCGAACCCGCCAAGCGCGCACTTGTTCTCGCGCGCATCCTGCAGGGGGCCGGCGCGATCAGGGACCGACGGACGGTCCTGCAGACGCTCGAAGAGCTCTATCGCTGCGAGACACCCGGCCGGCCGCTCGGCCAGGGCGTGATCGGCGCCAGCATCGAGGCCTCCCTGGACGTGCTCGAGGCCCTATGGGCGCAGCTCGATGACCGCGAGAAGGCTGGCATCAATGCGATGCTGGACGCTCTGCGTTTCCTGCATGCCAAGGCCCATACCATCGGTTTCGTCGTCGAGACGCCAGAGGATATCGAAGGTCTGATCCAGGCGATGGGGCCGGGCACGCTGGTCGAGCAGCGCAACGCCACGCGCGCGATCATCCGGCATTCCTGCTTTCATGCGGTCATCTGCCTGGGTCGGTCAATGACCGAGGTGGCAAGCGCCACGTCGGTCGTGATCGAGGAGCACGGTGCGCGCTGGGTGATGATGCCGGAACGGGGGCATGCGCTCGGCCCCCCGCTTCCGCAAGCAGGCCAGGGCGCGCGCTTCGTCGGCGCCGGTCCGGGTGATCTCGTGATCAGCACTGCGTTGGCGCCGTTCCGGATCGATCTCAGGGTGCGGGATGCGCTCAGCATTGCCGAGCCGCCGCTCCCCAATCAGGGGAGCATGATCATTCCCACCGACCCCGAGCTGTGCCACCTCGCCCATCAATCAGCGACGACCCTGCTCGGCGAGATCGGAGTGTTCTTCGAAGGGGTGACGGTCACATGCGATGGCAGCGGCGCGGAGGCGGACGTCGCGGCGGCGTTTCCCGGTGCGCTCGCCAGCGATGAAACCGCTTACGTGATGGCGCTGATCTGCCTCGGCCGCAGCGTGCCCTGTCTCGTGATCCAGAGTCTTGCCGAGACGGCGCCGCGGTCCGCCAGGAGCCCGGACCGCAACGCGGCATGCCGCCTTGCGGTGAAGGTCTCGGAGATGCTCTGCCGGCGCTGGTAGCGGCGCGCCTCAGGTGTTCTTGAGGGCGACCCGGAACTCGGCTTCGGTCTTTGCCTTGACCTCGTCGAGCGTCACGCCGTCGGCGAGCTCGATCAAGGCCATGCCGTCATTGCCGTGCTTGTCGATCGTGAACACCGCGAGATCGGTGACGACCATGTCCACCACGCGCTCGCCCGTGAGCGGCAGGTTGCACGTCTTGAGCAGCTTCGGACCGTCCTTGGCGCTGTGCTCCATCACGACGACCACGCGCTTGACGCCGGCGACGAGATCCATCGCGCCGCCCATGCCCTTGACCATCTTGCCCGGGATCATCCAGTTGGCGAGATCGCCGTTCTGGGCGACCTGCATGGCGCCGAGGATCGACAGGTCGATATGGCCGCCGCGGACCATCGCGAACGAATCGGCGGACGAGAAATAGCTGGTGATCGGCAGCTCGGTCACGGTCTGCTTGCCGGCGTTGATGAGGTCGGGATCCTCCTCGCCCTCATAGGGGAACGGACCCATGCCGAGCATGCCGTTCTCGCTCTGCAGCGCGACGTCGACGCCCGGCGGAATGTAGTTCGAGACCAGCGTCGGAATGCCGATGCCGAGATTGACGTAATAGCCGTCACGCAGCTCCTTGGCGGCGCGGGCCGCCATCTGCTCTCGCGTCCAGGCCATCAGACTTCCTCCCCGGTTGCAGCGGCGGCTTCACGTTTGCGCACGGTGCGCTGCTCGATGCGCTTGAGCGCGGTTCCGACCTGGATGATGCGCTTCACGAAGATGCCCGGCGTATGGATATGGTCGGGATCGATCTGGCCGGCCGGCAGCAGATGCTCGACCTCCGCGACCGTGAAGCGGGCCGCCGTGGCCATCATCGGATTGAAGTTGCGCGCGGTCTTCCGGTAGACGAGGTTGCCGGCGGTGTCGCCCTTCCAGGCATGCACGATCGCCAGATCGGCGAACAGGCCGCGCTCCATCAGGTATTTCTCGCCGTCGAACTCGCGGACTTCCTTGCCTTCGGCCACCAGCGTGCCGACGCCGGTTTTGGTGAAGAACGCCGGGATGCCGGCGCCGCCGGCGCGGATGCGCTCGGCCAAGGTGCCCTGCGGGCAGAATTCGAGCTCCAGCTCGCCGGCCAGATATTGCTGTGCGAACAGCTTATTCTCGCCGACATAGGACGAGATCATCTTCTTGATCTGCCGCGTCTCGAGCAATCGGCTGAGGCCGATGCCATCGACGCCGGCATTGTTGGAGATGACGGTGAGATCCTTCACCCCGGACTCGCGAATGGCGTCGGACAGGGTTTCTGCGATGCCGCAAAGGCCAAACCCACCGGACATGATGGTCATGCCGTCCTTGAGAAGGCCCGCAAGGGCGGATTTGGCGTCCGGATAGACCTTGTTCATACGGGAATGACCTGATGGAGAGCGGCGACCGCGCGGATATCGACCGGATTATTAGGCGAAATCTTCGCAATGCGTCAATGATGCCTTCCCAACGCGCACGTCCTGCTTTAGCTGTCGCACCGGTCTGCGGCTCCGGGACAATCATCCGGAGTCAGGGACCAGCGGGCTCCGCCGCAATCCGGCCACACCAGCGGCGCGGCCTTGAAAGCGTCAAGAAAGCGCATCAAGTTGTTGATGTTGGCAAGGGTTTTCGGCGCGCCCTGCCCATCTCCGGTAACCAGCGATCCGACGATCCCAGGACATGTCCGTGACCATGGCCCAAGGAATGAGGCGCCTCGGCACACCGATTGCGGTGCTGCTTGGCATTGCCTTCGTGGGCCTGCTGGCGAGCTCATGGCTGGTCAATCGGGAGGCACTGCGGCGCGCCGTCGAGACCCAGATCCGCGCCGTCACCGGACTCGAGCTCGTCGTCAAGGGACATATCGACGTCTCGTTGTTTCCAGGCAGCTATGTCTCGTTCCACGACGTCGGCCTCAAGGGCAGCGGCACCGACGACCCCGCGCTTCGGGTCGACGTGCTGACCGCCAATCTGCAGCTGCTGCCGCTGCTGCTGCAGCGCTTCGAGATCGCCGACGTGATGATGCTGCGGCCGGAGATCAACGTCATCCGCGAGGCTGACGGCAACAGCAACTGGACGCCTTTCATCGAGACCATCGCCCATACGATGCGCCCGGGGCCCGACAGCCAGATGTCGTTCTCGGAGATCCGCATCCAGGACGGCATCCTGATCTACGAGGATAACGGCCATCATGCCTCCGAGCGGCTCGACGACATCGACCTGTCGCTGGCCTGGCCCTCGATCTCGCGTTCCTTCGCCGCGACCGGACAGTTCGACTGGCGCGGCCAGCGCATCGAGGGCTCGATCAGCATCAGCGATTTCCTCGCCGCACTGTCGGGAGACCGGTCCGGTCTGAAGATGCGGCTTGCCAGCCCGCCCCTGAAGATCGCCTTCGACGGCACCGTCGCCAACCGCACCAGCGCGTTGATGGAGGGCACGTTGACGGTGGACAGCCCGTCGCTGCGCGACGCGCTGCGCTGGACCGGACAGGCCCCGCTCGGCGGCGGCGGCTTCGGCCGCTTTGCGCTGCGTGCGCGCGCCAATGTGGTCGGCGCCTCCATCGCGCTCACCAACGTCAATGTGGAGCTCGACGGCAATACGGCCGAGGGCGTGATGACCTACGCCAATAACGGCCGCCAGGCGCTGCAGGCGACGCTCGCGGCCGATGCGCTGGACTTCACCCCCTATATTTCCACCTTCCGGCTGCTCGCCAACGGGGCGCGCGACTGGAACAGGCAACTCTTCGACCTGAAGGCCTTGTCCACGACGGATCTCGACATGCGGCTATCGGCCGCAAAGGTCACCGTGGGCTCGTCGAAGCTCGGACGCACGGCGTTAGGCGCGAATCTGCGTAACGGCGTGCTCGCGCTTTCGGTCGGCGAAGCGCAGATGTATGGCGGCGTCGTCCGTGGGTCGTTCGGGATCGCGCGGGCCGACACCGTCGCCGACGTGAAGGCCGAGCTGCAGTTCACCGACGTGGATCTGCAGGCCTGCGCCAACGAGATGTTCGGCGTGTCGTCGCTGTCGGGACGCGGCAATCTCAACGTCTCGCTGACCGCGTCCGGCTCGAGCCCGTTCGGGCTTGCGCAATCGCTCGACGGCAGCGCCAATCTGCAGGGCCGCGACGGGGCGATCTCAGGCTTCAACGTCGAGCAATTGCTGAAGCGGCTTGAACGCAGCCCGCTGTCGCGCGGCGGCAGTTTCCGCACCGGCTCGACCCCCTACGATTCGCTGACCATCGCCGTCAAATTCGCGGACGGCGTGGCGACAGCCGATGACATCCGGGTCGAAAGCCCGACCGCGCGGATCACGATGACCGGCACGGCGTCGGTGCCGAGCCGCGAATACGATTTCAAGGGTGTGGCGAGCCTGTTGTCATCAGGCAATGGCAGCAACGGCTTCGAGCTGCCGTTCGTGGTGCAGGGGCCCTGGGAGGATCCGCTGATCTTTCCCGATCCCGAAAGCCTGATCCGCCGCGCGCCGGCGGCGGCGCCTCTGCTCGACGCGGTCAAGGACCGCAAGACGCGTGATGCGGTCCGCTCGGTGCTCGAGCGCTTCACCGGCGGATTGCGTCCGGCACAGTCGGACAGTGCTCCGCAAGCCGACACCCCGAGCGGCGAGACTCCCGCCAAGCCGAATTGAGCAGCGACGCCGATCGTTCGAGCCGCACTTGAGGCGCAGCCGGCAGGAGCTGCGGCCTCGACCTATGTCTGATATATTACTTCTGGATCGAGTCCGGTCCCTGGGTTAGTGTCCAATCAACCGATCAAGCAAGATCGGCGGATCAGGGAGAGACACGTGAAATCCAGGGGAATGGGTGCGCTTTCAATCGCAGTCGCAGCCGCCGGGCTTTTTTGCGCTGCAGCACCAGCCATCGCTCAGGACACCATCACGATCTGGTGGAGCAAGGGCTTCTACAAGTCCGAGGACGATGCGCTGCTCAACGTCGTCAAGAAATTCGAGGCCAAAACCGGCATCAAGGTCGAGCTGTCGCAATACGCGATCCAGGACATGATCCCGAAGACGGTCGCCGCTCTGGATTCCGGCACCGTGCCTGATGTCGCCTATGCCGACACCTACGACGTCCAGGCCCAGGGCAAATGGGCCTACGAGGGCAAGCTCGAGGATCTCACCGATATCCTGGAGCCGATGAAATCGGCGTTTGCGCCGAACACGATCGAGACCGCCAATCTCTATAACAACGTCACCAAGAAGAAGGCCTATTACGGCTTTCCGCTGAAGCAGCAGAGCATGCACGTCCAGATCTGGGGCGACCTGCTCGAGAAGGCCGGCTTCAAGCAGAGCGATATCCCCACCAAGTGGGAGGACTACTGGACGTTCTGGTGCGACAAGGTGCAGCCGGGAATCCGCAAGGCGACCGGGCAGCGCATGTATGGCGTCGGCCAGCCGATGGGCGTGGAATCGACCGACTCGTTCCAGTCGTTCTACACCTTCATGGACGCCTACAACGTCAAGCTCGTCGACGACGACGGCAAGCTGCTGGTCGACGATCCAAAGGTGCGCGAGGGCCTGACGAAGGCGCTGAAGGACTATACCGACACCTACATCAAGGGCTGCACGCCGCCGTCCTCGACGACCTGGAAGGATCCGGACAACAACGTCGCCTTCCACAACAAGACCATCGTGATGACCCACAACTTCACGATCTCGATCGCCGCCAAGTGGTTCGAGGATTCGACCAACCCGGCGCTGACGCCCGAGCAGCGCGCGGCCGGCAAGAAGGCCTATGAGGAGGACATCATCACCGCGTCCTTCCCCAACAAGCCGGACGGCACGCCGATCAAGTATCGCTCCGACGTCAAGACCGGCCTGATCTTCAGCAATGCGAAGAACAAGGCGCAGGCCAAGGAGTTCATCAAGTTCCTGATGCAGGAAGAAAACCTTGGCCCCTACGTCGAGGGCGCGCTGGGCCGCTGGTTCCCCGTGACGACCGCCGGCCAGAAGAGCCCGTTCTGGCAGGCCGACCGCCACCGCAAGGCCGTTTACACCCAGTTCACCGGCGGCACCTCGCCGTTCGACTTCACCAAGAACTACAAGTTCACGATTCTCAACAATGAGAACGTCTGGGCCAAGGCGATGAACCGTGTCGTCAGCGAGAAGGTTCCGGTCGAGAAGGCCGTGGACGAGCTGATCGCCCGCCTGAAGGAGGTCGCAGGCTAGTTTCTCGCGTCGCGATGCACTAGCCTGAGACCCCTGACAACGACAACAGTTCCGGCCGCAGCGCATGCGGCCGGTTCGGCTATCGGCGGGACAAGACGACCCGGGAAGAAACGACCATGGCGATCACGCTCTCAGCTTCCGATTCCGCGCTCGCGGAAGCGCCGCGCCCGGTGCTGCTGACACCGTCACAGGTGTGGGGCATCGTCATGCTTGCGCCCTACCTGCTGATCTTCCTCGCCTTCGTCGTCTATCCCGTCGGCTACGGCCTGTGGCTGGCGCGCGATCCGGCCAGCTACGTCGCGCTGTACAACGACCCGATCTTCGCGCGCGCCGCCGTCAACACGCTGATCTTCCTTCTGGTCGGCATCAATCTGAAGATGGTGATCGCGCTGTTCCTGTCCGGCTTCTTCATTCAGCAGCGCGGCTGGATCAAATGGCTGTCGGTCATCTTCATCCTGCCCTGGGCGGTGCCGTCGATCCCGACCATCCTGTCGGTGCGCTTCATGCTCAATCCCGAATGGGGCATGGTCAACCACCTGATCTTCAACCTCACCGGTGATGACGGCCCGAACTGGCTCAACGACCCGACGATCGCGCTGTCGATGGCGATCGGCATGCACATCTGGAAGTCGCTGCCGTTCTGGACGCTGATCCTGATGACCGGCCGGCTGGCGATCTCACAGGATTTGTTCGAGGCGGCCGAGGTCGACGGCGCCACCTGGTGGCAGAAGTTCCGCTTCATCACCTGGCCGTCGATGCAGATGCTCTACATCACCTGCACGCTGCTCTCGATGATCTGGACGCTCGGCGACTTCAACAGCGTCTATCTCCTGACCGGCGGCGGGCCGGCCGATCTCACTCACGTGCTGTCCACACTCGGCATCCGCTATCTGCGGCTCGATCAGCTCAGCCTCGCCATGGCCTCGATCGTCTGCGCCATGCCGCTGGTGCTGCCCCTGGTCTATTTCATGATGAAGCGGTTGTCGCGATGAAGCTCCCATCCTTACGCGAAGTCGGCACCGAAGCCCGGCTGCTGCTGATCGGCATCCCCGTCTTCATCTGGACGATGATCCCGATCTATCACATGTTCCTGTTCGCGATCTCGCCGAAGGAGGACGCGTTCTCGGGCAAGCTGTGGCCGGACCATCCGACGCTGCACAATTTCTCGATCGTGTTTCACCAGCAGCATTACTTCCTGCGCGACTTCTGGGTCCAGTTCGGCAACTCGGTCGTGATCGCCGTCGCGGTCGGCGCCCTGACGCTGATCATCGCCACCTGCGCGGCCTACGCGATCTCGCGCCTGCGCGTGCCCGGCAGCCGGATCGTGATGAACCTCGCGCTGTTCACCTATTTCATTCCGGCCGCCTTCCTCGCGGTGCCGATGTATCGCACCATGGGCAAATACGGCCTGCTCAACAACGACTGGTCGCTGATCCTCGCCATGGTGACGATCGCCTCGCCCTATGCGATCTGGGTGCTGAAGCAGGCCTCCGACAAGCTGCCGGTCGAGCTCGACGAGGCCGCCGTCATGGATGGCGCCAGCCCGCTGCAGATCTTCCGCCTCGTCTACGTGCCGCTGATGATGCCGTCGCTGGTTGCGATCGGCACCTATGCCGTGCTGCTGGCCTGGAACGAATATCTCTACGCGTTCCTGCTGCTCTCCAACGACAAAGCGATCACCCTTCCCGTGGCGCTCGGCAACTTCCTCGCGGCCGACGACTCGCCGTGGGAGCTCCTGATGACCACCGGCTTTATCTATGCGCTGCCGCCGGCCGCGGTCTATTACGCCTTCAAGCGCTACATGGTGGGTGGGCTCACCGCAGGCGCCGTGAAGTCGTGACGGCGCGATGAGCGTCGGGTTCCGACAGGGGCGCCTCGAGGATTCCTCGCGCCCCAACTGGGATGGCGATGGTCCGCGCCCGATCGACTGGTTCGCGTGGTATCCGGCCGCGGACGGCGCGCTCGAAGCCCAGCTTCCGATCGCGCCGTGGCCGCAAGGCTGGTTCAAGGCCGGCCCTGCGGCGCTCGAGGCGCCGCTCGCTGCCAACGGGTCTTGTCCGCTCGTGGTCTACTCGCACGGCACCGGCTGCAACGGCCTGCAGTTCGAATGGCTGGCCCGCGAGCTGGCGGCCCGCGGCGCCATCGCGGTCGCCGTCAATCATCACGGCAACAGCAACGCCGAACCATACCGGGCCGAGGGCTTCCTGTGCTCGTGGGAGCGGCCGCGCGACATGTCGTTGCTGATCGACCACATCATCGCTCATCCCGAGTTCACGGGCCGTATCGACCTCGACCGCATCTTCGCGGTCGGCTATTCGCTCGGTGGCGTCACCGCCACAGCCCTGCTCGGCGCCATCATGATCCGCTCGCCGTTCGAGCCCGGCGCCAATCTCGGCCGCGGGCCGCGCGAGTTTCCCGATCTCGTCGATCATCTGCCGCGCCTGATGGACGAAAGCCAGATCTTCCGCGACTCCTGGGCACGCATGTCAGCCTCCTACCACGACCCGCGCATCAAGGCGGCGCTGCTGCTGGCGCCCGGCCGCTCGGTGCAGGGGTTTTCAGAGGACAGCGTCGGCGCGATCGACGTCCCGACGCGCATCATGGTCGGCGGCGCGGATGCGCTGCTGCCGGCCGCCTGCTGGCTGCACGAGCGGCTGGCGAGCAGCGATTTCGATATGGTCGCCGCAGAGGCCGGCCACTACGTGTTCCTGCCTGAGAGCACCGAGCTCGGCCGCAACGCCGATCCCGCCTGCTGCGTCGACCCCCCGTCAGTCGATCGCGGCGCAGTCCATCGCTTTGTCGTGGCCGCCGCGATGCAGCTGTTCGCTGACTAAGCGGCGCTCTCGCAACGACGACTGCTAAAGAGGCGCCGCGCTCTCGCCGCGATCGCTCGACAGCTTCGACGCCAGCGACGCGATCACGATCACCACCGCAATCAGCCCGATCACCAGCGTGCAGATCGCATTGATCTCCGGCTTCACCCCGAGCCGCACTTCCGAATAGATCCGGATCGGCAGCGTCGCCGACCCCGGCCCCGTGGTGAAGCTCGCGATCACGAGATCATCCAGCGACAGCGTGAAGGCCAGCATCCAGCCGGCGACCACCGCCGGCGCGATCAGCGGCAGAGTCACCATGACGAAGGCACGGAACGGATCGCAACCGAGATCCATCGCCGCCTCCTCCAGGCTCCGGTCCAGCGAGACCAGGCGCGACTGCACCACCACGGCGACGAAGCACATCGTCAGCGTCGTGTGCGCGATCGTCACCGTCCAGAAGCCGCGCTCGGCGTCCAGCGCCACGAACAGCAGCAGCAGTGACAGACCCGTGATCACCTCCGGCATGACCAGCGGCGCATAGAGCATGCCGGAGAACAGCATGCGGCCGCGAAAGCCTTGGCCGCGCGACAGCGCGACGGCAGCGAGCGTCCCCAGCAGCGTTGCAACGGTGGCCGACGTTGCTCCGACGCGGAGGCTCATCCATGCCGCGTCGATCATCGCGCCATCGTTGAAAAACTCGTGATACCAGCGCAGCGACCAGCCGCCCCACACCGTGACGAGGCGCGAGGCATTGAACGAGTAGATCACCAGGATCAGGATCGGCAGATAGAGGAACGCGAGGCCGAGCGTCAGCGAGGCGACGTTGAAGCGGGACAGGCGAGAGGCGCTAGGCATGGGCGGCGAGCTCCTGCCATGTCGAAAGCGAGTAATTTTCCACCCTCCCCTGGAGGGCCCTCCAGGGGAGGGTGATCAGCCGGGCGAACATCGAGACTGCGCCGTCCATCACCGCTGCGCCTCCAGCTGCCGGCGCTGCAGGCGGTCGTAGAGCAGGAGCGGAAGCAGCAGCACGCCTAGCAGCACCACGGCGATGCTGGAGGCCACCGGCCAGTCCTTGTTGGTGAAGAACTCCAGCCACAGGGTCTGGCCGATCATCAGCGACTTGGAGCCGGCGAGCAGGTCGGGAATGACGAACTCGCCGACGATCGGAATGAAGCACAGCAGCGCGCCGGCGCCGACGCCGGGCAGCGACAGCGGAAACGTCACCAGCCAGAAGATCTCGCGCGGCGAGGCGCCGAGATCGGCGGCGGCCTCCTCCAGCGCCGGTTCCAGCTTCGTCAGAGTTGCGAACAGCGGCAGGATCATGAACGGCAGATAGGAATAGACGATGCCGACATACATCGCGCTGTCGGTCGACAGCCACACCACCGGCGTCGACACCAGATGCAGCGCGAGCAGGATCTGGTTCAACAGCCCGTCATGCTGCAGGATGTTGACCCAGGCATAGATGCGGATCAGGAACGAGGTCCAGAACGGCACGATGACCAGCATCATCGCGATGCCCTGCCAGCGCCGCGGCAGACGCGCCATTCCATAGGCGATGGGATAGCCGATCAGGAGCAGGATGGCCGTCGATGTCACCGCGACGACGACGCTGCGCAGATAGGATGACAGGTACAGGTCATCCGATAGCAGCAGGCGGAAATTGTCCAGGGACAGCGCCGCGAAGGCGTCCGAGAGCGACGACAAGCCATCCGCGAGCGAGAACACCGGCGTATAGGGCGGCTGTGCGATCGCCGTCTGCGACAGGCTGATCTTGGCGACGAAGGCGAACGGCACCAGGAAGAACAGCACCATCCAGACATAGGGCGCGATCGCCGCGAAGCGGGCCGGGCGCGAGAAGATGCGGCGCGCGCTCATCGCTCCAGCACCACGCAATCATCGGGCGTGAACCAGGCCACGACGCGCTGGTTCAGGCCATAGCCGTCGGCATCGAGCCGCGCGGTGTTGGCCTGGGAGGCGTGCAGCACGGCACCGCCATCGAGCCTGATCTTGTACACGGTCTTGCCGCCGAGATAGCTCGCATCGGTGATGGCGCCCTCGACGCAATTGATCGCTGCGGCGTCGGCTGCCGGCCGGCGAAGGGCCAGCCGGATCTTCTCGGGCCGGATCGCGACCGCAACCTTGGTCTCGGAGATCGGTGCAACGGGCTGCGCGGCAACCAGTTCGCCGGCAGCCTGGGTCACGACTCTGAGCCGGTGCGGCTCCCGCGCGGTCACCTCGCCCTCGAACAGATTGATGTCGCCGACGAACTCCGCGACCCAGCGCGAGGCCGGCTCCTCATAGAGCCGGCGCGGCACCGCGACCTGCTCGAGTTTGCCCGCGTTCATCACGCCGATCCGGGTTGCCACCGTCATCGCCTCCTCCTGGTCGTGGGTGACGATGATGAAGGTCATGCCGAGCTTGCGCTGCAGCTCCATCAGCTCGAACTGCGTGCTCTCGCGCAGCTTCTTGTCGAGCGCGGCCATCGGCTCGTCGAGCAGCAGCACCTGCGGCCGGCGCGCCAGTGAGCGCGCCAGCGCGACGCGCTGCTTCTGGCCGCCCGAGAGCTGGTCGGGCTTGCGCTTCTCCAGTCCTTCGAGCTTGACCAGCGCGACCATCTCAGCGACGCGCGTGGCGGTCTCGGCGCGCGGCAGGCCGGCGCGCCGCAGGCCGAAGGCGATGTTGTCACGCACATTCAGATGCGGGAACAGCGCGTAGTTCTGGAACATCATGTTGACCGGCCGCTCATGCGGCAGCACCTGCGCGATATCCTCGCCGGACAACAGGATGCGGCCTTCGTCCGGGGTCTCGAAGCCGGCCAGCATGCGCAGCAGCGTGGTCTTGCCGCAGCCGCTGGGGCCCAGCAGCGCGAAGAACTCGCCGGCGCGGATGTCGAGCGAGACGCCGTCGACGGCGCGGAAGCTGCCGAAGCTCTTGACGACGTTCTCGATCCGCAGAATGGGCGGTTGGGGATCGGGGCGCGGCTCCGCGGATGGTGATGGCGCCGGCTCGGCGGCGGGCTCGGGGGTCGCGATCTCGTCAGCCATGATCCGGTCAAGTCACCTGCCGGGCCCCAACGGCCCGGCTGTCGGCAAGCTAGCCGCCGATCGACTGCAGCTCAACCGCACGGGCCGGACTATCCCCGTCGCCGTCGCGGGCGGGCGGCGTGGCCCGCGCTCCGGCGGTGGCCATGAACGTGGTCAAGGCTTCGCGTTCGGCTGCAGAGACGGTCAGGCCGAGCTTGGTCCGCCGCCACAGCACGTCCTCCGGAAACCGCGCCCATTCCTTGGTCATGAGATAGCGGACCTCGGCCTCGGTCAGCTGCGCACCGAAAGCCAGGCCGAGGTCGGCCCGGCTCCCGGCGTCGCCGAGAATGTCCGCCAGCCGGGTGCCGTAGGCGCCAACCAGGCGCCGTGCCTCGGCCTCGCCGAGGAAGCGCCAGCGCTCGCGCACGTCGTCGACGAAATCTTCGAAACGATCCCAGTCGAAGTCGCCGCCGGGCAGCGGCGCGCCCGCCGTCCAGCGTGACGACATCGGATAGAATCGGGCGAGCTGGGACACCGCCTGCTCCGCGCGGCGGCGGACGGTGGTGACGTCGCCGCCGCACATCGTCAGCAGCGGCGCCTTCCGCCGGCCCGCATCGAGACTCACGACCGTCTCCAGCCGTGCGCCGTCGCGACCGCGCATCACCATCATGTTGGCGCCCGACACGGTTCTGATGACGTCGGCTGGCTGGATGTCCGAACGAAAATAGCGGTTCGCGGCCTTGCAGAGATAGCTGACGTCGGCCGCCCGCATCGCCACCGCGGCCGGGTCCCCCTTGAAGTCGTGAGCGATCGTGCCGATCAGCGTGAAGTCGCGCTCATAGGGCTGGGCGAAGATCAGCCGGCCATCGGGGTTCTGAAACACATAGACGGCGTCGACCTCGAACAGCCGGGGCACCACGATCTGGCTGACCTGCCGTGCCGTCACGCGCGGCGGCGGCTGGCGGAGCACGGTCTCCGCCGTCGAGATGCTCCACGCTCCCGTGGCGTTGGCGAGCGCGCCGGCGGTGACGACACGGCGATGGCCACGATCGATGATCGCCAGGCGCCAGATGCGGTCGCGATCGGCGCGCACGCAGCGGGCGCCGGTGCAGATCGCAGCGCCGCGCTCCGCGGCATCCAGCGCCGTCAGCACCACGAGGCGGGAATCGTCCACCACGCAATCAGAATATTCGAACGCCGTCCCGATCGGACGCTTCAGCGCGTCACCGACCGGATGATGCGTCACATCGAGCGTCGTTGCCGCGGGCAACAGCTTGCGGGCCGCGAGCCGGTCATAGAGCCACAATCCGGCACGCAGCTGCCAGTGCGGACGCTCATTGGCAGGGGCGGGAATCGCAAAGCGAACCGGGCGCACCAGATGCGGCGCCGTCGCCAGCCAGATGTCGCGCTCGGCCAGCGATTGGCGGACGCGCATGAAGCCTCGTCGCTCAAGCGCGGCGAGATCGCCATGCACCAGCCGGGACGTCGCGGAGGAGGCCGCGCTGCCGAGATCGCCCTGCTCGATCAGCAGCACGCGCAAGCCGCGGCCGGCCGCGTCGCGCGCCAGCGTAACGCCGTTCAGACCTCCACCAATGATCGCGAGATCGTAGTCCGCCATGCGCACATGTCTTTGAGCGTGTCAGGACGCTCGATCGTAGACCTGCGCTGATGATTCTCGTAGCGACCCGGCTTGCGGATCAACCGATATATTCGCGCTGTTGCACGGCAGCCTCTGACCGCAATCCTACGGTCAGCCCGTTTTACGCGCGGTCGCAACGACGTCGTCATGCGCGCGGCCGACGACGCCGTCATATTTGTCGATCGGCAAGGGCTTGCCGAGCAGATAGCCCTGAACCGAATCGCAGCCCTGCTCGGCGAGAAAGCCGAGCTGCTCGAGCGTCTCGACGCCTTCCGCGACGATCGACATGTTCATGCCGTGGCCAAGGCCGATCACCGCACGGATGATCGCCGCCGATTGCGGATTGCGGCCGAGATTCATGACGAAGGCGCGGTCGATCTTGATCTTGTCGAACGGGAACGCCTGCAGATAGCTGAGCGACGAGTAGCCGCTGCCGAAATCGTCCATCGAGACGCGGACGCCGAGCGCCTTCAGCCGGCGCAGCAGCGCAACACCGCGATCGAAATCCTCGATCAGCACGCCCTCGGTGATTTCGAGCTCGAGCCGTCCCGGCGGCAGACCGGTCTCGAGCAGAATCGAATGCACCAGAGCCACCAGGTCGCCATGGACGAATTGGGCCGGCGACAGGTTGACCGCGATCTGCAGCGGCTTCGGCCAGGACGCCGCCTCGCGGCAGGCCTGGCGCAGGATCCACTCGCCCATCTCGACGATCAGCCCGCTCTCTTCGGCGAGCGGAATGAAGTCGCTCGGCGGCACGAAGCCGCGGACCGGGTGGTGCCAGCGCGCCAGCGCCTCGAAACCGATGATCTCGCTGCAATCGACGGTGTGGCCGGAGCTCGCCTGCGGCTGGAAGTACAGCGACAGCTCGCCATGCTTGATCGCGACCGAGAGCTCCTGATGCAGCACCCGGCGATCGCGGATCTGCTGGTCCATCTCCGGCTCGTAGAAGGTGATGCTGCCGCGCGATTTCGCCTTGGCCCGGAACAGCGCGGCGCCGGCATTGGCGAGCAGCGAGGCCGGGTCCGAACCGTTGTGCGGAAACACCGAGATGCCGGTGGTGAGCGCGGTCCGGATCGACTTGCCGTCGATCTGGAATTCGACGGCAATCGCGTCGGCCAGTTGTTCGGCCAGCGCCCTGCCCGCCTCCGGCTGCTTGCCGTCGATGATCAGCCCGAACTCATCGCCGGACAGGCGTGCGACCACGCCGCCGCGGGCGACATGATGGACGCGGCGGGAGACCTCGATCAGCAGCTTGTCACCGATGGCGTGGCCGAAGACGTCATTGACATCTTTCAGGCCCTTGAGGTCGACATTCAGCACGGCGAATTCCTCGTCGGTATCCGCGCAGGCTTCGATCATCTGGCTCAGCGCCTGCAGGAAGGCGGCGCGGTTCGGCAGATCGGTCAGGCCGTCATGATAGGCCATGTGCGCCATCCGCGATTCGGTCTGGCGCCGGTCGGTCACATCCTCATAGGTCTTGATCAGATATTGCGGCTGTCCGCCGTCGCCGACCACCGTCACCCGGCGGGTCAGAAACAGACGCAGACCGTCCTTGGTCGAGATCGGATGCTCTTCGGTCATCAGGCTGCGTTTTTTGACCGCAGCCTCGTCGCGCGCCACGATCAGCCTCGCCTCGCGCGGATTGAAGATGTCGGCGGCGGTCAAGCCCGTCGCTTCCTCGCGCTTGCGGTTGAGGATGATCTCGGCGCTGCGATTGGCGAGCAGATAGCGGCCGTCGTCGACGCTCTCGACGATCAGCGAGACGGGAATATTGTCGACGATGAGCTCGAGGAACTTCTTGGTGTTCTCCAGCTCGAGACCAAGCGAGCGCCGCTCGGTCGCATCATCGAACACCGAGATAAGGAATTGCGGCTCGCCATTCTCGTCGCAGGCCACGACCCGGCTTGAATCCAGAATGAGCTGCTTGGTGCCGCGCTGGATCAGGAGCTCGGAGCGGTGCGATGTGCTCGGAGCAAGCGTGGCGATACGATCGGCCGCTTCGATGTTGGCGGCGGTTTCGACGGAGAACAGATCCTGCGCCCGGCTGCCGACGATGCGCTCGCGCGGGATACGTGAAAATTCCTCGAAGGCGCGGTTGGCGAAGATGTAGCGGCCGTCCTCGATCGTCTTGGCGGCGACGCAGACCGGAACGTGATTCAACACCGATTCCAGGAACTGCTTGGTCGAGGCGAGCTCACGCTCCAGCCGGCGCTGCTCCGTGCAATCCTCATGGATGCCGATCGATCCGCCGGTCGGCAGGCGGAAGATCTTGGCGCGCACCGCGCGGCCGTCCGGCAGTTCGGTCAAGCACCCGTCGGGCTCACGCGCGAGGCGCGCATAGTCTTCGACGGTGAGCTTGAGCAGGCCGCGCTGGCGGCGCAGCTCCACCAGATCCCGGCCGGTGCAGCCGGGAGGAATATCCGCCCGCCCCATGCCATAGATTTCGAGAAAACGGCGGTTGTAAAAGACGACCCGGTTGGCGGCGTCGGTCAGCATCAGGCCCTGGCTCAGATTGTTGAGGGCTGAGCTGATGAACGCATTGCGCCGCAATTGGGCGCGCTTGGTGCGGCGCAATGCCGAATGGATCCAGATCAGGACCGAGGCCAGGAATGCGCAGATGACGATGCCGCCGATGACCACCTTCCAGAGCACGTCGGGCTCGACGGCTCCGATATAGCTGGACGGCGACAAAGGTGAGATACCGGGCGAGGCAGCCCAGGCCGTCGTCGACGACGCGGCGGTCAGCGAGGCCATCGCGGCCACAACGACACGCGCACGAAACGCGTTTCGGTCGCTCGCCTGCCAATTGTTGCCAGCCATCAATCACCCGCGGTATTCGGATGGCATTCTCTGGCTCGACCGGTTGGGATCGGGTAAACGGTTTCCACAAACTTCGAAAAAGACGAAGCAAATCCTGGCAATGACCTTGTATGATGAACGATTTGCTAAGCAGTGGCATGCTTTGGAGCGGAGTTCCGCCCACCAGGGATTGCAAGCGGAATGACTTCCCGGAATCATCTCAGGAAAGCGTATGGATAAGGTTGATTGCGTCGTCATTGGCGCCGGCGTCGTCGGCCTTGCAGTGGCCCGACAGCTGGCCCGGGCGGGTCGGGAAGTCATCGTGCTCGAGGCCGCTGAGGACATCGGCACGGTTACGTCATCTCGCAACAGCGAAGTGATCCATGCCGGCATCTACTACAAGGCCGGCAGCCTGATGGCCCGCTTCTGCGTGAGCGGGAAACGCATGATGTACCGCTATTGCGACGAGCACGGCGTTCCCTACCGCAATTGCGGCAAGCTGATCGTTGCGACCAGCCCGGCCGAAACCGAGAAGCTCCAGGGCATCCGCGCCCATGCCGAGGCGAACGGCGTCGAAGGCATGCGGCTGCTGACAGGCCCGGAGGCGCGCGCCATGGAGCCGGCCCTCGCCTGCGAGGCCGCCCTCCTGTCGCCGTCGACCGGGATCCTCGACAGCCACGCCTTCATGCTGTCGTTGCGCGGCGAAATCGAGGACGCCGGCGGTGCTTTCGCATTCCATACGCCGCTGCTGCGCGCCAAGGCCGCGGGCAGCGCGATCGAGCTCGATGCCGGCGGCGAGCAGCCGATGACGCTGTCCTGCCGGCTTCTGGTCAACGCCGCCGGCCTAAACGCGCCGACGGTCGCCCGGCTGATCGACGGCATGCCGTCAGAGCTGGTGCCCACCGCCTATCTCGCCAAAGGCAATTATTTCAGCTGCAGCGCCAAGGCTCCGTTCAGCCGGCTGATCTATCCGGTGCCGGAACCTGGCGGGCTCGGCGTCCATCTGACGCTCGACATGGCCGGCCAGGCCCGCTTTGGCCCCGACGTCGAGTGGATCGATACGATCGACTACGCCGTCGATCCAGCGCGCGCCGAACGCTTCTATCCGGCGATCCGCAAATACTGGCCGACATTGCCCGATGGTGCGCTGATGCCGAGCTATTCCGGCATCCGGCCGAAGATCGTCCCTCCCGCGGTGGCATCGCAGGACTTCGTCATCCAGGGCCCGCGCGATCACGGCGTGGAAGGACTGATCAATCTGTTCGGAATTGAATCACCCGGGCTGACATCATCGCTCGCGATCGCCGCCCATGTCGGCGAACTCACCGCGAGCTGACATCCGCAACGCCGGGTCGCGAGGGGCGACGGTCAACGAAAATCGATGACCCCATCCGTCGGCGGCCATCGGTCCTCACTCAAACTCTTATCAGGATTGCGCCTGGGACGGGGTTTATCCGCCGTCCCAGTACGCGTGGTCTTGCGATGGTAATTGACGTCGGTTGTCGTCACATCTCAGTGAAGCGTTTCGGTAGTGACCTGCCTCAAGCGCTCGATCTCATCCTTCACCATCAGTTTACGCCGCTTCAGTTCAGCAATCCGCAGATCGTCGGTCGATAGATGCAGGAGAGCTTCATGCAATTCGTTTTCAAGAACTTTATGCTTACGCTCCAGTTCAACGAGATGCGCCTGAATGGCCATTCGACAGCTCCTTGGTAGGTGAACCCGAGATTCGACCAGGGTGAATGAGTGTACACAAGTCGCTTGACCTGTCGATGGGGCCAAAAGACCGCACATGCAAATTTGAGCACCGTGTGTAATGAAGCGTGAGGAGATGCGGACGATTCGAGAATCGACGCCAACCTGAAATTCACGGGACAGCGGCCGAGATCATGAGGTTCGCGGCTTGCTTATCAGCTTCGCAAGCGCAATATTTACGCCCGCCTTTCGCTAGGCTTCCCACTTCCTTCCGCATTTTTGCTATCATAGATCATGGCTGACCAAGACGAGCGCGAACTGCAGGCCGAACTCGCGCGCCTGCAGCAGGAGCACCGCGATCTCGACGCGGCGATTGACGCTTTGCATCAATCGCCCGCCCCCGATTTGTTGCGGCTGCAACGGCTGAAGAAGCGGAAGCTTCTGCTACGCGATCGGATCGCCTTCATCGAAGACCAGATCACGCCCGACATCATCGCCTGACGCAAAGCGTCAGCGCTTTTGTCGTATTTTGCACTGAATGGAGGCTGGGGCGGTACGAGACTGATATTGACATTTAGGAACAAAACAAGAACAATCAAGCCGCTTCCTATCAAGCCCTCAAAGCCCAGGACGGTTCTGATGCCCGCCTCCTCTCCCTATGACCGCCTCTACGAACAGGCCTGCGATCAGGCCATTGCGATGTGCGACGGCAATCTGCGCTCCACCATCAAGGCGCTGATCATGGCGAACGAGTATCTCGAGCTGGAGCTGCAGGAGTTGCGCGCCGCGATCTCAAGCGGCTGCATGCCAAACACCGTCTCAGACGAAGCGCAGAGCAATGCGGCGTAAGCCTGCCGAGCTCTAAATCTCTGATCGCGACGGCACCTGCTGGAACCTCGCGAGCGCAAGGAGGATCGTGCCATGCCTGACGTGACCTACTACGTCGCCATGCCCTTCAGGCGAGACGAACTGGGCACGCTGATTGCCGGAGCAGCCGAGGAATGTCAGAGCTCGACTGCCGCGCTTCGTCGCGCGGAGGCGATGTCGCGCCTGCCGGACAACATCGGTGCCATCGCCTTCAGCCGCAGCGGCGATCCGTTGATGGGCGAGTTCAGCGACGCCAAGCTGCTGCACAAATTCGGCGCGTTGCCCGACGATCTCGGCGAGGTGTAGTCGATCGATCTTGGCGGGATGTCATCGACGCGCAGGACCGGTCGATGCGGGACCGCGGTCGCTGCACACGCCATCGTCATCCCGGCGGACGTCCATAACCAAAGCACGTGATATGGCGGCAGGCCGGCGGCTCCGATCTCGCGCCACAACATCTCCCAGGGCGAAAGGGCTCGCTGCCAAATCCTCCGCGGCGCCGCTGCGCGGCTCGGGCTTGCCCGGGAACGACGGCGAAGGTTGGCGAGCGATGAGTTCGTCGACGCTCCCTGCCGTCGATCAGGGGCGGATCTCGTGTCTGCGCTGCGCCTTGCGGATGTACATCGCACGATCGGCCTCCTCGAGCGCACGCACCGGGTTGACCCGCTTGTCCAGCAGGGCCACTCCGGCCGAAGCACCTGCACGCACGGCCTGATCGGCGAAGGTGAAGCTCAGATTGTCGATCGCTTCCTCCAGCGCCGCGGCCTTGACGCGCGCATCGGTCTCGCTGAGGTGCCAGAGCAGGACACCGAACTCATCACCGCCGAGCCGTCCGATGACGTCGGAGGAGCGGACCTCCTCGCTGAGGACGCGCGCAACGGCCTTCAGGACCTCGTCGCCGGCGGCATGGCCGAACATGTCGTTGATCGGCTTCAGGCGATCGACATCGAGCACGACGAGGGCGCCGGTGGCGTCATAGCGCTTGATGAAAGCGATGGAGCGGTGGAGCTCGCGGGCGAAACCGCGGCGATTGAAGATGTCGAGCAGGAAATCGCGCTCGGCGGTGGCGGTCAGTTCCTCGATCCGCAACTGGGCCGCCGCCAGCTCAGCCTTGAGGCGCCGGATCGTCTGCCGGGCGCCGGCCGGTATGGGATCGGGCCCCGCTGGTGGCGACCGGCCGGCCCGCAAAACCCTGGGACGGTATCGAGTTCCACGCTTGCCGGCAGGTCCCGACCTCTTCATGCGCTTCTTTTTCATCCGATCCCCTACCGCACGGAGGTTTGGACTTGCCGGGTTTAACCAAGACAGGATAGTCCATTCAGACCTCCATGCCATGGCTTGCCGCTGTCAGGACCGATCCTATACTCCGGCCCATGCTGAGGGATTCCCGAGAAGAATTGAGGTCATGACCGCCCCGATCGCCATTATCATGGGAAGCCAGTCCGACTGGGATACCATGCGCCATGCCGCCGCGACACTCGGCGCGCTGGGCGTGAGCTATGACGCCCGTATCGTCTCGGCGCACCGCACCCCGGATCGGCTGTATGCGTTCGCCAAGGGCGCGAAGGCGGCTGGCTTCAAGGTCGTCATCGCCGGCGCGGGCGGCGCCGCTCATCTGCCGGGCATGACGGCCTCGCTGACGGAGCTGCCGGTGTTCGGTGTTCCCGTCGAATCCAAGGCCCTGTCGGGGGTGGATTCGCTCTATTCGATCGTCCAGATGCCCGCCGGCATTCCTGTCGGCACGCTGGCCATCGGCAAAGCCGGGGCGATCAATGCTGCACTGCTGGCGGCGAGCGTGCTCGCCCTGACCGACCCCGCGCTGGCCGAGCGCCTGTCCACCTGGCGACAGTCGCAGACGGATGCGATCGCCGAACGTCCGGAGGGCGCGGCGTGACCGGCTCCGATCGGGTCAAGCTCAAGCCCGGCGACACCATCGGCATTCTCGGCGGCGGTCAGCTCGGCCGCATGCTGGCGCTTGCCGCGGCCCGCCTCGGGCTGCGCTGCCAGGTATTCTCGCCGGACCCGGATTCACCAGCCTTCGATGTCGTCCTGAACGCCACCTGTGCGGAATATGCCGATGTCGAAGCGCTGGAGCTGTTCGCCAACGACGTCGACGTCGTCACCTATGAGTTCGAGAATGTCCCGTCCGCCGCAGCCATGGTGCTCGCGGCGCGGCGCCCGGTGCTGCCGGGCCGCGCCGCGCTGGAGACGACCCAGGACCGGCTGACCGAGAAGGATTTCGTCACGTCGCTGGGCATCCGCACCGCCAGCTACGCCGACGTCTCGTCCGTCGGCACGCTGCGAGAGGCGGTCCTGCGGATCGGCCTGCCCGCCGTGCTGAAGACCCGCCGCTTCGGCTATGACGGCAAGGGCCAGGTCAAGATCCGCCAGGGCGACGACCTCGAGCGGATCTGGGCCGAGCTTGGCACCAAATCGGCGATCCTCGAGGCATTCGTGCCGTTCGAGCGCGAGATTTCGGTGGTCGCGGCCCGCGCCGCCGATGGCCAGGTCGAATGCTTCGACGTCACCGAGAACGAGCATCGGGATCACATTCTGAAGGTGTCGCGGGCGCCGGCGGCCATTCCGGACGCGCTCGCCGACGAAGCCCGGGACATCGCCAGCCGGATCGCGACCGCCCTCGACTATGTCGGCGTGCTGGCCGTGGAGATGTTCGTCGTATCCGACGGGCCCAACCCGGGCGTGCTGGTCAACGAAATCGCCCCCCGGGTGCACAATTCCGGCCACTGGACGCTCGACGGCGCGTCGATCTCGCAATTCGAGCAGCACATCCGGGCCATTGCCGGCTGGCCGCTCGGTAAGCCGCTGCGCCACGGACACGTCACCATGACCAACCTGATCGGTGACGAGATCGACAACTACGAGCAATGGCTCACGGT
Organism: Bradyrhizobium sp. SSBR45G; assembly: GCF_030159255.1. Taxonomy (GTDB): domain Bacteria; phylum Pseudomonadota; class Alphaproteobacteria; order Rhizobiales; family Xanthobacteraceae; genus Bradyrhizobium. The sequence goes on along the minus strand of NZ_BSCT01000015.1, from coordinate 48,207 downwards.
CCCAGGTGCGACCGTGCACCTCTACCGCAAGGGCGCAGCCCGGCCCGGCCGCAAAATGGGCCATGTCACCCAGGTTTCGCCGCTCCCGCCCCGGCAGGGCTGACAGGGCTGAAATAAAGCGGAGCGACGGCGTTAAACTTGCCGTTAAGAGCCCGCCACCGGGTGGACAGCATTGAGGTTGTCTGATACATGGGCGCCCTCAAGGTTAAGGGCGAGGCCATTTGCCGGCCCTGACTTCAGCCGATTTCAAACCGATAGACTGAGAAAGAGGATGCCGCGTGCAGGTTCTCGTTCGCGATAACAATGTCGATCAAGCCCTCAAGGCGCTCAAGAAGAAGATGCAGCGCGAGGGCATTTTCCGCGAGATGAAGCTCCGCGGCCATTACGAGAAGCCCTCCGAGAAGAAAGCCCGCGAGAAGGCCGAAGCCGTGCGCCGTGCGCGCAAGCTGGCCCGCAAGAAGCTGCAGCGTGAAGGTCTGCTGCCGATGAAGCCGAAGCCGGTGTTCGGCGCTGGCGCAGGCGGCGACCGTGGCGCTGGCCGTGGTCCTGGCGCGGGTCCCCGCCCTGGCGCGCCGCGCTGATCTGCACGGTTCGATCTGATATCCATCTGATGATGTTAGAAAGCGCGGGCCCTTGGGCTCGCGTTTTTGTTTTTGGGGTCTCTGGGCCTTGCCCAGGGCAACCGGTCGCGATCACCGCCATCTGCTGATCGGCGCGAGATCACGGCTCACACCCCAGCCCGCTTCAAAGCTCCTGACAAACAAAAGCGGCGGACCATTGGACCCGCCGCTTTGCTGGATCACCGCGGCAACTGACGCGCCCGGCAACTATGAGAGCAGCTATTTCGGCAGCACCGAGTGGAACACCGACTTGGCGGCCGACATCATATCCTGCGCCACGCTCGACATCTGATCCTTGATCGAGGAGTCCGACTTGTCGGCACGCAGGTCGAGCGGACGCAGCTGCCGCGTGGGAATCTCAGCCGGCGGAGTCGGACGGCCATCCGGCTGCAGCGAGCCGGTGTAAGACGGGCTTGCACCAGCAGCGGGGGGAGCAGCCGCGCCCTGATCGGTTGAAGGCACGGATACCGAGATCGGCGGCGGCAGCGGGCGGACCGGGGACGCCTGCGGCGCCACGGTCGCGATGCGCGGCGTCTCGCGGGCGGCTTCGACGGACGGCTTCTCGCCAGATCCCTTCGCCTCGTTGGCGCGCAGCCGCTCGATCGCAGCCCGCGCCAGATCAGCGGCATCACGGCGCTCCTCCTGCGAGGCCGCCGGCGTCTCGGCCGGAGCACCGCGCGCGATCAGCTTCTCACGTGGCGAGACCGGATGGCGCGGCGTCTCGGCGGGAAGGCTGGCGGTCTCGGTCGGCTTCACGTCGACCACCTTTTCCGCGGCCTTGTCGGCCAGCGACTTCTCGGAGACGCCCTTCGCCTTGATGCCGGCAGCGGGGACATTGGAGACTTCGGCAGACGTCTCGGCCGGCTTCGCATCCGCCTTCGCCTCCAGCCTGGCGCTGTCGGTTCCCTTGTCGGACGATTTGGCCGTGTCAGCCTTCGCGTCAGCCTTGGAGCCGGTCAGCTTGGCATAGGCAGCCGACGCCACGGCGGCCACGGTCGAAGGCGGCGCGTCGGGCTTGGTATTGATGTAGTGGTTGACGATGTAGGCCCCGATGATGGTGGCGACCACCGAGGGGATGATCTCCAGGGCAAACTTGGTGATGTATTTCAGCATGCTTGACCACTCCCGCGCGGTATTTGCGGGAACTTTGAGGCACAATTAAGGGACCATTCCCCACCTTCCGCAGCTCATACCCGTGCCGATGGCTGGGCGATGAACGGCAGAAAATCGTTTTCCTGAAAGCCTTTGCGACCGTAGCCGTGCTGCAATCCGAGACCGCTCGGAGGCTGCCGCAGCTATCCGGATCGCTGGCTCAAGATACCACAATCAGCGGCATCCCGGTAAACAAATGGTTACGGCTTCAGTTCAACTTCCAGGAAAACGATCTCGGAACCGGTCTCGTTCAGCACATCGTGTTCGACCCCGGCTTTGCGGAAGTAGGATTTGCCGACGGCGAGCTGTGCCTTGGAGCGCTCCCCGGACGGCGCCACGATCGTCATCTCGCCCGCGGTCACCGGCACGATCACGTAATCCATCCCGTGGACATGGCGCCCCGTCGCACTGCCGGGGGCCAGCCGCCACTCCGTGACGCGGACCTCGGGCGTATCGACCTGGACGTCGGACTGGGCGCTGAGCATGGGGAATCTCTTTGGAAATCAGGGCACGAAGAGCAGAAAGAGGAATACCGCGAACACCACCATGTGCACCAGCCCGAACAGGATGTTCGTCCGTCCCGTGCCGAACGTCAGCATGCTGAGAACGAAGGTCAGGACCAGCAGTACCATCCCTTGGGCGTCGAGCCCGAGCACCAGCTGCTTGTCGAGCGCGTAGGCGGCGACCGCCACCGCAGGGATCGTCAGGCCGATGGTCGCGAGCGAGGACCCCAGCGCCAGGTTGATGCTCTTCTGCAGGTCGTTGGCGCGGGCGGCCGAGATCGCGGCGACGCTCTCCGGCAGCAGGATCAGAAGCGCCACGAGCACGCCGGCGACAGCCGGCGGCGCACCGGTCGCGGCGACGCCGGCATCGACCACCAGCGAGAACTTCTTGGCGAGCAGCACGACGGCAAGCAGCGCGACCAGCAGCAGCCCGACGCTGACCAATAGCTTCGTCCGCGGCAGCCGGACATCGTCGTCGCTGAAGCCGGCCGAGCTGCCGACGAAGTAATCCCGGTGACGGGTCGTCTGCGTATACAGGAAGACAGCATAGAGCAGGATCGTGGCCACGCTGACGAAGGCGAGCTGCACGGCCGAATAGACCGGACCGGGCGAGGTCAGCGTATAGTTCGGCAGCACCAGGGTGATGGTCGCCATCGTGAACAGCACGCTGAGATAGAGGTTGGCGCCGGACACCAGGACATCCTGCTCGCGATAGCGGAGGCCGCCGATGAAGACGCAGAGGCCGACAAGGCCGTTGCAGACGATCATCACGACGGCAAAGACCGTGTCACGCGCCAGCGCCGGGGCCGACTTGTCGCCGAGCATGATGGTGGCGATCAGCGCCACCTCGATGACAGTCACCGCCAGGGTCAGGAGCAGCGTGCCGAAGGGCTCGCCGATCTCGTGCGCGATCACCTCGGCATGATGCACGGCGGCGAACACGGTGCCGAACAGGATCACCAGCAGCACCGCGGCGAACCCAATGCCGGCAGCCGAGGGCGTAAAATCGTAATGCGCCAGCGTCACGATCGCGACCAATGCGACCGCCAGGACGGGAAAGATCACCGATGATGCGGGCGTTGCGCCCTTTACGCTCATGATTCGTGTCCTTCGATCCGTTCTGCCCGACTATGCGCGACGGCAAGGCGGCCGTCACCCGGCCTGCGGGCGAATGGCCCAAAGCGAGGTCTTGTCCGGGTTGCCGGCGATCAGATCAATGCGCGCTGAGCAGCGGATGAATCGGCAGCACGGTCAACAGCAGGAACAACGGGATCAGGACGGCCGCCGCCCGCAGCATGTAGCCGAAGAAGCTCGGCATCTTGATGCCGCGCTCATTGGCGATCGCCGCGACCATGAAGTTCGGCGCGTTCCCGATATAGGTCAGCGCGCCCATATAGACCGCGCCCATCGATATTGCGGCCAGCGTTCCCGAGAGCTCGCCCATCAGCACCTTGGGGTCTCCGCCGGCGAGCTCGAAGAACAAGAGATAGGTCGGCGCGTTGTCGAGGAACGCGGACATCAGCCCGGTGAACCAGAAATAGGCGACCTCTCGCGGCGCGCCGGATGGCGTCGTCACCGCATTCAGCAGCCAGCCGAAGGTCCCCTCGTGGCCGGCATTCAGCATGGCGATCACCGGAACGATGGCGGTGAAGATCGCCGCGAACAGCTTGGCGACCTCGCGGATCGGCTCCCAGTTGAACCCGTTGGCCTCGCGGTGTTCGTCCGGCGTGAGCCGGAGCGACAGGCCGGCGATCACCACGAGGATGGCGTCGCGAACGAGGTTCTGCAGTTCGAGATGCGTGCCGTAGACGTCGAAGGTGATGCCCGGCTTCCAGGTCGCCGAGACCAGCGTGTTGACCACGATGGCCGCGATCAGGACGATGTTGACGAGACCGCGAACGCGCACCGGCTCCCTCGTCCCGGACGCCTGCGACGCCGGCTTCTCCGCCCGGAAGCGCCAGACGTCGATGGCCGCAAAGATCACGAGCAGCAGGCCGGCGACGATCGCGGTCTGCAGCCAGATGTGCTGCGTGGTCCAGAAGAAGTCGACGCCGCGCAGAAAGCCGACGAACAGCGGGGGATCGCCGAGCGGGCTCAGCGCACCGCCGACATTGGCAGCCAGGATGATGAAGAACACCAGCACATGCACATTGTGCGGCCGCCCGAGGTTGGCGCGGATCAGAGGACGGACCAGGATCATCGCGGCGCCCGTGGTGCCGACAACGCTCGCGATGATCGTGCCGAGCGCAAGGATGGCCGTATTGGTGGTCGGCGTGCCTCTGATATCGCCGGTGACCAGGATGCCTCCGGCGACCGTGTAAAGCGCGAACAGGAGCACGATGAAGCTGAGATACTCGGCGAGCAACGCGTGGACGAAGGCGGCAAGCGCCGTCGCAAGCCCGGCGTTCCAGGACAGCGCCGCCAGCGTCACCAAGGCCCATGCCGCGGCGATCTTGCCGTAATGGTGATGCCAGAAGCCGGCAAACAGCAGCGGTCCGAGCGCGATCGACAGCAGCAATCCCGCGAACGGCAGCGCGAACGGCCAGGCCATCGCGGCGCCGTTCAGCCCGGCGGCATGCGCTGGCATCGGCAGACCTGCAAAGAACAGGACAGCGGCCAGGCCACCCGGCCATCTCGCCGCGCGAACGCTAGGGGCCGCTGATAAAACTCTTCGCTGTGTCGGTCGCACCGAAAAGATCCAGATCATTATGTCCGCCGTCGGCAAACCGTACGAAGCGCTTGGGCTCATGCGCAAGTGCGAACAATCTTTCCCCGAAGCGGATCGGAATCCCCGGATCTCTGGCGCCATGCATGATCAGGAGCGGCACATGCACATTGGCGATGCGCTGGTCGGAATGGAAGCTGTCACGCATCAAGAGACTCACGGGAACCACCTTGAGCATGTCGGATGCGACGTCGACCGTCGACGTGTAGGGCGCTTCGAGGATCAGCCTGGCGATCGGATGCTCCGCAGCGATCGCGGTGGCCACGCCGCTACCGAGCGAAAACCCCCACACCACGATACGCGTCGCCTCGTAGCGCTCACGGGTGAAGGCAAAGGCGGCTGCGGCGTCCTGAAGCAGCCCCTGCTCGCTAGGACTGCCGCTCGATCCCGCATAGCCACGATACGACAGCGCAACGAGACCCGTGCCGTCGGCGGTCAGCGCCTTGAAGCGTGACACCACCCCGGCGAGGAAATCGCCATTGCCGGGGAAATAGAGAACGACCTTGCTGCCGGGCTTCGCCGGCACGTGCCAGACGATGACCTTTTCGCCGTCGGCCGAGGTCAACACATGCTCTTCGGCCTGAGGAAATCCGGCTGCAGCCGGCGCCGTGCGGCCGACCGGCGGGATCGGAAACAGCATCGCACGCTGACGGACGAACAGGACCGCAAGCACCGTGCCGTAGATCGCCACGACGACGATCAGGAGCCATTTCAGAATCGTCATGGCTCTCGACGATCTCGGCTACATCGCCTTGACGATGTTCTCGGTCATCTTCTTGGCGTCGCCGAGCAGCATCATCGTGTTGTCGCGATAGAACAGCGGATTGTCGATGCCGGCATAGCCCGACGCGAGCGAACGCTTGATGAACATCACGGTGCCCGCCTTCCAGACCTGCAGCACCGGCATGCCGTAGATCGGCGAGGTCTTGTCCTCCTCGGCCGCGGGATTGGTGACGTCGTTGGCGCCGATCACGAAGGCGACGTCGGTCTGGGCGAATTCGGAGTTGATGTCCTCGAGCTCGAACACCTCGTCATAGGGGACGTTGGCCTCGGCCAGCAGCACGTTCATGTGGCCGGGCATGCGGCCAGCGACCGGGTGGATCGCGTACTTCACCTCGACGCCTTCCTTCTTCAGCGTGTCGGCCAGCTCACGCACCGCGTGCTGCGCCTGCGCAACCGCCATGCCGTAACCGGGGACGATGATGACCTTCGAAGCGTTCTTCATGATGAAGGCCGCATCATCGGCCGAGCCGAGCTTGGCCGGCTTCTGCTCACCCGTGGCGCCACCGGCCGCTGCGGTCTCGCCGCCGAAGCCGCCGAGGATGACCGAGATGAAGGACCGGTTCATCGCGTGGCACATGATGTAGGACAGGATGGCGCCGGACGAGCCGACCAGCGCACCGGTGATGATCAGCGCCGAGTTGCCGAGCGTGAAGCCGATGCCTGCGGCCGCCCAGCCGGAATAGGAGTTCAGCATCGAGATCACGACCGGCATGTCGGCGCCGCCGATCGGGATGATGATGAGCACGCCGAGCGTGAGCGCGATGATGGTAATCAGCCAGAAGTCCAGCGCACTGCCGGACATCACGAGTCCGACGATGAAGACCACCAGCGCGATCGCCAGCACGATGTTGATGATGTGGCGCGCAGGGAGAATGATCGGCGCACCGCTCATGCGGCCCGACAGCTTCAGGAACGCGATCACCGAGCCGGTGAAGGTCAGGGCGCCGATCGCGACGCCGAGCGACATTTCGATCAGGCTCTGCGAATGGATGTTGCCGGGGGTGCCGATGTCGAACGCTTCGGGCGCATAGAACGCGCCGGCCGCCACCAGGACCGCCGCCATGCCCACCAGTGAGTGGAAAGCGGCGACCAGTTCCGGCATCGAGGTCATCGGCACGCGACGAGCAATGACCGCGCCAATGCCGCCACCGATGGCGATGCCGAGGATCACCAGGACCCACGCCACGGCGTCGGCCGGGGGATGGCTGGCCAGGGTGGTGGCAACGGCAATCGCCATGCCGGCCATGCCGAAGAAGTTGCCCTGCCGGCTGGTCGCCGGGCTGGACAGTCCACGAAGAGACAGGATGAACAGCACACCTGCCACGAGATAAAGGAGTGCCGACAGATTGGCGTTCATTGCAGATGCCCCGTTGTGCCTGTCTTCCCGCGTCGTGCGGCGTTGTTACTTGGACTTCTTCTTGTACATCGCCAGCATGCGCTGGGTGACGAGGAAGCCTCCGAAGATGTTCACGCAGGCGAAGATCAGCGCGATGAAGCCGAACGCGCGCGCCAGACCGCTGCCGCTCGACAACATGGGAACGCCGACCGCAAGCAGCGCGCCGACCACGATCACCGAGGAGATTGCGTTGGTCACCGACATCAGCGGCGTGTGCAGGGCCGGCGTCACCGACCACACCACGAAATAGCCGACGAACACCGCCAGCACGAAGATCGACAGCCGGAAGACGAACGGATCGACGGCTTGGACGACATGTTCCATGGCTTTGCTCCTTTAAGCCTTCGGCTGGAAGTTCGGGTGGACGATGGCGCCGTCCTTTGTCAAAGCCGTGGCCTTGACCAGCTCGTCGTCCCAATTGACTGCCAGCGCCTTCTCCTTCTTGTCGATCATCGTCTCGATGAAGGAGAACAGGTTGCGGGCGTAGAGGCCGGAGGCGGACGCTGCGACCCGACCTGCGAGGTTGGGGTAGCCGATGATCTTGACGCCATCGATCTCGACGGTCTCGCCGAGCTTGACGCCCTCGACGTTGCCGCCGCGCTCGACCGCGAGGTCGACCAGCACGGAGCCAGGACGCATCGACTTCACCATCTCCATGGTGACGAGGCGCGGCGCCGGACGGCCCGGGATCAGCGCAGTCGTGATGATGACGTCCTGCTTCTTGATGTGTTCCGCCGTCAAAGCAGCCTGCTTGGCCTGGTACTCTTTCGACATCTCCTTGGCGTAGCCGCCGGCCGTCTGGGCGTTCTTGAACTCCTCGTCCTCGACCGCCAGGAACTTGGCGCCGAGGCTTTCCACCTGCTCCTTGGTGGCCGGCCGCACGTCGGTGGCCGAGACCATGGCGCCGAGCCGGCGCGCGGTCGCGATCGCCTGCAGGCCGGCGACGCCGACGCCCATCACGAAGACCTTCGTCGCCGGCACGGTGCCGGCCGCGGTCATCATCATCGGGAAGGCGCGGCCGAATGCCTCAGCGCCTTCGATGACGGCGCGGTAGCCGGCGAGGTTGGCCTGGCTCGACAGCACGTCCATGACCTGGGCGCGGGTGATGCGCGGCATCAGCTCCATCGCGAAGGAGGCGATGCCGGCATCGGCCATCGCCTTGAGCGCGGCGTCGTTGCCGTAGGGGTCCATGATCGCGAACACCAAGGCACCGCGCCGGTAATTGGCGAGCTCGGAGGCTTCCGGCCGTTTCACCTTGATGATGATGTCGGCGTCCTTGAGCGCGTCGGCGCTGACGGTTGCGCCCGCCGCCGTGAACTCCGAATCCGGCAGGCCGGACTTGATGCCGGCACCGGGCTCGACCGCGATCTCGGCACCCAGCGCCTTGAACTTCTTCACCGTGTCGGGAGAGGCGGCGACCCGCGGCTCCAACGGGTCGATTTCCTTGGCGACGGCAATCTTCATGAGGCCTCCGGCGCGGATGCGCGCGCGAGCTTAAAAGGGCGGGACGTCCAACTGGCTTCAGCCTTCAGCGCCAGGGGCGCTCAGCTGAAGGCCCGCCGGCGGAGATGCCGGCGGGCCCAGAGCGACACTAAACGAGGAAAATAGCCATCAAGATGACGATCAGAGCGACGCCGATCGTGCCGAACTTCACCAGATTGATGAAGCCCACATACGTGGCCTCATGCGCCGCGTAGTCGTTGCCGTCAGCCGTCGAGTAGGCGATCTCGCCATGGTTTGCCATCGGGGTCCCCCAGAGAAAATTGCTTTGTTAAGGTCGCATACCCCAAAGCCAATGCAAGGGCAACGGCTGGCATGCAAGGCAGTTTTATCGGTTTTTCCGATCGCCCTATTCGCCGGGCCAATTGTCAAGGATCCAGCGCGTCAGGCTGGCCTCGCTGACCTCGCCGGCGGCGAGGGCGAGGATCATGGCGGTCGCTTCAGCCGGGTCCGGCGCGAACGCGATTTCGTTTCTGCGCAGAAACGTCATCATCGCCATGAAAGCGATCCGCTTATTGCCGTCGACGAAAGCGTGGTTCTTGGCGAGTCCGAATGCATAGGCTGCGGCAAGCTCGGGAAGCGTCGCCTGCTCATAGCTCCATTTGTTAATGGGCCGCTCCAGGGCCGAGCGGAGCATGCCCTCGTCACGCAGCCCAGGCGCGCCGCCGAAGCGGCGCAACTGTCGGGCGTGGATTGCGACGGCCTGCTCGTAGGTGATCCAAAGCGGTTCTTGCTGCTCGCTCATTTGGCGAGCGCGGCGAGGGTGTCGCGATACTCATCCATGATCTCGTCCGCGATCTCCATCGTCCGCTCGAAATCCGGATCATAGGGCAGCGCCTGGAAGCCGCCGCCTGGCAATTCGACGATGTGCAGTTGCTGACCGCGCTTGAGGTCGAGCCTCTGCATCAGTTCACGCGGCAACAGCAGGCCGTCGGAATTGCCGATCTTCTTGATTTCAATCTTCATAGCGGGCCGCTCCGAAAAAATGGCGCGTTATACAAATGTATAACGCGCCTCTTCATTCCGTTCAACAAATGTTTTACGCCCCTACGCCATCCGCTCCAGTTCGTCGATCATCCCGGCAATGACCGACAGGCCGCCGTCCCAGAATTTGGGGTCCTTGGCGTCGAGGCCGAACGGCTTGAGCAGCTCGGAATAATGCTTGGTGCCGCCAGCCGCGAGCATCGCGAGATAGCGCTCGGCGAAGCCGTCGGCGGCGTGCTCGTAGACGGCATAGAGCGAGTTCACGAGGCAGTCGCCGAACGCATAGGCGTAGACGTAGAATGGCGAGTGGATGAAGTGCGGGATGTACATCCAGAAGTTCTCGTAGCCCGGCTTGATCTCGATCGCCTCGCCGAGGCTTTCGGTCTGCACCGACATCCAGATCTGGCCGAGCCGCTCCGCGGTCAGCTCCCCGTTCTTGCGCTCGGTGTGCACGGCGCGCTCGAACGAGTAGAACGCGATCTGCCGCACCACCGTGTTGATCATGTCCTCGACCTTGCCGGCGAGCAGCGCCTGACGCTGCCTGGCGTCCTTGGTCTCGGACAGGAGCCGCTTGAAGGTCAGCATCTCGCCGAACACGCTCGCGGTCTCCGCCAAAGTCAGCGGCGTCGGCGCCATCAGCGCGCCTTGCCTCGCCGCCAGCACTTGGTGCACGCCGTGGCCGAGCTCGTGCGCGAGCGTCATCACGTCGCGCGGCTTGCCCTGATAGTTCATCAACACATAGGGATGCGCCGACGGCGTGGTCGGATGCGAGAACGCACCCGGCGCCTTGCCTGGACGCACCGGCGCATCGATCCAGCTCTGGTCGAAGAAGCGCTGCGCGATGTCGGCCATCTCCGGTGAAAAGCCGCGATAGGCCGTCAGCACCATGCTCTTCGCTTCCGGCCAGGCAATGGTGGCATTGGCCGCGAAGGGCAGCGGCGCGTTACGGTCCCAATGCGCCAGCTTCTTCTTTTTGAACCAGCGCGCCTTGAGATGGTAGTAGCGATGCGACAGCTTTGGATAGGCCGCCCGCACCGAGGCCACCAGCGCATCGACCACCTCGCGCTCGACGCGATTGTTCAGGTGGCGGGAATCCGCGACATCCTGGAAGCCGCGCCAGCGGTCGGAGATGTCCTTGTCCTTGGCGAGCGTGTTGGTGATCAGCGCGAAGGTGCGCTCATTGGCCTTGAAGGTCTTGGCCAGCGCCTCGGCGGCGGCCTTGCGCTTGGCGCCGTCACGGTCCTGCAGGAAGTTCAACGTCGGCTCGATCGCGAGTTCCTTGCCGCCGACCTGGAAGCGCAGCCCGGCGATGGTCTGGTCGAACAATCTGTTCCAGGAGGAGTATCCCGTCTGCGACTTTTCGTGGAACAGCTGCTCGACGCGGTCCTCGAGCTGATAGGGCTTGTCCTTGCGCAGATCCTCGATCCACGGCCGGTAGTGACCGAGCGCCGGCGTCTCCATCGCGCGCTCGATCACGGCGTCGTCGATGCGGTTGAGCTCGAGCGGGAAGAACAGCAGATGGGTGGAGGCGGCCGTGAGCCGTTCCGAGATGTCGCCATAGAATTTGGAGATCGCGGGATCGACGCTGTCGCCGGCATGCGCAAGCCCTGCGAACGAGCCGAGCCGTCCGGCGAGGTCATCGATCGCCTCGTAGCGCCGCACGGCGCCTGCGAGCCATTCGCCGCCATCCTCCCGCGCCACATGCTCGGCCAGCTTGCCCTTGTAGTCCGTCTCAAACGCGACGCATTCAGAATCCATCTTCGCGAGATCGTGAGCGATCTCCGGCGCATCGATGCCCATATAGAGGTCGCCGAGATTCCACTCGGGCAGCGCACCAATGCCGCTCTTGGCAGCCACCTTCTTGGCCGGCCTTGCAGACGATTTGGCCGTCGCACCTCGAGCCGCCTTGACGGCTGCGGGCCTCGACACCGGCTTCTTCGCCGACGTCTTCGCCGGCTTGGCCTTTTTCGAAGGCCCGGTCTTGGCGGATTTGCTCTGGGTGGATTTGGTCGGCTTGCGAAGGGCAGAAGAGGCGCGCGAGGTCATCGGATGGGTAACCTGTTGTTCGAACGCATATCCCGATCAGCGAGGTTTAAGGTTGCGTTAATCGGCGTCGGCGAGAGTGCCCCGATTCGAGACAGATAGTCGTAGCGTGCAAGGAAAGCCATGGCTGCCAGCATTTTGATTGCGGATGATGATCCGGTCCAGCGCCGGCTGGTGGAGAACATGGTTCAGAAATGCGGCTATGAGGCGGTCGTCGTCGAGACCGGCGACGCCGTGATCGAGAAGCTGACCAATCCCGACGCCGGCCCGATCGACGCCATCGTGCTCGATCTCGTGATGCCCGGGCTCGACGGCATGGGCGTGCTGTCGAAGATGCGCGAGGCCGGCATCTCGATTCCCGTGATCGTGCAGACCGCGCATGGCGGCATCGACAATGTCGTCTCCGCGATGCGCGCCGGCGCGCAGGATTTCGTCGTCAAGCCGGTCGGCATCGAGCGGCTGCAGGTTTCCTTGCGCAATGCGCTCAATACGTCCGCGCTGAAGGGCGAATTGCAGCGCATCCGGCACAGCCGCGAGGGGCGGCTGACCTTTGCCGACATCATCACCCGCGCAGAAGCCATGGCACCGATCCTGCGCATCGCCGAGAAGGCTGCGGCCTCCTCGATCCCAGTGCTGATCGAAGGCGAATCCGGTGTCGGCAAGGAGCTGTTCGCCCGAGCCATCCACGGCACCAGCGAGCGCAAGACCAGACCGTTCGTCGCGGTCAATTGTGGCGCAATCCCGGATAACCTCGTCGAATCGATCCTGTTCGGCCACGAGAAGGGCGCATTCACCGGCGCCACCGAGCGTCACATGGGCAAGTTCGTCGAGGCCCATGGCGGCACGCTGTTCCTGGACGAGGTCTCCGAGCTGCCGCTCACCGCCCAGGTCAAGCTGCTGCGCGCGCTGCAGGAGGGCGCCGTCGAGGCCGTCGGCGGCCGCAAGCCGGTCAAGGTCGACGTTCGAATCATCTCGGCGACCAATCGCCGCCTGCTCGATCGCGTCAAGGAAGGCCATTTCCGCGAGGATCTGTTCTACCGGCTGCACGTCCTGCCGCTGACGATTCCTCCCTTGCGCGTACGGCGCGAGGACATCCCGCATCTGCTGCGGCATTTCCTGGCGCGCTTTGCCGCCGAGGAGAACCGTCCCGTGTCAGGCATCGGCGGCGAAGCCGTCGCCTATCTGACCAAGCTCGACTGGCCCGGCAACATCCGCCAGCTCGAAAACGCAGTCTATCGCGCCGTCGTCATGAGCGAGACCGATCAGCTCGGCGTGGCCGATTTCCCGCTGATCCCGACCCATGCGCCGCCGGTGGAGCCGGCGCCCGCGCTGACCGTGGAGCGGCCCGTCCATCCTGGGCTGCCGGCCATGGTGCCGGGTAGTGAAGTACCCATCGCTCCGTCATCCCTGCCCTCGCATGGCAGTCTGGCGATGCTGACCGCCGGGGGCGATGTGCGGCCGCTGGAGGAGATGGAGCATGAGATCATCCGCTTCGCCATCGCCCACTACCGTGGACAGATGTCGGAGGTGGCGCGCCGTCTCAAAATCGGACGCTCGACGCTCTATCGCAAGCTCGACGAGGCCAATGGCGAGACTCCATCGACGGAATCACCACCTCTCTGAGGTCACGACGAGGACCGCGGGGCGAGACCATGGTTGCGCTCCGCTCCCGTCCGAAAATCGCCGCAAGGCCTCGCAACAATGGAACATCTGAACCGTTGCCTTGCGGTGACAGACAAAGGAAAAAACGCGTGGCACAAACGCACGATCGGTTTGGCCGGGGTTTCCCAAGAGTCAGTTTGTCGTGAGTTGTCCCGTGTGGCGCTGGCCGCAGAAGTGGGGCTTAAGTATCGTTTGGGCGTGAATCACCACGTGCAGGCGTGACCCATTCTCACGGGCGGTGCTCGCTCACGGGCGGTGCTCGAGCCGAAGCTGGCGGGCAGAGATCGACCTTGTTACCGACCCTGTTCCGGAAGGGACAGATCATCCGAGGGATTGACGATGCGAGATTGTGTGACCACCCGTGGCGGATATGACCGCGTGCTGATGGCTATCGCGGCGACCTTCCTCGCGGTGTCCTCGACCTCTGCTCTCGCCCAGAACGACCCGCCCCGCAACAGCGCTGCCGAGCTGGCCATCGACGCGGCCATTCCGTTGCCGGAGCCGGCCAACGTGCCGCCGCCGACCGCCAGCGATTTCAAGCCCGATACGACCGCGACCGTTTCGCCCAGCCAGGCCAAGGCGCCCGAGCCGGCCAAGCCGCTCGAATCGGTTGCGGTGCCTGCAACCGATCCGGCCAAGACCGTTGCAAGCCCGCCGCCGGCGACTCCCGCGACGGCAACGGCACCCGACACCGCGAAGGATCCGGTCAAGGCCGCGAGCAGCGTGCCTGCGGCGGACCAGCCGGTTGCAGACCGCCTGCGTGATCTGATGGCCACCAAGGCGACCAAATATTTCGACCGGAAGGCCGAGCGCGCCGCGGTCGAGAAATTCTACACCGGCCGCGACTATGCGCCGATCTGGACCCAGAGCGGCAGCGTGACGGCTGCGGCCAAGGGCGTCATGGCCCGGCTGAGGGACGCCGCCGCCGACGGTCTCAATCCCGCCGACTATCCGGTGCCGGATTTCACCGCCGCAGCGTCCACCCCGGACGCCCTCGCGGAAGCCGATCTCAAGCTCACTGAGAGCATGCTGGACTACGCGCGGCAGGCGCAGAGCGGCCGCATGCACTGGTCGCAGGTGTCGGCCGACATCCAGTATCCCGAGCATCCGATCGACCCGAACGAGGTGCTGGCCAATGTCACCGGCGCCAAGGATGCGTCGGCGGCGCTCGACAGCTACAACCCGCCGCACAAGCTCTACAAGCTGCTGAAGGCCAAGCTCGCCGAGCTGCGCGGCGGCCCCGACGGTGCGCCGATCATCATCGACGACGGCGAGCCGCTGAAATACACCCCTGCGCGCGGCAAGAACGCGCCGGAGGCCGAGGCGCAGATGTCCGACCCGCGCGTGCCGAAGCTGCGCGCCAAGCTCGGCATCACCGAGAACACCGACGACATCCGCTACGACGCCAAGGTCGCAGCCGCGGTCCGTAAGTTCCAGGAGAGCGTCGATCTCAAGCCGACCGGTGTGCTCGACGACCGCACCGTCAAGGCGCTCAACACGCCCAAGCGCGACAAGCAGATCGACACGGTCCTCGTCAACATGGAGCGCTGGCGCTGGCTGCCGCGCGACCTCGGCGCCCCCTCGATCGGCGACGCCTATGTCATCCTCAATATCCCCGACTACACGCTGAAGGTGATGCAGCGCGGCGCGCAGGTCTGGACCACCCGCGTGGTGACCGGCAAGCCCGGCCAGCATGCGACGCCGCTGCTCAGCGAGACGATGAAGTTCATCACCGTCAACCCGACCTGGAACGTGCCGCCGTCGATCATCTACAACGAGTATCTGCCGGCGCTGCAGCAGGACCCGACCGTGCTCGACCGCATGGGCCTGCGGCTCGAGCGTGCCCGTGACGGCTCGATCCACATCTCGCAGCCCCCGGGCGAGGCCAATGCGCTCGGCCGCATCCGCTTCAACTTCCCGAACAAGTTCCTGGTCTATCAGCACGACACCCCGGACAAGAACCTGTTCGCCCGCGACGAACGCGCCTTCAGCCATGGCTGCATGCGCGTGCAGTATCCGGATCAGTACGCCGCTGTTCTGCTCAACATCACCATGCCGAACGAGCGCTACACGCCGGAGCGCATCCGCAGCATGTACGGCTCGAGCGAGATCGACCTGAAATTCCCGACGCCGATCCCGGTGAACATCACCTACCAGACCGCGTTCGTGGACGATGCCGGCAAGCTGCAGTTCCGCAAGGACGTCTATGGCCGCGACGCGACCATGATCTCGATCCTCAAGAGCAGCCGCGGCAAGGATCTGGAAAACGTCGTCGCGCACGCCCAGCCGAACTATTCGCGCCCGAAGGGACCGCTGCCCAACGCGGTCAACGTCAGCGACAACAGCTTCTCGTCGGGCTCGTCCAGCCCGAACTTCTTCGAACGGCTGTTTGGTGGTGGCGGTCAGCCGACGCCGCCGGCCCCGGTCGGCCGGCCGTCGCGGCGGGTCTTCACCCGGTGATCGGGCTGCGGCCCTAGACGTCAAATTTCGATTTCAGATCAAAGACCTCGCCGACCGGGAGACCGACGGCGAGGTTTTAATTTGTGATTAACCACAATGATCAACCACGATTCGATGGCACTTTTTCGCCACACTCAAGCGTATATGTTAAGGGTAATTGGGGGGCGGGTCGGTCAGTATCCCTTAACCATCCCGCCTTAGGTAAGCGTTTCCTCTCTCTTCCGCCGGACGGGCCGCAAGAGGGTATCTGAGTAAACGCTCGTCGACGGGGTGGGCTGCATCTTGCTGTCTGTTTTCGCGCGCCAATCGCGTTCGCTACCCGGAGCGGGATGGAGCGCAATCTGCCGCTTCGGCCTTGCTTCGCTGCTCCTGCTGGTCGGAGCGGGCACGGTACGCGACGCAGAGGCCCTCAACGAAACCCGCACCCTCACCTTCCACCACACCCATTCCGGCGAGGACCTGACGGTCACCTTCAAGCGCGAAGGCCGCTATGACGAAGACGCGCTGAAGAAGCTCAATCACTTCCTGCGCGACTGGCGCACCCAGGACGAGACGGTCATGGACCGCCGGCTGTTCGATATCCTCTGGGAGGTCTATCGCGACGTCGACGGCAAGCAGCCGATCCAGATCATCTCATCGTACCGCTCCCCCGCCACCAATTCGATGTTGCGCCGCCGCTCGGCGCATTCCGGGGTGGCCCGCCACAGCCAGCACATGCTGGGCCACGCGATGGACTTCCATATCCCGGGCGTGCCGCTGGAGCAGATCCGCTACGCCGGCCTGCGTCTGCAGCGCGGCGGCGTCGGCTTCTATCCGACATCGGGCTCGCCGTTCGTTCACCTCGACACCGGCAACATTCGCCACTGGCCGCGGATGACGGCCGACCAGCTTGCGCGCGTCTTCCCGGATGGCAAGACCGTCCACGTCCCAAGCAATGGTGTCCCGCTCAAGGGCTATGAGCTCGCCAAGGCCGAGATCGAGAAGCGCGGTCCGGGCGACGACGCGTCGTCTGGGCGGTCCGGCCTGTTGGCGCGGCTGTTCCGTGGTCGTCCGAGCGAGGATGACGAGGAGGCCGGCGAGAGCGAGAAGGCCGATACCAACACCAAGCCGGTGCAGACCGCCGCGCTCACGTCCAATGCGCTCACGTCCAAGACGGCCGACAACAAGCCCTCGACGGCGCGTGGCAAGATCACCAATGCCCTGCAGCTGGCATCGGCCGATTCGCAGGCGGTGCAGCAGCCGACGGCACCGAAGTCGGACACCAAGCCCGAGACCACGAGTGCGATCAGCGCCCCGTCGCGGGACGGTGCACCGCAAAGCGTCGCCGACATCATCAATGCCCGTGGCTTCTGGGGTGACAATCCGAGCACGCCGAAGCAGGCGACGCCCGAGCAGGTGGCAGCGATCACCGCCCGCCGCGCGCTGTCGGCGATCGATCAACCGCAGACGGCGAGCCTGATGCAGGCCATGGCCTTCGCCCCGGCGCCCGCGGCCGATCGCGGCAATGCTGCCACCGCGCCGATGCCGGTGCGAAACTCTCGTCCGGCGGCCACCCGCCCCGCACCGACGGCGAGCGATGCCAAGGGCGGCCAGAGCCAGGACGGCCTGATCACGATGGCGACCCGGATGTCGTCGGCCAAGGGGCCCGATTCGACCTGGATGCGCGCGATCATGCTGACGCCCAGCGCATCGTCATCGATGTCGGTGACCAAGCTCGGCGATCCCGATCTCACCGTCATGCGCAGCTATTTCGTGAAGCCGCAGACGGCGCTGGCGATGACCTTCTCTGCCGATCCGACGCCGGGGCTGAGCTATGACCAGTTCAGCGGGCCTGCGATCATCAAGCTCGAGATCAAATCCTTCACGATGCGCGCCGCGGCCTTGCGCTGACGGCCGCAGTGACAGACCCCGGCTTCGTTCCTGACGCGCAAATGCCCCCGCGTCGATGGCGCGGAGGCAGGATGGCTCGGATAGACGTTCAGGAAGTTTGAGCGCAGCAGGCGCTCAGATCATGCCCAGCGCCTGCATGTAGGTCTCGAGGATGCTTTCCTCTTCCTGACGCTCATTGGGGTCCTGCTTGCGCAGCCGGATGATCGTACGCAGCGCCTTGACGTCGAAGCCGTTGCCCTTGCTCTCGGCATAGACGTCCTTGATGTCCTCGGAGATCGCCTTCTTCTCCTCCTCCAGCCGCTCGATGCGCTCGATGATCGACTTGAGCTGGTCTACGGCAAAGCGGGTCGCGGGCGACTCGTCGTCCTTCGCGGCGGCGGTGACCATCTGATACTCCTGAGTGGAACTCGTGTGTCCAATAAAGGCGCCTGCGGGCGCCGCGTGTTCGCCGCGACCCTCAAATCTGGTGTGCCCTGCGTCAAGCAGACATCGCCCTCATCCACAGAGCGCCCACATGTTGTTGGGCCCGGCAAGCTGCGCGGCAACGCCATGGGCCGGGTCGCTTGCGTTTTGTGCGCCTCCCGGACAGGACTCCGATTCGCAGGCTGCCGGTGACCCGAAGGCTCAATGGCCCGGATGCACCTTCTTCATGGCCTCGATCTGCTCGGCGCTCGCTTCGCGCTGATGCTTCGCCTTCCACTCGTCGTAGGGCATGCCATAGACCGCCTCGCGGCTCTCATCCTTGGTCATCGCCGCCCCCTGGGCGTCGGCAGCGTCCTTCAGCCAGTTGGAGAGGCAGTTGCGGCAGAAGCCGGCCAGGTTCATCAGGTCGATATTCTGAACGTCGGTTCGGGTCCGCAGGTGCTCGATGAGCCTGCGGAACGCAGCGGCTTCGAGTTCGGTCCGAGTGGTGCTGTCGATGGTCATCGCTTTGCTTCCCTGTTCCGCATGGTGGCGGATCTCTGCTATATGATGCGGCATCGTCGCAGGTTTGGCCATATCGCAGCACCGTCAAGGGAGCGAGGAGTGCGATCGAATCCGCCTTCGCCACGAAATTGCCTTGCCGTTGACAGCCGCAGCCAAGTCGCGCGACATCAATCAACGTTTGATATAGCGTCGCGCAATGATCCCCAAAATCTCCTCCATCCTGCATCGCATTCCCCGTCGCCCCGGTTTCGGACTGCTTTCGCTGCTTGGGCTGGCCGCGCTCTGTCTGTCAACCAGCCCGGCGGCGGCTGATTTCCGGCTCTGCAACAACACCTCGAGCCGGGTCGGGATCGCCCTCGGCTACAAGGACGCCGAGGGCTGGACCACCGAAGGCTGGTGGAACGTATCGTCTCGCAGCTGCGAAACGCTGCTCAAGGGCACGCTGGTCGCGCGCTATTATTACATCTACGCGCTGGACTATGACCGCGGCGGCGAATGGTCGGGACAGGCCTTCATGTGCTCGCGCGACAAGGAGTTCACCATCAAGGGCACCGACAATTGCCTGGCACGCGGCTTCGACCGCACCGGCTTTTTCGAGGTCGACACCGCCGACCAGCGCGCCTGGACCGTGCAGCTGACCGAAGCCAATGAGCAGCCGGCGCAACAGCGCGTGCCCGGCATTCCCGGCACGCTTGGACCGGGCGGCAACGTCCCCGGCCTGCCCAACGGGCCTCAGGCCGCGCCGCCTCCGGGGTCCGGCCTGCCGTCCGGGCAGACGCCGAAGCCATGAGACGCCTGCGCCGCATCAAGATCCTCGCCACGCTCGGTCCCGCCTCCTCGGACAGCGCGATGATTCGCAAGCTGTTCGAGGCCGGAGCCGATATCTTCCGGATCAACATGAGCCATACGCCGCACGACAAGCTGCGGGAGATGGTGGCGACGATCCGCAGCGTCGAGGCGAGCTACGGCCGGCCGATCGGCATCCTGGTCGATCTGCAGGGCCCGAAGCTCAGGGTCGGCACCTTCGCCGAAGGGCCGGTGCAGCTGAACAACGGCCAGAGCTTCGTGCTCGATTCGGACAAGACGCCGGGCGATGCGACGCGGGTGTACCTGCCGCATCCGGAAATCCTGGCCGCGCTGCAGCCGGGCCACGCGCTGCTGCTCGATGACGGCAAGGTGCGCCTGATCGCCGAGGAGACCTCCCCGACCCGCGCCGTGACGCGCGTCGTCATCGGCGGCAAGATGTCCGATCGCAAGGGCGTGAGCCTGCCGGATACCGACCTGCCGGTCTCCGCGATGACGCCGAAGGACCGCGCCGATCTCGAGGCCGCCTTGAACATCGGCATCGACTGGATCGCATTGTCCTTCGTGCAGCGCGCCGACGACGTGCTCGAAGCCAAGAAGATCATCCGCGGCCGCGCCGCCGTGATGTCCAAGATCGAGAAGCCGCAGGCGATCGATCGATTGCCTGACATCATCGACGTCTCCGACGCATTGATGGTGGCGCGTGGCGATCTCGGCGTCGAACTGCCGCTGGAGCGCGTGCCGGGCCTGCAGAAGCTGATGACGCGGATGGCGCGCCGCGCCGGCAAGCCGGTGGTGGTCGCGACTCAGATGCTGGAATCGATGATCCAGTCGCCGGTGCCGACCCGTGCCGAGGTCTCCGACGTGGCCACTGCGGTGTACGAAGGCGCCGATGCGATCATGCTGTCGGCCGAATCGGCGGCCGGCAAATATCCGGTCGAAGCAGTCTCGACCATGAACCGGATCGGCGAGGAGGTCGAGCGCGACGCGGTCTATCGCTCCGTGATCGCGGCCCAGCGCCCCGAGCCGGAATCGACCGCCGGCGACGCCATCGCGGAAGCCGCCCGCCGGATCGCCGAAAACCTGGATCTGCCGGCGATCATCTGCTGGACCTCGTCTGGCTCCACTGCAATCCGCGTCGCCCGCGAGCGGCCGAAGCCGCCCGTGGTCGCGATCACGCCGAATCTCGCGACCGGACGCCGGTTGTCCGTCGTGTGGGGGGTGCATTGCGTGGTGGCGGAAGACGCGCGCGACCAGGACGACATGGTCGAGCGCGCCGGCTCGATCGCGTTCCGCGACGGCTTCGTCCGAGCCGGCCAGCGCGTCATCGTCGTTGCCGGCGTTCCGCTCGGCACGCCCGGCACGACCAACATGGTGCGCATCGCCTATGTCGGGCCGTCCAGCGAAGCCCATCTCTGACGCCAGTCAATCGGTGCTGATGCCGGGCCTCAGGCCTGCGGTCGAGGCCGCGGGCCCCGCAGCCGTTATGACCGGACAGGCCAGGATGTCGGTGCCGTCGGCGCCTGGGATACGCTCGCAACGGCGCGCGCCGTCGATCGCGAGAGCGTAGTCATTGAGCACGTCGAGCCGCGGCGGATTGTCGGCCGGACTCTCCGCATAATACAGCGCCCACACCCCGCCGGGCAGCGGTTCGGCCAAGCCGTTTCGAACACGGCGGTCGAGCACGCCGCCGGGGACGATCGGAACCACCAGCTCGGACAATTGATAGACGCGCGAGCCTTGCGGCAGGAACGATGTGACGTAGCCGAGCGGCTTCTGCAGCAGCAGGAACGTCGCCGGTCGCAGCAAGGCATCGGCGAGCTGCGGCCGGTATGGATCGGACCACGGCCGCCGCATCCAGTCGGTCGGTTGCGAGGCCAGCGCGATGACAGCCGCAGTGCCGACGATGACGGCCTGCCTGCTTCGTGCCGATAACGCCATGGCCGCATGCCCGCGCCAGGCATCGATCAGGCGTATCAGCAGCAGCACGATCAGCGGCGCCGCCAACAGCTCCAGCGGCATCAGATAGCGCTGGATGGAGAACGCCAGCATCCACAGCAGATAGCTGATCCAGAAGAAGATGACGAGGCGCCGGTCGCGCAACGCCAGCACCTCGCGCCGCTGCCCCAGGCCAGTGAGGATCAGCGCGATCAACAGCACGATGACGACGGCGAAGCGCGGATCGCGGAACGCCCATTCCGACGACGGATGCTTGCCGACCACCCAATAGAACGGATAGGCGAGCGCATCGAGCACGCCGGACGGCATGAAGCGCGTATCGGCGATCGAGATCTGCGGCGCCTCGGGCGAGCGGAAGAGCGTATTGTAGAATGGAAACAGCGGGCTGCCGAAGTCGCGCATCATCTTCAGCGCCCACGGCCCCGCCGTCACCATCCCAGCCAGCGCGCTGCCGGCGCCGAACATGACCAACGCCCGCAGCGGCTGCGCCACCAGCAGCAGCGAGACGCCGGCTCCGATCAGGTAGGTCGCGTTGGTCAGCTTCAGCCCTGTAGCAGCTCCGATCAGCAGGCCGGCGATGAGGAAGCGACGGCCGCGTTCGTCGTCATCGCGAAAGATCAGGCCGACCGCGACAAGGATCGGCATCGCGGTCAGGATATCGGCGAAGCTGGTGCCGACCTCGGACAGGGTCATGGGGCTGAGCGCGGCGATGAGGACAGCGGCACCGAGCGCGAAAACATCGGCACTGCGATCGAGCAGCACGCGCGCCACCCACCAGACCACGGCAAGGTTCAGGCCATGCAGTGCGCCGAGCGCGACGCCCCACCAGGGCGTCTCGAGCCCATGGCGGACGACGTAGGGCAGCAGATAGATCAGCGGATTGAGGAAACTCTGGAAGCCGCCCGGCGCAACATCGAGATCGAAGCGGCCGTGAACGAGCGCGAAGCCGGCATAGTCGTGATAGTTCTGCCAGTCCCAGTTGATGTCCTCGCCAACGACGTAGGCGTAGATCGCGCCGGCAATGGCCGATCCGGCGATCACGAGCGGCGTCACCAGATGTTTGCGTGCGAGGGCCATCGTTCGGGGAAAAGCACCTGGAGCTGCGAGCCGCGGCGGCCGTCCCGGCGCCGCACCCGACCATGGCGGCGACGCATGAATCCTTGATTAAGTGTCGCTCGCTTGGAGGTACTACGCGCCGACCAGACTCTTGACCGGCAGCACCGCCTGGACGACGAGGCCGCGGGCACGCGCATCCATCACGCCGACCGCGCGCAGCGCCAGCAAGGTGACGGCCTGGACGGTGTCACGCAGCTTGGCGGGATCGTCGAGCGTGTCGGTCGCGAGCGGCCCCACCAGCGCCTCGTGCAGCGCGCCGAGCAGCGCTGTTGCCGCCAGCTGGGTGTCCTGCGCCGGAAGATGGCCGGCGCGGACGGCGGCATCGATGCGCGAGGCGATCTCGCCGACGATCTCGCGGCGGCTGGCGATGCGCGAGGCGGTGACGTCGACGTCGACCGGCTCGGCCA
This sequence comes from Bradyrhizobium sp. SSBR45G, assembly GCF_030159255.1. Lineage (GTDB taxonomy): Bacteria > Pseudomonadota > Alphaproteobacteria > Rhizobiales > Xanthobacteraceae > Bradyrhizobium. The sequence continues at coordinate 25,276 of NZ_BSCT01000015.1, read as the reverse complement.
GGATGCCCCAGGCCAGCTTGCGCTGCGACAGCACATGCACGGCGACGGTCGAGACGGCCGCCGCCAGCGCCGAGGACGGACCGGGGGCGGCGTCGGCGGCGCGCCGGACCGCGGCCAGTTCGTCGCGCGACACCTCGGCGATCAGCTCGGAAATCAGGTCGGCCTTGGAAGGAAAGTAGCGGTAGACGGTGCCGGCGGCCACGTTGGCCCGGACCGCCACCGGGGCAATCTGAACAGCCGACATGCCGCCTTCAGCTGCGCATTCGCGGGCGGCGGCCAGGATCGCGCTACGGCGGGCGGCCAGCCGCTTCACGACCTGATGGGTTCGCCGGTACACCATGGCGCTTCTCATCCCAGACGCGCCCGTCCGGGACCGTCCGGCGAACGCTGGTTCAGTGTTTTTGGAGGATCGTCCTCGCAAATCGCTTGGAAGAACTGAACACCTGTTCAGGAAAGAAGACAAGCGGAATCACGGCCATGGTACCGGCCATGCGACCTTCAGGCCGCGGCGAGCGTAGGCTGCGACGCCGGCTGCCGCCGCCACCATGATCCGGCCCGGGCCAGCACCAGCCCGCCCATGATCAGATTGGCCGCCAGGCCAAGAGGAATGCCGGTCATCATGAAGGTGATCTGCAGGGCCGCGACGGTACCGAGCGCAGGCAGCTCATAGCGGCGGAAACCTTCGCCGAGGCCGATTCGCACCAGCCAGGCCACGGCAATCGCCTGCACCATCATGTCGTACATGAACAGATAGGGCGTGGTGAGCAGAAGCCCGACCGCCAGCGCCGCCGCCTTCAGCGCGTAGCGCACCGGGCTGCGCCACAGCGTCACCAGCACCACCGCGACGGCGGCCGTCAGCACCCATTGGAAGGTCCAGCCGAGTGCTTCGGAGCCGCCGAAATAGCGCACCAGCGAGAACAGGCTCTGCAGCTTCCACCAGGTCGCCTTGCCTTCGGTCAGGAACGCCTGGGAGAACATCGGCAGCCAATGAAGGAACGCCTGCCAGCTCTCGAGCCCAAAGGCCATCCAGGATGCGAGCGCAAGCACCACCGCAGTGACGCTCGCCGAGACGAACGCCGTCCAGCGTTGGGTTGCGATCAGCAGAATTGGAAACAGCAGACCATATTGCGGCTTGTAGGTCAGGAGCCCGAGACAGACGCCGGCCAGCACCGGCCGCACCGGCAGCCAATACAGCGTGCCGCCGACAAGGGCCGCAGTCAGACAGCCGTTCTGGCCGACGAGCGTATTCGAGAACAGCGCCGGAAAGCCGGCCGCGAGCAGCAGCCCGAAGCCGCGGCCGACGATCGCGCGGATCACCAGTGCGTACGGGATGAAGCTCGTAGCCGCCCAGCCGGCGAAGGCGATCGTGTAGGGAAACTGCGCAAGGAAGGCTGCAACGAACAGGAACGGTGGCGGATAGTGCCAGGCGAAATAGCCAGGGAAATCCTGCCCCAACAGATCGAGCTCGACCTGACGCTGCACGTCCCAGTCCCACGCCAGCGCCGGATGTCCCTGCAGCGCTAGCTTGCCCGCGGCCCAGACATTGACGAAGTCGGTGGGAATGCCGAGCCCGTCGGCGCCCCAGATCCAGATGCCGGAGAAGAGGCCTGCGGGGAAGAATGCGGCGTTGATGCAGGCGAGCGCGAAGCAGACTGCGAACAGGCTCAATGGAACGCCGCGACGCGGTGGGATCGCGGCGGCATCAGAATTGTCGGCCATCTGAACCTCGCCCGCGCCGACACGGGCGCACTCCTGCTCAAGCCATAGGCCGGGAGGCTTGAAGAAGGCTTAAGCGCAATCGCTCAGGCGCCCGCGCGCGCCGGCTCGGGACTGAGCAACAGCTCGGGACCGCACCGATTGTTTACACGCAATTTGTATTTCTGGGCTCCGATGCAACCGACGGCCGATCCGCAGGAGTCCACATGCCCTTTCGTCTCATCCTTCTTGCTCTCCTCCTGATCGTGCCCGCAGCCGGCCGCGCCCAGGACAAGGGCGCGGTGCGCGTTACGTCCGACGTCTCCTATGAATTCCTGGCGCGCTGGGACGCCGACCGGCTGAACAGGATCCTGACCGTCGACACGCCGAAATTCGCCGGCGTCCAGGTCGCCTACACCCCGGCTCAGACGTCCGTCCGGCTTTATCGCGTCACCTACGCCTCTGTCGTCCCCGAGCGCGGCAACAAGCCGATCACCGCGACAGGCCTGCTCGCGGTGCCGGAAGCCTCTGACAAGACTCCGCCGATGGTGTCCTATCAGCACGGCACGGTGTACGGAAAACAGGAGGTGCCGTCTTTCCCGGAGCAGTCACCCGAGACGCAGCTGATGATCGCGCAGTTTGCCGGCCAGGGCGATGTGCTGATCGCCGCCGACTATTTCGGCATGGGCCTCTCGACCGAGCCGGAAGGCTACATGGTCAAGGCCAGCCACCAGCAGGCGACTTACGACATGCTGCTCGCCAGCCGCGCCGTGCTCAACGACATGCACCTTACAACGGGCAGACTGTCCATCGCTGGCTGGTCGCAGGGCGGCTTCGTGACCATGGCCTTTCTCGAGAAGCTCGAAAGCGCCGGCGTCCCCGTCGCGGCCGCGGCGACCGCGAGCGCGCCCGTCGACGTGTTCGTCGCGCTGAACGGGTTCCTCAACTTCCCACGCAAGAACGACGCCGCCTGGGTGAACTCGTTGTTCATCCTGTCGGCCTTTGCATTCGAGAACTATTACGGCGTTCCGGGACTGGCGCGCTCCGTCATCAGCGACACCTATTACGACGTTGCCCGCAAGGCCTATGAGCGCGAGCCGTTCAACGTCGCCGACGTTCCGACCGACCTGCACAGACTGATCAGGCCGGACTATTTCGATGCGCAATATTTCGCGGCGTCGGCCTACGGCCGCCTTGTCGCGCAGACGCAGGCCTATCGCTGGATCATCAGGACGCCGGTGCGCAACTATTACGGCGAGACCGACGAGGCGATCTCGACCGGGCTCGGCCGGCTGGCGATGACCTATCAGCAGGCGATCGGCGCCGGCAACGGCAAGGTTGAGGCGGTCTCGACCGGCCCGACCAGCCACCGCGGCACGTTCGCGACCGCCGTTCCGCAATGGAAGACCTGGTTCGACAAGCCGTAACGATCGGCTTCGGTCGCTGGACAGCCGCGCTCAGAAGGCGCGGCTGTAACCGACTTGGAGTCCATAAGTGAGCGTGTTCTGGCTCGCCGCATTGGCGCTGATCATCGCCGCCGATCCCGGCGCGAGCTCGTAGCGCAGGCCGGCATTGCCCTCGACCCAGCTCCGGCTCAGGCGCGGCCCGAGCCCGGAGAGGCCGCAGAACGCCGTGAGCGGCGCCGCACCGCTGCAGTCGGCCGCCAGCAGCGAGCCCTGCACCAGCGGCGCATCGGTGCGGAGATTGCTAGCCCAGGCGAGACCGCCGAACACGGTGATCCGCTCGGTCAGCACGCCGCGCAGCTGCGAACCGACGCGCAGCGTCGTCGCCGCCGCGTTGAATGCGGAGATGGAGGCCGGGAACGGGCCGCCGCTTTCAACGAAGCCGCCGACCCGCGCATTGACGTAGGACAGCTGGACGAACGGCGTGACCGTCGCCTTGGCTCCGGGGATCGCAAGCGCCCAGCCGATCCGCGCCATCGCGCCGGCAGAGCTCGCATGGGTCGCGCCCTGCGACCCCGCCAGCGTCGTCCCGTTGAGATAGCCGCGCGTCAGCGTCAGGTCGGGATAGAGCGAGGCGACTGCCATCGCCAGGAACTGGAATCCGGTCTCGGGGCGATGGGCGAAATAGGTGCCGAAGGTCGCGCCCGGTGCGTCGAAGCGCCCGCCATAGCCGAGCCCGTTGCGCAGGCCCGCCACGCCAATGGACACGCCGATCGAGGTCGATGGCGCGAGCGCGCGCGCCAGGCCGAAGGTGCCGGACAGCTCCGTGCCGCTGGTGCCATAGCTGGAATTGCCCGCCACGAGTCCATAGGCAAAGCCGCACCATGGCGACGCCTCGCCGCCGGCCGTCCTAGTCGGCGGCGGTGGCAAGCGCGCCCATCGCGGCGTCCGTCGCAGTCACGCCTTGGTTGGCGATGACGCCCAGGCTGGCGAGCGAGGCCCTCTGCTCCAGCACGCTGGTGATGCTGCCGGATGTCGGCGCCGTATCCGTCGGTGTCGACGCCGTACGGGTCAGCTGCACCAGGAACAGGTCCTGCGTGCTGTCGGCATCGTTGCGGTGACCGCTGCCGAGGATGAGAATGTTCGACGACGAGCTCGTCGCTGAGACCGCGATCCCGGTCGCGTCGGTCAGCGTGACATTGGCGGTGCCGACGCCGAGGCTGGCCAGGATCGACGCCAGCGTGGCGCCCGACGATGACTGCCCGTCCGAGGTGACGGACCAGTAGACCGCCTGCGAACAGAGGCCGCTGCTGCTCGCCGTGCAGGCGTACTCCACCCGTCCGACGACGTTGCTGCCGGAGGCATCAACGGCATTGGCGACCGCGCCGAGGCGGCCAAGATTGTCGGTGTCGGTAGGAGCCACCGTCGCGAGCTGCAACGTGGAATGGGTGGCCCAATTGTCGGTCGTGCTCCAGCGCACCGCTTCGAAATTCGTCGCCGAATTGCCGAGCCAGCCGACGGCAACGCTCCCGGTGGCAACGCTGCCGCTGCCCGCATTCAGCGCCCGCGCTTCGCCATAGGCGTAGGTCGTCGAGCTGTTGTTCAAGGGCGTCATGCCGAGCTGGGTCATCGTGCCCGAGGCGAGCGTCCAGACGAACGGCTTGGGCTGCCAGATCGTGGCATAGTCACCGAACTGGTCGGTATCCGACAGCAACAGCCCCGAGCCGCGCGCAAGATTGACGTCGTTGGTGAAGGCCCCGCGCGGGAACAGTCCGTACCAGCCGACCACCGTGCCGTTGTCGGCCACCGCCTTGCCCGAGCTTGCCGGCGAGCTCACCGGATCCGGCGTGGCGCCGAGCAGCTGCACCGAGTTGGTGGAGAGGTTCCAGATGGCAGCCTGCATCGTGCTCGTGCCGGTCAGGATCCCATGCGGCCAGCTCGCATTGAACTGCAGCGTCCCGCTCCAGCCGGTCGCATAGGCGGCGTTCGGACTGATGCCATAGGCCGCGCCGTCGGTGTCGGCGCCGTGAAGCGGCAGCTGCGTCGGCGTGACGCCCGCAAATGCGCCGGCCGTGCTGGCCTGCCAGATGTAGGGATAGATGTCGTAATTGGCCTGGGTGCCATCGGCGCCCAGCACGACGCCCACGACGGTCTTGCCCGCGGCATCGACGCCGGTCGCCGACCCGCTGACGAAATTGCTCAGCCGGGCCTCCGGCAGCGCCAGCGCGGTCACCGCGCCCGAGCCGAGGCCACCGCCGGCCATATTCGCAGCCCAGACGATCGGCACCTCGACCGCGAACACCGAGCCGTAGGGCGTCTCGCAGATTGTCCCGGCGCCGCCGACGGCGAGGCCCGATGCGCTCATCGCGCTGCCGTGGAGATAGCTGCCGAAGCAGCCCCCGCCGGCGGAATAGGTGGCCTCGCCGAAATAGCTCGACGTGAAAGGACCGGACTTGGCCGTGTCGAAAATGCCTTGCGCGGCAGCCTCACCGCCATCGAGGCCGACCAGACCGGTCAGCGAAACCACGAGAAAACCCAAGGCCGGGCGGCAAGCCGCCCGCGAAAACATCATCATCTGAATACCCAACCCCTGGGCATTCGTTAACAAAGGCAATGGGTTGCAGACAACGAAAAGCCCGGCTGCGAACCGGGCCTATCGTCTCAATCTCTTGATCTTTCAGATCGGGAGACGCCGCTCCCGACAAACCCGGCGCCGCTCAAGCCTGGGGCTGCGGCTCCAGGCCGGGATCCGGATCCGGACGCGGGCGCGACTTGCCCGCGGGCGGCACGGCTGAGGCGCGCGGCGTCGACGGCTCGATCGCCGACTCGCGGTTGGGCTTCTTGCCCTTGAGCAGGTCGAGGATCTCCTCGCCGGTCAGCGTCTCGTATTCGAGCAGCGCCTGGGCGATGGCCTCCCAGTCCTCGCGCTTCTCGGTGATGATGCGGCGCGCTTCCTGCTCGCCGGCCTCGATCAGGCCGCGAATTTCGGAGTCGATCAGGCGGGCGGTGTCGTCCGAAATGTTGGTCGAGCGCGCCACCGAATGACCCAGGAACACCTCCTGCTCATTGCTCTGGTAGCGGACGCGGCCGAGCTTGTCGGACATGCCCCATTCCATCACCATCGCGCGGGCGAGGTTGGTGGCCTGCTGGATGTCGCCGGTGGCGCCGTTGGTGACCTTCTCCGCCCCGAACTTCTGCACCTCGGCCTCGCGGCCGCCGAACATCATCGCGAGCTTGGAGACGCACCACTCGCGGGTGTGCGAGTGACGGTCGGCCTCGGGCAGCGACTGCACCATGCCGAGCGCACGTCCGCGCGGAATGATCGTCGCCTTGTGGATCGGGTCGTGGCTCGGAACGTTGAGGCCGACGATCGCATGGCCCGCCTCGTGATAGGCGGTCAGCATCTTCTCTTCCTCGCTCATGACCATCGAGCGGCGCTCGGCGCCCATCAGCACCTTGTCCTTCGCCTCCTCGAACTCGGCCTGCGTGACCATCCGCTTGTTGCGGCGGGCAGCGGTCAGCGCGGCCTCGTTGACGAGGTTCATCAGGTCGGCGCCCGAAAAACCGGGCGTGCCGCGGGCGATGGTCTTGAGGTTGACGTCCGGCGCCAGCGGCACCTTGCGGACGTGAACCTTCAGGATCTGCTCGCGGCCCATGATGTCGGGATTCGAGACGACGACCTGACGGTCGAAGCGGCCTGGGCGCATCAAGGCCGGATCGAGCACGTCGGGCCGGTTGGTGGCGGCGATCAGGATCACGCCCTCATTGGCCTCGAAGCCGTCCATCTCGACCAGCAGCTGGTTGAGGGTCTGCTCACGCTCGTCATTGCCACCGCCGAGACCGGCGCCACGATGACGACCGACGGCATCGATTTCGTCGATGAAGATGATGCAGGGCGCGTTCTTCTTGGCCTGCTCGAACATGTCGCGGACGCGGCTGGCGCCGACGCCGACGAACATCTCGACGAAGTCCGAACCGGAGATCGTGAAGAACGGCACGTTGGCTTCACCCGCGACGGCGCGCGCGATAAGCGTCTTGCCGGTGCCGGGAGGGCCGACCAGCAGCACGCCGCGCGGAATGCGGCCACCGAGCCGCTGGAACTTGCCGGGGTCGCGCAGGAATTCGACGATCTCCTGCAGGTCCTGCTTGGCCTCGTCGACGCCGGCGACGTCCTCGAATGTCACGCGGCCATGCGCCTCGGTCAGCATCTTCGCACGCGACTTGCCGAAGCCCATCGCCTTGCCGGCGCCGCCCTGCATCTGCCGCGACAGGAAGATCCAGACGCCGATCAGCGCGATGAACGGCAGCCAGGACACCAGCAACGACACGAACCACGGCACGTTGTCGCCCGGCGGCTTCGCCTGGATCGAGACCTTGGCGTCGTACAGGCGCTTGACCAGATTCGGATCGCTCGGCGCATAGGTCTGGAACGAGGTGCCGTTCTTGAAGGTGCCGTGGATCTCGGGGCCCTGGATCACGACGTCGCGCACATTGCCCTGATCGACCTCGGTCAGCAGCTGCGAGAAATTGATGTCGGTCGACGACGCACGTTGGCCCGGATTTTGGAAGAGCGTGAACAGCGCCAATAGCAACAAGACAATAATGACCCAAAGGGCGAAATTGCGCAGATTGGCGTTCATCGATTTTCCTTCGTGGTCGCGCGGATCGCGGCCGTCTGTCCTCGGACTCATCCCTGGGTAGCCACGAGGGAATCCCCCGGTCGACCGTCTCGTAATCTAGGTACCACTCGCAGCAATGCCAAGGGAACCAGACAGGACTATTTAACGCATACTAGCCCGATTCCCGCTTAAAAAAAGGCGCTGGAAAAGCCCCGGCGACGCAGGTGGTTAAGGGTCCGCGAAGGCTGCCTCCCGCTCAACTGCGGCGTGGTCGCCGTGGCGGCGCCGGAGTGATGCGGATGGCCTCGCTCGTCATGCTTACCAGCGCACCAGCCAAGGTCTGTTTTAGCCTGCCCGGCGTCGGCATACCACCATCCAGGAGCCCCGCAAGAGTCCGGTCCATGCGATCAAGCAGCGCCTCCGCCTTGCCGAGTTCCACGGGTCCTTCGGTTCCAAACCGGTTGATGGCCCGCATCAGCAGCCTCAGCCTGATTTCCGACGGGAGTGCGACAAAGGCGCACGGCTCGAAGGTCTGGCCGTGATCCGGTCGGCCGCGCCCAGCGCCAGCCGGGCGCAAAGCGAGATATTTTTCGGCGCCGTCCGCCATCAGCTCGAGGGCGGCATTGGCCCGAGCGAGGCGGCCGGCCAGCGTCGCCAGCGTCCGCGCGTCGCCGCCCTCGGCGGCCAGCGCCGGCATCAGCGCGCGCAGGCGCGGCCGCGTATAGGTCGAATCGCGATTGGTGGGATCGTCGACACAGGGAACTCCGGCGCAACGAAGCGTCGCGACGAGGCGGGCCTTGGGAAGCGGCAGCAGCGGGCGGGCAAGCAGCAGCCCGTCGCGCTCGCTCACCGCCGCCATGGCCGCAAGCCCGACGATGCCGCTGCCGCGCAACAACCGCATCAGGACGGTCTCGGCCTGATCGTCGCAAGTGTGGGCGGTGACGACATGGCTGGCGCCGGCCTGCCGCGCGGCGCGCGCCAGCAGGCGATACCTGGCCAGGCGCGCCGCCTCGGGAAGCCCCGTTGCCGGCTTCGCGTCGGTCCAGCGCAAGGTCCGGTGCCGAATGCCGAGTTCGCGCGCGACCTGCTTCACCATGCGGGCTTCGCGGGCGGCGTCGGGCCGCAGACCATGATCGACGGTGACCGCCAGGAGATCCGGCCCCTGCGCGAGGGCCGAGCGCCACCGCGCCGCGAGCCACATCAGCGCCATCGAATCGGGGCCGCCGGACACGGCGAGCACGAGCGCTGGCACCGTCGACAGCGGCGCCAACAGGCGCTCGGCCTCGGCTGCAGAGATCGGCTGATCGTCCTCGGAACGTGGCTTCGACATGGCGCGGCAGCCTATCTGCCCTGTCGATTGCAGGCGAGGGCCCTACTCCCGCTGGCGCCCGATCAGCACTTCACCCGCTTCTGCTCGCGATCGACGGTTGCCTTCACGCCGGCAGAGGCGCGAGGATATTTGCGGGTCACCTCGCCGAACGCAGCGCAGGCCGCCTCTTTCTCCTTCAAGGCCGCGAGCGACTGGCCAAGGCGCAGCAGCGCGTCCGGAGCCTTCGACGACTTGTCGTGCTTGGTCGTCACGTTGAGGAAGATCTCGGCGGCGTCGCGATATTGCTGGCGCTGGTAGAAGCTTTCCCCGAGCCAGTATTGCGCATCACCGATCATCGGATCGTTGGGATATTTCTGGGTGAAGCTGCGCATGGTCTGCTCGGCCAGCGCATAGTCCCGGCGCTGCATGTAGCCGATGCCGAGATCGTACTCGTCGCGCGGCGTCTGCCGCGGCGGTGCGGTCTCCAGCCCGGCCGCGCCGGGCGCGGCTGGAGCCGCGGTCTGCGGATAACGGCCCGCCGCCGGACCGGCGGGATCGGCCGCCCTGGCGACCGGTTGAGCGGCGCCGGGCTGGATCGGCAGCTGGCCGCCGCCAAGCGCCTGCGGTGCGCCGGGTGCTGTCGGATTCTGATTCGGATCGAACGCGTCGCCGCGGCGGGTCCGCCCGCCGGCGGCCGGCTGCTGCTGCTGCTCCGGCACGATCGGCACGGGGGCCGCGGCCTGCGGCGGCACATAGCCCGGCTGCTGCTGCGGATAGGTCGGCTGTTGCTGCTGGCCGTATTGCGGCTGGCCATAGGCCGGCTGCGCAGGCTGTCCATAGGACGGAGCGTTTGGGGTCGGCGGCGGAGCCGCCACGCCTGGCTGGGCGGCGGGAGCGACGGCCGGCGCCGCGCTCTGCAGCTGCCGCAGCCGCTCCTCGAGCTGGCGATTGCGATACTGCAGCTCTTCGTTCTGGCCGGTCAGCTGCCGGAGCTGGTTCTCGAGCCGCTGAATCCGGATCTCCGGATCGTCGTCGACCTGGGCCAGCGCCCGCGTCGAGAAGCCCTGCAACGAGACAACGACGAGCGCTGCGACAAGCGCGGCGGCGCTCCTGGAAAGAAACATCAACGACATGCTGCCCTGACGACCGGATCGGCGAGAGGTTGAAAATCAAAGCCTCGTGGCGAGGCTGTACGGCAAAACCGCAATAGCGACAAATGACGTTCAAGCGAAGACGAAAAGATGAAGCCGGCGTCGGTGACCGACGCCGGCTTCATCAGCAACCCATTCGTTCAGCTTTATGAACTGGCGTTCAGCACAGTGACCGCGCGGCGGTTCTGCGACCAGCAGGAGATGTCGTTGCAGACCGCGACCGGCCGTTCCTTGCCATAGGAGATCGTGCGCATGCGGCCCTGATCGATGCCGCGCGAGACCAGGAAGTTGCGGACCGACTGCGCACGGCGCGCGCCGAGGGCGATGTTGTATTCGCGGGTGCCGCGCTCGTCGGCATGACCTTCGATCGTGAAGCTGTAGCGCGGATAGCTCTGCAGCCACTGCGCCTGCTTCTCGAGCGTGGCGATGGCCTGGGGCGTGAGGTCGGTCTGGTCGCTCTCGAAGAAGACGCGATCTCCGACGTTCACGACGAAATCCTGCTGGCTGCCCGGAGAAGCCGCGCCACCTGCCATGGCGTTGGCGTCGGTCAGGCTCTTATTCGCGCAAGCGCCCATGGACAGCGCAACCGCGAGCACGGCAGCCAACTTCAATCCCTGGAGGATACGCATGTGATATTTCATTCCCGGAGCCTCCACGCTCACGTTCTTAGACTGCCATCCGGTCTACAGGGCGATGGTTAAGCGAACGTTCCGTCAACCTTGATGAGGCCTTGCCGAACCCCGTCAAATGCTAACGAAACCCGAAAAAGCGGCCCTGATGGTTAATGGGTTGTAAATGTGGCGCCAGGGTGAAGGCAAGCGGCCACGCGCCTGGACCACGGCGCTTTTTCGCTGAATCTTGCGGCAAAGTCGCAGATCGAACCGGCCGGGCAGCCGTTTTCACGCCGATTGTGGCCGGCGATCAGCCGGCGTTGAATCAGCCAGCCTGGAATCAGCCAGCCTTGGCGACTGGCTCGATCCTGAACGAATCGGTGAACGCATCCGGCGCCGGCCGGTCGAACAGCATCCGCCGCTCGAACGCGCTGGAGCGCATGAACGGAAAGCGCTGGAACACGCGGTCGCGGATCTTGGGATAATGCGCCGCCATGAGGCCGACCGGCTTGGTCAGTCCCGAGTAGAGCCGCGGCTCACCCCAGGGCTCCTGCAGGAACACCCTCTTGTAGAAGGCACGATGTTCCGGCCTGACATTGGCGAGACCGATGTCGGCGTTGAAATGGGCGCAGGCGACGTAGCCGAGCCTGACCGTCACATAGGGAAGCGCCGGAAACAGCCGGGCCTTTTCGTAGTCGGCCACGAACCGGGTCGGATCGATCATGACCTTGCCGCGATCGAGCTCGGGATGCAGCAGATCGGCGAACATGTCCGACGACAGCGACCGGCGCCATTGCGTATTCAGCACGCTGATGCGGATCGAACTGTAAAGCTCGCCATCGACGTAGACGCCGAAGATGAAGCTGTTCGGAAGATCATCGTATTCGTCGGTGACGCGCTCGCTGGCGGAGGGGAGAATGGCGCCCTCGCGAAGATAGGCGCGGTAGCGCAGCCGATAGATCTCGTCCTTGTCTTCAGCCGTCACAGCCAGCCGATAATCCACATTGTCGAGTGCATCCGACTTCTGATCAGCAACGGCAGTCACTCTAGCCGCCGACTTCATTCGCAATCCCTTTCACAACTCTTACGCGTAGTTATGAGATTAACAGTGCGTTAATTCCGGCGCAAAGCTTTCGCCGGTACACAGTTAACGGCACGTAGATTCCCGGTGTCACAACCGTAACTTACAAGGGGAGCAGAGAAGCCAAGCGGATCGCTTTGGAGCAGCTACGTACCAATTCGAAACTGAAGCGCGTGGCATACGCGCGCCCTGCCCTCGCCTGATACGACGTGCGGTTGTCCTGCTGCTCGTGACATGGCCGCCATGCTCGGCGCGCAGGGGCCCCGGGCTGCGGACAGCACGCGCGAGCGCCGGCAGCGTCGGCGACGCGGATGACAATCATGGACTTTCAAAGCGCCGCGCGCTGGCGGTTCGTGACGCGCTGGTCGCGACCGGTGTCCGTTGGACAGCGTTGAGGCGACGGGAATCGGCGTCCGGGGCTCGCGGGGGGCCTCGCTGGAGGATCGCGTTGCCGTCGTAACAATGGTTCCGCGCCGGGACCTGCGCTGATGCGCGGGGCAGACGCGGCAAATGCCCGGCTGAGGCGCGCCGATCAGGCGATCGAGCGCGTGGCCACGAGGGCTGCGATCGGCTCTTCGGTCGATCGGCGCCCGTGGGAGGCATTGAGCAGCTGGCGGATACGCACCGCGGGCACCGGACGGCTGAACAGATAGCCCTGCGCCTCGGTGACGGTACCGTCGACACTGACCAGCTCGAGCTGCTCGTTGGTCTCGATGCCCTCGACCACGACCGACATGCCGAGATCGGCCGACAGCCGGGCGACGCCGCGCAGCAGGGTCAAAGGCCGGTCGCTGTCGATGCCTTCGAGGAAGGAGCGGTCGATCTTGACCTTTTCCAGCGGGAAGTTGTGCAGATAGCTGAGGCTCGAATAGCCGGTGCCGAAATCGTCGAGCGAGATCCGCACGCCGAGCATATGAAGTTGCGACAGCACGTCATGGGTCAACTGCGTGTTGCGCAACAGCGAGGATTCGGTGATCTCGATCTCCAGGCGGTGCGGCGGCAGGCCCGAGACTTCGAGCGCGTAGCGCACCTCGCTGAGCACGTCGCGCTGGTGGAACTGCTGCGGCGAGAAGTTGACGGCGACGCTCACCGCCTCCGGCCACTTCATGCATTCCAGGCACGCCTTGCGCAGGATCCAGCGTCCGAGGTCGACGATCAGGCCCATGTCTTCGGCGACCGGGATGATGTCGACAGGCGAGACCGTGCCGCGCACCGGATGATTCCAGCGCAGCAGCGCCTCGCAGGTCGAGATCTTGCCGGACTTCAGGTTGACCAGCGGCTGATAGAACAGCTCGAACTCCTCATTGGCCAGCGCCTTGCGCAGGTCGAGCTCGAGGATGCGGCGCGCTTCGACGGTCTGGGCGAGCTCATCGCGGAAGAAGCAGAACGTGCCGCGGCCCTCGGCCTTGGCACGGTAGAGCGCCATGTCGGCGTTCTTGAGCAGCGTGTCGGCGCTGATCCCCGGCGCGGTCATGGCGATGCCGACGCTGGCGCCGATCTCCACGAGATGATTGTCGATCTTGTAGCGCTCGCTCAGCTGATCGACGATGCGGCGCGCCAGCACCGCGGCGTCGTCGTTGGAGCGGATGTTGCGCTGGAACACGACGAACTCGTCGCCGCCGAAGCGGGCGACGAAATCCTCCGGGCGCAGCATGTCGCGCAGCCGCTCCGACACCGCACACAGCAACTGGTCGCCGCAGGGATGACCGAGCGTATCGTTGACCTGCTTGAAGCGGTCGAGATCGACGAACAGCAGCGCCGACAGCTCGCCATGACGCTGCGGGATCTTGAGCAGACGCTCGATCTCGTCGCGGAAGCTGACGCGGTTCGGCAGGGTCGTGAGCTCGTCGTAGCGGGCGAGATGCGAGATCCTGGCCTCGGCGTGCTGACGCTCGGTGATGTCCTCGAGCAGCACCACCGCGCCGCCATCGGCCATCGGCTGGAAGGTCCACGACAGCGAGCGGTCGCGCACGATGTCGGGATCGCTGGTGATGATGTTGTGCGTCTTGGTGTTCTCGATCTCGGACAGGATCATCCTGCCGCTCGAGGCGGAGATCACGCCGGAGATGACGCAGGCGTTGATGATATCGGCGGCCTTGCCGCCGCGCTGCAGGATGTCGTCCGGCAGGCCCATCATCTCGCCGAAGCGGTGGTTCATGACCGCGAGGCGTCCGTCCGGACGGAACATGCACAGGCCGTGCGGCATGTTGTTGAGCGCGGTGTCGAACTGCTTGGCCAGCGCAGCCTCGCCCTCGCGGGCGACGAAGGCCTGGACGAAGATCCGCTGCAGGTTCGCCGAGATGTGCTTGAGCGACAGAAAGAACAGCACGCAGAACGCCGCCATCCCCATGTAGTAGGGACTGCCTTGCAGCGCGAGCGCGATGGCGAGCGGTCCACAGGCGAGCAGGATCTGAACGTGGAAGATCCATGGCCGGCCATAGGTCCGGCCGGCGCCCGCCGACATGTAGCAGAGCGTGACCGCGAGCGCGATGAGGTGCACGACCGGGTCGCTGTTGTCAGCCACGGCGACGACGCACCAGACGCCGAGCACGAGCGCGTACAGCATCGCGCCGATCTGATAGCGGATCTCCCAGCGCGCGACCGCTTCCTGCGTCAGCCGGCCGCTGTCACAGAGTTGCCGGTAGTAGCGCATATCGAGCGAGCGAAGCCCGCCGGCGATGATGAGCATGACCGCGCATGGCCACAAATTGGCATCGCCGCTCTTGATGGCGGTCATGACGGCCGCGACGGCGGCGCAGAGCGCGCCGGCAAACATCGGGCCGGGATCCTGGAAGAGGGAGTCGACGAGCGCCGCCTGGATGGCGGGCGACAACTTTCGATCGTCTTCTCGGTTCTGACTGGCAAGCTGCATTCGGACGCACGCGTTCTGTTCGGTGCGCAAACATTACCGTTCGCAGATGAAGTCTTTCTGAGGGAACATCGTTAGCGGAGCGTTGCCGCATCGCGAACACACGCAAAAAACGCCGAGAATTCAGCAAACTAGGCAAACACTACCCAGTTGCTGCAACGAGCGGTTCCAATTTTTTCAACGGCACGTATGACGTGAATCGAACAATCGCGTCCACCACGGCGTGAGCGGGCCACGGCGGGCCCGCTGTCGTCACGACAACAGCGGCGACCAGGCGGGGTCCGAGGCGTAGCCGGGCGTCGGCACTTTGAGCTCATTGCGGCCGGACACGTCGATCGAAAACAGCGACGGACCACCGGTGCCGCCGAGATCGCGGAAGAACATCAGCACGCGGCCGTTGGGCGAGAAGGTCGGGCCCTCATTGTGGAAGCCGGAGGCGAGGATGCGCTCGCCCGAGCCGTCGGTCTTCATGATGCCGATCGCGAACTGGCCGCCGCCCTGCTTGGTGAAGGCGATGGTGTCGCCGCGCGGCGACCAAACCGGTGTCGAGTAGCTGCCCTCGCCGAACGTGATGCGCTGCGCGTTGCCGCCATTGGCCGACATCACATAGATCTGCGGCTTGCCGCCGCGATCGCTTTCGAAGCAGATCTGGCTGCCG
Organism: Bradyrhizobium sp. SSBR45G; assembly: GCF_030159255.1. Classification (GTDB taxonomy): domain Bacteria; phylum Pseudomonadota; class Alphaproteobacteria; order Rhizobiales; family Xanthobacteraceae; genus Bradyrhizobium. The sequence continues at coordinate 9,880 of NZ_BSCT01000015.1, read as the reverse complement.
TCCGGCGAGTAGCACGGCGAGGTGTCGATCGCCGGCGTGTCGGTGAGCCGTGTGATGCTCTTGGTGTCGAGGTCGACCGCGAACAGGTTTCCGTGATCTCCCTGCTCGATGCCGATGGCGATCCGCTTATCATCCGGTGCGAAGCTCGGCGCCGACTTCACCAGGCCTGGCAGCTTGCCGAGGATCTCGCCTTGGCCGCTCGCAATGTTGAGCAGCAGCAGGCGGGGTGCGCCGCCGTCCGTGTCGACGTAGCAGATCTCGTGGCCGGCCGAGGAAAAGCGCGGCCGCATCGCCGCCGCCCCGGCAGTCAGATAGCGCATGTTGGCGCCGTCACGATCCATCAGCGCGAGTCGCCCAGGCCGGTGCCCCGCGCCCTCGCCTTCGATGTAGGCGACCCGGCTGTCGAAATAGCCTTTGCTGTCCCCCACCAGGCATCCATAGATCTGGTCCGAGATGATGTGCGCGATGCGGCGCCAGTGATCGGGTGGCGCGACGTAGCGCTGTCCGATGCGCTGGTGACCGGAGGCCACGTCGTACAATCTGAAGGCAACCTCGACGCGCCCATCGTCATGGCGGATGGCCCGTCCGACCACCATGGCATCCGCATGCAGAGCCCGCAGGCGCTCCGGGCGCGGCGGACTGTCGAAATCGATCACGCGTTCGAACGAGGCGGCTGAAGCAACCGACTGGATGAGGCGGCTGCCGTTGAGATCGTCGCTGATGATCTGCGACAGGCCGGAGGCGAGACCACCGTCGGCCTGTCCGCCCGTAAAGGGAATCACGGCCAACAGAATCGACGCGGGATCTTGCAGCACCGGCTGGATCCGCAAAGCGCTCTGCGCCGGCGATCTGCCGGTCGCAGCCGGCTGCATCGCAAGCGCTCCGAGGACGGTCACGACATGCCGGCGCGTCAGCATCCATGCACCTTTGCACCTGTGTAATCTGCAGATCCGGTCTGTGATCAGATGACAACGCAGAAGCACCGCGGGCGAGCCGTCAGCCACGCCCGCTTTCGTCACGACAGGAGCGGCGACCAGGCGGGGTCAGAGGCGTAGCCGGGCGTCGGCACCTTGAGCTCGTTGCGGCCGGACACGTCGATCGAAAACAGCGACGGACCGCCGGTGCCGCCGAGATCGCGGAAGAACATCAGCACGCGGCCGTTGGGCGAGAAGGTCGGGCCCTCATTGTGGAAGCCGGAGGTGAGGATGCGCTCGCCCGAGCCGTCGGTCTTCATGATGCCGATCGCGAACTGGCCGCCGCCCTGCTTGGTGAAGGCGATGTAGTCGCCGCGCGGCGACCATACCGGTGTCGAGTAGCTGCCCTCGCCGAACGAGATGCGCTGCGCGTTGCCGCCATTGGCGGACATCACATAGATCTGCGGCTTGCCGCCGCGATCGCTCTCGAAGCAGATCTGGCTGCCGTCCGGCGAGTAGCACGGCGAGGTGTCGATCGCCGGCGTGTCGGTCAGCCGCGTCGTCGTACGCGAGCGCAGGTCCATCACGAACAGATTGGAGTTGCCGCCCTGCTGCAGGCTCAGGATGATGCGCTGGCCATCCGGCGAGAAGCGCGGCGAGAACGACATGCCCGGGAAATTGCCGACGATCTCACGCTGGCCGGTCTCGATGTTGAACAGATAGACCTTCGGGTCGCCCTGCCCGAACTCCATATAGGTGATTTCCTGGCTCGACGGCGAGAACCGCGGCGTCAGCACGAGGTCGGCGCCGCGGGTCAGATAGCGGACATTGGCGCCGTCCTGGTCCATCAGCGCCAGCCGCTTGACCCGGCGATCGGCCGGACCGCTCTCGTCGACGAACACGACGCGGCTGTCGAAATAGCCCTTCTCCCCGGTCATCGCGGTGTAGATCTGGTCCGAGATGATGTGGGCGATGCGGCGCCAATATTCCGGCGCCGTGACATATTGCTGCCCGGTGCGCTGCTGCCCGGACACCGCATCCCAGAGCCGGAACTCAGCCTTCAGCCGTCCGTCCGGCTGCCGCGTGGCGCGGCCGGTGACCAGCCCCTGGATGTTGAGCGGCCGCCAGCTCGCGATCTGCGGCGGAGCATCGAAATTGCTGATGCGCTCGGGGAACGCGGCCTGGTCGACCGGCGCGAACAGACCGCTGCGCTTGAGGTTGTTGTTGATGACCTGAGCAATGCCGTTGGCGACGTCGGCATCGCCGGCGCCACCCGGCACGAACGGCGGGACCGCGATCGGGATCGGCGCGAATTCGCCAGCCGGGATCGGCACCCGCGTCTGTGCCAGAACAGAGCGCGGAGCACCGATCGCTGCGGCGCCGAGGGCGACCGCCCCCGCGATCAGCTCACGCCTGGTGGGCGAGATGAGCAAGCGACGCAGTTCAGAGGAATCGTTCATGTGGTGAATTCGCTTCATGAGGACAACCATAGACCTCGTTACGTCCGCCGTGCGTCTTCGTTGAACACAGGCTGGAAATAGCCCCAATCGTCGTAGTACTTCGGCGGCAGATTGTATGGCGCGCACGCAATGATCGCGCGCTGGGCGCTGTCCCGATACGCCCGCAGGAACGGCGTGTCGGCCGCGCCGACGGGGACCGGTGGTCCCTCGAGCGTGCCGTCGCGACGCAGCCTCACATTGAAAGCGACGACGGGATTGGCGTCGACACTCGTATAAGGCGGCTTCCAGCACCGATTGACCTGCTGCTGGAACAACGCCACCCAGCTCGCCGCATTCTCCGCCGCTGCGCCGCGCACGGTACCCAGTGCCGCGTTCGCATTCAGCTCCGTCCCCGTCACCGCCTGACGTGTCGGATCCTTCTGATTGATAAGGCTCGACATCTTCTCGGCGTCGAACTTGCGCTCGCTCTTGTGCTTCGGCGGTTCCGGCGTCGCGGCGGCGGTCTGCTGCGGCTTCGGCGGCTGCTTCGGCTTGTCCTTGTTCAGCACGCTCGCGATCTGGTCCGGATTGAAGGGGTCGGGCTTCTTCTCCTCCGGCTTCGGCTTTTCGGCGGGCGCGGGCTTGGGCGGCTCCGGCTTGGTCTCGGCCACGGGCTTGGGCGGATCGGGTTTCTTCTCGACCGGCTTCGGCGGGTCAGGCTTCTTCTCGACGGGCTTCTCCGGCTTGGGCTGCGGCGTCGGCGCGGCATCGGTCTCGGTGACCGGCTTGGGATCAACCTTGCCGACGATGTCCTCGGTCGGCTTCTTCTCGCCGATCTTGTCGGCCAGGAGCTTCGCGACTTCCTTCCTGCCGGTCAGAGCTCCGGCCTTCGCCTTCGAGCTGTTGTCCTCCGAGATGACGTCGACCGGCACCAGATCCTCCGCCGGAAGCACCATAGGGCGCGCAGAGAAGCTGAACAGACTCCAGCACAGCACCAGCACGTGCGCGGCCACGGAAAAAGCCGTGCCCTTGCGCGTCCGGATGAACTGCATGAGGTCTGCTGATGTCATGAGCCCTGTTCCGGCAGCACCACGATGCTGGCGCGATAGCCGGCGTCGCGGGCGAGGCCCAGCACCTTCATCATGTCGGAATAGCAGGCATCGCGATCGCCGCGGATCTTGACGACATTGTCGGGCCCACCGGCGCCGGCATCTTTCATCGCCTTGATCTTCGGCCCGAGCTCGTTGATCGCGATCGGAGAGTCGCCGAGATAGACGTCGACCTTGGAGGCGCAGCCGCCGCCGGTCTTCTTCACGGTCACTTCGAGCGGCGGCTTGGCGTCAGCGGTCGAGGCCGAGCCGCCCTGCGCCTGCGGCAGGTCGACCTGGATGTTCACCGTCAGCAGGGGTGCTGCGACCATGAAGATGATCAGCAGCACCAGCATGACGTCGACCATCGGCGTGACGTTGATTTCCGCCATCACCGCCGCCTTGCGCCGACCGCGGCGGCCACCGCCGCCGGAGGCGCTTCCCGTGCTCATGCCCATGTTCTGGTACTCACGATCCGGACGCCACTATACCTGCCCTCATCCCCGCTCGTCGATCTGACGGGACAGGATGGCCGAAAATTCATCCGCGAAGCCTTCAAGCCGCTGCGCCTGGCGGTTCACCTCGGAGGTGAACTTGTTGTAGAAAATCGTCGCCGGAATGGCTGCGATCAGGCCGATCGCGGTGGCGAACAGCGCCTCCGCGATGCCCGGCGCGACGACCGCCAACGAGGTGTTCTTCGACGCCGCGATCGCCTGAAAGCTGGTCATGATGCCCCAGACGGTGCCGAACAGGCCGACGAAGGGGCCGGCGGAGCCGACCGTCGCTAGCACCAGGAGCCGGCGCTCCAGCCGCTCAATCTCGCGCGCGATCGAGACGTTCATCACCTTTTCAATGCGCATCTGCAGGCCGGCGAACGACCGCGCATGGCCCTCGAAGGAGCGCTTCCACTCGCGCATCGCCGCGACGAAGCAGGCCGCCATCGACTGCGTCGGCTTTGCCGACAGCACCCGATACAGCTCCTCGATCGACTCGCCGGACCAGAACGCCTGCTCGAAGCGGTCCATCGAGCGGCGGGTGCGCGAAAACAGGAACATCTTGTCGATCGCGATCGCCCAGACCCAGATCGAGCAGGAGATCAGGCCGAGCATGATGATCCGCACCACCCAGCCGGCATTGCCGAACAGATCGATCAGGGACAGGCCGGTACCATCGCCAGTCATCCGCAGTATCCTCTCAACCAACCATCCCGGGACATTGCCGGGACCATGCATCCACCGTTCCACGGCGGATGCCGTCGCGGCGAAAGCGCCTACGCGAGAAAACCCTGAACTGATCGCTTTAAGAGGCCCGCCGAAGCCATAAGCGGCCTGCATCCTCTGCCAACGTGTCAAAACAAGGGCTCGTGGCGCGCGTAAGCGCCCCTTAACCAAACCCCCTCCGGGGTTAAGGCGGGGTTACCGCGGAGATCTACGGAGGTCAAAGCCACAGCGGGGCCAGCCAGATAGAGCCTTTGTGATCAGACCTTTGGCAGAACCCCCGTCCTGCGCTGATCGAACGGCCAGCGGCGTCCCGCCGCAGGTTGGCGGTATTAGGAGACGCAAAACGCCCGCCGCGGGGGAACCGCGAGCGGGCGTCTCGTGCCACAAGACCGGGGGCTCAGGGCCCTGCGGCGTCAGGATCGGTTGCCGATCAGCTCGAGGGCTGGTCGGTCGGCGGGGTCGGACGCGGCTTATGCTGAGCCATGAACGCGTCGAACTCTTCCTTGTCCTTGGCGTGGCGCAGGCGGGTCAGGAAGTCCCGGAACTCCTGCTGCTCCTCTTCGAGCCGCCGCAGGGTCTCCATGCGGTACTCGTCGAAGGCACGGTTGCCGCTGGTCGACGACGGCGCGGAGAAGCCGAAACCGAAGCCGCGGCGCTCCATCCGGTCGCGCATGCGGTCCATCTTCCACTGCATCCGTTCCATCTTGTTTTGCCAGCGATCAGAGCCGTTCCAGCACGCCATCTTTCTGCTCCCGAGTGTGAAAAAGAGAAGGGCAAGTCCGATCGGCCACCAGATGATGAAGCCGAGCACGGTCACCGCGATCCAGCCGGGATGCCAGGGCGACTCCATCATGCGGGGCCGATACCTCTGCTCCTCCTCCGAACCGCGCCATCGATTGACATCTGCGGTGTAGGCCATCTCCCTCTCCATTCGCGGCGCCATGCCGTGTGAATGTAAATAACATTTACATAGCTAGCTCAACCCGTGATTTTGTCAAGGCGACCGCCTGACGCGTCGCTCGAATTATTTTTGGCTGTCTTTTGAACCTTATTTCGGCCGGCCCCACGGCCCGGCCGGTCTGTCGTCGTCGGGCAGCGGCGGCGGCTCGGCGGAGCCCTGCGCCGCAGCCCGGCGCTCGGTCGAGAAGCCGAGCCCGCGCAGATAGATCAGCACCTCGGCCTCCAGCAGCTCCTCCGGCGTCATCGGCAGCTTGCGCCGGGCCGCATCACCGCGCGCAAACAGCGAGGCGATGCCGTGGGCCATCGACCAGATGTGCAGTGCCATCATCAGCGCCGGCGGCCGCGGCACGCCGGGCGGCGCCAGCGCGGCCAGCCGCTCGGCGGCAGCGCGGATCACGCCGAAAGCGCGCTCTCCGGCAGCCAGCAGACCGGCGGTGGAGTCCGCCGCAACGCCGGATTCGAACATCGCCGAATAGAACGCCGGCTCGGTGCGGGCGAAGCCGAGATAGGCCTTGCCGACGCGCTCGAACGCGGTGACCGTGTCGGGGCGGCCGTCGTCCCAGGCCGCCGAGAGTTGCGATTCGAACTGCTCGAAGCCGCGCTGGGCGATGCTGGACAGCAATTCGTCGCGATCGCGGAAGTGGCGGTACGGCGCGGCCGGGCTGACGCCGGCCATGCGCGCGGCATCGGCGAAGGTGAAGCCGGCAGCGCCCTTCTGCGCGATCAGGTCGAGCGCCGCCTGCAGCAGCGCCTCCTTGAGGTTGCCGTGATGATAGCCGCGCTCGGCGCGGCGCTCTTCCTTGCGCCAGCTCATGTGAAGGGCTTTTACATGAGCGACGTGAACAGAAGCCAGCGACTTTTCGGACATCCCCACGAATGGCTAGGGCACGGCGGCCTGTCGCGCCCACAACGCCTCGGCGCATCGGCGTTTGCAAATAACAGTGGAGCAAGCTCGCCATCCGAAGCGCGCGGGCCCGGGGATCGAGACCCTCGTTTAGGAAAAATCCGCCTGGGCCATTTTTAGTTGACTAGGAAATCAAATTAATTTAGTTTCCTGGTCAACTAGAAAGACGCTCATGCGCGCAGTCTCCTCCCTCGCCGATCACACCGGTTTCTGGCTGCGGATGGTCTCCAATGCCGTGTCGCAGGAATTCGCGCGGAAAGTCGCAGCGCAGGGCGTCACGGTCGCGGAGTGGGCGTTCATGCGGGCGCTGTACGATCACGATCCGATGCCGCCGTCCGTTCTTGCCGAAGCGATGGGCATGACCAAAGGCGCGATCAGCAAACTCGCGGACCGGCTCCTGACAAAGGGCCTCATCGCGCGGACCGAGAATCCGCAGGACAAGCGCGCTCATCGTCTCGCCTTGACGGCCGAGGGCAAGGTCAAGGTGCCGGTTCTGGCAACTTTGGCCGACGACAATGACGCTGCCTATTTCGGCGTGCTGAGCAAGGACGAGCACGACACGCTCGACCGCATCCTCCGGGCGCTCGCCGAACGACGTGGCCTCAAGACGACGCCGGTGGACTGACCACCCACGAGACATCGAGCCAACGACAAGGAAGGACACCGACATGGACGCGGACCGGATTTCGATTGCCCAGACGTGCGTCGAGGCCGCGCATGATGCAAGCCTGAGCTTTCCCGAGATCGTCGGCCGGCTGATCGCGGCCGGCTTCGAGAGCTACACCGTCGACTATCGCGCCAACACGCAGACCTGCTATATGCCCGACTCCGACCACGTCACGCTGGCGATGCCGCCGTCGGCCGGGAGCATCGCACCTGCCTTGGATGCCCAAGAGGTCGACCGGCTGGTGCGGTGGGCGCAGTCCAATCCTGCCGACTACACCTACGCGGCCTTCTGCGCGAAGGCGAAGGCAGCCGGCTGCGCCGGATATCTGGTGTCGTTCCTCGGCCGCCGTGTCGTCTATTTCGGGCGCACCGCCGAAACCCATGTCGAGCACTTTCCCGATTGACGTCGTCATCGGTTGCAGGCGAAGGGGGCCGACACCGAGCCAGGCGGCGGCTTCCTCCATCAATGGCGTGCAAAATGGCGCGCAACAGGATCGCGCGGCAACGGCCGCGCGCCCTCGGCCCCGCTCGACCTAGCCGCCGCCTGGAACGGGCAGCACCGGCATGATCTCGACACGCTCGCCGGGGAAGATCGTGAAGTGCGGATGGTTCACGAACATCTTCGCCGCGTCTTCATGCGAGGCCGCGCGGACCACCGTGAACGCGCCCATCTCGTTGGCGATGTCGTTGACGCCGCTCTTGTCGACTCGCTTGGTCTTGCCGAGCGGCCCGCCCATGGCGACGATCGCCTCCTTGTATTTGTCGACCCAGGCGTGCCAGGCGGCCATGCCTTGCTGCCCTTTCGCATTGCGTTCCGACTCGGACATCGCTTCCCAGGCCTGCCAGGCCGGGCTGGTCCTGCTGCCGAGAAAGACGGCGAGATAGGTGTTGCTGTTGTCGCTCATTGCACTTCCCTCCTGCTGTGAATGGACTGCTCAGGCCCGGCCGGCATGCGGCAGGTCGGAAAACCCCGCCGCGGCCTGCTGCACCTCGTCGGAAAAGTCCGCCATCTCCTGAACCTGGCGGATCTCGATGATCTCATTCTCCGAGGCCGGGCACTGCTTGGCCCAGGCGATCGCCTCGTCGCGCGAGCCGACCTCGATCATCCAATAGCCGCCGAGCACCTCTTTGGCCTCGGTAAACGGGCCGTCGGTGACCACCGGCTTGCCGCCAGCAAAGGACACTCGGGCGCCCGTCGACGGCGGGTGCAGCCCGTCCAGCGTGATCAGCACGCCGGCCTCCTTCAGCGCCTCATTGTAGCGCATCATCGCTGCCACGCGCTCGGGATCGAGCGCCACATCCGGCGGCGCGCTCTCATAGCCGAGCGGGATCATCAGCATCATGAATCGCATCGCATCCTCCTCTCCTGATCCAGGCTGCCTGCGTCAGCTCTTTGCGGCCTGCGCACGCAGCCGCTCAACGCGCTCGCGCAGCTCGGACGTGAACGACTCGCCGAAATCCTCCGGCGCATAGACCTGCCGGATCTCGATCTCACCGCTCGGGAACGGCGCCTGCTGCATGTGCTCGATCACTTCGTCGAGCGAGCCGGCCTTGATCATCCAGAAACCGGCGGCCAGCTCGCTCGTGAAATCGAACGGGCCGCGCGCGACGCTCGGCTTTCCCTCCGAGAACGCGATGCGCGCGCCCTTGGCGGTCGGATGCAGACCCTCGCCGGCCTCCATCATGCCGGCCTTGGCCAGTCCCTCGTTGAACCGGCCCATCGCGGCGAATTCCTCCGTGGTCGGCAGGACGCCGGCTTCCGTGTCCCTGGTTGCCTTCACGATCACCATGAACCGCATGGTCACTCTCCTGATGCCATCAGGCGGACCAGGTCCGCCCTCATCAGCAAGACGATCGGACCGCAGCCCCGCCGACACTGCCCCGCAATTATTTTGCGAGACGGCCTGCTCAGCCCTGCTCCTGTGGAAACAGATGGAAGAAGGGTTCCGCCTCGGTCAGCACGCGCGCGACGGATGGCCGCGCCTTGAGGCGATCGAGATAGGCGCCCACGGTGCGCAGCCCGTCGTCGAGCGGTTCCACCTTGTCGGCATAGAACAGCGCCGGCAGTGCCGCGCAATCGGCCAGAGTGAAGCGATCGCCCATCGCCCAGCCGGCCGGTGGCAGCTCGGCCTCGAGCATCGTGTAGGAGGTGCGCAACCGCGCCCGCGCCTCCGCGACGCCGGATGGATCGCGCGCATCGGCCGGACGCAGCCGGTCGAACACGATCGCCTGCGTCGGCATGTGAACGTAGAGATCGAGAAAGCGGTCGCGCAGGCGTGTCCGCAATGCCAGATCGGACTCCTCAGGAATAAAGCGCGTGGCCCCGGCGCGGTGCTGGTCGAGATACTCGATGATGATGCTCGATTCCGGAATCATGCGCTGGAGCTGCTCGTCATACAGCACCGGAAACTTGCCGATAGGCCACAGTTTCAAGAACGCGGCGCGCTCGTCGGCATCGCCGAATTTGACGAGCTTCGGCGTGAACGGAACGTCGTTCTCGTACAGCGCAATCAGCACCTTCCAGCAAAACGACGAGAGAGGATGATAGTAGAGGGTGAGTGACATTACTCGCTCCTGATTGATGAAGATGAGAGCCGGCTAGTTTGATCCCGAACTCGCCCCGCAAGGCCGGAGCGCTCCCTCTCCCCGTTCTTACGGGGAGAGGGTTGGGGTGAGGGGCAGACGCACG
>NZ_BSCT01000014.1 GCF_030159255.1 Bradyrhizobium sp. SSBR45G | reverse complement strand
CGAGAAGAAAACGTCGCTATCAAATGATGCTAAAACTATCTTAGCGCCTATGGGCTTTCGCCGGGACGACAGCGGAATATGCCGCGCCGACCAGGCAAGACCGACCGAGGCAGACATGACGAAAAATCGCCGCAGCTTCGACCACGTCGACACCTGGGTGTTCGATCTCGACAACACGCTGTATCCGCATCACGTCAATCTGTGGCAGCAGGTCGACACCAGGATCGGCGAGTTCGTCTCCAACTGGCTGAAGGTGGATGCCCAGGAGGCGCGGCGGGTCCAGAAGGACTACTACCGCCGCTACGGCACCACGATGCGCGGGATGATGACCGAGCATGGCGTGCATGCCGACGACTTCCTGGCCTACGTGCACAAGATCGACCATTCGCCGCTGGAGCCGAACCCGGCGATGGGCGCGGCGATCGAGCAGCTGCCCGGACGCAAGCTGATCCTGACCAACGGCTCCGTCGACCATGTCGACGCGGTGCTGGCCCGGCTCGGCATTGCCGGCCATTTCGACGGCGTGTTCGACATCGTCGCCGCCGAATTGACGCCGAAGCCGGCGCGCGAGACCTACGACAAATTCCTCAAGCTCCACACCGTCGATCCGACGCGCGCCGCCATGTTCGAGGACCTCGCCCGCAACCTCGTCGTCCCGCACGACCTCGGCATGACCACGGTGCTGGTGGTGCCTGACGGGACCAAGGAGGTGGTGCGCGAGGACTGGGAGCTGTCCGGCCGCGAGGATCCGCATGTCGACCATGTCACGGATGATCTGACTGGGTTTTTGCAGCGATTGGTCGCCGCGTAACCCTCGACGTCATCCCGGTCACGCGACCGGCTGGCTGCTCATGAGTCGCGACGGCGGTCCGCCAAATTCGGTGTCGTCCCGGGCTTGACCCGCTCGCGCGAGAGAGCCTTCGCGTAAACGGACGGCGTGGCGCTCCGCTTGTCCGGGACGACGGTTGGGGGTGCCTTGACTCCCCTGCCCCAAACCCGGAAAAAGCGCGCCTGCCCATCATGCTCGTACATCACCGACCCCAGGCGACCCGCCCGGGACCAAGCGAGGATCGACCGATGTCACTGTCCGCCCTGGAATCCACCATCAACAGCGCCTTCGATGCCCGTGACGGCATCTCGACGACGACCAAGGGCGAGGTTCGCGACGCCGTGGAGAGCGCGCTGGAGCTGCTCGACAAGGGCGAGGCGCGGGTCGCCGAGCGCGGCTCGGACGGCAAGTGGAGCGTCAACCAGTGGCTCAAGAAGGCCGTGCTGCTGTCGTTCCGCCTCAACGACATGAGCGTGATCCCCGGCGGGCCCGGTCAGGCCTCATGGTGGGACAAGGTGCCGTCGAAGTTCGAGGGCTGGGGCGAGAACCGTTTTCGCGAGGCCGGCTTCCGCGCCGTGCCCGGCGCGATCGTGCGCCGCTCGGCCTTCATCGCCAAGAACGTCGTGCTGATGCCGTCCTTCGTCAATCTCGGCGCCTATGTCGACGAGGCGACCATGATCGACACCTGGTCGACGGTCGGCTCCTGCGCCCAGATCGGCAAGCGTGTCCACATCTCCGGCGGCGTCGGCATCGGCGGCGTGCTGGAGCCGCTGCAGGCCGGCCCCGTGATCGTCGAGGATGACTGCTTCATCGGCGCACGCTCGGAGGTCGCCGAGGGCGTGGTCGTGCGCAAGGGCGCGGTGCTGGCGATGGGCGTGTTCCTGGGCGCCTCGACCAAGGTCATCGACCGCGAGACCGGCGAGACCTTCGTCGGCGAGGTGCCGGAGTATGCGGTGGTGGTGCCGGGCGCGCTGCCGGGCAAGCCCATGAAGAACGGCCAGATCGGCCCGTCGACCGCCTGCGCCGTCATCGTCAAGCGCGTCGATGAGCGCACCCGCTCCAAGACCTCGATCAACGAGCTGCTGCGCGACTGATTGAACCGCGGCGGCTGCCGCGGCAACGAATCTCCGGACCGGCCAAGCCATCGGTCCGGAGGACGTCCATGGACTGGACCTGGTTTCTGTTCCGCTTCCACGGCCGCATCAACCGCGCCAAGCTCTGGCTGTCGCTGCTGGTGATCCTGTGCTGGATGGCCTTTGCCGCAGCGCTGTCGGCCGGGGCCCGCAAGCTGCTGGGCGGACCGGCAGCCGCCAGCTTCAACATCGCTGACATCTTCGCGGTCCTCGACCCCGACACCTTTCGCGGCCTGACCCGCGACGATATCGTCCCCGTCGTCTTCCACCTCATCCTCACCCCCTTGTTCGTCTGGGTGTTTGCCGCCGCCGCCATCAAGCGGCTGCATGACCGCAACAAGAGCGGCTGGTGGATGGCGCCGCTCTTCGTCGTTCCCGGGCTGTTCAACCAATACGCGGACCGCATGCCCGGCACGACCCTGCCTATGATCGTCGGCGGCGCCGCGACCCTGCTCTCGCTGTGGGGCTTCGTCGAATTGTACTGTCTTGCCGGCAGTCCCTCGACCAACCGCTTCGGGTCCAGCCCGTTGCCGGAGGTCCGATCCGGCGAACGCTCCCGGCCGCCGACAACGCCGCCTGCCGCCTGGGACCAGCACAAGGAGCTGGAGCTCACCCCGCACGTCGCAAGCCCGCCCCTGGCGGAAGCGGCAATCGGCGGCACTAGCCCGCCGCCAAAATAGCATGTTAAGCGAAGGGCATGACCGATGCCCTCACGATCACCCGCGACCTGATCCGCTGTCCCTCCGTCACTCCGGCCGATGCCGGGGCGCTCGGCGTGCTCGAGGCCCTGCTGAAACAAGCGGGCTTCACGACCCATCGCGTCACCTTCTCGGAAGAAGGCACCGCTGATATCGACAACCTCTACGCCCGCATCGGGACCGAGGGGCCGCACATCACCTTCGCCGGCCATACCGACGTGGTGCCGCCCGGCGACGAAGCCGCGTGGAGCGTCGGCGCGTTCTCGGGCGAGGTGAAGGACGGCTACATCCATGGCCGCGGCGCGGTCGACATGAAGGGCGGCATCGCCTGCAGCGTTGCGGCCGTGCTCGACTATCTGCGCAGCCATGACGGCAAGCCCCGTGCGGACGGCAAGGGCTCGATCTCATTCCTGATCACCGGTGACGAGGAAGACATCTCGATCAATGGCACGATCAAGCTGCTGCAGTGGGCGGCCGAACGCGGCGAACGGTTCGATCATTGCGTGCTGGGCGAGCCGTCGAATCAGGAAGTCATGGGCGACTGCATCAAGATCGGCCGCCGCGGCTCGCAGTCCGGCACCCTGGTCGTCGAGGGCAAGCAGGGCCATGTCGCCTATCCCCACCGCGCCGCCAATCCGGTGCCGGACATCTCGCGCCTGATCGTTGCGCTGTCAGACGAGCCGCTCGATCATGGCAGCGCGCAGTTCCAGCCGTCGAATCTCGAATTCACCACCGTCGATGTCGGCAACACCGCCACCAACGTCATCCCGGGCGTCGCGCGGGCGAAGTTCAACATCCGCTACAATGACTGCCATACGCAGGAGTCGCTGCGCGCGCTGGTCGAGGAGCGGCTCAGAGTCGCCTGCGGCAACCGCATCCGCGCCCGCATCGACTGGCTGCCGTCGAACTCCAACGTGTTCCTGACCAAGCCCGGGCCGTTCACAGATCTGGCTGTTGCTGCGATCGAGAGCGTGACCGGGCGCAAGCCGGAGCTCTCCACCACCGGCGGCACGTCAGACGCGCGATTCATTTCGAGCTACTGCCCGGTGATCGAGTTCGGCCTGGTCGGCCAGACCATGCACCAGATCGACGAGCGCGCCTCCATTGCCGACATCGCGACCTTGACGAAGATCTATCGCGGCATTCTCGACCGGTATTTCGGGTAGATCATCTGCCAGAGGGTCGACATGGACAAACGATCCGCGAACGCGACCGACGCGCCGCAACCTGCCGGCGGTTACGCCCAGGTTTGCGAGATTTCCAACCCGGTGCGTTGGGCATTCGTCAGCGGCCAGACTCCGCAGTCGGTGGACGGTGTGGTGCCAACTGACTTCGCCTCACAGGCCCGTCTGGTCTGGAGCAACGTCGAAGCACAGCTTCGGACGGTGGACATGACCCTCGCCAATGTCGTCAAGGTCACCACCTTCCTGTCCGACCGGCGATACAGCGGCGAGAACCGTGACATCCGCAACGAAGTTCTTCACGATCTTTCGCCGGCGCTGACCGTGATCATCGCTGGCATCTTCGACAGCGCCTGGCTGCTCGAGATCGAAGTCGTCGCCGCAGCCTAGGCGAAGATCCGTCGAGACTGCTCGACGGATCTTTCACCTCGGTAGGTCTGCGCTGGCTCAGGCGGCCTTCACCTCCGCGAGGAACTGATCGACCTCGCGGCGCAGGTCGGTGGCCTGACCGGCGAGGCTGGCCGCCGAATCGAGCAGCGAGCGGGCCGAGCCGCGGGTGTCGTCGGCGGCCGCGCTGACCAGCGAAATCGACGAGGACACCTCGCGGGTGCCGGTCGCGGTCTGCTGCACGCTGCGCGCCATCTCCCGTGTCGTGGCGCTCTGCTGGCTGACCGCAGCCGCCACGGAGCTGGTGACTCCGCTGATGCTGTTGACGACGGCAGCGATCTTCTCGATCGCCGCAACGGTGCTGCCGGTCTCGCTCTGGATCGCCGCGATCTGGCTCTCGATCTCCTCGGTGGCCTTGCTGGTCTGCGATGCCAGGTTCTTCACCTCCGCAGCGACGACAGCGAAGCCCTTGCCGGCCTCGCCGGCGCGCGCCGATTCGATGGTGGCGTTCAGCGCGAGCAGATTGGTCTGCGAGGCGATCGCGCGAATGAGCTGGACGACATCGCCGATGCGGGTGGCGCTGCCCGCGAGCGTGCGGACCTTGTCGGTGGTGTCGATCGCCTGCGTGGTGGCGTTGGACGACTCCGAGGCGGCTTCCGCGATTTGCCGGGTGATCTCCTTCATCGACGTGTCCAGCTCCTCGGAGGCTGCCGCGACGGTGTTGACGCCGGAGGTCGCGTGCGCAGCCGCCTCGGCCACGGCCGTGGCACGCGCCGCGGTGGCATTGGCCGAGCCGTCGAGCGCCTCGGCGGAATGCTTGAGGCCGCTGGCGGCATCGCTGAGCCGGCCGCACAGCGTGTCGATGAGCTCACCGAAACGGCTGGTCAAAGCCTCGATCTTCTGCCGGCGTGCTTCGCGCCGCGCCTCGGTCTCGGCGCCCTCGAGCGCCAGCCGGTCCGCATCGGCCGACTTGTCCTTCAAGACGCCGATCGCATTGGCGAGCGTGCCGATCTCGTCGGTCCGGTCGCGGTAGGTGACGTCGACATCTCGCGCTCCATCGGCGATGCGACGGATGAGAGCGGTCAGGTTGGAGAGCGGCTTGATCACGCGGGCATTGAAGTACCAGGTGCCGAGCGCGGCAGCGACCGCGTTGACCAGCAACAGCACGACGGCCAGCACGAAGCGGAACTGCGAATCGGCGATGGCGACCTCGCTTTGGCGCAATGCTTCGGTGACCGCGGCGTCGCGCAGCGGCTGGATGGTGTCGAGGGTCGGGAAGATCATGCGCAGGAATTGATCGGGGTCGAGATCGAGCACCTTGCCGCGGTTCGGCACCACCTGCGACGTATAGAGTTCGCCGCCGCGCGCCCAATAGCCGCTCTCGACATCCGCGAGCGCGGCATAGATCGGCCTCTGATCGATTTCGGTTGCCGCGACCTTCACAGCGGACCAGATCCGGTCGAGCCGCCCCTTGAACGTCGCCATCGTCTCGGCCGGCTCGCCGACCATCGGCTGACGGGTGGCAATATAGCGGACCAGCGTCGTCGTCGCCCGTCCGGCCCAGTCGCGCAGATCCCAGCCCAGCACGGCGAGACGGGCAGCCTGGCCGACCGCCGGGTTGGCGGCATTGATGCGGCGACGGACGACGTCGATATGAGTGCCGGTGGTCTCCTGAACCCCGAACATTTGCGGCACGTAGTCCCGGACCACGGTTTCCGGCCGCGCCTGCTTCGGCTGCACGACGGCGTCGAGCGCCGCAGAGCGCAGCGACCGCAGCCGCTGCTCGATCGCGTCGAGCGCAGCGAGATCCTCGCGCAATTGTGCGAGACTGCGCGCCTTTGCCAGTGCCTCGTCGGAGCCGCGCGTGTAGTTCTGCAACGCTGCGAGCTCATCGGTCGTGGCGACGTTGGCCGAGTTCAGTCGCGGGTTGATCCAGGCGCGTTCCAGGTTCAACTTTTCCGGAAGACGCACCATGGCGCCAAGCAGCTGCGTGTCGGCTGCCACTGCACGCGCCGTCTGGAGCGAAGCCAGTTGTTGCCAGGCGAACAGCAAGGTCGCGATGAAGCCGATCGCGGCTCCGAGCATGAGCGAGAGCAGGAAGACTTGGCGAATGCGCATGATGAGACTTCACTGACGTGAGGACCACGGAAGTCTCAAAAATACCGCCGACCACTCAATTATAAGTTAAGCGAGGTGCATTTGATGCACACGAGAGTGACGCGGAAATATCGCGGATGAGTTGCACGATCCGATGCGTCGTGCCGCAGATGTCAGTAGTCGACTCTGACCAGATAGAGTCCGTCCGGCGGCGCGACGACTCCACAAGCGGCACGATTGCGTGCAGCAAGAGCCGTGGCGAGATCGTCTGCATCCCAGCGTCCCTGCCCGACCCAAACCAATGAGCCGACCATCGAGCGGACCTGACTATGCAGATAGGACCGCGCCGACGTGAGGATGGTCACCGCATCGCCATCCCTGACGACATCGAGCTGATCGAGCGTCTTCTCCGGCGACTTCGCCTGACATTCTGTGTCGCGGAACGTCGTGAAATCATGCTTGCCGATCAGCCGCTGCGCGGCGGCATGCATCGCGTCGGAATCCAGCCGCTGCGGCACGCGCCAGACGCGGCCGAGTTCGAGCGCCAGATTGGAGCGGCGGTTGACGATGCGGTAGCGATAGTGCCGCTTGCGCGCCGAGAACCGCGCTTCGAAGCTGTCGGGCACGATCTCGGTGTCGAGCACCGCGACCGGATTGGGCCGCAGATGCGCGTTGAGCGCGTCGCGCAGCTTGTCGGGCCGGAACTCCTTGGCGATATCGCAATGCGCGACCTGGCCGGTGGCATGGACGCCGGCATCGGTGCGCCCCGAGCCATGCACCCGGGTCGGCACGCCGCAGGTGGCCTGCACCGCCGCCTCCAGCGCGCCCTGCACGGACGGCAGTGTCTCCTGCAGCTGCCAGCCGCAGAACGGCGCGCCGTCATATTCGATGATGAGCTTGTAGCGGGGCATCTGACTCGATGGTGTCATCGCCCGCGAATGCGGCGACCCAAACTTCGCCGGCTTCGCGGTTCGACAATGATCGTCTCGGCGTCCTGGATACCCCGCTTTCGCAGGGTATGACAGCGGCGCGAAAGGACACGGTCGGGCCTACCCGAAGCGCAGATCCGGAGCGACCCGCGTCCCGCGCAGGAAATCCGTGGCCTTCATCGGCGCCTTGCCGGCGCGCTGCAGCTCGGTGATGCGGATGGCGCCGCCGCCGCAGGCGATGGTGAGCTGCTCGTCCAGAACAGTGCCGGGCACGCCTCTGCCACCGGCCAGCTCACAGCGCAGGATCTTCAGCCGTACCGCCTCGCCATCCATGCTGACCTCGCTCCAGGCGCCAGGAAATGGCGACAGTCCATGAATGTGGCGCAGCACGGCGTGCGCCGGCTTCGTCCAGTCGATCCGCGCCTCCGCCTTGTCGATCTTGGCGGCGTAGGTGACGCCGTCCTCGGCCTGCCTGGACAGCGTCAGCGCGCCGCGCTCCAGTGCCGCCATCGCGCGCACCATCAGATCGGCGCCGATCCGCGACAGCCGGTCGTGGAGATCGGACGCCGTCATCGCATCGGTGATGGCGAGACGCTCGGCCATGGCCACGTCGCCGGTGTCGAGCCCGACATCCATCTTCATCACCATGACGCCGCTCTCGGCGTCGCCGGCCATGATGGCGCGGTTGATCGGCGCGGCACCGCGCCAGCGCGGCAGCAGCGAGGCGTGGAGATTGTAGCAGCCGAGCTTGGGCGTATCGAGAATCGCCTGCGGCAGGATCATGCCGTAGGCGACGACGACGGCGGCATCCGCCTGATGGGCGCGGAACTCGGCCAGCGCCTCCTCGGTCTTCAGCGTCTTCGGCGTGAAGACAGGGATGCCGAGCCGGCGCGCCTCGGTCTCGATCGGCGTCGGCTGCAGCGCAAGGCCCCGCCGGCCGCCGGGTTTCGGCGCTCGCGTGTATACGGCCGCGATCTCGTGGCCGTGGCCGGCGAGCTCGAGCAGGGTCGGCACGGCGAAATCCGGCGTGCCCATGAAGATCAGGCGAAGCGGCATCTGTTCGGAGACCTGCAAAGCCTCAACCCTCCGCGTCATCGCCGGGCTTGTCCCGGCCATCCACGTCTCAATGCCAGCGCGAGAGGCAGGACGTGGATGCCCGGGTCAAGCCCGGGCATGACGGAGGAAAGAGTTCGTCGACTACTCGCCCGCGCGCTTGGCGGCCTTGGTGAACTTCTTCATCACGCGGTCGCGCTTCAGCTTCGACAGATAGTCGATGAAGAGGACGCCGTTGAGATGGTCGATCTCATGCTGGATGCAGGTGGCGTAGAGCCCCTCGGCATCCTCCTCGCGGACCACCCCGTCGAGATCGGTGAAGCGCACGCGCACCCGCGCCGGCCGTTCGACCTCCTCATAATATTCGGGGATCGACAGACAGCCTTCCTCATAGACCGACAGCTCGTCGGACCTGGCGATGACCTCGGGATTGATGAAGACGCGCGGCTCGCGCTTGCCTTCCCCGTTCGCATCGGGCTTGGCCAGATCCATGGTGATGACGCGCAGCGGCTGCGCGACCTGGATCGCCGCGAGCCCGATGCCGGGCGCGTCGTACATGGTCTGGAACATGTCGTCGACCAGCTGCCGGATCTCCGGCGTAACCTTCTCGACAGGCCTGGACACCAGCCGCAGCTGCTTGTCCGGCAGGATGATGATTTCTCTTAAGGACATGGCGCGCGATTTAAGCCGCGGAACCGGCGCGGTCAATGTGATGGCTTGCCGTTAAGGATTCGTTGACCATGAATTTCAACGTCTCGTTAACCACGTTTCTTTACTCGCCATTAACCATAAATGTTCTCTCTTCGTTCGCGCGCTTGCACGAATCGGATAGACGAGGGCGATGACCGCCAGCCAGTCCCTCAATCCCATCATCGTCATGATCGGCGACCTTCCGATCCGCGCCAGCGACGCATTGATCGGATTCGGCGTGCTGGTGCTGCTGCTGCTCGTCATGATCGCCGCAGCGGTGGCCCGCTCCGGCCGGCGCGGCGCCGAGCTCGCCGCCGTCCAGGCGATGCGCGCCGGCGAGCTCGAACAACGGTTCGGCGAAATGATCCGCGTCCAGAGCGAGGCCTCCGGCCGGGTCGATGCGATGGCGCAGCTGCTCGCCGGGCGCCAGGTGGATCTCGCCCGCAGCGTCAACGAGCGGCTCGATGCCGTCACCCATCGCGTCGGCCAATCGATGGAGCAGAGCACGCGCCACACCATGGATTCCCTGCGTGTGCTGCACGAGCGGCTCGGCATCATCGATAGCGCCCATCGCGATCTCAGCGAGCTGACGACGCAGGTGACCACCTTGCGCGACGTGCTCGCCAACAAGCAGTCGCGCGGCGCGTTCGGCCAGGCGCGGATGGAGGCGATCGTGCAGGACGGGCTGCCGAAGGGCAGCTACGCATTCCAGTACACGCTCGCCAGCGGCAAGCGGCCCGACTGCGTCGTGTTCCTGCCCGACACGCGGCCGCTGTGCATCGACGCCAAGTTTCCGTTGGAGGCCGTGACTGCGCTGCATGATGCGGAAACGGACGAAGAGAAACGCGCCGCCGCGCAACGCCTGCGCTCCGACGTGCTGCGCCACGTCAACGACATCGCCGAGAAGTATCTGGTCGTCGGCGAGACGCAGGACACCGCGCTGATGTTCGTGCCGTCGGAATCGGTCTATGCCGAGATCCACGACGGCTTCGACGACGTGATCCAGAAGGCCTATCGCGCCCGCGTGGTGCTGGTGTCACCGTCGCTCCTGATGCTGGCGATCCAGGTCATGCAGCAGATCATGAAGGATGCCCGCATCCGCGACGCCGCCGACCAGATCCGCAACGAAGTGATCCATCTCGGCGACGATCTCGGCCGCCTGCGCGAGCGCGTGCTCAAGCTGCAGAAGCATTTTGGCGACGTCGGCGAGGACATCCGGCAGATCCTCATCTCCGCCGACAAAATCGAAAAGCGCGCCGCCCGCATCGAGGAGCTCGATTTCAGCAAGCAGGACGCGCCGGTGGACTCGCCGCGGATTGCGCCGGCCGGCGGCCCGACACCGGATTTGTTTCCGATGACGGGGCGCGTGCAGGCGGGGGAGTGATCGGGGCGTTTTGGACCGATACGGTTCGCGGCAACTGCGGTGTCATCCACGCGGCCGATGACAGTGGAGATGGGGAGCGTTTCTTGCGCAAATCTGCTAGCAGGTTCTGATGACCGCACCTGACGCCGCTTCCGAGATCACTGCTGCCGCTCCAAAGCCCGACGCCGCCAAGCCCGCCCCCACCTGGCGCGAGAGCATGGCCGTTTATCTGCAGCCGCGCGTGCTCGTGGTGCTGTTCCTCGGCTTCTCCTCGGGACTGCCGCTGGCGCTGTCGGGCTCGACCCTGCAGATCTGGATGCGCGAGCTCGGCGTCGACCTCGGCACGATCGGGCTGTTCGCGCTGGTCGGCACGCCGTACACGCTGAAATTCCTGTGGGCGCCGCTGGTCGACGCGCTGCACGTGCCGCTGCTCTCGCGCGCCTTCGGACGGCGGCGCGGCTGGCTGGTGTTCGCGCAGCTGCTGCTGATCGGTGCCATCCTCCTGCTCGCTCTGACCGATCCTGCGCGCAGCCCGTTCATGGTCGCGCTGGCCGCGCTGCTGGTGGCGGCGATGTCGTCGACCCAGGACATCGTGGTCGATGCCTTCCGCGTCGAGAGCCTGCCGGAAAGCGAGCAGGCCGCCGGCATGGCCGCCTATGTGGCCGCCTACCGCATCGGCATGCTGGTCTCGACCGCCGGCGCGCTGGTGGTGGTCAGTGCGTTCGAAAGCAGCGGCTTCGCGCGCTCATCCGCCTGGATGTGGGGTTATGTCGCGATGGCCGGTCTGGTCCTGATCGGCACGATCACGGCCCTCGCGGCGACCGAGCCGGCACAGTCGCAGCAGGCGGAGGCCGCGATGGGCGCGGACACCGCGCTCGCCCGCGTGATGCATGCGGCGGCCGGCGCCTTCGTCGAGTTCCTCGGCCGGCGCGACGCCCTCGCAGCGCTGGCCTTCGTCGTGCTGTTCAAGTTCACCGATGCCTTCTCCGGCACGATGACTGCGCCGTTCGTGATCGATCTCGGCTTCACCAAGGTCGACTACGCCGCGATCGTGAAGGGGGTCGGTTTAGGTGCGACGCTCGCCGGCGGTTTTGCCGGCGGCTTCGTCGCGCGGCGCTATTCGCTGGCGACAAGCCTGTGGATTGGCGGCGTGGTGCAGGCGCTCGCCAATCTGTCGTTCTCCTGGCTCGCCATCGTCGGCGTCAACCAATGGGCGCTGGCGCTGGCGATCTCGGCCGAGAACTTCACCAGCGCGATCGGCACCGTGATCTTCGTCGCCTACCTCTCCGCGCTGTGCAAGAACCCGCTGCACACCGCGACCCAATATGCGCTGCTGACAGCGCTCGCCGCCGTCGGCCGGACCTACCTGTCGTCGGGAGCGGGCTATGTCGCCAAGGCCACCGGCTGGCCCGCGTTCTTCGTGATCTGCGTGCTGGTGGCGATCCCAAGCCTCGTGCTGCTCGCCTGGCTACAGCGGCGCGGGCATTTCGATGAGCTGGGGCCGGTCAAGGTCTGACGCATCAGCAGCTCAACGCTGCGGAGCCGCCTCGTCCTGCTTCTGATCGTCGGTTGATAAGCCGACAGCCTGTCGCTCGTCCGTCTGCGGACGGAATGGCGTTCGTCCCATCCAGGGCTGGACCTCCAGATGCTGCAGCCAATCCTTGACGGTCGGGATCCAGCCCAGATCGTCCTTGACATGCTGCTCGCCGATCGTCCTCACGGGAACGACCTTGCCGATGCTGTTGGTCAGAGTGGCGCCGAAGATCGCCTCGCACAGGAATATCCCTTCGCTGTGGTGGCGCAGAGCCCGGTGGCGAACGTCAGCCAGATGCGCCTTGCTCTCGTCGAACCAGTCGTGGATCGCCAGATAGTCGGCAGGTTCTCCTCCGAACAGGCGGGCGGATCGGACGGCGTGATGATAGGGATGCGCCATGGACCGACCTAATCAGCAATCGTGATGTTTTCCACGACTGGATCGGCGTTGCGATCATCCGAGATGGTGCATGTCTCAAGATCCACCCAGAACGCGCCATACATGGTGTATTCGCCGGTCCCGAATCCTCTCCCGAGAAGCAGCGTTGCCCATTCATCGGTCAGCCAGCTGGAAAGGAAGTTTTTCAGCTCAAGGACCTGCGGCTTCTTCAAGGTCTCCGTCAGATGGCTGCCGTATCCAGCAGCACGCAGCTGACCATGAAGGCCCGCGTCCCACAATCGCACCGCCAGCAAGTCGAGATCGAGACGATCACCATTGTCACCGACGTAGTGATCAAGCCAAGAAAATCCTTCATCGTTTCCGCCATCGTAGCGGCAATAGGCACGCTTCGCGCCAGCGGCCCGCAGCGCCGGCACCATCGTGCTCAGCAGCAGCTGTCTCCGCCGGTCGCGCTCCAACTGATCGCGGCGCCTGCGCTCCTCGAGCGTTGAGCGATCGGGCTGGGGCGATTCGCTTCTGGGCGCGCGCCTGAAAAGGCGATCCAGGAGGCTTCGCCTGGCCGGCGCGGCTGTCGCAATCGGCTCGCTGGCGGCGGGAGGCCCGGGCTCAGCGACCTCGGCAGGAGGATCGGGAGAGAATCGAACCGGCTCCTTAATCCCAGTGAACTCCGGCGACGGCAGGTAGACGAAATCCTTGACCCGGGGCGCCGGAGGCTCTGAGTCATCCTCAGGCCACTCGATCTCGGTCTGGTCGAAAATGAACGGCACACCGCCCTCCCCGAAAACGGCCATCAAGGCATGGCCGGGCACTTTCCATGCTAGGAGGCAGACCTGGAGCGTGCAACTTGAACGAGGCTGTTTTGAGCTTGTTCAGCGCTTCACCAGGCTCCACTTCGTCACCACAGCCTCGCTGATCTGGCCAGCATCCTGGGCACAGGTGATCTCGTCGACCTTCACCGCGATCTGCTTGCCCAGCAGACCCTTCAGCTGCGAGAGCTGGGCAGGGCTGGCGGTGACGAGCTGGAACGTCTCCGGGCCGGTCTCGAGATTGCACAGCCCGCTCGGCGGCGGCAGGCGGCGGGGCTCGCTGGTGATCTGATAGGCGGATGACGGCTGGCCGGGCTTGGCGCCCTTGACCTTCAGGGCGCTCAACTCGCCCGACAGCACGTCGCCGGCATTGAGCAGCTTGCCGGCCTTCTGCGGCGCTTCGCCCTGCTGCGCCAGCACGGATGGCGCTGTGAGCGCCATCCAAATCGCGCCCAAAGCCAGCCGTCTGCCGAATCCGCGTTTCGTCATCATTCCACTTCCGTCTGTGCTTAGAACAAAGTCCGCTGCCGCATCGCGGCTGACAGCGTGCCTTCATCGAGATAGTCGAGCTCGCCGCCGACCGGCACGCCATGGGCCAGTCGCGTGACCTTGACGTTCGCCTCCTGCAGGAGGTCGGTGATGTAGTGCGCGGTGGTCTGGCCGTCGACCGTCGCGTTCAGTGCCAGGATGATCTCGGAGACCTCGGGCGCATGCGCCCGCTGCACCAGCGCGTCGATGGTGAGATCCTGCGGCCCGACACCGTCGAGCGGCGACAAGGTGCCGCCGAGCACATGATAGCGGCCATTGCTGGCCTTGGCGCGCTCCAGCGCCCAGAGGTCGGCGACATCGGCGACGACGACGATCATCGCCGGATCGCGCCGCGGGTCGGTGCACACCGTGCAGGGGCTCTGCGTGTCGATGTTGCCGCAGGTCTTGCAGACCTGGATGCGTTCGATCGCGACCTGCATCGCCGAGGCAAGCGGCACCATCAGCGCCTCGCGCTTCTTGATCAGGTGCAAGGCGGCACGTCGCGCCGAGCGCGGCCCGAGGCCGGGCAGGCGCGCAAGCAGCTGGATCAGGCGCTCGATTTCGGGACCGGCGACGGCCATCAGTTCACGAATGTCATTCGTTGACTAGCCGAAGCCGAAGCCGGGTGGCAGGCCGAGCTTGCCGGTGATGGCCTGCATCTTCTCCTGCATCGCGGCTTCCGCCTTGCGGCGCGCATCGCCATGCGCCGTCACCAGCAGATCCTCCAGGATCCCGGCCTCCTCCGGCTTCAGCAGCGAGGGATCGATCTTGATGCCCTTCACGTCCATCTTGGCGCTCATGCGCACGGCCACGAGGCCGCCGCCGGAAATGCCTTCGACCTCGATATTGCCGAGCTCCGCCTGCATCTCCTGCATCTTGGTTTGCAGTTGCGCCGCCTGTTTCATCATGCCGAGAAAGTCAGCCATCGGAGCACCTCATCATCAGCCTTCATCTTGTTGAGCATGATCTCCGCGCAAACGCCTTTGGCGTTTGTCGCGAGGAAATCCGGTTTCCACTTTTCCGGATCATGCTCTAGAAATCATCATCATCGTCGGACTCGTCTGGCGGCTCGACAGCACTGGCGTCCGATTCGGGCGGCTCGGGGGCGAGCCTGCGCACTTCGACCACCTTGGTGCCGGGGAACCGCGCCAGGACCTCCTGAACACGTGGATCGGCCTCTGCGGCCGCCTCGCGCTCGCTCTTGGCGCGCAGGTTCTGCTCGCGCAAGGTCGGCTGTCCAGCCTCGTTGGACACGATCACGGTCCAGCGCCGGCCGGTCCAGTCCTCGAGCTTGCGGCCGAGGTCCGAGACAAGCGAGCGCTGCGCCGTCCGTTCCAGCGCGATCTCGAGCCGTCCCTCCTCGAAACGAACGAGCCTGACGTCCATCTCGAGCGCGCTCTTGGTGATCAGGTCGCGATTCTTGCCGGCGAGCGCGACGAGCTCCTGGAAGCTCCCCAGCCGCAGCGCGGGCTGCTCCTGCTGTGACGGCGACGGCTGCGACGACATTGCCTGCGGACGCATCCCGCCGCCGACCGCGGCGAGCGTCGGGCCTTGCGCGCGCGGCGCCTGCATCGGCGCAGATGTCATCACCGACGGAGCTCCCGCACTCATGCTCGGTGCAGGCGCAGGGCGCCCACCACCGCCATTGGTGACAACAGGTGATCCCCCGCCGTTCTGCTCGATCATGCGGATGGCCTCATCCGGCGTCGGCAGATCGGCTGCATAGGCAATGCGCACCAGCACCATTTCTGCAGCAGCCGCAGGCCGCGTCGCGCCTTGCGTCTCCGTGATGCCCTTGAGCAGCATCTGCCACATCCGCGACAGCACGCGCATCGAGAGCTTGGTGGCGAAATCGCGCGCGCGCAGTCGCTCAGTCTCGCTGAAGGCAACGTTGTCTGCCGTCGCCGGCACGACCTTCACGCGGGTGACGAAGTTCACGAACTCGGCGAGGTCAGACAATACCACGACGGGATCGGCGCCGACGTCGTATTGCTCGCGGAATTCCTTGAAGGCGGCGGCGATGTCGCCGCTGGCGAGATGATGGAACAGGTCGATGACGCGGGTGCGGTCGGCAAGGCCCAGCATCTGCCGGACATCGTCGGCGCGGACCTCGCCGGCGCTGTGCGCGATCGCCTGATCGAGCAGTGACAGCGAGTCGCGCACCGAGCCTTCCGCCGCGCGCGCAATGATGCCGAGCGCTTCGGGCTCGATCGTCACGCCTTCCTTGGTCGCGATGCCCGCGAGATGCTTCATCAGCACGTCGGCTTCGACGCGGCGCAGATCGAAGCGCTGGCAGCGCGACAGCACCGTCACCGGAACCTTGCGGATCTCGGTGGTGGCGAACACGAACTTGGCGTGCTCCGGCGGCTCCTCAAGCGTCTTCAGGAAGGCGTTGAACGCCGCCGTCGACAGCATGTGGACTTCGTCGATGATGTAGACCTTGTAGCGCGCGCTGGCCGGCGCATAGCGGACGCTGTCATTGATCTGGCGGACATCGTCGACACCGGTATGCGAGGCCGCGTCCATCTCGAGGATGTCCATGTGCCGGCTTTCCATGATCGCCTGGCAATGCGTGCCGAGCACCGGCATGTGGATGGTCGGCCCCTTCACCGAGCCGTCGGGCAGCTCGTAATTCAGGGCACGGGCCAGGATGCGGGCGGTGGTTGTCTTGCCGACGCCGCGGACGCCGGTGAGGATCCAGGCCTGCGGAATACGGCCGGTCTCGAAGGCGTTCGAGACGGTGCGCACCACGGCCTCCTGGCCGATCAGATCCGCGAAGCTGGAGGGGCGGTATTTGCGCGCCAGCACCCGGTAGGGCTTGGCGGGAGCGTCGGCGCTGTCGGGCGGAACGGGTGGGGCGCCAGCGTCAGTCATCGAGCGATCCGCGAGTGAGCATTCCAGGCCGGCATCGATCGCGATCGTCGACGCAATCAGCCTCGACACAATCAACCGGAGTGCGGTCGAGCGCCCGCCCTGCGCGGGGTCCCCGCCATCTGTGCGCGATTCGCTCGAGAAAACAGGTAGGAGACTGACGAGCGACCCGATCCGGACCTCGTTAGGGCTGCTTCCTTCCGGACCTGACCCGGTTGGCGAGTGGCTCGTCCACCGCCAATCTCCCGACGCCTATTTGGGGCCAAACGGTCCGGAAAGCAAGCGCGAGCTTCGCCGGCCCGGCCCGCCACCCCGCGGGCTTGTGCCGCAGCCAGGAAAGGCTTTAGGTGCCGTCGAACTCCCCCCGCATGACCGCCTGCAGGAACCTGCCCGCATGCCCGAATCCGCCTGGTCGCTGCATCCGCAATTGACGAAAGACACGATCGATATCGGCGACCTGCCGCTGTCGCGCGTGCTGATGATCAAGGACGCCAACTATCCCTGGCTGCTGCTGGTGCCGCGACGGGAAGGCGCGGTCGAGATCATCGATCTCGACGAGGTCGCCCAGGCGCAGCTGATGACCGAGATCACGCGGGTGTCGCGGGCGGTCAAGGAGATCACGAAATGCGACAAGCTCAATGTCGCCGCGCTGGGCAACATGGTGCCGCAACTGCATATTCATATCATCGCACGCCGCACGAGCGACGTGGCCTGGCCGCGTCCCGTGTGGGGCGTCGCCCCGCCCCTGTCGCATGATGCGCAGGAGGTGCAGCATTTTATCAGCGCTGTCCGGCGCAAGATCTGGTTAGGGTGAGAAATGTCGCCATTCGACTTGTTTCCGCTGGGCAGCCCTGCCTTCGTCGGCCATCCGATCGAGCGCGCTGCCCATCTGCGCTTCCACGACGACAAGCTTCTCGCCTTCGAAAGCAAGCCGTCGACGCGCGCCTATGTCGTTCACCGCGATTCGCTGGTGCTGAAGCGTGATGGCGACCAGTTGCGTCCGCTGCTGTCGATCGACGAGGCGCTCGGCTTCGGCGCCAATCCAGGGACGATCTTTCTCGGCCTGCAGGACGGCGCGGCCGTGTTCGGCATGGGCATTTCGCCAGCGGCGGTCGAGAAGCTCGCCGGCCGCGAGGACGTCTCGGTCACCGAGCTGCGCGGCATGGCGATGCAGGGCGCGATCCCGGTGGACCAGCTGGCGACCATCGCGATGGCCAAGTCCATGGTCTCCTGGCATCAGCGCCACGGCTTCTGCGCCAATTGCGGCACCAAGACCGCGATGCGCGAGGGCGGCTGGAAGCGCGAATGCCCGAGCTGCAAGACCGAGCATTTCCCGCGCACCGACCCGGTGGTGATCTCGCTGGTCGCCTCCGGCGACAAGTGCCTGCTCGGCCGGCAGAAGCAGTTTCCGGCCGGGATGTATTCGTGCCTGGCCGGCTTCGTCGAGGCGGCGGAGACGATCGAGGACGCCGTTCGCCGCGAGGTGTTCGAGGAATCCGGCATCCGCTGCACCGATGTCGCCTACTACATGACCCAGCCCTGGCCGTATCCGTCGTCGCTGATGATCGGCTGCAGCGCGCGGGCGCTGAACGAGGACATCGTCATCGACCGGACCGAGCTCGAGGATGCGCGCTGGTTCACCCGCGACGAGGCCCGGCAGATGCTGCTGCGGCAGCATCCCGAAGGGCTGGCCGGACCGCATCCCTTCGCCATTGCTCATCACTTGGTCGGCCGCTGGCTGAAGGAAAGCGACCAGGGGTATTAAAACACCTCATTCAAGCCTTTCCAAAGGTTTGCCCGGAAAGGCTGAACGTCGCTTTCTTGCCTTGGAACGATTTTCTCTATATGAGGGTTTCTTGACCTTCATATGGAACAAATTTCTCCATGACCGATGTCACCGCCCAGGGCCCCGAAGCCAACCGCCGGCTCGACGCCATCGACCGCAAGATCCTGATGGTCCTGCAGGAGGATGCCTCCCTGTCGGTCGCCGAGATCGGCGACCGGGTCGGCCTGTCGTCGACACCGTGCTGGAAGCGCATCCAGCGGCTGGAGGCCGACGGCGTCATCCTGCGCCGCGTCGCGCTGGTCGACCAGAACAAGATCGGGCTGGGCATCTCCGTGTTCGTGTCGGTGGAGAGCGCCGACCATTCCGAGGCCTGGCTGAGGAAATTCGCCGAGGCCGTCAGCTCGATGCCCGAGGTGATGGAGTTCTACCGGATGGCCGGCGACGTCGACTACATGCTGCGTGTGGTGGTCGCGGACATGCAGAGCTACGACGTCTTCTACAAGAAGCTGATCAGCGCGGTGCCGCTCAAGAACGTGACCTCGCGCTTCGCCATGGAGAAGATCAAGTCGGTGACGGCACTGCCGGTGCCGCCGGTCTGAGCTCGCGTCAGATCGTCTGGTTGTAGGCGCCGACCTCGGGATGCGTCCGCAGCACCGCGTTGACCGCGTCGAACATGTCGTGCATGCGGCGGTCGGACACCGGGCTCTCGACCACGACCACGAGTTCCGGCTTGTTCGATGACGCCCGCACCAGGCCCCAGCTGCCGTCCTCGACCGTGACGCGGACGCCATTCACCGTGACGAGATCGCGGATCGGCTGTCCGGCCACCTTGCCGCCCTGCTGCTGCAGGGCCTGGAAGTGCTTCACCACGGCATCGACGACGCCGTATTTGACCTCGTCGCCACAATGCGGCGACATCGTCGGCGACGACCAGGTCTTGGGCAGCGCGTTCTTCAGGTCGGCCATCGACTTCTCAGGCGCGCGATCGAGCATCTCGCAGATCGCGATCGCCGAGACCAGACCGTCGTCATAGCCGCGGCCGAAGGGACGGTTGAAGAAGAAGTGGCCTGACTTCTCGAAGCCGGCGAGCGCGCCGAGCTCGTTGGTCCGGCGCTTCATGTAGGAATGGCCGGTCTTCCAATAGGCGGTCCGCGCGCCTTGCGCCTGCAGTACCGGGTCGGTCATGAACAGGCCGGTCGATTTCACGTCGACGACGAACTGCGCGTCCTTGTGGATCGCCGACATGTCACGCGCCAGCATCACGCCAACCTTATCGGCGAAAATCTCCTCGCCGGTGTTGTCGACCACGCCGCAGCGGTCGCCGTCGCCATCGAAGCCGAGGCCGACGTCGGCCTTGTGCGCGAGCACGGCGTCACGGATGGCGTGCAGCATCTCCATGTCTTCGGGGTTCGGATTGTATTTCGGGAAGGTGTGATCGAGCTCGGTGTCGAGCGGGATCACCTCGCAGCCGATCGCCTCCAGCACGTCAGGCGCGAACGCGCCAGCGGTGCCGTTGCCGCAGGCCGCGACCACCTTGAGCCGGCGCTTCAGCTTGGGACGGTTGGTGAGGTCGGCGATGTAGCGCGCCGGATAATTCTCATGGAACTGATAGGAGCCGCCGCTGCCGTTCTTGAACTCGGCGTTGAGCACGATCTCCTTGAGCCGGGTCATCTCCTCAGGGCCGAAGGTCAACGGACGGTTGGCCCCCATCTTGACGCCTGTCCAGCCATTGTCGTTGTGCGAGGCCGTCACCATCGCCACGCAGGGCACGTCGAGATCGAACTGCGCGAAATAGGCCATCGGCGTCACGGCGAGGCCGATGTCGTGCACCTTGCAGCCGGCGGCCATCAGGCCCGAGATCAGCGCGTATTTGATCGAGGCGGAGTAGCCGCGGAAGTCGTGGCCGGTCACGATCTCCTGCTTCACGCCGCGTTCGGCGATCAGCGCGCCCAGCCCCATGCCGAGCGCCTGAACCCCCATCAGGTTGATCTCCTTGTTGAACAGCCAGCGCGCGTCATATTCGCG
The DNA here is from genome assembly GCF_030159255.1 of Bradyrhizobium sp. SSBR45G. Taxonomy (GTDB): domain Bacteria; phylum Pseudomonadota; class Alphaproteobacteria; order Rhizobiales; family Xanthobacteraceae; genus Bradyrhizobium. Next base: position 140,929 of record NZ_BSCT01000014.1, on the reverse strand, counting down.
GAAGCCTGTCGGCTTCACCATCGGCTCGGATTCGAAGGCGTAGGTATTGGGAAACAGAACGGGCTTCGGCTTGGGAAACATCAGGAGGGGCCTCGGAATATCGGCATCAATGGAAGAATGCAGCCATGCGCCGCACGACGTCATATGACAATGGCAGAAGGCCGATGAATGCAGGCAACAATCAGGCAGGACCGCCCGTCAGGCCGGTCATGAGACAACCATCCGATCACTGCAGCTCAGGACCGGCCGCCTAACGGTATAGGGGGCGGGCGAGGGATGGAGCAAGTCCCCGCCAGGGCGCAGTCTACTGCTCCAGGACCATCTGGCCGTTGGCGTAGGCGAAGCGCTTCAGCTTGGACAGGAACGACAGGCCGAGCAGGTTCTCCGACAGCGCCGTGTCGGGCAGCACCAGCGCATCGACGTCACGCACGGTGAGCTCGCCAAGCTCGACCAGCGCGAGCCTCGCCCGCGCCGCCTTCACGGTCCCGTTCGCCGTCGTCACGTTCGCGGTGTACTCGCTGCGCGCAGGGCGCAGGCCGAAGCGGGCGGCCGAGCTTTCGTTGAGCGCCACCATCGAGGCGCCGGTGTCGATCATGAAGCTGATGCGCTGGCCATCGATGCGGCCATCGGCGCGGAAATGGCCGCGGCGGTCGGTCGGGATGTTGAGGCTGCGCTGTCCTGCGGCCGCGCTATCCACCGTCGCGCTCCGCACCGACGTCGTCGCGGACGCCGGGGCCGGCGTCAGGCGATCGGCCAGTTGCGCCATGAAGGTGCCGAGGCCGACGAGAACGGCCGCGAAGATCATTATGTTACGCATTACGCAACGCCCGACTTTACCCCGCAACCGACTTGACCATGAAAGCCGCTGACGGGCGACTGAAGCGGAGCGGCTGCCTCCGTCATTTTGACGAAAACGATGAGCGAAGCGTTAATGACGGCCTTGCGGACGGTATAATTTGCCTGAGCTAGGTCCCGCGCGGCTTCGCCCGCCGGGTCGGCTCGGCCCGGGCCGGATCCTCCGGCCAGGGATGGCGCGGATAGCGGCCGCGCAGGTCAGTGCGGACGGCCGCATAGGAGCCGCGCCAGAAGCCCGGCAGGTCGCGCGTCACCTGCACCGGCCGCTGGGCCGGCGACAGCAGCTCCAGCACCAACGGCACTTTTCCCTTCGCGATCGACGGGTGGACATTCAGCCCGAACAGCTCCTGCAGGCGTACGGCGATGGTCGGCCCCTGCTCGGCCTCGTAATCGATCGCGAGCATGGTGCCGGTCGGTGCCTCGAAATGGGTCGGTGCCTCGCGATCGAGCCGGGCGCGCAGATCCCAGGGCAACAGCGCCATCACGGCGTCCGAGACGTCGCCGGGCGAGACATCCTTGAGCGAGGTCTTGTCGGCGAGCAGCGGCACCAGCCAGTCCTCGCGCCGCTCGGCGAGGCCCGCATCCGACAGATCCGGCCAGCTGTCCCCTTCCGCCTTGCGCAGGAAGGTGACCCGGTCGCGCCATTGCCTGGCGGCCTTCGACCAGGGCAGCCGGTCGAGGCCCGCGGCGCAGATCCCCTCGGCGAAGATGCGCGCGGTGTCCTCGGACGGCGTTAGCGCAACCGGCGCATCGGCCATTGTGATCGCGTGCAGCTTGCGCCTGCGGCGCGCCCGCAGGGCCATCGCGTTCGGGTCGAAGCTGACCTCATCCTTGGCCTCGATATGAGCGGCGAAGTGGCGCTCGATGTCGTCGATCGCGAGCGGCGCCGCGAGCAGGATGCGGCCGCTGGCGGCCGTCCCGGTCAGTTCGCCGACCGCGATATAGGGCACGCGCGCCAGCGAGGAGGTCTGCTCGACGGCGGCGCCGCGGCCATTGGCGAGCACGAAGCTGCCATTGCCGCGGTTGCGCGCGACCCGGTCGGGGAAGGCGAAGGCGAGCATCAGCCCGGTGGTCAGGTCCCCTGCCCCTTGCGATGACGACGATGTGCCGACCTGCTGCGCCCAGCGCCGCGCCATGTCACGCGCGCTCTGCGCCCGTTGCGAGCGGTCGCGGCGGAACTGATCGAGCCTGACCTCGAGATCGACGCTGTCGCCGCCGAGCCCTCGCTCGGTCAGGATGGCCGCGATGTCGGCGGCCTCCAGGGCCGCACCATGATCGGCTGCATCGACGATCATGCGGGCGAGCCGCGGCGGCAGCGCCAGCGCCCGTAGCCGCCGGCCCTCGTCCGTCAGGCGGCCGTCAGCATCGAGTGCGCCGAGCTCGGTCAGCAGATCGCGGGCCTCCTTCCAGGCCGGCAGCGGCGGCGGATCGAGGAAGCTGAGCGTGGCGGGATCGCTGACGCCCCATTGCGCGAGGTCGAGCACCAGGGATGACAGATCGGCGCTGAGGATCTCCGGCTGCGTATAGGCTGGGAGCGACGACGTCTGCGGCTCGTCCCAGAGACGGTAGCAGACGCCCGGCTCGGTGCGGCCGGCGCGGCCGCGGCGCTGGTCGACGGCGGCGCGCGAGGCGCGCACCGTCTCGAGCCGGGTCAAGCCGATGTCCGGCTCGTAGCGCGGCACGCGGGCGAGACCGGAATCGACCACGATGCGGACGCCCTCGATGGTCAGCGACGTCTCGGCGATCGACGTCGCCAGCACGACCTTGCGGCTGCCCTTGGGCGCCGGTGAGATCGCACGGTCCTGGACCGCGGCATCGAGGGCGCCGAACAGCGGCACGATCTCGATTCCAGCATCATGGACGCGCTCGGCCAGCATGGTCTGGGTGCGGCGGATCTCGGCCGCGCCCGGCAGGAACGCCAGCACCGAGCCGGCATCGGCGCGCAGCGCGCTCGCGATCGTCTCGGCCATCTGCCGCTCGACCGGCGCATCCGGCTTGCGGCCGACATAGCGCGTCTCGACCGGAAAAGCGCGGCCTTCGCTCTCCACCACCGGCGCATCGCCGAGCAGCTTGGCGACCCGGGCGCCGTCGAGCGTCGCCGACATCACCAGGATGCGGAGATCCTCGCGCAGCCCCTGCTGCGCATCGCGCGCCAAGGCAAGGCCGAGATCGGCATCCAGCGAGCGCTCGTGGAATTCGTCGAACAGCACGGCGGCGACGCCGGTCAGCTCGGGATCATCCAGGATCTGGCGCGTGAAGATGCCTTCGGTGACGACCTCGATACGGGTCGCGCGCGAAATCTTCGAGCCGAAGCGGACGCGGTAGCCGACGGTGTCGCCGGCGCGATCGCCGAGCGATTTCGCCATCCGCTCGGCGCTGGCGCGGGCCGCGATCCGGCGCGGCTCCAGCACGATGATCTTCTTGTTCCCGACCCACGGCGCATCGCGTAGCGCCAGCGGCACCCGCGTCGTCTTGCCGGCCCCCGGGGGCGCCACCAGCACGGCGGTGTTGCTGCGTTCGAGCGTGCCGGACAGTTCCTCCAGCACGGCATCGATGGGTAGCGGCGTATCGAAGCGAAGGGGCAATATCCTAACCCGTCGTCACCCGCGAAGGCGGGTGACCCAGTAGACGCAGACCTCGCGGATCACGAAGATCGGGCGCCCTGGATACTCCGCCTGCGCGGGGGATGACAACAAGGTGTCAGCTTCCCTTCACGCCCGGCCGCCCCACGCTCTCATAGACGAAGCCGTGCGCGGCCATCTCCTCGGGCCGGTAGACGTTGCGCAGGTCGACGACGACCGGATGGGCCATCACCTCCTTGAGGCGATCGAGATCCATGGCGCGGTACTGCACCCACTCCGTCACCAGCACCATGGCATCGGCACCGGTCGCGCATTCATACGGATCGTCGAAATAGGCGATCTCCGGCAGCTCCTTCTTGGCCTGCTCGATGCCGACCGGATCATGCGCGCGCACCTTGGCGCCCATGTCGAGCAGCCCGGTCACCAGCGGAATCGACGGCGCCTCGCGCATGTCGTCGGTTTCCGGCTTGAAGGTGAGGCCGAGCACCGCGACCGTCTTGCCGCGCAGGCTGCCGCCGACGGCATGCGCCACCTTGCGCGCCATCGCACGCTTGCGGTTGTCGTTGACGGCGAGCACCGATTCGACGATGCGCAGCTGCGTGTCGTAGTCCTGCGCGATCTTGATCAGCGCGCGCGTATCCTTCGGGAAGCACGAGCCACCGAAGCCCGGACCGGCATGCAGGAACTTCGCGCCGATGCGATTGTCGAGGCCGATGCCGCGCGCCACCTCCTGCACGTCGGCGCCGACCTTCTCGGCGAGATCGGCCACCTCGTTGATGAAGGTGATCTTGGTCGCGAGGAATGCATTGGCGGCGTATTTGATCAGCTCCGCGGTGCGGCGCTCGGTGTACATCATCGGCGCCTGGTTCAACGACAGCGGCCGGTAGATGTCGCCGAGCACCTTGCGGCCGCGCTCGTCGGAGGTGCCGACCACGATACGATCAGGCCATTTGAAATCACGGATCGCCGCGCCCTCGCGCAGGAATTCCGGATTGGAGGCGACGACGACGTCGGCCGAAGGATTGGTCTCGCGGATGATGCGCTCGACTTCGTCACCGGTGCCGACCGGCACGGTCGACTTGGTCACGACAACCGTGAAGCCGGTCAGCGACGCCGCGATCTCGCGCGCGGCGGCGTAGACATAGGTGAGGTCGGCATGACCGTCGCCGCGCCGTGACGGCGTGCCGACAGCGATGAACACGGCGTCGGCTTCCGCGACCGGCTGCTTGAGATCGGTGGTGAAATCGAGCCGCTTGGCCTTCACATTGGCCGCGACCAGCGCATCCAGCCCGGGTTCGAAGATCGGGATTTCTCCGCGATGGAGCGCAGCGATCTTGCTGTCGTCCTTGTCCACGCAGGTGACCTGGTGACCGAAATCGGCAAAGCAGGCACCGGACACCAGCCCCACATAGCCCGTGCCGATCATCGCAATTCGCATCGAAATCCATCCTTCGTGGTTAATACTTTGGCGTCTTAAACCATTTGCGGTCCAAGGGGAATTTAGAAAACGGCATGACGTTTGGATGACAAGAAGGAGTATTAACGGCTCTGCCTGAAGATGCGGCAGCTCCGCGCCAAAGAGGGACAGCATGACCGCAAATGGCACGCCGAAAACGGCCGGAACCGAGGCACGCATCGACTGGGTCGACTACGCCAAGGGTATCTGCATCATCATGGTCGTGATGATGCACTCGGTGCTGGGCGTCGAGCTCGCGGCCGGCGAGACCGGCTTCATGCACGCCGTCGTCGCTTTCGCCAAGCCGTTCCGGATGCCGGATTTCTTCCTGATCTCGGGACTGTTCCTGCCGCTGGTAATCGACCGCGACTGGCGCACCTATCTCGACCGCAAGGTGGTGCATTTCGCCTACTTCTATGTGCTGTGGGTGACGATCCAGTTCGGCTTCAAGGCTCCCGGCTTTGCCGCCGCCGGCGGCTGGCAGCATGCCGGCTATCTCTATCTCGAGTCCTTCATCGAGCCGTTCGGCACGCTATGGTTCATCTACCTGCTGCCGATCTTCTTCGTCGTCATCAAGCTGACACGAAAGCTGCCGGCGCCCGTGATCTGGGGTGTCGCAGCGGGGCTCGAAATGTCACATATCGTCACCGGCTGGACCGTGATCGACGAGTTCTGCGCGCGCTTCGTCTACATCTACTCCGGCTATCTGTTCGCGACCTCCATTTTTGCGCTGTCCGATCGGGCGCGGGCGAGGCCCGCGCTCGCCATTATCGGACTGCTCGCCTGGGCCGTGATCAACCAGGGCCTGGTCGATCTCGGCGTCAGCGAATGGCCCGCCGTCTCGCTGCTCCTCGGCTACGCCGGCGCGGTCGCGATCATCATCGCCGGCACGCTGCTGGCACGTGCCCAGCTTCTCAATGCGCTGCGCTTCTGCGGCGAGCATTCGATCGTGATCTATCTGGCGTTCTTCCTGCCGATGGCGGCAACCCGCACGGTGCTGCTCAAGACCGGCGTGATCACCGACATCGGGACCATCTCTTTGCTCGTGACCATCGCCGGCGTCCTCGGCGCGCTCGTGATCTGGCGCCTGGCGCTGCGCGTCGGCGCCCGCTTCCTGTTCGAGCGCCCCATCGCCTTCTGGATCGCGCCGCCGAAGCCGAAGGCCGTGTTGCAGCCGGCCGAATAGCGCGGCCATCACGGCACCAGATACAGCGCGCCACGACTGCGGCCGCTTTCGAGATCGATGTGGGCCTGGACGGCCTGCGCGAGCGGATAGGCGGTGCCACCACCGCCGAGCTGGCCATCGGCAAGCGCGGCGAGAACGATCTCGGCGTCCCTGCGATAGTCAGCGACATCGTTCACATGGGCCATCACGCTTGGGCGTGCCAAAGACAGGCTACGCCGCGGCCCGAGATCTTCGACGGCAATCTCCGGGATCGGGCCGGCAGACTGGCCGATGCTGGCGACCGTCCCAAACGGCCTGACGCAGGCGAGCGTCCGCGCCAGTGTGCCGCCACCGACGCCGTCATAGGCCACGTCGACGCCGCGCCCACCGGTCAGTTCCCTGACGGCAGCAGCGAAGTCCGTGTCTCGCCCGACGATCAGATGATGCGCACCAGCGGCGCGCGCGAGTTCGGCCTTGGCTTCCGAACTCACCGTGCCGATGACGGTCGCGCCACGCAGGTGGGCTAGCCGCGTCAGCACCTGGCCGAGCCCACCGGCGGCACTGTGCACCAACAGCGTCGTTCCGGGTCCGACGACATAGGTTCGACCGAGCAGCATCGCGGCGGTGATGCCCTTCAGCAAGGTCGATGCCGCGCACGCTTCCGAAACGGCGTCGGGCAGCGGCATCGCACGCCAGGCCGGCAGATTTCGCTCGGATGCATAGGCGCCCACCGGCGCCCCGGCATAGGCAACCCGGTCCCCGACGGACAGGCCGGTCACATCGGCGCCTGTCGCCGTCACGACGCCCGCGCCTTCGACACCGGGAACGCCGTCCGGAAGCGGGTACAGACCGCTGCGCTGATAGATGTCGATGAAGTTCACACCGATCGCGATCTGGCGCAGACGGATCTCACCCGGCCGCGGCGCCGGCAGCTCGACGGTTTCCAGCATCAGATTTGCTGCGCCGCCCGGCGCCTTCACTCGAACGACAACGGCCATCTCGGCCTCCCTGCATCTTGCTTGCATCGAGAGATTATGGTCAGCGTTGTTGGTCTGCGGAATTGCCCATCTCGTCTCGACCATTGTGATTATTTAAACATGCAGATCGACTGGACCGACCTCCATCACTTCCTGATGCTCGCCCGTGAAGGCACGCTGTCGGCAGCCGCACGCGCCCTCGGCGTTGATCATGTTACGGTCGCGCGCCGCGTCGCGGCACTGGAGCGCGCCACGAGATTGAAGCTGGTCGACAGGCGCGCGCGGACCTATGCGCTGACCGAGGACGGCCGCCACCTTGCCGCCGCCGCCAGTCCGATGGAGCAGGCCGCCTTCGCGATCGAACGCGCCGTGGTCGCATCGCGTCCGGGCCTGGCGGGCGAGGTCTCGATCAGTGCGCCGCCGACGCTTGCCAACAGGATGATCGCGCCACGTCTGGTCGAACTCCACCGTCAGCATCCCGCCATCACCATCAAGCTGATCGGCGAGAAGCGCATCGCATCGCTCAACCGCCGGGAAGCCGACATTGCCCTGCGGCTGTCGCGTCCCGACGAACCCGGCCTGATCGCACGCAAGGTCGGCCGCTTCGGTTTCAGCCTCTATGGCGCGCCTCGCTATCTCAAGGAGACGCCGCAACATTCGTTCGGCTTCATCGCCTATGATGCCAGCATGGACTCGGCGCCCCAGCAGCAATGGTTGAAAGGCGTCGCCGGCCCACGCGCGATCGTGTTCCAGACGGGCGATCTCGAGAGTCAAGCCGCAGCGGCGCGAGCGGGCCTCGGCATCGCCGCCCTGCCGCATTTTTTGGGGGACGATGATCCCGGCCTCGTCCGCCTGGACCAGGGTCACGAGGGCGTCAACCGCGATATCTGGCTCGTCGTTCACCGCGACCTCAGGCGCACGCCCCTCATTCGGGCCGTCATGGACTTCCTGATCCGCTGCACTCGGCCGAACTGAGGGGTGGAAAAATCCGGTGCGCACGTCGTCGGCACGGCTGTCAATATGAGCGAAAATCCCTACATTGCGCCCATGCCCAAAGCCCCCGAGAAAGCCGTCGTTACCAGCCCCGCCGCCCCTGTGCCTGCTGCCGCCAAGAGCGCGAGCAAGGGCGACCACGTGTTCCTGGTCGACGGCTCGTCCTACATCTTCCGCGCCTATCACGCGCTGCCGCCGCTGAACCGCAAATCCGACGGGCTGCAGGTCAACGCAGTTCTCGGCTTCTGCAACATGCTGTGGAAGCTGCTGCGCGACATGCCCGAGTCCGACCGGCCGACGCACCTGGCCATCGTGTTCGACAAGTCCGAGGTTACGTTCCGCAACAAGATCTATGGCGACTACAAGGCGCACCGGCCGCCGGCGCCGGATGACCTGATCCCGCAGTTCGCGCTGATCCGCGAAGCCGTGCACGCCTTCGACCTGCCGTGCCTGGAACAGGGCGGCTTCGAGGCCGACGATCTGATCGCGACCTATGCAAGGCTCGCCTGCGAGCGCGGCGCCACCACCACGATCGTGTCCTCCGACAAGGACCTGATGCAGCTCGTCAACGACTGCGTCACGATGTACGACACGATGAAGGACCGCCGCATCGGCATCGCCGAGGTGATCGAGAAGTTCGGTGTGCCGCCGGAGAAGGTCGTCGAAGTCCAGGCGCTGGCCGGCGATTCCACCGACAACGTGCCGGGTGTGCCGGGCATCGGCATCAAGACAGCCGCCCAGCTCATCAACGACTATGGCGATCTCGAAAGCCTGCTGAGCCGCGCGGGCGAGATCAAGCAGCCGAAGCGGCGCGAGGCGCTGATCGAGAATGCCGAGAAGGCGCGGATCTCGCGCCAGCTGGTGCTGCTCGACGACAAGGTCGCGCTCGAGGTGCCGCTCGACGACCTCGCAGTGCATGAGCCCGACCCGCGCAAGCTGATCGCCTTCCTCAAGGCGATGGAGTTCACCACGCTGACGCGGCGTGTGGCGGAGTATTCGCATATCGATCCAGCCGACGTGTCGGCGGATGAGCATCTGAAGAGTGGATCGAGCCCAGCCGCGGCCTCCACCCCGCCCTCCCCCACAAGCGGGGAAGGGCGCGCACCGAGCAAGCCGGCGCCCGCCGCACCTCGGAGCGGCGATCCGCGCACCGACAAATCGGCGATGAGCAAGGGCACGCCCGCCAGCCTCGCCGAGTCCAGGGCCGAGGCTGCGAAGAGCGCTCGGATCGATCGTGACAAGTATCAGACGCTGGGCAGCCTGACCGAGCTGAACGCCTGGCTCTCGCGCGTGCATGACTTTGGCCGGGTCACCATCGACATCAAGGCCAGCTCGATCGATCCGATGCAGGCCACTCTGTGCGGCATTTCGCTGGCGCTGGCGCCGAACGACGCCTGCTACATCCCGCTGGCACATCGCCAGGCCGGCGACGGCGGCGGACTGTTCGATGCCGGTCTCGCGCCCGGCCAGATCAAATACAGCGACGCGCTCGATGCTTTGAAGCCCATCCTGGAATCCGCAGGGATCCTCAAGATCGGCTTCAACATCAAGTTCACGGCCGTGATGCTGGCGCAGGCCGGCATCACCCTGGTCAATACCGACGATGTCCAGCTGATGAGCTACGCGCTCGATGCCGGACGCGGCTCGCAGAAGCTCGATTCGCTGTCCGAGCACGTGCTCGGCCACGCCATGATCAGTGAAGGCGAGCTGATCGGCAGCGGCCGCAACAAGCTGACCTTCGAGCAGGTCGCGATCGACCGCGCGACGGCGCATTCGGCCGAAGCCGCCGACGTCATCCATCGTCTCTGGCGCGTGCTGAAGCCGCGGCTGGTGGCCGAGCGCATGACCGCGGTCTATGAGACGCTGGAGCGGCCGCTGGTGACCGTGCTCGCCCGCATGGAGCGCAGGGGCATCTCGATCGACCGGCAGGTGCTGTCGCGGCTGTCCGGCGACTTCGCCCAGACCGCGGCGCGGGTCGAGGCCGAACTGCAGGAGCTGGCCGGCGAGCCGATCAATGTCGGCAGCCCGAAGCAGATCGGCGATATCCTGTTCGGCAAGATGGGCATTCCCGGCGGCACCAAGACCAAGACCGGCGCCTGGTCGACCTCCGCCTCGATCCTCGACGACCTCGCCGAGCAGGGCCATGACTTCGCGAAGAAGATTCTCGAGTGGCGCCAGGTCTCGAAGCTGAAATCGACCTACACCGATGCGCTGCCGACCTATGTCAACCCGCAGACCCATCGCGTGCACACGACCTACGCGCTGGCCGCGACCACCACGGGGCGGCTGTCGTCGAACGAGCCGAACCTGCAGAACATCCCTGTCAGGACCGAGGACGGCCGCAAGATCCGACGCGCGTTCATCGCGTCGCCCGGTCACAAACTGGTGTCGGCGGACTATTCGCAGATCGAACTGCGCCTGCTCGCGGAGATCGCGAATATTCCCGTGCTGAAGCAGGCGTTCCAGGACGGGCTCGACATTCACGCGATGACGGCCTCCGAAATGTTCGGCGTGCCGATCAAGGACATGCCGAGCGAGGTGCGCCGCCGCGCCAAGGCGATCAATTTCGGCATCATCTACGGCATCTCGGCGTTCGGCCTCGCCAACCAGCTCGGCATCGCCCGCGAGGAGGCCGGGGCCTACATCAAGCGCTATTTCGAGCGCTTCCCCGGCATCCGCGCCTACATGGATGAGACCCGCGAGTTCTGCCGCAAGCACGGCTATGTCACCACGCTGTTCGGCCGCAAATGTCATTACCCCGAGATCAAGGCGTCCAACGCCTCCGTGCGCGCCTTCAACGAGCGCGCCGCGATCAACGCGCGGCTGCAGGGCACCGCCGCCGACATCATCCGCCGCGCCATGACGCGCGTCGAGGACGCGCTGGCTGCGAAGAAGCTCTCCGCACAGATGCTGCTGCAGGTGCACGACGAACTGATCTTCGAGGTCCCCGACGACGAGGTCGCGGCAACCTTGCCGGTCGTGCAGCATGTGATGCAGGACGCACCGTTCCCGGCCGTGCTGCTGTCCGTGCCGTTGCACGTCGACGCCCGCGCCGCCGACAATTGGGACGAGGCGCATTGACGGTCGACGGCCGTCATCGGTCCGGGACAGGCGGCAGATGATGCTGCGCTTGGCGGCCTGTGCGATCGCCATTGTCCCGGCGGGAAGGGAAGAGATCTCGTGCGTCGCCCGCGACGCACTCGCCCTGGTGAGGCCCTACTGCCATCGAACGAGCTGTCAGCCCACGGCAGCAATGCTGAACATCCCGCCGCCTTCAAGACGAGGGGGCAACGAATGTACGTCCTATGTATCAGCGCCTACGCCCGCTCGCCGAAGCACCAGGCCAGGATGCCCTTTTGCGCGTGGAGGCGGTTCTCGGCTTCGTCGAACACCACCGACTGCGGGCCGTCGATGACCTCGTCGGTGACCTCCTCGCCGCGATGGGCGGGCAGGCAGTGCATGAAGATGGCCTCGGGCTTGGCCAGCGACATCAGCTTGGAATTGACCTGATAGGGCTTCAGCAGATTGTGACGGTGCTCGCCGTCCTTGTCGCCCATCGACACCCAGGTATCGGTGACGACGCAATCGGCGTTGGCGACGGCGACCTCGGGATCGTGGCCGAGATGAATGTCCGCCTTGGCGGTGCGGATAAAGTCCTTCATCGGCTTGCCCGGCGACAACTGCGGCGGGGTGGCGATGTTGAGGCGGAACTTGAAACGCTCGGCGGCGTGCGCCCAGGAGGCCAGCACGTTGTTGTCATCGCCGGTCCAGGCCACGGTGCGGCCCTCGATCGAGCCGCGATGCTCCTCGAAGGTCATCACGTCGGCCATCACCTGGCACGGATGCGAGCGTCGCGTCAGACCGTTGATGACCGGCACGGTGGCGTGGGCCGCGAGCTCGAGCAGCGCCTCGTGGCTGAGAATGCGGATCATGATCGCGTCGACATAGCGCGACAGCACGCGGGCGGTATCGGCGATGGTCTCGCCGCGGCCGAGCTGCATCTCGGTGCCGGTCAGCATGATCGCCTCGCCGCCGAGCTGGCGCATGCCGACGTCGAATGATACGCGGGTGCGGGTCGACGGCTTGTCGAAGATCATCGCCAGAACCTTGCCCTCAAGCGGCTTCTTCGCCGGCTCGCGCGACTTCAAGGTCTTCTTCATGGCGCTGGACAGCGCCAGCATGTTGCGCAGCTCCTCGACCGGCATCTCGGTGAGATCGAGGAAATGGCGCGGCGTATTGCCCATGGTCTTGCTCATGATAAGGCCGCCTGCTTTGCAGGGCCGCCCGACAGCGCCGTGCAGGCGCGATCGAGCATCTCGACCGATTGTTCGATTTCCGATTCAGTGACGATCAGCGGCGGCAGGAAGCGCACGACGTTGTCGCCGGCGCCGACCGTGAGCAGCTTCTGATCGCGCAGCGCCGCCACCAGATCGCCCGAGGGGACCACCGCCTTGATGCCGATCAGCAGGCCTTCGCCGCGGATCTCCGAAATGACATCCGGATGACGATCGACCACCGAGGCGAGCTTCTGCTTCAAGAGAAGCGACATCCTGCGGACATGATCGAAGAAGCCGGGCGCCAGCATCACGTCGAGCACGGCATTGGCCGCGGACACCGCCAACGGATTGCCGCCGAAGGTCGAGCCGTGCGAGCCGGGCGTCATGCCGGAGGCGGCTTCGGCGGTCGCGAGAACCGCGCCGATCGGGAAGCCGCCGCCGAGTGCCTTGGCCAGCGACATGACATCAGGAGTCACGCCGAGCCAGCGATGCGCGAACAGGTCGCCGGTGCGGCCCATGCCGGTCTGAACCTCGTCGACGACAAGCAGGAGACCGTTGTCGTCGCAGAGCTGGCGCAGCGCCTTGTAGAAGGTCAGCGGCGCGGTGCGCACGCCGCCCTCGCCCTGCACCGGCTCGATCAGGATGCCGGCGGTGTGCGGGCCGATCGCCTTCTTCACAGCTTCGAGGTCGCCAAGCGGAACCTGGTCGAAGCCGTCCATCGGGGGGCCGAAGCCTTCGAGATATTTCGCGGAACCAGTCGCAGCCAGCGTCGCCAGAGTGCGGCCGTGGAACGCGCCTTCGAACGTAATGATACGGTAACGTTCGGGATGGCCCTTGGCGGCGTGATATTTGCGCGTGATCTTGATCGCGCCTTCCATCGCCTCGGCGCCCGAATTGGCGAAGAAGACGTAGTCGGCGAAGCTCTGCTCGCAAAGCCGTGCGGCGAGGCGCTCACCGTCCGGGCTCTTGAACAGGTTCGACATGTGCCAGAGCTTGGTGGCCTGCTCCTGCAGCGCCTTCACCAGATGCGGATGCGCATGGCCGAGCGAATTGACGGCAACGCCGGAGGTGAAGTCGAGATAGCGATCGCCATTGGTCGCGATCAGCCACGCGCCTTCGCCGCGCTCGAACGAAAGATCGACCCGGGCGAATACGGGGAGGAGATGCGTAGCAGCAACACTTGTCATGGCAATCACATGAGCTGACGGGCTGGCCGAGACACGCGCCATGCGGCGTCATCGCGCATCAGGGACCCCACCCTGGAAAACAAAATGTGCCGCCTTTTCAAGGCGGCACGTGCACCTATTGTATGCTGGCGGCGCTCGGAGTCAACTACGCGTCGTCCGATCCGCATCCCCGCCGGTCCGTGAGATTGCGGGCGCGTGACGCTGCTCCAAACATGCCACACGGAACCGCGGAATGTGTGGACGGTGGCCGCCGACTCTTGCGCGAGAGTCACGCCATATTGTAGCGTTTTCAACGTCGAGTACGACATCTCGTGCGGCAGTTCTGATCCCTCTAGGAGTTCGTTGTTCGCGTGACGTCCGGGTGCCATGCGCGCTCCCGGCGAGGGATAAGGGATTCTGCCGTCAGGGATTTTCTTGAGACAGAGATCGCAGCGCCGTCCCAGAATTGGCCGGCGCACCGCGAAGGGAAGGGTTCGATGACGGTATTGACCTGGTCCGACGATCGCGTCGAGCAGTTGAAAAAACTCTGGGAGGCCGGACTTTCGGCCAGCCAGATCGCCGCGGAACTCGGAAACGTGACGCGCAACGCCGTGATCGGCAAGGTGCACCGGCTGGGTTTGTCCGGCCGCGCCAAGAGCCCGGCCACCGCGGCACCGCGCCAGCGCAAGGCGGCCCGTCCGGCGCAGCCGATGATGCGCGTGGCGCGTCCGGTGGCGCGGGGCAACACTGCGCTCGCACAGGTTTTCGAAGTCGAGGCAGAGCCCGATCCGGTTGCATTCGACAACGTCGTGCCGATGAACCAGCGGCTGTCGCTGCTGGAGCTCAACGAGGCGACCTGCCACTGGCCGGTCGGCGATCCATCGAGCCCGGACTTCTTCTTCTGCGGCGGCAAGGCGCTCGCCGGCCTGCCCTATTGCGCGCAGCATTCGCGCGTCGCCTATCAGCCTGCGGCCGACCGCCGCCGGCAGCCGTCGAAGTCGACGCCGCGCTGAGCAAACCCATGGCGAGCAATGAGGACGGTCGTACGCCGCCTCCGCTCCCGGCCTCGCGCAAAGCTGCAACTAACAACTGATGAGGATGGCCCGGCCAGCGCCGGGCCTTTTACATTTCTGCTGTATGTCCGGGATCAGCCTCCGCGCGCCGGCCGGGACTGCGGAAAGCACGCCGTGAAGGCGGCGCCGTTGCGCGGCACGCTCTCGATCAGCAGCCGGCCACGATGGCGGTTGAGGATGTGCTTCACGAGCGAGAGGCCGAGCCCGGTGCCGCCCTGTGCGCGGCTGTCGCCGACATCGACGCGATAGAAGCGCTCTGTCAGCCGCGGCAGATGCTCGGGCGCGATCCCCGGTCCGAAATCGCGCACCTTGACCCTGATCTCCGGCGCGTTCTCGGCGGAGACGGCCTGCTCCAGCGACACGATCACGCGCTCGCCCGAGGCGCCGTATTTCAGCGCGTTCTCGATCAGGTTCTCGAACACACGCAACAGCTCCTCGCGGTCGCCCGCGATGGTGACTGGAGAGTCCGGCAGGCTGGTCTCGATCACCACCTGACGCTCGCGCGCCAGCGATTCCAGCCCGTCGGTGACCTGGCGGATGATGGCGACGACATCGACCATGGTGTGGGGCTGCACATGCGCCGACAGTTCCACCCGCGACAGCGACAGGAGATCGTCGATCAGCCGCGCCATGCGCGTCGCCTGGGTATGCATGATGCCGAGGAAGCGCTCGCGCGCCTTGGGATCATCCTTGGCCGGTCCCTGCAAGGTGTCGATGAAACCTGACAGCGCGGCGAGCGGCGTGCGCAGCTCGTGGCTGGCATTGGCGACGAAATCGGCGCGCATCTCCTCGACCCGGCGCAGCGGCGTCAGGTCGTGGAACGTCATCAGCATGCATTTGTCGGTGCCGCCGAACGCGGTCGGCACCGGAACGGGAGTGATGACCAACTCCATCCAGCGGTCGACCGGCACATGATCGTGATAGCTGGCGCGGCGGATCTCGGTGGTGGCGATGGCCTCGCGCAGCGCGGTGATGATCTCGGGCGTGCGCAGTGCGAACTGGGCCAGTTCGCCCTTGCGCAAGGCGGGCGCGAGCTGGGCGGCGGCGGCATTGAGATGGATGACCCGACCGGCCCGGTCGAGCAGCACGGCGGGGTCCGGAATGCCTTCGACCACGGCGCTCACGGCCGGCGCCTCGACCGGATTGGCGTGGCGCTCCTCCTCCCGCTTGGCGACGGCGCTGTGCAGCCGCCACGGCACCAGGGCCGCACCGGCGATACACAGGAATACCGCCAGCGCCCGCAGCGGCAGCAGCTCGTCGAGCAGCACCAGTCCGGCCAGCGCCAGCGCCGCGGCGAGCAGGATGATCGCCGAATGGCGCAGCCGGTCCGGCCAGGGGGTGAAGATCGAGAGCGGAGTTGCGGCGGGAGCGTCGAGGGCCATTGCAGTCCTACTGTTCCCTTGTGGTCGCGTCAGGCACCGGAATCGCTGCGCTTCCTCACATAAGCGGCCTCAGGCGGGGGGCCCGGATCGAGGCTGAGCGCCGCCTGGCGCAGCCGCTTCGACCTGGCACTGATGATAACCTCGCGAAACGTCAGCAGGATTACAGAAATGAGGAACGGCGCCAAATAATACAGAATGCGGAACAGCAGCATTCCGGCCAGCAGCTCCTCGCGGTCCATCTGCCACAGCCCGACCAGCATCGCGGCGTCGAACACACCGAGGCCGCCCGGCGAGTGGCTGGCGAAGCCGAGCAGGGTCGCGGAGACGAAGATCACGGCGACGACCACGAAGCCGAGATTGGGCTCGTCGGGCACCAGCACGTACATCGCGAGCGCGCAGAAGCCGAGATCGATGATGCCGATCGCGATCTGCAGCAGCGTCAGCGGTCCACCGGGCAGCACCACAGTCCAGGGCCCGCGGCCGACCACGCGTGGCTTGGTCCAGACCCAGGCGACATAGCCCATCAGCCCGACCAGGATGGCGATCGCGGCCATGCGGTTGACCGAGGGCGGCAGCTGATCGATCGAGGCGGCGGCCTCCGGATGATAGCTGATACCGAGGCCGAGCACGGCGGCATTGCCGAGCCAGAAGGTCAGGCCGGCAAGAAAGCAGATCTTGGCGACGTCGATCGCGTTCAGCCCATGCGCCGAATAGATCCGATAGCGCACCGCGCCCCCGGTGAAGACGCTGGCGCCGACATTGTGGCCGATCGAATAGCTGGTGAAGGCGGCCAGCGCATTGATGCGATAGGGCACGTGGTCGTGGCCGATCGCGCGCACCGCGAACAGGTCGTAGAAGGTCAGCGTGAAATAGCCGGCGGCGACGAACAGCGCTGCGAGCAGGATCTGGTGCGGCTCCGTGCTCTTGATCGCCTCGAGCACCTCGTAGGTGTCGATGCCACGCAGCATGTGGTAGAGCACGTAGCAGGCGACCGCGATCACGGCGACGCTGATCAGCACGCCGAGCTTGTGCAGGACCTGCTTCTCGCGCAGGAACGTGGCCGCTCTGCGTATGGCTTCAAGCATCTACACCTCTCACCGTGATCCAATCACGACGGCCGGGACGGGACGCCCTGGAGGTCGCCATGTCATGTGCGCAACCAACGCCCTGGTAGCGCGTTTCGGCGCCTTGGGGAACACGGGGCGTGTGAACAAAAGCGTACACATGGATATACTTAGCAGGCTTCGCGAAAATGCGGTGCACCGTTTTGCCGCACATGGGGCAGGTCGTCGGGGCTGACATGGGGCCGACCTTGGCCCCGTTCAACCTGCGGACCCCGGGTTAAACTTCGATGAGGAGCGGCAACCTCCGCAGTTTTCGGGGGCCCGCACGCGGGGGTGGACGGCGCATGGCTAGACGATAAGCGCCCACTGCCGCTTTGACAGGCCAAGCTGCTGTCAAACCTTCGTGTCTCGCTGTGCGCGGCGGAGGACGGCCTGCGATCGGTCGCGCTGCGCCGCGTCAGGACGCCGAACGCTGACGCATGCTGCGCATCACCACCATCGCCCGCAGCCAGGTGCCGATGCCGCAGCCGACGAGATAGGGCACGAACAGGATCAGCAGCAGCTCGAGCCAATAGCCCGCCCGGCCGGGAATCCAGCACGCCACGGCTGCAGCCACCAGCCCCACAGCCAGTGCTGCCATCAGCCAGGTCAGCAGCCGCGACACGCCAGGGGCGCGGTGCACCACGGCGACCCAGCCCATCGCCAGCCCGATGGCGAATGCCCCGGCGAGCCAACCCCAGTGAAAGGCAACAAGATACGCCATGACGTCACCTCACCAGGAATTCGATGCGCCGGTTCTGCGCCCGGCCCTCGCCGGTATCGTTTGACGCGATCGGCTGGGTGCTGCCATAGCCGATCGGGGTGAAGCGGTCGGCCGGCAGCCCGGCCCTGACCAGGTAGTCAGCCACGGCCTGGGCGCGCTTCTGCGACAGCACCTGATTGGCGGCGGCATCGCCGTCGGCATCGGTATGGCCGATGATGTCGACGGTGGCGGCGGGGCAGCGGAACGCGATCTCGACCAGGCGGTCGAGCAGGCCGGTGGAATCCCGATCGAGGTCGCTGCGGCCGGTCTCGAAGCGGATTTTGGCCTTGCCGAGCACGTCCGAGAACAGCTGCTGGCAGACCGTCGGGTCGACCGGCGCGGCCGCCGGCTTGACCGTGATGTCGGCCTTCACCTGCCAGCCTTGCGGCACATCCTTGGCGAGCCCGGTCCGGATCTGGGCGGCGGCGGCGTCATACAGTGCGTCACCGGAAATCTTGATGTCGCGGTCGGACACCACCAGCGTGCCGGTCGACAGCCGCGACAGCGCGCCGAGCGCCGGCACCACCGCGTTGACGAAATTCACCGGCGCGCCGACGCTGTTCTTGAGATTGTCGACGACCTTCTCGTTGAAGAATTTGCGCGACGATGAGCCGACGACGACGGCATGGATGTTCTCGTCGGGCACGTTGCCGGAGAGCGTCACGGTGACGGCGACCGGGTCCTTGTAGGCCTGGAAGATGTAGGGCGGCGCCTTGACCTCGTTGCTGGCGACCTTGAAGCCGTCCGGCAGCTTGCCGAGCGCCGCGGCGATCGCTTCGCGGCCACCGAGCTCGCGAGCCATGCCGGTCAGCGTGACGTCGCCGTCGGAGATCGTGAACTTGCCGTCCTTCAGCTTGCCGGTCTGGCCGATCAGCAGCAGCGCGGCGTCCTCGAAGCGGGACGGCGCGCCACGCGCCAGCCCCATCTGATCCGCCACTTCCACGCCGGGCAGCGCCGCACGCGTCGCCTCGACCAGGCGGCCCTTGAGCGCCGGCAGCGGCGCATTGCCGCCCAGGGTCACCCGCACGACGTCGCGCTCGGCCGACCACACGAAGGGCTTGGCCTCGGGCACCAGCCGGGTCTGGTCGTTGACGAGCCGCACGCCGGCCACGGCATCGACGGCGGCCACGGCGTCGCGGCGTCCGGCCTCGGAGAACGCGTCCGCCCGCAGAGACACGTCGCGACCATCGACCGTGATGCTGGTCCTGTCCAGCACCGAGCCCCTGAGCGCGGCCGAACTGCGGCTTGCGAGATCATTTTCGAGGGGAACGGTGCTGGTCCAGGCGGCAAAGCCCCAAAGCACGATCAGCGGGATGACGCCAGGCCACCATTTGCCGCTCCACCTTAAAAGTCCGCGCATTCGTCACCGTCGCATCGAGGAAGCAGAGAGAAAACAAACCCTTGCAGGCCTGTCAAACCGGAAATGAAGAGCGCCATGCGGTACACCGCGACCGTGGGGCTAAGGTTTTCTTCAATCATTCGTAGGTAACCTTGTCCCGACATCCACCGGGCCGCTTATTTCAGATGAGGCGATTTCGCAAAACCTTTATCCGCGCCGGCCTGGAAGCGCTGTATCTCAGCGGCGCGCATGTCTGGCTGCGACCGATTTTCTCCGGCGTCGGCGCAATCTATACGCTGCACCATGTGCGGCCGCCGCGCGACGCCGACTTCCAGCCCAATTGCCATCTCGAGGTCACCCCCGACTTCCTGCGCGAAATGTTGTCGCATCTGCGCGACAACGACATCGAGATCATCACGCTCGACGAGTTGCATCACCGGCTCGTGGAGCGAAACTTCGAGCGGCGCTTTGCCTGCTTCACCTTCGACGACGGCTATCGCGACAACCGCGACTTCGCGCTGCCTGTCATGCGCGAGTTCGAGGCCCCGTTCACGATCTATGTGACGAGCGAGTTCGCCGAAGGCCGCGGACGGCTGTGGTGGGTCACGCTGGAGCTCGTGGTCGCCAAGGCGCAGGAGATCGAGATCGAGATCGGTGGCCTCGCCCTCCGGCTCGATGCGTCATCGCCGACGGCCAAATGTGTGACGTTTCAGCGCCTGCACGACTGGCTGCGTTCGCTGCCCGGCGAACACGACATCCACCGCGAACTCGGCGCGTTGTGCACCAGGCACGGCATCGACGAAGCCTCGATCTGCCGCGAGCTCTGCATGTCGTGGGATGAGCTCCGCGCATTGTCGGCTGAGCCCCTGGTGTCGATCGGCGCGCATTCGATCAGCCACTGCAATCTCGCCAAGCAGACCGAGGAGACGGCCCGCATCGAGATCGCCGAAAGCCGTGCCCGGATCGAGCGCGAGTTGCAACGCCCGGTGCTGCACATGGCCTATCCCTATGGCGACCGTGCCGCCGCGGCGCAACGCGAGTTCGTTCTGGCGGCCGCCAGCGGCTACAAGACCGCCGTCACCACCCGCCCTGGCATGATCTTCGCCGAGAGTGCCGATCACCTCACCGCGCTGTCGCGGGTTTCGCTGAACGGCCACTACCAGGACGCCCGCGTGCTGCCCGTGCTGACCTCCGGCGCGGCCACCGCAATGTGGAACGGCTTCCGCCGCATCGACGCGGCATAATCGCTCCTTCCCACCGCCATCAGGTCCCCGGACGAGGCGCTCGCTCGGCCATGCGACTGCGTCTCACTTGACAGTGCCGATGCGCCACGCCCACAAGCGCAATCGACAATCAATCAAGGGAGGCGTCATGCTCAGGAACCTGTTCTCGCTCGAGGGGCGCATCGCGCTCGTGACCGGCGGCTCGCGCGGCATCGGCAAGATGATCGCGACCGGCCTGCTCGCGCATGGCGCCGCGCGGGTCTACATCACCGCGCGCAAGGCCGGCCCGTGCGAGGAGACGGCCAAGGCGCTCTCCGCAGAATATGACGGCGAATGCATCGCTCTGCCGATCGACATCTCGACGATGGCCGGCATCGACATGCTGGCGGCCGAGATCAAGAAGCGCGAGCCCAAGCTCGACATCCTCGTCAACAATGCCGGCGCTGCGTGGGGCGCCGATTTCGACGAATTCCCCGAGAGCGGTTGGGACAAGGTGATGAACCTCAACCTCAAGACGCCGTTCTTCCTGACCAAGGCGCTGGCGGCCCCGTTGCGCGCGGCGGCGAGCGCCGAGCGGCCGGCCAAGGTGATCAATATCGCCTCGATCGACGGCATCTTCGTCAATCCGCTCGAGACCTATTCCTACGCGGCGAGCAAGTCTGGCCTGATCCATCTGACGCGGCGCATGGCGGCCAAGCTGATCCACGACCACATCGTGGTGACGGCGATCGCGCCAGGTCCGTTCAAGTCCGACATGAACAAGGCGGCGCGCGACAACGCCGACGAGGTCGCCGCGCGCGTGCCAGCGGGACGCGTCGGCACCGATGAGGACATGGCCGGCACGGCGATCTTCCTCGCCTCGCGCGCGGGCGATTACGTGGTCGGCAACACGATCGCCGTCGACGGCGGCATCGTGTATGCGAACCCAGGCATTCCCGGCGCGGGATGGGATAGTTGAGCCCGAGCTGTCGCTACAAGGATGGCAAGCTCCCTGTCCCCGTTCTTCACGGGGAGAGGGCTGGGGTAAGGGGCAGCCGCACGGGAAGTGCGTCTTATCTCGAGTGATTTGGCCGGACCTTGGCTCATCTCCAGGACGTTAGAAACTGAGTAGCGCCGTCGTGCCCGTCCGTTGGACCTGCGCCGCGGCCGCGTATGTGCCATGCCCCTCACCCGGATTGCTGCGCAATCCGACCTCTCCCCGCAAAGGGCGGGGAGAGGTTTGGAGAGGCCGTCGCGCGGAGCCGAAGCTAGCGAATAGCGAATAGCGAATAGCGAATAGCGAATAGCGAATAGCGAATAGCGAATAGGCTGCTATCCCTATTCGCTACTCGCAACTCCCTATTCGCTTCTCGTCACGTCTCGATCTTCACGTATTCGAAGTCGCCGGGCTTGTTGTCGATGCCGACCTTCGGGGGCGCGATCCAGGAGGCGTATTCGCCGATCTCAGTGACGGGCTTCATCAGCGAGGCGATGTAGGCGCCGTCGTCGGTCGACGGCAGCCAGTCGCCCTTGCGCTTCTGCCAGGTACCTTCGTCGATCAAGATGCCATCCGGAGTGGCATGGATGTCCTTGAACTCACCGATCGCGCGATGGAAGGCGGTATGCGGCAGCTTGAGCTCGAACTCGTAGCCGGCCGTGGTGATGATCTTGTTCCAGCGCAGCAGGCCCTTGATGCAGTCCTGCGAATAGTCGTCGCGCAGGCGCATGTTGAGCGCGGTCAGCGCCGGCTCGTCGACCCGCTTGATCTCGCCATCGACGAACTTCAGCACCGGATAGGTCGCGTTCTTGAGCTGGTGATCGTCCTGGATCTGGGTCTCGTGATAGCGGCCCTTGATGCCCGAATTGAAGGCGTTGGCGGCGTTGGTCGAAACCTCCGAGCCGAACAGGTCGAGCGACAGCGTGTAGTGCAGGTTCAGCTTCTTCTGGATGGTCGGCAGGTCGATCACGCCGAGCGCGCGCACCTTGGCAATGTCCGAGGGATCATCGATGCCGGCGGCGCGCATCGCTTCCACGGTGCGCTGGATGACGCGGCCGACGCCGGTCTCTCCGACGAACATGTGGTGCGCTTCTTCGGTCAGCATGAAGCGGCAGGTGCGCGACAGCGGATCGAAACCGGACTGCGCGAGGCTGTGCAGCTGCATCTTGCCGTCGCGGTCGGTGAAGTAGGTGAACATGAAGAACGACAGCCAGTCCGGCGTCTTCTCATTGAACGCGCCGAGCATGCGTGGGCTGTCAGCGTCACCCGAGCGGCGGCGCAGCAACTCGTCGGCCTCCTCGCGGCCGTCGCGACCGAAATATTTCTGCAGCAGATAGACCATCGCCCAGAGGTGACGGCCCTCCTCGACGTTAACCTGGAACAGGTTGCGCATGTCGTAAAGCGACGGCGCGGTCTTGCCGAGATGGCGCTGCTGCTCGACCGAGGCCGGCTCGGTGTCGCCCTGGATCACGATCAGGCGGCGCATCAGCGCGCGGTATTCGCCGGGGACCTCCTGCCAGGCCGGCTCGCCGTAGTGCTCACCGAACGGGATCTTGCGGTCCTCTTCCTGCGGGGCGAGGAGGATGCCCCAGCGATAGTCGGGCATCTTGACGTAGTCGAACTTGGCCCAGCCGCGCGGATCGACCGAATAGGCCGTGCGCAAATACACGAGCGACTGCTGGAAGCCCTCGGGCCCCATGTCGTTCCACCAGTCGACATAGCCGGGATGCCAGCCTTCCAGCGCCTTCAAGACTTGGCGGTCCTCGGCGAGATTCACGTTGTTCGGAATCTTGGTCGAGTAGTCAACGTTCATGATATTCATGTTCATGGAGACCTCCCGGGGGCTCTGATCTGTTGGAGGCGAGCAGCGAATGGGGGTTCGTCACTTTCTTCCCTATTCGCTACTCGCCACTCCCTATTCGCTTCCCTTACACTCTCGTCATATCGTAGTTCGGCCGCTCGCCGGTGCCGTAGCGTCGCAGCGCGCCCTCCTCGCCGACCGCGTTGGGACGCTGGAAGATCCAGTTCTGCCAGGCGGTCAGGCGGGCGAAGATCTTCGATTCCATCGTCTCGGGACCGGCGAAGCGCAGATTGGCTTCGAGACCAGTGAGGCTGTCCGGCGAGAAGCTGGCGCGCTCCTCGAAATAAACGCGGATCTCATCGTTCCAGTCGATGTCGTCGAGCGCGAAGGTGACCAGCCCGAGCTCCTCGGCCTCGTCGGCCTCCAACGGCTTGCCGACATGCGCACGCACGCGGTCCAGCTCGGCCGTATCGGCCAGGAAGCGCGACTCCAGCCGGGTCAGGCCGTGGCTCATCGGATAGGGACCGAAATTCATCGCCGACAGCTCGATCGCTGGCGCCGGACGATTGTCGCCCTGGATGGTGCCGACCAGCATGTAGGAACGATCGGAGGCGAACACGAGCTCGGCGAGCGTTCCGGCAAAGCAGGAGCCGGGCTCGACCAGCGTCACCAGCGTGCGCGAGGTGACGTCGATGCGCTTGAGCACACGCTTCCAGTAATGCCGGATCTCGTTGACCAGCCAATGCGCCTTGTTGGCTTCGAGGAAGGCGTCGTGGGCCAGGACATGGGCGCGCTCGCCATGCGACTTGAACACCAGCATCGCGATGCCGAGCTCGTTGATGCGCAGATGCAGGATGGCGTCATCCAGCTCGCGCGCCACCTGCAGCGGCCAGAACGAGGCGCCCTGCGCGATCAGGCCGTCGATATCGGCCGGCGGCGCCGCTTCAGGCGCTGAGATCGTGATGGTCGCGATGCGCGCATTGCGGTCGATGTCGACGTTGACGAAGCCGTAACGCACGCTGGTCGCGTCGATCACGCGCTTGAGCGGCGTGAGCTGAACGCCTTTGCCGGTGCCGTTGCGCTTGGAGGCGGCCGCGAATTCCTTGGCGCGCTCGGCGACCTTGGCATCGACCTTGGAGTTCGGCGCGATCTCGTCGACCAGGCGCCATTGCACGGCGCGCTTGCCCTTGACGCCCTCCTCCGTCGTGCAGAATGCATCCGCACGGTCGCGGCGCACCTTGCGCTTGTCGACGACGCGGGTGAGACCGCCGGTGCCCGGCAGCACCGCGAGCAGCGGCACCTCCGGCAGCGATACGGAAGATGAGCCGTCATCGGCGAGGATGATGTGGTCGGTGGCAAGCGCGAGCTCATAGCCGCCGCCTGCAGCAGTGCCGTTCACGACCGTGATGAAGCGCTGGCCGGAATTCTCGGACGAATCCTCGAAGCCGTTGCGGGTCTCGTTGGTGAATTTGCAGAAGTTCACCTTGTGGGCGTGAGTGGCGCCCGCGAGCATACGGATGTTGGCACCGGCGCAGAACACGCGCGGCTTGGCCGAGCGCAGCACGATGACCTTGACCTCGGGGTGCTCGAAGCGCAGCCGCTGGACGGCATCCGCGAGTTCGATGTCGACACCGAGATCATAGGAATTGAGCTTGAGCTGATAGCCCTCGAACAGGCCGCCATTCTCGTCGACATCCATGGCGAGCGTCGCCACGTCGCCGTCGATCGACAGCTTCCAATGCCTGTAACGGGAGGGATCGGTCTGAAAATCGATGAACGTCTTGCCTCCCGCGAGCACGCGGTCTTCCCCGGCCATGAGCCACCCTTACGTTGGAGTGCCTTATCGTTGAGATGCACAATAATTCATGTTACGGCCGGCGTCTACGGAAAAACGCCAGAACATGCACTTTCCTTCATAGGCTCACGAAGACTTAAGGCGAGGGGAGGATCGGGCGCGATGGGCACTGGTTGTGCGGCGCGATCTCCCTAACGAGGCGGGTAACGACCGGATTTCCAACCGTCAGGTCGCGGCCGCGGGCGACCAGCTGAATGAACGGCTGCCAGCCCATCGGGAAGGCCTCCGGCGCGCCCGACCAGGTCCAGAGGGTCGGCGACCAGCGACGCAGGCGGGTGGTCAATTCGGCTGTGGAAGCCACGGGGATGCTGGCGAGATAGCGGCTGCGCAGCGCGCGAAGCAATTCGGGATCAACATGACCAGTGATGGCCGGCAGGCCGGTCTCCGCTGCAACATCGACGTAATCCGATGGAGCTTCGCCGTTGACCGTGACCCGGTCGCCAAGCGCCCAGACGTCAATCCCCCGCTCGACCGCGAGCGTGCGCACCGCGATGTTCACGGCGCGATGCTCCGCATGGCCGTATTCGCCCCAATTGTTGTGAGTCACGATGCGCCGGATATCGGCGGTGACGAGAGGCCGGAGCCGCGCCTCGATCGTTGCAACGTTGACGATCGCCGCACGCTTGCAGCGGTCGGTGAAGATCTCGGCGAAGGTGTCGTCGTCGGTCTCCCCCCAGGCCGGCGACCAGCGACCTGCGTAGTTCAGCTCACTCGGGAAGGTCTGAATCAGGCGCCGGACCGCCGGAGCCGCGGGATAGGCCGCCAGCACGAACCGATCGGCGACCGGCCAGAACGGCAGCATCCACAGGAGATCATCGTCCTGGTGGGCGAACACGATCAGCGTGCGGCCATCGCCAAACGCTTCAGCCAGCGACTGCGCCTCGCCGATCGCTCGCAGCGAGGCCGGAGCCGCGCCGGCGCCTGAAACCCGCGCCGCGCTTACCCAGAGGGCGATCAGCAACAACAGCGCGACGGCACGGGTTGCCTGGCGCATCAGATGTCTGCAGTCAATCGACCAGTCGGTGAAGCCGCGCCCGGACCCGATCCTGGGTCTGGCGTCGCCAAGCACGCAGCCTCGTGAGCGGCCCCTTCGGTGCGAGACGCCGCTCGAGTTCACGGATGATTGCACTCTGCTGCTCCAACGCCAGAGCTCGACGCTCGAACTCCCGCTCGAACTCCCCCTTCAGCTCAGGCTGCCTGGTCTCATAGAGCGTCTTGTAGGTGTTGGCGTCGAAATGATTGTTGAGCCAGCGCCTGAGCTCCGGCAGCTGCAGGCGGTAAGGAAATGTGATGTCCAGCCCGGAGGTCTTGAACAGCCGGTCGAGATAGCTGCCCGGCGGAGGTCCCGCCTCGCGCGGAAAGCCGGCGCGGCGGCGCAGTTCGTTGTAGAGATGCAGAAACGAGGACGCCTCGATGCGCTTCTCCATCTCCTCGCACCGCGCGGGATCGAACACCATTTCAAGGTCGCCATGGTCCAACGCATAGGCCGTCGCGGCGGAGGCGACGCGCCCCTCGCGCCCGAAGGCCGCGACCAGATCGGTGATCAGCTCAGGCCCGGTCTGCCCCCAGGCCGCGGTGTCCTCGCCGACCTCCTGGCAACGCCGGATCGCCTCCGCCAGCAGCGGACTACCAGCCGGGAAACGCAGCACGCCGGTCAGCACCACGCCGCGCGGATCGCAGGCATAGAACTCGTCGCCGCGAGGCAGATCCGCGCGCAGCACGAGCATGTCGAGATCGACCCACCAGCCGCCGAGCTGATGCATCATCTCGTAGCGAAAGACGTTGGCATGTAACGCGGGACTGCCTGCGCCTATTCCATTGCGGTAGACCAGCACCCGCGATGCAGGCAGAATCTCGCGCGCATCGCGGCGCGCGACCCAGGCAGGCGCGCGGATATCCTCGTCGTAGGTGAACAATTCGAAGCGGTGCCCGCGAAGAACGGCGCTCCGCATGCACAGCAATTCATAGGGGCCGAGCTGGGATCCGTGCCAAAAACCTCGAAAAACGGACATGAAGAGGCCAATCAACTCCAAAACAAATAGAAATACTGATCGGGCGGCAATTCGTTCGCCAGCGCGCGGCGACAACCACAACAGGCGAAACTTGCGGTGGGATCAGAGACCACAGCCAAAGTTTCAACGCAATCCTAACACGGATCGAAGGCGATTAGGCTCTGGCGATCTGGGGCTGACGACTTGCAGCGACAAAATCACAGATCGTCACGAGTGTCGCGTCGGCCGCTTCGCGATGCGGCGAGTGGCCGGTGCCGGGCAGCATCGTGACCTCCACCGGGCAGTAGCACTCCTGCTGAATGATCTCGACCTGACGAACGGTACCATACTGGTCGTCGGCACCTTGGATGACGGCGACGGGTACGCGAATGTAGGCAAGGCAATCGGTGATGTCCCAGGCCCGGAAGGCCGGATCGAGCCAGGCGCCATTCCAGCCATAGAAGGCGTTGTCGACGTCCTTGTGCCAGCGCGCCAGCTTGGCACGCAGCTCCGTGGTCTCGTAGGCGGTCTTGATGGCAGCGATGGAGGAGACCGAGACGTCCTCGACGATGACGTGCGGCGCGATCAGCACGACGCCGTCGAGGCGATAATCGGCATGGCTGCCGGCGTAGATGGCCGCGATCGAGGCCCCGTCGGAGTGGCCAACGAGCAGCCCGCGCTGGAAGCCGATCGCATCGAGCAGCTTCGGCAGCACGTCATTGGCTTCGCGGTGCATGTAGTCGAGCGGCCGCGGCAACGTTACCGGGCTTGAGGCGCCGTATCCGGCGCGGGAATAGCCGAACACCGCGGCGCCGGTGGCGGCTTGCAGCCTGTCGGGGAAGTCGCCCCACAGGCCGACCGAGCCGAGCCCTTCATGCAGCAGCACGATGCATGGGGCGTCGGAAGGCTGCGGACCGATCAGGCGATATTCGAGCGCGGCGGAGTCGATGGTGAGAAAGCCTGATGCAGTCAAAGTCATCGCGATCTCCACGCTGAAGTTCGTGTTGTACGCGCGAGCGAAGCGCGTCGCGGCCCGGTAAGAACGGGGAGAGGCAGCGCACCGAGGCCTGAGCAGGAGATCGAACTATTGCGCCCCCTCGCGCAGCTTGAAGCGCTGGATCTTGCCGGTCGCCGTCTTCGGCAACGACTCCACCACTTCGATCCAGCGCGGATATTTCCACGGGCCGATCTTCTGCTTGACGTGCTCCTTGAGCGCCTCGTGCAGCGTCGAGCGGTCGACGCTCGGGCGCAGCACGACATAGGCTTTGGGCTTCAACAGCCCTTCCGGATCAGCCTCCGGCACCACGGCCGCCTCCAGCACCGAGGGATGCGTGATCAGCGCGCTCTCGACCTCGAACGGCGAGACCCAGATGCCGGAGACCTTGAACATGTCGTCGGAACGACCGCAGAAGGTATAGCGGCCTTCGCCGTCGCGGACATATTTGTCGCCGGTGCGGGTCCAGTAGCCTTCAAAGGTGGAGCGGGTCTTGTGGCGCTGGTTCCAGTAGCCTTCGCCCGCCGAGGGCGCGTGCACCAGCATCTCGCCGACCTCGCCGTCGGGCACGTCCTGGCCCGCTTCGTTGACGAGGCGGACCTGATAGCCGGGCACCGGGCGGCCTGCGGAGCCGTATTTGATGTCGCCCGGCACGTTCGACAGGAAGATGTGCAGCAGCTCGGTCGAGCCGACGCCATCGAGAATGTCGACGCCGAAGCGCGTCTTCCAGGCATTGCCGACCGACTCCGGCAGCGCCTCGCCGGCCGAGGTACAGATGCGCAAGGCCCCGCCGGCTTTCTCGTGGCGCAGCGATTCATCGTGCAGCATCGCCGCGAACAAGGTCGGTACGCCGTAGAAGATGGTCGGGTTGTAGCGGTTGAGCAGCTTGAACATCAGCGCCGGTGTCGGCCGCTCTGAATTGAGGACCGTGGTGGCGCCGACCGACAGCGGGAACGTCAGCGCATTGCCGAGCCCGTAGGCGAAGAACAGTTTTGCCGCAGACAGGCAGATGTCGTCCTCGCGGATGCCGAGCACCTGCTTGGCATAGGTCTCGGCGGTCGCGGCGAGATTGCCATGGAGGTGGCGCACGCCCTTGGGCATGCCGGTCGATCCGGAGGAATAGAGCCAGAACGCCGACTCATCCTCATGCGTCGCGACGGTCTCGAACTGATCGCTCTCATGCGCGAGCTCCTCATTGAGCAGCTTGTGGCCGAAGGCATTGGTGCCGGACACCACGACACAATCAAGATCGGGCATCCGCCCGACGATGTCCTTGACGACCGGGTAGAGCGCCTCGGAGACGAACAGCACGCGGGCGCGGCAGTCCGCCAGCACATAGGCATATTGTTCGGATGTCAGCAGCGTGTTGAGCGGCACCGGAACGATGCCGGCGCGCATCGCGCCGAGAAACACCGCCGGGAAATCCACCGTGTCGAGCATGATCATCGCCACGCGTTCCTCGCGGCGCACGCCGAGACGGCGCAGCAGGTTGGCGACGCGGCAGGTCTGCTCTCGCAGGCCGCGATAGGTCAGCTCGGAGACCGTATCCGTGTAGGCGAGCTTTTCGCCACGGCCCGCCTCGACATTGCGGTCAAGCAACCACGACACCGCATTGTACGACTTCACGGCGTTCCTCCCCCGATTTTTGAATTATAATTCATAGAAGGCCACCAACGGCGCTTGCTGTCAATCCTCCCCGGCATTATGTTTCCTAGCCAAAGAGTGCTTCAGGGACATGACGCCACACAGCGACGCCGAGCGGGACGACGACGGCCAGTCCGCGGCCGAGACCGCCTTCCTCGATCAGCTGGGCCAGCGGGTGCGGCGGATGCGCGGCCTCGCCGGCATGTCGCGCAAGGTGCTGGCCGAGGTTTCCGGCATTTCCGAACGTTACATCGCCCAGCTCGAGAGCGGCAAAGGCAACGTCTCGATCGTGCTGCTGCGCCGCATCGCCAATGCGATCAATGCGCCGCTCGACGACATCATTCCCGGCGGCGAGCCGTCACCCGACTGGCCGGTCATCCGTGATCTCCTGAAGAAGGCGAGCCCGAGCCAGATCGCGCAGGTCAAGGACCTGCTTGCTGGCGGCTCGTCGGCGCCGCTGCGGCGCGCATTCTCGGGCATTGCGCTGATCGGTCTGCGCGGCGCCGGCAAATCGACGCTCGGCAGGATGCTCGCGGAGCGGATCGGCTGGAGTTTCGTCGAGCTGAACAAGGAGATCGAGCGGCAGAACGGGCTCTCAGTTGCCGAGATCATCGCGCTCTACGGCCAGGAAGGCTTTCGCCGCATGGAGCAGGCGGCGCTGGTGCAGTTGCTCGCGCGCAAGGAGCCGATGGTGCTGGCGACCGGCGGCGGCATCGTCTCCGAGCCGGTCACCTTCGACCTGATCCTGACCTCGTTCTACACGATCTGGCTGAAGGCCGAGCCGGAGGAGCATATGGCGCGCGTGCGCGGCCAAGGCGATCTGCGCCCGATGGCCGACGACCGCTCCGCGATGGCCGAGCTGCGCAACATCCTGGCCAGCCGCGAGCCGC
The DNA here is from genome assembly GCF_030159255.1 of Bradyrhizobium sp. SSBR45G. Taxonomy (GTDB): domain Bacteria; phylum Pseudomonadota; class Alphaproteobacteria; order Rhizobiales; family Xanthobacteraceae; genus Bradyrhizobium. The sequence goes on along the minus strand of NZ_BSCT01000014.1, from coordinate 110,424 downwards.
TCTATGCCCGCGCCAATGCGGTGGTCGATACCGCGGGCCTGACGGTCGATGCGGCCGCTGCGCGGCTGGGCGAGGCGGTGAAGCCGGTGATTGCCAACGAAGCGCGGATGTTCGCGCGGGGGTGAAAAGCTAGCCGGCGCAGACCGCTTTGGTCTCGAAGTTGCGTCAACCTGCCGATATGCTTCCCGGATGAAGCTGATTTTTCTTCACGGAGCACCCGCTGTCGGCAAGCTGACGACGGCGAAGGCGCTGCTACAACGCGTCGACGGCCGGCTACATGACAATCATGCGGCAATCGACGTTGCACGCACGGTTTTCGAATTCGGCGCACCGGGGTTCTGGGAGCTCGTTTACGACGTCAGGTGCGCCACGTTCGAGGCGGCCGCCCGCCATGGCGTGCCGCTCGTCGTGACGACGTGCTGCTACGCCGAGCCTCACGACCGCCCGAAGTATCAGGGATTCGAGCAGATCATGCAGCGCTGCGGCGGCGAGCTGCTGCCGGTTTTCCTGCATTGCTCGATCGACGACGCGCTGCAGCGGGTCGGCAACGCCGACCGAGTCGCTCGCCGCAAGATGACGTCACCGGATACGCTGCGCCGCGAGCTTGGCATCTATCAGTTCACTCCGGTCCGCTCGGACTGCCTGACAATCGATACGAGCGAGTTGACGGCTGAAGCTGCCGCAGATCGCTTCGCCATACACTACGGGCTTACGCCACGTGCTGACGGCGCGTGAGCTGTAAACGGCACGACGCCCTCGACGCCTGCGACGTCAGCCGCCGGTCGCAGCGACTGCCCTGTCGTGGGCGTCCAGGATCGTCTTCAGCTTTTCCTTGATGTCCTGGACGTCGGCGCCGGTCTTTTCATCGATCAGGAGCCGATTCAGCGCGCTGTGCGTCATCCGGTTGGCGACCCATTTGCGCTCGAAGCCGAGCTTGGACTGCACCGTCGAGAGGATCGTCACGCACAGCGACAGCACCGTCGCCAGGGTCTTCGGATCCTGGTTGAGAATGCTCGCGTTCGTCTGCGACAGCACGGCGGCCGTTGCACTGAACACCACGACACAGACGGTCGAGCCGTGATTGGCGAAGCTCCAAAGCTTCTGTCCATTGCGACTCCATCGCAACGCGTCGCTCAATGTCCGAGCGACGAACTCCGCCCCCGTGTCGCAGCTCTGCCCGTCCGCCATCGTTCCCTCCCGCAACCGGCCGCCGGGATCGGTTGACCCCGACGACACACGCCATGATTGAGAGATGGTCTAACGACAACAGCAGACTTCGCGCAAGCGGACAGGCCGGAATGAGCCGATCATGGATCGGATCAGCCCCTCGTCTCCATCTCCCGCAGCTCCGCATAGGTCAGCGGCGTGAGGCCCGCACCCTCGAAATAGATGAAGCGCAGGCGGCGGCGCCGCGAGATGAAGTTCGACGGCAGCGGATCGTAGCGGAAGGTGCTGCCGCCGAGATGCGGCGTCAGGCTGCCGACGTCGGTGAGTGCGTCGATCTCGACGCGCAGCAGCTTGAGGCTTTCGCCATCGCGCAGGATCTCGAATGGGACACGCGCCAATCTGAGAAAGCTGGTCGGGTCGGGTGCGGCGATGAAGCCGTCGACGAAGGCGGCTTCGACCTTGTCGAGATCGGGCTCGAGCACCGGCGCGGGCTTGGCTCCCTCCGGCTGATGCGGCGTCTGCCACTGCACCGGCGAGCGACCGTGCGCATGGTTGTGCCCGGGACCGTGCGGCGGATGATCGTGGTCGTGTTGATGGTCATGGCCATGATCGTGGTGGTGATCATGGGGATGGCCGTGATGGTGGTGATGATGTCGCATCGCGGGCCTCAATAGCTGACCGGCTTGTTGATGATGTGCTTGTGGCTGCCGAGCTTGCCATGCGCGACCATCGATCCCAGCGCCTCGACGACGACGCGGACGCCGATCAGCGCGGTGATATCAGAGGTGTCGTAGGGCGGCGAGACCTCGACGACTTCGAGGCCGCACAGGCCTTCGGCGGCAACGAGACCCAACAGCTTGAGCGCCTCTCGCGGCAGGAAGCCGCCGGGCTCCGGCCAGCCGGTGCCGGGCACGAAGCCGCAATCGATGGAGTCGACGTCGAACGAGATGTAGACCGCGTCGGCATCCTTCCAGGCCAGCTCCAGCGCGATCTCGGCGGTCTTCTCCAGGCCGATCTTCTCGATGTCGGCGATGGTCAGCACGTTGGTGTTGCGCTTGCGCGCGACCTCGACGCCCTCGCGCGGCACCTGCCAGCCGCCGATGCCGAGCTGCACCAGATTGGTCGGCGAGACGTTCGGCAGATTGGTCGCCCAGTACCAGGGCGTGGTGTGCATGCGCTCGTCGAGATCCTTCTCCTGGATGTCGATGTGACGGTCGAAATGGATGATGCCGATCTTCTTGTCGGTGCACTGCGCGATGCCGCGCACGCAAGGAAAGCCGATCGAGTGGTCGCCGCCGAGCATGATCGGCAGCGCGCCCGACGAGAACACATGCGCCACGCCGCGGCTGATCTGGTCAAAGCTCTTTTCCAGATTGGCGGGGATGGTGAAGACGTCGCCGGCGTCGCACAGGGTCATCTGCTCGCGCAGGTCGACGCCGAGCTCGTAATTGTAGGGCGTGTAGAGCGCGGAGATGCGGCGGATGCCCTGCGGCCCGAAGCGGGTGCCCGGGCGATAGGTGGTGCCGGAATCGAACGGAATGCCGATCACCGCGGCGTCGTATTTGGCGACGTCGCGGACGTTCTCGACATAGGGCGCCTTCATGAAGGTGTTGATGCCGGCGAAATGCGGCAGCTCACCACGCGCAAACGTGGGGATGTCGCGATCGGTCAGGCTGTCGGAGCCGGGCAGGCCCATGTCGAGCGCCCATTGCCGCTCCTTGCGCCAGCCATTGGTCGGCAGCTTGCCTTCGGCCTCCAGCGCCTGCCAGCCCTGCGTCGACATCTTGTCGAAGTCCGGATGGTGTCGGCGCAGGCTCCAGCGCTGCGGCTGCAATCCGGCGCGGCGCGTGCGGCGCATTGACGGGAACGACATGAAAACTCTCCTTCGTTTCTTTCGACGTTTCTTGAGGTTGACTATTGCGCGGCCTGCACGCTGGCGCGGATGAATCCGAGCACCGGCACGGCGCTGTCGCGCGTGAGATCGAGATCGTAGGTGATGCGCGCGCCGAAGCGCTCCGGCGCCTGCGGATCCTTGCGCGGACGGTCGAGCGCGATCAAACGCGTGGCGAGGCCGAACGCCTCCTTGATGTCGTGGGTGACCATCACGATGGTCATCTTGTGCTCGCGCCACAGCGGCTTGATCAGCGCGTGCATCTGCGCGCGGGTGCCGGGATCGAGCGCGCCGAACGGCTCGTCGAGCAGCAGCACGCGCGGCTGCTTTGCCAGTGCCTGCGCGATCGCGAGCCGCTGCTGCATGCCGCCGGACAGCGCGCTTGGATATTTGTCGCTGTGAGGGCCGAGGCCGACGGCCTCGATCAGTGCGCGGCTCTTCTCAACTGCCTCGTTGCGCGCGGTGCCGAACAGCCGCGACGTGAACGGGCTGGCGGCCAGCTCATAGCCGAGCAGCACGTTGCCGAGCACGGTGAGATGCGGGAACACCGAGTAGCGCTGAAACACGATGCCCCGGTCTGGGCCGGGCTCGGCGGGGAACGGCTCGCCATCGAGCAGCACCGCGCCTTGGCTTGGCTTCTCCTGGCCGAGGATCAGGCGCAGGAACGTGCTTTTTCCCGCGCCTGAGGGACCGACGATCGACAGGAAGGTGCCGGAGGTGATCTCGAGATTGATGCGCTCGAGCACGACCTGGTTGCCGTACTCGACCCAGACGTTGCGAAACGACAGCGTGCTCATCAGCGGCCCCCCTGCGCATAGGCCCAGGGAAAGGCGCGCTGCCCGAACCAGACCAGAGCATAGTCGAGCACATAGGCGAGCAAGGTGATCCAGACGACATAGGGCAGGATCACGTCCATCGACAGATAGCGCCTGACGAGGAAGATGCGGTAGCCGAGCCCGACGTCGGAGGCAATCGCCTCCGCCGAGATCAGGAACAAGAACGCAGGCCCGATCATCAGCCGCAGGCCCTGGATCAGCCGCGGCATGATCTGCGGCAGCACCACGCGGATCGCGACCTGCCAGGTCGAGCCGCCCAACGTCTGCGCCTTGATCAATTGCTCGCGCGGCATGTTCTGCACCTCGAGCGAAAGGTCTCGCACCAGAGTGGGTGTGACGCCGATGATGATGAGAACCACCTTCGACAATTCGCCGAGGCCGAACACGATGAACAACACCGGCAGCACCGCCATCGGCGGGATCATCGAGAGCACCGCCACCAATGTGCCGAAGCCGGCGCCGGCGATCGGAAGCAGCCCGATCGCGAGGCCGAGCACCAGACCGATGACGGCGGCGATGCCGAGCCCGAGCGCCAGCCGCTGCAGGCTCGCCGCCGTATCTGACCACAGCACGTAGTCGCCGGAGCGGCGATCGGGCTCGGTCGCGAGCCGCTTCGACGTCGCGACCATCTCCGAGACCGGCGGCAGCAGCTTGTCGTCGGGATTGTCGGCCCGCCGCTGCGCGGAGCCGACCACGTAGATCAGCGCGATCAGCAGGAACGGCAGCAACGCCAGCAGCATCCGGCTGCCCCGGTTCGGAACGACGTTCATCGCACGCGGCATCAGGAGACTCCCTCAATCCTCCCATGAGCACGCTGCTCAAGGTCAATGTGCAGCGCCGATCTCAGCTGTACCTCCTCATGGTGAGGAGGCGCGTCGCGCCGTCTCGAACCATGAGGCCACAGCACAGGCCTCGCCCTTCGAGACGCCCGCCTAAGGCGGGCTCCTCAGGGTGAGGGGAGATGCTGGTGGCGCGGCGGAAGATGATCAGAGCTTCCCGTCCGCCGCCATCTTCATGTAGGTCGGGTCGAAGCGCAGCTTGACGTTGGTCGTCGAGCCCAGCGCCTTCGACGGCGTGGAGATGCCGACCGCGTCCTTCGACTTCACGTTCTCGCCGAGCAGATTGTGGTCGAAGCAGAAGGTGCGGACGTGATCCATGATCTTCGGCAGCTCCGGCCCGGTCATGAAGGTGAGAGCGTCCTTCGGCTCGTAGTACATGAACGTCGTCTTGAGCTGGGTGTCGAAGCCGGCGAGATCGGTGCCGGACAGCTTGGCCATCGCCTCGCGCGCCGCCTTGCCCTTCTCGCTCTGCTCCTTCATCAGCGCGATGGTCTCGTACCAGATGCCGGTCAGCGCCTTGCCGAGCTCCGGATTGTCCTTCAGCGTCTGGGTGTTGACGACCAGGAGATCCTCGATCTCGCCGGGGATCTTGCTGGAGTCGAACACCAGCGTCGCGCCGGGCTCGGCCTTCACTTCCAGCAGCTGCGGATTCCAGGTGACGACCGCGGTCGTATCCGGCGATTTGGCGGCGGCGACGATGTCGGCGTCCGAGGTGTTGACGGTCTTGATGTTCTTTTCGGTGAGCTTGGCGGTTTCGAGGCCGCGCGCCAGCAGATAGTGCGACACCGAGAGCTCGACGAGATTGACCTTCTGGCCCTTGATGTCGGCCATGGTCTTGCCCTTCTTGAGCACGACGCCGTCATTGCCGTTGGAGTAGTCGCCCATGATGATGGCCGACGTATCGACGCCGCCCGCCGCGGGGATCGTCAGCGCATCCATGTTGGTGACGGTGACGCCGTCGAACTTGCCGGCCGTGTATTGGTTGATCGATTCCACGTAGTCGTTGATCTGGGTGACCTTGATCGAGATGCCGTATTTGTCGGCCCATTTCTTGACGATCCCGGACTCGGCGGCGTACGGCCAGGGCATCCAGCCGACATAGATCGTCCAGGCGATGTTGAATTCTTTCTTCTTCTCAGCTGACGCGGGCGACAGCGATGCGGTCGCCAGTGTCGACGCAGCGAGCAGTGCAACAAACAGATTTCGCGCTTTGAACATGTCCAGTCCCTCATCGGTTTTCTGACCGCGGACTGGCATGAACAACCTCGAGCCTGCCAAGCGCGGCCACTGAGGTCTCCCGGGCTTTTATCCCGCCGTGCACCAGGGCTCTCCCCCGGCGGCTGCTCTCGGACCAGCGTTCTCCAGGCGAGAACCGGAACCCTAGCTGCCAACTCTGAGCATTCAGATCAGCAAGCCGCGTGCCAGAGAAAAATGCTTGCGATTCAAAGGAACCAATCGCAGCATGTGCCCAAAAAGCTGGCACCACGAATTCATCTTGGGCGGTGAGGCTCATCGGCGGGGCGAGGCCATGCAGAGGAAGCATGAACCCATCGGCTTGCGCGAACGACCTCATCAGGCCAGCCCATCAGCCGCCTTGGTTCGGAGTTTCGCCGTCATGATCAGGTTCCCGGGGATCGCAATCGCAAGCGTCTTGGCGCTCGGCGTCTCAACCGGAGCAGCGTTCGCCCAGAGCACACCGGCACCCGACGCAACGGCCCAACCTGCTCCCGCGGCCAGCCCGGCTCCCGCCGCGACGCCGACCCCCGCGCCAGCCGCCGCGACCGACAAGGCGGGCGAGGCCAAACCTGCGACCGACGCGGCTGCGCCGAAGAAGCAGCGGACCCGGACCAGCACCCGCAAGGAAGTCGAACACTCGCTGCGCAGCGGCACCGTCCCGTCGCGCTATCGCAGCCGCGTGCCGAAGGAATACCAGAAGTACATTCCGTTCGACCGCTGAGAGCTGACCTGGCACGACACTGGCCTACGGCGCCTACGGTGGCGGCGTCAGCTTGACGATGACTCCGACGATCAGCATGAAAGCAAGACACAGCACCGTCTCGAGGTCGGAGTCCCGCGACAAGAAGTTGCGCAGACCGGACGCGGCCTTTTTCGGCGCTTCGATTCCCAGATGACGCGCACGCATTTGCTCAACCTTTGATAAAAGACAAAGCAAACTACTACCCTGGAGAATAGGCTCTACTGGGCCGCATCTCAATGCGAAAAAACGGCGCAAGTCAGCGTGGCTGCCGGATCCGGCGAGAGAAGCTTCTTGGAAGAGCAGACACCACGGTGACGATGCGCCCCCTCCCCGCTTGCGAGGGAAGGCCGAGGTAGGGGCCCCATAGCGGCAGTCTTTCCGGAGCGTTCCCCCACCCGCATCGCATCTGACGATACGATGCGACCTCCCCCGCACGCGGGGGAGGCACAGACCGATCTTGCCGCGAGAGGGTCGATCAGATCCCGAGATAGCGATGCTGCAGGTCGGGCTCTGCCATCAACTGCTGCGAGGTCCCGCTCCACACGGTGCGGCCGCGCTCGATGATGGTGTGGCGGTCGCAGATGCGGGTGAGGTGCTCGACGTTCTTGTCGATCACCAGGATCGACTGCCCGCGCGACTTGAGCAGCGACAGGCAGTTCCAGATCTCCTCGCGGATCAACGGCGCCAGCCCCTCGGTCGCCTCGTCGAGGATGAGGAGCTTGGGATTGGTCATCAGCGCGCGGCCGATCGCCAGCATCTGCTGTTCGCCGCCGGAGAGCTGGTTGCCCATATTGCTGCCGCGCTCGGCCAGCCGCGGAAACAGCGCATGGATCTTGTCGAGCGTCCACGGATCGGCCGCACCGAGCCGGTTGGTCGAAGCCGCCACGAGATTTTCGGTGACGGTGAGATTCGGGAAGATCTGCCGTCCCTCCGGCACCAGGCCGATGCCGAGCTGCGCGATCCTGTAGGACGGCAGCCGCCGCGTCTCCTGGCCGCTGAAGCGGATGGTCCCGGCGCGGGCCTGGGTGAGACCCATGATCGAGCGGATGGTGGTGGTCTTGCCCATGCCGTTGCGGCCCATCAGCGAGACCATCTCGCCGGGACGGATCGACAAGGACAAACCGAACAGAACCTGGCTCAGGCCGTAGCAGGTCTCGATGCCATCGACCTCGAGCAGCATGCCGGTTTCTTTCTGATTACCCATTTCTTTCTGATCAACCATGGCCGACCACCACATGCTGATCGCCGAGATAGGCGCGCTTGACCTCCTCGTTCTGCCGGATCTCGTCCGGCTTGCCCGAGGCGATGATGCGGCCATAGACGAGCACCGAGATGCGGTCGGCGAGCGCGAACACCGCCTCCATGTCGTGCTCGACCAGCACGATCGAGACCTCTTGGCGCAGCTCGGCGAGCAGCTTCACCATGCGCTGCGACTCGGTGACCCCGAGGCCAGCCATGGGCTCATCGAGCAGCAGGAGCTGCGGCTTGGTCGCGAGCGCGACCGCAAGCTCGAGCTCGCGCTGCTCGCCATGGCTGAGCTTCGCGACCGGGACATCAGCACGATGACCGAGACCGACGCGCGCCAGCGCCGCCTGAGCGGCATCACGCAGCGACTTCTCCTTCCGCGCATTGGCGAAGAAGCGGAACGAGTGCTTGCCGTCATGGGCCTGCGCGGCGAGCGCGACGTTGTCGGCCGCGGTGAAATCGGTCAGCAGCGAGGTGATCTGGAATGAGCGCGCCAGCCCGAGCGCGCTGCGCTTGTAGGCCGGGAAATGCGAGATGTCCCGGCCGCCGAGAAAGATGCGCCCTGCATGCGGCGCCAGATGCCCGGTGAGCTGACTGATCAGCGTGGTCTTGCCGGCGCCGTTCGGCCCGATGATGGCGTGGATCTCGCCCTTGGAGACGTCCAGGCAGACGTGATCGGTCGCGACGATGCCGCCGAACCGGCGCACCAGATTGTCGACGCGAAGCAGAGGTTCAGCCACGGTTCAACCTCCCGAGCATGCCCATGATCCCGCCACGTCCGAACAGCACGACCAGCAGCAGCAGCGGCCCCATGATGATCGCCCAGTATTCGGTGATCTGCGACAGCACCTCTTCGAGGACCAGGAACGCCACCGCGCCAACGACGGGACCGAGCAAGGTGCCCATGCCGCCCAGGATCACCATCACCATCAGGTCACCCGAGCGTGTCCAGTACATCACGGCAGGGCTGACGAAATCGGTGTTGTTGGCGAGCAGCGCGCCGGACAGCCCGCACAGCATGCCGGCGATGACGAAGCAGGCGAGCTTGTAGCGCTTGGACGGGAAGCCGATCGCCTGCATGCGCTGCTCGTTGGAGCGCAGACCCTGCAGCACGAGGCCGAAGCGCGAATTGACGATCCGCCAGACCAGCACGACGACGGCGAGCAGGCAGAACAGGCAGAGATAGTAGAACTGCACGCGGTTGCCGAGATTGATCAGGCCACCGAAATCGCTGCGCTTGTAGACGGTGAGGCCGTCGTCGCCGCCGTAGCGGGAGAGGCCCGAGGCGACGTAATAGGCCATCTGCGCGAAGGCCAGCGTGATCATGATGAAATAGACGCCGCGGGTGCGCAAACTGAGCGCGCCGATCACCAGCGCATAGAGCGCCGAGACCGCGATGGCGACGGCGAACTGCGCCCAGCCCGAGCCGATGCCCTCTTGCGCCAGGATGCCGACGGCGTAGCCGCCGATGCCGAGATACGCAGCATGGCCAAAACTCATCATGCCGCCATAGCCCATGATCAGGTTCAGGCTGACGGCCGAGAGCGCCAGGATCACGATGCGGGTGAACAGCGTGAGGATGAAGATGTTGCCGGAGAGGTTCGAATAGACCGGCAGCAGCACGAGGCCCGCCACGACCAGGGCGGCGACGACGCTTGAGACGTTGAGCTGGGATTTCATCTGCGGTTGGCCGGAAACAGACCTTCAGGCCGCGCCACCAGCACGATCGCCATCAGGAGATAGATCAGCATCGACGACATCGCCGGCGCCGCCGTGGAGGCTGCCGCCGAGTTCAGCACTTGGCGCAGCAGATTGGGCAGGAAAGCGCGGCCCATCGTGTCGATCAGGCCGATCATGATCGCCGCGATGAAGGCGCCACGGATCGAGCCGATGCCGCCGATCACGATCACGACGAAAGCGAGGATCAGGATGTTCTCGCCCATCCCGATCTGCACCGTGAGGATTGGCGCCTGCATCAGGCCGGCAAGGCCCGCAAGCGCGGCGCCGAGACCGAACACCAGCGTGTAGAGCAGCTTGATGTTGATGCCGAGCGCGCCGATCATCTCGCGGTTGGAGGCGCCGGCACGGATCAGCATGCCGATACGGGTGCGCATCACGCCGAGGTAGAGCAGCAGTGCGACCAGCAGCGCCACGACGATGATGGCGAGGCGATAGGCGGGATATTGGATGCCGGGGAGAATCGTCACCGGAAAGGCCAGCCAGGACGGCAGCGGTAGCGCCAGTCCCGCCGGGCCCCAGATCAGCCGGACGGCCTCGTTGAAGAACAGGATCAGGCCGAAGGTCGCGAGCACATGGTCGAGATGGTCGCGCCCATAAAGATGCCGGAGTGCCGTATATTCGAGCACGATGCCGAGCAGAAGCGTGGCACCGAGCGCCAGAACGCCGCCGAGCACGAAGCTGCCAGTCCAGGCCACGAAGGTCGCCGCGAAATAGGCGCCCATCATGTAGAGCGAGCCGTGGGCGAGGTTGACGAGGTCCATGATGCCGAACACCAGCGTCAGGCCGGCGGCCAGCAGGAACAGCAGCAGTCCGAACTGCAGCCCGTTCAGGAATTGTTCGACGACGAGCAGCATGCCCCTCACTTCACGCTCAAAAAGACGGCGGCAGAACCGTTTCAGGCGCTGCCGCCATGTCCGTCCCGATCTTAGAACGGAGATGTTTTAAGCTTCAAGCAAATTCCAGGCCTGTTTTGGCCAGCCGGGAAATTCTTTTCACTTATTTCATCGGGCACTTGTCGTGGAAGCGGTCCTGGTCGTTCTCGACGATGGTGGCGACGGTCTTCAGCGAGAGTTGGCCGTCGGCATCCTTGACCACGTCCTGCAGGTAGAAGTTCTGGATCGGGATGTGGTTGTTGCCGAACTTGAACGAGCCGCGCAGCGACTTGAAGTTGGCCTTCTCCATCTCGGCCTTCATCGCGTCCTTCTTGGACGTATCGCCCTTGACCGCAACCACCGCGCTGTTGATCAGCTGCGCCGCGTCATAGGCCTGGGCGCCATAGTAGGTCGGACGAAGGCCGGTGTACTTCTTGCGGTAGTCCGCGACGAAGGTCTTGTTCTGCTCGTTCGGCAGGTCGTTGACCCATTCCTGCGCCCCGGGCACGCCGATCGCATTGTCCTTCTGCAGCGGCAGCGACAATTCGTCGACCGTGAAGGCGGTGTAGAGCGGCATCTTCTCCTTGAGGCCGGCCTGCGAATATTGATTGAGGAACTGGACGCCGGCAGCCCCCGGATAAAACACGAAGATGGATTCCGCACCGGAGGCCCGCGCCTTGGACAGCTCGGCCGAGAAATCCAGCTGGCTCGGCCACACCGTGTATTCCTCGCCGACCACCTGTCCCTTGAAGGTGCTCTTCAGGCCCGCCAGCATGTCCTTGCCGGCCGCATAATTCGGGCCGATCAGGAACACCGACTTGACGCCCTTCTGATTCATGTAGAGGCCCATCGCGGCGGGCGTCTGGTCGTTCTGCCAGGAGGTCGAGAACACGTAAGGCGAGCACAATTCGCCGGCGAGCTGCGACGGGCCCGCATTGGCCGAGATCAGGAAGGTCTGGGAATCCACGGCTGATTTCAGCGACGCCAGCAGCACGTTCGACCAGATGTAGCCGGCGATGAAGTCGACCTTGTCGGACTGCACCAGTTTCTCGGTCTTCTGCTTGCCGACGTCAGGCTTCTGCTGATCGTCCTCGTAGATCACCTCGACCGGCTTGCCGTCCATCTTGCGGCCGAGATGGTCGAGCGCGAGTTCGAACGAGTTGCGCATGTCGTTGCCGATCACGGCGGTCGGACCGCTGAACGTCGAGACGAAGCCGATCTTGATGGTGTCGCCGGCAAAGGCCGTGCTCGAAAACAGCAGCGCCGCAGCACCCGCCAGCCAGAAGCTCGTCCTCATGGTCTTCCCTCCCCTGATCACGCTCAGTTCTTATCGTTGTTTCGTCACCGGCACGCAGCAGCACGGCAGGCGGCGGCGTTTCGCCGCAGCGTCCCGTCGCGCGGAGTTGATCCTGCACGCCGCCGATCCATGCACCATAATTCCCGGAAATGGGCAAACGCAAGAACTATAGTGCTTGTTAAGCAATGCTGCGGCACAGCAGAAGCTGGCCGCGTCAAGCTGACACGGCCGGCTTCGTCGTCCTGCGTATTACCCGCTGCTGGCGTCACTTCACCAGCGCACAACCCCCATCAGCCATCGGCCGGAAAGCCTGCTCGGCCGGGATCGTCGAGACCAGCCGATAATAGTCGTAGGGATATTTCGCCTCGTCCGGCTTCTTGACCTCGAACAGATACATCGGATGGATCACGCGGCCATCGGCGCGGATCGTGACGTCGCCGAACAGTTTGTCCTTGCCCTTCACGGTCTTCATCTGCGGCACGACGTCCTTGGCGTCATCGCTGCCGGTCGCCGCGATCGCATTGAGATAAGCGAGCGTGGCGGCGTAGACGCCGGCCTGGTTGCCGCTTGGCATCTTGCCGTTCATGCCGGGACGCGCGGCGAAGCGCTTGGCGAAGGCGCGGGTGTCGTCGTCCATGTCCCAGTAGAACGCCTCGAGCAGCTGCAGGCCCTGCGCCGCCTTCAGGCCCATGCCATGAATGTCGTTGATGAACAGCAGGAACGCCACCAGCGACTGCCCGCTCTGCTGGATGCCGAACTCGGACGCCTGCTTGACGGCATTGATGGTATCGCCGCCGGCGTTCGCCAGCCCGATCACCTTGGCCTTCGAGCCCTGCGCCTGCAGCAGGAAGGAGGCGAAGTCTGTCGTTCCGAGCGGATGCTTGGCTGAGCCCAGCACCTTGCCACCGTGCTTCTCGATGTAGTTGGTCGCCTCCGCCTCGATGCCCTGGCCGAGCGCGTAGTTGACCGTGATGAAGTACCAGTCCTTGCCGCCGCGCCCCATCATCGCGGCCGCCGTGGTGTTGCCGGTCGCCCAGGCGTCGTTGACCCACTGGATGGTGTTGGGCGAACAGGCCTTGCCGGTGAGATCCGAGCTTGCGGTGGACGAGGCCAGGAAGGTCATCTGGCTGTTGCGCAGCAGCTCGTTGACCGTCAGACCGACCGAGGAGTTCGGCACGTCGACGACGGCATCGACCTTGTCGACATCGAGCCATTTCCGCACGATCGCGGAGCCGACATCGGCCTTGTTCTGGTGATCGGCATAGACGATCTCGACCTTGATGCCTTTGCCGCCACCGTTGAAATCCTCTGCGGCCATGCGCGCGGCCTCGACCGAGCCCATGCCGTTGGTGTCCTGGAAGATGCCGGAAATATCGTTGAGCACGCCGACGCGCACGACATTGTCCGAGATCTCTCCGGCCGACGCCGTGGCTGCCAGACCGAGCGATGCCGCCAGCGCCAAGGCGCAGGAATTGAGTTGCTTCATGAGGCCCCTCCCCGTGTGTTGCTTGTTCTGATTGTCGTCGCGGGATCAGCTCTGCCGGTCCGGAATGCGCACCACCAGCCCGGCGAGCGCCGGCTGCACCTTGATCTGGCACGACAGCCGGCTGTTCGGCAGCCGCTCGGCGGCGGTGCCGTCGAGCAGTGCATCCTCATCGTCGGTGACCGGATCGAGCTTCGTCGTCCAGGCCTCCTCGACATAGACGTGGCAGGTGGCGCAGACGGCGTTGCCGCCACATTCGGCGACGATGCCGTCGACGCCGTGGGTGAGCGCGGCCAGCATGATGCTGGCGCCATCCTCGGCCTCGACGGTCTGGCTGCGGTTGTCGGCATGAATGAAGGTGATCGTGGTCATGACATTGCTCAGGCTGGCGTGAAGGTGACCGGCAGGCTTTCCAGCCCGCGCAGCGTGTTGTTGTAGCGGCGCTTCGGCTCGCCGCTCATCGTGATCGAACCGACCTTGCGCGCGAGCGCGGTCAAGACCGCCTCGCCCTCCAGGCGCGCGACGAGCTGGCCGACGCACATGTGGATGCCGGAGCCGAAGCCGACATGGCCGGAGACTTTTCGCGTGATGTCGTAACTGTCCGGCTGCTCCCAGCGGCGTGGATCGCGGTTCGCCGCGCCTAGGAACATCAGAATCTTTTCGCCTTCGGGAATAGTGACACCACCGAGTTCGACATCGCGCGTGGTGGTGCGGAAGAAGGTCTGCACCGGGCTCTCGAAGCGCACCGCCTCCTCGAACGCATTGCGCGCCAGCGAGGGATCGGCGCGGAGCCGCTCCCACTGATCAGGAAAGCGCGCGAGGCAATACACGGCCGCGCCGATGCCGTAGACGGTCGTATCGAGGCCGGCCGACAGCAGCGAGCGCACCAGCAGCGGTGCCTCCGCCGGCGTGATCTCGCCGCTGTCGCTGAAGGCATGGATGCAGGCGCCGAAGCCACCGGGCGCGAGATTGTCGCGCTGGCACTGCTCCATGACATAGGCCTGGTGCGGCGCCGAGCGCTCGATCGCCTGCTGGCGCAATTCATTCGGCGGGCCGAACGCGTTGAACACCAGGCTGGCATAGGGAATGAGATGGTCGCGGCCCTCCGCCTTGAGCCCGAGCGCATCGGGGAACACCGACAGCGGGTAGCCTTCAGCGAGATCCGGGATGGCGTCGAACGACCCGCGCGCCACGAGCTCGTCGACCTTGGCCTCGGCCGCTGCCATGAAGCCGTCGCGCAGCCGCTTCATGACGGCGGGCGACAGCACCTTGCTCAGCACCGCGCGCGTGCGCGTATGCGCCGGCGGATCGGCCTCGAGGATCAGGCTGGGCGGCCGCCATGGCTTCTCCTTGGCGAAGTCGCTGAGGCCCACGCCGCGGCTGGAGCAGAAGGTCAGGGGATCGTTGAAGACGGCATAGACCTCGGCGTAGCGCGCCACGCCATAGACGTTCCAGGCGTCGAGATAGACGACGGGCCCGGCCTCGCGCATCTCCTGATGCGCCGGATAGGGATCGTCGAAGAAGCCGTAGGAGAACGGATCAATGGCGAGGTGCGGAATGGCCGGCGCCACGCCGGCATGCGGGGACAGACCTGTTGGGTTCATGCTGACCTCCCGAAGTTTGGCCTTGTCATGCGGCTTTTCGTATCCCTATGAGTGGCAATGCATGGATGTTGGGGATCATGAGCGAGACGAAGGGGACGCCGCGCGAGCCTGAGGGCCAAGGTCGGGGGCAAGACCTCACGCTCGATCTCGACCGCTATGTGCCGGCCTTCATCACCTTCATCGCCAACAAGCTGTCGAACAGCGCCACGGCGTTCTACCAGCGCAGTTTCGGCGTCAACGTCACGGAATGGCGGATCATGTCGCTGCTGGCGATCGAGCCGGGCATTCCCGCCTCGCGCATCTGCAGCGTGATCGGCTTCGACAAGGGCCCGGTCAGCCGCACGCTCACCTTGATGAAGAGCCGCGGCCTGATCGCGATTCGCAACGATCCGCAGGATGGCCGCAGCCATTCGATCTCGCTCACGGCCAAGGGACGCGCGACCCATGACAAGGTCATCGTCGCCGCGCTCGAGCGCGAGCGGCGCCTCTTGGCGTGCCTCGACAAGAACGAGCAGGAAGTCCTGATCGCGCTGCTGCGCCGGATCCACGACAATCTCGACGCCGTCACCGGCGGGAGCTGAGCCGGACTGACACGCGCCGTTGAGCGCCCGCCCCATCCATCCCGGCTGCCTGTTGGCGCGCGCGCAAGCGGCCGCGCCTGCGGCGAGCAGGCTGCGCATGGCGTTTCCGTCCCTTTTTCGCGGCGCAGATCATCCTGCGCCTCCCTTCTTTACGGGATCAATCGTTCCATGAATTAGTTGCTTTGGCAACGATAAACTTCGATCGGCGGAGTGTCGCAGCGCAATGCCGATCCGCCCGATCCTTCCAATTTTAATTATCTGCGAAGCCGTGCGGCAATTTCGCCCTGCTAAGCAAGGTCGGGTGCCGCCGCAGTTGCGGCGCAGCCTGCGGGGAGAGGCGGATGTTGGGATTCATCTTCGGCTTCAATATGCGCCTCGGGCGGCTGCAATATTTCCTGGCCTCGCTTGGTCTCGGTGTCGCTTTCGTCGTTCTGGCGGTCGTGATGATCATGGGACTGGCGGCAGTGGGCGGACAGAAGCCGAGCCTGGCCATGACTTGGCCGATCCTTGCGATGATCGGCCTGTTCGTCATCGCGAACCTGATGCTGCAGGCGATGCGCTTCCGCGACATCGGCTGGGATCCGGTCTGCGTGATCCCGGCCTGGATCGCCATCATGGTGCTGGATTATGTCATCGCCGGCCGGTTTCCCGAATATGCGGCGTCATCATCGCATCACGGCACATGGGTCGGCGGGCTGATCAATCTCGGCCTGAGCGTCGCGCTGCTGTTCTTCCCGAGCGGCGCCGACGACGCGCAGATGTCCGGCGCTTCCCCTGTCAGCCACGCGCCGTCTGCGTCCTTCCGGAGCCCCCGCAGCGCAGGCTCGGCGACCGAGGCGGGGCTCGCGCGCATCACCAGCGGCGACGCGGGTCGGCGCGGGTGGTAGCAAGCCGGGGCTTTCCCGTGCGCCAATTGCCACATAATTAGGCAACAGCGACTGCACGCAGCGCCTGCCAGCGGCAGTGTCGGCTCGAGGATATCACCAACCCTCTGACTTCAAAGATTTTTCCCCTCATCCGCTTCATCCGCGCCATGTACACAATGGCACATGGCTTGCTACGTTCGCGGCAGGATCGCGAAGCGGAGCGCAAGGACATGGCAGGCCATCGATCAGGCTCGGACGAGAGGCGGAGCGCCGCGTGACCGAGACCGTCGCCGAGATCGTTGCCGCCCACCGCGCCGGCCTGACGACGCCGAAAGAGACCATCGCGCGCACGTTCGCCCGCATCCGCGCGCACGCCGATCCCGCCATCTTCATCAGCCTGCGCGACGAGGCGGACGCGCTGGCCGAGGCAGAGGCTCTGGCGGGCAAGGACGCCGCGGCGCTGCCGCTCTACGGCGTGCCCGTCGCGGTCAAGGACAACATCGACGTCGCGGGACTGCCGACCACGGCGGCCTGCCCGGCCTTCGCCTATACGCCGGCACGCGATTCCACCGCGGTGGCGCGGCTGCGCGCGGCCGGGGCGATCATCATTGGCAAGACCAATCTCGACCAGTTCGCCACCGGCCTCGTCGGCGTGCGCTCGCCCTATGGCATTCCGAAAAATCCCGTTCACGCCGATCTCGTGCCAGGCGGATCGAGCTCCGGCTCGGCGGTCGCCGTCTCAGCCGGTCTCGTGCCGCTGTCGCTCGGAACGGATACGGCAGGCTCCGGCCGCGTGCCGGCGATGCTCAACAACATCGTCGGCCTGAAGCCGAGCCTCGGCATTATTTCGACCACCGGCCTCGTCCCGGCGTGCCGCACGCTCGATTGCATCTCGGTATTCGCGCTCACGGTCGACGACGCCGTCGCAGCGCTCGACGTCATGGCGGCGCCCGATCCGCTCGATCCGTTTTCTCGCGACCGGCCGCTGGCGGCCGTGACCGCGTTTCCGAAGGGCGTGAAGCTCGGCATTCCCCGCCCTGGACAGCTGATCTTCTTCGGCGACAAAGCCGCGGAAGCCGCCTATGGCGCAGCAGCCGCGCGCTTCGTCAAGCTCGGCGCCGAGCTGGTCGAGTTCGACCTCGAGCCGTTCTACGAGACGGCGCGGCTGCTCTACGAGGGACCTTGGGTCGCCGAGCGCTATCTCGTCATCCGCGATCTCCTGGCGTCCGACCCCGACGCGATCCATCCGGTGACGCGCGAGATCACCATCGGCGGGGCGCGCGGCAGCGCGGCTGATACCTTTGCCGCGCTGTATCGCCTGCAGGCCTTGCGCAAGGTCGCCGAGCGCACCTTCGCGACAGTCGACGCGCTGCTGCTGCCCACGGCGCCGACCGCCTACAAGACGGCGGAGGTGCTCGCCGATCCGATCCTGCTCAACAGCCGGCTCGGCACCTACACCAATTTCGTCAATCTGCTCGATCTGTGCGGACTGGCCGTGCCGGCAGCGATGCGCGGCGACGGCATCCCCTTCGGCGTGACGCTGCTGGCACCGGCCGGGCGCGACGCCGCGCTCGCCAGCCTCGGCCGCGCCTTCCATGCCGACACCGCGCTGCCGGTCGGCGCGAAGGCGATCCCGCAGCCGCCGCTTGCGCCGGTGTCCTCGTCGCTGCGCGGCGACGAGATCGCCATCGTGGTCGTCGGCGCGCATCTGTCCGGCATGGCTTTGAATCACGAGCTGACGAGCCTCGGTGGCCGCCTGCTGGAAGCGACCACGACCGCTCCCGACTATAAGCTCTATGCGCTGTCGACCACGCCGCCCAAGCCCGGCATGCTGCGCATCGACGACGGCAAGGGCGCCGCGATGGCGGTCGAGCTCTGGGCGCTGTCGGCGGCGAGCTTCGGCAAGTTCGTCGACCTGATTCCACCGCCGCTGTCGGTCGGTACGATCCGCTTGGCGGACGGCCGCACTGCGAAGGGCTTCCTCGTCGAGCCGGCCGCGCTCGACGGCGCCCGCGACATCTCGGAATTCGGCGGCTGGCGCGCCTACATGGCGAAGAAGGGCTGATTGCCGTCGTCATTGCGAGCGCAGCGAAGCAATCCAGGGCTCAGGTCGGAACTCTGGATTGCTTCGCTGCGCTCGCAATGACGGAATTTGGGGCGGCGAACTCGCTTACACCGACACCGCGTAGATCTCATACTCGCCGCGCACCAGCTCGATATGGGCTTTCATGGCGCTCGCCGCGCCGGCCTTGTCGCCGCGCAGAATGGCGACGACGACGCGGTCGTGCTCGGCATGCGACTTGGCGAGGCGGCCGAGATTGCGGAACTGGGCGCGGCGGAACGGCTGCACGCGCACCCGCGTCGCCAAGGTGATCTCGGCGATGTAGGCATTGTGCGCGCCGGCATAGATCGCGTTGTGGAAGCGCTCGTTCACCTCGTGAAAGCGCTCGGGATTGCCGGCGTGACTGAGATTGCGCAGCTCCTCGTGAATGGCCTCGAGCCGCTGACGCTCGACCGGCGTCATGCGCTGCGCGGCAAGGCCGGCACAAAGCCCCTCCAACTCGGCCATCGCCTCGAACATGCCGGTCAGGCGGTCGACCGACGGCCGCGCCACGACGGCGCCGCGATGCGCGCGCGCCTCGATCAGGCCTGACGCCGCGAGTTGGCGCAGCGCCTCGCGCACCGGCGTGCGCGACACGTTGAAGCGCTTGGCGATCTCGGTCTCGTCGAGCGGCGCCCCCGGCGCCAGCGCGCCGCGCACGATGTCGTCGGCGAGCTGCAGGCGCAACTCCTCGGCACGCGTGATCTTCGCCACCGCTGGCGGCGCGCGATCCGTACGCGGCGAATCGGATTCACGGATGATCCGCGCGCGCGTCCGCGGCGGAAGATCGTCCAGGCTCATGCCTCAGCCGCCTTTTGCTTCGTCGATGATGCTGACATGGGCGGCGACGATTCTCCAGCCTTCCGGAAACCGGACCCAGGTCTGCATCTGGCGCCCGACCTTGCCGGGCACCGTGTCGCGATAGAACAGCGTGGAGGCGACCGCGGTATCGCGGCCATAGGTCGTGATCACGGTGCGGGCGGTGCGCCGCATCAGTCCGACCGGCGAGCGTGCAGAGCGAAAGGCCGAGATCTCGCCATAGCCGTAGAGGTTCTCGCCGATGCCATAGCGCAGCGTCCGGGAGTCCTGCTTGAACAGCTCATCGAGCACGGCGACATCGTTGCTGACGAGCGCCTGTTCATAGCGCTGGAACTGCGCCGTGACCTCGGCAACGACGTCAGGCAGATCGACTTCCATTCTCCAGAACTCCTCTCGGGGCCGGCGCAGCGGCGACGCCAAGCTGTTGCAAGGCGTGGGCCACACGCAATGCGACATGTTCGCACCAGGGCGCGGCGATGATCTGCACGCCGATGGGCATCGGCTCCAACGGAATCGGAACCGCGACGACGGGAAGTCCGATGAACGAGATCGGCTGGGTGTGAATGCCGATATTGGCGCGCACCGGCAGCTCGACGCCGTCGAGCACGAAGGTCGCCTGGCCGAGCTTCGGCGCAATGCACGGCGTTGCGGGCGCGATCAGCACATCGACCGACTTGAACAGCTCCAGCACCTTCGCGCGATACCAGCGGCGAAACTTCTGCGCGCGATCGACCATTGGCGCCGGAATCATCGCGCCGGCAATCAGACGGTCGCGCACGGCGGGATCGAAATCATCGGGACGCGCGCGCAAGCGGTCGAGATGCAGCGAGGCGCCTTCGGTCGTGCTGATGACGTAGGCCGCAGCGCGGGCACGCGCGGCTTCCGGCACCTCGATCACGTGGCTCGCCTTCAGCGCCGACGCAACCCGACTGACGGCTTCGACCGCTTCAGGGAACAGGTTCTTCTGGAAGTGACCACCGGCGATGCCGATGCGCAGACCGTCGAGCCCTTGCGACGGCAGGCTTGAGGTCGGCTCCGACGCGCGCGTCGTGCACGCGGCGTCGTCCGCATCAGGTCCCTGCATCACATCGTAAGCGAGCGCGAGATCCTCGACCGAGCGCGCGAACGGGCCGAGATGATCCAGGCTCATCACGAACGGAAACGAGCGCGCGCGGGACAGCCGGCCATAGGTCGGCTTGAGCCCGAAGATGCCGCAGAACGACGACGGCACGCGGATCGAGCCGTTGGTGTCGGAGCCGAGCGCGATCGGCACCAGACCGCCGCCGACGGCGCTGCCCGAGCCGCCCGACGAGCCGCCGCTCATCCGCGTCGGATCATGCGGATTGCACGACGGGCCGTCATGTACGTTCTCGCCGGTGAAATCATAGGCGTATTCGCCCATGTTAAGCGCGCCGACCATGACGGCGCCGGCCGCCTCCATGCGCTCGATCAGCGTCGCGTCGCGGGTGGCGGGAGCGCGGTCGCGATTGATCTTGGAGCCGGCGCGCGTGGGCAGGCCTGCGATGTCGAACAGGTTCTTCACCGCGAACGGCACGCCGGCGAGCGGGCCGACGGGCTTGCCCGCAGCGATGTCGGCATCCACGGCACGCGCTTTCGCACGCGCCCGCTCGGCGGTGACGTCCGTGAATGCGTTGAGCACGCCATCGCGGGCCGCAATCCGCGCCAGCGCGGCATCGGTGGCCTCGACGGCGGAGAGCTTGCGGGAGGCGACCGCGGCGGCGATGGCGCTCGCGGTCATGTCGGGGGGATCAAGCGGTGAAGACACTGGCGGGCTCGGCTTCATCGGCTAGGGAGAATTCGTCGACCAGCTTCGCCATCTTCAGCGAGACTTCGAGATTGGCACGGATCGGGGCACGCCAGGCGTCCTCGATCAGCAGGCCGAGCGCACGCCCGACGGCGTCGATGTAGTCGTCCAATGGCTCGGCCATCCGTTGTCCTCTCAAGCCCTGCCGTTCAATGCGCCGGCAGCGGCGGGTGCGGAATCGCGGTCAGCAGCTCGCGCGTATAGGCATCCTGCGGATCACCTAGCACACGTTCGGACGAACCCTGCTCGACGATTCGGCCCGACCGCATCACGATCACACGATCGCACAATAGCCGCACCACATTCAAATCATGGGAGACGAACAGATAGCTCATACCTAACTGTTGCTTCAGGTCCTGCAGCAGATTGAGCACGACCGCCTGCACGGAGACGTCGAGCGCCGCGGTCGGCTCGTCCAGGATGACGAGCTTCGGGTGCAGCGCGATGGCACGCGCGATGCCGACGCGGGCCTTCTGGCCGCCGGACAATTGGTGCGGAAAGCGGTCGAGCAGGTTGAGCGGCAGGCCGACCATGGTCGCGAGCTCCTCGCAGCGCGCACGAAGCGCATCGCGTCCCTTGATGTCGCCAAGTTGCAGGATCGGATCGGCGATGGCGCGGATGGCGGTGAAGCGCGGGTTGAGGCTGTCGGTCGGATCCTGGAACACCATCTGGATGTGGCTGCGCAGCGGCAGCCGCGCGAACGCCTGCGGCAGGATGTTGCCGATCTCCTCGCCATCGAAGCTGATGCGGCCCGAGGTCTGGTCGAGCAGCCGCATCACCATCATCGACGTCGTCGATTTGCCGCAGCCAGATTCGCCGACCAGGCCGACGCTCTCGCCATGGCCGACGGTGAAGCTGATGCCGTCGACCGCGCGGAACATGTCCGGCTCGACCGCAGGCCTCCGGCCGAACAGTTTTGACAACGTCGCAGAAGCGCCCTGGCGGGGATATTCCTTGACCAGCTTGTCGACGAGAAGAAGCGGGCGCGGGCTCGTCGCGCTCCGCTCGCCTTCCGCACTCCGCTCGTCACCCCCGGGCTTGACCCGGGGGTCCATCTTCTCGGACTTCTCAGACGAGTCTTGCGAAGAGGGATGGATGGCCGGGTCAAGCCCGGCCATGACGGAAGCTGTGTGGGACGATGCAGACGCATCCTCCTCCGGCAGCAATTCGCGCAGGGATACGCCGAGCCGCGGGGTCGCGCGCATCAATTTGCGCGTGTAGGGGTGCTGCGGATTGGCGAAGATATCGGCGGCATTGGCGGTCTCAACCACCCGGCCCTTCTCCATGACGACGACACGGTCGCAATAGGCTGCCGCGAGACCGAGGTCGTGCGTGATCAGGATGGTCGACATGCCCCGGCTCTTGGTCAGCTCGACCACGAGATCCATCACCGCCTTCTGCGTTGTAACGTCGAGGCCTGTCGTCGGCTCATCGGCAATCAGCAGCTGCGGATTGCACGCCAGCGCCAGCGCGATGACGACGCGCTGGCACATGCCGCCGGACAGTTCGAACGGATAGGCGTGATAGCGCTCGCGCGGACGGGCGATCTTGACCTGCTCGAGCGCGGCGATGGCCTTCTCGGCGCGGTCGGTGGCGGCCGCCTGGGCGTGCTGCTTCAGCACGTCCTCGATCTGGTGGCCGACTTTGCGGATCGGGTTGAGCGCCGCGCGCGGGTTCTGGAAGATCATCGAGATCTCGCGCCCGCGCAGATCGCGCATCGCGCTCTCGTCCGCCGACTTGACGTCGACGCCGGAGAACATCACCGAGCCCTCGGCAATGCGCCCGGCGCGGTCGAGAATGCGCATCACCGCGTAGGACGTCACCGACTTGCCTGAGCCGGACTCGCCGACGATCGCCAGCGTCTCGCCCTTGGCGACGGAGATGTCGACATGCTGCACCGCCTTGACGATGCCGCGGCGGGTGGAGAATTCGACCGTGAGATCGCGAACGTCGAGCAGCGGCTGGGCGGTCATGGGTGGCTCCGCAAGTTCAGTGCACTCCCTCTCCCCGTTCTTACGGGGGCGCGACGAGCTACGCTCGCGCTGAGAGGGTTGGGGTGAGGGGCAGCCACACCCAGTGATGCGTGTTGTAAGACCTGTACCCCCTCACCCGGATTGCATCTTCGATGCAATCCGACCTCACAGCGCGAGCGTAGCTCGTCGCGCCCCCGCAAGCGGGGAGAGGTCAAGGACGATCCCGTCGTGCAGTAGATACTCATCGCCTCACGTCCTGCGCTGCGGATCGACGATGTCGCGCAGGCCGTCGCCGAGCAGATTGAAGCAGAACACGGCGATCATCAGCGCCAGGCCCGGGAACAGTGCGATCCACCATTCGCCTGACACCATGAAGGACGCGCCCTCGGCGACCATGATGCCCCATTCGGCCGTGGGCGGCCGTACGCCGAGGCCGATGAAGGACAGGCCGGCGGCGTTGAGGATGGCGTAGCCCATGGTCAGCGACATCTGCACGATCATGATCGGCATGATGTTGGGCAGGATGTGGCCAAGCAGGATGCGCATCTCGCTGTTGCCTGAGAGACGCGCGGCCTGCACGAAGCCGGCATTGCGGCGGACATTGGCTTCGGCGCGCGCGACGCGGGCGTAGAGCGGAAAATTCACGATCGCGGTGGCGATGATGATGTTCTGCACGGTATTGCCCAGCGCGGCGACGATGCCCATCGCCAGCACGAACAGCGGAAACGCCATGATCGTGTCGGCGATGCGGCCGACGATGCGGTCGGTCCAGCCGCCGAAGAAGCCGGCGGCGACGCCGGCGAGACCGCCCATGAAGAACACCAGCGCGACGGAAGCGACCGCGATGAACGTATCGAGCCGGGTCGCGACGACCACGCGGCTGAAGATGTCGCGCCCGAGCTGATCGGTGCCGAACCAGTGCGCCGCCGACGGCGGCTTCAGCGCCGACGCAGTATCGCTGGCCAGCGGATCATAAGGCACGATCCACGGCCCGAAGATCGCCGCGAACAGGATCACGACGAGCAGCCCGAAGGCGAAGCCGGTGACCTTGTTCTCGGCGAGCACATAGCGCGTGTGCCCGATCAGGGCCATGAGGCCGGACGTGCGGGCGGAGGCGGCGGGTTCGATTGTCGGCGCGACAGTGCTCATCCTTCAAGCCTCACACGGGGATCGATGACGCCATAGAGAATGTCGATGACGAGGTTGAGGACGACGTACATGATCGCCATCGTCAGCACGAAACCCTGCACCGGCGCGAAGTCGGAGGCGATCAGCGCCTCGACCGCGTAGGAGCCGATGCCGGGCCAGGCGAACACCTTCTCGACCAGCACGTTGGCGCCGAGCAGGAAGGAGAACACCATCGACAGCGTGGTGATCACCGGCAGCATCGCGTTGCGGAACGCGTAGGTGACGGTGACGGTGGAGGGCGACAGGCCGGACGCGCGCGCCGTGCGCACGAACTCCGACGACAGCACCGACAGCATCGAGGCCCGCGTCATGCGCGCGATCGGCGCCAGCGAGAAGATCGCCAGGGTCGCTGCCGGCAGGATCAGCTGGCTCAGCGCCGAGCGGAACGCCTCGCCATCCCGCGCGATCAGCGTGTCGATCAGATAGAAGCCGGTGACGTTGTCCGGCGCGCTGTAGAATACGTCGAGCCGGCCGAGCGGCGCCGGCGACCAGCCGAGCCGGAAGTAGAACACATAGACCAGCACGAGCCCGGTGAAGAACACCGGCAGCGAGACACCAGCCGTCGTCACGACCCGGCAGGTGTGATCGATCCACGAGCCCGGCCGCGTCGCCGCGAGCACGCCGAGCGGCAGTGCGATCGCGACCGAGACGAGGAGACCCAGCAGCGTGAGCTCGGCGGAGGCCGGCAGGCGGTTGCGGATCTCGGTGGCGACCGGCTGGCCCGTCGTCAGTGAGCTGCCGAGATCGCCATGGGCGAGATCGACGGTGTAGCGGAAGAACTGCTCGACCAGCGGCTTGTCGAAGCCGAGCTTCTTGCGGATCTGTTCCACCGCCTCCTTGGTCGCGGCGGGACCGGCGAAATAGGCTGCGGGATCACCGGGCAAGGCGCGGGTGAGGAGGAAGGTGACGATCACGACGCCGATCAGCGAGGGGATGGCAAAGGCGAGGCGCTTGGCGATGAGGCTCAGCATGCCAAGCGCTCCTTGCGTTGCGCAGGCGAATAGCGAGTGGCGAGTAGCGAATAGTAGCCCTCACCTGGGCATCCATCATGAACGTTCACCACCTTCACTCCCTATTCGCTACTCGCCATTCGCAAACCTCACCCCTTCACCAGAGCGCGATAATCCAACCTGCGGTGAAACCAGTACTGATAGCCGGAGATGTTCTTCTGCATCGCGACGTTGACGAACGGCTGGTACAGCGGAATGCGCGGGACCTCGGCGAAGGCGAGATCGACGAAGCCCTTCACGTCGGCTTCGTACTTGGCCTTGTCGCCGGTCGCGGCGGCATCGCGCGCACCGTCGATGAGCTTGTCCATCACGGGCGACTTGTAGCTCATCGTGTTGAACACGGAATTGTTGCCGTGATAGCACCAGTAGAAGAAGTATTCGGGGTAATCGAGCCAGCCCGAGAACACGTTGGTGTAGAGCGGCATCTCCTTCTTGTTCAGCTCGGTGCGCCAGTTGGCGCCAGGCACCTTGTTGATCGTGGTCTTGATGCCGAGCTGGGCCAGGCTCTCCTGTACGAGGATGCACAAGGGCTCGTTGACCTGCGCGAAGTTGAGGTCGAAGGAGATCGTGGTCTCGAAGCCATTGGCATAGCCGGCTTCCGCCAGCAGCGCCTTGGCCTTCTCCATATCGGTGGAGTATTTGGTCGGCTGCGGCCACGCCACCTCGGTTGCCTTGTCGGCCGGCGCGCCGAACATCGGGTTGGCGAGGCCGAACAGCACGGCGTCCATGATCTTCTGGTACGGCATCGCGTAGGCCATCGCCTGCCGTACCTTCGGATTGTCGAACGGCGGCTTGGTGACGTTCATGCCGATGTATTGGATGCCGTTGGAGAACGGCAGCGACACGACGTTGAGCTTGCCGTTGCCCTTCATCTCCTGGAAATCCTTGAACGGCAGCTCATAGGAGATGTCGGCGTCGCCACGCTCCAGCAGCGCCCGGCGGTTACCGGCCTGCGGCACCATGCGCCAGATGATGCGCTTGATCTTCGGCAGCGGGCCGCAGACCCAGTCGTCATTGCGCTCCATGATGACTTCGGTGCCGGCGGTCCATTTCGTCACCCTGTAGGCGCCGGAGCCCGCGGTCTGCTGCTTGGTGTATTCGAGGCCCCACGGGTCCTTGTCGGTGGCGTTCTTCTTGACCAGCTCAGAGTTGACGATGCAGGGCACGATGACGGCGAGATCGGGGATCGTCAGCCGGTCCTTCTTCAGGAAGTCGACACGGATCGTGTAGTCGTCGACGATGACGAACTGCTCGGGCTTGGTCAGCGAGCCCGCGCTCATCTGGAAGGTTGGGAAGCCGCCGACGCTGACGGCGCGATCGAGCGACCATTTCACGTCCTTGGCCGTGACCGGCGTGCCGTCGTGGAATTTGGCGTTCTTGCGCAGCTTGAAGGTCGCCGACATGTCGCTGATGGTCATGTCTTCGGCAAGCTCGGGCTTGAACTTGTCGCGGTCGTAATACGGCACGCCGCCCGGGCCGCTCTTCATCTCATGGCTGATCAGCCGGTCGTAGCAATTCCACGAGACCTCATAACCCGGCACGTTGGTGCCGATGCCGTGGATGTCGAGATTGTTGGGGCCGCCTTCGGACACGATGAGCAGCGTCTCGGACCGCGCATCGGCCTTGGCGGAAGAGATGACCGCCGGCGCCATCGGCAGCGCGGCGCCTGCAGCAAGACCGGATACGGATTTCAGAAAATCACGACGCTTCATCAAATGCTCCCGAGGGCAACGGCCGGCAGGAACAATGATCGCAAGCTTCATGCCAATCGCACGCAACAGCCAAGCTCTTGAAGCGGAAGCACTTTCCAGGAGAGTGGCAACGATGCCGCAGGGCTCATTGCATACAGATCGGGAATTTTGATCAACTTATGAGCAGAAATTTCGTAATGCTCAGCCAATTGGCGCGCTCTATTGGCAAAAGTCCTCGTTGTTGATGCGCAGGCATCGCGGGCTCGCCGCGACCTTCTGCCGCACACAGCCGTCTCGGCTATCGATCTTCCTCAGGGCCCGCAACGCGGCCATGGTCGGCCGGTGCCAGAGGTAATGCTCATCGGTCAGCAGCGAGGCGCGCCGCAGGCCACCGACCGTCTGACCATCGAATGCGCCGCTCGGCGATCCGCCGAGACAAGCGAGCCGGGTCAGCTCCTCCTGAAGCCGGGAAATCAGCTCGCGTCCTTCGAATGTCGGCCCGGCGCTGTCGAGAACGGCTGTTTCGCGCAGCCGCGACGCTGAGGCGCGCGCCTCCGCCGCTTCGGGCGAATCCGGAAACAGCGATGCCACCAGGTCGAACGCGTCGGGCGTACGGACCTGGCGGGCCCGCGCCAGCACCTCGCCGGCAGTGGATGCCCCGGCCCGTTTCGTCTCCGCGCGCTGGCGCTGCGCCAGAACACTCCGCCCTTGAGCGGCCTCCTCGCTGCCGGGGAAGCGATCGACCAGCAGCTCGAACAGAGCGAGGTTGTCCGTCTCGGTCGCGGCGGCGAGCAGTTGCGCGGCCGGGCTCGGCGGCGGCGCCGGCGGCACGAAATAGAAATCGGCTTCGATCGAGGTGGACTCCCAGGGAATCTGCTGCTCGCTCGTCGCCAGCCGGACCTGGCGGCGCACGCTCTTGAAGACGTCCTCCAGCTTCTCGCCCGGCGTACCGATCGCCTGCGCGAGCGCGAGCGTGTAGGGGCTGTGTCCGTTCTCACCGTCGAAGGCGGCCTTGCCCGAGCCGGTGGCCGACGCGATGAAGGCGCCATAGACGGCCCCCATCGGCGCCAGCCCGAGCAGAGCGTTGGCGGCCGCTGTCCCTTCAGGGAACGGATTGTCGCGACAGGCATCGAGGATGAGGATGTTCACGCGATTGCCCGCCGACGACAGCCTGTCCGCGATGCGCTTGACGCTAACGGCCCGACCGGCGATGTCCGCCTTGCGCTTGATGTCCGCATCGACCGGGACGAGGTAGTTGATCCCGTCGCTCTCCAGACCATGCCCGGCATAAAAGAAGACGGAGACGGTGTCGGGTCCGCGCTGCTTGATGGCCTGCGCGAACGCCTCGACGTCGTCTCCCATGGCCTTCAGATCGCGATTGGCCTTCAGCGTCACCTCGAAGCCGAGGCGTCGCAGCTTGTCCGCGATCAGGTCGGCGTCCTTGCCGGGATTTTCGAGCGGGTTCAGCCGGGAATAGGCGGCATTGCCGATGACCAGCGCGACGCGCGGCGCGGCGCTCGGCACCGGCTTGAGCTGGCTCTCGGCCGCCAAGCTTCCGGCGGGCCCAGCAAGAACGAGGAGCGGGACAAGCAGCAGGATGAGATCCGCAATATGCCTCGCTGCTCGCCGAAAAAATACTGTTTGCATGTTCGCATTATAACGAAGCGGCGGCAGCCCACCACCGTCATCGAATTGACGGCGGTCCGGCTGTATGTTTCCGTTTGTTCTCATCCCTCGCGCAACGCACCTGATGTCGCGGCCTTCCGTCATCCTCCTGATCGGTCTCCTTGTTTGCAGCGCTCCGGCTGCTGCCGAGGTTCTGAGCGGCCGTGAATTCCAGAACCTGCTGGCCGGCGGTCCGGAGGGCACCACGATCGTCTTCCAAGGCGGCACCGACAAACTGTTCTTCTCCGCCACCTTGAAGAACAAGCTGCGGACAAGTCCCGAACTTGGTCCGGATTTCATCAAGCAGAAGATTTTGCGCAGCACCGTCGCTGAAGGCGTCTTCATCAGCACGTCGATCGAGAACGGCAAGCCGCGCATGGTCAGCGGCATCGCCGGGATCGCCGCCGACAATGACAGCGGCCACGGTATCCTGACGCTGCTGCAGACCTTTCCCGACGACACCAGCCTCAAGGCATTCGAGAGGCGCGACCGGCTCTATGCCGTCGTGATCGTCGAGGATGCCCCGAGCGGCGTCGTGTGCCGCAAATCACAGTGGGAGAGACTATTTGCGCTCAAGGGAGATCCGAAGATGGCGACGGTGCCGTGCGAATTCCTCGTGGGCAACGCGATCACGCCATCAGCCGCTCCGTGAACGCGGCGAAACACATGGGGACGACATGACGATCGGCGGTATTTTCGAGACGGCGGCCAGCAGATCCACGACGCAATCGAGGCGTTGGCTGCTCATGGCGATGCTGGCGCTGGTCATGCTCGTCGGCGCCCTGCCGGCGCGACCGGCCATGGCATCAGCCGCCTTGATCGCCGCGTCCGGCGAGGCCGTCGGCGGACTCGGCGCCTGCGGCAACAACAAGGGCAAGGACCTCTACAACTGCGTCGCCGACGTCCTCGACCGGCTGAACTCCCGCATCGCATCCATCAATGTCCCGGAGACGCATCGCGCATTGCAGGCGGCGTCCGAGGGGCTGCGCGCCGCCAATTCCAAGACGCAGGCCATCTCCGCTCTTGCGCGCTGCAAGGCGGCCATCTCCGCCTTGATCCAACGAGCTCGTGCCGTCGGTGGCGATTATGCCGGCGTGACCGCGATCTCGGGCGTGCTGTCGCGCGCCATCCAGCTGATCCAGAGCAAGGGCTAGAGCCGGGCAGCCAGACGAATCACGTCAGGAGGACAACGTGACGATCGCCCATATTTTTGAAGCAGCGCCCGGCAGGTCCCCGACGCGACCGGGACGCTGGCCGCTCGTGGCGATGCTGGCGCTGGTCATGCTCGTCGGCTCTTTGCCGATGCGGCCTGCGATGGCGTCGGCCATCTTCGATGCCGCGTCGACCGTGGCGGTCGGCGAGCTGGGCGCCTGCAGGAGCAAGCAGGGCAAGGACCTCTACAACTGCGTTGCCGACGTGCTCGACCACTTGGCATCCAGCATTGGCGCCCCCAGACGCCTGGAAACACAGGAGGCGCTGCAGACCGCAGCCGCCGGATTGCGGGCCGCGACGACCAAGGCCCAGGCCGTCTCGGCGATTGCGCGCTGCCAAGCCGCCATATCCGGCGCCCTGAAGAAGGTGCGGGCGATCGGCGGCGGCTACGTCCCGAGCTGGGGCGACAGTGGATTGACCTCGATCTCGGGCGTGCTGTCGCGCGCGATCCAGCTGATCCAGAGCAAGGGCTGAGCCGGTGATGACCGCAATGGCGTGCCTTCACCGGCAAGTTCGTTGGATGGGCCCTCTCGCGCTGATGCTCGTCATCATCGGTGTAAGCACGTTCGGCAGCGGCCCGGCGCGCGCCGATGCCGGAATGGCCGCCGCAGCGGTGACGGCCAATGGCGGCCTGTCGGCCTGCGCCGCCAACACCGGCAAGGCGCTGTACGACTGCGTCGCCAATGTCCTGGACAAATTGAGCAACGACATCACCGCGCCCGGCGTGCCGGAGACACGCCGCGCGCTCAGCAACGCCGCGGCGAAGCTGCGGGCTGCGACGAGCAAGGCGCAGGCGCTGTCCGCGGTCACGCAGTGCCGGGCGCTGATCACGAGCGCGCTCGCGAAGGTGCGGGCGCTGGGCGGCGGCTACGTCGCCGGCTGGGGCGGCGGTGCAGGAGCAGGATCAGGATTGGCCGCCGTCTCCGACGTGCTCGCGCGTGCGGCCAAGCTGATCCAGAGCAAGGGCTGAACGGCCCGCTTCTCAATCGGGCCAGATCAGGCGCTGCAGCTCATCGAAATTTCTGACCTTGGACGGCCAGTCCGGAATGCAGATGTGCCGGACGGGATCACTCGCCTGATGCAGCATCAGCAAGGCCATCAGTCGA
Organism: Bradyrhizobium sp. SSBR45G; assembly: GCF_030159255.1. GTDB lineage: Bacteria > Pseudomonadota > Alphaproteobacteria > Rhizobiales > Xanthobacteraceae > Bradyrhizobium. The sequence goes on along the minus strand of NZ_BSCT01000014.1, from coordinate 79,435 downwards.
CGCTTCAGCTGCCAGTCCATATCGGCGGCTGCGACACCATAGCCTTCGAACAGCGCGCGCACGCGCCTGGGATGGCCCGCGGCCATGAAGGCGCTCGGCCCGAGCAGATCGTACTCGCCGAAGCCCGTCATGACGTCGCCGAAGTCGAACAGGCCGCTGACGCGCCAGCCATCGCCATCGCGCGCGACGAGGAAATTCTCCGGAATGTATTCGCCGGTCAGGATGACCGGCGGCGGATCATCCGGCAGCAGGGCCGAGGCCTCGCGCAGGAGATCGTCCAGCCCGGCAAGCAAGACCGCCGGCAGGCCAAGCCGCTGGTGACGCGCATGGCATCCGGCCATCTGCTTCTGCAAAAAATCCCGCCAGCGCGGACCAAGCGCGAGCAGCTCGCCGGACGGGACGCGCTGCACGGCGGCGATCAGGCGGCCGAGCTGCCAGAGCAAGATCTGCTTGGTCTGCTCCGGCATCTGCCCCCAGACCTCCGAAGCCGGAACACCGTCGAGCCGGGTCATGATCAGATAGGACCAGCCGTCGCGCTGCCCCTCGTGCCGCAGCTCGGGGGTGCTGACGTTATCGACCCGCCCGGCGAGCAGGCGCAAGGTCGTCCGCTCGGACAGGAACTGGCCGCGCAGCAACGACGGGAAGATCTTCAAGATCAGCTCGTCGCCCAGCGCGACGACGAGGTTGGTGCCAGCCGGGAACGGCACGAGCCGCGCGTGATCATGACCGTGGGCGCGAGCGATATCGGACGCGACCGGCAGCCAACGCGGCACATCGGCGCGCAGACGCTTGAGCTGAGCAGCATCGGAAATTGACGGCAGCAGCATGCTCAACGATCGGGGCTCGCGCGCTCGAACTGGCGCAGCAGCCGGTTGCCGCGCTCGACGGCCGCATCGAGCGCCGCCTGGGCCTTCTTGCGGCCGCTGAAAGCGTGCTCCATCTCGTCCTCGATGGCGTCGCGGATCAGCACGAAGGAGCCGAGCCGGAGACCGCGTGAGTTCTCGGTCGGCGGATGCAGCGTCACCTGCTCGATCGAAATCGCCGTTCCGGGATTGCGATCGTAGAACCCCTGCGCGCGCGTCAGATCGAATGCCGCCTGGGTGATCGGCAGATAGCCCGTGTTCTGGTGCCAGGCGGCCTGGACGTCGGGACGCGACAGATAGGCGAAGAACCTGGCGACGCCCTTGTACTCCGCAGCCGGACGGTCGCGCAGCACCCACAAGGTTGCGCCGCCGATGATCGCGTTCTGCGGCGCGCCTGCGACGTCAGGCCAGTATGGCATCATCCCGTAGCCAACCTCGAACTTCGAATTCGCCTTGATGTCGGCGCGGGTGGCCGAGGAGCCGATGAAGATGCCGCATTCGCCCTTCTGGAAGCGTGGCTCGGCCGCCTGTCCGCGGCCGGCATAGTCGAACACCTTGCTCTTCTGCCATTCCGCGAGCTGCGCCACATGGCGGACGACCTCGGGATTGTTGAAGGTGAGCACGGCATCGAGACCGGCAAAGCCGTTGGCGCGGGTCGCGATCGGCAGATTGTGGAAGGCCGACAGATTCTCGACATTGATCCACGCCGGCCACGACGTCGTGAAGCCGCAGGCCATGCCGTGCTCGCGCAGCCGCTTGGCCGCCTGTCCGAGTTCGGGCCAGGTCCTGGGAGCGACGGCGGGATCGAGCCCGGCGGCGCGGAACTGATCCTTGTTGTAGTAGAGAATCGGCGTCGAGGCATTGAACGGAAACGACAGCATGTTGCCCTCGGCATCGGCGTAGTAGCCGGTGACGGCCGGCAGATAGGCCGAGGGCGAGAAGCTCTCCTGCTCGTCATGCATCAGCTCATGGACGGGATAGATCGCGCCCTTCGCAGCCGTCATGGTGGCCGTCGCGATCTCGTTGACCTGCACGATGGCCGGCTGGCTGCGGGAGCGGAACGCGAAGATCGCGGCGGTCACGGTTTCGGTGTAGCTGCCCTTGTAGCTCGGCACGATGCGGAAGTCGGACTGCGAGGCATTGAAGTCGGCCGCGAGACGCTCGACCTGTTTGCCGAGCTCGCCCGACATCGCGTGCCACCAATTGATCTCGGTGGCGGCCTGGGCCGTGGCGGCGCACAGCGCGGTGCAGATGACAATTCCGATCGAAATCGAACGCAGGAGGACCGTCACCTCACACCATCTCCAATTTCGATGACTGACATTCAGCCGGCTGAAGATCGCAATCGGACCAATATAAGGCCCGCACAACTACCGGCTGCAACAACTTTTTGACAAATCATTGACGCGCTTCGCTTTGGCGTCAGAATGGCCTTATAGCACCTCGCTGGGACTGCATTGAACCTTTTCGTCTGCGGGCTGACCTCATCATCAAGGGGAAAGTGTTGCCTGTGTACCGCGCCCGTCTTTCGTCGACCTCGAGAGTGGACGCCACGCCGGTGCTCACGCGGGCTACGGCGGGCGCAGGGTGTCGGTCGCAATCTTCACGCGTCCGATCTCGCGCCGTGCGTTCCATGGCCGGACTAGCTGCGCTGCAGCAATGGATCCCGGCTGCGCGCCGGCAATCGCGCCGAGGCGTGGTCCCGCCGAGCGATCCGAGGTAGCCATCGTGGCGCAATCGGAACAACGGGGACCCGTCAAGCGGCCGCTCAGCCCGGCGGCCCTGGGCCGGGCGCGGATCGTCCGCGTGCTGCGGGCAGTGCCCATCCGCTGGCGCATCCTGTCGATTGCCGCGCTGAACTCGGCCGTCGTGATCGTGCTCGCCGCGTTGATCTGGAACGGCGCGCAGGTGCTGGGCACGGCCTGGGACGATGTCCGCCAGGTCCGCGAGTCCGACAAGGTGCTGGCCCTGCTGGAGAGCGAGACCAGCCGGCTGCAGAACCTCATTCACCGCTACATCAACCAGCCGAGCCCGGAGCTGTTCGCCGAGATCCTGCTGCTGCGCGAGGCCGTGCTCGGCACGTTAACGACGCGCGCTTCGACCGATCCGATGCTGTCGGACTCGGTCGAAGAGCTGGAGCGCGTCACGGTGCGCTTCCTCGACGGCTTCGGCGAGCTGCGTGGTCTGCAGGCGACGATTTCCAAGACCTATGAGGAAGAGGTGCTCGGTCCGGGCCGCGACATCGCCGGGCTCTACTCGGTGATCGAAGGCGCGACCGGTCACCGGGATGCGCAGATCTGGCCATCGCTCGGCAAGTCGCGCGAGGCCTTTACGGCGATGCTGGTGGCCGCCAATTCCTATTACCTGTCGCTCACGCCCGCCTCCGCGGATGACGCCCGCCGCAACATCGAGACGATCGAAAAGACCATTCCGGTGATGTCGGGCCTCGCCGACAACGACCTGCAGCGTCTCGCGCTGCAGCGGCTGTCGGCGCGGACAGCGGCGCTGCGGGCCGGGTTTTCCAAGCTGACGGATCAATTGACCAACCGCACCGAGCTCCTGCGCAACACCATCGATGCGAGCCAGGCGGAGACCATCGCCGTCATCGATGGCCTCTCGGTGAAGATGCGCCAGCACGAGCAGAAGGCGCAGACGACGTTCGACAAGACGCTGCGCGACATCTCCCGCCGCGTGCTGTCGATCGCGGTGATCTTCCTCGGCATCATCCTGTCGGCCGGCGTCCTGATCGCGCTCTCGATCCGTCTCCCGCTGCAACAGATCATGGCCTCGATGCGCGCGATCACGCTCGGCGATTATGATCGCAAGGTCCAGGGCACCGACGCGCGCGACGAGGTCGGGGCGATGGCCCGCGCGGTCGAGATCTTCCGCGAGAATGCGATCGCCAAGCGCAAGACCGAGGACGAGCTGCGCACCGCGAAGGAAAAGGCCGAGAGCGCGCTGCTCGAGCTCAATGCCGCGCAACGCAATCTGATCGATGCCGAGCGACTGGCGGCACTCGGCGGCTTGGTCGCCGGCGTTGCGCATGAGGTCAACAACCCGATCGGCATCAGCCTGACGGTGGCGTCGAGCTTCGCGCGCCGGGTGGAGATGTTCGAGGCGGCGCTGCGCTCGCCCGAAGGCGGCCTGCGGCGGTCGCAGCTGGAGGATTTCGTGCGCTCCTCGCGCGACGCCTCCGAGCAGTTGGTCGCCAACCTGCACCGCGCCGGCGAGCTGATCCAGTCGTTCAAGCAGGTGGCCGTCGACCGCTCGCATGCGGAGCGGCGGACCTTCGTCCTGAGCGAGGCGACCGATCAGATCATCACCAGCCTGAAGCCGGTGCTCAAGCGCGCCCCGATCACGCTCTCGGTCGACGTCCCCGAGGGACTTTTCATCGACGGCTATCCCGGGTTCTACGGCCAGATCCTGACCAATCTGTTCCTCAATGCCGTCAACCACGCCTTTGCCGACGGCCGCTCCGGGACCATCTCGATCACCGCGCGGGCGCGCGGCGCTGATGACATCGAGATCATTTTCGCCGATAACGGCGCCGGCATGACCCCGGACGTCCAGCGCCAGGCCTTCGATCCGTTCTTCACCACGCGGCGCAACGAGGGCGGGACGGGATTGGGGCTGCATATCGTCTATAATCTCGTGACGCAGCAGCTCGGCGGCCGCATGATGCTGGAATCCCGCGAGGGACAAGGCACGACCTTTCGGATTATCATGCCTCGGGTCGCCAAGGGCGGCACCGAGACAGCAATGGGTGACGGAACGACGCAATGGCCGAACAGGACGATGTCCTCCACCTGATCGACGACACCGGCTTCGCGGAGGACGATCAATCGGCCCGGAAATGGAAGATCGCCGTCATCGACGACGACCATGCCGTGCACGATGGGACGCGCTTTGCGCTGTCGGACTACAGCCTGAACGGCCAGGGGCTCGAAATTCTCTCCGCCTATTCGGCAGCCGAGGGCCGCACCCTGATGCGGGAGCACACCGACATCGCCGCGGTGCTGCTCGACGTCATCATGGAGACTGACGTCGCCGGTCTCGAGCTCGTCGAATACATCCGCAACGAGATCAAGAACGAGACCGTCCGCATCATCCTGCGCACCGGCCAGCCCGGCCAGGCGCCGGAGCGGCGCGTCATCGTGCAGTACGACATCAACGACTACAAGGCCAAGACCGAGCTCACCGCCGACAAGCTGTTCACCTCGCTCACCGCGGCGCTGCGCAGCTATCAGCAGCTCGAGCGCATGGTGCAGACAAGGCGCGGCCTCGAGATCATCATCGATGCCGCTTCGACGCTGTACGATTTCAAGTCGATGCAGCGGCTCGCCGAGGGCGTGCTGACCCAGATCGCATCGCTGCTCAATGTCGATTGCGCAGGAATCCTGGTGCTGCGCGATGATGGCAGTCCGACCGAGGACTTCTCGGTGCTGGCCGGCTCCGGCTGCTACAGCCGCTTCTGCGGCGCCGTCACCTCGCGATCGCTCGATCCCGACCTGCGCGACATGGTCGAGGCTGCCTTCAAGCAACGTAGCAATGAATTCGCGGATCACCGCACCGTGCTCTATATCCGCACCGGCTCCGGCCGCGAGGTCGTGGTGCTGCTGCAGGCGGAGCGGCCGCTGTCCGAGACCGACCGCTCGCTGGTCGAGATATTCTCCAGCCGCCTCTCGATCGCCTTCGACAACGTGATCCTGTATCAGCAGCTGCATGAGGCCAACACCCAGCTCGAGGATCGCGTCGCCCAGCGCACCCGCGCGCTGATGCAGGCCAACCGGCGGCTCTCGGCGCAGTGGCTGCGGCTGCAGCGCGCCAACGGCTTCAAGAACGAGATCCTGGGGACCGTCGCCCATGACCTGAAGAATCCGCTCGGCGTCATCCTCGGCCGCACGGAGATGCTGACCGAGCTGATCGCAACCGGGGCCTCCGCCGATGGCATCACCAGCCAGGTCGGGCACATCCGCGACGCGGCCAAGCGGCTGACCTCGATGGTCGACCACCTGATCTCCGATGCGATGGCCGATGCGTTCGACATCACCATCCGCCGTGAGCCGGTGGACATTGCAGCCCTGGTCCACGAGGTGGTCGAAGCCAACCAGCCGCTGGCGCTCAACAAGCAGCAGGTCATTGCGGTCGCAGCACCGCCGCTTCTGTCGACCATGTGCGACATCGACCGCGTCCGCGAGGCGATCGACAATCTCTTGAGCAACGCGATCAAGTACAGCCCGATCGGCGGGCGGATCGGCGTGAGCGTCAGCAGCGACGGTGACAACACCATCATCGGCATCACCGACCAGGGCGCCGGGCTGTCACCCGAGGATCTCGGCCGGCTATTTGGCCGGTTCCAGCGGCTGTCGGCCAAGCCGACCGCCGGCGAGAGCTCGACCGGGCTCGGCCTGTCGATTGTCAAACGCATCGTCGACATGCATGGTGGCGAGGTAACGGCCAAGAGCGATGGGCCGGGATCGGGGTCAACCTTCACCATCACACTGCCTGCGGCCGAATTGTCATGAGTCAGAGCCAGCACATCATCATCGTCGACGATGAGGCCCCCGCCCGCGAGATGGTGGGCGATTACCTCAAGATGCACGGCTTCACCGTGACGCTGTGTGACGGCGGCAAGAGCCTGCGCAGCGCCATCGAAACCGGCCCCGCCGATCTGGTCGTGCTCGATCTCAACATGCCCGAGGAAGACGGATTGTCGATCATCCGCGACCTCAAGGGCCGTACCAACATCCCCGTCATCATGCTGACCGCCACCGCCAGCCCGATCGACCGCGTGGTCGGTCTCGAGCTCGGCGCCGACGACTACGTCGCCAAGCCGTGCGAATTGCGCGAATTGATGGCCCGGATCCGGTCCGTGCTGCGCCGCAGCGTCCCGGCCAAGGCGGCAGTGGCCGCCGTCCCCGAACCGGCCGCCGTCAAGGCCAAGGACCCCCAGCTGGTCCGCTTCGGCACCAAATGGCTGGATCTGGACGCACAGGCGCTGCGGGACGATGAGGGCAATGAGCATCCACTGACGGCTTCCGAGTTCGGCCTGCTCAAGGTGTTCGCCGCCAACCCGAAGCGGGTGCTGTCGCGCGAGCGGCTGCTGGAACTCGCCAACGCCAGGGATGCCGAGGCGTTCGATCGGGCCGTCGACCTGCGAATCATGCGAATCCGGCGCAAGATCGAGCCGGATCCGACCAAACCGGCTGTGATCCGGACCATCCGCGGCGGCGGCTATCTGTTTTCGCCGGCGGGCGAGAAGGCCTGAGGCCGGTCGAAGGATCGAGCGGCGCCGGCGGGTTTTTCTCCCGGCATTTCCACCTTGCGGAACCTGCGTTTCCTCGTCTTGGAATAAGGCACAATTCCGCCACGACTGTTTCGCGATGTGCGGTGCGACGAAACACTTCTCGCCGGCGACGAAACCATTTTCCCATTTTCGTGCAGACGTCCCGAAACGGGCGCTCATTAACAATCCATCCCGTCGAAACGCCGCAAGGGGGCGGCGGAACGGGAGAGTGCCATGCAGAACGTCGTTGCCATCAATTCCGCAGCCAGCCAGGGCATCATCGCGGCCCAGGCGACCACGGACGACATGCTCCTGGAGAGCATTTCCGATGGCGATCGGACCGCGATGCACACGCTTTATGCGCGTCACAATGTGCGGGTCTATCGCTTCATCCTGCGCATCGTCCGCGACACAACGATCGCCGAGGACCTGGTCAGCCAGGTGTTCCTGGACGTCTGGCGCACCGCCAAGCAGTTCGAGGGCCGTTCGCAGGTCTCGACCTGGCTGCTCTCGATCGCCCGCTTCAAGGCGCTGACCGCGCTGCGCCAGCGCCGCTTCGAGGACATCGACCAGGATGAGGTCCGCGAGATCGCCGACGACTCCGACACGCCCGAGACCTCGCTCGAGCGCGCCACGACCAGCGCCATCCTGCGCGCCTGCGTCGCCAAGCTGTCGCCGGCACATCGCGAGATCATCACGCTGATCTACTACCACGAGAAGTCGGTCGAAGAGGTCGGCCAGATCATCGGCATCCCGCAGAGCACGGTGAAGACCCGCATGTTCTATGCCCGCAAGCACCTCGCGGAACTGCTGCGCGTCGCCGGCGTTAACAGCCTCGCCGCCTGAGCTTGCCTGCTCGCCGGGACCGACGTTCCGGCGAGTGCCCGTGACGACGACGTCGAGAAAATCGCCGAATGAAACAATTGAAACAATCGGCGAAATCAGCTGGAAAATTTCGGCCGCTACAACGTTTCCCATCAACCGGGCGTCAGTCCCCCAGCTGACCCCGGTTTTGAGTGAGCAAATTCCCACCTCCAAGGTTGCTCCGAAGACCCGGCGGATGCCCCCGCCGGGTCTTCGTCGTTTGGGCAGGCCCGCGCGCCAGCCAGGGCGATTTGACCATTTGATCTCGTCTCCTGCCGGTGCAATTGTCCGCGCCGAGGGGCCGAGCGCGGCCCGCAGATGACGGACGGTCAAGGATGTTCGGTTTGGATGCGGTGGAACTGGCGCGCGCGCAATTCGCCTTCACGGTGATCTTCCACATCATCTTCCCGGCCTTCTCGATCGGGCTCGCCTCCTACCTCGCCGTGCTCGAAGCGCTGTGGCTGTGGACGGGACGCGACGTCTATCTCAACGTCTTCAACTACTGGCTCAAGATCTTCGCCATCGCCTTCGGCATGGGCGTCGTCTCCGGCATCGTGATGTCGTACCAGTTCGGCACCAACTGGTCGGTCTACTCCGACAAGGTCGGACCGGTGATCGGCCCGCTGATGGCCTATGAGGTGCTCACCGCGTTCTTCCTCGAGGCCGGCTTCCTCGGCGTCATGCTGTTCGGCCTCAAGCGCGTCGGCCCGAGACTGCACTTCCTCGCCACCCTGATGGTCGCGATCGGCACCTTGATCTCGGCGTTCTGGATCCTCTCGGCGAATTCCTGGATGCAGACGCCCACAGGCTATGCCGTCAATGCCGAAGGCCAGTTCGTCTCGGTCGACTGGCTCGAGGTGATCTTCAACCCCTCCTTTCCCTACCGCCTCGTCCACATGGTGCTGGCGGCGTATCTCACCACCTCGCTCGTGGTCGGCGCGGTCGGCGCCTGGCATCTGCTGCGCAATCCGCATCTGCCGGGGCCGCGCGTGATGTTCTCGATGGCGATGTGGATGGCGGCGCTGGTGGCGCCGATGCAGATCCTGGCCGGCGATCAGCATGGTCTCAACACGCTCGAGCACCAGCCGGTGAAGATCATGGCCATGGAAGGCCATTTCGAGAGCCACAAGGACGGCGCGCCGCTGTATCTGTTCGGCTGGCCCGACCAGGCCAAGGGCGAGCTGAAATGGGCGCTCGGCATCCCCAAATTCGGCTCGCTGATCCTCAAGCACCAGATCGACGCGCCGATGGCCGGGCTCGACACCGTGCCGCGCAAGGACTGGCCGCCGGTGCCGATCACGTTCTGGTCGTTCCGCATCATGGTCGGCCTGGGCATGCTGATGCTCGCGCTCGGCCTGTTCAGCCTGTGGGAGCGCTGGCGCGGCCGGCTGTACATCAATCGCGGCCTGCACTGGTTTGCGATCACCATGGGACCGGCCGGCTTCATCGCCGTGATCGCCGGCTGGATCACCACCGAGACCGGCCGCCAGCCGTTCACCGTATACGGGCTGCTGCGCACCGCGGACTCCGTCTCGCCGCTGGCCGCACCGGCCGTTGGAACGTCGCTGCTCGCCTTCATCATCGTCTATTTCATCATCTTCGCCGCCGGCGTGCTGTACATCCTGCGCCTGATGGCTGAGCCGCCGCACGCCGGCGAGCGTGGACCGAGCGGCGAGCAGCCGACCCGCACCGCGGGCATCACGCCCGCCGCCGGCGTCGCGCAGGGAGCCGGCTCATGACCATCGCCTTCGACCTCACCGTGCTCTGGGCCTTCATCATCGCGCTCGCCGTGTTCATCTATGTCGTGATGGACGGCTTCGATCTCGGGCTCGGCATCCTGTTCCCGCTGTTTCCAGGCAAGCAGGACCGCGACGTCATCACCAACACCGTCGCTCCGGTGTGGGACGGCAACGAGACCTGGCTGGTGCTCGGCGGCGGCGGCCTGATGGCGGCCTTCCCGCTCGCTTATTCCATCCTGATGCCGGCGCTGTATGCGCCGCTGATCGCCATGCTGGTCGGGCTGATCTTCCGCGGCGTCGCCTTCGAGTTCCGCTGGCGCACCCGCGCCCAGCGCAATCTGTGGGACATCGCCTTCACCGGCGGCTCCTGGGTCGCTTCGCTGGCGCAGGGCATCGCGCTCGGCGCCATCCTGCAGGGCGTGCATGTCGAAGGACGGCACTATGCCGGCGGCTGGTGGGACTGGCTGACGCCGTTCAGCATCCTGACCGGCGTCTCGCTCGTCGTCGGCTATGCGCTGCTCGGCGCGACCTGGCTGATCCTGAAGACCGAAGGCGACCTGCGCGACAAGGCCTACCGGATCAGCTGGGTTCTGATGTTCGCGATGCTGCTCGCGATCGCCGCGGTCAGCCTGGCGACACCGCTGCTCCCCCTTCAATACGCACAGCGCTGGTTCACCCGGCCCGCGATCTTCCTGACCGCGCTGGTGCCGCTCGCCGTCATCGGCGTCACCGTGCTGCTGATGAAGAACCTCGCGCAGAAGCGCGACGGCTGGCCGTTCTTCCTGGCGCTGGGGCTGTTCTTGCTGTCCTACACCGGCCTTGGCATCAGCATGTATCCCTATGTCGTGCCGCAGAGCGTCACCATCTGGCAGGCGGCGGCGCCCGAGCGCAGCCAGCTGCTGATGCTGCCCGGCGTGCTCGTGCTGGTGCCGCTGATCCTCGGCTACACCGCCTGGGCCTATTGGGTGTTCCGCGGCAAGGTCGGGCACGACGCCGGCTATCATTAATGTCCTCCGAGCAGCCCGCCCCGCTCGCAAAACGACTGGCCTGGTTCGCAGGCCTGTGGCTCGCGGGCGTCGCGACCGTCGCCACCGTCGCCTTCCTGCTGCGGCTCTGGATGAAGCTTGGATGACAGCGGACACCCCGCGCTCACCTTGACTTTGCGTCGAATATGCCCCTGAAATTTGGCGGGTGGATTTGATCGGGCGAGCTTCGCAGGGGTCCGTTGAGGAGAGCTTTGAATGCCGAGTTTCCGTCGCCTGCTTTGTGCCACCAGCGCCATCATCGCGCTGGCCCTGTCCGCATCGCACAGCTTCGCCCAGTCCGAGGACCCCGGCGATCAGCCCGGCCTCGTCGCCGATGACGGCTACGAGCTCGATCCCGAATGGCGCAAGCAGGTGGTCTATTTCCGCACCACCGAGCCGCCGGGCACGATCATCGTCTCCACCGCCGAACGCCACCTCTATCTGGTCCAGCCGGGCGGCCGCGCCATTCGCTACGGCATCGGTGTCGGCCGTGACGGCTTCCAGTGGCAGGGGCTGCTCTCGATCACCAAGAAGGCCGAGTGGCCGGACTGGACGCCGCCGCCGGAGATGATCCAGCGCCAACCCTATCTGCCGCGCTTCATGGCCGGCGGACCCGGCAATCCCCTGGGCGCGCGCGCGATGTATCTGGGCACCACCGTGTACCGCATCCACGGCACCAACCAGCCCTGGACGATCGGCACCAAGATTTCCTCCGGCTGCTTCCGCCTGGTGAATGCCGATGTCGCCGATCTTTATGACCGCGTGCCCGTCGGCACCAAGATCGTGGTGCGACAGAAGCCGGAACTGTGACGGCGGCCAAGGCCGCCGATTTTCCAGCCATCGCTTTGTCCTGACATTTTCCGAAAGAGATTGACCATGCGCACTTTCCGAGGCGGCCTGCTGATCGGGCTCGCCGTCGCCGTCCTCGTGGCGGCGCTCGCCGTCGCCTACGAGATGTACGACACCCGCACCTTGAAGCGCACCGTCCGCCGCGGCGAGGTGCTGTGCGGCGTCAATGCCGGCCTGCCCGGCTTCTCGATTCCCGACGACAAGGGCAACTGGACCGGCTTCGACGTCGACTTCTGCCGCGCGGTCGCGGCGGCGATCTTCGACGATCCCAAGAAGGCGAGGTTCGTCCCGCTCGACGCCAATGAGCGCTTCAAGGAGCTGCAGAGCCGCAAGGTCGACATCCTGTCGCGCAACACCACCTGGTCGATGGCGCGCGAGCAGAACTACGACCTGTATTTCCCGGCCGTCGCCTATTACGACGGCCAGGGCTTCATGGTGCCGCGCGCGCGCAAGCTCGAGACCGCGCTCGACCTCAACGGCAGCAAGGTCTGCGTGCAGGACTCGACCACCAACGCGCTGAACCTCGGCGACTACTTCCGCGCCAACAACATGAAGTACGAGGAAATCAAGCTGCCGAAGCTCGACGACGTGATCAAGGCGTATGACAGCGGCAGATGCGACACCTTCACCGCCGACGTCTCGCAGCTCTATGCACTGCGCCTGATCCTGACGAAGCCCGGCGATCACGACATCCTGCCCGACCTGATCTCCAAGGAGCCGCTCGCGCCGGTGGTGCGGCAGCGCGACGACGACTGGATGATGATCGTGAAGTGGACGCTGTATGCGATGATCAATGCCGAGGAGCTCGGCATCACCTCCAAGAACATCGACGAGGCGCTGAAGTCGAAGAAGCCGGACGTGATGCGGCTGGTCGGCAACGAGGGCAGCTACGGCCAGGATCTCGGCCTGTCGAAGGACTGGGCGGCGCGCATCATCCGTCACGTCGGCAACTATGGCGAGGTCTATGAGCGCAACGTCGGCAGCGAGTCCAAGCTGAAGATCCCGCGCGGCATGAACCAGCTGTGGAACGCGGGCGGCATCCAGTACGCGCCGCCGATCCGGTAAGGATCTCTGCACACGTCCACCGTCATCGCGATGAGCAACGCGACGAAGCGATCCAGGGCTGTTGTAAAGATTCTGGATTGCTTCGCTTCGCTCGCAATGACGGAGCATGGCCTGACCTTCTCGCGACGCGTCACGCGCCCGAGCTTTTCAAATTCGTCCGCCCTCTCCGAAACAGAGGGCGCAGGGAAGGCCGGGCCTCGGCTGAGGCCCGTGGCCCGCCTGCGAAAAAAATGCAGGCGGCAGGAACCACAGGTACAGCCGGAACGACCCGGCCCTCCCTGCGCGACGGGTCTAACGGTTATGGCGCGCTCTCCCCGGTGTCCGGCTTGTTAGCCACCGTCGCCGGCAGGATCATCATCACCCGCCGACTTGGCGCCAGCATCGGGGCGCCAGGACCACACGTCTTCCCGTCCGCATCGCAATCGTTCGTCGGCGCGATCAGCTCACGCTGCGATCCGATGCGGCCATCGCATCATCAGCCCGACACCCGTGACGACCGCGAAGCGTCCCTCTTGTGGGCCAAGACGGCAGCGACTGTGCCGGTGATTTGCCCGACGACACAACGCCCGTCGGGTTGCGACAAATTGGCACGACGGGCAGCTCACCGGCGCAGATCGCGCAATTAGTTCAGCGGATTCATCCGGATCGCGGCCTCCGTATACCGCGCAGGTGCACAGGCTCACGAGTTCGTGACCACCCCCGAAAATCCATCCGGGCCCATCGATCGTAACGATCACGACCAATCCGGTCTGGGTGATGCGACCCTGGGTCACAGGGCGAACAAGGGCCGCAAATCCTGTTTGCGCATCAGCCAACTCATCAGTTCAGTTCACAGGGAAAAATCGGATGATGCTGGGATTTCGTTCGTTCGTAGCCGGCGCGTTGATGCTGGGCGCGCTCTCCATGTCAGCAACGGCGGCACGCGCTGCCGATATCGTCGACACCGCCGTCGGCGCCGGCCAGTTCAAGACGCTGGTGGCTGCCGCGAAGGCCGCGGGCGTCGTGCCGGTGCTGAAGAGCAAGGGGCCTTTCACGGTGTTTGCGCCGACCGATGCCGCGTTCGCGGCGCTACCGCCCGGCACCGTCGAGGATCTCCTGAAGCCGAAGAACAAGGGCAAGCTCGCCGCGATCCTGAAGTATCACGTCATTCCGGGCGCGGTGAAGGCCGGTGACGTCGCCGGCAAGAAGCTGAACGTGAAGACCGCGCAGGGCCAGACGGTTGCCGTCGACGGCACCTTCTTCGGCGTGCAGGTCAACGATGCCCATGTGGTGCAAGCCGACATCGTCGCCTCGAACGGCGTCATCCACGTCATCGACAAGGTGCTGCTGCCGCCGGCGAAGGCGCCGATGCATCACTGATGCGGCAAGAGCGCGTCGTCGATGACGGCGCGCTCTTTGTCGCGAACTCCGAAGTTGCGATTTACAACGGGTCGCGGTCTTGGAAGATGGCATGCTTCAACTGAGGGTCGATATTGGCCCAACACCCACGGTGTCGTCCCGGCCTTGAGCCGGGACCCATAGCCACCGTCCGGGCTTTGGCGAAGGCTGGAGCTACCTGCTCACCTTACCACGATGTCCTGTGGTTATGGGTCCCGGCGTTCGCCGGGACGACACCGGTGGTGTGGCTCGACCACGGCTGCTTGCGAAGCATGTCGTTCCTCGCGAGTGAACGCCGCCTCACTCAATATCCCCTCATCTGCGCCAGCTGGGCCGCATGGAAGTTGGCATCGCCCAGCAGCTCCTCGCAGAGACGCGCGCGCTTCATGAAGAAGCCGATGTCGAACTGGTCGGTCATGCCCATGCCGCCATGCATCTGCACGCCCTCCTGCACCGCGCGGGTCGCGGTGGCGCCAGCGCGCGCTTTCGCCACGGCGACGGCGGCTGTGGCGCCCGCGGGGTCAGCATCGAGCGTCTGCAGCGCCTTCAGCACCGCGGCGCGGGTGATCTCGATCTCGATATAGAGGTGCGCAGCGCGATGCTGCAGCGCCTGGAATTCGCCGATCGCCTTGCCGAACTGCTTGCGCTCCTTGAGGTACGCGACGGTGCGGCCGAACACTTCCTCGCTCAGGCCGACCATCTCCGAGGCGACGGCGCCGCGGCCGAGATCGAGCACGCCGCTCAGCACGCCCGCGCCACCATCGACGTCGCCGAGCACGTGATCCGCGGTGACCTCGACATTGTCGAGCGTGACCCGCGCGGCGTTGTGGGCATCGACCATGATGGTGCGCTCGATCGCGACGCCCTTGGCCTTGGGATCGACCAGGAACAGGGTCAGGCCGTCGCGCTCGCCGGGCGCGCCCGCGCTGCGGGCCGCGACAATCAGCAGGTCCGCAACATGGCCGTCGACCACCATCGCCTTGGCGCCGCTGAGCTTGAATCCGTTGCCGGAGCGCACGGCCTGCAGGGCAGTGTGCAACGGCCGATGCTTGGCGCCTTCATCGAGCGCGAGCGCGGCGAGCAGCGCGCCGCTGGCGATCTTCGGCAGGACCTCCGACTTCTGCGCGGCGGAGCCCGCACGCGTCAGCGCAGACACCGAGAGCACCGCAGTGGCGAAGAATGGCGACGGCATCAAGGTGCGGCCGATCTCCTCCATCACGACACCGGCCTCGACCGCTCCGAGGCCGGAGCCGCCGTGCTCCTCCGGCACCAGCAGGCCTGCGAAGCCCATCTCGGCGAAGGTGGCCCACAGCTCGCGGGAGAAACCTGTCGCGTCACGCGTGTCGCGCAGCTTGCGCAGATGAGCGACCGGCGCGTGATCAGAGATCAGGCCGCGCGCGCTGTCGCGCAGCATGGATTGTTCTTCGGTGAGGAGGAGAGGCATGGCGTGTTCCTGAATCTCTTCTGACGTTTCGCTCTCAACCCTCATGGTGAGGAGCGCGCCTCTTGGCGCACGTCTCGAACCATGAGGCCAATGTCCGGGCCTCATCCTTCGAGACGCGCGCCAAGAGGCGCGCTCCTCAGGATGAGGAGTAGCCGCTCACGCCCCCGGCAGATCGAGGATGCGCTTGGCGACGATGCCGAGCATGACCTCGGAGGTGCCGCCTTCGATCGAGTTGGCCTTGGTGCGCAGCCAGGCGCGGGGACGCGCGCCTTCGTGGGAGCGCTCGCTCTCCCACTCGAGCGCGTCGATGCCGCCCGACGACATCAGCAGCTCGTGGCGGCGCTTGTTGAGCTCGGTGCCGTAGTACTTCATCGCTGACGAGAACGCCGGATGGCCCTGCCCCGCCTTGGCGAGATCGACCATGCGCTCGGCCGCGGCCGCGAGCGCGGCTTCGTCGACATCGAAGGTCGCGATCTCGGCGCGCAACAGCGCATCGTCGAGCCGGCCTTGCCCGTCGCTGCCGACAGAGTCGGCCGCGACCTGGCCGAGCGGCCGGCTGCCGCCGCGCTCGCCCATGCCGGAGATCATCGCGCGCTCGTGCTGCAGCAGGTACTTCGCGACGTCCCAGCCGCGATTGACCGTGCCCAGCACATTGGCCTTGGGCACGCGGACATTGTCGAAGAAGGTCTCGCAGAACGGCGAGCGGCCGGAAATCAGCAGGATCGGCTTGGTCGTGACGCCCTTCGACGTCATGTCGAACAGGATGAAGCTGATGCCGTCATGCTTCTTCGCCGTGGGATCGGTGCGCACCAGGCAGAAGATCCAATCGGCGTAGTTGGCGTAGGACGTCCAGATCTTCTGGCCGTTGATGATGTAGTCGTCGCCGTTGCTCTCGGCGCGGGTCTGCAGCGAAGCGAGATCGGAGCCGGCGTTCGGCTCCGAATAGCCCTGGCACCAGCGGATGAGACCGGCGGTGATCTTAGGCAGGTGCTCGCGCTTCTGCTCGTCCGTGCCGTATTTCAGCAGCGCCGGCCCGAGCATCGAGATGCCGAACGAGGTGATCGGGGCGCGCGCGCCGATCGCCGCCATTTCCTGGCGCACGATCTTGGCCTCCTCGCCATCGAGGCCGCCGCCGCCATATTCCCTGGGCCAATGCGGCACCGTCCAGCCCTTGTCGCGCATGCGCTCGAACCAGATGCGCTGCGGCTCCGAGGAGAACTTTGCGTTGCGGCCACCCCAGAACGTGTCCTCCTCGGAGGTCATCGGCTGGCGCATCTCCGGCGGGCAGTTGGCCTCGAGCCAGGCTCGCGTTTCGCGGCGGAATGTGTCGAGATCGGCCATGTCTGGTCCTCGCGCGTTTCCATGATTGCTGTCGTTGGACAGACCTAACCTCAGCGCTTCCCGGAATTCAACATCGATGTCGCCGCCGCACGCAGGCACCCTCGCCTTGTCAGGCGTTCTATGGTCATGATGCCGCCGCCTGAAATATGAGGACACGACCATGCGCCTGAAACTTCTTTCGCCTGGCGAAATGAGCGCCGACCAGCGCCAGACCTATGACGAGTCGATCGCCAGCAAGCGCGGCTCGCCGCCGCCGCCGATGATGGCCTGGCTCAACAGCCCGGAGATGGCACGGCACGCGACCCGGCTCGGCGCCATCCTGCGCTACGACACGATGTTTCCGGCCGCCCTGTCGGAGATCGCGATCCTGGTCACGGCGCGGCACTGGACCGCACATTACGAATGGTACGCGCATAAGCGCCTGGCGCTTGCGGGCGGATTGGACATCAAGATCATCGATGCCATCCGCGACCGCCGCACGCCGGACTTCTCCGATCCCAAGGCGAAGATGATCTACGACGTCGCCAAGTCGCTGCACGAGGGCCATGGTCTCACCGATGCGCTGTATGCCGATGCGATCGCACTGCTCGGCGAGCGCGGCCTGGTCGAGATCATCGGCCTGTGCGGCTACTACACGATGGTGTCGATGACGCTCAACACCTTCGAGTTCGATCTGCCGGAGGGCGAGGTGTCGGAGCTGAGGTGAGCCAGAGCCGGCGCGACGCTCATCCTTGCGTGGTCTCGCGCGCGAGCGAGCTTGAGTGCACCTCGAACGTCATTGCGTTCAATGTGTCACCACGGTGGCGGTGCGCTCCCCTCCCCCTTGCGGGGAGGGGTTGGGGGTGGGGGTCCACACGACGGCTTTGATTGAGTCCGCCAGCCTGCCTGCAGCATCAATGACGGAAAGGGCAGGTGACCGACTGCAAACGACACGCTGCGATGCAGGCTAAGCCCGCGCTGAGCAGCACGAGGTGTGGACGTCGCCACCCATGTGAGACCTTTTCCTGAGACCCCCACCCCCGACCCCTCCCCGCAAGGGGGAGGGGAGCGCACCGTCAATGCGGTGCTATCGAGACTTCATCAGGCAGCCCGCAATCGTCAGGCTGCGGCCTTCTTCGGCGGGAAGCGGCCGTAGAAGGTTTCGCCCTTGGCGGCCATCTCCTCCAGGAGCTTCGGCGGGGCGAAGCGCGAGCCGTATTTGGCCGTGTATGTGTGGCACAGCTCGACGAACTTTTTCGTGCCCATGAAGTCGATGTAGGACAGCGTGCCGCCGGTGAACGGCGCGAAGCCAAAGCCAAGGATCGAGCCGACATCGGCCTCGCGCACGTCGGTGATGACGTGGTCCTCGACGGTGCGCGCGGCTTCCACCGCCTGCACCACCAGGAAGCGCTGCTTCAGCTCCTCGACATCGAGCGTATCGGGATCGAGATGCTTGGGCTGCAGTGACGGCAGCTCCGGCCACAGGCTCTTCTGACCCTTGCCCTTCTCGGGATAGTCATAAAAACCCTTGGCGTTCTTGCGGCCGAAGCGGCCCTGCTTCTCGACCAGCTCGACCATCAGCTTCTTGTGGTCCTGGTTGATCGCGTTGGGCCCGAGATCGTGCTCGGTCGCCTTCATGATCTTCAGGCCCAGATCGAGCGCGACCTCGTCCGACAGCGACAGAGGGCCGACCGGCATGCCGGCCATCTTGGCGGCGTTCTCGATCATCGCCGGCGGCACGCCTTCGAGGAACATCTCGTTGCCCTCGGCGATGTAGCGCATCACGCAGCGGTTGGCGAAGAAGCCGCGGGAGTCGTTGACCACGATCGGCGTCTTGCCGATGGTGCGGACATAGTCCAGCGCCGTTGCGAGTGCGACGTCGCCGGTGTTCTTGCCCATGATGATCTCGACCAGCATCATCTTCTCGACCGGCGAGAAGAAGTGGATGCCGATGAAGCGGCCCTGGTCCTTGAACTCCTCGGCCAGCGAGGTGATCGGTAAGGTCGAGGTGTTGGAGGCGAAGATCGCGCCGTCCTTGAGATAGGCCTGCGCCTTGGCATAGGTCTCGGCCTTGACCTTGCGGTCCTCGAACACGGCCTCGATCACGAGGTCGCAGTCCTTGAGGACGGCGTAGTCGGCGGTCGCCGTGATGCGGCCCATGATCGCCTCGGCCTCGCCCGGCTTGGCGCGGCCCTTCTTCACCAGGCCGTCGATCACGCTCTGCGCATGCGCCCGGCCCTTGTCGGCGCTCTCCTGGTCGCGGTCTATCAGCACGACCTCGAGCCCGCCGCGCGCCGAGACGTAGCCCACGCTGGCGCCCATGAAGCCGGCGCCGATCACGGCGATCTTCTTGATCTTGGTTGCCGGAACATCGGCCGGACGGCGCGCGCCCTTGTTCAATTCCTGCATCGACAGGAACAGGCTGCGGATCATCGCCGCGGCTTCCTTCGAGCGCAGGATCTTGGTGAAGTAGCGCGATTCGACGCGCAGCGCGGCGTCGATCGGCAGCTGCAGGCCTTCATAGACGCAGCTCATGATGGCGCGCGCGGCCGGATAATTGTCGTAGGTCTCGCGGCGGTAGATGGCGTTGCCCGCCGGGAACATCATCATGCCGTTCTTGGAGAATACCGGGCCGCCGGGCAGCTTGAAGCCCTTCTCGTCCCAGGGCGCGACGGCCTTGCCGCCGGCCTTGATCCAGTCCTTGGCGGCCTTGATGAGATCCGCGGCAGGCACGATCGCATCGACCAGCTTGAGCGCCTTGGCCTTGTCGAGCGTGAGCGCCTCGCCCTTCAGGAGCAGGTTCATCGCATCCTGCGGCTGCACGATGCGCGGCACGCGCTGGGTGCCGCCTGCACCGGGGAACAGGCCGACCTTGATCTCGGGCAGGCCGAGGCGCGTCTTCGGATTCTCGGCCGCGACGCGGTAGTGGCATGACAGGGTAATCTCGAAGCCGCCGCCGAGCGCGAGACCGTTGATCGCGGCGACCCACGGCTTGCCGGAAGTCTCCATCGACCGATTGATCTGCGAGAAGCGCCGGCTGGTGTCGAACAGCATCTGGTTGGCGGCTTCCTCGCCCTTGCTCTTCAGCACGTCGGCATAAATCCGGTTCATGCCCTCGAGCATCGACAGATCGGCGCCGGCGCAGAACGCCTCCTTGGCCGAGGTGATGACGACGCCCTTGATGGCGGCGTCAGCGGTGGTCTCCTTGACGAGCGCTTCGAGCTCGTTGGTCGAGGTCTCGTCGAGCACGTTCATCGAACGGCCCGGAATGTCCCAGGTGATCAGCGCAATGCCGTCGGCATCAGTTTCGAGCTTGAAGTTCTTGTAGGCCATGATGATCTCCCTCGGTGCCAGCAGCCGGTCGGCGCGGCGTTGTCCTGAAATCGGTGGGTGGGCAAAGGCGCTCTTGCGCCGTGCCCACCGACGGTGTCGATGCGTCAGCCCCGATGTTTGCGCTCCCCTCCCCCACGCCGCAATCGCGGAGCGATTGTCGGCAGCGGGGAGGGGTCGGGGGTGGGGGTCCTTACGGGCAGTGGAGCGCGTGGCACCCCCCTCCCCGACCCTCCCCCGCAAGGGGGGAGGGAGCCCACCGTCACACCCGCTCGATGATGGTCGCGGTGCCCATGCCGCCGCCGATGCACAGCGTGACCAGCGCGGTCGCCTTGCCGGTGCGCTCCAATTCATCGAGCACGGTGCCCAGGATCATCGCGCCGGTGGCCCCGAGCGGATGGCCGAGCGCGATGGCGCCGCCATTGACGTTGATCTTGTCCTTGTCGATCTCGAACGCCTGCATGTAGCGCAGCACGACCGAGGCGAACGCCTCGTTGAGCTCGAACAGGTCGATGTCCGAGGTCTTCATGCCGGAGCGCGCGAACAGCTTCTCGGTGACGTCGACCGGGCCGGTCAGCATCATCGCCGGCTCCGAGCCGATATTGGCGAAGGCGCGGATCTTGGCGCGGGCCTTCATCCCGTATTTCGCACCGGCTTCCTTGCTGCCGAGCAGCACCGCGCCGGCGCCGTCGACGATGCCGGAGGAGTTGCCAGCGTGATGGACGTAGTTGACGCGCTCGAGCTCCGGATGCGACTGGATCGCGACCGCATCGAAGCCGCCCATCTGTGCCATCGCCGCGAAGGACGGTTGCAGCTGCGCCAGCGACTGCATCGTCGTCGACGGGCGCATATGCTCATCCTTGGCGAGGATGGTCAGGCCGTTGACGTCCTTGACCGGCACGACCGATTTGCTGAAACGGCCCTCTTCCCAGGACTTCGCGGCGCGCTGCTGGCTCTGCACGGCATAGGCGTCGACGTCGTCGCGCGAGAAGCCGTATTTGGTTGCGATCAGGTCGGCCGAGATGCCCTGCGGCATGAAGTAGGACGGCACCGCCATCGACGGATCCATCGGCCAGGCGCCGCCGGAGGCGCCGATGCCGACACGGCTCATCGATTCCGCGCCGCCCCCGATGACGAGATCGTGCTGGCCGCTCATGATCTGCGCGGCCGCGAAGTTCACGGCATCGAGGCCGGAGGCGCAGAAGCGGCTGATCTGGATGCCGGGAACGGCCTCGCCGAGGCCGGCGTTCAGCGCGGCGAAACGGGCGATGTCGGAGCCAGCCTCGCCGACCGGATCGACGACGCCGAGCACGACGTCGTCGACGGCATCTTCCGGAATGTTGTTGCGGTCCTTGAGCGCCTTCAAGGGCACCGTGGCGAGCGCGAGCGCGGTCACTTCATGCAGGCTGCCATCGGACTTGCCGCGGCCGCGGGGAGTTCGCACGTGGTCGTAGATAAAGGCCTCAGGCATCACGCCCTCCTCATCTGGTCAGATTTGTTGTTGTCAGCATGCGACGAAGGCCGGCACGCATCGCGCACCGGCCTTCGCTCCGAAATCAGAAGGCTTCCGCAGGCAGTTCCATCACGGTCGCGCAGCCGGCCTGCAGGCGGGCGAGATGCGCCGCCGTCTCCGGCAGCACGCGCTCCATGAAGAAGCGGCCCGTCACCAGCTTGGTGGTGAGATAGGTCGAGCTGTCGCCGGCCGCGATCTTGTCCTGGGCGACCTTGGCCATCTTCGCCCACATGTAGCCGAAGGTGACCAATGCGAACAGATGCATGTAGTCGGTCGCGGCCGCACCCGCATTGTCCGGCTTGGTCATCGCGTTCTGCATCAGCCAGGTCGTGGCCTGCTGCAGATGGCCGAGCGCCATCGACAGCGGCGTGATGAACGGCTTCATCGCATCGTTGCCGCCGTGCTCCTTGGCGAACGATCCGACCTCGCTGAAAAACGCCATCACGGCGCGGCCGCCGTCGCGCGGCAGCTTGCGGCCGACGAGATCCAGCGCCTGGATGCCGTTGGCGCCCTCATAGATCATGGCGATGCGGGCATCGCGCACGAACTGCTCCATGCCCCATTCGGCGATGTAGCCATGGCCGCCATACATCTGCTGCGCCTGGACCGCGTTGGCGAAGCCCATGTCGGTCATGTAGCCCTTCATGACCGGGGTCATCAGGCCCATGTGGTCGTCGGCGGCCTGGCGGTCCTTCGGATCAGCTGAGCGATGCGCGACGTCGCTCTTCAGCGAGGTCCACACCACCATCGCACGCGCCGCCTCGTTGAAGGCGCGGATCGACAGCAGGGTGCGGCGAACGTCCGGATGGACGATGATCGGATCGGCGGCCTTGTCGGGCGCCTTCGCACCCGTCAGCGAGCGGCCCTGGATGCGCTCGCGCGCATAGGCGACCGCGTTCTGATAGGCGACCTCGGACTGCGCAAGGCCCTGCACGGCGACGCCGAGGCGAGCCTCGTTCATCATCACGAACATGCCCTGCATGCCCTTGTTCTCTTCGCCGATCAGCCAGCCGGTGGCGTTGTCGTAATTCATCACACAGGTCGAGTTGCCGTGGATGCCCATCTTGTGCTCGATCGAGCCGCAGCTGACGCCGTTGCGCGCGCCCACCGTGCCATCCGCGTTGACCATGAACTTGGGCACCACGAACAGCGACACGCCCTTGATGCCGGCCGGCGCGCCCTCGATGCGGGCGAGCACGAGATGGATGATGTTGGGGGCCAGGTCATGCTCGCCGGCCGAGATGAAGATCTTGGTGCCGGAGATCTTGAAGCTGCCGTCGGCCTGGCGCACCGCCTTGGTGCGGAGCAGGCCGAGATCGGTGCCGCAATGCGGCTCGGTCAGGTTCATGGTGCCGGTCCACTCGCCCGCGACCATCTTCGGCACGTAGGTCTTCTTCTGCTCCTCGCTGCCATGCACGATGAGTGCGGCCGTGGCGCCCATGGTGAGACCGCCATACATCGAGAACGCCATGTTGGCCGAGCACTGGAATTCGTTGACGGTCTGGCTGAGCGTCACCGGCAGGCCCTGGCCGCCATATTCCGTCGGCGCCGACAGGCCGAGCCAGCCGCCCTCGACGATCTGCTTGTAGGCCTCCTTGAAGCCCTTCGGCGTGGTCACGCTGCCGTCATCATGACGCTTGCAGCCTTCGAGATCGCCGACGCGATTGAGCGGCTGCAGCACCTCTTCGGCGAGCTTCGCCGCTTCGCCGATGATCGCCTCGCGGACATCGGCCGAGGCATCGGAGAAGCCCGGCAGATTGTCGTAGCGGTCGACCTGGAACACGTCGTTGAGCAGGAAGGTCACATCTTCCACGGGGGCTTTGTAGATCGGCATCGGCGTCTCCGGCAGGAAGGCTGAAGTTTCAGACTGAAATTGTGCGGACGCAGCAAGCAATGCAGGCCGCGGACTGTAGCGATTTCTCGCGACTCAAGGCAGCCGTACCATTGCGGCTGTCGGTCACGTCACGACGACTTGCTCATGGCGGCCAGCTGCTCGCCCATGAGGCGGTGCAGCAGGTTGATGGCCTTGAGGGGCCGCACCATGACCTTGAAATGGGTAATCAGACCGGCGTGATCAAACGTGATGATATCGACGCCGTTGAGCTCGATGCCCTCGATCTCGTTCTCGAATTCGAGCACGACGCCCGTGGCGTTACGCCACTCCCCGACATACTTGAATCCGGGACCGCCTAAGACTTTCTCAGCACTCGCGAGATATTTGAAGGTGATGTCGCGGCCGCGCTGCGGCGTATGCACGACGGGACTCTCGAACACGGCGTCGGGGTGCAGCAGCTCCCGCAGCGCGCCGAGATCGTGAGACCTCATATAGCCGTACCATCCGTCGAGGCCGGTCATTGTCATTGGACGTCTCCTCGGGGCGGAACAGGCCAGCACCACAACCACCCCATATGCACATTGACGCATATGCGCCAATGTGCATAATGTCAAGCGTGGAGCGGGGCAGGACACGATCAGAAAAACGGGAGCAGTTTCCGGCCATGGCCCTTGGCGACGCCATTCTTGCGTGTCTCACCGAACATCCGATGACGGGCTACGAGCTCGCCAAGACCTTCGATTCCTCGATCGGCTTCTTCTGGAAGACCGACCACCAGCAGATCTATCGCGAGCTGTCGCGGCTGCGCGACCGCGGCTACATCCAGGGCCGCGAGGTGGTGCAGACCGGCAAGCCGAACAAGCTCGTCTACACGCTGACACCCGAGGGACGCACGGCCTTCCGCAGCTGGGCGGCGCGGCCGAGTACACCGGCCTCCGTCAAGGATGATCTCCTGGTCCGCCTCTATGCGCTGGGGGCTGCCGACATTGCGCCGATCCGGGCCGATCTGATGGCGCGGCTGGAGCACCATCGCGATCGCGCCGAGCGCTACGATCGCATCCTCAAGAAGCATTATGCCGACGGCAGCGTCGCGCCGGCCGACATGGGCAAGCTGCTCAATCTGCGCCTCGGGCTGCGTCACGAACGGATGGTGGCCGAATGGTGCGAGGAGGCGATCACCGCATTGTCGGCGATGTCAGGCACCGGCAGCGTGCGGCCGCTCGATGCATCATCCCGCGAGAACACGGGCTGATGCGCGTCTTGCGAAAGCAGTCGCAAAACTTCTGGCCGCGCTGGCGGTAAACTTAACCCGTTATTTACCGTAAAAGTCAAAAGTCGGGATCAGTAGCAGGCGATCTGCGCGGATTCCGATCATGCTCGCTTCGGGACGCGTGGGGAGGCTGGAGGCGCTTGGTGGAGCGCTGGAAGCGGAACCGGACGAGACATGAATTCGCGCGTACCGTGGAGTAATGAAGGCATCGACCCGTCCGTCCGCGAGAGGGCCGAGGCCGCGGCGCAACGCGCCGGAATGACGCTGAACGACTGGATCAATTCCACGCTCGGCGCATCGGCCCCGCCGGATTTCCGCGGCAGTCCTCCGCCGCGCAGCACGCCGCCGGCCAACCGCGATGCCCGCGAGGTCGCGGACATCCATCAGCGGCTCGATTCCATCGCCCGTCAGATCGAGCACATGTCGCGCCCCGGCGCGCGCAAGGACGCGCCGCGCGACGAGCAGGGCGTGGCCCGCCAGCTCAACGACGCGATCTCCCGCCTCGACGCCCGGCTGTCGCAGATCTCCACACCGCTGCACAAATCGGCTCCCGAGGACCGCTATCGCGGTCCCGACGGCGTCGAGCGCGCCGCCGCGCAGCTCTATCGCCCCGCGCAGCAGCCGCTCAGCGCCAGCGCGTTCGACATCGCCGAGATCAGCGCCCGGCAGAGCGAGCTCGACAACGCCCGCCCGCTGCCGCCGCATCAGGCGCCGCCGACCGCGCCTGCGATGGCGCACGCCGCCGCGCCGCTGATGACCCCGATCAGCGCGCCGCAGATGCCGCCGCCACCGGCGCCCGGCCCGGATTTCTCGCAGCTCGAACGCCATCTGCTGAAGATCACCAGCCAGATCGAGGCGCTGCACCGGCCCGACGACGGCGTCGAGCAGTCGATCGCCGGCTTCCGCACCGAGCTCGCCGAGATCCGCCTCACCATCACCGAGGCCATGCCGCGGCGCGCGATCGAGTCGATCGAGAACGAGATCCGCTCGCTGTCGCGGCGCATCGACGAGAACCGCCAGAGCGGCGTCGACGGCCAGGCGCTCGCCGGCATCGAGCGGGCGCTGACCGATATCCGCGAGGTCGTCGGCTCGCTGAAGCCGGCCGAGCAGCTCGCCGTCTATGACGAGGCGATTCGCAATCTCGGCGCCAAGCTGGATCTGATCCTGCGCGCCAATGACGACCCCGGCACGGTGCAGCAGCTCGAAAATGCCATCACGGCATTGCGCGCGATCGTGGCCAACGTCGCCTCCAACGACGCGCTGGAACGGCTGTCGGACGACCTGCGGCAATTGTCGTCGAAGGTCGACCAGGTCACCCAGGCGCGCGACACCCACGACTCGTTCCACGATTCCTTCGCGGCGCTCGAACAGCGCATCGCGGCGCTGACCTCGACCCTGGAGAACCGCGAGCCGCCGACGCCCGCGCCCGACAACACCGCCCAGATCGAGGACGCGCTGCGCGGCCTGTCCGACCGCATCGACCGTCTGCAGGTCGGCAACGACGGCTCGTCCGCGATTACCCATCTCGAGCAGCGGATCAGCTATCTGCTGGAGCGGCTCGAGGCTGCCAACGATCCGCGCGGCGGCAACATGTCCCGGGTCGAGGACGGCCTGCAGGACATCCTGCGCTATCTCGAACGCCAGCAGGCGACCTTCGCCGCGCTGGCCGAGAGCCGGTCGCAGCGCGAGGCCTCGCAGGACGGCGGCCTGGTCGACCTGGTCAAGCGCGAGCTGTCCGACATCCGCTTCAGCCAGACCGAGACCGACCGCAACACCCAGGATTCGCTCGAGGCGGTTCACAACACGCTGGGCCATGTCGTCGATCGCCTTGCCATGATCGAGGGCGATCTGCGCAACGTGCGCGCGACGACGAGCCAGCCGGCCGTGCTGCCGCCGCTGGCCCCGCCGATCGAGCCGCCGATGCCGGCCGCACGTGCCCCCGCACCGCAGGCCTATGCCGAGCCGCAGGCCTACGCGCCGCAGTCCTATGCCGAACCGGTCAGGGCCGAGCCCTCCTATCGGCCGGAGCTGACCAATCCCGTCGCCGCACAGGCGGCCGCTCCCATGGCGCATCCGGCCGCGGCCGCGTCGGCGTTTGCCGCCGCGCCGCGCGACTTCCACTCGGCAGCGCCGCAGGCAGCCCCGCCGCCCGCCGCGCCCCCGATCCCGCCGAAGGCGATCGCCGACATTCTGGAGCCGCATGCCGCCCAGGCCGCACGTCCCACGGCCATCGTTCCCGACCTGCCGCCTGATCATCCGCTCGAGCCGGGCACGCGCCCGCCCGGCCGGACCGCATCTCCGGCAGAGCGGATCGCCGCCTCCGAGGATGCCCTGAGCGAGCTGCCGGCCGGCAAGCGCGAGCCGGTCTCGACATCGAGCTTCATCGCCGCCGCCCGGCGCGCCGCGCAGGCGGCCGCGGCTGCGCAGCCCGTTGATGCCAAGAAGGCGAAGAAGGAGAAGGCCAAGGAGCCGCCGAAGGAGGTCATCAAGGAGGCCCCCAAGGAGCCCGCAAAGGCAAAGGCCAAGGAGAAGCCTACGGTCGCTCTGACCGCCGAGGGCGACGAAGAGGTTTCGACCATCGGCTCGAAGATCCGCTCGCTGCTGGTCGGCGCCAGCGTGGTGGTGATCGTGCTCGGCACCTTCAAGTTCGCCATGTCGCTGCTCGACACCGGCAGCACGCCGCCGCCTGTCTCGCCGATGGAAAGTCAAAGCGAGGCGCCGCACGCGCAGATGCCGTCGGCCTCGCCCAGCCTGTCGCCGCGGCCGGCTACGCCCGACCAGAGCGGGCCGTCGCTGACCTCGCCCACTCCGATCGATCGGCAGTCCTACAACAGGGCGATGCCGACCGAGGCGGAGACGATCGCGATGCTTGCGATCCCGCAGGACACCGAGCGGCAGGCCGCCGCGGCCGGCGACATCACCGGCACGATCCCGACCGCCGCCAACGGCCAGAGGCTCGGGCTCGTCCAGGTGCCCGCATCCGAACGACTGCCCGACGCACTCGGTGGCCCGGCGCTGCGCAGCGCCGCGCTCAGGGGCGATCCGACCGCCGCCTACGAGATCGGCGTTCGTCTCGCTGAAGGCAAGGGCGTCCCGGCGAACTACGAAGAAGCCGCAAAATGGTACGACCGCGCGGCTCAGGCGGGACTGATTCCGGCGGTGTTCCGGCTCGGCACCTTCTACGAGAAGGGCCTCGGCGTGAAGAAGGACGCCGACATCGCGCGCCGCTATTACGTCGTCGCCGCCGAGCGTGGCAACGCCAAGGCGATGCATAATCTGGCCGTGCTCGATGCCGATGGCGGCGGCAAGGGTGCGAACTACAAGAGCGCTTCGCAATGGTTCCGCAAGGCCGCCGAGCGCGGCGTCGCCGACAGCCAGTTCAACCTCGGCATCCTCTATGCCCGCGGCATCGGCGTCGAGCAGAACCTCGCCGAGTCCTACAAATGGTTCACCCTCGCCGCAGCGCAGGGTGATGCCGACGCCGGGCGCAAGCGCGACGACGTCGCCAAGCGGCTCGACGCGCAGTCGCTGGCCGCGGCCAAGCTCGCGATCCAGACCTTCACGGTCGAGCCGCAGCCAGACGACGCCGTGAACGTGCCGGCGCCCGCCGGCGGCTGGGACGGCAACCAGGCGATCGCCAAGGCCGCAGCGGCCAAGGCGGCACTGGCCAAGCGGGCGGCGGTGGCAGCACCGCGCTGACCTCGCCACACCAGGCGGCCTCGCCCTGCTCTGGCCGGCGGGCCGCAGCGGCGCAACATCTCCACGACCCTCCCGGCGGCGGGCACTTGCGCGCCACAGTCTCGTGCCCCCATACGATGCAGGTCATCGGCGGCGCCCGACGACCTGCGGCGTGGTGGGAGTGAACTAACGTGACATCCGACGAAGGCCAGCATGAGGGCCGGCCGTTTCGACAATCGCCCACCGGCCCCCGGATCGCGCCGAAGCGACCGGCGACCGTCACCGCCGCACCTCCGCCGGTGCAGCGGGTGACGGACGGCTATCCGGCTGCGTTTCGCTGGCGCCGCCTGGCCTCGGTGATCTTCTTCGCCGTGATCGTGCTCAGCGCGGGCATTCGCGCCTATCGCGACCTGTCGCGCCCCGACGCCTGGTCGTTCTGGAAGGATCAATACATCTCACCAAGCCTGTCCTCGACCCGGGTGGCGAATGCCGGGATCGGCGGCGACCGCACCGTGCTCGCCGTCAGTGGCCGTATCGGACCGGCTGCGGCCGGCTGGCTGCGGGACAGAATCAATGAGGCGGGCCTGAAAGCCGGTGACGTCGTTCTGCTGTCGTCGCCCGGCGGCAGTCTCGACCAGGGCGTGCTGATGGGCGAGATCATCCGCGCCCACGGGCTCGCCACCGCGGTCGGCGCCGTGGACAATGGCGGCCGGATCCGTCCCGGTTTCTGTGCCAGCGCCTGCGTGTTTGCCTTCGCAGGCGGACAGACCCGCTACGGCCTCGACGGTTCGGCGCTTGGCGTGCATCGCTTCACCTCGGAGGCCCAGGGCGACGATGCGGTCGCCGACACCCAGCGCGTCACCGGCGCCATCCTCGGCTATGTCACCCGCATGGGGATTTCGTCGCAGGTGATCGAGGCGATGTCGCAGACGCGCGACATCCGCTGGCTCGACCCGCGCGAGGCCGAGGCGATGAAGCTGGTCACGGCGCCGCTCAAACCGCTTTGATCGACCGGACCGGCACGGCCCGCACGCGGACCGCGACGGCGAGGGCGGGGAATCTCTGATCCCTTCGTCCGCGTTTTCGGTTATGCAAGACCCTGGCACCTGCTTCGCATGCGCGGGATGCTCCGGTTGAACGCTCGCAGGGCCGCGCGGATGCAGATTTATCTCCCGATCGCCGACCTCCCGGTCAACATCTTCCTGCTGCTGGCGATGGGTGCGGCCGTCGGCTTCGTCTCCGGCATGTTCGGGATCGGCGGCGGCTTCCTGATGACGCCGCTCTTGATCTTCGTCGGCATCACACCGGCGGTCGCGGTCGCCTCGGTGTCCAGCCATATCGCCGCCTCCTCGTTCTCCGGCGCGCTGTCCTATTGGCGGCGGCGCGCCATCGATCCTTCGCTCGCTCTGGTGTTGATGATCGGCGGCACGCTCGGCACTGCGCTGGGCGTCGCCACCTTCACCCTGCTGCGCTCGCTCGGCCAGCTCGACCTGATGATCGCGCTGTCCTATGTCGTGCTGCTCACCAGCGTGGGCGGCGTGATGTTCTGGGAAGGCCTGCGCGCGATGATCCGCGCCCGCCAGGGCGCGGTTGCGACGGTGCGGCGGCCCGGCAGCCATGTCTGGGTCCACGGCCTGCCGCTGAAGATGCGCTTCAAGCGCTCCAAGATCTACGTCTCGGTCATTCCCGTGATCGGCATCGGCCTCCTCATCGGCTTTCTGGGCGCCGTCATGGGCATCGGCGGCGGCTTCATCCTGGTTCCGCTGCTGATCTATCTGCTGCGCGTGCCGACCTCGACCGTGATCGGGACCTCAATGGTGCTGACGCTCGCCACCATGATGATCGCGACCATGCTGCACGCCTTGAGCAACCATCTGGTCGACGCGGTGCTGGCGCTGATCCTGATGATCGGCGGCGTCACCGGGGCGCAGTTCGGCGCCCGCGCCGGGCAGATGATCCGCGGCGAGCAGCTGCGGCTGCTGCTCGGTCTCCTGATCCTCGCGGTCGGCATCCGCTTCGCGATCGAGCTCGTGATCAAGCCAGACGACCTGTTCACGATCCGCGAGACCGAGGTCGGCCGATGACCCCGTTCCGCCTCGCCAGCCTGGCTCTACTGCTGCTGCTTGGTGCCGGCGCCGAACCGGCGCACGCCGAGCGGCTGATCGCCTCGGTGTCAAACCATCGCGTGACGGTGACGCCGAACTATGCCGGCGAGGAGCTGGTGCTGTTCGGCTCGGTCGAGAAGGATGCGCAGACGCCGCCGGGCCGCACGACCTACGATCTCGTGGTCACCGTGCGCGGGCCGCGCGCCGACATGGTGACGCGGCGCAAGGAGCGCAGATTCGGCATCTGGATCAACACCGATGCGCGCCAGTTCCTGAAGGTGCCGGGCTATCTTGCGCTGTTCGCCAACCGGCCGTTCGACGCGATGGCCGCGCCCGAGGTGCAGCGCCGGCAGCAGCTCGGGCTCAACAACGTGCTGTTGACGCAGCGCGTCGGCCCCGATTATGCCGACGTGGTTCCGAACGACGCCTTCCGCAGCGCCTTCGTGCGGCTGCAGTCGCAGCATGGGCTCTACCGCGAGGACACGTCCGCGGTGACGTTCCTGACGCCAACCTTGTTCCGCACCGGCATCCCCCTGCCCGCAGCCGTCCCCATCGGCACCTACGAGGTCGAGATCAAGCTGCTCGCCGACGGCACGCTCGTGACCAAGACCGAAACCGCATTCGAGATCGTCAAGGTCGGCTTCGAACAGTTCGTCGCGACCAACGCGCGGCAGAACGGGTTCGTCTATGGCCTGGTCACGACCGCGATGGCGCTGATGACAGGCTGGATGGCGTCGATCGTGTTCCGGAGGGATTAGGCCGCTTGTGTCCGCGCTGGCGCGCGCGTGACCAGATAGATGCCGATCGCCACCGGCACGACGCCGAGCAGATCCTGCAGCGCCACGTGCTCGCCGAGCACCAGGAACGCGAAGATCATCGCCAGTGGCGGCATCACGAAGTGATAGGCGCTGGCGGCGGTGGCGCCGCACATTTTCAGCAAATGGAACCACAGCACATAGGCCAGGATCGAGCCGCCGAGCACCAGGAACGCGAACGCACCGAGCAGCTGTGCATTCGGCACGACGTCGTGGACGCTGGAGATGGAGAGCGCGACGGGCCACAGCACGAGGCCGGCGGAGAGGTTCTGGATGCCGTTGCCGACCCACAGGCTGCCCTGCGGCGCGAGCTGCTTGAACAGGATGGTGCCGGTGACGATCGAGGCGAGCGCGGCCAGCGTATAGAGAATGCCTTCGAGCTGATCGGTGCCGACCGACATGCGGTGCCAGACGATCATCGCCACGCCGAGGGTGCCGAGCGCCAGCCCTGCGACCTTGCGCAGGGTCAGCGGCTCGCCGAGCAGAAGTGCTGCGAACACCGCCGTGAACACCGGATTGGCCGAGACGATCAGGCCGCCGAGCCCGGCCGACACCGTCTGCAGCCCGGTGTAGCCCAGGCCGAGATACAGCGCGTTGTTGGCGATGCCGATGATCGCGAACACCGCGGCGTCGCGCCAGCTCATGCGCAGCTCGCCCCTGACGGCGGGAACCAGCAGGATGAGGATGCCCGCCAGCGAGAACCGCGCCGCGAGCAATAGCAGCGGCGGACAATAGGTCACACCGATCTTGCCGGCGACGAAGGCGAAGCTCCACAGCAGGCAGAACAGGCCGATTTCGAGCGGCAGCAGGTTCGACTTCATCGGGGCCACGGTAGCCGGCGCGGATACGGACGTCATCGGCGGTCTCCTTTGCCGCCGGTGTAGGGCCGTTCTTTCTCATTTGGAAATTAAATGATAGACTGAAACTCAGTGGAATTTCGAATGGAGGTTCCCGATGCTTGATCTGGAGCTGCTGCGCAGCTTCGTCTCGGTGGTCGAGGCCGGTGGCTTCACCCGCGCCGGCGAACGCGTCCACCGCACCCAGTCGACCGTCAGCCAGCAGATCCGGCGGCTGGAGGAGGATCTCGGCCAGACGCTGCTCAACCGCGACGGCCGGGAGGTCACCCCGACCGAGGCCGGCGAGCGACTGCTGTCCTATGCCCGCCGCCTGCTCGCGCTCGCCGAGGAGGCGCGCGACGTCGTCGCAAGGCCCGGACCGGACGGCGCGGTGAAGCTCGGCATCCCCGAGGATTTCGCCGCCTACCGGCTCGCCAAGCTGCTCGCCGCGTTCTCGCGTGCCCATCCCGACCTCAGGCTCGACGTCCGCGCCGACCAGAGCCTCAACCTCAAGCGCGACATCGAGCGCGGCGATCTCGATCTGGCGCTGCTCAAGCGCGGCGTCGACGATACCAGTGCGGCGATCGCATCGTGGCCGGAGCAGGTGCATTGGGTGACCAGCAAGAGCCATCCGGTCAGCCTCGACGCCCGCTCGCTACCACTGATCGGCTTCCCGCAGGGCTGCCTCTACCGGACCAGGGCGATCCACGCGCTGGAAAGCGAGGGGCGCGCCTGGCACATGGCCTACACCTCGTCGAGCCTCGCCGCCATCCAGGCCGCGGTCGCGGCCGGCATGGGCCTGAGCATTCTCTCGGAGATGTCGGTGCAAGCGGAGCACCGCGTGCTCACGGCGCGCGAAGGCTTCGCGCCGATCGACCGCACCGAGGTCGCCCTGCTCGCCTCGCCCAATGCCAGCCCCGCGACGTTGCGACTGGCCGACCGGCTCGCCGAGTTCTGCGAGAAGGTGCAGGCGAAAGCGGCGTAGCCGGGCTCACGCCGCTGTCACCACGACATCGCCTGCGAGGATCCAGCCGGACAGGCCGAAAGACGCCGAGAGCACGAATCCGCGGACGCCCTGCGCGGCGAGCGCCTGAGCTGCGGTCGTCGGATCTTCCGACCATGCCCCCGGTCTGCCCGCCATTCGATCGGTCTCGGCAATCTGCCCTGCATGCTCGGCAAGGATGGTGTCGACCGCCACCTCCTCCAACGCGAAGATGATGTTGCCAAAGGCATCATGCTGGAAGTGATAGCCTTGGACGCCAGTGAACATCACGGACTGCCGCGCCGCTTCTCCTTCGGGGCGAATGACCAGCCTGATCCGGCGCGTTTCGCAGTCGACCTCATAAGCAACCAGATTGCCATCGTGAAACGAACGCACCATGGCAGGCTCTAAGATCAACTAATAACACCGCGCCGCAGCGATGCTGTGCAGGCGCGTATCTCCGAGCACGTGGGCGATGAAGGCACGCTTCTGGAACAGTTTGGCGAACGCGGCGTCGCGGACGCTCAAGCCGCCGGCATAAGCGCCGAAGGCG
Organism: Bradyrhizobium sp. SSBR45G; assembly: GCF_030159255.1. Taxonomy (GTDB): domain Bacteria; phylum Pseudomonadota; class Alphaproteobacteria; order Rhizobiales; family Xanthobacteraceae; genus Bradyrhizobium. Next base: position 45,687 of record NZ_BSCT01000014.1, on the reverse strand, counting down.
GGCATCACCGCGCGCTCGCCGTCGGAGACGAAGCAGCGCCGTTCCAATGTGCGCGCGCGGGTCGCCACGCGGGCCTTGGGATGCAGGTGGCCGGCGATCTCGCCGCGCGCGCCGGTCGGCTCGTGACGGAACGTCACGGCACCGAGCGTGACCTCGTCGGCGACCTCGCCGCCGATGCCGTGCGGCGCCGGATCGTGATTGCCCGTGATCCACACCCAGTCGCGGCCGACCTGCAGATTGGCGATCACGGCGCGGTCATCGCCGGTAAGGCGCAGATGCGCCTCGCGGTCATGAAAGCTGTCGCCGAGCGCGATCACGGTGCGGGGATCGTAATGCGCGATGACGGCCGCGAGCCGGCGCAGGGTGGCCACGGTGTCGAACGGCGGCAGCAGCGTGCCGCGGGACGCGTAGCTCGAACCCTTCTCCAGATGCAGGTCGGAGACCACGAGCAGACGCTGCTCGTCCCACACCAGCGCACCGGAAAGATCGGCGCGCAGCGCGGTGCCGGCGACGTCCATCATGCCCGATACGCAGAGTGTCCCCCGCAAATGCGCCTCGCCTCTCGCTACCCCATCGCCTCCTTGACGAGTTCCTCGGCGGCCTCGGCCAGGAGCTCGTCGGCGGCCTCGCCATAGACGGATTCGCGGCCGATTTCCAGCATCACCGGCACCGCCAAAGGCGAGACGCGATCGAGCGGGCGATGGGTGATTCGGCCCTCGATGCGCTTGAGCATATCACCGAGCCGCTTCAGATCGAGCAGGCCGGTGGCGGCATCGGCGCGGGCGGCGCGCAACAGCATGTGATCGGGCTGATGCCGCCGCAGCACGTCGTAGACGAGATCGGTCGAGAACAGCACCTGCCGCCGGCTCTTCTCCTCGCCGGTGAAGCGCCGCGGGATCAGCCCCGAGATGACGGCGCAGGAGCGGAAGGTGCGCTTCATCAGCGCCGATTCGGCGAGCCAGGCTTCGAGGTCATCGCCCAGCATGTCCGGATCGAACAGAGCGGCGAGATCGAGCCGGCCTTGATTGACCATCAGCGACATGTCGCCGAGCCCCCACACGGCGAGCGCATATTCATTGGCGACGAAGCCGAGCGGCCGGGCGCGCGCGCGCTCCAACCGTCGCGTCAGGAGCATGCCGAGCGTCTGATGCGCGAGCCGGCCCTCGAACGGATAGCAGACGAGGTAGTATTTGCTGGAGCGCGGGAAGGTCTCGACCAGGAGCTCGCGCCGCGCCGGAATGCGCGACACATCCTTCTGCAGCGCCAGCCAATCGCGCACCTGCTCCGGCAATTGCATCCAGGCCCTGCGGTCATCGAGCAGGCCGCGCACGCGCTCGGCGAGATAGGTCGACAGCGGAAACTTGCCGCCCATGTAGGACGGCACTTTCGGATCGGCGTCGTTGGCGCGCGACACGTAGACCTGGTCCTCCGCCAGCGCCTCGTAGCGCACGATCTCGCCGCCGAATACGAAGGTGTCGCCTTGCGTGAGACCTTCGATGAAGTATTCCTCGATCTCTCCCAACAGCCGGCCGCCGCGCGCGATCGCGCCGGTGCTGCCCTTGGCCCCGCCGCCGCGCGAGCGCACCAGCCGCACCTTCAGCATCGCCTCCTCGACGATGGTGCCGACGTTGAGACGATAGCTCTGCCGCACCTTGGGATTGGCGACGCGCCAGCAGCCCTTCGCATCCTGCTTGATGCGGGCAAAGCGCTCATAGATCTTCAGCGCGTAGCCGCCTGACGCGACGAAATCGACGACGTCGTCGAAATCGGCGCGCGACAGCGACGCATAGGGTGCGGCGGTGATCACTTCCGCATAGAGCTCATCGCTGAGGAACGGCTCGGCGCAGGCGCAGCCGAGCACGTGCTGGGCGAGCACGTCGAGCGCACCTAGGCGCAAGGGCGGCGTGTCCTGCGCATTGTCGGCGATGGCGTCGATCGCGACCGAGCATTCCAGCACCTCGAAGCGGTTGGCCGGCACCAGCACCGCGCGCGAGGCTTCATCGAGACGGTGATTGGCGCGGCCGATGCGCTGCATCAGCCGCGAGCAGCCCTTGGGCGCACCGACATTGATGACGAGATCGACATCGCCCCAGTCGACGCCGAGATCGAGCGACGACGTGCAGACCACGCCGCGCAGTTTCCCGGCGGCCATCGCGTCCTCGACCTTGCGGCGCTGCGCGACGTCGAGCGAGCCATGGTGAAGCGCGATGGCGAGATTGTCCTCATTGATGCGCCAGAAATCCTGGAACAGCATCTCGGCCTGGCTGCGGGTGTTGACGAACACGAGCGTGGTCTTGTTGGCCTTGATCAGCTCGTACATTTCAGCCAAGGCGTGGCGCGCGGTGTGGCCGGCCCAGGGGAGCCGCTCGCGCGTATCCAGCATCTCGACGACCGGCTGCGCCGCGCCGCCGGCGACGACGACATCGGCCGCCGCAACGGCACCGTTCGGCTGCGGCACCAGGAAGCGCGCGAGCTGATCCGGCTCGGCCACCGTCGCCGACAGGCCGATCATGCGCATGTCCGGCGCGAGCCGCCACAACCGCGCCAGCGCCAGCGACAGGAGATCACCGCGCTTGGAGGTGACCAGCGCATGCAGCTCGTCGAGCACGACGCGCTTCAGCGACGAAAATAAAAACGGCGCGTCGTCGGACGCCAGCAGCAGCGCCAGCTGCTCGGGCGTGGTCAGCAGGACGTCCGGCGGATAACGGCGCTGGCGCTGCCGGCGCGACACCGGCGTATCGCCGGTACGGGTCTCGACTTTGATCGGCAGCCCCATCTCGGAAATCGGCGCCTCCAGATTGCGCGCGATGTCGACGGCGAGCGCCTTGAGCGGCGAGATGTAGAGCGTGTGCAGGCCGGCGGGGCGGGGAATGGATCGGGCCGTTGCCTTCTCGCCCAGCTCGACCAATGTGGGCAGGAACCCGGCGAGCGTCTTGCCGGCGCCGGTCGGCGCGATCAAGAGCGCGGAGCGCAGCGCGCGGGCCTTCTCCAACAGCGCCAGCTGATGCTCACGCGGCATCCATCCGCGCGCGGCGAACCATCGCGTGAAATGGTCGGGCAGCGCGGGGCTGTCGTCAGGCGGGGCTGGTGAGACGCGGGGCGGCACGGGGGGAAGGTAGGCAGTCGCTTGGCGTTCGTCGAGGCCCCGCGGCAGCCGACGGCCGTCTCGGCTGACACTGCCGTCGTCAGGCCCATCCCGGAGCGCACCAGCGCCGCCTCGACCTCCGCCGTCGTCCCTGCGAACGCAGGGACCCATAGCCACCGGCTTGGGTGGGACGATGACTGGCAGTTGCGCTTTAACGATAGATTCCGCGGTATGGGTCCCTGCGTTCGCAGGGACGACAGCGGAATTTGAGGCCGCATCCCTTGCCCATCGTCATTGGGAGGAGCGCAGCGACGACTTGTCCGCCGAAGCCCGTAAGGGCGAAGGCGGAAGCAATCCAGACTATTTCCGCAGAGGGACTCTGGATTGCTTCGCTGCGCTCGCAATGACGAATGAGCCGCTACTCCGTCATCGGCTTCTCGGAGATGCTCCAGTCCTTGCCGTCGAAGATCGAGATGTAGAGCGTCTTCATCGGCGTGTAGTCGTCGGGCGTGTAGGCGAAGTTGACGCCGTCGAGGAAGAATGGGGAGTGGAAGCCGGCCAGCGTGGTGGCGTGCTTGAGCACGTTCTCGCGCGTCAGCGTGTCGCCGCAGCGGCGCAGGATCTCGCCCATCGACACCGCCTGGCCATAGCCGGCATAGGCGATGGTGTTGTCGGGATCGATGTTCGGCAGGTACTTTGCGCGCAGCGCCTCGAAGCCCTTGACGTCAGGATCGTCCTTCCACTGCGGCACGCCGGCATCCTTGGAGTAGCGGATGGCGACGATGTCCTTGGCGTTCTCGAGGCCTGCAGCCGACAGGATCGAGCGGCCGGTCGAGCCGGCCGACAGCAGCTGCAGCGGCTTCCAGCCGAGCTCGGCCACCTTGCGGATCGACTGCGACGAGGCCTTGCCCGTGCTGATGTTGTAGAACACGTCAGCCCCCGACTTCGACAGATTGATCAGCTGCGAGTCGACCGTCGGCTCGGTGAGATCATAGGTCTGCTCCATGATCACCTGCGCCTTGCCGCCGGCATCGGCCAGCACCTTCTTGAACGGCGCCAGGAAGTCGCGGCCGAAATCGTCGTTCTGATAGAGGATGCCGATCTTGGCCTCCGGCTTCACGCTCAGCACGTGCTTGGCGAGAATGCGCGCCTCGGTCGGATAGAGCGGCAGACCGGCCATGGTCCATTTGTAGGTCTTGGGATCGTTCCATTTCGAGGCGCCGGTGTTGAGCAGCAGCTGCGGGACGCCCTTGGAGTTGAGGTATTTGTGCACAGCGGTCTGCGGCGCGGTGCCGAGCGAGCCGTACAGCGCCAGCACCTCGTCCTGCTCGACCAGACGCCGCGTCGCCTCGACGCATTTCGGCGCGCTATAGGCGTCGTCCATGGTCAGGAACTTGACCTTGCGGCCGTTGATGCCGCCCTGCTCGTTCAGCATCTGGAAGTAGGCTTCGCCGACACGGCCGAGCACGCCGTAGAGCGAGCCGGGGCCGGAATGCGGAATGGTCTGACCGATCTTGATCTCGGTGTCGCTGGCGCCGGCGTCATATTTCTTTTCGGCCGCCCAGACGTAAGGCGAGGCGATGGTCGAGGCGCCGATGGTCGCCAGCGCGGTGGCGCAGAAATCGCGCCGCGTCAGATTGTTCTTCATTTTTGTCTCTCCCTAGATGCGCTTATCTTTTGGCATCGGGAGACGTGCGGCAAGAGCGAAGTTGCCGCATTCGGCGCTGCGTGCAGCGCATTCAATAGCGTGTAGACTCAAATCCTGGCGGCCACCACCGCAAGCCCGCGCACCGGCACCTGATCCTCGGTGCGCGGCGAGACCGGCTCGAGATGCGCCAGCTGCAAGCCGGCGGATGCGACGACGCCGCTTATATATTCCGCAGCATGGGCATAGCGCAGCCCCTTGCCCATGATGACACCGTCGCCGTCATGGGTCTCGACGGTAAACGTCAGCAGCCCGCCACGGGCCAGCACGCGATGGCCCTCGCGCAGCACCGGGCCGAGATCGCCGACATACACCATCACATCGGCGGCGAGGACCAGATCGGCGGCGCCATCCGGCCGCTTCTGCAGCGCGGACGTCATGTCGTCCACGTGCAGCTCCGCATAGAGGCCGGTGGCGCGCGCTTGCGCGATCATGCCGGACGACAGGTCGACGCCGATGATGCTGTCGACGTTCTTGGCGAAGGCCGCGGCGCCGAGGCCGGTGCCGCAGCCGAGATCGATGGCGCGCCTGAAATAGGCCGGCTTCTTCTCGGCCGCGCGCACCGCGATCACCGCCTTGAACAGGATCGCCGGCGCGCGGTAGTTGAGCCGCTCGATCAGCTCGGCCTCGAAGCGCGGGGCGTACTGGTCGAACAGCGATGTCACATAGGCCTTCGGCATGTCGCCCAGCGGAACGGCGCCGAGCTGCATCAGCCGCACATGGGCGCCGTGGCGGTCATCCGGATCGGCCGCGACAGCGTTCTGGAACGCCGCGATCGCCTTGTCGGTTTCGCCGAGATCGAGCCTGATCTTGCCGAGCTCGAACCACGCCGAGGCGAAGGTCGGCGCGACCTCGATCGCCTGCTCCATCACCTCGGCGGCCGCGGCGAGATCGCCCTTCAGCTGCAGGTCGCGGGCGAATTCGTAGCGGCGGTCGGCGATCAGATCGCCGGAGGACAGGAACAGGCGGAAGGGCATGCTGGAACCATGGTCGTGACCGGGCTGTCATTCCAGGAGATGGATGCGCGGGTCAAGCCCGCGCATGACGGACTGAGGCCGAGGACAGACTGAAAATTCGTCTGATGAGACCTATATGACCGCCATGCGCCCGCAAGACATTCTGCTGCCCGTTCCCTCCGGCCTGTGCTGCAAGGCCGGCGGCTTCCACATCGATCCCGTGCGCCCGGTCGAGCGGGCGCTGATCACCCATGGCCATTCCGACCACGCCCGCGCCGGCCACGGCGCCGTGCTGGCGACGCAGGAGACGCTCGACATCATGCGGCTGCGCTATGGCGAGAATTTTGCCGGCAGCACACAGGCGATCAGCTATGGCGAGGAGATCAGGCTCGGCGACGTCACCGTCAGCTTTCATCCCGCGGGACACGTGCTGGGGTCAGCGCAGATCAAGGTATCGTCGGGCGGCACCTGCATCATCGCGTCCGGCGACTACAAGGATGCGCGCGACCCGACCTGCGCGCCGTTCGAGCTCGTGCCATGCGACGTCTTCATCACCGAGGCGACGTTCGGCCTGCCGGTGTTCCGCCATGGCGATGCCGCCGCCGAGGTGAAAAAGCTGCTGGCCTCCGTGGCGCTGTTTCCCGAGCGCGCGCATCTGGTCGGCGCGTATTCCCTCGGCAAGGCGCAGCGCGTGATCGCGCTGATCCGCGAGGCCGGCTACGACGCGCCGATCTACCTGCATGGCGCGATGGAGAAGATCACGCGCTACTACCAGGACAAGGGCATTCCGCTCGGCGAGCTCCGGCCGGTGAAGGGCGTCAAGAAGGCCGAGCTCGCCGGCACCATCACGCTTGCGCCGCCGAGCGCGACCTCCGATCTGTGGACGCGGCGCTTTCCCGATCCGGTCACCGCCTTTGCCTCCGGCTGGATGCGGGTGCGCGCCCGCGCCAGGCAGCGCGGCGTCGAGCTGCCGCTGGTGATCTCGGATCATGCCGACTGGGACGGCCTGACCGCGACGATCGCGGCGACCGGCGCCGGCGAGGTGTGGGTCACGCATGGCCAGGAGGATGCGCTGGTGCATTGGTGCCAGAGCAAGGGCCTGGCCGCGCGGCCGCTCGATCTCGTCGGCTATGGCGACGAGGAGGAGAGCGAGGTCGCCGCCACGGAGGACGCGGAGGCATGAACCGCTTCGCCGAGTTGCTCGACCGCCTGGCCTATGAGCCCGGCCGCAACAACAAGCTGCGCCTGCTGACATCGTATTTCCGCGAGGTCGAGGACCCCGATCGCGGCTACGCCCTGGCCGCGCTGACCGGCGCGCTGTCGTTCAAGCACGCCAAGCCGGCGCTGATCCGCGACCTGATCGCCGCCCGCGCCGATCCGGTGCTGTTCGCGCTGTCTTACGACTATGTCGGCGATCTCTCCGAGACCGTCGCGCTGATGTGGCCGAAGCCGGAGCCGCAGGCAGCGGGGCCAGATCGGGCGGGCCACAACAACCCACCGCCGCCGACCCTCACCGAGGTCGTCACCACCTTGCGCACGCTCGGCAAGACCGAGCTGCCGCGCCAGCTGGCGCGCTGGCTCGATGAGCTCGACGAGACCGGGCGCTGGGCGCTGCTGAAGCTCGTGACCGGTGCTCTGCGCATCGGCATTTCCGCGCGCCTCGCCAAGACGGCTGCGGCCGCACTCGGGACCAAGGACCCGCACGAGGTCGAGCTGATCTGGCCTGGCCTGTCGCCGCCCTATCTCGACCTGTTCGCCTGGCTCGAAGGCCGTGGCGACAAGCCGGTCAACCAGGACCCGGCGCCGTTCCGTCCCGTCATGCTCGCGCATGCGATCGAGGATGACGACTTCGCCAGCATGAACGCCGCCGACTACATCGCCGAATGGAAATGGGACGGCATCCGCGTGCAGGCTGTCAGCGGCCGCGAGGCCGACGGCCGCGTCGTCACCCGGCTGTATTCGCGCAGCGGCGAGGACATTACCGCTGGCTTCCCCGACCTCCTGCCCTCGCTGCATCTGCCGGGCGCGCTCGACGGCGAGCTGCTGGTGGTGCGCGATCGCCGCGTGCAGAGCTTCAACGTGCTGCAGCAGCGGCTGAACCGCAAGGCGGTGTCGCCGAAGCTGATGAAGGACTATCCGATCCATCTGCGCGCCTACGACCTTCTCGGCGACGAGCATGGCGATCTGCGCGAATTGCCGTTCGCCGAACGCCGCGCCAAGCTGGAAGGGTTCATCGCGCGACTGAAAGATCCACGTGTCGACCTGTCGCCAACCATCTCCTTCGCGAGCTGGGACGAGCTGAAGGCCGCGCGCGCCGACCCTGCCTCGGCCGGCGCCGGCGACGATGCCGAAGCCGTCGAAGGCGTGATGCTGAAGCGCCGCGATGCGCTGTATCTGCCGGGCCGGCCCAAGGGACAATGGTGGAAGTGGAAGCACGATCCGCACATCATCGACGCCGTGCTGATGTATGCGCAGCGCGGCCACGGCAAGCGCTCGTCGTACTACTCCGACTACACGTTCGGTGTGTGGACATCGAGCGAGACGGGCGACCAGCTGGTTCCCGTCGGCAAGGCCTATTTCGGCTTCACCGACGAAGAGCTGCTGCAGATCGACCGCTTCGTCCGCCGCAACACCACCGAGAAGTTCGGCCCCGTGCGTCACGTCGTCCACGAGCCCGAGCAGGGCCTGGTGCTCGAAGTGGCCTTCGAGGGCCTGCAGCGCTCGCCGCGGCACAAGTCCGGTGTCGCGATGCGCTTCCCGCGCATCAGCCGGCTGCGCTGGGACAAGCCGCCGCGCGACGCCGACCGTCTGGAGACGCTGGAGCGCATGCTGAAGAACGAGACGGCGGGGTGACGTCACGGGAACATTAAATGCCAGTAACCGGCTTGCGGCCGTGAGGCGGGTTCCCCACCTGCCCTGCCGTGCTTTATAATCGGGCTCGCGAATCCGAACCCGCCTGGAGACGATGACATGTCGAACGACGTCAGGGACTATCCGGCCCGCGCCCGCAGCTCGGATGGCCTGTATCGCTTTCTCGGCGGCTCGCCGCTGGGTGTCGCGTTCCGGCTGGTGCTGCTGTCGATCCTGGTCGGCGTGGTGTTGTCGGCGATCGGCTTCGATCCGCTCAACATCCTGCACAGCATTCAGCTGCTGTTCATCCGGCTCTACGAGCTCGGCTTCGACGCCTTCAACTGGCTGTGGCGCTACTTCCTGCTCGGCGCGGTCATCGTGATCCCCGTCTGGTTCCTGTCGCGGCTGTTTGCCCCGCGCGGCCGCTGACGGAAGGCGCAGCCGATGCAGCTCCGCTTCATCGGCTGCGGTGACGCATTCGGCTCGGGTGGCAGGGCCAACAGCTGCTTCCACCTGAGCGGCGCGCACACCAACCTGCTGATCGACTGTGGCGCCACGTCGCTGCCGGCGCTGAAGCGGCTCGGCATCGCCTGCAACGATGTCGCGCTGATCCTGATCACGCATTTCCATGGCGACCATTTCGCAGGCCTCCCCTTCCTGCTGCTCGACGCGCAGTTCTCGAAGCGGACCCGGCCGCTGGTGATCGCCGGCCCGGCCGGCATCGCGACGCGGCTCACCCAGGTGACGGAGGCGCTGTTCGAGCATTCGTCGACGACGCCGCGCAGATTCGAACTGTCCGTGGTCGAGCTGGCGCCGGAGCAGCCCGCGCGCTTCGGTGAGGTCTGCGTGATGCCGTTTGCGGTCGTGCATGGCAACTCGGGCGGGCCATTTCTCGGCTATCGCATCGAGGCCGAGGGACGCGTGATTGCGTACACGGCTGATACGGAATGGACGGAAAGCCTGATTCCGCTGGGCCGCGACGCCGACCTGTTGATCGCCGAAGCCTACACGTTCGACAGGCCCGTCAAGAACCATCTCAGCCTGGAAACGCTCGCGACGCATCTCGACGAGATCAGGCCGAAGCGGCTCGTGCTCACCCATCTGGGCGAGGACATGCTGTCCCGACTGGCGACCCTGCCTCATGCGGCCGCGCATGACGGTATGACGATTGATCTCTAGCCTCATACCCGGAACACCGGCTAAGCTCCGACCGGACCGGAGCTGAGATCCGCCGCACCAGCGCGGCGCCTTGCGGGCCGGCGAAGCGAGCGAGCAGTCCGTTGCATTCCCCGGGACCCAAGAGGCCGGCCGTCACCAGCAGGCAGGTGTTCGACATCGCGGGTCCCGCGATGATCGCGAACCTGACCACGCCGCTGATCGGCATCGTCTCGACCACCGCGATCGGCCGGCTCGGCGCCCCCGCGATGCTCGGCGGCGTCGCGATGGCCTCGGTGATCTTCGACTGCCTGTTCTGGCTGTTCGCATTCCTGCGCGCCAGCACGCTCGCCTTCACCGCGCAATCGCTCGGCGCCGGCGAGACCGACGAGATCCTGATGGTCCTGATCCGCGGCCTGGCGCTGGCCGCGCTGATCGGCGTCGGGCTGATCGTGCTGCAGCTGCCGCTGGCCGCCATCGTCTTCGAGCTCATGGGCGGCAGCGACGCCGTGCTCGGCGCGGCCCGCATTTACTTCATGATCCGGATCTGGTCGGCGCCGCTGGCGCTCGCCAACTACGTGCTGCTCGGCTGGCTGGTCGGACTGGCGCGCGCACGGCTCGCGCTGGCGGTGCAGGTCGCGATCAACCTGATCAACACGGCCGCGACCATTCTGCTGGTGCAGGTGCTCGAGGCCGGCATTGCGGGGGCTGCGATCGCCGCGCTCGTTGCGGAGGCCGTCGGCGTCGCGATCGGACTCGTGCTGGCGCGCCGGCTGGTCACGACGACCAGCGGCCTGTCGCTGCCGCTACTGTTCGACCGCGCCAAGCTGATGCACATGATGGCGGTCAATCGCGACATCATGATCCGCACCGCGGCGATGATCATCGCCTTCCTGTTCTTCACGGCGCAGGGCGCGCGCGCCGGCGATACGACGCTGGCCGCCAACGCGGTGCTGAACAATTTCCTGCTGGTCGGCGCCTTCTTCCTCGACGGGCTCGCCAATGCCGCCGAGCAGCTCTGCGGCTACGCCTTTGGCGCGCGCAACAGGGACGCTTTCGCCGGTGCCACCCGGCTGGTGCTCGCCTGGGGCTTCGGCTTCGCGCTCGTCGTTGCGGTGACCTTCGCGCTGTTCGGCCCGGCGCTGATCGATGTGATGACGGCGAGCGCGGACGTGCGCCGCGCCGCCCGCGACTACCTGCCCTTCGTGGTGGCCTCGCCGCTGCTGTCGGTGTTCGCCTTCGCGTTCGACGGCGTCTATATCGGCGCCACCTGGGCGCGCGACATGCGCAACCTCATGGTGGCGGCGCTGGCCGTCTTCCTCGGCACATGGCTGGCGCTGCGCGGCTTCGGCAATACCGGGCTGTGGATCGCGATGCTCAGCTTCTACGCCGCCCGTGGCGGCTTCCAGGCCGCACGCTATCCGGCGCTGCTCAAGGCGTCGTTCGGGAGGTCTTGAAATAGTTCGTAGGGTGGGCAAGGCGCAGCGTGCCCACCGCCTTGCCTGCCCGCGCGAATGGTGGGCACGCTACGCTTTGCCCACCCTACATTTCTTTGCAGAATCGCACAGCTAAACTGGCCAGTCCTCAGCGGTGATCGTCGCCGCATCGGCGCCGACGATCTCCGACAGCGAATCACGCCCCGTACGCAACAGCGTCGAGGTCAGATCCGCCTTGATGCTGTCGACGAGGCCGAGGCCCTTGTAGACCAGCGAGGAATAGAGCTGGATCAGGCTGGCGCCGGCGCGGATCTTGGTCAGCGCGGCGCCGCCGGTGTCGATGCCGCCGACGCCGATCAGCGGGAACGCGCCCTCGACGCGGACGAAGGTCTCGGCCACCATGCGCGTCGACAGCCGGAACAGCGGCCGGCCGGACAGCCCACCCTGCTCCTTGGCACGCAGTTGCTCGCGCAGGCTGCTCGGCCGGGCCAGCGTGGTGTTCGACACGATCATGCCGTCGACGCCGCGCGAGCGCGCGACATGCACGACGTCGTCGAGCTCGGCGAGGCTGAGATCGGGCGCGACCTTGAGCAGAACCGGCGTGTCGCCGGCCTTGCCGCGGACGCGGTCGCGCGCCTCCAGCACCTTGGCCAGGAGATCGTCGAGCTGCGAGGCCTGCTGCAGATTGCGCAGGCCCGGCGTGTTGGGCGAGGAGATGTTGACGGTGAAATAGCTCGCGACCGGCGCGAAGGTCTCGATCAGCCGGACATAGTCGGCGACGCGGTCCGCCGAATCCTTGTTGGCCCCGACATTGACGCCGACGATGCCGCCCTGCTGCGCGCGCCCGGCGAGCCGCCGCAGCACGATGTCAGCGCCGTCATTGTTGAAGCCCATGCGGTTGATGACCGCCTCGTCGCGCTCCAGCCGGAACAGCCGCGGCCGCGGATTGCCGCTCTGCGGCCGCGGGGTCACCGAGCCGATCTCGACGAAGCCGAAGCCGAGCCGCAGCAGCGCGTCGGGCACCTCGGCGTTCTTGTCGAAGCCGGCGGCCATGCCGACCGGATTCGGGAAATTGAGCCCGAAGGCGCGGACCGCGAGCTTGGCATCGTCCGGCCGCGGCTTGATCGCCGGCAGCAGCTTCAGGCCCTGGATGGCGAGGCGATGCGCATCCTCGGCATCGAGCCAGCGGAGCAGCGGCAGCGAGAGCTGGTCGAAAGCACGGATCACGGCACGAGTTCCGGAATGTCATGGCCGCCATCGGGCCGGCTGTGCATCTGGTGAACGGCCGTCACCGCGCCGAGGTCGAGCTCGCCATAGAGATGCGGAAACAGCTCGTCATTGCGCGAGCGCTCCCAGCGCAAGCCTGCGCCCAGCACATCCGCCTCGACCTCGACCAGAAACAGCGCGCTTTGCCCGGCAAAGTGCTTCCGGGCGGTTTCCGGCACCTGGGCGGCGGTCGAAAAATGGATGAAGCCATCACGCAGATCGTCCGCACTGCCGCGGTAGACGCCCTGCCGCTCCGCCTCGCGCCAGGCCGAAGCTGAGCAGATTTTGTAGATTTTAGGCACCTTCGCGCGGTCCTGGCTCGAGCTTGAGTTTGCTGACGTTTTCGGGAGCGGCCGACCGTATCGGCAGGGGGCGGCGAACTCAAGTATCGTTTGCCCAGAACTGCCGGCGGCCAGCACGCCTACAGCACGCACAGGCTGTATTTCATCATCACCTATTCGCTTGGATGAAACGGGTTCCTCAGCAAGGATTAACCAGATTCGGCTTTGTTCTGGTTCCAGCGATTCGCCGTCGCGCCGAATCACGCGCTGACGCGCCGCACCGATTGCATGCATCACACTTCAATTTTGGAGATTGCCATGGACCGCCGCCACGTCTTGAAGGCCCTTGCAGGGCTCGCCCTCTGCCCCGTCTGCGCCACCCCAGGCTTCGCCGCCGAAGGCGCCCCGCATTGGAGTTATGAGGGCGCGACCGGTCCTGCCAAATGGGGCGATCTCGATGCCGCGAACAAGGTCTGCGGCGTCGGCACACAGCAGTCGCCGGTCGACATCGAACATCCGACCCGGGCCCAATTGCCCGACTTCAAGCTGAGCTGGGCCAGGACTGCCGACACCATCGTCAACAACGGCCATACCATCCAGCTCAACTTCGCCGACGGCAGCAGCACCCTGAAGCTCGACGGCACCACCTACAAGCTGCTGCAGGTGCATTTCCATCGCCCGAGCGAGCATCAGATCGGCGGCAAGAACTATCCGATGGAGGCGCATTTCGTTCACCGCGCCGCTTCCGGCGGGCTCGCCGTGGTTGGCGTGCTGATGACCACCGGCCGTCCCAACCCCGCCTTCGCGCAGATCGTCGCGACGATGCCGGACAAGGAGGGCCCTGCCGTCAAGGCCGATGCGCGCATCAATCCCAACATGATGCTGCCGAACCGCCGCTCCTATTATCGCTATGCCGGCTCGCTGACGACGCCGCCCTGCTCGGAGGTGGTGGAGTGGCTGCTGCTGAGCGAGCCGGTCTCGGTCGCGGAAGCCGACGTGGCGAAGTTCGCCAAGCTCTATCCGATGAACGCCCGCCCGGTGCAGAAGCTCGACCGCCGCTTCGTGCTGCAGGGGGTGTAGTTCGAACGTCGCTGATCGCTTCGAACCGAAGCGGCCACTACACCACGGAAGTCGTCCCCACGGAAAGCAGGGCTATCGCATTTGACGATCGAAGTTTTGCGCTCGTCTGTCTCCACATCGTCATGGCCGGGCTTGTCCCGGCCATCCACGTCGTCCGGCATGCTGAGAACGACGTGGATGCCCGGGACGGAGCCCGGGCATGACGATGTGGAAACGGTTTCGCGAAAAACTCAGATTGGTCGTATGCGTTTCCTCTGCCACGGAAAGCGGGGACCCATACCGCGGAATCTCAGTTGTCTTGTGAGGTGGCGGATATCCGTCACCTCACGTTGGCCGGTGGCTATGGGTCCCGGCTCAAGGCCGGGACGACACCTTTTTTGTGACGACCAGCGTGGCCCTCACGCGCTACGCGCCAGTGCCCCGTCGATCATGCTGACGGCATTGGTCACGCCGTACACCGCGACGAAGGAGCCGAAGCGCGGGCCCTTCTCCTGGCCGAGCAGCACCTGGTAGAGCATGTTGAACCAGTCGAGCGATACGCCGGGCCGGCCGTCCTTGCCCTTCTTGACGTGGTCGAGGAACGGCTCGCGGCGGCCGATCTCATAGACCACGTTCTGGATGTCCTCGGGCGAGGCTTCCGCCGGCAGGTTCGACAGCGCATCACGCAGATCCTGCAGCGCCACGCGCTCGATCTCGGTCGGCTCGCGGAACGTCTTGGTCGGCGCGACGAAGTCGCGATAATAGTTGATGGCGTAGCCGACCATCGCGTCGAGCTTCGGATGCGTCGCCGGCGTCACGCCCGGCCGGTAGCGGCCGATGAAGCCCCACAGCGTTTCGGCATTCTCGGCATTCGACGACGACACCAAGGTCAGCAGCAGCTGGAAAGTGACCGGCATGTCGGCCTTCGGCGGCTGGCCGGAATGGATGTGCCAGACCGGATTGCCGAGCTGCTGCTTGCCGTCCTGCTTCGGAAAGCCTTCCAGGAATTGCTGATAGTCGTCGACATTGCGCGGGATGACGTCGAAATACAGCCGCTTCGCCGCCTTCGGCTCGCGATACATGAACAGCGACAATGATTCCGGCGAGGCGTAGCGCAGCCATTCGTCGATGGTCAGGCCGTTGCCCTTCGACTTCGAGATCTTCTGGCCCTTCTCGTCGAGGAACAGCTCGTAGTTGAAGCCCTCCGGCGGCGTGCCGCCGAGCGCCGCGCAGATCTTGCCCGACAGCTTCACCGAATCGATCAGGTCCTTGCCGGCCATTTCATAGTCGACGCCGAGCGCATGCCAGCGCATCGCCCAGTCCGGCTTCCATTGCAGCTTGCAATGCCCCCCGGTGACCGGGACCGTCATCCGCTCCTTGGTCTCGGGATCGTCATAGGAGATCGTGCCGGCCTTGGCGTCGTGCGCGACGATCGGGACGTACAGCACGAGGCCGGTGCGCGGGCAGATCGGGAGGAACGGCGAGTAGCTCGCCGCGCGCTCCTCGCGCAACGATGGCAGCATGATCGCCATCACCTTCTCCAGCCGCTCCAGCATGCGCAGCAGCGCCGCGTCGAACTTGCCGGAGGTGTAGTAGTCGGTCGCGGAGGCGAACTCGTAGTCGAAGCCGAACCGGTCGAGGAAGGCGCGCAGCCGGGCATTGTTGTGGGCGGCGAACGACGGATATTCGTTGGAGAACGGATCGGGGATGCGCGACAGCGGCTTGCCGAGATGGCTCGCCAGCATCTCCTTATTCGGCACGTTGTCCGGCACCTTGCGCAGGCCGTCCATGTCGTCGGAGAACGCCAGCAGGCGGGTCTTGATCTTGTCCTCGGTCAGCACGCGGAAGGCGTGGCGCACCATCGTGGTGCGCGCGACCTCGCCGAAGGTGCCGATATGCGGCAGGCCGGACGGGCCGTAGCCGGTCTCGAACAGCACCTCGTCCTTCGGGTTCTTCTTCAGCCGGTTGACGATCGCCTTCGCCTGCTCGAACGGCCAGGCGTTGGAGTTTTCGGCGAGCGCACGCAGGTCGCTCGGGCTGGTCGGGACGAGATCGATCGTGGACATATCAACTACCGATTTTGATCATGTAGGGTGGGCAAAGGCGCGTAGCGCCGTGCCCACCGCGGGAATGGTGGGCACGCTTCGCTTTGCCCACCCTACAGGTTTAACTCTAGAACGGGCTGATCGAGAAATAGCGCAGCCACAGGTCGGTGTAGCGGCCTTTTTCCCAGACCCGGAACAGCGCCCAGTTCAGGGCCTGGCGCAGCAGGTCATTGCCCTTGCGCACCCCGATCCCGACGCCCTCGCCGAAATAGCGGCTTTCGACGAAAGGTCCACCGGAAAAGGCGCAGCAATCGGCGGAATCGGTGCCGTTGACCCAGAAGGCCAGCGCAATGCCGTCGCCGAAGATCAGGTCGACCTCGGCGCGGCGCAGCGCCTGCCGCAGCGCGTCGTCGTTCGGATAGGGCTTGATCTCGGCGTCGGTGAACATCGCCTTGAGGTAGGCCTCATGCGCGGTGCCGGCGACGGCGCCGATCTTCTTGCCCTCGAGCAGCTCCGGCCGGATCTCGGGCATGACCGCGTCGCGGCGCGACACGAAGCGGGCCGGCGCCCGGTAATAGGGGTCGGAGAAATCGAGCCGCGCGCGCATCTGCGGCGTCACGGCGATGGACGCGATGATCGCATCGCCGCGGTTGGAGGACACCGCGTCCAGCAGGGTCTCGAAGCGGCGCATCTGCACGGTGCAGGTGACCTTGATCTCGTCGCAGAGCGCCCGCGCCAGGTCGACGTTGAAGCCGGCCGGATTGCCATCGGGCCCGGTGAAATTGAACGGCGGGTAGTCGGTCTCGGTGAGAAAGCGGATCACGGTGAGGCGCGACAGATCGGGCCGCTCGGGACGGCGACGGGGATCCCAGAAGCCGGGCACGGCCTGCGGCGCGGCCTCGACGACGGGCCGGACCGGAGCCTGGGCCTGCGCCTCCGGTCCGGCCGTGGCGAGGCCGAGACAGAGCAGCGCCGCCGCGACGGCGGCGCGGGCCGGACGAATCAATCTCGCTTGTGGTGACAAGACGGTCGGCATCAGCGGTCCCGATGGTCAGCGCGCCTTATAGACCATCCCGGCGCGAATTCGAGGCTGGAATCGGCCGCGGCCGGCCGCCCTCCGCCCGAACGTTAACGCGTGCTCAGAGGTATTTCTTCAGGTCCGCCGCCGCTTCCTCAGGCGTCCGCTTCAGGTTGAAGGGCGCGACGAAGCGGCCGCTGCGGTCCATCAGATAGACCAGCGCGGTGTGGTCCATGGTGTAATCGCCGTCCTTCAACGGGACCTTCTTGGCATAGACCCGGTACTCGGTGAGCACCTTGGCCAGCACCTCGGGATCGCCGGTCAGCCCCTTCAGGCGGGAATCGAAGCTGGAGAGGTAGTCCTTCATCGTCGCCGGATTGTCGCGCTCGGGGTCGACCGAGATGAAATAGGCGTTGACCCCGTCGGCGTCCTTGCCCATGGCGCGCAGCACCTCGGAGATCTCGAACAGCGAGGTCGGGCAGACGTCCGGGCAATGGGTGAAGCCGAAGAAGATCAGGGTCGGCCGACCTTCCAGGCTCTTCTCGGTGACGACGGCGCCGCTCTGGTCGGTCAGCTGGAACGGCCCGCCGATCGCGGCCGGAGCCGCGATGTTGCGGCCGCCGCCCATGATCAGGAACATCAGCGACAACCCGACCACCAGGCTGGCAGCAAAGGCTCCGACGATCACCAGGGGACGGGTGGCATTGGACGGCATGCCTGGTTCCTTATCTCTGTCTCAAAAGCAGGCGCTGAAGCCGCTCGCGATCATCTCGAAGAACACCGTGGTCCCATAGCGCGCCCACAGCATCCCGGCGCCGACCACCAGCACCACGGCCACGCCTGCTGCCGTGACGACCGGCACCGAGGCCAGACGACGGCCGGCATGGACGGCAGATGGTATGTTTTGCGGCGCTGAAAGCGGCTGCATGATGGCGTGCTCATCCGGCGGGGTCACTAGCCAGACTTGGCACAAGCCTGGGCCCCCTGCGGTCTGAGATAGGCCGCGCTGCCCGGCGAGGCAAGCGCCGAGGCGCTTGCTGCGGTCACAGGGGGCGGAGCGAGGCGCCGGTCAGTGCGACGCCGAGGCCTTGGCCGCCGCCGGCGACATCGCCGGGGCATTCGGGGCGACCTGCGACGCACCCGGAGACGCCGCCTGGGCGTCCATGTAGCAGGGCTTGTACAGCGCCTGCAGCTCCTTGCCCTTCAGGAAGATCATCCGCGGCGTCAGCCCGCCGCGCTGCGAGATCCAGCGGCGGATCGGCGACGGATACATCGAGTACAGCATCTGGGTCGCCTCGGGATTGGTGACGGCGCGGCCATTGGCGCCGAAATCCCAGGCGGCATGGAAGCCGAGATTGGCATGCGAGGTGACGCAGATCTTGTCGTGGGGGACGGCGCCCAGCACGATGGTGCAGGCCGACGCGCACAGACCGTCGATGATCACATACTCACCAGAGGATCGCAGGCCCTGGTACTTGTCGACATAGGTGCCGATCCGGCCGCCGCGGTCGTCGGCGATCCGGACCACGGCCTGGCTCGCGCCGACCCCCCACAGCAACAGAACAACCGCGAGCAACCCCGTCCAGAATTTCATGTCGAGCCCCAGTTCAACCCGGCGAAACCGATCCGACCGACTGTGATGTGCGTCTTGTGATGCTTGGAACTGCGGCGGACCTTGCAATCACGAGCCCTCCCCAGAACCGGAACGCGAAAGCCAAATCCAAATCGCAGGTGCAGCGTGTTGCGAGATCGTGTTTTTGTCCAGGACGGTGCAGCAGCACGAACCAAATTCAGAGCAAGTGTTGCAAGCCCGCTGCACCAAGCGGTTGCTGCCGCGAAAATATCGCCTCACCCTGGCTCGAGCATGGCAGTTGCGCCACGATGTGGGCGACAGCTCGGCATGATTCGTCGCGCGGCGCGGCTTCCGCGTCACGGCGGCGCAAAAACCCCGGGAAACCACGGGGCCTCCGGCGATGTCCGTCGGCCTTGCGTTGCGGCGCAGATCCCGCCTTGCTCGCGCGAAGCTCAGGCCGCAGTCACGCGCGTCGGAACGGCCGCCCGTCTCTTCCACCCCCGGCCACTCCCGCAGCGAGCGGAGCGGCATCGGCCGGCACCGCGCCAGACTCGGATGGCGCGGCTCATGCTGTCGGATGTTTCATGGGTATCGGCCTGGCAACATCGATCGCTGCACGCGCCGCAGTGCGGCACGCACCGCCGGGCGCGCCTGCATCGCCGTCCGGACGCGCAACGTGATCTGTTTTGCGGAGGCTCGCGAAGTCTCACGCCCTGGATGCACGGCGGCCTGATGGCATCGCCGGCTGCGGCGGCGAACTAATCGTCCGGCAGGCGGACGGTGGCACCGAAGGTGACGAGCGGCGCATCGGCGGCGCCGAGCTCGATCTGCCGCGCCGGCACCTCCTGATAGCTGCCGTCTTCAGTCTTTCTTAACTCATATTGCCAGACCGTTAACGCCTCGCCGTGCGTGAGCGCATCGCGGATGCGGCTCGCGCCGCGTCCCGGCAGCTTGAGCAGGTCGTCGCGCATCATGCCGATCATCGTCGGGCTGTCGCCCCGATGCAGCTCGAAGAACACCATGCGATTGGGCTTGTTCTGCGGCTTGAACACGGTATCCGCCGTGAACAGAACGAGGCAGATCGCAACGGCGATCAGCTTCCAGGTATCGGACAACATGCGACGAAAATCCCCCGCACCGTCTCTGCGCGTTGGGTAGGCCCCGCGCACAGAATCGGCAACTTACAGTTTGGTCATGCCAGATGAGATGACGTCCGACGTAATCGATTCGCCGCGCGCGCGGCGCGATCATCGCCGCCTCATCGTTCACAACATGGAGAGCAGAGATGACCGACCTCGCCGCCATCGCCGACGGCTACATTGCGCTGTGGAACGAGCGCGACGCCGCGCAGCGCCGCGCCCGGCTCGCGCGCCAATGGACCGCTGACGCCAGCTATGCCGACCCGCTGATGCGTGGCGACGGCTATGACGGCATCGACGCGCTGATCGCCGGCGTGCAGCGGCGCTTCCCCGATTTCCGCTTCCGCCTGCGCGGCGCGGCCGACGGCCATGGCGACCACGTCCGCTTCTCCTGGACGCTCGGGCCGGCGGAAGCGGACGGCCCGGTCCAGGGCACCGATGTCGTCGAGCTCGCCGACGGCCGCATCCGGCGCGTCACCGGGTTTCTCGACAAGGTGCCGGAGGGCGCGTGAGCCGCATATCACCTGCTCCGAGCGAGCCTTGATCGCGGGAGCCCCCGGGCATTTGCCGGGGCTCCCATGTCGAAGCGCCGGAGCGGGCGGAAGGTGATTGCGCTACGTCAACGTCAGCCCTGGTCCGCCGCTGCAAGACGCTGCCTGGGCGACGATCGGGGATCGCCGGAGGCGCGCGTGCTGCAACCAAGTCCCACCGATGATCACGCCCTGGCGGCCGGCGGCCTGGCCGCGATCGCAACCCTGCCCGAGCTGTGGCGCTGGCGCGTCCGTCAGAGCCCGGATCATGAGGCCTACCGCCAAGCCGATCCGCAGAGCGGAAGCTGGACGAGCTTCTCATGGCGCGAGACCGACGCCATCGTCGATCGCTGGCGGCGGGCGCTCGCGGCCGACGCGTTCGACCGCGGCGATCGCATCGCGATCCTGATGCCGAACGGGCTCGCGCATCTGGCGATGGACCAGGCGGCGCTGTCGCGCGGCCTGGTGCCGGTGCCGATGCATGCCGTCGACAATGCCGACAGCATCGCCTACATCCTCGCCGATTGCGGCGCCCGGCTGCTGCTGGTCGATTCCGACGAGCGCTGGAATGAGATCGCAGCCGTCGGCCAGGCGCTCCCCGACCTGAAGCGCATCGTCTGCGCGGCGCTGCGCAGCCGCGATTCGGCGGCGAGCGATCCGCGCCTCGTCGCGGTCGATACCTGGCTGGAGGCGGCCGCCGCGGCGGCGCCGCGCAGCAACGACATCACCATCGCGCCGCACGACCTCGCCGCGATCGTCTACACCTCGGGCACGACCGGCCGGCCCAAGGGCGTGATGCTGTCGCACGACAACGTCATCTCCAACGTCAAGGCGATCCATCAGCGGCTCGCCGCCGACACCGGCGACGTGTTCCTGTCGTTCCTGCCGCTGTCGCACACCTTCGAGCGCACCGCGGGCTATTACTACCCGATCGCGATCGGCGCCTGCGTCGCCTATGCGCGCTCGGTGAAGCAGCTGTCGGACGACCTCATCGCGGTCCGCCCGACCATCCTGGTCTCCGTTCCCCGCATCTATGAGCGGATCTACTCGCTGGTGATGCATCATCGCGCGGTCGCCAATGTCATCGAGCGCGCGCTGCTCGATCTTACGGTCGCGATCGGCGGCCGCCGCTTCGACGCGCGGCATGGGCACACGACGCGATCCTCCGTCGTCGACCAGATCGCCTGGCCGCTGCTGCAGCGCCTCGTTGCCGACAAGGTGCTGGCGCGCTTCGGCGGGAAGCTGCGCGTGGCCGTCAGCGGCGGCGCGCCGATCGCCGAGCCGGTGGTGCGACTGTTCCTCGCGCTCGGGCTCGAGGTGCTGCAGGGCTACGGCATGACCGAGACCTCGCCGGTGGTCAGCGTCAACACGCCTGATGACAACGACCCGCGCAGCGTCGGCCGCGCCTTGCCCGGCATCGAGGTGCGCATCGGCGACAACGACGAGTTGATGGTGCGCGGCCCCGGCGTGATGCTCGGCTACTGGCACAGGCCGGAGGAGACCGCGCGCATCAAGGAGAGCGACGGCTGGCTGCACACCGGCGACCAGGCCCGCATCGACCAGGGACGCATCACCATCACTGGGCGGATCAAGGACATCCTGGTCACCTCGACCGGCGAGAAGATCGCGCCCGCCGATCTCGAAACCGCGATCCTGACCGATCCGCTGTTCGAGCAGGCGATCGTGATCGGCGAGAACCGCCCGTTCGTCGCGGCCATCGTCGTGCTCAACCCCACGGGCTGGGCCGAGCAGCAGGCCCGGCTCGCCGCGCACGGCCAGCGCGGCACGGAGGCCGAAGCGGCCTCGCTGCTCCGCCACATCGCCCGCACCGTGAAGGCCTATCCCGCCTATGCGACGCCGAAGGCCGTGCATTGGACCCTGGAGCCATGGACCATCCAGGCCGGCCTGATCACACCGACCCTGAAGAACAAGCGCCCGGCGATCGAGCGCGCCTTCGCGAAAGAGATCGAGGCGATCTATGCCAAACGGCCGGCGTGACGCCGGGTCGCATGGGACGCAACGCGGTTGCCGTCATTGACGCTGGCGGGCGCGCCACGCCTGGTGGCGACACTCTGCCGTCCCCTTTCGCAAATTCGAACGCGTCCCATGACGAGCGCGCTCTTCGACCGATAGCGCTCTCCGGAACGATCGACATCCCCTGGTTGCGATGGTAAAATAAGGCGATTTTACGGCAGTTGTGGCGGGCGGGGGCCTTCCGAAGTGCACGGCACCGATAGACACACCGCGGTCGATGGCCGCGCTACAATCCATGCAGGCGGATATCGACCGGATATTGACGGCCTGCGTGCGATCGCAGTGCTGTCCGTGGTTCTCTTTCACGCGTTCCCGAAGACGCTGCGCAGCGGCTTCGTGGGGGTCGACGTCTTCTTCGTGATCTCGGGCTACCTGATCACGACGATCATTCTGACCGACCTCGCCGCCAAGCGGTTCAGCCTGGCAACCTTCTATGCGCGCCGCGTCCGTCGCATTTTCCCGGCCCTCATCGTCGTGCTGTCGTTTTGCCTAGTCGCAGGGGCCTTCATGCTCTGGGCGGACGATTTCGCCAGGCTGGGGAAGCACGCCGCGGCCGGCGCCGGGTTCATTGCCAATCTCGCGCTATGGCAGGAGTCGAACTATTTCGACGTCGCGTCGGACTCCAAGGCCCTGCTGCACCTGTGGTCGCTCGGAGTCGAGGAACAGTTCTACCTGATCTGGCCAGCTCTCATGATCCTGGCCTGGGATGGTCGCCTCAATCGATTTGTGCTGATCGGAACCGTTCTGGCAGCCTCACTCGCCTATTGCGTCAAGGCGACCGCGACGGATCCGGTCGCAGCGTTCTACTCCCCGGTCTCGCGGCTGTGGGAGCTTGCCGCCGGCGCAAGCCTGGCGAACCTGACGCTGTTTCCGCTCCGGCCTGTCGTGTGGATCGAGCGCATGATCGCCAAGGTTCTCGCGGCGATGTTTTTTGAGCGCGGCGTCAACCCCGATGAATCCTATCGCCACGTGCTTTCGACCTTGGGGATGGCCCTGCTGCTGGCCTCGACGGTCCTGGTCACGCGGCCGCACGAGTTTCCCGGTTGGTGGGCCATGCTGCCCGTCACCGCCGCCTATCTGCTGATTCTCGCCGGGCCGGCGGCCTGGCTCAATCGCTGGGTCCTGTCCAGCCGGGTCCTGGTCTGGTTCGGCTTGATCAGCTACCCGCTTTATCTCTGGCATTGGCCGCTTCTGACCTTCGCGCGCATCCGCTACGGCAACGTCGCGCCTCCGCCGCTGCTTCTGGCCGCGCTCGTGGCCGTCTCGATCGGACTCGCCTGGGTCACCTATCGCTTCGTGGAACGGCCTGTGCGCTTCGGCAAGAAGCGGACGCAGACGATCATCACCGCTCTGGCGACCGCCATGATCGCCATCGGCGTCGTCGGAGTCGCGGTCGCCTACAACAAGGGTTTCCCGGGCCGCCTCGAGCACGAGAAGGCCGCCTACGCCGATTATTTCAGCTCGACCTCGCCCCGGATTCAGGCGGAGTACATCGATTATATTTCCCAGAACAGATGCAACTTCTACGCCTGGGACGCCAAGATCCCGACACTGGCACCGCGCCGTGCGATCGACCCCGCCTGCTACACGCGAACCCATGAGCGAAGCGTCATGATCATTGGCGATTCCAACGCCTCCGATCTTTATTACGGCCTTCGTGAAGTTCTCCCGAGCAACATTTCGCTTCTCCTCATCTGGAGCTCCGGATGTCAGGTCAGCGAAGTGATCGAGCGCATCATCGACGTGCACCACTGCAACATGGCCAATCATTTCGCGCTGCAGCGCATCAAGGCCGATCCACCGCATGTTCTGCTGTTGTCGTCGAACAATTCCTTCGACATCGCCTATATCCGGCGATTTGCGACGATGGTGAAGGGCTATGGCGTCAAGCACGTGCTCGTGCTGGGACAACGGCCGCACTGGAAGCCGTTCCTCTACAAGGTCGTCCTGGACAACTACTGGCCCGCCATCCCTCGCTATGTCAAAGGCCATCTCGACGACGAGCTGATGGCGTTCACGAAGACCTTCCAGTCGCAGCTGCGCCCCGACGAGCCCTTTGAATTCGTCGATGAGATGAAGCAATTCTGCGGCCTGGAGGGTTGTCTGACCTATCTGGGAGACAACCCCAGAGACGGCCTCATCACCTCGGATACCGTCCACCTGAGACCCTTCGCGTCGGTCTGGCTGGCGCGGCAGCAGCTTGGTCCCTTGATCCTGCAACGGCTGGGCGAATGAGCTTTCGCTCGCAGCAAAGAAGGGCCCACGTCGCTGTCGACCGCGGTTCGCCCAGCCTTCGGTGCGTTGCTCCTCTTCTTGCCATGACGACATTGGGCGAGATCTCGCCACATCCTCCGCTGTCGTCCCTGCGAACGCAGGGACCCATACCGCGGACTCTCTCGGAGAGGCGCAACTCCCAGTCATCGTCCCACCGAAGCCGGTGGTGATGGGTCTCTGCGTTCGCAGGGACGACAGCTGGGGGTGACGAGGGACCGCGCTCAACCGCGTCCTCGCGCGTGTTCGCATGGCGGCAGACATGCGCCCTACGGCTGATCTCACCCATGCTTCCAAGCTGAGTTGGCCCATCCGTTACTTCGGCAAAAAATAAGCTACTTGCTCTTTTTCGGAATTCATGGTTGAGTGCCGCCATCCCGGGCCTGCGAGAGGGGCGCTTCGCGATCGTCACGAGACGTTGGGCTTGGGGATGCGGTGGCCGCGAGCCGGCTGCAGCGGGCCTTGTGCCCGCCGACGAACGGCAGGCTTGCGGACGTGAAGACGCGTGGTCCTGGCGCCCCGAGGCTGGCGCCAAGTCCGGGGGTGATGATGATCCCGCGGGCGACGGTGGCTACAAGCCGGACACCGGGGAGAGCGCGACATAAGCGTGAAAACCATCGCGCGGGGAATGCCGGGATGTCTCGGCTGAACCTGTGGTTCCTGCCGCCTGCATTTTTTGACGCAGGCGGGCCATGGGTGCGGCCAGCGCCCGGCATTCCCCGCGCCCTCTCCTTTGAGGGCGGACCGACCGGCACAACTCGGACGCCAGGGCGTCGCGAGAGGGCGATGACACATGTCCAGACGGACGCTGCTCCAAATGGTCCTCCGCTGCCGCTTCTCCTCGAAGATGTTCGGGCGCGGTTGCCCCATTCTCCGCTGTCGTCCCTGCGAACGCAGGGACCCATACCGCGGAATCTCTCGGGGAGGCACAACTGCCAGTCATCGTCTCACCGAAGCCGGTGGTTATGGGTCCCTGCGTTCGCAGGGACGACAGTGGGGTGTGACGAGGGATCGGGCCCTCAACACCGTCTTGGCCGGCACCCGCCTTGGCAGGCCATGCCGCGATGGCTCGGGGGTTTTCCAATGCGGTCGCCCCCTCCCGTCCGCCGGCCTCACGCGCCCGATTGTTATCGATATCGTAAGCGATGTATCCTCCCGCTCCCGCCGGCTCCGGACCGCCGCGCCCCTCCCTGCCGACGTGGCCGGCGCCGATCCGGCGGCGCCGCCAAGAGAAGACCGCATGAGATGAAGCCGCCACGGCCGACCCCCAGGACGATCACGAAGCGGCCCGCGACCATGGCCGAGGTGGCGGCGCGGGCGGGCGTGTCCGCGATGACCGTGTCGCGCGCCCTGAAGAGCGACGGCGCCGTCTCGGAGGAGACGCGACGCAAGATCCTCGCCGCAGTCGACGAGCTCGGCTACGTGCTCGACCTCTCCGCCGGGGCGCTGTCGTCGAAACGCACCGGCTTCGTCGCCGTTCTCGTGCCCTCGATCAACAACTCCAACTTCTCCGACACCGCCCGCGGCATCACCGAGATCATCGAGAGCCAGGGCCTGCAGATGCTGCTCGGCTACACCGACTACGACATGGAGAAGGAGGAGCAGCTCGTCCAGGCCATGCTGACGCGAAGGCCGGACGGCATCATCGTCACCGACGGCCGGCACACGCCGAAGGCGCGGCGGATGCTGCAATCGGCCGGCATCCCCGTGGTGGAAACCTGGGATTTGCCAGCAGATCCGATCGATCACGTCGTCGGCTTCTCCAATGCCGAAGCGTCGCGCGCCCTCGTCCACCGGCTTTACCAGAAGGGCTATCGCAACATCGGCTTCATCGGCGGCGCCAGCCGGCGCGACACCCGCGGCGCCGATCGAAGGCTGGGCTATACCCGCGCCGTCGAGGAGCTCGGGCTGCCCGCCGGCCGCACGATTTCATTCGGCAATCCGCCGATCTCGATGGAGCAAGGCGGCCAGGCCATCGTCCATCTGATCCAGCAATGGCCCGACGTCGACGCGGCCGTCTGCGTCTCCGACCTCTCCGCGTTCGGCGCGATCATGGAGTGCCACCGCCGCGGCTGGGCCGTGCCCGGCCGGATCGCGATTGCCGGCTTCGGCGATTTCGAGGTGTCGCGCTGGGCCTGGCCGCGCATCACCACCGTCGCCGTCGACTGCCGCAACATCGGGCTGGAGGCCGGCCGCATCCTGCTCGGCGCGCTCGACGACATCCAGAACGAACGGCCACCGAACCCGGCGACCCTGATCGTCCCCTTCGAGGTCATCGAGCGCGAAAGCACCTGATCCGCCCCGCTTGACAGCCTTCCCAAGGCAGCTACGATGTTATCGATAACAAAAATCGATGAGAGCTGGTCAGCGGTCAGGGATGCCCCAGCCGTTCGCGCCGGCCCGCTGGGAGGTTGAGCGATGGCGTCGGCTGCGCTGCGCTTCGATGGAATCGTCAAGTCGTTCGGCGGCACCCGCGCGCTCAAGGGCGTCAGCTTCGAGGTCGGTCGCGGCGAGATCGTCGCGCTGCTCGGCGAGAACGGCGCCGGCAAATCCACCCTCATCAAGGTGCTCGGCGGCATCCATCGCCCCGATGCCGGCGCGGTGACCATCGCCGGCCAGCCCTATCAGCATGCCCCCGGCGGCCGCAGCGGCGACCACCAGCCGGTCGCCTTCATCCACCAGGATCTCGGCCTGATCGAATGGATGAGCGTCGCCGAGAATGTCGGCCTCGCCCAGGGCTTTCCGCGCAAATCGCTCCTCGGCCTGATCGACTGGCGCGCTGCGGAGGCGCGCGCGACCAAGGCACTGTCGCTGGTCGGCTGCGACATCGATCCGACGACGCGTGTCTCCAGCCTGTCGCGCACCGAGAAATCGCTGGTCGCGATCGCCCGCGCCCTCGTCGTCAATTGCGATTTCCTGGTGCTCGACGAGCCCACCGCGAGCCTGCCCGCCGACGAGGTCGAGCGGCTGTTCGCAGCGCTGCGGCGGCTGCGCCAGCAGGGCGTCGGCATGATCTATGTCTCGCACCGGCTTGACGAGATCTTCCGCATCGCCGACCGCGTCGTCGTGCTGCGCGACGGCGAGCTGGTCGGCGAGACCGCCATCACGGAGACCTCGCCGGAGGAGCTGGTGCGGCTGATCGTCGGCCGGCCGCTGGTCGATTTGTTCGAGAAGGCCACCGCGCACTCCGGCAAGACCCGCGTCGCCGTGCGCAACCTGATCACCCCGAAAGCCGGTCCGGTCGATTTCGAGGTGCGCGAGGGCGAGCTGCTCGGCCTCGTCGGCCTGCGCGGCGCCGGCCAGGAGGACGTCGGACGCGCGCTGTTCGGCGCGGTGGCGCATCGCGGCGAGATCAGCATCGACGGCACTGTGCCCGATCTGTCGAGCCCGGTGGCCGCGATGGCCAGCGGCATCGGCCTCGTCGCCCGCGATCGCACCGAGGAATCGATTGCCGCCTCGCTGTCGATCCGCGAGAATGCCTTCCTCAATCCGGGCGCCTCCGGGCGCGGCCTGTTCGACGTGCTGGCGCCCCGGCGCGAGGCAGAAGACGCCGTGAAGCTCGGCGCGCAGGTCGGCCTGCGGCCGAACGATCCGCATCTCGCCATCGAAGGCCTGTCGGGCGGCAACCAGCAGAAGGTCGTGGTCGGACGCTGGCTCGCGACCGGACGCAAGCTGCTGGTCGCCGAGGATCCGACCGCGGGCGTCGATGTCGGCGCCAAGGCGGAGATCTACCGGCTGATCGCGCGCGCCATCACCGCGGGCCTGGCCGTTGTCGTGGTCTCCACCGATTTCGAGGAGGTCGCGCATATCTGCCACCGCGCGCTGGTCTTCAACCGCGGACGGATCATTGCCGAAATATCAGGAGACGCGCTGACGACGGCAGCGCTGATCACCGCCGCCTCGGCCTCCGAGGCCGCGTAAGAGACAATGAGTTAAGGGCCGCCGAGAGCCCGCCGGGGAGAGACGAGATGGGAATGAACTCGATCGAGTCGAATGCGCTGGAGCCGACGCGCGCCGATCTCGCCGGCGCCTCGCTGCCGCAGAAGATCTCGCGCCTGCTGCCTGTCTACGGCCTGCCGATCATCACGGTCGCGCTGATCGTGCTGTTCTCGATCCTGCTGCCCAACACCTTCCCGACCATGCTCAATCTGCGCTCGATCGTCTCCGACAAGTCGATCATCGCGATGCTGTCGCTGGCGGCGATGATCCCGATGGCGGCGGGCAAGATCGATCTCACGGTCGGCTATGGCATCGTGCTGTGGCACATCCTGGTCATCAGCCTGCAGACGTCGCTCGGCCTGCCCTGGCCGGTCGCCGTGCTGATCGTGATCGCGCTCGGCGCCTTCACAGGCCTGCTCAACGGCCTGCTGGTCGAGGTCGCGCGCATCGACAGCTTCATCGCCACGCTCGGCACCGGCACCGTGCTCTATGCGCTGGCGCTGTGGCACACCGGCGGCCGCCAGGTCGTCGCGATGCTGCCGGAGGGTTTTCTCGCGCTCAACGGCATGATGATCTTCGGCTTGCCGATCACCGGCTTCTACGTGCTCGCGCTGGCGCTCGCGATGTGGCTGATGTTCGAATATCTGCCGCTCGGCCGCTACATCTACGCCATCGGCGCCAATCCCAAGACCGCCGCGCTGAACGGCATTCCGGTGCAGCGCTTCACCGTCGGCGCCTTCATGACCTCGGGCGCGCTCACGGCAGTGACCGGCGTGCTGCTCGCCTCGAAGCTGCGCATCGGCCAGGCCAGCGTCGGCCTCGAATATCTGTTGCCGGCGCTGGTCGGCGCCTTCCTCGGCTCGACCACGATCAAGCCCGGCCGCGTCAACGTCTGGGGCACCATCATCGGCGTCGCCGTGCTCGCGGTCGGCATCGCCGGCATCCAGCAGTTCGGCGGCTCGTTCTGGGTCGAACCGCTGTTCAACGGCGTCACTTTGCTCGCGGCGATCGGCATGGCGGGCTACGCCCAGCGCAAGCGCGGCGCCGTCGCCAAGCTGCCGATGGGGGCGCCCGAACCGAAGAGTTGAGACCACGAACGACGTGATCGGCGATGAGCCGGCCACGACAACAAGTCCGGCCTTCGACCGGACCAGCATCACACCAGGGAGAACGTCCATGTTGCACGCGTTGCTACGAACCGGCGCCATCGCCGCCGGGCTCGCTTTCGGCCTCACCGCCGTCCACGCCGACTCGCTGTCGGACGCAAAGGCCTTCGTCGACAAATATGCCTCCAAGGTTGACAAATGGGATGGCCCGACCACGGGGCCGAAGATCGCCAAGGGCAAGACCATCGTCGTCCTTGCGTCGGACATGAAGAATGGCGGCGTGCTCGGCGTCACCAAGGGCATCGAGGAGGCCGCCAAGGCAGCCGGCTGGACCGTGCGCACGCTCGACGGCGCCGGCTCGGTCTCCGGCCGCACCGCGGCGTTCGGCCAGGCCATGACCTTGAAGCCCGACGGCCTCGTGATCTGCGGCTTCGACGCCGTCGAGCAGAAGCCGGGCATGGAGGCCGCCAAGGCCGCGAAGATCCCGCTGGTGTCGTGGCATGCTGCGCCCGTGATCGGCCCGGTGGCCGACGCCGGCGTGTTCGCCAACGTGACCACGGATCCGATGGCTGTCTCCACCGCCGCCGCCAATTGGGCCTTCGTCGACGCCAACGGCAAGCCGGGCGTGATCATCTTCACCGACTCGACCTATGAGATCGCGATCGCCAAGGCGAAGAAAATGAAGGAGGTCATCGAGGGCCTCGGCGGCAAGGTGCTCGAATGGGTCGATACGCCGATCGCCGAGACCTCGACGCGCATGCCGCAGCTCACGACGTCGCTGCTGCAGAAGCACGGCGCCGCCTGGACGCATTCGCTGGCGATCAACGACCTCTACTACGACTTCATGACCCCGTCGCTCGCCGCCGCCGGCATCAAGGGCACCGGCGCGCCGATCAACGTCGCCGCCGGCGACGGCTCTGAGAGCGCCTATCAGCGCATCCGCTCCGGCTCCTACCAGGCCGTCACCGTCGCCGAGCCGCTCAACCTGCAGGGCTGGCAGCTCGTCGACGAACTGAACCGCGCGATCGCCGGCGACAAATGGTCCGGCTACGTCTCGCCGCTGCACGTGGTGACCAAGGCCAATGTCGAGTTCGACGGCGGCCCGACCAACACCTTCGACCCCGGCAACGGCTATCGCACCGCCTACAAGAAGATCTGGGGGCTGGAGTAACTTCCTCACGAGCGATCGCATCCAATGCAAGCTTGCCGTCGACATCGCAGCCTCCATTGTCCTTCGAGACGCCCGCCTCCGGCGGGCTCCTCAGGACGAGGTCGGTGGTTGCGGCGAGCCCTCACACCTCGCCATGAACCCGCGGCTGATGAACAACGTGCAGCGCCGCTCTCGGAACCCGCCCCTCATGGTGAGGAGCGCCGCGCCGAGGCCGCTAGATGCAAGGCGACAGCGCCCTGGGCGCGGCGCGTCTCGAACCATGAGGCCCGACCGAGGCCTCGCCCTTCGAGACGCCCGCCCTCGGGCGGGCTCCTCAGGGTGAGGGGTGACGGTCGTGCAGGCGATTACGATTCACACGTTCTCAGCGGCCAGCAACAAGCCGGCCGCCAATCCCTTTCTCACACTGACGAGCAAATGCCGATGTACATCCGTTGCGCTTTCTTCAATGGCCGCGTGAAGCCCGGTCGCGAAGCCGATTTCACCGCCTATGTCCGCGAAAAGCTGGTGCCGCTGTGGACGCGCTTTCCCGGCGCCGAGGAGGTCCGCGTGCTGCGCCAGGAGGACAGCGACAGCGATGCGCAGCGCTACGAGATGGTGCTGGCGATCCGCTATCCCTCGCACGCCGCGATCGAGCAGGCGCTGGCCTCGAAGGAGCGCGCGGAGAGTCGCGAGGTGACCGGCGGATTGATGGAGATGTTCGACGGCTCGATCTTCCACACCGTGTTCAAGGCCGACGATTTTCCGCTGCCGACCGACTGATCTTCAAGACGCCGGAGACACGCCATGAGCACCTACGACATCCGCGATCCGCGCTTCAAGGCGCTGATCATCGGGCATGCCAAGCTCGAAAAGCTCTTTACCGGCTGCCGTTGGGCCGAGGGCCCGGTCTATGTCCCCGCCGCCAAGTCGCTGCTGTGGTCGGACATTCCCAACGACCGGCTGATGCGCTTCGACGAGACCGACGGCTCGGTGTCAGTGTTCGAGTCGCCTTGCGGCTATCACAACGGCCACACGCGCGATGCGCTTGGCCGCGTGATCGCCTGCGAGCATGGCGGCCGGCGCATCTCGCGGCTGGAGCATGATGGCAGCTGGGTCGGACTGATTGATCGGTTCGAGGGCAAGCGCTTCAACTCGCCCAACGATGCCGTGGTCAAGTCGGACGGCACGATCTGGTTCTCCGATCCGACCTACGGCATCGACAGCGCCTATGAGGGCCACGCCGCGCCGAGCGAGATCGGCGCGAGCAATGTCTATCGCTTCGATCCGGCGAGCGGCGCGGTCGCCGCCGTCGTCACCGACATGGTCAAGCCGAACGGCCTTGCCTTCTCGCCCGACGAGCGCCTGCTGTACGTCGCCGACACCGGCGCGACGCATGTGCCGGACCTGCCGGCCGTCATCCGCGTTTACGACGTTGCGGCAGGTGGGAGCACTGTCGGCAATGGCCGCGTGTTCGCGACCTCGCCGGCCGGTTTCTTCGATGGTTTCCGCGTCGACCGCGGCGGCAATATCTGGACCTCGACCGGAGATGCGGTTGCGATCTACGCGCCGGACGGCACCCTGATCGGACGCATCCCGGTGCCCGAGATCGTCTCCAACCTCACCTTCGGCGGACCGAAGCGCAACCGGCTCTACGTCACCGCGCAGACGTCGCTTTATTCGATCTTCGTCAACGCCCATGGGATCACCTGAGACCGCACGATCATTCGGGCGACGTTCGCGTCGCCCAATATTCCATCAGCGCGGCCTGGTCCATTGCGCCGAGCCCGACTGCGGTCAGCAGCCGATGGATCTCGGCGCAGACCGCGGTCATCGGCATCGCGATGCCGGTCTGCCGCGCCAGATCCTGCGCGCCATTGAGGTCCTTGACCATGTTGTCGATACGCCCCGTCGGACGATAGTCGCGGGCAACGAAGCGCGGCATGTATTCCTGCAGGATGGCGCTGTCGGCCCGTCCGCCGCGCAACGCTTGCGGGATCTTGGCTGCATCGACCCCGGCGGCCTGCGCCAGCGCCGTCGCCTCGGCCACCGCCATGAAGTTGAGACCGCACAGCACCTGGTTGATCAGCTTGGTGACCTGACCTGCCCCGCTCGGCCCCATATGCGTGTAGTTCGACGCGACCTCGGCGAGCACCGTGCGCGCCTCCGCGACATCATCAGCCTCGCCGCCGGCCATGCAGGTCAACTGGCCGATCGCGGCTTTCGGCGCACCGCCCGAGAGCGGACTATCAACCCAGCGCAGCCCGGCTGCAGCGGCGTCGGCCGCGAGCGCGCGCGTCGCATCGGGATCGATCGAGGACATGTCGATGATGAGGGTGCCCTTGCGCGCACCGGCGGCCACGCCGTCCGCGCCGAACACGGCGGCGCGCACGATCTTCGGCGAGTTGAGGCTGAGGATGACGGCGTCGGCTTCATCAGCAGCCTTCGCCGCCGACGCAGCCGCTGTCGCGCCGAGCGCAACGAGCGCGGCGACCTTCGCCGGATCGAGATCGAACACGATGAGCCGCGTTCCGGTCTGCGCCAGCCGGGCGCCGATCGCGCCACCCATGGCACCAGCGCCGATCAAAGCGACGACACTCGTCATGACAGCACTCCACAACCGATACGCTGGATCGTTCGACCGCCCGCCTCAGAGCGAAGCGGTGATGCCGCCGTCGACATAGAGCACGTGGCCGTTGACGAAGGACGACGCGCGCGATGCGAGAAAGATGCAAGCGCCGACGAGCTCCTCGACCTTGCCCCAGCGCCCCGCCGGCGTACGCTTCTCGAGCCACGCGGAAAACGCGGGATCGGCGACCAGCGCGGCATTGAGCGGCGTATCGAAATAGCCAGGCGCGATGGCGTTGACCTGCAGGCCGTGCTTGGCCCAATCCGTCGCCATGCCCTTGGTGAGATTGCCGACCGCGCCCTTGGTCGCGGTGTACGGCGCGATCGACGGCCGCGCGAGCGAGGTCTGCACCGAGGCGATGTTGATGATCTTGCCGGCATGCCGCGCAATCATGTGCCGCGCGCAGGCCTGGCCGACGTTGAACACCGAAGCAATGTTGGTCTGCAGCAGGCGTTGGAACGCCTCTTCGGGAAAATCCTCCAGCGGCGCGCGATACTGCATGCCGGCATTGTTGACGAGAATGTCGATCGGCCCGATTTCGGCCTCGAAGCGATCGACCGCGGCACGCGCCGCGGCGTGATCGGTCACGTCGAAGGCGAGCACGCGCGATCCCTTGATGGTATCAGCAGCAACGGTGAGCTTGGCCTCATCGCGGCCATTGAGCACCACCTCGGCGCCGGCGTCAGCCAGACCGCGCGCCAGCGCAAGACCAATGCCTTGGGAAGATCCGGTCACCAGGGCGCGACGCCCCGCCAGATCGAACAAGTCGATCGCCACTCTGCTTCCTCCGCCTGCTGCTCGTCTCTCACCCTTGCGGCCGATTATGTTATCGATAACACGGACTGTCAACGCCGCGACCGGCCCGACGGCTTTCAAGCAGCGGGCGAAGACCCTCGGCGCAGCCCTGCGCTACGGTCCGCGATCGGGGCGCTTAGGGGATGCATTGTACGATCAACTAATTGGGATGGAGCGGGCGAAGGGAATCGAACCCTCGTATGCAGCTTGGGAAGCTGCCGTTCTACCATTGAACTACGCCCGCATGGCTCAATGCTTAACCGAGACGAGACGTTTCGCCAAGCGGCTTGTTGCCACGGAAGCCGGAAGAGACCCCGGCCGGACTCGCGCCTCCGCGTCAGCGCGATCGCGCGAACGAGATCGCAGCAGGCCGCTGCGGTCGGAACGGATGCAATGACCGCAGCTTTTTCGCGCCGCCGGTCATCGCCGCGCCGATGCCGCCGACAGGGGCCAGAAGACGGTGCTTGACAACCACGACCCAAATCAGGGCAAACCCGCCCCGGTCGTGCCGCGCTGTTAACATGTTGTTAACAAAATTGATGCGGGCGACCTCGACAGTGATATGGTTGCGGCGTGGGGTTGAGGTGGCGTCATGGGGCGTGGGTATACGATCTTTGATACGGCCCTCGGCCGTTGCGGCATTGCGTGGAGCGATGTCGGGATCACCGGCGTGCAGCTGCCGGAAGCGCGGGAAATCGAGACCCGTCGGCGGTTGTTCCGGCAGTTTCCCGAAGCACGGGAGGAGCGCCCGTGTTCGAATGTTGAACTCGCCATCAAGGGCATCTCCGCGATGCTGCGTGGACAGGCTGTCGACTTTTCCGACGTCGTGCTCGACCTTGGCGGCGTGACACCGTTCAACCAGCGCGTCTACGATTGCATCCGCGCCATACCGCGCGGCGAGACACGCGGCGCCGACGAGCTCGCGGATGAACTGCATGTCCCGAAGGCGCTGACCTCGATCACGCAGGCGCTGTCGAGGAATGCGCTGGTCCTGATCGTGCCCTGTCACCGCGTGCGCGACATCGGCAACGGACTCGACAAGCCGTCGCCCAACAGCGGCATCATCTCCAAGCGCCGGCTGCTGGCCCTCGAGGGCGCAACCCCGCATGCCGGCTTCACCCTGTTCGACGCCTTGCTCTCAGCCGACCGGCCGAGCGCCGCATCGCGGGCGCGGTGACATGATCGCGCGGGAAGCCTCTCGTCTTTCGCGGGCGACGGCTTAGATTGGCAGGATGACCGCGACCGTCCTGTTCGAAAGCCGCTCCGTCACCGTATCCGATTTCCGCTGCGCGGCGGTTCCGGGTGAGCGTCCCTACGCCGAGCACTTTGGCGGTTACTCGCTGTCCTACGTGCGCAAAGGCAGCTTCGGCTGCCATCACCGCGGCCGCTTCTTCGAGCTCGTCACCGGCGCGCTGCTGGTCGGACATCCCGGCGACGAGTTCATGTGCACCCATGATCACGTCTGCGGCGACGAGTGCCTCTCGTTCTCGTTCGATGCGTCCGTCATCGACGAGATCGGCGGCAACCGCCGGGCTTGGCAGTCGGGAGCCATGCCGCCGCTGCCGGAGCTCATGGTGCTGGGTGAGCTCGCACAGGCCGTGGCCGCCCGCGACCAGACTCTCGGCCTCGACGAGGTCGGCCATCTCGTCGCCAGCCGCTTCGTCGCGACAGCCACCGGCCGGCCCGAGCGGCCGGCCAGGCCGAACCTTCGTGACCGGCGGCGTGCGGTCGAGAGCGCGCTGTGGATCGACGACAATGCCGAGCGCGACATTGAGCTTGCGGATGCGGCCCGCGAAGCCGGCGTCAGCGCGTTCCACTTTCTGCGGTTGTTCGCAGCCACGATCGGCGTCACCCCGCATCAATATCTGATCCGCGCGCGATTGCGGCGCGCGGCGCGGCGCCTCGGTGACGAGGATACGCCGGTCACCGACATTGCCTACGACGTCGGCTTTGCCGACCTCTCCAACTTCACCCGCACGTTCACCCGGGCCGCTGGCGTCTCGCCGCTGAAATTTCGCAAGGCGTCGCGCGGCGAGCGCAAGATTTTCCAAGAACGATTGAGCCGCCATTGATTGGATGATCCCAGCGCCTGCGACAGCCGCACGCGGATCATGGAGTTCATCGATGTACGATCATATCGGCCTCAAGGTCGGCAATCTCGACGCCAGCGTTCGCTTCTACACGGCCGCACTTGCACCGCTCGGCCACATCCTCTGTTCGAAGGACGAGACCTCGGCAGGCATCGGCCCCAAAGGTGAACCGGCGCTGTGGCTCTACCTCGACAGAGGCGCGACGCGCGGCACTGCGCATGTCGCGTTCCGCGCCGCCGATCACGCCGCGGTCACCAGATTCCACAGCGCGGGACTGAAGGCCGGCGGCGGCGACAATGGCGGCGCCGGGCCGCGCGCGGACTACAGCCCGACCTACTACGCGGCATTCCTGATCGATCCCGACGGCAACAACATCGAAGCCGTGTGCCCGTGAGGTTGTTGCCATGGCCTCTGTTCAGAAGGACATATCACTTGCTGCCCCCGCGGCTGCGGTGTGGGACGCGGTGCGCGACTTCGGCGCCGTCCATACCAGGCTGGCGCCGGGCTTCGTCACCGACACGAAGCTCGATGGCGATGTGCGGATCGTAACCTTCGCCAACGGCAATGTCGCACGCGAGCAATTGGTCGACTGCGATGACGCGCGGCTACGGCTGGTGTATGCCATCGACAGCGAACGCATGACCCATCATAGCGCCTCGATCCAGATCATCGCCGAGGGCGAGGCACGCTGCCGGATGATCTGGATCACCGACGTGCTGCCGAACGAGATCGCGCCCTATATCGCCGGGCAGATGGAACTCGGCGCCGCGGCCGTGCAAGACGCGATGAGCAAGCTCGGGATATAGTGCCAAGTCAGCCGACGCGCCGCGCCGGTGGCGGCGCCGATGACACGGAACCGAGCTCGGCCGCCAGCACGGCCGGGCGCAGCTCGACCGCAGCCGGCTTCGGTCCCCAGCGGGTCAGCATCACGCTGGCCAAGGTCAACGTTCCGAGTAAAACCATCGACGACGCCGCGAGCATGAAGAATTCACCCTCGGTTGCCGCATGCTGCAACAAATAGCTTCCGCCGGCGGCAATGAAGATGAGCCGCACGGTCTGCGCCAGCACCGGTCCGACCACCTTGGCCGCGCCCTGCGAGGAGAAGTACATCGAGATCGACAGACCAATGAAGGCATACATCGGCGCCGCGATCCGCAGATAGTGGGCGCCGGCCGCGCGAGCGCTCTGGTCCTGCGTGAAGATGTCCACCCATAATTGGGGAACGAAGGCGATCACGGTGGACAGCGCGCCGACCGCGAAGAACGAGACGATTCCCGCGGTCCACGCGATCCGGCGAGCGCGCGCGATTCGTTCCGCGCCGATCGCCATGCCGACCATCGGCACCGAGGCCATGCCGACCGAGAAGGCGACGGTCGTCATCATGAACTCCAGGCGGGCGCCGATGCCATAGCCGGCGAGCACCGCCGTGCCGAATCCTGCGAGCATGTGCGTGAAGATCGCGATCGACAGCACCGATTGCAGCGGCGAGAAGCAGGCGACGGCACCAACCTTGAGGATGTCGGCGAACATCGCGCGGCTGATCGTCAGGCCGCGCAGCTTCGGACGCACGCGAGCACGGCCGGAGAACAAATACCAGCCCATGACCGAGATGCTGACGCTGAAAGCCAGTAGTGCACCGGCGGCAACGCCGCGCATGCCGAGCCCGAAGCCCAGGCTCAGCGTTCCGCCGAGCACGATCTGCAGCATCGCCGAGCTCAGGATCATGAACGACGGCAGCTTCATGTTGCCGGTGCCGCGCAGGATGCCGGCCATCGAGTTCATCAGCCAGGGCAGCATGGCGCCGCCAAAAAAGATCTGCAGGTAGGACACGGCGTGGTTCAGCACCGCGCCCTGGCCGCCGAGCAACTCAAGCAGGCCGGGGCCGAACACGAGCATGCCGATCATGAAGGTCGCGCCGAACGACAGCGCGATCAGCAGTGCATGCGAGGCGAGCGTTGACGCGCGCTCGGTATCGCCGGCACCGAGCGCCCGCGCGATCGCAGAGGCGACGCCGCCGCCCATGGCGCCGCCGGACATCGTCATGGTCAGGATCACCAGCGGGAAAACCAGCGCCATCGCGGCCAGCGCCTCGATGCCGAGCCGGCCGATATAGGAGGTCTCGGCGATGACGACGCAGGTGCCGGCGGAGTTCGCGATGATGTTCGGCCAGGCCAGCGACAGCAGCGTCCGCAGGATCGGTCCGTCGGCAATCGCATTCCGCATCGGCTTTTCGATGGGCTGCAACGCGCGCCCCTCGCCGACCGGATTATCGGCCAGGCCGATCTCGGACATGTTCGCTCCCCGCCTGGCCGCGCTTGGATCGCGCGCCGTTGTCGTTTCTTCCTAGCACACTGCGGAACCGAGCCCCGTGCGGCTGACGCATTGGGGGTGCGCGGTCAGCGCGCAGCCGCGCCTAGACGCGGAAGTGCTTGGAGAGCTTCAGGCCCTGGGCCTGGTAGTTGGAGCCGATGCGGCTGCCATACATCGCGTTCGGGCGGGCCAGCATCTTCTCGTAGACGAGACGGCCGACGATCTGGCCGTGCTCGAGGATGAACGGCACCTCGCGCGAGCGCACCTCGAGGACCGCGCGCGAGCCCTGCCCGCCGGCGCCGGCATAGCCGAAGCCGGGATCAAAAAAACCGGCATAGTGGACGCGGAATTCGCCCACCAGCGGATCGAACGGCACCATCTCCGCGGCGTAATCCGGCGGCACCTGCACGGCTTCCTTGGAGGCCAGGATGTAGAACTCGCCGGGATCGAGAATGAGGCTGCCGTCGGAACGCGCCTTGATCGGCTCCCAGAACTCCTCGGCCGCATAGCCGGCACGGCGATCGACATCGACGACGCCGGTGTGGCGCTTGGCGCGGTAGCCGACAAAACCGTTGGCATTGGCGCCGGACAGATCGACCGACAGCGCGACGCCGCCGGCGAGATCGGCGTCGTCGCGATCGACCAGCCGCTCGGCCTCGTGCAGCGCGATCAACTCGTCTTCCGACAAGACCGCGTCGCGGTAGCGGAAGCGGACTTGCGAGAGGCGGGAGCCTTCGCGCAACAAGACCGGAAAGGTCTTGGGGCTGATCTCGGCGTAGAGCGGGCCGTGATAGCCGGCGCCGATCATGTCGAACCGGCGGGTGCCGTCGGCGATGACGCGCGTGAACACGTCGAGCCGGCCGGTCGAGCTCTTCGGATTGGCGGCGGCGACGATGTCCTTCGGCAGCGCGAGACTCTCCAGCAGCGGCACGATGTAGACGCAGTTGGTCTCCAGCACCGCACCATCGGCGAGCGAGAATTCGTGCAGCTTCAGCTCGTCGATGCGCTCGGCGACGGTCGAGCCCGGCCCCGGCAGAAAGCTCGCGCGCACCCGATAGGCGACGTCGCCCAGGCGCAAATCAAGGCTCGCCGGCTGGATCTGGCTCTCGACGAAGTCGTAGGCCGGAATGATCAGGCCGGCCTCGGCCATCGCCACGATCATGCGATCGGGCAGGATGCCATGGGCGTCGGGGCTAAGCGAAAACGGCAAGACCTGATCCTTTGCAGGCGCCGGAACGGCGGCTGATCAGCCTATATAGGGTCTTTTTACCGGTTATCCGATGGTTGGCTTGACGGAAAGGCCGGTTGCGATTATGAGCACCACTTATCCCGTGGTGATTTGAGCCGGCCGGCTTGCAGCCACGTTAAATAAGTCGCTAAACAGGCCGGGGACGATTGTGATCCCGGCCGTGAGGAGTTTTCCCAGGCCGGTTTTTTTGTGCCCTTTTCTACCGGGCACGATGGAGGTCACATGTCGAAGTCCCCCGCGACGGCGCCGGCGTCGTTCGCTCAGTATCGTCCCGAAACCCGGCTGGTGCATGCCGGCGGCCTGCGCTCCGAATTCGGCGAGACCGCCGAGGCGCTCTACCTCACGCAAGGCTTCGTCTACGCCACCGCGGAGGAATGCGAGGCGCGCTTCAAGGGCGAGGATCCCGGCTTCATCTATTCGCGCTTCTCCAACCCCACGACGGCGATGTTCGAGCGCCGCATGATCGAGCTCGAAGGCGCCGAGGCCTGCCGCTCGGCCGCGACCGGCATGGCCGCCGTCACCACCGCGATCCTGGCGCCTTTGCGGGCCGGCGACCACGTCGTCGCCGCCAAGGCGCTGTTCGGCTCCTGCCGCTACGTGGTCGAGGACCTGCTGCCGCGCTACGGCATCGAGTCGACCTTGATCGACGGGCTCGATCTCGACCAGTGGCAGAAGGCGGTCAGGCCGAACACCAAGACGTTCTTCCTGGAGAGCCCGACCAACCCGACGCTCGACGTGATGGACATTCCCGCGATCGCCGAAATCGCGCACGCCCATGGCGCACGACTGATCGTCGACAACGTGTTCGCCACCCCGATCTGGCAGAGCCCGCTCGCGCTCGGCGCCGACGTCGTGGTCTATTCCGCGACCAAGCACATCGACGGCCAGGGCCGCTGTCTCGGCGGCGTGATCCTGTCGTCGGAGGCGTTTATCGCCGAGCACATCCACAATTTCATGCGCCAGACCGGCCCGTCGATCTCGCCGTTCAACGCCTGGGTGCTGCTCAAGGGCCTCGAGACCCTGGCGGTGCGCGTGCGCGCGCAGACCGAGACCGCGGGCAAGGTCGCGGACTTTCTTGCTGCGCATCCGAAGATCTCGCGGCTGATCTATCCGGGCCGCGAGGACCATCCGCAGGCCGCGACCGTGCGCAAGCAGATGCGTGCCGGCTCGACCCTGGTCGGCTTCGAGGTCAAGGGCGGCAAGGCGGCGGCGTTCCGCACGCTCAACGGGCTCAAGCTGGCGCGCATCTCCAACAATCTCGGCGACGCCAAGACGCTGGTCACGCATCCCGCGACGACGACGCATCAGCGGCTGACGCCGGAGGCACGCGCCGAACTCGGCATCAGCGAGGGCTTCATCCGGTTCTCCGCGGGGCTGGAGCATGCGGATGATCTGATCGAGGATCTGGATGCGGCCCTGAGGGCCGCATAGCGAATGGCGAATAGGGAGTAGCGAGTAGGGGGATCTCTTCCTTATTCGCCATTCCCTACTCGCTATTCGCCCTCCTCACATCGGCCGGTACGTCAGCACGTCGGCCGGTGCGTTGATGCCGAGCTTGACCTGGCCGACCGAGCGGATGATGTCGTCGCCGAGCAGCTGGGCGAAGCAGGCATAGCCCCAATCGCTCATGTGCAGGCCGTCCGAGATCACGAACTCATTGATCGGGATCGCCTGCCGCTCGTGCCAGTCGCGCATCACTTCGAAGCGCGGGAAGATGCCGGCGTGATGCAGCTCGGCGATGCGGCCGAGCAGCTTGTTCATGCGGCTGGCGTTCTCCGACCGCTCGTTGACGCGCGGCGAATATTGCAGGTCGACCAGCACGACGTCGGAGGCGGCGGCCTGGATCTTGGCGACACCGTCCTCGACCAGCTTGGCGGTCTCGGTCGGATCGAGGTCGCGCAGCACGGCATTGGTGCCGACCTGCCAGATCACGAGGTCCGGGTGACGGTCGATCACCGACGTCTCCAGCCGCTTCATCATCTCGGGCGCATCCTCGCCGCCGACGCCGGCATTGAGGACGCTGATGTCGGCCATCGGATATTGCCGGCGCAGCTGCGCTGCGAGCCGGTTCGGATAGGTGTAGTCCGGCCCGCTCGCGCCGTAGCCCTGCGTCGATGACGAGCCGAACGCGACGATGACGACCGGCAGGCCGGAGGCGAGCTTGTTGGCGACGTGCGGCAGCGAAATGAAGTTCTTCTTGGCGACGCCCTTCGGCGGCAGGCACGGCACGCGGTTGAAGATGTCGGAGGCGGATTTCGCGACCTGCTTGACCTTGTCGATCGCGCGCTCGGTGATGCTGCGGGACGGCGGTTGCGCGGCGGCCGCCGATTGTGCAGCGGCCGGCGGCGTATTCACGTCCGGCGCCGCGTTGGCCGTCGGCTGCGTCGCTGGCGCCTGACTGGCCGCAGCCGGCGGGTGCACGGCGGCGATCTGGCCGGGTGCCTGGCTGGCCGCCTGAGCCACGATCGTGTGGCCGATGGTCGGACGGAGCTCGCTGATCGGAGACGCGGCGGCGTCAGGCGATGGCGCGCTCTGCGCATGAGCCCATTGTGGGGTCAACGAGAGCACCAGCATCATCGTCGCGACGGCCGAGAGCTTCTCCCATGTTCCAGATACGCGGTGACAACAGCTGAAAGACATGAAGACGACGAACCCTAGTTCTGCTGCGCCGGGCCGAGATGCGCCGCGTCGATGATGAACTTCGACAGCGCCCGGCCGAGACAATCGTGGACCTGCTTGGCCAGCTCGATCCCGTGCGTTGGATTGAACAGGTCGAAATCGCCCTGCTCATTCCATTGCCGCATGATGGCAAAGCGGTCGAACAGCGGGATGTCGCGCTGCTGCGCCACCACCCGCATGTTGTCGACGTAAGGCGGCACGGAGATCAGCGTTTCCGTCCGCGGGCTGTATTGCAGATTCATCAAGATGACATCAGCTCCCGCGTTCTGCAGCGTCGCAACACCGTCATTCACCGCCTGGCGAAACTCATCAGGATCGATGGACCGCATGGCATCGACCGTTCCGGTCTGCCAGATGACCAAATTAGGCCTTTTTCCTTCCACCAGTTTAACAAGATTGCCAGCGATTTCCTCAGCCGTCTTCTTCGGCTGCAGTTCGACGCTGATGTTGACGGTGACCGCGGGCAACTTGTCCTTCAGCGAGGCCTGCAACCTTGCGGGGTAGGCATTGCCGTCGGATGCACTCACGATGGTCGACGAGCGGCTTCCGACCACCAGAATATCGAGCGTTCGGCCATTCTTCACGGCCTCTGCAACTTTCGGGAGTGGGCTCTCGGTGGTGAGCAGGTAGGCCGGCACCTCGCAGGTCTGCGGCGCATCTTCGGCGCGCGCAGACACCGCCAGCGAGACCGCCAGCGCTGCGAAAGCAAACCTTAACCACGAGACGGACTTCATCAGCCCCCTCCCGCCAGATCGGCGTTGCTGCGCGCACCCTTTCGCGCTGCACCCTTATCGGCCTCACGCTTGTACCACGAAATCAGCGACGCAACGCCCCACATGGCGAGGATGCCGCAAAGGCTGATCATTGCGTGCATCATGGCGCCGCCAGAGACTTCGGCAAGTACGAAGTGGCCCGCGAAGGCCAGAAACACGCCGAGACAGAAGATCTCCAGCGAGTGTTGCCCACAAACAATCAATGGACGCAGCCAGCGCGATTTCAGCAGCGGCCAATCCTTGGGCAGATAGTGCACGGTGAGTGCTGCGAGTGCGAGAAAATGCGCGAAACGCAGCACGTCCAGG
Organism: Bradyrhizobium sp. SSBR45G; assembly: GCF_030159255.1. Lineage (GTDB taxonomy): Bacteria > Pseudomonadota > Alphaproteobacteria > Rhizobiales > Xanthobacteraceae > Bradyrhizobium. The sequence goes on along the minus strand of NZ_BSCT01000014.1, from coordinate 2,261 downwards.
TCGGTCTTGTCGATCGGATACATCCACTGCTCGATTTGACGCGGCATCAGATGGCCGAGCTGCGGGATGTACCAGGTGAGCGTGACGAAGAAGGCAGCAACCAGATAGGCGACGCAGATGCCGAGCGTGATCGGTGAGTTGAGGATGCGCGACATCCGCTGGGCGCCGCCGAGCGCGCACCAGGCGCCGAACACGAACAGGAGCTGCCAGGCGAACGGGTTGAAGGCCCAGAAGCCGTTCGGATAGGCGGACAGATAGAGATCGAGCTCCCAGGTGACCGCATAGAGAATGACCGACAGCCCCAGCGTGACATCCGGGCGCCAGCGCATCAGCCACAGGATCAGCGGCAGAAACAGCATCAGGACGATGTAGAGCGGCAGCACGTCCATGTTGACGGGCCGGAAGCGCAGGATCAGCGCCTGCACGATGGTCACGTCCGGCTGCTTCAGGAAGTCCATGATCCCCATCTCTTCGGTGTAGAGCGGGTTCTCGAAGCTGGTCGCGACGTAGGAGATTTCGGCGAGGAAGATCGTGAACAGGAAGACGTGGGCGACGTAGATCTGCCAGACGCGGCGCAAAATGCGCGCGGTCGCGACGATGAAGCCGGCGTCCTGCATCGCCCGCCCGTAGACGAAGGCCGCCGTGTAGCCGGAAATGAAGATGAAGATCTCGGTGGCGTCGGAGAAGCCGTAGTTGCGGATCGTGAACCAGGTCAGGATGTTTGGCGGCAGATGATCGATGAAGATCAGCCAGAGTGCCAATCCGCGGAACAAATCGAGCCGCAACTCGCGCTCGCCGACGGCCGGGAAGGTGATCTTGGGCGATGCCGTGCTGGCGGGTGCAGCGGCACACGCAGCCGTCTCCGCAGCCGGCGCGGGCGCAGCAGTGGCTCCGGGGACGGACGGTCCGGCAAGGCGATCGGCAATCGACGTCATCAGGCACCACGTCAAGGCTGCCAGCCCTTCGGGGCCCGGCAGGGGAAATGTAGGGCTGCGCAACTTTTGCGCAAGCGATGAAGGACTTATCCGCCGGGCCGTGCCCCGGATGGCTGCAAGACGTTGCTGGGCCGCAACGGCGAACCGAGCCCGACACGGGTGGTCCCGATGCACAGTTGCGGATGGCAGAGTCCGCGATTCTGGTGCCATAATGCGGAACTGTGTTGAAACCACGATGGCGTTACGATTGGTTCCTCGACAAGTTTCCGCTACAATACATCCATGTACCGCGCCGTGACTCGCCACATCGAAGTGACCGTCGAACCGAACTTCCTGCCAGAGAAGTCGTCGGTCGCGGATGGCCGCTGGTTTTGGTCCTATACCGTCGTCATCACCAACACCGGCGAGGAGACGGTGCGGCTGCGCAGCCGGCACTGGGTCATCACCGACGGGGCCGGCCGGCAGCAGGAGGTGCGCGGCGAGGGCGTCGTCGGCGAGCAGCCGGTCCTCGCGCCCGGCGAACGCTTCGAATACACCTCCGGCGTGCCGCTCACCACCGCCTCCGGCTTCATGTCCGGCTCCTACCAGATGGAAAGCGCGAGCGGCGAGCAGTTCGACATCGCGGTGCCGGCGTTTTCGCTGGATAGCCCGGATGGCGGCAAGCGGGTGCTGAACTAGCCTGGCTGGGATTTGGTGCGACCGACTCACCCTTGTCCGCTCAATTCGCCGCATACGGCTCGCGTGGTTCACTCCCTCGCGGTCTTTCGCCTGCCGTCCCTGTCGATGACATCCGCCGCTGTCGTCCCGGGCAAGCGTCCGACAACGCGGAGCGTTGGCGGATGCGCCGACCCGGGACCCATAACCACGGGATCCCGTTTGGCGATGGCTGGAGCGGCGATCTTGCCTCACCACGACCGCTGGTGGTTATGGGTCCCGGCTCGAGGCCGGGACGACACCGTTTGTGCCGAATCAGATTGCATCACACCCCGCCTCTCTGATTGACGTCACAAGTTCGCGTCCTCGCCGCGCATTCCGCGCCCGAGCTATTCACTTTCGTCCGCCCTCTTCAAACAGAGGGCGCAGGGAAGGCCAGGCCTCGGCTGAGGCCTGCGGCCCGCCTGCGAAAAAAAATGCAGGCGGCAGGTACCACAGGTTCAGCCGGTACGACCCGGCCCTCCCTGCGCGACTGGTTTTAACGGCTGCTTCGCGTTCTCCCTGGTGCGCCGGGCTTGTTGGCCACCATCCCCACGCGAAGCCCAAGGCCTCGACGTGAGTTGATATCAGCTTCGGGATATCAGGACCGCGCGACTTGACCGTGCGTGCATC
>NZ_BSCT01000013.1 GCF_030159255.1 Bradyrhizobium sp. SSBR45G | reverse complement strand
GTCCGGGCCTGATCGCGGCGCTGAAGGAACAGATCGAGGAACGGGCGCGTGCCGACGCCAACCGGCGCGCCGCGTAGCAGGAACGAGCAGGAGTAGCGTGCGATGAGCAGCAAGATCGAAACCACCGAGGGTGCGGCTTCCGAATTCGTGACCGCCGTGATCGGCGGCCAGCTGTTCGGCCTGCCGATCTCGCGGGTGCAGGACGTGTTCATGCCGGAGCGGGTGACGCGGGTGCCGCTGTCCTCGGCCGAGATCGCCGGCGTGTTGAACCTGCGCGGCCGCATCGTCACCGTGATCGACATGCGGGCGCGGCTCGGCCTTGCCCGGGCCGATGACGGCAAGCCGCCGATGGCGGTCGGCGTCGACCTGCGCGGCGAGTCCTACGGACTGCTGATCGACCAGATCGGCGAGGTGCTGCGGCTGCCCGAGGAGGGCCGGGAGGAAAACCCCGTCAACCTCGATCCGCGCATGGCGAAGCTCGCCGGCGGCGTGCATCGCCTCGATGGCCAGCTGATGGTCATCCTCGATGTCGATCGCGTGCTCGAACTCGCTGCCGACAAGATGGCGGCCTGAGGCCGCAGCGTAAGCCCGCCCGCGCGAGACCGCGCGGTCGGTTTGGACCCTGATTCCGAGAGGCTGATATGAGAACATGTCTGGTAGTTGACGATTCGAGCGTCATTCGAAAAGTGGCGCGGCGCATCCTGGAAGGTCTGGATTTCCAGATCGTGGAAGCGGAGGACGGCGAGCAGGCGCTGGAGATCTGCAAGCGCGGCCTGCCCGATGCGGTTCTGCTCGACTGGAACATGCCCGTCATGGACGGCTACGAGTTCCTGGGCAATCTCCGCCGCATGCCCGGCGGCGACGCGCCGAAGGTCGTGTTCTGCACCACCGAAAACGATGTCGCCCATATCGCGCGTGCGCTTCACGCCGGCGCCAACGAGTACATCATGAAGCCCTTCGACAAGGACATCGTGACAGCCAAATTCCAGGAAGTCGGGCTGATCTGATTTTTGTCAGTTCGGCAAATCCGTGCTTGCCCGGGCTTGCCGTCGCCCTGTGCCTCTGTCCTGTTGGTGAACTATGAGCGTCGCGTTGGCCAGTTCTTCGATTCCTAGTTCGACCAGGCAGGAACCTCTCCGGGTGATGGTCGTGGACGATTCCGTCGTCATCCGCGGCATGATCTCGCGCTGGATCGCCTCCGAGCCCGACATGGTCGTGGCGGCGTCGCTGCGAACCGGCCTCGAGGCCGTCAACCAGATCGACCGCGTCAACCCGGATGTCGCCGTGCTCGACATCGAGATGCCCGAGCTCGATGGCATCGCGGCGCTGCCGAGGCTGCTCGCCAAGAAGAAGAACCTCGCCGTGATCATGGCCTCGACGCTGACCCGCCGCAACGCGGAGATCAGCTTCAAGGCGCTGTCGCTCGGCGCGGCCGACTACATCCCGAAGCCCGAGAGCACCCGCGAGGCCTCGGCCGCCGACAATTTTCACTACGATCTGATCCAGAAGATCCGCAATCTCGGCGCCAAGGCGCGTCGCGCGGCTCCCGTTCACCATGCTCCGGCCGCGGCGCCGGCGGCTCCGCACGCGCACGAGTTGCGGTCCGCACCGGCGCTGCGTCCCGCGGCACCTGTTCCGGCCGCGGCGGCGCCCGCAGCGGCCGCCGCGATCGCCCGCCGCGCCTTCAGCAACCAGATGCCGAAGGTGCTGCTGATCGGCTCGTCGACGGGCGGCCCGCAGGCGTTGATGTCGGTCGTCACCGAGCTCGGAGCGGTCATCGACCGTTTCCCCGTGCTGATCACGCAGCACATGCCGCCCACCTTCACCACCATCCTGGCCGAGCATCTGGCGCGGTCGAGCCGCCGGCCGGCCCATGAGGCGATCGACGGCGAGGTCATCAAGCCCGGCCAGATCTATCTCGCGCCGGGCGGACGTCACATGCGCGTCGCGCGCCACGGCGCCGACGCCGTGATTGCGCTCGACAACGGTCCGCCGGTGAATTTCTGCAAGCCGGCGGTCGACCCGCTGTTCACCTCCGCCGTGGAGATCTGGCAAGGCGCGACGCTGGCCGTGATCCTCACCGGCATGGGCTCCGACGGCATGCGCGGCGGCAAGGACATCGTCGCCGCCGGCGGCAGCGTCATCGCGCAGGACGAGGCCACCAGCGTCGTCTGGGGCATGCCCGGCGCGGCGGCCAATGCCGGAATCTGCGCAGCCATCCTTCCCTTGAATCAGATCGCGCCGAAGCTGGTCCGTCTGTTTGCTGGAGACCGCTCGTGACCCCCCTTGACTATGAGTTCTTGCGTAAGCTCCTGAAGGATCGTTCCGGACTCGATCTGTCGGCGGACAAGCAGTATCTGGTCGAAAGCCGGCTGCTGCCGCTGGCGCGTCGCGCCAACCTGCCGGGCATCCCGGAGCTGGTGCAGAAGCTGCGGAGCGGCGGCGAGCAGCTGACGACACAGGTCGTCGAGGCGATGACCACCAACGAGACGTTCTTCTTTCGCGACAAGATTCCGTTCGATCATCTGCGCGAAGGCATCCTTCCCGGCCTGATCCAGTCGCGCGCCAGCCGGCGGTCCCTGCGCATCTGGTCGGCCGCCTGCTCGACCGGTCAGGAGCCCTATTCGATTGCGATGTGCCTGCGCGAATTCGGCCCGGCGCTGGCCGGATGGCGCATCGAGATCGTCGCCACCGACCTGTCCCAGGAGGTGCTGGAGAAGTCGAAGGCCGGGCTCTACAGCCAGTTCGAGGTTCAGCGCGGCCTGCCGATCCAGCTGCTGGTGAAACATTTCACCCAGCTCGGCGAGCTCTGGCAGCTCAGTGCGGACATCCGCGGCATGGTGCAGCATCGCCAGCTCAACCTGCTGCAGGACTTCTCGCATCTCGGCAAGTTCGACGTCATCTTCTGTCGCAACGTGCTGATCTATTTCGATCAGGAAACCAAGGCCTCGATCTTCGAGCGGATGGCCAAGGTGATGGAGCCCGACGGCACCCTGCTGCTGGGAGCGGCCGAGTCGGTCGTCGGCATCACCGATGCATTCAAGCCCAACCAGGAGCGGCGTGGTCTGTACCAGATCAATCCGGTCCGCAGCCCGCGCGGAGGCGCCGCGCTGCTTCCCGGCCTGAAGGTGGTCGCGGCGCGCTGATCGTGCTGCCCGTGGCAAGAACCCAGCTGAGCGTGCCGTAACGGCGGCCGCTCGTCCACGGATCGCCCGCCAACCGAAATCTTTTCCCGCCGCTGGAACCTTTTCGGTTCTGGAACGTCGGCTCACGCATTGGTGTGGCCGAAGCGTGTTGGTTCGACGGCGGGGGAATTGATGAAAACGAGCATGCGTCCTCGGATCGTGACGCGAAATCTTCCTGTCATCGCGAAATCGCCGACCGGAATCGACGGCCTCGACGAGGTCACCTTCGGGGGCCTGCCGCAGGGGCGGCCGACGCTGCTGTGCGGCGCGGCCGGCTGCGGCAAGACGCTGTTCGCCATGACGTTCCTCTACAATGGCGCGGTCGCCCATGATGAGCCGGGCGTGTTCATCGCCTTCGAGGAGCAGCCGGAGGACCTGATCAAGAATGTCGGCTCGCTGAGCTATGACATCGAACGGCTGATCGAGCAGAAGAAGATCGTGGTCGACCACATCCATCTCGATCGCAACGAGATCGAGGAGGCCGGCGACTATGATCTCGACGGCCTGTTCATCCGCATCGGCTTCGCGATCGATTCCATCGGCGCCAAGCGCGTGGTGATCGACACGATCGAGACGCTGTTCGGCGGCCTCGACAACCAGGCTGTGCTGCGCTCCGAACTGCGCCGTCTGTTCGAATGGCTGAAGAGCAAGGGCGTCACCGCCATCATCACCGCCGAGCGCGGCAACGGCACGCTGACGCGCTACGGTCTCGAGGAATATGTCGCCGACTGCGTGATCCTGCTCGACAACCGGGTACACGACCAGTTGTCGACGCGACGGCTGCGCGTCGTGAAGTATCGCGGCACGGCGCACGGCACCAACGAATATCCCTTCATCATCGACCAGGACGGCATCACGGTGATGCCGATCACCTCGTCGGGCCTTGCGCATGATGCGTCGACGGAGCGGGTCTCGACCGGCATCGCCGATCTCGACGACATGCTGGAGGGACGCGGCTACTACAAGGGATCGAGCATCCTGATCTCGGGCATGGCCGGATCCGGCAAATCGACCGTGTCGGCGCATTTCGCCAATTCGATCTGCCAGGCTGGACAGCGCTGCATCTATTTCGCGCTGGAAGAGTCGCCGCAGCAGATCGTGCGCAACATGAGATCGGTCGGTCTCGACCTGCAGCAATGGGTCGATCGCGACCTGCTGCGCTTCTCGGCCCGCCGTCCCAATCTCTACGGCCTTGAGACGCATCTCGCCGCGATGCATCGCGAGGTCAGGGAGTTCGATCCCGCCGCCGTCGTGGTCGACCCGATCTCGTCCCTGATGGGGGCGGGAATCGCCGGCGACGTGCATTCGATGACGCTGCGCCTGATCGACTTCCTGAAATCGCGCGGCGTCACGGCGCTGTTCACCAATCTCGGCGCGGGCACCGCGGATACGGCGACGACCGAAATGCAGATCTCGTCGCTGACCGACACCTGGCTGCTGCTCTACAACCGCGAGACCAATGGCGAGCACAATCGGCAGCTTTATCTGTTGAAGTCACGCGGCATGGCGCACTCCAATCAGGTGCGCGAGTTCCTGATGAGCTCCGACGGCATTGCCCTGCGTGAGGTCTATGTCGGTCCCGATGGCGTGCTCACCGGATCCGCGCGGGTGGCCCAGGAGACCCGCGACCGCGCGGACCGCGTGCTGCGCATGCAGGAGGTCGAGCGTCGCGCGCGCGAGATCGAGCGCCGCCGGCAGGATATCGCGCGGCAGATCGAAACGCTGAAAGTCCAGCTTGCGAGTGAGGAGGGGGAGATGGAGCGATTGAACCTGGAAGGCGCCGCCCGCGACGATCAGCGCTCGGCCGATCGCATCGCCCTGGCGCAGCTCCGTGGGTCGACGCGTCCGGCGCGTTCGCCGTTGCTGCCGACGACGTCCAGCAAATGACGGCCGCATCGATGGAACGGGATGGCTACAATCTCCGGCTCTACGTTGCGGGGCAGACGCCGAAATCCCTGGCCGCGCTCGCCAATCTGAAGAAGCTGTGCGAGACGCATCTGCCGGGCCGCTACACGATCGAGGTGATCGATCTGATGAAGGACCCCGCGCTGGCGCAGCGCGACCAGATCGTCGCGATTCCGACACTGATCAGGCAGCTACCGGAGCCGCTCAAGCGCATCATCGGCGACCTCTCGAATGCGGAGAAGGTGCTTGTCGGGCTGGATATCGCTCCAAGCTGAACGGAGGACGCGTGGCGGCAAAGGACGCGATTCAGGCGGCACGGCCGCGCAACGAGGCGGAGGAGACCGTCGAGGCGATTCATCGCGGCAGCGTCGATGCCGTGGTGGTGCAGGGCCCGACCGGACCTCAGATCATCATGCTGCAGGGCGCCGACGCGCCCTACCATGTGCTGGTGGAGCGGATGAGCGACGGTGCGCTCACGCTCGATGCCGACGGCAGCATCGTCTACGTCAATTCGAGACTTTGCGCACTGACCGGGCTCGGCGCGCAGCAGCTGGTGGGGCGCAGCTTTGCGTCGCTGTTTGCCGGAGAGCTGCCGCAGCAGCGCACCGACGACGCGCAGAGCGACGCGCAGCTGCGCCGTGCCGACGGCAGCGATCTGCCGGTCTCGGTGTGGATGCGGCAGATGGCGATGGGCGGCGTCGTCGCCACTCTGGTGACCTTGACCGACATGTCGATCGTGCGCCGCGCCGAGGAGGTCGCCACGGCCGAGCGCTTCGCGCGCTCCATCCTGGAGCAGGCCACCGACGCCGTCGTCGTGCTGGCGCTCGATGGACGGATCACCCATGCGAGCTGGGTGGCCGAGCAGCTCGCGGAACGAGCGCCGGTGGGGCAGTTGTTCTCCGAGGTGTTTCCGCTCGACGCGCAGAGCGCCAGCCAGCAAGGCACCTTGCGGCGCTTCTCCCGTGAGAGCCTTGATCAGGCGCTGGCCACCAAGCCCTTTCATGGCGTCGAGGTCGCGCTGCGCGACGCGCGGATGTCCGGCCGCTCGTTCCTGCTGTCGGGCGGGCCGCTGGTCAACGACGCCAAGGATGCCGTCGGATCGATCGTCACCCTGACCGACATCACCGAGCGCAAGCGCGCCGAAGAGCAGCAGACCATGCTGGTCGCGGAGCTCAATCACCGGGTCAAGAACATCCTGGCCATCGTGCAGTCCGTGGCAGGCCAGACCCTGCGCACCTCGCCGTCGCTGCCCGCCTTCAACAAGGCCTTCTCCGGCCGCATCCAGGCGGTGTCGATCGCGCACGACATCCTGACCCAGACGCGTTGGATCGGCATCGGACTCAATGAGCTGCTGACCACGGTGCTGGCGCCCTACGGCGTCGGCGAGGGGCGCATCACCAGCGACGGCCCGCCGGTTCTGCTGGAGGCGCGGCTGGTGCTGCCGCTGTCGATGGTGCTGCATGAGCTCGCGACCAACGCCTCCAAATACGGCGCGCTGTCCGCCCCGCTCGGCCGGGTCACGATCTCCTGGACGCTGCGCGACGACCGTCACAAGCTCGAGCTGGTGTGGCTGGAGCGCGGCGGGCCAATGATCGAAGCCGGCGGCGCGCGCGGCTTCGGCACCACGCTGATCGACCGTGTGGTCCGCTTCGATCTCGATGGTGAGGCGAAACTGGCGTTCGAGCCCCAGGGCATCCGCTGCACGCTGATCTTTGCGCTCACCGCGGAGACGACGCCCGAGCAGCTGCCCGGGTCGGCGGTGCAGCCCGACTGACCGGGCGGGCCGGCGTTCCGATCGGTGGTCACGCTTTTCGGCACCAGACCTCGTAGTCCTTTTCCGTCGCCTTACGGGCTGCGCGGGCGGCTTTGTGCAGCCATCCTGACCCGCGCCGCTTCAGATCGGCCGTGATGTTCGCGACGGCGTCACCGTGCGTCGCCGCATGGATCGAGGCCAGGTCCGTGCCCATCGCGCGCAGCAGGTCGCGCTTGAGGTCGGCGCCGGCGTCCTTGCCGAGATCGATCTTGCGCGAGTCGGCCGACAGCCGCCGAACGAGATAGTCGCCCTCGCCCGTGCGGTGAACGTTGAGGAACGGGTCGGGTGCGCGATGGGCTCCGGTCGACACCGCGACGAATTGGTGCGGTGGCACGGACCGCTGCTGCGGGTTGCTCTTCCAGGTCCAGGCCGAAGGCACCAGCGCCTTGGCCTCGCGGACGACGCGCCCGCCGCGCCAGGTCGCCACGATGACGAAGCGCGGACGTCCGAGGCCGCCGCCACCTGCGACGCGGCGCCGGAATGTCGCGTCGTTGGCCTCTCCGGGAAGGCTCCCGACCAGCAGCTCGCGGACGGCTCCCGGCAGCGACCTGGCGGGTTCGAGCTCGTCGATCTCGTCCCAGAACTCCCGCCGGCATCGGTCCGAGCATTTCACATAGGAGCGGATCCAGATCTCGTGCTCGTCGAGCAGCGCCGGGCGCGGCGTCTGGAGCCCGGCGCGATACCCGTCCAGGATCGCATCGGCGGCATCGCTGCTGTCGACCGCCATCTTGGGCGCAAGCTCGGCGCTGGTGGTGAGCCGGACCAAATCGAACACGTAGGGCATGACGGCGGCTTCGTCGAAATCGTTGACGCCCCACACCCAGCGTCCGTCGGCGTCGCGCCAGGTGCCGAAATTTTCCAGATGGATGTCTCCGACGCACAGGGCGGCGGGGGCGTCGGCGATGTCCGGGGCGATGGTCTCGATGCGCCGCGCCCAGCGGTAATAGGTCGCGCGCAGAAACACGAAGGGGTCCTTGCGCATCCGGTCATGCTTGGTGTCGAGGTCGTCGTCGACCACCGTGCAGTGGCGGCGCAGCCAGGTCTCATAGTCCTTGGTGTCGTCGATGATGGACAAGCGATGCTCCTGACGTCGAATGCACGCGTCGTCTTGCCTTGCGACCGTCCGCCGGGGATCCACGCTTCCGATCAGCCGTGCTCTACGGGCTGCGTCGCCTCGGCGGTTCGCATCAGGCGCCACAGGCGAGGTGCAACGAGACGATGACGTGAGTTTGGACCGGGCAAGACTTCAAACGGACGGCGCTGCTGCAATTGCAATAAGAAATCGAGCAATGATCACCTAATATGAACGCCTTCTGCGGAATAATCGACTATAAGTTGAATTCGCTCGATGCGCCGCCTGAATCCGGCGACCGCTCAGGCCGCTGCGGTCGGACATTCAGCGGTCGGCACGTTCGTACTCCCGGTTCATGTCTGCCGGTCGGAATGCCCAACTCAATCGCGCCGCGGACGGGTGAACGTCGCCTCGCACATCGCGCGCAGCGCCCGCTCGTCGAACGGCTTGGCGAGGCGCGGCAGGTTGCGGAAGTCCGGCGGGAACAACGTCGCGTCGTCGTATCCGGAGGTGATGACGATCTTCAGTCCGAGCGCGATCAGCTGCGGCAGGATCGCGAAGATCTGCTCGCCGCGCAGGTTGACGTCGAGCAGCGCGCCATCGAGGCCGCCGCGCTCGGCCTCGCGCAGCACATCGGCAACGCGCGACACCGGGCCGATGACCTCGCAGCCGAACCCCTGCAGCACGGTCTCGAGCTCGAGCGCGATCAGGCCCTCGTCCTCGGCGACCAGGATGCGCAGTCCGTCGAGCTGAGAATTGTCGGTCGCCATGCCTCACATCCGGTCGTGCCTGGCTGCTGCTGCGCCCAGGAGGTCCGTTCCCTCATTCTATCTAATCATCTGCGGCGGAGTGTCGAGGCGTTTTCGATCGGGCGCGTGAACGGCCTAGAGGATCGCGTGCGGCAGGAAGCGCGAGCGGTTACCCGTGATCGGACTGGCATCCTCGCGGATCGACAGACCGCATGGCGCATGGTCGACCAGCCAGCTGCCGATGACCGGAAACAGGCCGCTGAACTCCGGCAGCGGCGCCAAGGCTTGGCGGATGAAGCCTTCCGCGCCATAGGGCCCATCCTGTGTGGAGAGTGCGACCCCGTCTGCAACCAGGCTGACATTGGCGCCCTCGCGCGAGTAGATCGGCTTGCGCACGAAGCTGGGGCCGAGGCTGGCGGCCTTCGGATCGTCCTCGAAATAGGCCGGCAGCAGGTTGGGATGGCCTTCGTACATCTGCCACAGCAGGGGGAGGATGCCCTTGTTGGAGAGGATCGCCTTCCACGGCGGCTCGACCCACTGCGTCGGCGCCCCCGCGAGCCGCACGCCGAAGGCATCGTGGAACATCCACTCCCAGGGATAGAGCTTGAAGGCGAGCGCGATGTCGTTGTCGTCGAGATCGACGAAGCCGCCGGTCTCGCGCCAGCCGATGTCGGAGATGTCGAGCAGGGCTGTCGACAATCCCGCCTGGGCCGCGGTGTCGGCGAGATAGCTCAAGGTCGCGGCATCCTCGGCTTCGGCGGTGAGTCCCGCCAGATGCACCGGGCGTTGCTGGCCGAGCGCGCGCCAGCGCGCGATCAGCCGCTCGTGAATCGAGTTGTACTGGTCGGCGCGGCCTGGGAGGATACGGCGCTCGATCGCCTGCTCGAGCCAGGTCCATTGGAAGACGGCGGCCTCGAAGATCGAGGTCGGCGTGTCGGCGTTGTATTCGAGCAGCTTCGCGGGCGTACGGCCGCCCTGATAGCTGAGATCGAGCCGGCCGTAGAGACTGCCGTCCCTGCGCTTCCAGCTCTCCGCCAGCAACGGCCAGAAGGCTTCGGGGATTTTCAACCGGCGCAGCAGCGCGTCGTCATCGACGACGCGCGCCACGAGCGCGAGGCACATCTGCTCGATCTCGCCGGTCGGCTCCTCGATGCCGAGCTCGATCTCGGCGATCGAGAATGCGTAGTAGGCGCGCTCATCCCAATAGCGTTCGCCGTCGACTTCGCAAAAATCGAAGCCGCATTGTGCCGCCGTCTGCCGCCAGTCGTCGCGCTCGGGGCAGGGGATACGCTGCATCCGCTAGCCGCCGGCGTGGCCGTGCATGCCGTGCCCGTGGAAACGGTGCACGCCATGGCCGAAGCCGCCATGAATGGCGCGGCAACGAACTTTCCCGCGCGGTCCGACCACGGGGGCGAGACCCGGTCCGCACGCTCTCTTGTTTGGAAGTGCCGTCCTTGCATCTGCCGGACTTGCAAATCCAGGATCTGCAAATCCAGGTGAGACCGCAGCGATCGCTGCAGTCCCCATCATCGTCAGCACCACACGGCGCGAACGCTTCATCGGATCATTCCCGATCAGTCGGCAGGCCAGTTTGTTATGATTATGAGTCTGTGTCAAAGATCCGAATCCGAACAAACAACACAAAGGCGGTGTTTTCGCGGCGGCTCCGCGTCGGAAATCAGCCGCCGCCGAAGCCGAAGCCATGCCCGAAGCCGCCAAAGCCGCCGCGCGAGACGTGGGCGGACGACGCGTCGGCGACATGACTCGTGCCGCTGCTTCTGGAATCGCTGTCGCTGCTGGAGAAACCCCAACGGCCGGATCCGCTGCCACTGCCGCCACTGCTGCTGCTCGACCGGTGCGTCGTGCACTCGGTGGCCTGAGCCGGTCCGGCCATCGCAGGCGTGTCCGCATTTGGTTGCGGGCAGCTCTGCTGGCGCGGCATCAGCGCATAGGCCGTGCCGCCCACCGCGAGCGTGCCCATCAACAGCAGGGCGACGTGGCCCGACCGCTTCACCGGCGGTGTCGGCGGCGGCGGGGGCAGCGGCCTGCGCTTGCCGAAGTCGATGCGTTTCTCGGCCATGGTCAGTAGATCATCGAGGCGGCGTTGAGCGCGCCGGCCGAGAGCGAGGCGAGCCCGAGCCAGATGGCCGAGGCCAATTCGCCGGCGACAATGCGGTTGGCGAGATCCGGCACGGGGATGCGGACGAGGAAATAGACGATCACCTGGACGATCAGCGCGACCAGCGCCCAGATCAGGCAGTCCAGCACGTTCGCTGAATGGGCGATGGCGCTGACCAGCGGCAGGGTGAAGCCGAGCAGGCTCAGCCCCAGCGAGATCGCGGCCGACGGATGATTGTCTCGGATCAGCTGAAATTCATTGTACGGCGTGACGCGCGTATAGATGAAAAGGTAGGCCGTCACCGCGACCAGCGCGGTGCAGAAATACACCAGAAAGGCCGGCAGGCCGGCGAGCGATTGCAGGATCATGTTGGGGCCCGACGCGTGGAGCTTTCATGTGTCGCGGCGCCAGCATGACCGGTTCGACGTGAAAAAAGTCTATGCGCCGGTGGGCTGATTCAGTTGCGTCTGATCCAGCATCCGCAGCACGGAGTCGCCGGTCTTGCGGGTGTGTTCGGAGAGCGCCTGCGCGAAGCCCTGTGCATCCCGGGCACGCAGCAGAGCCATGAAGGCCTCGTGCTCCCGGAGCGATTCGTCCCAGCGGCTGGCGTCGTAGTTCGCGACCGCCCGGGCACGAAACACGCTGGCGTGCAGGGTGCTCCAGATGTTGAGCAGCACGCCGTTGCCGGCGAGCGTCGTGATCTCGGTATGGATCTGCTGGTTGAGCCGGAAATAGGCGCCACGCTCGGCGGCGCCGTGCAGCGCCACCAGCTCGGCATGCATGACGTCGAGCCTGGCGATGTCGTCGGCCGTGGCGCGCGCGGCCGCGGCGCGGCCGGCGGCGGCATCGAGCGACACCATCACGTCGAAGATCTCCGCGATCTCGCTGATGTCGATCGGCGTCACGACCGGCGTGCGGTGCGGGCGCAGCTCGATCAGGCCTTCGGCGGCGAGGATCTTGAAGGCCTCGCGCAGCGGCGTGCGAGATACGCCGAAGGTCTCGCACAGCATGCGCTCGGGCAGGGGGGCGCCGGCTGCGAGCTCGCCGTCGACGATCATCTCGCGCACCTTGGCGACCAGCTGATCGTGCAGCGATAGCCGCGCCAGCGGCCGCGTGGACTGGTCGGACGACAGCTTCAGCCGCGCCGGCTTGAAGCGCGTCTTCAGTCTGGGCCGGGGTGCCGGGGTGGTCATGACAGAAGCTGCGGCTCCGCTGGGATATGCCTCAGATTCGGGCGGCGCGCCCGCGGATCAGGCAAATCGTCCGATCTGGATAAGATACTATATTGATTTTATTATATAAAATCAACATTGCATATCGCATCCAAATGGCACGTGACTTGCTGAAGGGAGGACAGAGCCCATGATCGACCTGCCCTGGAGATGGACGTGAAACGCATTCTGCTCCCCGCTCTTGCCCTGCTCATGCTCGCGCTGGCCGCGCCAAGCTTCGCCGAGGACGCCCCGAAGATCAAACTCGGCTACGCCAAATGCGCGCATTGCACGCCGATGTCGCTGACGCCGCAATTCGCCAAGGGCGTCGAGATCGACGCGGTCGGCTTCAACACCGGCACCGACGCGCTGACGGCGCTGGTGTCGAAGAACATCGACGTCGCCCAGGTCACCTACCTGCATTACGCGATCGCGCTCGATAAGGGCTTCGACGTCGTCGCCATCTCCGGCCAGGTCAATGGCGGCTCTGCGATCCTGCTCGCCAATGATCTCGAGATCGCGCCGGGCGACTGGGGCGCGCTGAAAGCCGTCATTGCCAAGTACAAGGCCGATGGCAAGCCGTTCCGCGTCGCCGCCTCGCGCGGCAATGCCCAGGACATCCACATGCGCGGCGCCTTCGCCAAGCAGGGCATCGACATCAACAAGGACGTTCAGTTCATCAACATCCCCAATCCGTCCGACCATCTGCAGGCGCTGCGCCGCGGCGAGGTCGAGCTGATCTGCTCCGTCGAGCCGTTCGCGACCCAGATCATGCAGGCCAAGGCGGCAAAGTTCTTCGGCTTCCCCTATGACCAGGCTGCCGGCAAGCTGACCAATCTGATCCTCACCCGCTCCGACGTGATCGTGTCGAACCCGAAGGCGCTCGAGGGCGTGGTGCGCGCGGTGGTCGCGGTCGATGCCCATATCGCGGCCGACAAACCGGCGCTGATCGAGGTCATCTCCAAGGTCACCGGCCTCGACAAGGCGATCGCGACGGGCGCGGTCGAGAACCTCGATCCCGATCCGAAGATGTACCGGGCCTCGGCGCTCGCCATCGCGTCGATGATGCGCGACCTCAAATACATCAATTCGGACGTGACGGCCGCGGTCGAGAAGAACCTCGACTATCGCTTCCTGGAAGCCGCCACCGGCAAGCCGAAGACCGAGCTCGGCTACTGAGATGATCGCGCTCGCCCAGTTGCGCAAGCTCGACCGCTATATTGTCCCGGCGCTCGTGCTCGCCGGCTGGGAGGCGTTCTCGCGCTCCGGCGCGCTGCCGGCGGCGTTGCTGCCGGCGCCGTCGACGGTGCTGTGGGCGTGGGCGGACTGGCTGGTCGGCACCGACGGCAACACCCAGACCTACAGCGGCCATTGGCTCGCCGACATGCTGGCGAGCCTGTCGCGCGTCGCCGCGGGCTTCGCCATCGCGACCGTATCAGGCGTTGGCCTCGGCGTCGCCATCGGCTGGTCGCGCAAGATCGAGGTCGTGATCGAGCCGACCCTGCAGATGCTGCGGCCGATCCCGCCGGTGTCGTGGATCCCGCTCGCCATCATCTGGTTCGGCATCGCCAACAAGCCGGCGATCTTCCTGGTGTTTCTCGGCGCGTTCTTCCCGATCCTGCTCAACACCATCCACGGCGTGAAGACCTGCGACCGCAATCTCATTCGCGCCGGCGCCATGGTCGGCGGCAGCGAGCGCAAGCTGTTGCGCTACATCGTCGTGCCCGCGGCGATGCCGAGCATCTTCGCGGGGCTGCGCATCGGCATCGGCTCGGCCTGGATGCTCACCGTCACCGCCGAGATGGTCGCGGTGAAGAGCGGGCTCGGTTACGTGCTGTGGGACAGCTACTACTTCCTGCGCTACGATCTGGTGCTGGCGGCAATGGCGAGCATCGGCCTGCTCGGCTTCTGCAGCGACCTCGCCATCCGCACCGTGATGGCCCGCGTGCTGCACTGGCAGCGCAACACCACCCTGCGCGGCGGAGAGTGAGCATGGCGACCATCGACATCACCGTCGTCTCAAAAATCTTCACCGACAGGAAGCGCAACGCCGATGTCACCGCGCTCGCCGACATCAACCTGTCGATCGCACGCAACGAGTTCGTCTGCCTGCTCGGCCCCTCCGGCTGCGGCAAGTCGACGCTTCTCAACATGATCGCAGGCTTCGAGCAGCCGAGCGCAGGCCACGTCACCGTCGATGGCCGGCCGGTCACCGCGCCCGGGGCCGATCGCGGCGTCGTGTTCCAGCACGCCAATCTGATGCCGTGGCTGCCGGTGTGGGAGAATGTCGCATTTCACCTTCTGCTCGGCGGCGGCCAGAAGGCCGAGCGCCGCGCGCGGGCGCAGGTCTATATCGACATGGTCGGTCTCACCGGCTTCGAGAACCATTATCCGTCGGAGCTGTCCGGCGGCATGAACCAGCGCGTCGGCATTGCGCGAGCGCTGCTGATGAACCCTCAAGTGATTCTGATGGACGAGCCGTTCGGCGCGCTCGACGAGCAGACCCGCATGGACATGCAGACCGAACTCGTCAGGATCTGGCAGCAGCACCAGGGCACGATCGTGTTCGTCACCCATGGCATCGACGAGGCGCTGACGCTGGGCACGCATGTCGCCGTCATGAGCGCGCGCCCGGGGCGGATCGTCGAGATCATCCCGATCGACCTGCCGCGGCCGCGGGATATCACCTCACCGCAGTTCAACGCACTGAAGCGGCATATCCTGGCGCTGCTGCGCGGGGAGCGGGCGGAGCAGGAGAGGGCTTCGGCATGAGGCGCGGCTTGCTTGATCTTGAAGAGCTTCGCAATGGACAAGCATGGTCGAGCCGAAGCGCGGGTCCGTTGGCGGCGCATGCTGTCTCGACGACGGCGGTGCACCCTCTCCCCTTGCGGGAGAGGGTGGTTTCTCACGACGTGAGAAACCGGGTGAGGGGTCTTTCTCCGCGATCTCATTTGTCGAGGCAGACCCCTCACCCAACCGAGTCTGCTGCACGAGCAAGCATGCCCTCTCCCGCAAGGGGAGAGGGCGCATCAATGCGCGGCTCGCCCGCTGCTGCTGCTGTGGAAATGCCGTTAGTCACGCCGGCTCTGGCCGTGCGAAGAGGACTCAATCACCAATGACCAAACGCACCCTTCTCGGCATGCTGACGCCGTCGTCGAACACGGCGCTGGAGCCCATCACCTCGGCGATGGTCGCCGGCCTGCCGAACGTGTCGGCGCATTTCTCGCGCTTCAAGGTCACCGAGATCGCGCTGTCCACCGACGCGCTGGCGCAGTTCGACACGTCAAACATCCTGCGCGCGGCCGAGCTGCTGGCGCATGCCAAGGTCGACGTGATCGGCTGGAACGGGACCTCCTCCGGCTGGCTCGGCTTCGAGGCGGACGTCAGACTGTGCGAGCAGATCACGGCGGCGACCGGTATTCCCGCGACCACCTCGATGCTGGCGCTGAACGAGATCCTGGCGACCGCGCAGGCCACCACGCTCGGCCTCGTCACGCCCTACCGCGACGACGTCCAGGCGCGCATCATCGCCAATTACGCCAAGCTCGGCATCGCCTGCCGCGGCGACCGCCACCTCAATTTGCAGGACAATTTCTCCTTCGCGGAGGTGACGCCTTCAGAGATCGAGACCATGATCCGCGAGGTCGCGCGCGAGAAGCCGGATGCGATTGCGGTGGTCTGCACCAACATGCGGGCGGCTCCGCTGGTGGCGCGCCTCGAGCTGGAGACGGGCATTCCGATTCTCGACACCATCGCCACCGTGGTATGGAAGTCGCTGAAATTGGCGGGCGTCGACACTCGGGGCGTCAGCGAGTGGGGATCGCTGTTTC
Organism: Bradyrhizobium sp. SSBR45G; assembly: GCF_030159255.1. Lineage (GTDB taxonomy): Bacteria > Pseudomonadota > Alphaproteobacteria > Rhizobiales > Xanthobacteraceae > Bradyrhizobium. The sequence goes on along the minus strand of NZ_BSCT01000013.1, from coordinate 149,200 downwards.
ATCAATTCGCTTGAGCTTGACTGCATAAGATCGGGAGCGCGCGTCACATGGCTGCATTCGACACCGTCATCCGCAACGGCACCGTTGCCACCGCGAGCGACACCTATCTGGCCGATGTCGCCATCAAGGACGGCCGCATCGTCGCGATCGGCGAGGCCCTCACCGATGCCGACGAGATCGTCGACGCGAGCGGCCTGCTGGTGCTGCCCGGCGGCATCGACAGCCATGTCCACATCTCGCAGCCCTCCGGCCCCGGCATCGTCATGGCCGACGATTTCGAGAGCGCGACTCGCGCCGCGGCGTTCGGCGGCAACACCTTCGTGATGCCGTATTGCCTTCAGGAAAAGGGCCAGCCGCTGCGTGCGGCGCTGAAGGATTATCACGCGCTGGCCGACCAGGCCTGCTACGTCGACCATTCCTTCCACCTCATCATCGCCGATCCCACGGATGCCGTGCTCGGCCAGGAGCTGCCGGCGCTGGTCGCCGACGGCTATTCGTCGCTGAAGATCTTCATGACCTATGAGGGTCTGGCGCTGAACGATTACGAGATCCTCGGCGTGCTGCAGGTCGCGCGCGAGCAGGGCGCGCTGGTGCAGATCCACGCCGAGAACTACGACGCCATCCGCTTCCTCACCGACCGCCTGGAGCGCGCCGGAAACATCGCGCCTTACTATCACGGCAAGTCGCGCCCGATCCCGGTCGAGCGCGAGGCCACCCATCGCGCGATCTCGCTGGCCGAGCTGATCGATGTGCCGATCGTGATCGTCCACGTCTCCAACCGCGAGGCGATGGAGGAGATCCGCCGTGGGCAGGCGCGCGGCTTGAAGATCCATGGTGAGACCTGCCCGCAATACCTCGTGCTCACCGAGGAGGACATGCAGGGCCTCAACATGGAAGGCGCCAAATATGTCTGCTCGCCGCCGCCGCGCGATCACGCGAGCCAGGAGGCGTGCTGGGAAGGCCTGCAACAGGGCGTGTTCTCGCTGTTTTCGTCGGATCACTGCCCGTTCCGCTATGACGACGAGGCCGGCAAGCTGACGCCGAAGGGCCGCACCAGCTTCCGCTGGGTGCCGAACGGCATCCCCGGCGTCGAGACCCGGCTGCCGATCCTGTTCTCGGAGGGCGTGAGCAAGGGCCGTATCACGCTGAACCAGTTCGTCGCCTTCACCGCGACCAACCACGCCAAGACCTACGGGCTGAAGGGCAAGGGCTCGATCGCGATCGGCTACGACGCCGACATCGCGCTGTGGGATCCGACCAAGACGGCAACCATTAGCCAGGCCGGCCTGCACCACGGCTCCGACTACACGCCCTATGAGGGTATCGAGATCACGGGCTGGCCGGTGGCCACCATGCTGCGCGGCAAGTTCGTCGTGCGCGACGGCCAGCTGGTCGGCGCGAAAGGCGACGGCCGCTACGTCACGTGCGGCAAGCCGGGCGCCGTGGCCTGACGCACGCTCTATCCCTGGCATAGGGCACGCTCTTTCCTCCGTCATTGCGAGCGAAGCGAAGCAATCCAGAGTCGTCGCGGGACTCTGGATTGCTTCGTCGCTTCGCTCCTCGCAATGACGAGGTGGAGAAAGGTGCCCACCCTCCTCTGTAGGGGGAGGGTCGACGCGTGCGTAGCGCGCGTCGGGGTGGGGTGAAGCCACGCGCACGATCCATCAGATAGATCGCGCACGTCTGCAGCATCGGCTCACCGGGCATCGCGTTCGCGGATGGTCTGTCACCCCACCCCGGCTCCCTCCAGGGGAGGGTGAGCATCGCGTCAGTCGCACCACCGCCTCATCCCGCACCGCACCATCCCCCTTGCGACCTCCGCCCAGCCATTTCCTGTTCCAGATGTGTCGAACCCTTGTTACAACTGCGCGACATATTCCTTGTGACACAAGGAGTGCCGCCATGCCCGCGCTTGCATTTTCCAACAATGATATTGCCGTCGTCGCCTGGACCTTCGATCGCCGCCTCGACGGCTGTCTTGGCTTCGCCATTCACCGCATCGACGTCGCTGACAACTCCGACACGGTGCTGCCGGCGCTGGCGCGCTTTGCCGGGCAGACCGCCGACGGCCTCAACACCGACCAGGCGCCGGTGCAGAAATTCTGGTGGAAGGACCTCAAGGCCAAGCGCGGCGGCACCTACAAATATCGCATCGTGCCGATGGGCGGCACGCCCGGCCAGCCGCTGACGCCGCTCGCCGGCGTCGCGCCGCTGGAAAGCAATCAGGTCACGCTGACGCCGGAGCGGCCGCCGTTCCACGTCTATTTCAACCGCGGCATCACCGCGACCCAGGCGCTGACCCACGCGCTCAATGACAAGCCTAGCGTGCCTGCGCTGGCGCCGCACATTCTCGATCCCAAGGATCCGATCCGCATCCGCCTGATGGGCCAGCTGCAGGACGGCCTGACCTCGCTGCTGAAGCGCGCCGACGATGGCGGCGGCACCATCCATGCCGCGCTCTATGAGCTCAACGATCCCAACGGCCTCGAGCCGCAGCTGCATCAGAACCCGCAGAGCCGCACCGTCATCCTCGGCAACGAGCAGGGGCAGGATTCGGACGATGCCGACGCCGAGAACCGCGCCAATCTGAAGGCCGCCGGCGTCACCGTGATCGACCGCATCCTCGGCAAGGGTTCGATCCCGCACAACAAGTTCATGGTGCTCACCGAGAACGGCAAGCCCACGGCTGTGCTGTCCGGTTCGACCAACTGGACCTCGACCGGCCTGTGCACGCAGACCAACAACGCTCTGGTGGTCGAGAGTCCCGAGCTGGCCGAGCGCTATCTGTCGTACTGGAACGCGCTGAAGGCCGACGCCGATGCCGCCGATGGCGACAAGGCGAAGCTGCAGTCGAAGACGCTGCGCGATTTCGCCCGCGCCAACAATGCCAGTTCGATTCAAAAGCCGGTCAAGCTCGCCAACGGCGTCACCATCGAGCCGATGTTCTCGCCGAACACGCCCGGCAAGCTCGGCAAGGCTCCGAAGACGCCCAACGACATGGGCCGCGTGTTCGAGCTGATGGACGGGGCCAAGCACGCCGTGCTGTTCCTCGCCTTCGATCCCGGCAACAACTCGATCCTCAACAAGGCCGGCGAGCTGCTGGCGAAGAAGCCGGACCTGTTCGTGCGCGGCGCGCTGACCAGCCCGGTGCGGGCGACCGAGTTCTCGAAATCGTTGCATGCCGGCGGGCATTCGGAAGGCCCGGCGGAGGAGGGTGCCGACGACGCCGCGCCGGAGGTGAAGGTGGTCGGCGAGTCCGGCACGCCGAAGAAGGCGGGCGACAAAGGCAGCATCGATTTCCGCGGCGTGCCGGCCGGCGCGGTGCAGGACGCCTTCGGCAAATGGGAGAAGGAGCTCGCCAAATACGGCTTCGCCATCATCCACAACAAGATCGTGGTGATCGACCCGTTCAGCGACGACTGCGTCGTCGTGACAGGCTCGCACAATCTCGGCTTCCGCGCCTCGCACAACAACGATGAGAACATGCTGATCATCCGCGGCCATCGCGCCCTCGCGGAAGCCTATGCCTGCCACGTCCTCGATCTCTACGACCACTACGCCTGGCGCTTCCTGCTGAAGCAGCACCCCGAAATCTTCGGCAAGCCGCTGCAATCAGACGACAGCTGGCAGGACCGCTACATCAAGGGCGACGAGGAGAAGTCGCCGGAGCTGCGGTTCTGGCTATCGGCGGCGGGAGGGAACGTGTCGGCCGGAACACCACCGGCGCCGACGAAGCCCGCAAAGCCCACCAGCTCCACCAAGCCGGCGAAGCCTCCGGCAGCGACGACGAAGCCTGGGAGGCCGTCGACCAAGCCTGCCAAGAAGGCTCCGAAGAAAACCGCCGCTGCAGCAAAGACTACGGCCGGCCGCAAGAAGACGACCAAGAAGAAGGTCGCCAAGAAGGCTTCGAAAACTCCGAGCAAGCGCACCGCCTCAGCGAAGAAGGCAAAAGCCAAGGCGGGGAAGACCGCGGCGAAGCGTCCGGCGAAGAAGACCGCGACCAAGACCGCCAAGCGAGCCAAGAAGAGCGCGACCAAGAAGGGGCGCTGAGCGCCGCCCCCGCGGTGGTCCGTCGCCGCACACGAGGCCCTGAGGTCATGATGCGAGTCCGAGGGATCGCATCATGATCTCGTTTCTTATGCCCCAAGCTGATCACACGATCGATCCGGTCCTCAGCAGACGTGAAACGGGCTCAACAGGCCGTCCGTCGCTATCCAGCAAACCGCGCGGGGCGGCGGGCGAACTGATCGTGTCATGCAGCGTCACCGCAGTTGGTCCGGTTCTTCCCCAACAGCGGCTGCCGTCTCTCGAACTGGACGGAGAGGCCGTCTTGCAAACGGCCTATCCTTTGTGCGGGGAGGCGACATTCAAGGAGATCTGTCGTCAAGACCTGATGAACGCGAGCAGGTCGGGATTGAGGACATCCGCATGCGTGGTGAGCATGCCATGGGGATACCCGGGATAAGTCTTAAGAAACCCGTTCTTCAGCAGGTCGACCGCACGCGGCACGGAACTTGCGAACGGGACGACTTGATCGGCCTCGCCATGCATCACAAGCACTGGCACGGTGATCTTGGTGAGGTCTTCGGTATAATTTTCGAGCCAAGAGTCGACAGTCGCGTAGTGGGCGAGAGCACCGCCAGCCATCCCTTGGCGCCACCAGTTCGCAATGATGGCCTCCGAAGGCTTGGCCCCATCAAGGTTGTATCCGTAGAACGGATTCTCAGGAACGAAACGGTAGAACTCCGACCGGTTGCCCAACACGCCTGCTCGGATCGCTTCGAACCACTCCGGCGGTTGACCTGACGGGTTGTCCTCGCTCCGGTACATGTTCGGCGTCAGTGAAGCGACCAGCACTGCCTTCGCAACGCGCTCCTGGTGACGAGCGACATAGCGAGCCACCTCGCCGCCACCCGTGGAGTGGCCGATGTGGATCGCGTCGCGCAGGTTGAGATGTTCAGTCAGGGCCGCAAGATCGGCAACCCACTGGTCCATATCGTTGCCGGTGCTGGGCTGGTCGGATCGGCCGTGGCCGCGACGGTCGTGGGCGATCACCCGATACCCGTGATGAAGGAAGAAGGTCATTTGGGCATCCCAGTCGTCCGCTGTCAGCGGCCAACCGTGGCTGAAGACGATCGGCTGACCTGATCCCCAATCTTTGTAGTAGATGTTGACATGATCGTTAGTAGTAATTGTGGGCATCGAGACGCTCCATCCTTGTTGTCAGACATTTTCAAAAGACGCCAATCAATTGATCCATTGAGCGATGCGTTACTCAGGTTCGGGGGAGCTTGAGAGTCGAGGCCCCGGCGAGCCTGTACCTTGGCAGCACCTGTCCGCCGATGCGTTGCCACTGCGAAGGTAATTCTTGCTTCCGCTGCCGACAAATACCCTGTAAGCTGCGATCTATGCTTTCGAAGCATATTGAGGGCGAATGGAACTTCGGCATTTGCGATATTTCGTTGCAGTTGCGGAGGAAGGTAGCTTTTTGACCGCTGCCCAGCGGCGCCTCAACACTTCACAGCCTTCCCTGAGCCGGCAGATTCGTGATTTGGAATCCGAAGTTGGCGTGCAGTTGCTGGAGCGCCAGACGCGTGGCGTCGTCCTTACCGATGCCGGAAGAGTTTTTCTCGATCACGCGCGGCTGGCCCTGTCGCAAGTTGAAGCGGCGACAAATGGTGCGCGGCGGATCGCACAACCGCAGAAGCCTGCACTTTCTATGGGTTTCATGGTTGGGCTGGAGGTGATGTGGCTCCCGCATTTGTTGCGTATCCTCCGCGAGGAAGAGTCCGAGATCGAAGTCACTCTGACCAGTAAGTCCTCGCCAGAACTTGCCCTTGCATTAGCGCGCGGAAAGCTGGACATAGCTTTTCTACGCCCCGAGAAGCAGAACGTAGGCGTGACCTTCAAGTTGTTGGCGAAGGAGCCTTTGATCGTGGTGCTGCCGGCAGACCATCGTCTGGCCTCGCGGAAAAGGATTCGCCCCCAGGATCTTGTCCGTGAAGTCTATGTCAGCTCTGCGAGAACGTCTCCAATATTGCACGCAGTGATTCAGGATTATGCCTCGAAAGTTGGGATCGTGCTCAAGGCAAAGTACGAAGGCGAGAACATATCGTCGGCCATGTCGCTGGTCGCATCCACGGGTGGAGTGACTCTTGTTCCGCTCTATGCTCAAAATATGCTAGCGCCGAACGTTGTCGCCAGAGCGCTTGAGGGCTACCCGCCAACGGTCGATCTCGCTCTCGGCTACAACCGGGCAAATTCATCACCTTTGGTCTGCCGGCTTTTGTCCCGCGCCGATGAATTAGTTGCGAACGTCCAAAATCAGAGCATCATCCGGTACGTTGAAGCCGACTAGTAGTCGATGCGAGAGTCCGCTGCGGGTCATAACCAGCCGTTTGGTCTTAGAGCCGATGAGATCGCACGAGCCGGGCGCAGCTAGCGCCGCGAGGCGAGGGTTGGGCCCGTCGTCCATGTTGGATCGGCGGGGCCGCTCTGCAGCGTCGCTCGCCTTTCGGCGATGGCATGATGGAATAGCTCGAGGACCAGACCGAATGCGGCCAGATCCTCTTGTTCGATGGCTCCATCGTCGTAGGCTTTGAGGGTCTCGCCGATGATCGCGTCGACTTCGCGCTGCCGTGTCAGCAGATCGTCTTCCGACCCGGCATTGCGCACCTCCGACACGGCGGCGAGAATGCGGTTGCGACAGCTGTTGTCGTCGTCCGGTTCGTCCCGGTTCAGAAAGCGACGCAGCCAGGCGGCGGCCGAACCGATGCCGGAAAGCAGAAGCAGGGCGAACCAGAAGTAGTCGCTGTACTTGTCCAGGAAGGTTCGCTCCGTGCCATTGATCACCGCCGCGGCGCCCCGATGCACGGAGGGTTCGGTCTCCTTCTCCGTGTCGGGCTTCATGATGTGGGACGCGCCGGCGACGCCTTGCGTGATCGTGTCGCGGACCGCGAACAGCTGCCGATAGAAAGCTGCCGCCTTGGCTTCGGACAGTTCCTTCCTGGCCAGGATCAGGTGGTTGACGCTGATCGTGTCGACCTTGTCCTCCGGCCAGGCCGGTTGCGCGTTAAAGACGCTGGCCGGAATTTCCTCGGCCTCGTAGCGCGCGTGCTTCAGAGCAATGGCCTCCGATGCATCGATCGGAAGAAAGGTGGGAGCGCCGCGCGCCCGGGCCGTCGCGGCGATGGCGTCCGCCGTGATCTTGCTGTCGAGCGGACCGACGGCGAGATACGCATCCAGGGTCGGGTCCTGCGCAAGCTTTTCGATCTCGTCCGTCCCGAATTGAACCGTGGTCACCTTGTCGGGCGGCACGCCGGAGCCCTCCAGAATGGTCCGGAGAACGGCGACGTTTGCTCCGGTCCTCCCGATGATGCCGACCTTGTGGCCCGTCAGTTGCGCGACCTCTCCGATCGTGCCGCCGGCTTTCTTCTTGGGCTCGTTGTTGCGTCGCCCGGAGGGCGACCACAGGACGACGTAGTTCTTTCGCAGAATGGCCAATGTTTGCGCGTCGGGCGGCATGCCAAGGTCGCCGCGGCCGATCGCCAGCTCCGCTTTGCCGGCAGACAGCAGGGCGAGCGATTCAGCGGCTCCCCCGGTCGTGAGCGGGGAGAGCCTGACGGTCCTGCTGTCCTCGCTGAAGGCGTCGGCCATCGCCTGGACCACTTGGGCGTCGTCGCTCCCTGCCGGTCCAACGGCGATCCGGAGAGTCTCGGGCTGCAAGACGTAGAAGAGGCCGGCCGCAGCGGCGCCAAACGCAACAAATCCCAACGCCAGCACAATGAGCAACCTTCGTTGACGGCCATCGTGAGCACTCCGGACGGGATCGGACGGTGACATCAGTGGGACCCTCTGACAACAAAGCGTGTTGGGCTGGACGCGTGCCGGGAACCTGGGCGAACTGGCGTCTGTCCGGAATGTTCCGCCGCGCCCACCGAGAGTCCACGAAAGGTGGTCAGCTTTGCGAAGGGACAGTGGTGAGGCCGCCGAGGTCCGCTTCGGCGAGAGCGGTCTTGGTGTCCCTTGACGGCCGACTTAAGGCGTCGTCGTAAGAAATTGGAGGGAATCCTCGTCATCCTGATTGAAGCGATCTCTGCGGTCAATCATGCAGAAGGAGCTCTTTTCGCCCCGAGCCGCGACGGCGCACCGTTCCTCACTCGTGCCGCCACACCTTCACCGACGACACCAGCAGGATCACGGCCAGGATCGGCAGCAGCACCTGATCGGGGACGATGCCGAGCAGGCGACCGCCGATGAAGGTGCCAAGGATCGAGCCGAGCGCCATCACCAGCACGAACGTCTTGTTGTCGGCGACGACGGAGAAGGCGCTGGACTGGCTGTAGCGGGTGAAGCCGACGATCATCGTCGGCAGGCTGACCGCGAGCGACAGGCTGCCGGCGAGCTTGATGTCGGCGCCGAACAGCAGCACCAGCGTCGGGATCAGCAGCTCGCCACCGGCCACGCCCATCAGCGCGGCGACGATGCCGATGCCGAAGCCCACGACCACGCCGGCGACGACCTGCGCGGGGCCGGCCAGCAAGGCCGCGTGGTCGGCCGATCCGTGCCCGAACATCAGGGCGCCGGCGATCAGGACGAGCAGCACCGCGAGGACACGATAGAGATTGCGCGAGCTCAGGCGCGTCGCCCAGCCGGCGCCGAGCCGGGCGCCCGCGAGGCTGCCGGCCAGCAGGTTGACGATGACGGGCCAATGGGACGCGATGGTGCCGAACGGCACCGTCGCGGCGCGAAACGGCAGCGCGGTGGCGACGACGATCAGGCTCATCGCCTTGTTCAGGATGACCGCCTGCAGCGCCTTGAAGCGGAATGGGCCGATCAGCAGCGGCAGCCGGAATTCGGCGCCGCCCAGCCCGATCAGCCCGCCAAGGGCGCCGATCACCGCGCCGCCGGCGAAGGCCGGGAGCGGCTTGCTCGTCGTCGTCGGCGTGTCGGCGACGGGCGGATTTTCGGCGGTCGAGTGAGTCATGGTCGCGCCTCGCTTTCCCAGGTCAGTCGGTCGCATGACCTATGCGAAAGATGTGAAAGTGGATGAACTGGGATATATTCACGTCAATGCACGTTCCGACTTTTCGCGTCATTTCTTCGGCTTCGGCGCCGCGTCCGGCGTGGCCGATGGCGTTCCACAACCTCCTCCTGCCGACTGATTGACCGACGCCGTCACCTTGCCGTTGGCCTCGACCCGCGAAACGCCCGTCGTCATGTCGACCAGAAGGCGATCGCCGCGCAGCACGTTCCGGCACTGGGTCAGCACGACGCCGCTGAGCATGGTGATCAGATTCGTCTTGGTGTCGAACACCGCGCTCTGGCCGGTGACGACCTGATCCTTCTGCGTCACGACGACATTGCCGCGTGCCTCCAGGGGCTTGATCGCGGAGCTGCCGCTCGGGCCGGGCGAGGCCGATTGCAGCGGCGGACCTGATTTGGCCGCATCGTTTGCGCTGGACGAGGACTGTGCAGCGGCCGTGTAGAAGACGTCGATGCTCTTCGACGTCATCGTCGTGTCGCGTTGGACGACCTTCACATTGCCGGAGAAGGTGGCCTGCTTGGTCTTGTCCCGCACCTCGAGCGCATCAGCCTCGATCTGGATCGGCTGATCGCGGTTCTGCACGAATCCCTGCATGGCGTTTGGGTTCGAACTCTGTGCAATCGCTTCGCAGATGGTGCCGAGCACCACGGCGCAGATCAGCGCCAAGTGTGCGACGCGGTCGTTGAAATGGCTGGGGACGGCCACAGGGCTCTTGGATATGCCGCCGAGGCTACGAAAAAACAATCTCAATGCCAGCACCGGTTTGCTCGCCAATCGGGGGGGATGATGCATTCGATCATCCGTCACCTCAAGCATCGTCATGCTCGCGCTCCTGGGCCGGATGCCTGACGCTCAGGATCACGATCTCGTTCGCTGCATCGTCAACGGTGTAATAAATGAGATAGCTGTATCTGGGCGTCACGAACTTTCGGACCCCTTTGGTCCGTTGCGGGCGACCGACGTTAGGAAACAGAACGATATCCTGAAGACTCGCGTAGATCGCGGCTCGAACACGCTGCGCGGCGGCTGGGTTGTGAAGGCGGATGTAGTCGGCGATCGCCGCGATGCTCTCGACCGCGCGCGGCGTGAAGCGAAGTTTCATGGATCGAAGCGGCGGAACGCGGCCTCGATCTCGGTGTCTGTCGCGAACAGGCGGCGCTTGGCCTGCGCAAGGCTCTCCAGCACGTCCGGCAGATGCGCGGGGGCAATCTCCTCCGGCTCGCCCTCATCGCCGGCCAGCGTCAGCATTGCGCGCGCGATTTCGTCTTGCGTCTCGGCCGGCAGGCGGCGAACGGCCGCGAGCGCCTGATCGAGCAGTTTGGTCATGTGCGGCTCCTTGCAGACGATATTAGCGGGACTGAGCGCATTTTCCAGGGGGGCGGCCTCTCGGCCCGACCGACCAGTCTGAAAAATGGCGGATCAGGCGTTCGATTCGTTCATAGTGCGTCATAGTGCGGCTCGCACATCGCTGTGCCCGCGTTCTTGACTTGCGCGAAGCCGCGCATTGCCGATCGCTGGTCCTGAAAGGGAGTGTCCGACAGAGCCACGGTCCGAAGTGGAACGCCCGTCTCGACGACAGCCGTTCAAACGCCTCGAAAGTCATAGTTTCGGCTTCTCGAAAATTTCGCTTTCGCTTTCCCAGAAATCATGCTCTACTCCGCCCCGTCCCGCCCCAACGAGGGGATGCTTCGCGGTCGTCACGGACGTCGGGTGCGGGATGCGATGGGCGCTTGGGGTCGCAGCATGGTTCGCCGTGCGGACGAACGATTCCGGCGCACGATGAAGTCGCGTGGTCCTGGCCTCCCGGTGCTGAGGTCAAGCCTGTGGGCGTTGCTGATGAGCAGCCTGCGGGTGATGGGGGCAAGACAGCCGGTCCCCAGGGAGATCGCGTATAAGTCGTAAAGCCATCGCGCAGGGAGGGCCGGGCGTTTTCGGCCAGACCTGTGGTACCTGCCGCCTGCATTTTTTTCCGCAGGCGGGCCACGGGCGCGGCCAGCGCCCGGCGTTCCCTGCGCCCTTAGTTTGGAAGAGGGCGGTGAGAATGGCACATAGCTCGGGCGCTGGGCGCCGCGAGATCGCGAAGGTATGCGACGCAGGATTCTTGAGGATTGTTGGAGAGCTTGATGGCGGCGATTGCGCTCAAGCGCGAGGCGCACCTGTGTTCGCCTGGTGGCAGGCGAGGGAGTGTTTGTCAGTTTGAGGCGGGTGGGTGCGGCGATGGCGGTGAGCTCCCCTCCCCCTTGCGGGGAGGGGGCGGGGGTGGGGGTTCCTTGCTCCGAGCTGAGTTTGGGGCATTGGCCGTCGCGAGCGGTGAGATTGCTGTTTGGTTCGGCTCGGTGGGGTGGCCTACATGAAGACCATTTGCTGGGACCCCCACCCCCGACCCCTCCCCGCAAGGGGGAGGGGAGCGCAGTGGTTGCGTCGCGAGATCTCGTGTCAAACGCCGATCCGACCAGGGCAGGCCCTCGACTCCACAGCCACCCCCACAAACAAAAACCCCGCCATTTGCGGCGGGGCCCAGTCTGGGAGGAGCAAGCCGTGAGGCCTGCCGGTGGACCCAGTGAAACGAGATCAGGCGGGGATGCGTTCGTCCATGTCGTGCGGCTCGCGCAGCACGTAGCCGCGGCCCCACACGGTCTCGATGAAGTTGCGGCCTTCGGAGGCGTTGGCGAGCTTCTTGCGCAGCTTGCAGATGAAGACGTCGATGATCTTCAGCTCGGGCTCATCCATCCCGCCATAGAGATGGTTGAGGAACATTTCCTTGGTGAGCGTGGTGCCCTTGCGGAGCGACAGCAGCTCCAGCATCTGGTATTCCTTGCCGGTCAGATGCACGCGCTGGCCGCCGACTTCCACCGTCTTGGTGTCCAAATTGACGACGAGGTCGCCGGTCTGGATGACCGATTGGGCGTGGCCCTTGGAACGGCGGACGATCGCATGAATGCGGGCGATCAGCTCGTCCTTGTGGAAGGGTTTTGTCATATAGTCGTCGGCGCCGAAGCCGAGACCCTTGACCTTATCCTCGATGCCGGCGAGGCCGGACAGAATGAGAATGGGAGTCTTGATCTTCGAGACACGCAGCTGCTTGAGCACGTCGTAACCGGACATGTCAGGCAGATTGAGGTCGAGAAGGATGATGTCGTAGTCGTACAACTTGCCGAGGTCGACGCCTTCCTCGCCGAGGTCAGTCGTGTAGACGTTGAAGCTCTCGGACTTCAACATCAGCTCGATCGACTGCGCGACGGCGCTGTCATCCTCAATCAGCAAAACGCGCATGCCAGTTCCCCATAGTCGCCGCTCCGGGCGTCAGGTCGGCCGCCACGGCGGCACTCAAAACGCCTTTGAACAACTGATTCGGATCCTGACGAGAGATGGTTAACAAATCCTGATTCACCTCTGCAAGCTCTATCCGTGCAATTTTTGTCGAATCGCCGTAAGGTGTTGCGATGAAGCAGTTTTTCCCAGCCGTCCTCGTTCAAGCTCCATGTTAAGAGATGGAACTAACCGACTCTCGTTCCTCACCGCTTTTCGAGGGCGGCAAAGCGCTTCCGTCAGTCACTCCAGACCATGACGCAATGATTAATGATGCGAGTAAACACAGAGTTAAACCGCGCCTGCGAATCTGCTCCTACTTAAGGTTTTCGCAATGAAGGCCGTTTGGTGATGAAGGCCAGTCTGTGATGAAAGCGCTTGCCGACCAGATCAGCGACATCGACGCGGTGAACACCTATGGCCGCGTCGTCGGCGTGAAGGGGCTCATGGTGGAGATCGCCGGGCCGATCCACGCGATGTCGGTCGGCGCGCGCCTGGTGATCGAGACCGGCAGCAATGTCATTCCGGCCGAGGTGATCGGCTTCTCCGGCAAGAACGCCGTGGTGATGCCGTTCGCAGGGCTGGAGGGCGTGCGCCGCGGCTGTCGCGCCGTGATCGCCAACTCGGCCAACCAGGTGCGGCCGTCGCCGGCCTGGCTCGGCCGCGTCGTCAACGCGATGGGCGAGCCGATCGACGGCAAGGGGCCGCTGCCGAACGGCGCGTCGCCGGTTCCGTATCGCAACAGCCCGCCGCCGGCGCATTCGCGCAGGCGCGTCGGCCTCCCGCTCGATCTCGGCGTGCGCGCATTGAACACGTTTCTGACGTGCTGCCGCGGCCAGCGCCTCGGCATCTTCGCGGGCTCCGGCGTCGGCAAATCGGTGCTGCTGTCGATGCTGGCGCGCAACGTCGATGCCGACGTCTCGGTGATCGGGCTGATCGGCGAACGCGGCCGCGAAGTCCAGGAGTTCCTGCAGGACGATCTCGGCGAAGAGGGTCTCGCGCGTTCCGTCGTCGTCGTCGCGACCTCCGACGAGCCGGCGCTGATGCGCCGGCAGGCGGCGTATCTGACGCTCGCAATCTCGGAGTATTTTCGCGACGAGGGTAAGGATGTTCTCTGCCTGATGGACTCGGTGACGCGCTTTGCGATGGCGCAGCGTGAGATCGGGCTGTCGGCGGGCGAGCCGCCGACCGCGAAAGGCTACACGCCGACCGTGTTCACCGAGCTGCCGAAACTGCTCGAGCGCGCCGGGCCCGGCAGCAGCGACGGCACTATCACCGGGATCTTCACGGTGCTGGTCGACGGCGACGATCATAATGAGCCGGTGGCGGATGCGGTGCGCGGCATTCTCGACGGCCACGTGGTCATGCAGCGTTCGATCGCTGAACGCGGCCGCTATCCGGCGATCAACATCCTCAAATCGGTGTCGCGGACGATGCCGAAATCGGCCGACCCGGTGTTCCTGCCGACCATCATGCGGGCGCGCCAGGTGATGGCGACCTATGCCGACATGGAGGAATTGATCCGGCTCGGCGCCTATCGGGCTGGCTCCAGCCCGGAGGTCGACGAGGCGATCCGGCTGCACGAGCCGCTGGAGGCCTTCCTGCGGCAGCGCAAGGATGAGGTCTGCGGCCTGCCCCAAGGGTATCGGGAGCTGGAACAGATCCTTGGACGCTTGGAAACGGAAAGCTAACTTTGTCGGGTAATCATCCCCCCCATGTAACGAGCCTAGTCGGCGGGCCCAGGAAGGGCGGCCGGCCCTGTCCCGCGCCGTATACGGGACTTCTGGGGAGTATGAGTCGATGAAGTCGCGCGAAACGCTGATCCGCCTGAAGAAGTTTCAGGTGGATGAGAAACGCCGCAGGGTGACGCAGATCGAGGGCATGATCGCTGATTTCCAGCGCATGTCGGCCGAGCTCGAGCGGGAAATCCAGACCGAACAGGAGCGGGCCGGCATCAACGACCCGACCCATTTTGCCTATCCGACCTATGCCAAGGCCGCGATCCAGCGCCGGGAAAACCTGACGCGCTCGGCCGACGAGCTGCGCGGGCAGCTCGAGGACGCCAAGGCCGCGCTGTCCGAGGCGTTCGAGGAGATGAAGAAGGTCGAGCTGCTCGACGAGCGTGACCAGGCCCGCGAAAAGGCCGAGGAGAGCGCCCGCGAGCAGGCCGACATGGACAGTATCGGCCTGATGCGCGCCCGGCTCGGCGTCATCGCCTGAGCCGGCCGCCACGGCCGGAGCTTATCGAGAAACCCGGGCCGCGAGGTCCGGGTTTTTCGTCGCGCCCGCCCCGGGTGGAGCCCGGCGCGCGATGTGTGCTACGGGAGGGCAGGTTCGAACGAGGGAGTGGGGCGATTTTCGGGGACGCTGAATGCTGACGCCGGCAGAGCTGGTCTGGCTGCTTGCCGCGGTCGCCAAGGGGGACGAGGCCGCGTTCGAGCGCCTCTACACCGCGACGCGCGCGAAACTCTATGGCGTCGTGCTCCGTATCTTGCATCGACAGGACCTCGCCGAGGAGGTCGTGCAGGAGACCTATGTGAAGGTCTGGAACAACGCGGCGCAGTTCGATCCCGCGGTGTCCTCGCCCATCACCTGGATGGCCGCCATCGCCCGCAACCGCGCCATCGATCTGGTGCGCAAGCGCGGCGAACTGTCTTTGGAGGACGAGCCCTCCGCGCTCGAGGTGGCGGCTGAAACGCCGGATCCGCTGGCGCGGCGCGAGATGTCGGAGGAGCTCAAGCGTCTTTTGGAATGCGTCGGCCGGCTCGAGCCCGACCGCCAGAAGCTCGTGCTTCTTGCCTATTATAACGGCTGGAGCCGCGAGCAATTGGCGACCAAGTTCGAGGCGCCGGTGAATACGGTGAAGACTTGGCTGCGGCGGAGCATGATGGACATCCGCCAATGCCTCGGGATCGGATGAGGGCCGGTCGGACTGCAGACGAAGCGAAGATTGGTGTCGGTGACGTGACCTGGACGTTGGATGGCGTATAGCGAAGACCATATCGCGCTCGCGGCGGAATATGCGCTCGGTACGCTCGACGCGGCCGAACGGGCGCAGGTCGAGACCATGATGGCCGTCGACAAGGATTTCGCGGCGCTGGTCCAGGCGTGGGAATTCCGGCTCGGGCCGCTCAATCAGATGGTCGGCCTGGTCGAGCCGCGCCCGGAGCTGTGGGAGCGGATCAAGGCCGCGATCACGCAGTCGCAGCCGGGGACTGAAGTGCCCCGCGCAGCGGAGACCGCGGCTGTCGCTCCGGTGGTCGCTGTGCCGTCCGAGCCGCCGGCACCCGAGGTCCCCGTCGTCGCCGAAGCGCTGCAGGAGGAGCCGTCCACGCGCACGGCGCCCGACGTCGAAACTCCCGACGTTGAAACTCCCGATGTCGAATCCCCCGATGTCCCATCCCCCAAGGTCGAGCCGCCCAGGCTCGCAGCATCCCGGGCCGGGCTTGCGGAGACCGGAGCTCCACCGGTCGAGATGTCCAGGCCCGAAGCTGTGGCTGAAGCACCGCCGGTGATGGCGCCGCGGCGTCCCTCGTCGGCGGTCCCTGCGGGTGCGAACGACAATGCCAGCGTGGTGCAGCTCTCGTCCAAGGTGCGGCAATGGCGGACCGTCGCCAATGCGATGACCGCGGTCGCCGCCGCGCTGCTCGCGCTGGTCGGGGTCCAGCTCTACCGGCCGGATCTGCTGCCGCAGCGGTTGCAGCCGAAGCCGCGGGTTCAGACCGTCGAGGTCAAGGTCCCGGCCGCGCCGGAGCCGGCGGCCCA
Organism: Bradyrhizobium sp. SSBR45G; assembly: GCF_030159255.1. GTDB lineage: Bacteria > Pseudomonadota > Alphaproteobacteria > Rhizobiales > Xanthobacteraceae > Bradyrhizobium. Next base: position 133,080 of record NZ_BSCT01000013.1, on the reverse strand, counting down.
GTTCGTTGCCCTGTTGCAGAAGGATGCGGCGTCGCCCGCCTTCATCCTCACCGTCGACTCCGCGACCCGGAGCTACACCGTGCGCCGGGTCGGCGCCGCGCCGGAGCCGGGCAAGAGCTTCGAGCTGTGGATCGTGTCGGACAAGCTGCAGAAGCCGCGCTCGCTCGGCGTGATCGGCGGCAGCGATTTCACCAGCCGCCCGGTTCTGTCCTCTTACGATCCCGACGTCGTCAGCCGCGCCACCTACGCCGTCACCGTCGAGCCGGAGGGCGGGTCGCCGACTGGCGCGGCGACGGGGCCGATCGTGTTTACCGGCAAGCTGATCGAGACCGTGCCGCCGTCGCGCTGAGCTGAACGGCAAAAAAGAAAACGCCCGTGGGGAGCGGGCGTTTTCGGTAGTCGACTTGGGGTTGGGTCTACTACATATCCACGCGGCCAGTTGGGGGGCTGTGAGAACCGCGTGAATTCCGGGAAATCCTGTCAGCGCACCAGCGGCGCCTCCGAGCTCGTCACCACCACCGGCTTGCCGGCCTTGATGACCTTGGCCGTCTGCGTGTAGTTCGGCTCGGCGTTGAGACGCGCCGAGATGCCGAGGCCGGCCACTGCGATGCCAGCCACGAGCGCCACCACCACGATCTTGAGGTGGGTCGTCCGATCCGCGCTGTAAATCGAGTGGTTCATGGAGGCCTCCTACCGCCTTCCGTCCTTCGCTGATTCGTGTGAGCCGGGCTGTTTCCGGTTCATCGTCTCGCGTCAAGTAACGTAGGAAACCTCGATTCTGTTTCGTAGATGGCATCACAAGCGTGTGATAAGCTGTGATGCGTCGCGATCTCAGAATGGAAAAATGGGTGAATTTCACTTGAAATCAATATCTTATATCAAAGTTCGGTCTGCGGCGGATTCTTCAGCCACCTAACGCAAAATTAAGAAATCGTTTGCCTGTTGCGGCCAAGCACAGCTCGGCTTGCTCTCAAAAGCGGCAAAACCGGCGCCATGCGCCGGTCCTGCATTCAATAACTTCGGACTGACTCGCAAGTTCCGCACCCTCCGCCTCACACGCTCCCGACCGTCTTCAGCCGCGCCCGCGGATGAATCTCCGCCTGCGACAGCACCGTGGTCTGGGCACGGAAGCGCTCGACCAGCGAGCGCACGAAGGGCCGGATCGCCGCCGACGTCACCAGCACCGGCGACTCGCCCTCGCGCGCGGCGCGCTCGAAGGCGTCGCGGGTCGCGGTCATGAACTCCGACAGCCGTGACGGCTGCATCGCGAGACTCCTCTCCTCGCCCTGGCCGATCAGCGACTCCGCAAACGCCTGCTCCCACTTCGCCGACAGCGCGATCAGCGGCAGATAGCCCATCGGCGAGGTGTTCTGGGCGCAGATCTGGCGGGCGAGGCGGGCGCGGACGTGCTCGACGATGGTCGCGGGATTGCGCGAGAAGGCGAGCGCGTCGGCAACGCCTTCGAGGATGGTCGAGAGGTCGCGGATCGAGATCCGCTCCGACAGCAACAGCTGCAGCACGCGCTGGATGCCGGAGATCGTGATCAGCGTCGGCACGATGTCCTTGACCAGCTCGCTCTGCTCCTTCGGCAGCTCCTTCAAGAGCTTCTGCACCTCGCCATAGGAGAGCAGGTCGCTCATGTTGGCCTTGAGCAGCTCGGTGAGATGGGTCGACAGCACGGTCGCCGCGTCCACCACCGTGTAGCCCTTGAGCGTCGCCTCCTCCTTCAGTCCGGCGTCGACCCAGGTGGCGGGCAGGCCGAAGGTCGGCTCCGTGGTGTGGATGCCGGGCACCGCGACCTGGTTGCCGCCGGGGTCCATGACCATGAACTGGTTCGGCCAGATCTTGCCGGAGCCCGCGTCGACCTCCTTGATCTTGATGATGTAGGTGTTGGCCTCGAGCTGGACGTTGTCGAGGATGCGGACCGACGGCATCACGAACCCCATCTCGATCGCCAGCGAGCGCCTGAGGGCCTTGATCTGGTCGGTCAGCCGGTCGGTGCCGTCGGGCGCGTTGACCAGCGGCAGCAGCGCGTAGCCGAGCTCGATCTTGAGATCGTCGATCTTGAGCGCAGCCGAGATCGGCTCCTCCGCGGCCGCGGCGCTGGCCGCGGCTGCGGCGGGCGCGGCGGCTGCGGCGACCTCCTCGGCCTTCGCGACCTCCTTGTGCCGGCGCGCCTTCAGTGCCAGCGCCGCGGCGCCGCCGCCGAGCGCCAGGAACGGAAGGGTCGGGATGCCCGGCAGCAGCGCCAGCACGAGCATCACGGCGGCGGACATGCCGAGCGCCTGCGGATAGCCGGAGAACTGCTTGATCAGCGCCTTGTCGGCAGCGCCGGTGACACCGGCCTTGGAGACGAGCAGGCCGGCCGCGGTCGAGACGATCAGCGCAGGGACCTGGGTGACGAGGCCGTCGCCGACGGTCAGCGTGGTGTAGGTGCGGGCGGCCTCGCCGAAACCGAGGCCCTGCTGGGCGACGCCGATGATGATGCCGCCGATGATGTTGATGAAGACGACGAGCAGGCCGGCGACCGCGTCGCCGCGGACGAATTTCGAGGCACCGTCCATGGCGCCGAAGAAGCCGCTTTCGTCCTCGAGCTCCTTGCGCCTGGCCTTGGCGACCTTCTCGTCGATCAGGCCGGCGGAGAGATCGGCGTCGATCGCCATCTGCTTGCCGGGCATCGAGTCCAGGTGGAAGCGCGCCGCGACCTCGGCGATGCGGCCCGAACCCTTGGTGATGACGACGAAGTTCACCGTCACCAGGATCGCGAACACGATGATGCCGATGACGAAATTGCCGCTCATCACGAAGTTGCCGAACGCCTCGATGACGTGGCCGGCGGCATCCGTGCCCTCGTGCCCGCGCGACAGGATCAGCCGGGTCGAAGCCAGGTTCAGCGACAGCCGCAGCATCGTCGAGATCAGCAGGATGGTCGGGAAGGCGGAGAATTCCAGCGGCGTCTGGATGAACAGGGCGGTCATCAGGATCAGGATCGACAGCGTGATCGAGATCGCCAGGAACAGGTCGAGGATGACCGAGGGCAGCGGCAGAATCAGCACCACCAGGATGGTGAGGATGCCGAGCGCCAGCGCGATGTCGCCGCGCAGCACCGCCGTTTTGAGGTCGCCGAATGAGAACCCGCCGGCCGAAGACCCAGCCCCCTGACCCGCCGTGACGTCGACCATGGCTTTCGCCCCTTCCCGCGAGCCGCGTTTGCCGGCCCCGAACGACTGCGCGGCGGCCGGAGGGCCGCCGTTTCTGACTGGAGCGACTGTGCTGGCGTCCACGGAAAGGGCCTCCCCCGTCATCCGCACCCGACCACGACACTCACTTCAACTCGGCAATTTTTGCCCGGTGGTTGGTTAGCGTTCGGTTAACGCCGGTTAACAAAAGGTTGCGGGGAGCGGCAGCGGTCCTGCCGCATCTTCGACACGCCGCTACGGTCCGGGCCTCGCCCTTCGAGACGCCCGCCTTCGGCGGTCTCCTCAGGGTGAGGGGAGACGCCGATTTCAGCGCTAAACTCTCCAGGAGGTTGCTGTCGGAAGCCGGCGGCGACCTCATGGTCGATCTGCCGCGCCGAGTTCGGCGCCAAACCCTCTCCATGAACACGCCTCTCGGCGTGTTCATGGTCCGGTGTGCAGTGCCGCCTCGGCTTTTGACCCTCATGGTGAGGAGCCGCGCAGCGGCGTCTCGAACCATGAGGCCGTGCCGCTGCTCGGCAGCCAAGCCGTCCGAATGCATTCTTCTCGCAGACATGCGCCATCGTCTCCCGCGGCGCCATCGCGCCCGAGCCGTGCATCAGGTTTCGCCCTCGACATCAGAGGAGGGCGCAGGGAAGGCCGGGCGCTGGCCGCGCCCGTGGCCCGCCTGCAGCAAAAAAAGCAGGCGGCAGTCACCACAGGTCTGGCCGAAACACCCGGCCTTCCCTGCGCGACGGTTGGAACGGCTTATACGTGGTCTCCCTGGTGCGCCGGGCTTGTTGGCCACCATGGCGACAATACGCTTGCGCGCATTGCGCTGGACACCAGCGTCGGGGTGTCAGGACCGCACGATTTCGCCGTGCGCAACGAACCGTTCGTCCGCGCGGCACGAAGCCACGCTGCGATTCCCTGCGCCCATCGCATCCCACTCCCCACGTCTCGTGACGGTCGCGACACGCCCCTCCGGCGGAAGCAGGACGGGAAGAGATATACATGATTTCGGAAAAAAGAAAAGAAGAATCTTTCGGTGAATCGGAAGGAAGCGAGTGAACACGGAGATTCGCCTCGCTGGTCCGGACTTCGGCAGTGAGCCTGCGCAGATTGCCAATCTCGGCAGAGTTCGCGTATGCAAGAAACGCAGAAACTTGGTGTGAGCAATTCGGATGGCCACGAAACGGATGGGTGCGAGCGGCGAGGGATTTGCCACGATCAGCGCGGAGGGTCACGTGCTCGATTCCTGGTTTCTTCAGCTGCGCCTGGTCGACGAGGCCGACGAGGCTGCGACGGTACGGCTGACCGAGGACGAGATCACGAGATCGTTGGGACAGGCAGCCGAGGGATATGCACGGAACGACACTATTCGAAACGTCGACATCGTGCCGATTCGTACACGGATTGCCTCGCTCGCCTCCGCCCCGGTTGACGTGCACGACGCCTATCTTCGACTGCATCTCTTGAGCCACCGGCTTGTGCAGCCCAACTGTCTCAATCTTGAAGGCATCTTCGGTCTGTTGCCGAACGTGGCCTGGACCTCCTTCGGTCCCTGTGAATGTGCTCGCGTCCCGGCCGCGCAGCTCAGAGCACGAACGCGCGGCCTCGTCTTCGAGGTCACGGGCGTCGACAAGTTTCCGCGCATGACCGACTACGTCACGCCTGCGGATGTGAGAATTGCAGATGCGGACCGGGTGCGGCTCGGAGCCCATCTGGCGCCCGGGACCACCGTCATGCATGAGGGCTTCTGCAATTTCAACGCGGGCACGCTCGGCCCCTGCATGGTCGAAGGTCGGATCAGCGCCGGCGTTGTCGTGGGAAGCGGCAGCGACATCGGGGGCGGAGCTTCGATCATGGGGACGCTGTCCGGAGGAGGCAAAGAGAGGATCACGGTCGGCGAGCGCTGCCTGATCGGAGCCAACGCCGGCATCGGCATTTCCCTGGGTGATGATTGCATCGTCGAAGCCGGCTGCTACGTCACCGCAGGCGCACGCATCCTGCTGGAAGATGACCGCATCTTGAAGGCCAAGCAGCTCTCAGGCCAGAACGGGCTGCTGTTTCGTCGCAACTCCCAGAGCGGCGCTCTCGAGGCGATCAGACGGACTTCAAATTGGGCCGGTCTCAACGCGCAATTGCACGGTTGATCGTTTCGCATGCGCTTTCGGCGGCGCCTTCTGAGCCGACCCACGGCGCTCCGCGCCAGGTGCCGGCGCATCTCGCGTCGATAAGGCAGCTCAGCGCCAAACAGCGGCTCGACTCCGAACCGTCGCCTGCTGACGAGTGGGCCACTAACGAGCGCTCATCAGAATCAGCAGCCCGCCAAACAACCAAGGCAGGACCAGACACTCGACCACGATGGAGCAATATCGATATCTCTTCCCGCGCTCGCTGTACGCCGCGGGATCTCGATGAAGCGAGAGCCGCCGTCCTTCGTGCCGCCAATCGGTATAGCCTTCGAATTGAGCCAGACCTGGCGTCAGGTTCTGGTTCATTCTCCAAATGAGGTACTGGTTGGCGAAGTCAAGACCCGGGATGCCAATGATCCAGATCGTAGCAACTACGTCTTAAATCATCGACACATCGAGCAAACTCAGCTCATTGCGGTGACGCTGCACTCTATTCAGGAACTAAACGAAGTTCAATTAAGTGCAGCGTCACCGTATAGCCCATCCACTATTTTGAAACGGGCCGCTGGGTCCCATCCATCAACATCTGGCTGCCATACACCGTGCACTTGAAGCCGCCGGGTTGACTTCGTTGATGGCAACCAGCCAGGGGTCGACTGATGCGCCGACGACAGAATTCGAAAATACTGAAACTAAGCAGTGTATTCATAAACCGGTTGGCGTGACGAAGGCTACGTCCGATTTGGCCCGTTAGCGATACGCTCGCGCGGCGGCGCAGTATGTTCCGAAGCGCCAATAACGCACCTCTTATCAAAGCCCTGGAATGCCCCTTAAGGGCGAATTCCGGACATGCCGGGTGGTCCGATCAAGAATGACCCAATGCGGCCCCAGTCTGGGTCGCCGCGCTCGATACTGTCCGGTACTTTGGTGTGCCATCTAGGTCTTGGTCGGACAGCCGGGCGGCGTGATGGTTACTTCCCTTCCAACAAGACCTGCTTCATTGCCGACCTGAGGTGAGCAAAAGAACTGCGAGGCACGCCGACTTGCTGCGATTGTGCCCAGAGCTACTCTTCCTCGGTGCCACACGCCTGAAAAGCCATTTCAGCCGCCGCGTTTCGATCGGGCGTGCGTTTCCTGTTGGTGCTGTAGGATTCCTTGAGGCACTTCTCCCATCGGTCTTGCACTTGTTTGATAAGCCCGCCTGATTGAGCGGAGACTTGCCCCGCGGCTACGACGGAAGCCGTTATGATGAAAATGAATCGCATCATTGCGCGCGCCCTTGGTCGCAGAATCTTAGCGCCTTATTCCAGCTCGCTTGACAGCGCCGCACTGGCATAACCGCAAGCGGTCCTAACTTGGCCAAGTGATCGACGCATCATCCCCTTGCCGCTCTTATAAAGCTTGTTTGCTGGGAAGGGAGCCTAGTCTGATTCTAAACGATTTAGATAATCGTCGACCCCCTCTAACAGGAGTTTGGTCCGAGGATCATTTTGCATTAGATCAGCAATTCCGGATCTAATGCTAGCCAATGTTCGCGCGCGGTCCTTTATAGGAATCCTCGCCATGAAATCTCTGATGTTACGTTCAGAAATATGGAGATTGTTTCCCTGGTCTGGCTGCACGGCCAACAATTGAAGTGATTGAAGCAGATGTTTCATGGGGCGCGTCCCAAATGTGTTTTGGGTGGCATAATCCTTCGAATTGCTGTTTCGATTTCTCTTCGCTCTGGCGCCGGTCTCAGCATGGCGACCTCCAGGGAAGCGCCATCCTAACACCTTGTCAGACTAACGGTGCAAGGGCCGGAGTAGCCCGTGGGGATGCGCGATGCAGCTCGTAGGGCGGATTGGCGGAGCGTAATCCGCCGCTCCGGTAAGTCAGCAGCACGCGTAATGTCATGAATCTGACGGCGGACTACGCCTTTGGCCAATCTGCCCTACGCGCTAATGATGGCGGAGCGCGGTAGTAATACGAAACGTCGAGATCGTCATGATGAAGGCGCTCTATCGCCGTGTACTGGCAGCGGCAGCGAGGCGCTGCTTTTCAAAACAATGTTGAGGCCAGAACCGCTATCGGTTCAGAAGTCAGCTCTGGGGAGTTAGTTAGTGGCGCTCTGGTGTCGGAATGTCGACCCAACCTATTGGGCTGACAGGGCTAAAACCAAGTTCAGGCCTGCCAACCATTCGCGGTGCTATCCAATTCCCGTCTTCAAAATAGGCAAAGGCCAGAGCTTCTCCGCCGAGCGAAACTGCTACATAGCTGCCGTCGCGCCGGGCGCTTTCCATGCCGTTCATGCTCGCCTCCGAATCTCAGACTTCTACTGTAGGCTTTTTTTAACTAGGCCGCTATGGTTGGGATGGCGGGTCGGGCCTGATTTCGGAGCGTGGGAGAGGGCGCAATGAAGAATCAAGGCAATCTTAGCACTTGGTCGTATTGGGAATTGCTCAAAGAGGAACGGAAGTGGGGCAAATACGACATGAATGCCACGGAAGTTCGGGCCGAGATAGAGCGTCGACGCGAACACTGGAAAACACTGGCTATGTGGATTGGCATCCCGGGCGGCGTCATTGCTGCAATAGTTGCGGTCGCAAACTTCGTTCGTTCCTCGCATTAGTTTCTGATGAAGCCACGCAAAGCGGTCTGATATACAGCAAGTATGTCAAAAGAGCCGAAGCACTACTACATTCCGGTTTTCTATTTGGAGCAATGGACCGACCCGAAGAGTCGGTGGCCCGTAGGGCGGATTAGCGGAGCGTAATCCGCCACTCCGGTAAGTCGGCAGCATGCGTAATGTCATGGTTATGACGGCGGATTACGCCTTCGCTAATCCGCCCTACGCGCTGCGATTCCTTGCGCCCATCACATCCCACCTCTCGCGACGGTCGCGACACGCCCCTCGGGCGGAAGCAGGACGGGACAATATAAGAACGGATTCGGAAAAAATGGAAAGAAAAGTTTCGGTAAATCAAAATACTCGCGCTTCTAGCGAATCTCTTGGGGCGTCCCTGGAATGCCGCACTGCTACCAAGGGCGTTCGTTAGGACGAAATTACACAATCCAAAGGATCATGCAGCTACGGTCGGCAAATATCTCAAGATATTCTGATTTCCCGGTTCCCTTCACTTGCTGTTGTTGACCGCGATAGCTTCAGAGACTCCAAAGAGCAAATCGGTCGCTTGCATGTAGAGGAGGTGCTCCTTGTTGTCGGGTTCGAAGCTGATTGGCTTGCCTCGCGTCATGTCACGCGCAATCTCTTTGGGGGTAGGGATTTTTCGGGGGTCGAACTGAAAGTCCTTTCGAAGGATCTCTAAGATCTCCTGATCGGATTTGCCGAGATAAATCTGCTTCATCAACGATCGAAGCCAGTCCGCATATAATAATTGGTTGATGTATTCATAGTGCGATTGTGAAATAAATGCCGGTCGCCAAGCAATGGGGAAGGGGGTTCTTCCTGTATTTGCGATCGTTAATCTCTCCGATTGCTGCTCAGTCTGAGTTGCTCCGCTAGTATCAATGGAATACAGCCGTAATTTAATGCTCCCGCTCGCAGCTGCGCTCACTTTAGTCGTTGTTCGATAAGCGGTGTTCACTGTTGCATACCAAACTGATTGAATGATCCATGGAACGCTATTCGGATCGTCGGATGTGGATCGTAGCAAAGAGAGTAGGCGTTGACGGCAGGCATTCCTGGTGTTCTGCTCAGACAGAAGGGTGCCTAGGTTGCGGACAGTGATCTGGTCCCACTTAACTTTGCCGCTCTCTCCGAACGACACTTTCACGGAATTTTCGAGTGACGTTCCAGCTTCGGCGGTAACCTGCCCGATCATCTCGCGAGCCGCTGCAGCTTCTCCAGATAGATTTCTGATGTCCAAAGTGAGGGCTCTTGGAAAGTATGTCTCAGAAGAATCGACTTTAGCCTCTGGAAAACAATCAGTTTTGCGGGCGTATATCGTGCCAGGGGCGTCGTAGATGTCGCCCGGCTGCTCATTTTGTGGAGTCACGATTGGCAGTGCTGGGATGAGGGAAAAGTAGTTGTATAGCTCGATATAGTAGCTGGCTCCGGCATTCGTTGGAAATGAGACTAATGCAAGAAATCCGAGAGCAAACAAGCTCCGAGAGGTATTGTCGAGCATCCTCCCCCTCCTAAATGCGTCTCATCTTATGATTGCATTTCGGTCTATCTATCACAAGTTTTTTTGATTTTCTTTGCGATCTGCTGGCTGGCGAAGCTGGCCGTCTCTAGCCCGTTTCCGGGACGTGTCTTCCAGTAACTGTATTATTCCCCAGTGCCCACCGATTCGCGCCCACCTCAGCGCGTCGTCGGCGGCGGCATGAGGGCTCGCTCCAGCCTGTAGGAGGAGCCTAACAGTTTCGATCTGTCCAGCGCTGGACGCGACGCGCAAGGCCAAATCGTCCTCGGCATGGATATTTGCTCCCCTTTCGAGTAGTATCTGTACAACTTCGGTACGGCCGTACTTGGCCGCTTCCGCTAGGGCGAAATCGTCCGCGGCGTGAACGTCTGCTCCCGCATCTAGAAGAGCTCTTACGGTCGCACTATTACCCTTAAGCGCGGCGATCCATAGAGCTTGACCATCTATCGCCGGGCTGTTCGGTTGAGCCCCCAAATAAATCAAAGGTTCTACGGCAAGCGCCGCATTGGTCCGAGCTGCTACTTTCAGCCAGTAGTCGGGAGCCGCGCTAACAATCCAAACGCCGCATATTGCCGCCGTGCTCACAATCCCAATGGCCGAATAGAGCCGTCTAAGCATGATGGGCTCCCGCGAAGTTGCGCTTCAACTATCCACCGACACTCAGCAAGGCTCGTGCCACCGAAGCCGGGCGATCGTCCGGCTGAGGTATTATAATATGGATTGCTGGAACGTCCCTCCAAATCAGTCTTCAGGCAGTTCTCCCGTGCTTTGTTGTTGGCGGAAATCACTTCCTAGTCTGCCAGAGAGGTACGTGTTTCAATCTGGCTGTCCCTATCCCATCGCGTTCCGCGAATTGACACGCCGGCAATCCACGTCTTCGCCCTCCATTGCGATCGTCGATCGTCGCGCCCGACGCCGAGCCATCGGCGTGCGCAATGCTGTGGCGGCGCGGGGGGCAAGGTTCATGTTCTTTTAGGCCGAACGGCACGGTGAAGCTAGCCGAGCCGAAGCGGTTCTCCAGAAGCAACTCGCCATAGGTGTGGTCGATTGGCGCATCGAGCAGCGTGCTGGTCAGAAGCTCGAGCATAGCGCGAGGTTACGGTGATGCTGCCGGACTGCACAGAATGCGCGGCGCCGGCAGTCCTGAGATGGCGGCATCGGCAGCGTTGGCCGCCAGGAGCCGATCCGCCCCATGATGATGCCGGCCATCCATTGCCTCCATGCCTACAGCTTCACAACGATCTTGCCGAAATGTGCGCCGGACCGGAGATGCGCAAACGCTTGCGGTGCCTCGTCGAAGCCAAACACCCGATCGACGATCGGGTGGATCGTGTGGTCGCTGAGGAACCGATTCATCGCTGTGAAATGCGCGACCGAACCGACGGTGACGCCGATGATGTCGGCATTTTCCCACTGCAGGCGCGCGAGGTCGGGTTTTGGGCCGAATCCGGTGAGGACGCCGACCTGAACGATCTTGCCGCCCGAGGCGAGCGAGCGGATCGATCGGTCATAGGTGTCGGGGCCGCCGAGTTCGAGGACGTGACTGGCGCCTTGGCCGCTGGTCGCCGTCATCAGCGCCAGGTCCCAGTCAGGCGTGGTGTGGTAGTTGATCAGGATCGCAGCGCCGAGCGCCTTGGTGCGGGCGAGTTTCTCGTCCGAGGACGAGATCACGATCGCACGCGCGCCCAGCGCGGTGGCGAACTGGAGGCCGAACAGCGCGACGCCGCCGGTGCCCTGCACCAGCAGCGTGTCGCCTCGGCCCATCCCGCCGCGCGTCACAAGGCCATGCCAGGCCGTGACGGCGGCGCAGGGCAGGGTCGCGGCCTCGATCGAGGTGAGGTGCTCGGGCACGGCGACGACAGCTGTGGCCGGCAGCACGACATGCTCCGCCAGCATGCCATCCATCGTGCTGCCGCCCAGCGCTGACGCGACGTATGCGGCCTTGTACGGACCCGAGACCCAATCGCGAAAGAACGACGCGGCGACCCGGTCGCCGACCTGCCATTGGACGACATCGGGGCCCACGGCATCGACGACGCCGGCGCCGTCGGAGAGCGGAATGCGGCCATCCAGCCCGCCTTGGCCGGCGCGGTCGAGGATGATGAGGTCACGGTAGTTGAGGCTCGCCGCCTCGACGCGGATGCGGACCTCGCCATGGCCGGGTTCGGGCTTGCGGACGTCGACCTGCACGAGACGACCGGCACCGGCATGGCCATTCACATGATAGGCTTTCATGGTTGCTCCTTTCCAAGGGCATTCACCTGGATGAGCAGACTCTGTAAGGTCTGACAGTGCTGTCAGGGTCAAGAGGTTTTCAGGTGAAGATTGGCGAGCTCTCCCGACGGACGGGGGTCAGCGTCCGGATGCTGCGTTACTACGAAGGCCAGGGATTGCTGGCGCCGCGACGGACCGGTTCCGGCTATCGCGACTATGGCCCGGCGGAGGAGGAAACCGTGCGCCGGATCAGATTGCTCGGCGCGGCCGGGATGACGCTGGAGACGATCCAGCAATTGCTCCCCTGCGTGAAGAGCGACCAGCCGGCTTTCACGCCCTGCGACGATCTGCGACGCATCCTGGCTCAGCAGGTCGGCCTGATCGATCAACGGATCGAGACGCTGAGCCAGAGCCGGACAATCCTGGCCGGCTTCCTGTCGAGCGTGACCTGAGCTCTCTGCCGAACGCCGGACGGTATCGACGCGTCACCACCAGGCCGCGGCCGCCGCGTCCGGGAGTTGCCGCCATGATCCGCAAGGCGCGACATCGACCGCCGCCTGCGCGCCGGCGCCGACGCCCGGCGGACAGGCCGCTGATCGGGACACGGCGCGCCCGTCGCGGCGTCCCGCCTCATCCGCCATACTGCTGCGTCAGGTACTTCAGGTAGTTGCCGAGATGGTGCTGCCAGAAGTAGTCGAACGTCTGGCAGCCTTTCGTGCCGTCGGTCGGGTTGCCGCCGGGGGTGGCGAACAGCGGCACCGTGGCGCCGACATGGGCGTAGTCGAGCGACAGCTGAATCTGGTCGAGGATCTGCTGGATCAGGTCGGCGATGTCAGAGCCCGTGACCGGTGCGGCGGAGGGCGCGTGGAGATCGGACGCCTTCAAGTGAATCGGCTCCGACCTCAGTCTGAGCGAGAGACTTTCGACCCGCCGCCGAAGGCGCTGCGTGTGATCCTGGCGGACCCGGTCGATGGCGCTCTCGACCTCCACGGTCAAGCCGCCGAGCGTGACCGCCGCCTCGGGATCGGGAGCGCCGCCGAAGCCGCGCAGCGGATTTGGCGTATTCAGGTCCGACAACCACTCCAGGGTCAGCGGCGTCTGCGGCACCCAGTCCTGCGTCGAGGTCACCGCCCAGCCATGGCCGTTCATGCCGGCCAGCCTCGCGTAGTCATAGGCATAGTGATCATTGCCGGCCTTGGCCGGCGCGAACGTATAGGTCTTGTAGGTCGGCCCCTTGAAATCCTGCGCCGAGTGCCGGACCAGCGACGTCAGCAGCGTCGCAATCGAGGCGCCCTGGCTGTGTCCGGTGATGTAGACGGTCTTGGCCGCCCCCGCGAGCCACAGCAACGTCGCGAGCAGCGGGCGGTCTGTCGTCAACAGCATCAGCACGAGGCTGAGTGCGAAGCCCGAATGCACGCCGGCCTTCACGGCGCTGTCGCCCTCGTCTCGGGCCAGATGGAACGGCAGCGTGATCGAGTCGAGCTTGAGGTCGAAGCGGGCGTTGATCAGCGGAAAGAGCAGGTCGGCCAGAATGCTGGCGTCGGTTGCGACGGTGCCGCGCACCGCGATCGCGTATTGAGTGGTGTCGTCCTGGTTCTGCCAGACCTGCCAGTAATTATCGAGCAGCGTGGCGCTGCTCGGGGTCAGGTCGGCGCAGATCGTCCAATTCTTGCTCGGCTCGGGGACGGGAGGGACGCCGCATGTTCCCACCGCTTCCGTCAGCGAGGGCGTGCCGGCATAGGCATGTTGCGCCATCTCGAGCAGAAGCTCCGCTTCCGCGAACTGGAATCCGGGATTGTGCGTCATCCTGTTCCTCCCCTGCAGCGTGTCTCTTCGGCTGTCGGTCTTCCGCCGGACGCCGGCGGCGCGACACGCACGGATCAATTATAAGATGTATCGTGACACAAATACAATATCAGGAGGTGGGGCGCTTTTTCTGCGCGCGTATCGCCGGCGGGCAGATCGCGGCCGCGCTGGATGATACCCTGCCATCCGGTCTGGGATCGGAGACGGATTACGATGACGCTCGCCGGAAGGGGGCCTGTGATGAAATGCCCGCGGGTTTACGCGACCGCCGATGGCGAGTCGCATTTCGACGAGGTCGACATTCCGACAAGCACGCGGCAGGTTCACCCGGAGGCCGCGGTTTTCGACGTGTCCGCGAGATATGCGAGCACGCATATCAGCTTCACACGGATTCCGGCCGGGGCAGGGCTGGTCGATTGGCACACCGTGCCGCGGCGCTCGCTCACCGTCCGGCTCGACGGATCGGCGGACTACCAGACCAGCGACGGAGACCGAAGGCACATTCCGGCCGGCGGCTTCATCCTGTTCGAAGACACGCATGGCAAGGGACACCGGACGCTGCATTCTCCGGAGGCGCAGACCGTCATCTGGATCAGCCTTCCGGAGGGGCTCGATCCAGCTTGACGCTGACGGCGGCGGTCATCCCGGTGATGCCGCGCCGCTCCCGTAGTTCCGCGGACGTGCCCGTTCTTGCCAATTTGTAACAACGCCGCGTGCGGCCTTCATTAAGCAACACGTGCTGCTATCGTCTCACGATGATGGAGCATGCGATGTTGCGTTCGACATTTCCTCTTCTGTTAGCTGCGGGCCTGTGGCTCCTGCAGCCGGCTTCTCTGTCGCCTGCGCTTGCGGGGCCATTCCTGGAGCGGCTGCAGGCGCGGATGGCGGCGCGGGAGGCAGAGAGCAGGATCGCGCCGGCCGCAGAATATGCTTATGGAAGCGATCCGCTGCAGAGACTCGATTTTTGGCAGGCGAGGGGAGGCACCGCGGCTCCGCTGGTCGTTTTCGTCCATGGCGGTGGATGGATGCGGGGCGACAAGCGCAACGCGACCGGGGCTGCGAAGGTCGAGCATCTGCTGGCGCAGGGCTATGCCTTCGCCTCGATCGATTATCGCCTGGTGCCCTCGGCGAGCGTCGAGCAGCAGGCGGCCGATGTCGCCGCGGCGGTGGCGTGGTTGCGCAACAATGCCGGGCGGCTCGGGATCGATCCCGCGCGGATCGTGCTGATGGGCCACAGTGCCGGCGCCCATCTGGTGGCGCTGGTCGGGACCGATCCGCGTTACCTGGCCGCGGCCGGGCTGTCGCTGCGCGACGTCGGCGGCATCGTCGCGCTCGATGGCGCCTGCTACGACGTTGCGCGCCAGATCGCCGACAGCGGCCGCTTCATGACGGACACCTACATCCAGGCGTTCGGCACCGATCCCGCGCGCCAGCGGGCGCTGTCGCCGACGCTGCAGGCCGCCAAGCCGAATGCGCCGGCCTTCCTGATCCTCCACGTCGACCGCGCCGACGGCACGGCGCAATCCGAGGCGCTCGGCGCCGCCCTGATGCAGGCCGGAACGCCGGCCGAGGTCGAAGCTGTCCGCGGCACCGGGCTGCGCGGCCACATCGAGATCAACCGCGAACTCGGCAATGCCAGCCATCCCGCCACCGCGATCGTCGACGCGTGGCTGCGCCGGACGATCGGCGCCAGATGACACCACATCGCACCCGTCTGGGTCTGGTGCCGATCGCTGCCGAGCGCGCTTGCGAATGACCTCGCCGAGGCCGTCACCGGAAGCGGCGCCCGCTGCAAAGCCGACGGGCCCCGCGCCATTGCGACTCTGACGACGACGGCCGGTGGGCTGCGCGGCCCTGAAGCCAATCAAGGGCAGCGCGTGAGGCAGGCCCGGCCAATGAACGAGCAGCCGCCAGTGCGCGCATCGTGGCGAGACCGCAAATTGCCGTCGGGCGCGCGCCATCAAGAATTTCTGATCGTTGCGATCACCGAAATCCATTGGCGACGGCTGCAGCCATTCTTTAGAATAATTCTAAATGAATGGGAGTACATTAGATGAATTTCGAGACGCTTCGCCGCAGCGTACGGCTGACGGCTGTAGCCGCAGGGCTTGCCTCGCTTGCGACCATGGCCGGCCTGCGCGCGGAAGCGCCCCCGCCGGCGCCTGCCTATGTGCCGACCGTCAGCGACCTGATGATCGCGACCATCCAGCCGCGCCACATCCGGCTGTGGATCGCCGCCCACGCCGGCAATTGGGCGTTCAGCGCCTACGAGCTCAGCAATCTGAAGGGCGCCTTCAACCGCGTCAGCCGGGCGCAGCCGCTGGTCGACGGCAACTCGTTCGCCGACATGAACGCCGCCGTGACGCAGCAGCCGTTCGACGAGCTGGCGCAGGCCATCAAGGTCAAGGACATCGGCCGTTTCGAACAGTCCTATGCGGACCTCACGGCGGCCTGCAATTCGTGCCACCAGGCGCTCAACCGGGCTGTCGTCGTGATCAAGGTGCCGCAGGGCGCCGCGGTGGCGGACCAGGATTTCACGCCGGGCGCGGAGTGACGGCGGGCGGACCCTGAGGCACAATCGGACGTCCTCCGGGGAGCATCCGCATGAAGCTCTATTCGTTCTGGCGGTCGCTTGCGAGCTTTCGTGTGCGCATCGCGCTCAATCTGAAGGGCGTCGCGTACGAGCTCGTGCCGGTCGATATCGACCGTCGGCAGCATCGCGGCGAGGCCTATGCCGCGCTCAACCCGCAGATGGCGCTGCCGTCGCTGGAGCTCGAAGACGGCACGGTGCTGACGCAGTCGCTCGCGATCCTCGATTATCTCGACGAGGTCTTTCCGGCACCGGCGCTGTTGCCGGCCGATGCGAAGGGCCGCGCCCGGGTGCGGGCGCTGGCGGCGATGATCGCCTGCGACGCGCATCCGCTGACGACGCCCCGGGTGCAGCGCTATCTCACCGAGGTGCTGCATGTCGACGACCGCGCGCGCACGGCCTGGCTCAGGCATTGGGCCGCGGAGATGATCGTCGCTGTCGAGGCGCAACTCGCCGGCCACGCCGCGACCGGCCGCTTCTGCCATGGCGATGCGCCGACGACGGCGGACATCTGCCTCGCGGGCCACGTCACCTTCGCGCTCAACCAGGGCCTCGATCTCGCCTCGGCGCCGACGCTCAGGCGCGTGTTCGAGGCTGCCATGGTCACGCCAGCATTTGCGTCCGCGCATCCGCTGGCGCAGCCCGATGCACCGGACGAGCTGCGGCGCAGGCCCGTCGCGCCGTAGCTTGCGAAAGCAGCGGCGCTAGCGCGCCGGCTGGCCGCCATCGCGCTTCATCCAGTCGCGAAACTGCTCGAACAGCACCCTGGTCTCGTCCTCGCTCATCCGCCGGCCGCCGGGGGTGGTCTTGGCGCTCATCCACTGATCGAACTGCTGCTTGACGGCGACGTCGGCCTCTGGCGAACGCGTGCTCGCGAGCAGCTCCTCCGCCGCGCGAAAACGGGTCCAGCCGGGCAGCGAGGAGGCGAGGTTGATCTCGTTCCATTTCGGGTGGAACGGCGGCTGCTTGAACTGGTCGAACCGCTTGAACAGATACTCCACGAAACGCGAGACGCGGCGATAGCGCTCGGTCTCCGGCGACCAGTTGTAGACCGCCAGCACCTGCGGCACGCCGATCGTCTCGATGGTCTCGCCGGGCTTGAGCAGGTTCGGGTAGTCCTGCGACGTCAGCTTGGTCGGCACGTAGTAATCCTGCAGGCTGCGCGCGAACGGGACGGGCAGGAAGTGGAAGCCGGGCTCGGGCTTGAACTTGGCGAACAGGTCGGTCGGCTTGCCGGTCACGTGCACGACGCCGGCGATCTCGCCGGTCCGCATCTTCTCCAGCGCCACCGAATTGTTGATGAACACCTTCTCCGCGCCGATCTTGAGCCGGTCGAACACGATGCCGCCGGTGAGGTTCGCAGCACTTCCCACCGTGTTGAAGCTGACCTTCTTGCCCTGGAGATCCTCCAGCGTCTTGATCTCGGGGCGGACGTAGACGTGCATCTCGTTGATGTAGAACGAGCAGATGTAGCGGATGCGGTTCTTGATGTTGGCGAGCGTGCCGTTGCGCACGAACTCGTCGAGCACGTCGGCCGAGGTGATGGTGACGTCGACGCCGCGCAGATACAGCAGGTCCTCGATGTTGCCGAGCGCGCCATAGGTCACCATCGGCAGCACGCGCAGGTTCGGACGGTCGTCGAGCACCTTGGCCATCTCGGCGGCAAAACGGATGTTGGTGCCTTCGAGCAGGCCGCCGGCGATGCCGACCGTCCATTCG
Source organism: Bradyrhizobium sp. SSBR45G (assembly GCF_030159255.1). Taxonomy (GTDB): domain Bacteria; phylum Pseudomonadota; class Alphaproteobacteria; order Rhizobiales; family Xanthobacteraceae; genus Bradyrhizobium. The sequence goes on along the minus strand of NZ_BSCT01000013.1, from coordinate 115,289 downwards.
TTGGACTCCTGCAGCTTGCCGCCTTCGCCGGCGGCGGCCGCCGTCGCCGATTTCGGCGCTCGCACGGTCTGCGCGGCGACCGGCGCCAGCGCCGCCAGAGCCACGCCAGCCGCAACAACACAACTCAACACCGCGCCCCGCATTCCCCTCGTCCTCCGTTGCCGGCCGCACTGCGATCGCAAAGCCGGCGTTTTTTCTCCCTGATTATCTCCCCGGTCGGTGAGAGGGGTCTACTACTCGCCGGTTGGTCGTAGATCAGGCGGCGGCCGCGGCGATCGTTGCCACCAAAAAGCCATATCCTTGATTGCGCTCTATCGAGGACGGGGCCGGCCCATCGATGCAGGGATCAGGGGCCGCGGGGATATACCCGGTCAAAATGGCATCGTCGAAATTTCTGCATCTCCTGGTTGTGCACTTGACGCGCGTCGGTGCGATCTGAGCCCGCGGCTCGGGCCCGAGCGGGCGGGTGCGGAGAGCCGCTTCGATCAGCCGCCTCCCTTTGCGCAATATGTGCGCCAGAATTGCCGATAGCCCGCCTCGACGCAGCGCGTGTAGTTGGCGACGTCGCCGGCCGGCGAGCGCGCGACCATGGCCGGCAGCTCGCCGCGCAGCTTCGCCAGCAGCTCCGGCTGTGCGGCGAAGCTCTTGGCGATGCGGATGTAGCCGTCGTCATCATCGGCGACCCAGTCGGCGAGCCCCGCCGCGGTCAGGATGCCCCCTGCCGCGCGCGAGGCCGCGCCGGCGCCGAGCTTGGCGACGACCGGTACACCCATGTAAAGCGACTCGAATGTCGAGACGCCGCCGTTCTGCGGGAACGGATCGAGCGAGATGTCGATGCGTCCGTAGGAGCGCAGATGCTCGCTGCGTTCGCTGGCGCCGAGGCAGACGAGGCGCGCCTCGGGCACGCCTCGGCTGACGAAGCGGCCGATCAGACCATCGCGCACCAAGGGATCGTTGAGCGCGAGATGCTTGATGACGAGCACGGCGTCCGGCACCTCGGCAAGCAGCCGCGCCCACAGCGCGATCGCCTCGTCGGAGATCTTGTCGATACGGTTGTAGACGCCGAAGCTGACATGACCGTTCTGCAGCATCGGCAATGGCGACGGCGGAACATCGAGCAGCGGATCGATCGTGATCACCGACGGCAGATCGTGGACGTGCTCGGCGAACAGCGGCCGGACGCTCTCGGGCACGGTGACCGGATCGGCAAAGAAGTAGTCCATCGTCGCAAGGCCGGTGCCGGTGCCGCTGCCCCAGGCCGTGACCTGGATCGGCGCCGGCTTGCGCGCGAACACCGGCATCCGCATGCCGGTGGTGTAGCCGGAGAGATCGACCAGGATGTCGACGCCATCGGCCTGGATGCGGTCGGCGAGCTCGTCGTCGGAGAGGCTGGACGCCTCGACCCAGACATCGGCGATCGACTTGAATTGCGCAGTGAAGTCGTCGTGCCGCGGCGACGTCGAGTAGCAGTTGACCTGCATCTGGGTCTTGTCGTGTCCGCGCAGCACCGGCAGGAAGGCGAAGGCCGCCGAGTGCATGCGGAAATCGGCCGAGACGTAGCCGACGATGATGCGCCGATCGGGATCGAGCGAGCGGGGCGCAAGCTTGCGGCGCGGGAATTTCGAGCCGACCGCCATCCACCAATATTGCCGCGCCGCCTGCTGAACGGCGAAGTCGGCGCCGGAGAGGAAGTCGAGATAGAAGATCTTCTTGGTGATCGCCTCGTCGTAGTCCGGCTGCACCGTCAGCGCCTGATCGAACTGCGCGATCGCGCCGGCGACGTCGCCGAGCCGCCCGAGGCAGGCGCCGAGCAAAGTGAGGGCGGTCTGGGCGGCGGGATTGGCGTCGAGCACGCGCCGGCACGCCGCCATCGCCTGCGCCACATTGCCTTTGAGGATCGAGATCTGCGCCTTGCCCTGCCAGCCCAGCTGCAGGCCGGGATCCAGCGCGACGGCGGCATCGAAATCCGCTTCGGCCGCGTCGGTATGTCCCGACAGCATGTACAACCGGCCGCGATGCGCCCGGAGCTCTGCATGAACAGGACGCGCGGCGAGCGCTGCATTGAAGGTCGCTTCCGCCAGCTCGAAATGATGCAGCTCGAGATGCGCGAGGCCCTTGTTGACCATGGCCTCGAAATGGGTCGGGTTGAACGTCAGCGCGCGTTCGGCGCTGGCGGCGGCGGCGTCCCAGCGCCGCAGCATCAGCTCGGCGACGCTGCGGTTGCACCAGGAATCGACGTCATCCAGCTTCAGCTCAAGCGCCCGCGTTGCCGTGGCCAGCGCGGCCTCGCCCTGCTTCAGCCGCAGCAGGGCGATGGTCAGATTGCGCAAGGTGATCGGTGCATTCGGCCTCAGCGCCAGCGACCGCTCCAGCGCCGTGCGGGCCTCGGCGTAGCGTTCGCAATTGACCAGAGCCCAGCCGAGATTGGACTGCGCGTCGGCCGAGTTCGGCTCGAGCGCCGTGGCCTGCGCCAGGAAGGTCACAGCCTCCGCGAAACGTGCGGCCGAGACCAGCGACACGCCGAGCAGATGCATGGCATCGAAACAGTCCGGCACCTCCTGCAGCAGCTTCGCGCACAGCGCCTGCGTATCCGTCTGGCGCCCGGCGCGGAACGCCGTGTAGGCCGCCGTCAGCTGCGTCTCGATCAGCTTCTTCTGCTTCTTTTCCTGCCGTGCCTTCTGGAAGGCGCGCGAACCGACGGTGCTCAAGGCTTCTCTCCGGGCGAACTTTGCGGTGGCGCGTACGAAACGGCCTGCCGCCGCGTGGCGGAGCGCCCGCCGGGCCGCAGGTCGAGCCGATCGCGGCATTGGTGCCGACGGCCGCGGCAGCCAGACATTGTCGGACACGTCGTCCGCTGCCGGGCCACGCGCCGCGCGACGCGGCAAAGCTTGCCCGCGCTATGGTTAGCAAAAGGTTAACGCAGGCGGCCGGCGGGGGGGGGGCAACGCGCCGAAAGCCGCGTCCCGCTGGGCCATGGCCAGACTGGTGCTCCTTCTCCTGAGCCAGGTCTCCGGAGCCCGTGCGCGCAACCTGTTTGCGGACGAGACGCAGGTCGACGGCATCGGAGATGATTCAAACGCGCACGATTGATGGCGCCGCCGGACCGCATCTCAGCTCACAAAATGAAGTTTCCTTTGAGCTGAATCTGGTTACAATCTCAGGGGGCAAAAACAGTCGACTACATGTCGGAGGGGCGCGATGGGGCCATTTTTTCGTCAAGACGATCATCTCATTTCAAGCTTGCTGGACCTCGCCAATTTGCGATTTTCCCGAGTCGTAACGGAAGCCGCGTCGCCGCCGCTCAGCCTGCCGCTGATGGACGGAATCGATGAGCTCAAGTCGCTTCACCAGGCGTTTGCGATCTTTTCGGACGAGCATTCGCTGGCAGACAGTTTTGCTCTGCTCGGGCTCGGCGGCTTCTGGAATCCGGCGCTCAAGAACAAGTTTTACGCGTATCTCAACGGTCTTTCGCGCGAGCGTTTCGCGATGGATGGCACCGACACAGGAGAAGCGGGGGACCGGGGTGTCGTGACCGCTTTGCGGAAGAACTTCGAACTGGATGTTCCGCAGCCGGTCTACTTCACCACGCACAAGCTGGGCGACGACCCCCGCGTGCTCGCCTATCACGGCAAGCCTCTGCTCTATATGGAGGACGACTATCTGACCATCTCGTTCCCGATGACGCCCTGGACGGGGCGCGCGGCGCTCCTTCCGCAAGGAGCCGGAGCCGCCGGGAAGCCGTGATGCGCGCGGCTCCGGACCGGGAATGCGACGCGCGCGTGCTCGACGAGATTCATGCGAGCGTCGAGTCCTATTACAGCGAGAAGATCATCGCCTTTGGTCCGGTGCCTGCGGGCGCCGATTGGGACTCCATCATTACCCAGGACGTGCGCTTCCTGCAGCTCCTGAGAATCTGCGACTTCTCGGCTCCGCTTGCGCTGAACGACGTGGGATGCGGCTATGGAGCCTTGCTCTCCTATCTCTCCCGATATCATGGGGAGACGGAGATCGATTATCTCGGCTTCGATCTCTCACCGGCCATGATCGCCCAGGCGGACCGGCTGCAGCGCGACCTGAGCCGGGCCGGATTCAGGGTTGCCGCGCACAGTCCCCGCGTCGCCGACTATTCGGTGGCGAGCGGCATCTTCAACGTCAGGCTCGATCATCCGGTCGAAACCTGGGAGCGCTATGTCGGCCAGACCCTCGTCGACATGCATGCGCACAGCCGCCGCGGTCTCGCCGTCAACTTCATGACGCCCGATCCGGTGAATGCCGATCCGGAGCGTCTGTACTGTACGATGCCGGAGCCCTGGGTCCAGTTTGCCAGGGATCGGCTCCGGTCATCGGCCAAGGTCGTCGCCGGCTATGGCCTGCGCGAGTTCACGTTGCTGATCAGCACACCGGATGGTGGCCGTTGAGCGCGGTCTGCTCGCGGGCCCGGGCCAGCACCGGTTCGTAGATGCTGGCCCCGGTCAACCGGATGAGCTGCTCGGCGCGTGCGAACAGCGCCTTGGCCTCTGCGGTCGCGCCGACACCGCGTTCGGCGACCAGCGCCATGCCGCAGGTGATGCAGGCGCGGCATTCGGGGAGGCGCGCATTGCGCTGCTGCGCGAGCTGAATGGCCTCTTTCGCGACGTCCAGGGCTCGCGCCGCATCGCCGTTCCGGAAATGGCAGTCCGCAAGGCTCGCCAGAATTTCCGGCTCATACTCCATCGCCGCTTTGGTCTTGCGCAGGAATTCGAGCCCGGTGACGAGGTCATGCGCGGCGGTCGCGACGTCGCCGGCGACGCTTCTGGCGGTGCCGGTGCAGGCCAGCGCAAACACCCTGAGGTAAGGACTCCCATGCTTCTCGGCGATCTGCGCAACCCGCAGCGCGTGCCGTTTGGCCAGGGCGGCGTCACCCAGGCACCAGGCGAGATCGACATAGCCGAGATGCGGGATCAGCCGGGCCGTCGGATCCTGGAGGTCCTCCTCGATCGCCAGCAGCGTGTCAAAGTTCCTGGCGGCCTCCTCCAAGCGGCCAAGTCTGGCGAGAATGCGCCCGCGCAGGCCCAGGGCCCAGTGCTCGACGCTGTATCCCAGGAAGCGATGGTCGAACTTCTCGATCCGCGACATCCCAGCGACCGCCGCGCTGTTCGCCGCGAGCGCGTCGTTCAGCAGCCCCGCCCACCCATACGCCTGGCTCAGGGCGACGTTCAGCGTGGCAATGCGACCGGCCTGCCGGTCGTCCCGGAGCAGGGCGAGCCCCTCCTTGACGAGCTCGACATAGGCGTCGGCAGGGCTGCCGCTCGTCACCTTGATCCGGCCGTCGACGAGCAGCAGCAGCGGGATCATCCCGTTGTCGGTCTCCCGAGACCATGCCAGGGCTTCGTCGATGAACGGCTTGCCTTCGTCGGCCGTCAGACCTTCCCTCCAGCCGAGCCAGGCGAGCTGGCCGCTTGCCATGATCCTCAGCTCGTCGGTGGCCCTTGACCGGGCCTGCTTCTGCAGCAGCGTGCGCACCTTCTGCCAGTGCTTGATCGCCTGCGCGGAATGGGTGGAGCCGACCCAGGTTGCTGCGCGGGCTGCGTAGTTCGCGGCTTCGCCGAGCTGACCCGCGGCCTCGTAATGATAGGCGAACAGACCGGAGAATTCGTCGATCCGATCCTTGTAGAAGTGCTGCATCGCGTCGGCGACGGACGCGTGGAGCGCGCTGCGTCGGGTCTTGAGCTGCGCGGCATAGGCGACCTCCTGGATGAGAGGATGCCGAAACGAATACCAGCGCCCATCCGGCGCAGCCTGTCGCTGCAGCAGCTCGGCATCGCAAAGCGCCTCCAGGCTCCTCTCGATCTCGCTGGCCGGCGCCGAGGAAAGCCTCTCGAGCATGTCCCACGGAAATTCCGCACCGATGACGGCGGCAATCTGCAGGATCGCCTTGTCGGCCTCGACGAGGCGATCGATACGCGCGCCGATGACGGCCTGGACCGTGGTCGGAAGAGCGCTCTCGACTGCGATGAAGCCGAGCGAGTAGTCGCCGGGATCACCGAAGATGCTGCCGTTCTCGGCCAGCGAGCGCACGAGCTCCTCGGCAAAGAACGGGTTGCCGCCGCTTCTCTCCGCGACGCGCCGGCGAACGTCATTCAGCTCGGGGCGATCGCCGATCAAATCGCGGACGAGATCGTCGGTTTCGGTGGGTGTGAGGTCGGCGAGCGAAATCTGCTGATGGTAGCCGCACTGCATCCATGACGCCGCGTAGCTCGGCCGGAAGGTCAGGACGATCATCGTCCGGCTGCCGCGGATCGCGTCGACAAGCGTGCCGACGAAGTCCTCGCTGGCCTCGTCGAGCCAATGCAGGTCTTCCAAGATGATGACGGATGTCGTCTTGCCGCTGTCGCGGACCATGCGGCGCATGATGTCGAGCAGCCGTCCATGCCTGGCCTTGGGCGAAAGCGACAACAGGACCGGAGCGCTTTCGTCGTCGGCGACACCGAGAAACTCGCAGACCAGCGGAAAGTCGGCATCGAATGCCGCGCCGATCGTCGAAAGCCGTTCGCGGATGCGATCGCGCGCGATCACCGCATCGTCGGTGGGCGCGATCCGGCAAAACAGCCGCAGCAATTCGAGCACCGGCTGGAGGGGAGTGGCATGGCCGTAGAGCAGCGCGCGAGCTTCGAACACGGGGACCTGGCGACTGCGGCACCATTGCGCAAATTCGAAGCAGAGCCTGCTCTTGCCCGCACCGGGCGGACCCGAGATGCCGATCACGCGCGTGTCGGCGCTCTCGGCGCGCCGAAGCGCGCGCTGCAGAATGGCGATCTCGGGATCGCGGCCGAGGAACGAGGTGAGATTCGCGCCGCGGAAGTGCTGGCTGGCGACCGCGGGCTTGAAGCTGAGCAGACCGTAGATCTCCAAGGGTTCGGGAAACCCCTTCAAGGCATGGCGTCCCAGCGGCCGTACGTCGCAGTAGGAGCGGACCAGACGGTAGCAGTCCTCCGTGATGCAGATGCCGCCTGGCTCGGCCATCTGCTGCAAGCGACTGGCGAGGTGAATGGTCGAACCGTGGGCTCCGCGATCGGTGCTCAGCTCGCCGGCCGACAGCTCCGAGACCACCTCTCCCGAATGCAGGCCGAGCCGCAGCCGCAGCCCGCCGTCATGGGGAGGAAATGCCTCCTGCATGCGTAACGCAGCCTCGCAGGCCAGGAGTGCGTGGCCCTCCAGCGCCAGCGGGGCGCCGAACATCGCCATGACGCCGTCGCCCAATGTGCGGATGACGGTGCCCCCGCAGCGCTCGACGGCCTCGCACATGGTCGCCACCGCCGGCGCCAGGCGCTCCATCGCTTGCTCCGGATCCAGGCCGACGACCAGCTCCGTGGAGCTCACGATGTCGGCAAACAGCACCGTGGCCTGTTTGCGTTCGCCGAAGGCCTGCCGTCCGGTCCGCGACCGGACCGGCCTCGCCTCCAGCGTCGCGCCGCACGCGCCGCAGAACCGTGCCGTCGGCCAATTCTGGTGGCTGCACTGGGTGCAGCGCGTCGAGAATGGGACACCGCAACTGTGGCAGTAGCGGTTCTCGGCAGGGTTTGCCGTCCCGCAAACCAAGCAATGCATGTCATCGTGCCTACAGGGTCCGGTAGAAGAGTATAGTGACGGAACCTCCACGGTTGAAAGGCAAATTCATGGGCATCTTCTGTGGTCGAGGAAGGCAAAAACCTGATTTCACGAATTATTCACCGGGGCCTGGGTTCGAACGATGCCCTCTGCGGCCCTGCTGGCAGGCGACCATGACACAGCCGGATGACGACGTGTGATCCGCTGCTGACCGCAAGCTCAAGTCCATCAGCATCGGCCCCGCATGCGGGAGAGAGCGCCAGGAGAGCACGCAAGAGTCGGGCGCTGCATCGATCGATCTCCACGTCTCGTCACGTCTGCCACGACAGTGCGTCTCTATGGATATATCTCCAGACATGCGACCACGCTCTCGCAGCGCCTTGCGCCCGAGCTGTGCATCAGATCCGCCCTCGAAGCAGATGGAGGGCGCAGGGAAGGCCGGGCGCCGACCGCGCCCGTGGCCCGCCTGCAGACAAAAAGCAGGCGGCAGTCACCACAGGTCTGGCCGAAAACGTCCGGCCTTCCCTGCGCAATGGTTGGAACGGCTTATACGTGGTCTCCCTGGTGCACCGGGCTTCTTGGCCACCATGCGCGACGATGCGCTTACGCACGCCGCCGCGGGACACCAGCGTCGGGGTGTCAGGACCGCACGATTTCGCCGTGCGCAACGAACCGTTCGTCGGCGCGGCACGAAGCCACGCTGCGACCCGCTGCGCCCATCGCATCCCACCTCCCACGTCTCGTGACGGTCGCGACACGCCCCTCCGGCGGAAGCAGGACGGGGAGAGATATACATGGTTTCGGAAAAAATGAAAGAGGAAAATTGCAGGACATATGGGACGCGCTTGAGATTGCGAGTCTCGAAACGTATCGCTGCACCAGCTCGTGTCTTGACCCTTCTACGGTGAGATCTTCCAATAGGCAGCTCTTTCCTTGTTGTCGGCACGGCAGCCGCAGTCCTCGCGGCGGCTGGGTTGCCTGCCAAGCACCCGCCATTCCGAATGAGCTACATTGCGGCCATGAGATCAGAAAATCCCGATGCGCGGGTCATCATCATTCGCCGCGCCCCTCCCGATTTCAGTGATTGGGAACAGGTTCGCGCGCTGATCCTTGAAGCATTCGCCTATATGGACGCACGGATCGACCCTCCGTCATCCGCATTGCGGATCACGCCGCAGTCAATGCAGGAAGACGCTGAAAAGGGGGCCCTGCTGCTGGCGGATGATGCAGGCGATCTTGTCGGCTGCGTGTTTGTGCGACCCAAGGGCGATGCGCTCTATCTGGGCAAGCTTGCCGTTCGACCGGGCCTGCAAGGCGCAGGGATCGGGCGACGGCTGGTGGACGCCGCCGGCGAGGAAGCGCGCCGGTTGGGCCTGAAAGCGCTCGAGCTGCAAACCCGCATTGAGCTGACGGAAAATCACGGGGCCTTTGGCCGCATGGGCTTCGTGAAGATCGGTGAGACTGCGCACGAAGGATTCGACCGACCAACCAGCATCACCATGCGCGCGAACGTGTAGCTGATCAGTGCGAGGGAACGCCGTCCAGGTCAAGTCCTCAGTTCTATGACTGCCGAACACGGCACGAACGGAGACAGGGAGGCTCTAACGCGAGCGCCTGGGCAGCCTCCTGAACGTCAGCTCGTGGCACGCTCCGAATGAGCCGTGCGCCGGCACGACATTCGGCGCCGGTTCTTCTCACTGAAGTGTCGCCGGCGGGACGGACGACGAATTTGGCTGGCGGCAGAAGGACCGTTGCTATCCTGAATGCCTCTGCTCCCGCGCAACATCCCGTGTCCGTCAATTCGCTTTGGCCTCGACCCACGCCTTGTCCTGATAGACGAGGCTGGCGCGGAGCGGCTGAGGGAAGCGCCGCCACCAGTTCATATCGCGAAAGCCCGATCGTCCCCAGCCATTACAATTGTTCGGACCGACATCCGTCCGGCCCTTGCCCTGGCGAACGGCGTCGTACCAGCTGACGACATCTTCCCGCGTGAAGCTGGCCGGCGCGCCATGCGCCGCCGCCGCGTCGCCGAGCCGGAGCAACGTGACGAACACAGCTGAGTTGTGCTCGACCGGATCGTCGAACTGGTCGGTGTTTGACGTATCCGCGAACGCCTTGCGCAGAATCTCTCTGGTGTGCTCGTCGGCCTGCCCGAGGCGGCAGATCGCCAGCTCCGGCACCAACGATTTGGAAGCGCCTCTGTTTTGCAGCTTGGCCAATTCGCGCTCGAAAAACGGCTCTGTCCGCAATCCGGCATCGGTCATTCTGAGGTAGAGTTCACGGAAATAATCCCAGCCTCTGGAAGCCCCAAGTGCCTCGAGCAACCGATTGACTTGATCATCTGTCATGCTCGCATAGGCCTCGCGAGGCAGCGCAACGAGGCTCTTGTCCAGCAGCCTGTACCATTTGTTGTTCACGCCGATGGAGGATCCCGTCAATTGAATGAAACGCTCCACAATGGCATCCCTGAGAGGGGCCAGCTTCTCGGGCGCCGCGAGCACGGCGTGCTCCATGTTGCCGGGCGGCGCGATCGATCCCTTGTAAACGATGTTGATGAACACGCCCGTCCCGCTTGTCTCGACGGCGCTATCGTGAACGAAGTCGACAAACTGCGCGAACAGGTCCGCATTGTGATCGCGATCGAATTGCGTCTGCCGCTGCTGATAATCATCAATTCGCTGCAAAAGCGGCTGCCACTGGTCGTCGCCCTTGTCGTCGGCATAGTCGCTGGCGAGATGTTTGCGCAGGCCGAGCACGATGCTCTCGGGCAGGTCGTAGAGCATCTTGTCGACGTTGGCGGGCGTCGTATCGACCGTCTCCAAGGTGCGGTTGAAGTTGGCAAAGCAATCCCACGACGGGGCGCCCGAGTTCAAGGCGCAGCCGATCAGAAGGAGAGGGACCGGCGAGAGCCTCCACACCGATGCCGTACGGTAGGTGGCGAATACCTTGCCGTCGAGGCTGAATTCGGTTGTTTGCTCGAGGATACCGCGGTCGCGCCGCCACACGGTGTCGTCCCCGCGGCGTGTCACGACGATTGGCTGCAGCGGTGGTTTTTCTGGAAAGTTCAATAGACAGACATTTTTGATGAAGGTCGCCACGAGAGCATTGTCATCCACGCGCAACGGTAGAACGAGGCCGAATGCAGCGCGGGATCCCTGGGCGCGCAGTCGGGCCTGCGCGGCGGATGCGTCAGAGCATTGTTGGCGAGCCAGAAGGCGATGCGAGAGAAAGCCCTCCGGCTGGAAATTCGGGTTGGCGTCATAGGTTACGGGGACGTCATAGCGCCCGGCAATCGTCTGGGCGGAATTGGTCGGCAGCACGAGCGAATATCGTGCGGGGTCGAAAGGCAGGGCGCGCGACGGATTGCTCGCCCGGATCTGCTCGGCCTTGTCACGGATGTCGCGTGTCTCTTGCAGATACGTCATGTAGTAGGCGGCATAGGCTGCGAGAGGCACGACCAAAAGGATGCGCGGCACGCGGCCCAGCGCCGCTTCCACGCCGAGGCCGATCAGGAACGCATGTACCGCGAGCCCACACCATAGCGCTCCGCCAAGCAGCATCAGCATGATTCCGGTCAACGGAAACAGCTGCAGCAGCCCAAGCGCGGCAAAGGCAATGAGAGCCCAGAACGAAAACAGGCTCGGCAATCGCGGCATGGGTCAAACCTTGTCTCGCCATAGACTGCGACCGCGCCCAACCCGTGCTCGCGTGAGTTGAACGGAGGATAGATGGCTCTTGAGGCAAGCTTGGAATGAATAATGGACGATGACGAGTTGTCGAGTCCAAGCCCGGCTTTTGCCTTTGATGGTTTACGGGCATTCAACGGCAGTTGGTCAATGTCCGGCCGTCTCCGGGCTACCGGACCTCGTGCGACGATCGCGGCGCCGCCGCTCGACCTCCGAGCTGACCAAAGCGCCATGGCTCACCTCGGCTCACGTGCCGTCGTTTGCTGACGCGACTGTCCGAAGCCGCGTTTTGGCAAACCGTGCCAGAAGGAAGGACGCGCCGGCCAAGGCCAAAGTCAAGACCAGGGTGGCAGTCACCCTCGAGTCGAGATTGTGCACCTCTCGACTATAGAGGACGTATGCCCAAGTCAGGCTGGCCACGATGCTACAACAGAGACTTACCAGCGCCAGAACCAACATCGTTCGGGAGCGAAGGGTCGCGGTGATCCGGTCGCCAAGAATTGGGATCATCTCGTTTCTCCAGGGCGGGCCTCAGCCCGTAGCGTCTTTCATATTGGGGGAGAATGGAATGTCGACAAGGGCTCGTAGCGGACCCTCCGTAGGGCGTTGAGTCAGCCTCCGCAAACGGTCCAAAGAACATTTGTCCCGAATTTGTCCCGGATCGCCGAATTCATCATGATTGGCTCATAACGCGGTCAATACCCGCCTTCGATACTTTGGAGCAGGCTGCCCTTAGTGGAATCGGTGAGCAATTCCACGCAAAGAGGTGGATAAAGTCGGTTGGCTATTACGAGAGTGGCGCGCGGTTTCCGGTGCCGTCGACCAGTACAGCTCAGCCATTGACGACTCTACGAACGATCTGACGATCCGTACGAGTTAGGCATGCGACGCCTGTTGCGACAAACTCACCGGCTACCAGAGGAGCCTTGTGCTGTCGCAGGCTGAGGTGAGGGCGTTTGCGCCGCCGCCGCTGCCGTCCCCATGCTCATCTCCCCGTTCGGCCGCTTCAGCTGCCAGCCTTGCGCCGTGCGCGTCAGGTCCGTCGGCGCTTCCTTGTCGGTTTCCCCGGAGGCCTGCAGGCGAACGCGCGTGTCGCCGATCCAGGTATCGACCTGATATTGTTCGAGGCCTTCCGGCTTGTAGCTCCATTCCAGCTTCGGGGTGTCGCCATAGGCAAACATCCCGATGCGATAGTCGATGCCGCAATTTCCATCGTCGCGGGGATCGATAGTCACAAAGCGCTTGCCGTTTGGCGACAGAAAAGGACCGCTGCCGATTGGTGTCTCGGCGCCGGTGCGACGGTTGACCAGCATCACGTAAGGGCACTCATAAGGCCTGACCAGCAGCATGTAATGCCAGTCGCCGAGGCGGCCGATCAGCCGGTAGCTGATGCAATCGGCCTCCGGCCCCTCGGGCTCGCATTCCTTGGCGTCGGTGATGACCTTGGTCTTGCCGTTGGCGAGGCCCAGCGTCAGCTTGCGACCATCGCGCCGGACGGCGCCTGTCATCTCCTTCAGGCAGGCGCTCTCCTCTGGCGATCCACCGTGGATCTCGAGCGGCTGACAGAGTGTGCGCAGGTCATAGAAGCCGGCGCCCGCGGAGGCCGGGCGCGGCGCCAGCGCTGGCCAGGCGGCGGCGCAGCTGAGGGTAAGCATCGCTGCACGGCGGAGTGAGGTGAGTTGCATCTGAGGTCTTCGGTGGAGGTGCAGGTTGCTCTCGCCAAGACAGAGAGCGGGACATCCGTTGCACATGCTTTTATGAGGATCAAGCGCGCGAAGTCCTGTCGATAGGGTTCACTCCACGCAGCCGTCGACCAGCACCAGCCGGCTCGTCGTGGTGCGGTGCCGGATTGCGAACAGGTCCTGGATGTCGGGATCGGCGAGGAAATCCGTCGCGTTCTGGCGCGAGGGGAATTCCAGGATCACGATGCGCTCCGGCGTCCAGTCGCCTTCAACAGGTGTGGGCACCGCGCCCTCGACGAGGTAGCGGCCGCCGTGCCTGGCGATGAAGGCGGGGATCGCCGCGATATAGGTTTTGAACGCCGCGAGGTCGCGAATGGCGAGGTCGAGGACGAGATAGGCTTTCATCGCGTGCTCCGTGAAGGGAGCTGCAATCATATGATCAGAACTTGACTGCAAACACATCCGGCCGCGGGTTCGCCCATCCATCCGCGCGTCATTCCGGGGCATCCATGGGCGCATCTGCACCCACGGATGAGCCTGGAATGACAGTGGAGATAGCGGGGCTCGCAAAGTGTCCTGCTACTTCCCCTTCTCGATCTTCGTCACCGTATAGCCTGACGGCTCTTCGACCGCTTCGAACTTCACCTTGTCGCCGGCCTTGAGGCCCTTGAGCATCGCGGCGTCCTTGACGCGGTAGACCATGGTCATGGCCTCGTCCATGCCGAGGCTCTTGGCCGGGCCGTGATGCAGGGTGATCTTGGCGTTGGCCTCGTCGACCTTCTTGACGTCACCGCTGATCGTGTCGGCGGCGACGGCGGGGGTGATGAGGGCGAGGACCAGCGCGGCGGCGGCTGCGAGGTGATGATCAGTTCGCATCATGTGTCTCCTTTTCCTGGTTGGTTGGAAGGGGGGTGTAGGGCGGATTGTCGGAGCGTCATCCGCCATATTGCCAAGCGGCGCGACCGCGGCGGATTACGCTAACGCTAATCCGCCCTACCGGGCTCTAATCCTACGCAGCGAGCATCGTCACTTGACGGTGACGTGGCCGGTCATGCCGTAGGTGCGATGGTCGGGGATCAGGCAGGAATATTCGAACGTCCCGGCCTTGGTGAAGCGCCACACCAGCTCGGCGGTCTTGTTCGGCGCGAGCCGCACGCCGTTCGGCTCGTCGTGCTCCATATGCGGATGCTTCTTCATGACGGCGGCGTGCTTCAGGTTCTCGGCCTTGGTGGCCAGCAGGAATTCGTGGTCTTCCTTGCCCGTGTTGCGCAGCACGAAGCGGATCTGCTCGCCGCGCTTGACCTCGATGCGCGCCGGCGCGAACTCCATCTCGCTGAGCAGCACCTCGATGGTGCGCGACGGCTGCTTGGCATCGCCGGGCTCGCCGGCGGAATAGCCTGATGGCCCGTGCTGCTCATGGCCGTGCGTCGGCGCAATGAGCATCAGGGCGGCCGCAGCCGCTGCACCGATCGCAGATCCAGTCTTCATTGAGGTCCCCTTGATGAGAGTATGTTGATCCATGCGCAGCTGGCTGTCCTCAGCGCCGCGGACGGGTCTGTGTCGTCGCGCTCTCGCTCCGGCGCACCGGCTCCGGCGCGCTTGCGACCTCATAGGCGACGCTGCCTTGAGGAAACTGATAGGCGCCGGGGTCGCGATAGTCGTCGCGGGCGAGACCGTCGCGCACCTTCACCGTCGTGAACATGCCGCCCATCTCGATCGGGCCGAACTGCCCGGTGCCCGTCATCATCGGCAGCGTGTTGTCGGGCGCCGGCATCTCCATGCTGCCCATCGCCATGCCGGTGTGGCCCATCACCATGCCATCCGGCGCGAGCTTGCCGACGGCCCGCGCCAGCTCGGCCCTGGATACGCCGATCAAATTGCGCATGTCGTGGCCCATCGCGTTCATCGTGTGATGCGACTTGTGGCAGTGGAACGCCCAGTCGCCGGGATTGTCGGCGGTGAAGTCGAGCACGCGCACCGTGCCGACCGGCACATCGGTGGTCGTCTCCGGGACTTGCGCCACCTCCGGAATCCAGCCGCCATCGGTGCCTGTGACCTTGAACTTGTGGCCGTGCAAATGGATCGGATGGTTGGTCATGGTGAGATTGCCGATGCGGATGCGCACTTTGTCGCCAAGCCGCACCGGCATGGGATCGATGCCGGGAAACACCCGCGCGTTCCAGGTCCACAGGTTGAAATCGGTCATCTCGTTGACCTTCGGCAGATAGCTGCCGGGCTCGATGCGGTAGCTCGACATCACGAACACGAAGTCGCGGTCGACCGGCGGCGGCTGGTGCGCGCGCGGGTGGACGACGATCATGCCCATCATCCCCATCGCCATCTGCACCATCTCGTCGGCATGCGGGTGATACATGAAGGTGCCGGCATGCTTCATCTCGAACTCGTAGACGAAGGTCTTGCCGGGCTTGATGTGCGGCTGGGTCAGGCCGCCGACGCCATCCATGCCGCAGGGCAGGATCACGCCGTGCCAGTGCACGGTGGTGTATTCCGGCAGTTTGTTGGTGACGAAGATCCGGACCTTGTCGCCCTCGACGGCCTCGATGGTCGGGCCCGGCGACTGGCCGTTATAGCCCCACAGATGCGTGGCCATGCCGGGCGCGAACTCGCGCGTCACCGGCTCGGCGACGAGATGGAATTCCTTCCAGTCGCCGTTCATGCGGGATGGCAGCGACCAGCCGTTGAGCGTGACCACCGGCTGATAGTCCGGGCCGGAGGTGGGACGCAGCGGCGGCTGCATCACCGCTTTGTCCATGGTCGGGGCCTCGGGAATGGCAGCAGCCTGGACGCGGCCGGAGACGGCCGTGGCGCTGGCCAGCGCCGCGGAGCCGAGCAGGGTTCGGCGTGACAACATCGGTGCGCTCCTGTCAGTCATGGGTGGGCGCGAGCGTGCTCGCGGTCTGCTGTACGCTGTCCTCGGCCGTCGTGACCCCGCCATTCACCGCGGCGGACAGCTCGGCTTCGGCGAGGAAGAAATCGCTGACGGCGTCGATCGCGGCGCGGCGTGACGCGAGGCGCTGCCGCGCCTCCAGCAGCAGCGCGAAGATGTCGACCTGCATGCTGGAGTAGCGCAGCTGCATCTCTTCGCTGATGATCTGGCGCAGCGGCAGCACCTCGCGGGCGTAGTGGCCGGCGATGTCGTAGGCCGCGCGATAGCGGCGATAGGCATCGCGCGCCTCGGACCGCACCGTGACGGCGCGCTCGGTCAGGCGGTTGAAGGCGATGTTGTAGGTCTCCGCCGCCTGCCGCACGCGGACCTCGCCGCCGTCGAAGATCGGGATCTGGAACTGCACATCATAGCCGCGCTCGCGGATGACGCGGCCGTCGGGCTCGACGGTCTTGCGGTCGAGGCCGGCGAGATCCAGCAGGGTGACGAAGCGCGCCGCCTCGTTGAGCTGCAGCGAGGTTGCGAGCGCCGTGAGCTCGAGCCGCGCGATCTGCAGATCGATGCGATGCGCGACCGCGTCGCGCTCGACGAAGGGCTGCGTCAGCGGCCGCCGCGGCAGCGCGGGCAGCCGCTCGGGCAGGCGGAAATTGAGATCGTCGCCCCACAGGCCGATCAGCCGGATCAGCCGCTCGCGTGCGCTGCCGGCCGCGCGGCGGGCGCTGGCGAGCTCCGCGGTGGTCTCGGCGTAGAACACCTGTTCGCGCGCCTGGTCGAGCCGGTTGAGCGCACCGGTCTCGCCGAGCTTTTGGGCGAGCTTCGCCGTCGCCTCCGCGGCCGATTGCGCCTCGAGCAGCAGCGCCACTTGCTCGTTGGCGGCCACCACGCGGACATGGGCGCGGCGGACCTCCGCGGCGAGCCGCAAGGTGGCGAGCGCCGCCTTCAGCTGCGCCTGACGAAAGCGCTCGCGCGCGATCTCCGAACGCAGCGGCAGGGTGGCGAGCGCGAGGATGTCGCCGGCAACCTGGCGCTCGGCCTCCAGCGCGCCATCGCCGCTGATGCGCATCAGCGAGAAGGTCGGGTTCGGCGGCAGGCTGGCCTCGACCCGGTCGGCGTCGCTCAGCGCGAGCTCATGATAGGCGGCTTGCAGGCCCTTGTTGTTGAGCAGCGCGAGCTGCACGGCCGCATCGCTCGACAGCGTCCGTGCCAGCAGGGTGCGGGTCACGGCACCGACGCGCTCGGCGTCATCAGCGCTGCGGACCGAGGTGACGTCCTTGCCGATGGTGCGGCCGGTGATGTCGGCGACGACGCTCATGCCGCCATCGGGCGAGAACGAGGCGCAGCCGCCGAGCGTGAGGGCCGCGGCGAGCGCCGCGCGCCTGAGGAGTCCTGGCATGCGTCTGCTCCTAACGGCTCGGTTCGGAGCGCGGCTCGCCGGGATCGCTGCGCGGTCCCCATGCCGCGGGGGCGACCGGGCGCAGCGAGGTGTAGGGCGCGGTTGCCGAGGCGGCGCGCATGGGCGCCGCCCGGGCTGCAGGGTCAGCCGGATCAGGGCCGGATAGCGCGACCGTGCGCGGCTGGCAGGCGCTCAGCGTCACCAGCAGCGCCGACGCGCACAACAGCATTGGAAATGGCAGGCCGCGCCGCGCCGGATGTCCGGCCGCAGGCGTCGCCTTTGGATGCGACAACATGAGGTGTCCTTGGGTCTGTCGATGATCAGCGACAGGACGCGCGCTTGCCGCGCGCGGCCCCGCGTCGTTCGCTCAGACCAGGACGATGGGGGGACGATCGAGCCGCGCTGGCATGCGCCCGGGCAGGCGGGTTTCACGGGCGGCTTCGCTGGCTGCGGCGAGTGGCGAAGGCAGCGTGACGGCCGGCATCACCGCCGTGAGTCCGACAGCGCACATCATCGCGCAGCAGGGCCCCGGCGTCTTGCCGTGATCGTGATGCGTGGGCGCGGGCGCAGGGACCTGCCCGGTATGAAGGCCGGCATCGGCCGTTGCATGGTCATGATGATGCGCGTGAGCGGTATGCATCTGCGGCATCACGCCGTCGGCCATCGCATGATCAGCGCCGTGATGATGAGAGGCGGCAACGACCGCTTCGTCGAGGCACGGCGCAGCCCCGTGGGCGAGCGCGAGCGCCACGCCCGGGCTGAGCACGCAGAACAGGTAGGCGAGGACAAGCAGCCGTCCCGCCAGAACCCGCATTCTCCGTGTCAGTCCCAGTGACATCCGCGCGCAAATCGCTCCGTTTCGGTGAGCAGTCTAGCCCAGGAGGCGCTGCGCCGCAAAGAGGGCTGAGCAGCAGCTGCCGTCTCGCCATGCCTGCATTTGTCACGAATCCCTCTGTTGCGCTGCTTCTGCATGGCCAATGCTGCAGCAATGTGGCTTGACCGGATGGGATGCGGCAACGAAGTTGCTGCCATCGTGCACGGACCCAACACAAGATTCGAGGAAGCGCCTCACTTCGTTCCGGACTCGCGCCAAGCCTGGGCGCGGCTGGTGCTCGCGCTCGTCATCGGGTCCATCGGCGGCGCCGGGATGTGGACCGTCGTCGTCGTGCTGCCGACGGTGCAGGCCGAGTTTGCCGCGAGCCGCGGCGCGGTCTCGCTGGCCTACACACTGACGATGTTCGGCTTCGGCCTCGGCGGCGTCATCGTCGGCCGCATCACCGACCGGTTCGGCATCGTCACCGCGATGGCGCTGAGCATCGCCTGCACGGCGTGCGCCTATCTGCTCGCCGGCGCCTCGGTGACGTTGTGGCAGTTCCAGGCGGTGTATTTCCTGATCGGGCTCGGCTCGTCCGTGACGTTTGCGCCGCTGATGGCGGAGGCTTCGCACTGGTTCGAGCGTTATCGCGGGCTTGCGGTCACCATCGTGGCGTCCGGCAATTACGTGGCCGGCACGGTGTGGCCGCCGCTGGTGAATTTCGGCGTGCAGCAGATCGGCTGGCGTGCCACCCATGTCGCGCTCGGCATCTTCTGTGCGGTGACGATGAGCGTGCTGCTACTGGTGTTGCGTGCCCGCATGGGCGGTTCCGGCGCGCATGACCATAGCCAGGCCGCGCCGCCGCAGCTGAGCGTGCCGATCTCCACCAATGCGCTGACCGTGCTGCTCAGCGTCGCCGCCATCGCCTGCTGCGTGGCGATGGCGATGCCGCAGGTGCATATCGTCGCCTATTGCGGCGATCTCGGTTATGGCGTCGCCGTCGGTGCCCAGATGTTGTCGCTGATGATGGCGCTCGGCATCGTCAGCCGGATCGGCTCGGGCTTCCTCGCCGACCGCGTCGGCGGCATGCGCACGCTCTTGATCGGTTCGCTGGCGCAGGGCTTTGCGCTGCTGTTCTACCTGTTCTTCGACGGGCTGACGTCGCTCTATCTGATCTCCGGCATGTTCGGCCTGTTCCAGGGCGGCATCGTGCCGAGCTACGCCATCATCGTGCGCGAGGCGATGCCGGCGCGCGAGGCGGCCACCCGCGTCGGCATCATCATCTTTGCCTCGGTGTTCGGCATGTCGTTCGGCGGCTGGGTGTCGGGGGTGATCTTCGACGCCACAGGATCCTATTCCGCCGCCTTCGCCAATGGCATCGCCTGGAACGGACTCAATCTGGCGATCGTGGTGACGCTGCTGATCCTGGCGCGGCGGCAACACAGGCTGGCGGCCTGACCGCAAGGATAGACCCAAGAGTGTTGTGCGGCGGCCACAGTCAGACTCCCTTCTGAGAGTCATATGCACGCCGTCATACAAAATCCCGGTCGGCGCCGCAAAACGATCGAATCAAATCACGCAACTATGATCTCGATCGGAGCCCGGGGGCCATTGGGACCTCGCGTTTCGCATCGCGAGGTGGATTGTCGCGAGGTCTCAGCCGAGGCCGCGGTCGCCCGTCGCTGGCTGACACAAAGCGGCGAGGTGAAAGCTCCGGATGGTCGGGATCGTTGCGGCGGCATCGCGATGGTGCAGGAGGCCGTTGCGCTATGTCGATCGTTTCACATGCTGCTTCGCGATTGGCGTTCGCGGCGCTCGCAATCGGGCTCCTGACGAGCCATGCGGCAGCCCAGATCTGGCCACAACCGCAGACCCCACCGCCGCAACGTCCGGCGGCGACCCGCTCCCTGATCGTTCCGGTGGCCCCGGCGCCGGCCAAGCCCACCGCCGCCGCCATCCCTCCTGCGCCGCCGCGGCCTGCCGGTCTGCCGGCGTCGCTGTCGCCGGCGCCCGGCAGCGGGCCTGACGTGTGGCGGCTGCCGAACCCGAACGACGTCAACGACGGCACCGTCACGATCATCACGGCGCCCGCGGGCGGCGCGACCTCGGTGTTCGGCTCGGACATGGCGCGCGTGCTGGACGACCAGACCAACGTCCGCGTGTTGCCGGTGCTCGGCAAGGGCCCGGTGCGCAACGTCTCGGACATCCTGTTCCTGAAGAGCATCGACATGGGCGCGGTCGCCGCCGACGTGCCCGAATTCTACCGCCTGCAATACGGCATCCCGGACATCACCTCGCAGCTGCGCTACATCGCGCGGCTCTATCACAACGAGATCCACGTCATCGCGCGGTCCTCGATCCGCTCGATCTTCGACCTCAACGGCAAGCGCGTGATCGCGCCGACCGATGTCGGCTTCTATTCCGCGCGCGTGATCTTCAACCGGCTCGGCATGACCGCGTCGTTCGACTATGCGACGGATGATGCGAAATCGATCCAGAAGCTGATCGACGGCGAGGCCGACGCCTACATCGTCTCGACCGGCAAGGTGTTCCAGCTCGCCCGCAACATCCGCAACGAGAACCGCGCCCTGCATCTGGTGACGATCCCCTATGACCGCCGGCTGCAGGACCTCTATCTCCCGACCACGCTGGCGTCGGAGGAATATCCCAACCTGCTCAATCCCGGCGAGACGATCGAGACGGTGGCGATCGGCATGCTGCTGGTCAGCTACAACTGGCCGGAGAATACCGAGCGCTATCGCAAGGTGGCGCGCTTCGTCGAGGCGTTCTTTGCCAACTACGACGAGTTCATGAAGCCGCCGCGGCATCCGAAATGGAAGGAGTCCAGCATCGTCGCCAACATTCCGGGCTGGAAGCGCTTCAAGGCCGCGGACGACTGGCTGCTCGCGCGCAACATGACGCCGAGGCCGCAGGTCGCCGACGTGCCGCGGCCGCAAGTCGCCGACGTGCAGCAGGCGCAGTTCGAGAGCTTCGTACGCCAGAGCGGCGGGCAGCTGTCCAACGATCCGACCGAGCGGAGCGCGCTGTTCCGCCAGTTCCTGCAATGGCGCCAGCAGCACGGCGGGCCGCCGGCGCCGACGCGCTGAATGCGCACGTGCTCAAACCGCCTGGCCGGCCTTCAGCAGCGAGCAGCCGGTGATCTTGAGGCTGCCGTCGGGCTGCGTCTGCAGCGTGTAGAGCGCCTCCCAGGCCTCGCCCTCGGCATCGATGATCTGGACACGCTGCGCGATGGTGCCATTCTCGACCTGTGACGGACCGAATTCGAAGCTGCGGTGACGGTAGACCGGCGGGTAGCCGCTCTTGACCATCGTCATGAAGATGTCGGCGCTGGGAAACATCGCCTGAATCTCGGGGGCCGCCTGGGCATAGGCGGCTGCACCATCGTCGCGGGCGAACGCCTGCTCCTGGGCACGAATGACGCTCTGTGCGGCGCCGGCATCGTCGGCCGCGCCGGCGGGCTGGGTCAGCAGCGCCATCAGCAAGGCGAGCGGCAGCAGGAAGCGCATGTCGGGTTCTCCAGGTGGATCGCGACGCCGTATCATGCGCCGTGGCGCGCGCGTGACAAGCCCTCCGTGGCGCGGCAATGTCGCGGGCTGGCGGCGATCGCCCGTCCGGAATGTGTCGAGGAGTCACGGACACGTGCGAGGAGGAGCCATGCATCCGGCGCGGTGCGGGCCGCGGCGCAGCCAAGGTTCACTGGCAGGATGCGGCGCGAATCGTGCATGCAGGGCCGCGACGGAAGCAGGAGCAGCATGACCGATTTTTCCAGGACCCGATCGCTCTTCACGATCCCCGAAGGCGTGATCTATCTCGACGGCAACTCGCTCGGTGCGCTGTCGTCAGCCGTGTCCGCGCGCGTCAGCCGCATGATCGAGGCGGAGTGGGGCGGCGAACTGATCCGCGGCTGGAACAGCGCCGGCTGGATGGTGCAGCCGCGCCGCGTCGGCGATCGCGTCGCGCGGCTGATTGGCGCTGCGCCCGGCACGGTGGTCATGGGCGATACGCTCTCGATCAAGGTGTATCAGGCGCTCGCCGCGGCGCTGTCGCTCAATCCGAGCCGCCGCGTGATCCTGTCCGACAGCGGCAACTTCCCGTCCGATCTCTACATGGCGCAGGGCCTGGTCCGCATGCTCGGCGATCGCGCAGCCTTGAAGGTGGTCGAGCCCGAGCAGGTCGAGGCGGCGATCGACGACAGCGTCGCGGTGCTGATGCTGACCGAGGTGGACTACCGCACCGGCCGCATGCATGACATGGCCGCGCTGACGAAGAAGGCGCATGCCGCCGGCGCGCTCACGGTGTGGGACCTCGCGCATTCCGCCGGCGCGGTGCCGGTCGATCTCGCAGGGTGCGACGCCGATTTCGCCGTCGGCTGCACCTACAAATATCTCAATGGCGGGCCCGGCGCGCCGGCCTTCATCTATGTCGCGCCCCGCCATGCCGATGTCGCGCCGCCGGCGCTGTCGGGCTGGATGGGCCACGAGGCGCCGTTCGCCTTCGATCTGGATTATCGTCCCGGCGGCGGCATCGAACGCATGCGCATCGGCACGCCGCCGATCATCGCGCTCGCCGCCCTCGATGCGGCGCTCGACGCCTGGGACGGCGTGTCGATGCAGGATGTCCGCAAGGCCTCGGTCGCGCTGTCCGAGCTGTTCATCGCCGAGGTCGAGCAACGCTGCCCGTCGCTGACCTTGGCCTCGCCGCGCGAGTCGTCGCGGCGCGGCAGCCAGGTGTCGTTCCGCCACGCGGACGGCTATGCGATCATGCGCGCGCTGATCGCGCGCGGCGTCATCGGCGATTTCCGTGCGCCGGATGCGCTGCGCTTCGGCTTCACGCCGCTGTACATCGGCGAGGCCGAGGTACGTGCTGCGGTCGACATTCTTGAAAAGGTCCTCGTCGAGAAGCTGTGGGACAAGCCCGAATATCGCCAGAAGGAGCTCGTGACATGAGCGGCGCGCCCTACGATCCTGCCGCCGACGGCGCGCAGATGAATTTCCGCGAGCGCATGTCCTACGGCGACTATCTGAAGCTCGACCGGCTGCTCGATGCGCAAGCGCCGCTGTCGGCGGCGCATGACGAGCTGCTGTTCATCATCCAGCACCAGACGTCGGAGCTGTGGATGAAGCTCGCGATCCACGAGATCAAGGCCGCGTTGGCGGCGATCGCCAGCGACAATGTGCAGCCGGCGTTCAAGATGCTGGCGCGGGTGTCGCGCATCTTCGAGCAGCTCAACGGCGCCTGGGACGTGCTGCGCACGATGACGCCCAGCGAGTACACGCTGTTCCGCGACAAGCTCGGCGAATCCTCCGGCTTCCAGTCTTTCCAGTATCGCTCGATCGAATTCCTGCTCGGCAACCGCAACCTCGCGATGCTGCGCCCGCATGCGCATCACCCCGAGCTGACGGCCGAGCTGGAAGCGATCCTGGCGAAGCCCAGCCTGTATGACGAAGCGCTGCGGCTCCTGGCCCGGCGCGGCTTCTTCATCGGCGCCGACGGGCAGCGCACCGACTGGCGCGGCTCGCGCAGCGAGAGCGCCGAGGTCATTGCGGCCTGGACCAGCGTCTACCGCGATCCGCAGCGGCATTGGGAGTTGTATGAGCTCGCCGAGAAGCTGGTCGATCTCGAGGACTACTTCCGCCGCTGGCGCTTCAACCACGTCACCACGGTCGAGCGCATCATCGGCTTCAAGACCGGTACCGGCGGCACGTCAGGCGTCAACTATCTGCGCCGCATGCTGGAGATCGTGCTGTTCCCCGAACTCTGGAAGCTGCGCACCGGGCTATAGAGCCGTCGCGCGCTCATTCGAACAGGAGATTGTCATGCTCTACGCCGTCAAGGACTGGGATAACGCCTATGCTAACGGCCCGAACATTGCCGGCGGCGAGCGCTGGCCGGGCCTGTGGGTCGGGCCGGCGGAAGCGTATCGCG
Source organism: Bradyrhizobium sp. SSBR45G (assembly GCF_030159255.1). Classification (GTDB taxonomy): domain Bacteria; phylum Pseudomonadota; class Alphaproteobacteria; order Rhizobiales; family Xanthobacteraceae; genus Bradyrhizobium. Next base: position 91,276 of record NZ_BSCT01000013.1, on the reverse strand, counting down.
CTGAGCTGACGGGGCAGGGCCGCGCGAAGCTCGACATCGCCTATGGCGCGCATGAGCGGCAGCGCCTCGATCTGTTCCTGCCCGAGGGGACGCCGAAGGGCCTCGTCGTGTTCGTGCATGGCGGCTACTGGATGCGGCTCGACAAGAGCTACTGGTCGCACCTTGCAACAGGCCCGATCGCGCGCGGCCATGCCGTGGCGATGCCGTCCTACCGGCTGTGCCCCGAGGTCGGGCTTGCCGACATTTCGGCCGATGTCGCGCAGGCGATTGCCCGCGCGATGGACGAGGTCGCCGGACCGGTGGCGCTGACCGGCCATTCCGCTGGCGGCCATCTCGTCAGCCGCATGATCTGCCGCAGTGCGCCGCTGTCATCCGAACGGCAGGCACGCATTGCCAGCGTGGTCTCGATTTCCGGCCTGCATGATCTGCGCCCGCTGCAGCGGACGGCGATGAACGACACGCTCCACATCGACGACGCGACGGCGCTGCGCGAGAGCCCGGCGTTGCTCGTGCCAGTCGACGGCGCCAAGCTCACCGCCTGGGTCGGCGGCGCCGAGCGCAACGAATTCCGCCGCCAGGCCCAGCTGCTCGCCAACATCTGGACCGGCCTCGGTGCGTCCACCGCCTATGTCGAGGCGCCCGACCGGCACCATTTCGACGTCATCGACGAGCTGGGGGATCCGGAGAGCGGGTTGGTGCAGGCGCTGGTGGGGTAGGGCGCTCCGTCTGCTGGAGATCGAAACGTGGCCGCGCAACGCTTCGTTCGGTGCATGCGTTCTGCGGTGACAGCGCCACGATCTCATCTCCCCTCCCCCTTGCGGGGAGGGGTCGGGGGTGGGGGTCTCCGGGCGCTGAACTCAATTGAGTGCGCTGTTGATATCTCTCCGGATGCGAGGGATATTGGAAGCGCCGATCAGGATATTCGCTCGTAACGGTATGTCGGAAGGACGCCAAGCGTGGGCGATGACGATGGTCGTTGCTGAGCTTCAACGCTCCTCATATCCAGCGGGACTCGTGGACCCCCACCCCCGACCCCTCCCCGCAAGGGGGAGGGGAGCTCACCGTCAGTACGGTGATAGCCCGAATCCAACTACGGCCGCATCACCCCTCCGCCACGGCATCTCCCCACGCATGGAAGATCTCCGTCGCGCCGCTGTTCATGTCGCCGTCGCGCAGCACGATGCTGGGGCAGGCGAATTTCATCGGCATGGTCTGGACCGAAGCGGGCACGGTCTCGAACTTCGCGGTGAGGGCGTTCATCACCTCTGCCGGCAGCCGCGTATCAGCCCCAACCACCTCGCCTTCGCTGGCGTCGATGCGGGGCTGGTGGATCGCGGCATCGAGGTCCATGCCGTAGTCCATCACGAAGGACAGCATCTGCGCCACGGCGGGCAGGATGCGGCGGCCGCCTGAGGCGCCGAGCGCGAGGCGCTTGCCATCGGCGGCCTGTGCCAGCACCGGCGTGTAGTTGGTGAGGCAGCGCTTGCCGGGCGCGAGCGAGTTGGTCGAGCCGGGCGTCGGGTCGAACCACATGATGCCGTTGTTCATCATGATGCCGCTCTGCGGCGCCTGGAACTTCGAGCCGAAGCCCGACAGCAGGGTCTGCGTGACCGCGGCCATGTTGCCGTCGCGGTCGACCACCGAATAGTGCGTGGTGCAGGCCGGCGCGAGATATTCGGCGCCCAGGGCGCGCTTGCCCGCGGCATCGCCCATGTCGTTGAGCCGCTCGCGATAGGCCGATTGCAGCGCCTCCGCATAGGCGATGAAGGCGCCGGCGTCAGGCGCCTTGCCCGTGGCCGTGATGTTCGCCTGCATCAGCCGCAGGGCGTGTGCGAGCGTTGGGCCGGCGGTCAGCTCGGGCGTCGCGAATACGGTGCCGCCGCGATAGGGAATGGCCAGCGCCTCCCGGACATGGGCCTCGAATGCCGCGAGATCCTCGACCGAGAGCGCGCCGCCGGCGGCCTGGATGTCGCGCGTGAGGGAGCGTGCGATGTCGCCCTGATAGAAGTCGCGCGCACCGGCATGAGCCAGATGCGACAGCGTCGCCTTCAGCTGCTCCTGCGGCATCCGCACGACAGCCTTGGCGCCCCATTGCGGGTTCGGCGGCAGGCCATCCTTCAGATAGGCGGCCGTGCTCGCCGGATAGCGGCGCAGATCGGCGGCGCAGCTCGAGATCATCACGGTGGTCCACCAGTCGACCAGCAGTCCTTCGGCGGCGAGCTTCACGCTGGGCGTGACGAGATCCTGCCATGGCAGCCGGGCGTAGCGGCGGTGCGCGGCCTCCATGCCGGCGACGACGCCGGGCACCGCGATCGCGCCGGGGCCGTGCAGATTGCGATCGTTCTTGACGCGCGCCCATGGGAACAGGTCGGGGGCGACCGTGCCGTCATTCGCCAGCGGATAGTCTTCGAGACGAAGCGAGTCCGGCGCGCGCATGCCGTAGTCGATCACCTCGACGCGGTTTTCCTTGGCGCGGTACAGCACCATGGCGCCGCCGCCGCCGAGCCCGCTCATCCACGGCTCGAGCACGCCGAGCGCAAAGCCGGTCGCGATGACGGCATCGATGCAATCGCCGCCAGCCGCGAGCACCTCGGCGCCGATCTCGGCCGCGCGCCGCGACTGTGCCGCGACGATGCCGCCCTTGCTGGTCACCGCCGGCTTGCGGATGTCCTGGCGATTCGAAAACTGGTTCGGCATGGCACTCCCCCGAAGATCCGCCGCAATTGTCCGGCGAATTGACACCGGCTGTGAAGGCCGCGCAATCGGCAACAGCGTGGAGCTCCCATCCCCGAGGGAATGACGGAACGGCGCGTTGAGGAGAAATTTACCTTTCGGAGCTTAAGGTCTCCGGCAGACCAGATCGATCTCGATCAGCGCGTCATAGGCAAGGCCGGTGACGCCGACGCAGGTGCGGGCCGGCAGCCGGTCTGCGGGGAAGAATGAACGGTAGGTTTCATTCATTGCCGCGTAATCGCGCTTGAATTCGGTCAGGTAAATCCGAGATATCACAATGTGTTCGAGCCCAAGGTTCAGACCTTGGATGATGTACTTCAAGTTCTGCATCACCGCCTTCGTCTGCTCCACGATCCCCTCCGGCAGCACGCCCGGCGCCTGCGGTGAATCCGGCATCTGGCCGGTGACGAACACGAAGCCGTCGGTCTCGACCGCGTGGCTGAACGGCGCCACCGGCTTCGTCGCGCCGGAGATCATGTGGAACTGCATGGTGAGTCCTTTCTGTGAGTGAATGAGTAGGGTGGGCAAAGCGGCGCCGCAGGCGACGCGTGCCCACCATTGTGAGCCGCGGTGGGCACGGCGCGGGATGGATCATGTCTGGATTCGCGGGCCTGCGGGCGCGCCTTTGCCCACCCGACGATTCAAAGTGAACTCAGCCTGCATCCTCGAACAGCCGCTTGCTCAGGATCGCGTGGACGCCCCAATTGCCGTCGACCACCTGCGTCACGCCGAAGTCGACCGCGGCCGACATCAGCGCGACGGCCTCGTCCTCGCTCAGCCCTTTGACGTGCATCAGGAAGCGCCGCATCTTGCGGAACGCGTCCTTCATCGCGAGGTCGAGCGAGGAGGTGTTGTAGACCTCGCTCTGGCCCTGCGCGCCGAACTCCGCGAGATAGTTCGGATGACTGAAGCCGGTCAGCACCCAGTCGGTCGCGGTCTCGATCAGGGGATAGCTGAGATCCGCAAACGGTTTTCCGGCGAGCCGGCTCTTCTTGTGCAGGATCACCTGGAACGTGCCCGTCATCGAGCATTCGATTGCGGTGCCGCCGAGTTCGCCGTCGCCCTGCGTCGCGTGGGGGTCGCCGACCGACAGCAGCGCGCCGGGAACGGCGACCGGCAGATACACCGCAGAGCCCTTGCCGAGCCGCCAATTGTCGAGATTGCCGCCGAAATAGGACGGCGGAATCGAGTCGACGAAATCGACCTCGCGCGGCGCCACGGCGATGACGCCGAAATGCGGCCGCAGCGGAATGCGGATGTTGTCGAGCACGCCATGGCGGCGCTTGATGCTGCCGGGCACCACCGGCACGCCCGGATAGTCGTAGGTCGCGTGCACGATTCCGGCTGGATCGGTCTGCGGCTCCCAGCGGTAGGAATAGAGCGCGCGCGCATGCGGCTCGGGCGCGTCGGCGAAGATCTCGTAGATCGTCACGGCCTCGCGCGGAGCCGGCGCTGCGATCAGCTCGTTGTAGTGATAGCCCCACCATGCGGCGACGCTGGAGCCGAACACGCGGCCTTGATGTGTGGGATTGCGGCTCGGCCGCGGCACGATGTCGAGGATGCGCACCTCGAGCACATCGCCGGGCTGCGCGTCCTTGATGGTCACGGGGCCGGTGCAGATGTGCACGCCAAAGCCTTCGCCGGCACCGCGTCCGAACACGCTGGCGTCCATCGGTCCGGCGCCGCGGCGGTCGACGTTCTTCTTCGCCCGGGTCCAGCCGAACACGCTCTGCGCCCCGGCATCGCCTGCGATCATCAGTTCCGGATCATCCGAGGCGTGCTGCGTCAGCGTCTCGATCGTAATCGTGTCGCCGGAGGAAATCTCCAGCTGCGGCGGCAGCGAGCGGCTGAAATAGCCCCAATGCACGCGCTCGGCCGAGACCGCGAGGTGATGGTGGTGCCGCTGCGCGTCCTGGTCGTTGGCCGGTGCGGGCAGCGCGATGTCGCTCCTGGACGAGGCCGGCGACTGAGAGGTCCGCTGCAGCGCCAGCGCATCCTGTGGCCAGCCGCGCTGGCCGCGCGGCGCCGTTGATGTTACCGCCTGCTCGGCCTTCTGCTGCCGGAACTCGCGCGGGGACAGGCCGAAGCGGGCGCGGAAGCTGCGGCTGAAATGCGCCGAGTCGGCAAAGCCGTAGCGATAGGCAATCTCGGAGATCGAGTGATGAGCCTCGGCCGGATTGGACAGATCGGCCCAGGCCCGCTGCAGCCGCCGCTCCTTGACGTAATGCGTGAAATTGTCGCCGGCGCTCTCGAACAGTTTTTGCAGGTAACGTTCGGAGATGCCCTCGGCCTGGGCGACGCGCGCGGGCGTCAGCTCGGCATCGTCGAGACCGCGCTCGATGGTCTGGCAGATCCGGTGCAGGATCGCGGCCTGGGTGGCGCTGCTGCCGCCCTCGGACGTGAGGGCGGCCTGCTGATGCGCAAGCGTCAGCGCGAGATCGACGAGGCTCTGCGCCACCGTGCTCCATTCGGCATCGCTCAGGGTTTCGAGCGCCCGCGCGGTGGCCTCGATGGTGCGGCAGACGACATCGGCGAGTCCGCTTGGCGCGATCACCTGCGGCTTGGCGAATTTCAGCTTGCCGCTGATCCGGCCGTGCAGGGCGTCCGATGTCACGGAGAGGACGATCGCGCGCAGATCGCGCTGAAATGCGATACTCCAGTCATCGCCGCGCGGCAGCAGCATCAGATGCCCTGCCGGCACGATGCGATGGCTGTCGCCGCTGCGGAGCACGGCGCCATCCTCGATCGCGAGCAGCGCGATCGGGAGATCCTCATGGGCCAGCGGCACCGCCGCCACGATCTGGGATCCCGCCGCCAGCCGCGACAGCGCGATGCCAGGCGCATGGCGGTGCGAGGCCGTCGCGTGGCCGTCATAAAACGCCGTCTTCGCCGCCGGCTGCAGCCCGACCGCCTTCAGGACATCACGCCACGCCTCAGGACGTTCGTCCCGCGCATAGGATTCACTGGTGAACGGACGAAAACTCATGGCACGATCCGGGTCCGGGAATTCGAAGCAACCCCCGTGCCAGATGAGCCTCATGGTCTGTCGCTTCCCCATCCGTGTGTCGGAGTTGCTCAGTCGTCTGCTCCGGAACTCATGTCGATCGGCGGTGTCGCCACACTCGCGGTCTGTTCCCCTCCCCCTGGCGGAGAGGGGTCAGGGGTGGGGGTCCACGGCGGCAGTTTCGCTTGGGGCACCCCCCACCCCGACCCTCCCCCGCAAGGGGGGAGGGAGCGCACCGTTGTCTGGGCGAGGGTTTGTGTCACCAACGCCCCATCAATCACATCGGAACACGTTCTTCCGGATCGTGCCGTGGACGCCCCAATTGGCGTCGACCACCTGGGTGACGCCGAAGTCGGCGCCGACCGACAGCAGCGAGATCGCCTCGTCCTCGCTCAGGTGATGCACGGTCATCAGGAAGCGGCGGAGTTTTCGGAAGGCGTCGCGCATGGCGCGGTCGAGGCTGGAGTGGTTGGCGATCTCGGTCTGGGCGTTGGCGCCGAGCTCGGCGAGATAATTCGGGTAGGTGAAGCCATAGACCGACCAGGCCTGGTCGGTCTCCAGCAGCGGATGGGTCAGGCCTTCGAGCGGAGTGCCGCCGAGATCGCTCTTCTTGTGCAGGATGAACTCGAAGTCGCCGGTCAGCGAGGTCTCGATCGCGGTGCCGCCGAGCTCGCTGTCGCCTTGTGCGGCATGGGGATCGCCGACCGAGAAATAGGCGCCGGGCACCGCGACCGGATAGTACATCCGCGCGCCCTTGCCGATGCGCCAGTCGTCGATGTTGCCGCCGGTGTAGCTCGGCGGAATCGAGGAGACATAGTCGGCCTCCGACGGCGCCAGCCCCATGGTGCCGAAATGCAGCCGCGCCGGCACCTTGATGCCCGGCATGATGTTCTCGCGCTTCTTGATCGTGGTGTGGTCGACCGGCACGCCGGGATAGTCGATGGTCGGATGCACGATGCCGTCGGGATCGGTCTGCGGCGTCCAGACGTAGTTGTAGACGGCTTTGGCGAACGGCTCGCCGGAGGTGTCCAGCTCGAAGATGGTGATGACCTCGCGCGGCTTCGGCTCCTCGATCAAATCGTGATAGTGAAAGCCCCAGTTCGCGGCGGCGTTGGAGCCGAAGCATTTGCCGGCGTGGCAGCCGCACTGGCTCGGCCGCGGCTTGATGTCGAGGATGCGCACCTGCAGCACGTCGCCGGGCTCGGCGCCTTCGATCGCGACCGGGCCGGTGAGCAGATGCACGCCGATGCCTTCGCCGGAGCCGCGGATGAACGGGCCTTCGGTCGGGCCGGAGCCGCGCCGCGCGATCGCCTTGTGCTCCTTGGTCCATTTGAACACGCTCTCGGCGCCCGGATCGTCCTTGATCATGCGCTCATAATCGTCGTTGGCGTGGTGCGTCAGCGTCTCGATCGTGGCGCGATCACCGGAGCGCAAGGTGAGCGCCGGTGTCACCACCTTGGAGAAATAGCCCCAGTGGACGGTCTTCTGGGACACCGGCAGGAGATGGTGCTTCATGCAAGGGCCTCTTTGCTCAAAGATCGAGAAACGAGAGAATGTTGGCTCGTACGCGGGTTCCGGCGCGGTCGCGAGGCGGGGGCCTCATGGTTCGAGACGGCGCTGCGCGCCTCCTCACCATGAGGGGCAAAAGCGGAGGCACTGCACACCGGACCATGAACACGCCGAGAGGCGTGTTCATGGAGAGGGTTGGGAGCACGCGCCCCACACCCACGAACCTCATCCTGAGGAGCCCGCCGCAGGCGGGCGTCTCGAAGGATGGCCAAGGGCACGCGCTGGTTGCTGACGTGAGGTGTGAGCTCATGCCACCGCGTCCTTCGGCCGCTCGGAATCCATCACCGAGAGGAAGCGCGCGGTCACCGGATGGCGCGGATTAGTCAGCACCTCATGCGCCGGTCCCTGCTCGAGGATGACGCCGCCATTGAGGAAGGCGACGCGGTCGGCGACCTCGTCGGCGAAGCGGACCTGATGCGTCGAGATGATCATGGTGAGGCCGTCGTCGATGGCGAGCCGGCGGATCACCTCCAGCACTTCGCCCACCAGCTCGGGATCGAGCGCCGAGGTCGGCTCGTCCAAGAGCAATACGCTCGGGTTCGGCGCCAGCGCCCGCGCAATGGCGACGCGCTGCTGCTGGCCGCCGGACAGATGCCGCGGCAGCGCATCGGCGCGGTGCGAGAGGCCGACGCGCTCCAGCAACTCGGCGGCGCGGCGGTCCGCCTCGAAACGGCCGAGGCCGTGCACCCAGCGCAGCGGACCGGCGATGTTCTCCTTCGCGGTCAGATGGCCGAACAGATTGAACTGCTGGAACACCATGCCGACGCCGACATTGGCGCGCTCATTGGCGATCGCGCGCGGCGTCAGCTTGCGGCCGGAATCGTCGAAGCCGAGCTTGCGGCCGCCGACGCGGATCTCGCCGGCATCCCAGTTCTCCAGATGATTGATGCAGCGGAGCAGGGTGCTCTTGCCGGAACCGGAGGGCCCGAGCAGCGCGATCACCTCGCCGATCCGCACCGTGAGATCGAGGCCGTCGAGCACAATGTTGCCGTCATAGGCCTTGCGCAAATCCTTGACCTCGACCGCGACATTGTTGCGGGCGATGGTGGCGGCACGCCTGGCGCGATCTTCGATCGTCAGCGCGAGCGGCGGCGTTTCTTTCAGCTCGGCCGGCTCCGGCGGAGCGGCCTTGCTGGCCGGCTCCGGCTTTGCCGCGAGATCGACGCGGCGCCAAGGCAGGTAGTCGGCAAGCTTGCGCTGTTTCGTCGTGCGGTCGAGATCAAACAGCCATTCCAGCGCCAGCTGGATGACGCTGATCGCGCCGGTCAGCACGAGATAGATGAGGCCCGAGGCGAAGAAGATCGAGAAGAAATCGAACGTGGAGGAGGCGAGTTGCGTCGAACGTAACGTCAGCTCCTGCACGGCGATGACCGAGGCGAGCGAGGAGTTCTTTAGCGCGCTCACCGCCTCGTTGCCGAAGGCGGGGATCATGGTGCGGATCGCCTGCGGCGCGATGATCCGGCGCATCAGAACGCCCGGTGTCATGCCGAGCGCTTGCCCTGCCAGCAGCTGGCCACGATCGACGCCGAGCACGCCGGAGCGCAGCATCTCGGCGATGAACGGCGCCTCGTTGCAGGCGAGCGCAAGGCCCGCCGCCAGCACCGCCGGAAGCTTGATGCCGATATGCGGCAGTGCGTCGTAGGCGAACACCATCTGCAGGATCAGCGGCGTGCCGCGGAAGATCACGGTGTAGCCGCGCGCGATCGCCGCCAAGAGCCAGAACCGGCTGAGCTGCATGCCCGCGAGAATGAGGCCGAGGATCACCCCGCCGATCAGCCCGAGCGCGGTGACCTGCAGGGTCAGCTCGATGCCCTGTATCATGTACGGCATGCTGAGATAGTGCAGGAAGAGGGACATCGGTGATCAGCCCGGCTGCGTAGGGTGGGCAAAGGCGCGAAGCGCCGTGCCCACCGCGGTGTTGCGGAAGAAAGACGGTGGGCACGCTGCGCTTTGCCCACCCTACGAAGTTCAGCTCATGCGGCGCGGCGCCGGTGGTCTTCACCTCGCCCCGCTTGCGGGGAGAGGTCGGATTGCATCCAAGATGCAATCCGGGTGAGGGGGCTCTCGGCGAGTCCGGTGCTTGTGGCGGCCCCTCACCCCAACCCTCTCCCCGTGAAGAACGGGGAGAGGGAGCGCACCGTCGCTGCGGCTGTAGTTCGTCTTGAGACCGGCAGTGAATTAGTCCGCCGTCAGAATGTCCGGCTCCTTGAAGTTCGCCGGATCGAGCTGCCACTTCTTCAGCAGCTCCTGATGGATGCCTTCCTTCTGCACCTCGATCAGCGCGGCGAGCACGGCGTCGCGGAACGTCGGCTTGTCCTTCGGCACGGCGATGCCGACCGAATAGGGGATGGTCACCGCGATCGCCTTCTCCAGCTTGTCCGGATAGGCCTTCACTGCCTGGTCGACGGTGTTGACGTCGTTGACATAGGTGTCGGCGCGGCCGGCCAGAATGGCCTGGATGCAGTTGGCGTTGTTGTCGTAGAGCTGCAGGGTCGGCTCCGGCTTGCCTTCGGCCTTGCACTTCGGCGCGAGGTCCTGGATCAGCGGCACCTCGACATAGCCGGTGTTCTCGGCGGCGGCCGCGCCGCACATCGTCATGTTGATGCCGGTGATGCCCTTCGGGTTGCCCTTGGCGACCAGCACGCCGTCGAACACCTTCGAATAGGTGATGAAGTCGGCGGCCTTGGCGCGCTCCTTGGTGGCGTAGATGTCGGAGATCACAATGTCGGCCTGGCCGCTCGCGAGCGTCGTCAAGAGCGCGGCGAAGGTCACCGGCTTGTAGGTCAGCTTGAAGCCGAGGCAGTCGCCGATCGCTTCGCCGAGGTCGATGTCGAAGCCGACATATTTGCTCGGATCCTTCGGGTCGATCGCCTCATAGCCGGGGGTATGCGGGTTGATGGCGTTGACGAGCGTCTTGCCCTTCCAGTCCGGATATTTCGCCTGCAGCGCCGCGCAGCCTGCGGGGGTCGCCGCGTGCGCGTCGATGGGGGCGAGAAGTCCTGCCGCGATGACGGCGCCGAGCGCGGCAAGCCACGCGCGCCGTGCTCCAGTGAATAGCTTCGTCTGCATGTTGCCAGCTCCTTGAACGATCAGGATCGCATTGGTCCGGCGGTGCGTTGGTGCCGTCGCCCCGGTCCAAGCTCGAAGGCAAGCTTAGGTGCGCGCCCGCGCGGATGACTTGTCCGTGGGCGCACAAAATATTGGATCGCAGCGGTGCAAGAATTGAGCACGATTTGCCCAAAACTGCGCCGTTGCGACGGCCCGCCGCAGGCGCCGCGATTTGCGGCGTCGTTTCCGTGGATTCCGAAAATAAGAATAAACTTTCCGGCGCGACAAGTCTCGCGCGCGGCGTTCGCGCCAAGATGGAAATGGCGACGCATCACGCGTCAAGATCGACGTTCCGGCTTGACGCTTCGCCCATGTAAATGTGCATTGCGATAACTCATGCTCCCAGGCTTGGCGGCAGCAGAGCTGACGACTACGATGCGTCAGCACATCGTGCGCATCTGTTTGTTGAGGTGTCTGCAATGCTGTTCCGTTTTACGGGACAATCATCACTTGGCCAATTCGCAGTGCGGACTCTGATCGTCACAGCCTATGCCGTGATTTTCGCGCCTGTCGTCATGATCGTGGTGACGAGCTTCTTCGCGCAGGAGATCGTGAGCTTCCCGCCGCCGGGTCTGTCGCTGAAGTGGTATGCGAACGCGCTGAGCAAGCCGGAGTTCTTGCGCGGCCTGATGACGAGCTTCCAGGTCGCGCTGCTCGCGACCGCGATCGGCGTGCCGCTTGGCACCGCGGCGGCGCTCGCCATCGTGCGCGGCGAGTTCCGCGGCCGCGGGGCGTTGAGCTCTTTCCTGCTGGCGCCGCTGGCCGTGCCCGGCGTCGTCGCCGGCTCCGGCCTCTACATGTTCTACGTGCTGGCCGAGGATCTGCTCGATCGCGACATCAAGGCGACGACGGAAGGCCTCGTCGCTGCCCACGTGCTGCTCGCCATTCCGTGGACTGTCCGTCTCGTGGTCGCCAGCCTGCAGGGGCTCGACCGCGCCGCCGAGGAGGCCGCCGCCAATCTCGGCGCCAGCCCGTTCACGGTGTTCCGCCGCATCACGTTGCCGATGATGCGTTCGGGCATCGTCGCCGCGGCGATGTTCTCCTTCATCCAGAGTTTCGAGAATCTCGATTTGTCGATGCTGCTGGTCGGTCCTGGACGGATCACGCTTCCCGTTGCCATGCTGAACTATCTCGAATTCCGGATCGACCCGACACTTGCCGCCGTCGCCACCGTGCAGATCACGCTGGTCGGCATTCTGATGGTGGTGACCGACCGCTTCGTCAAACTGTCGCGGGTGGTGTGATGGCACAGCTCACGATCGAGAAGCTGACCAAGCGCTTCGGCACCTCCATCGGCGTGGAAGGGCTCGATCTCGCTGTCAACGAGGGCGAGCTGGTGGCGCTGCTCGGGCCGTCCGGCTGCGGCAAGACGACGACGTTGCGCATGGTCGCCGGCTTCCTGCCACCGACCAGCGGCCGCGTGCTGTTCGACCGCGAGGACGTCACGCATCTGCCGGCCTATAAGCGCGCCACCGGCATGGTGTTCCAGTCCTACGCGCTGTTTCCGCATATGAGCGCAGCCGATAATGTCGGCTTCGGCCTGGAGATGCGCGGCCTCAATGCAAGCGAGCGCAAGATCAAGGTCGCCGACGCGCTGAAGCTGGTGCGGCTGTCGCATCTTGCCGACCGGCTGCCGCGGCAATTGTCGGGCGGACAGCAGCAGCGCGTGGCGCTGGCGCGTGCGCTGGTGATCAATCCGCGCATCTTCCTGCTCGATGAGCCCTTGTCCAATCTCGACGCCAAGCTGCGCGCCGAGGTGCGGCTCGAGATCCGCGCGCTGCAGCAGCGGCTCGGCCTGACCACCTTGATGGTGACGCATGACCGCGAGGAGGCGCTGACCATGGCGGACCGCCTCGTGGTGATGGAAGGCGGCCGCGTGCGCCAGATCGGCACGCCGCAGCAGCTGTACGATTCGCCGGATGATGCCTTCGTCGCCGACTTCGTCGGCCGCTGCAACATCCTGTCGGGGCGGCGCGCGAATGAGCGCCAGTTCCGCACCAGCGGCGGCCTGCTGCTGCCGGTCGATGTCGGCAGCGGCGAGCGCGACGATGCCGATGCGTTCGCGCTGCGCCCGGAGCGGATTGCCATCGTGCCCGGCGAGTCCGGCGAGGTGCGCGGCCGCGTGCAGGCGATCACCTATATGGGCGCACAGACCGAATATGTGGTGGCGATCGGCGACGAGACATTGGTCGCCGTCAGGCCGACGCCCGATGCCGGCGAGCCGCTGGCCGCCCTCAAGGCCAACGATTCCGTATCCCTGCAGTGGGATCGCAAGGTCCCGCGTCTCGTGCCGCAAACATTGTCCTGATCATCCCAAGCGAGAGGTTCCCCCATGATTTCGCGACGTCACTTTCTCTCCGCCAGCGCCGGCGTCGCCGCGCTGGCCTCCGGCATGCCTACCGCCCGTGCCGAAGGCGGGCAGGTCGTGGTCGGCACCTGGGGCGGCGACTACGGCCAGCTGCTGTCCGACATCATCGACAAGCCGATCATGACGCCGAAGGGATTTGAGATCGTGCAGGACGTCGGCAACGCCGATCCCCGCAAGACGAAGCTGATCGCTGAGCGCCAGAGCCGCCGCGGCTCGATGGACGTGGCCTGCCTGTCCGACAACGACGCCTACATCGTGTCGCAATCCGACGTGTTCGAGAAGATCGATCCGGCCCAGGTGAAGCGGCTCGACAATGTGTTCCCGGAGCTGCGCTCCGACATCGCGATCCCGCACATCTATTCGGCGCAGGTCATCCTCTACAACACCAACCAGGTGAAGACGCCGCCGCAGTCGTTCGCCGATCTCTGGGATCCAAAGTGGCGCGGCCGCATCGGCCTGTCCGACATTCTCTATCCCAACAACACACTGGCAGCGGCGTTGGCCGGTGGCGGCAGTCCCAGCAATCTCGATCCGGCCGAGAAGAAGCTGATGGACTGGCGCTCGCTCGATGTGAAGATCTATCCCTCGAACGAGGCCTTGGCGGCGGCGCTGAAGTCGGAGGAGGTGTGGATCACCACGATGTGGCTCGCCCGCGGCTTCATGTGGAAGAAGTCGGGCATTCCGCTTGCGCACGTCGTGCCGAAGGAAGGCACGCCGGCGATCGTGTTCCAGGCCTCGGTTGCCAAGAACGCCAAGAACAAGGCCGGCGGCTTCGCCTATCTCGACGCAATGCTGGACGCCAAGGCGCAAGGCGGCTTCGCCGACAAGATGGGCTATGTCCCGACCGTCACCGATGCGGTGCTGCCGGAGGATCTGGCCAAGCAGGTCAGCCTCACCGAGGCCGAGCGCGCGCGGCTGTTGAAGCCGGACTACGCCTACGCCGCCGGGCGGTCGCAGCGCACGCTCGACTTCTGGAACAAGGAGTTCAAGGCGTAAGCCTTGAACTATCGGCTCGACCATCTGCTCCTGCGGCCTCGCCGCAGGAGCTACGGCTGAACAGCCGAAACAATCCCACTCGGAGCTCGCGCGATGGCGCTGCTGGTCGTCCCTGCCTGTCTGCTGGTCCTGGCTCTCCTGATCGGGCCGATGATCCTGATGTTCCGGATCTCGCTCAACCAGTTCAGCCCGACCCAGCTGATGGTGCAGGCGCTGTCGCCGGACAATTACATCAAGGCCGCGACCGATCCGTACTACCAGCAGATCATCCTGGCGACGCTGGGCATCGCGCTGCTGTGCACGCTGCTGACGCTGATCCTGGCTTTTCCGGCAGCCTATTGGCTGGGGCGCATGGAAAGCCGCTGGAAGAGCCTCGTCGTTATAGCGACGCTGTTTCCGCTGCTGGTCGGCAACGTCGTGCGCTCGGCCGGCTGGATGGCGCTGTTCGCGCGCGACGGGCTCGTGAATACCGTGCTGATGAAGCTCGGCGTAGTCTCCGCGCCGCTGGAGATCATGTACACGACCAAGGCCGTCATCATCGGCATCATCGCCGTGGTGCTGCCCTACATGATCCTGACGTTGTCGGCGGTCATCGAAAGCATTCCGCGCGATTTGGAATATGCCGCCGCCAATCTCGGCGCATCCGGCGCGCGCGTGTTCTGGCGGGTGATCCTGCCGCTGTCGGGCCCGGGCGTCGCCGCCGGCTCGATCCTGGTGTTCGTTTTGTGCATGAACACCTATGCAACGGCGGTGCTTCTCGGCGGCCCGCGATTCAAGATGATGGCGCCTGCGGTGTACGATCAGTTCGTGCGCGGCAACAACTGGCCGATGGGCGCCGCGCTCGCCTTCATGCTGCTGGCGGTGACCATGGCCTTCACGGTGTTCGGCAGCGTCGCATTCGCGCGGCGGTACAGGACGGGGTAGGGCTTCGAAACCGCCGTCATTGCGAGGAGCGCAGCGACGAAGCAATCCAGACTTTTCTTGTCGCTCCTGGATTGCTTAGCTTCGCTCGCAATGACGGAAAGACGAATCGTAGGGTGGGCAAAGGCGCGCAGCGCCGTGCCCACCATGATGCACGGAAAGTACGCGTGGTGGGCACGCTACGCTTTGCCCACCCTACGGTCTCAAATGAGGACACGCCGTCATGACGGAACAGATGCTCCCGGGCGATGAACTCGCCTTCATCCGGAACAAGGGCGCGGCGCCGATCGTGCCGAAGGCGACGACCAGGGATCGCGGCATCGGGCCGTTCAAGCGGCTGGCGCTGCGCAGCGCGACCGTGATCGACGGCACCGGCGCGCCGCCGATCGGGCCCGTCGACATCATCGTCGAGAACGGGCGCATCGTCAGCATCAAGAAGGTCGTGGGCTATGGCTATGCCGGCAACGCCGGCGAGCCGGCCGATCACGAGATCGACTGCCGCGGCAAATGGGTGACGCCGGGCTTCGTCGACTGCCACGCCCATGCGGGCGTCGCCTATCACTCCGCCAATGGCTGGGTGCCGCCGGTCGACTATGTCTACAAGCTCTGGCTTGCGCACGGCGTGACCACGGTGCGCGAGATGGGCTCGATGAATGGCCTGTCCTGGATGCTCGACCAGAAACAGCGCGCCGCCGACAACAGCATCGCCGCGCCGCGGCTGCTCGCCTATGCCTATTTCCCGGCCGTCAACGACATGGTCAAGACGATCTACACGCCGGAGCAGGGGCGGAGCTGGCTGCGTCAGGTCAAGGAGCGCGGCGCCGATGGCATCAAGTTCTTCGGCGCGCCGCCCGCGATCATGGAGGCCGCGCTCGACGAGTGCAAGACGATCGGCCTGCGCACCGGCTGCCACCACGCCCAGATGGCGGTGTCGCGCATGAATGCGCTGACCACGGCGAAGTGGGGACTGACCAGCGCCGAGCATTATTACGGCCTGCCGGAGGCGCTGTTCGAAGATCGCGTGATCCAGAACTTCCCGCTCGACTACAACTACACCGACGAATATTTCCGCTTCTCGGTCTCGGGCCAGATGTTCAAGCAGGGCGCCGAGCCCGGCTCGGCCAAGTGGAACGAGGTGCTGGAGCAGTTCCTGGAGATCGGTTTCACCTTCGTGCCGACATTCACGATCTACGACGCCAACCGCGACCTGATGCGGGCGCGCCAGGCCGATTGGCACAAGGAATATACCTGGAAGTCGATGTGGGACTACTTCACGCCGCAGCGCGGCGGCCACGGCTCGTACTGGTATCGCTGGTCGACCCAGAACGAGATCGAGTGGAAGGAGAACTACCGGCTCTGGATGGCCTTCATCAACGAGTACAAGAACCGCGGCGGCCGGGTCTGCACCGGCTCGGATTCCGGCTTCATCTACCAGATCTTCGGCTTCGGCTATGTCCGCGAGCTGGAGCTGTTGCAGGAGGCGGGCTTCCATCCGCTGGAAGTGATCCGCTCGGCGACGTCTCAGGGCGCAGCACTCTGCGGCCTGGAGAATGAGATCGGCACTGTCGACGTCGGGATGCGCGCCGACCTGCTGGTGCACGACCACAACCCGCTGACCGATTTCAAGCTGCTCTACGGCACCGGCGCGATGCGCTTCAACGATTCGACCAATGCGGTCGAATGGCATCGCGGCCTCAAATACACGATCAAGGACGGCATCATCTACGACACCGAAGAGCTGCTCGCCGACGTGCGCGAGCTGGTCAAGGCGAGCTGGGAGAGCGACGTGCCGGAGAAATACGCCGCCAAGGATGCCGCGGCGCCATGAGCGTCGGCACAATCGACTTCTTCGTCCTTACCGGCTTCCTCGGTTCGGGCAAGACGTCGCTGATGCGCGATGTGCTGAGCGCGGAAACCGCGTCCGACACGGCCGTGATCGTCAACGAGGCCGGCGAGGTCGGGCTCGACGGCGTGCTGCTGCGCGAGAGCGGCGACGACGTGCCGATGGCGATGCTGTCGAACGGCTGCGTCTGCTGCCAGGTCGGCAGCGATCTCGCCTTCACCATCGACCGCCTGATCATGACGCCGCGGCCCGCCGGCCTGCCGCCGCTGCGCCGGATCATCCTGGAGACGTCAGGGCTGTCGATGCCCGGCCCGGTGCTGCGCCAGCTTGCGACGCTCGCCGAGCATCGCATGCGCGTCGCGGTCATCGCGACCTATGATCTCACGCGCGGCTTGGAGGTCGGGACGTTCGAGGAAGCCGCCGCGCAATGGGCCGCGGCACATCGCATCGTTGCGACCAAGGCGGATCTCGCGCCGCAGGCGCTGACCGAGGCGCCGGTGGCGATTGCGCAGCTCAATCCAGTCGCGGAGGCTGTCGCCAACGCGAATCGCGCCGCCGTGGTGTCGGCGGCCTTCGCGCCGCTCACGGCGTCCCTGCCGTTGCGCGATGTCGCGCCCCACTTGGCCGCGGCGCACCCGCGCCTCGCGCTCTGCCTCGTCCGGCCGCTGGCCGAGATCGCCTACGTCGATCTCGCCAGCTGGCTCGACAATGTCGCAGGCCGGCTCGGCGAGCGCCTGCTGCGCATCAAGGGGCTGGTCCGGGTGCACGAGGCGCCGCGGCCGCTGCTGGTCGAGAGCGTCGGAACGGTGTTCTCACCGCCACGGCAGCTGACGACCGCGACGCCGCCCGCGCCCTTCATCGTCGTGATCGCGCGCGACATCGTCCGCGCCGAGCTCGAACAGGTCCAGCCGACGGGGTTGTTCACGTTTTCATGGCGTGAGCCCGCGAGAGGAGCTGAACCCGCCCGCGGCATCCGCGCGGAGTGGGTGACTTGAACAACAACTGATCTGTCGAACGATCGCGATGCGCGGCGGCTGCCATCGCCTGTGGCCGTCCTTCGAGACGCCCGCCTCCGGCGGGCTCCTCAGGACGAGGATCGTGTGTGCGGCGAAATGCTGTGCAATGTTGACGCGCAACTCTCAACCCTCATGGTGAGGAGCGCCGCGCGCGGCGCGTCTCGAACCATGAGGCCCCGCTCGCGCGTCATCGTTAGCTTCCCCCGATCGTGCTCAAGCTCCGCGACGGATAGCGCAGCGCCACGTCGAACGGATTGAGCTTCCCCGCCAGCGCCTGCGCCTCGCTTTGCAGGATCTTCACGACATGCGGCAGGCGGTCGGCATTCAGCCGCTCCGCCAGCGTGCCGACGCTGAGCGCGGCGACCGCACGTCCCTGCGCGTCGAGCACGGGGACGCCGACGCCGGCCATGCCGGGAATGAGTCCGGTGCTGGTGTTGACCCAGCCCTGCGCGCGCGCCAGCGCCAAGGCGCTGCGCAGCGAGGCTTCGTCGAGGAAGCCGCGATCGAGCAGGCGAGGGATGTTGAAGCGGATCACCGCCTCCTGCTCGTCCTCCGGCAGGTTGGCGAGGATGGCGAGGCTGCCCTGGCCGAGCCCGAGCGGCACCTTGCCGCCGATGTCCCCGGTGAATGATCGGATCGGAAACGGGCCCTCGACGCGATCGAGGCAGACCGCATCGAAGCCGTTGCGCACCAAAAGGAAGATCGTGTCGCTCAAGGTTGCGGACAGCCGCAGCAGCGCCGGCCGCGCGGCATCGCGCAGGCCGCTGGCCTGTCCGGCACGCGCGGCAAGCACGTAGAAATCGAGCGCGAGGCGATAGCGCTTGCCGGCGGCCTGCTCGGCAAAGCCCTCGGCGGCGAGGTCCTGCAGCATGCGGTGCGCGGTCGGCTGGCTGCAGCCGGCCGTCTCGGCGATGTCCTTCAGCCGCAGCCCCTCGGGGTCTCCCTGGCTGAGGATGCGCAGGAGTTTCAACGCCCGGCGGAGGCTGGAGGCTGAATCGGTGTCAGGTGCGGGCATCTGGTTCTGTGAATCAAGGACGAAGGCCGAAGAGAAAGATTTCATATATCAAAATTCTAGGCAGATAAATTCAGGATAATGGAATTCATCATTGACCACCTCCAGCGTCACCCGCATGAAAGACGCCCAGGGCGGCAATCCCCGTTGATGGTGCAGGGGGCGTCTCCCGCGCGAGGACGCATGGGTTTCCTGACGCTGGCCGGTCTGACGAGGCTCTACGGCGATGTCGCTGCGGTCAGCGACGTCAGTCTCAGCGTCGCCAAGGGCGAGTTCATCTCGCTGCTCGGCCCCTCCGGCTGCGGCAAGACCACGACACTGCAGATGATCGCAGGCCTCGTCGAGCCGACCTCCGGCCGCATCACCCTCGACGGCCGTGACATCACTCATGAGAAGCCGGATCGCCGCGGCCTCGGCATCGTGTTCCAGAGCTACGCGCTGTTTCCGCACATGACGGTGGCGCAGAACGTCGCGTTCGGACTCGAGATGCGCAAGGTCGCACGGCCCGAGCGCGAGGCACGGGTCAAACAGGCGCTGGCGCTGGTGCAGCTCGCAGCGCTTGCCGACCGCTATCCGCGCCAGCTCTCCGGCGGCCAGCGCCAGCGTGTCGCGGTGGCGCGCGCGCTCGTGATCGATCCGCCGGTGCTGCTGCTCGATGAGCCGCTGTCCAATCTCGACGCCAAGCTGCGCGAGGAGATGCAGTTCGAGCTGCGCGGCATCCAGCAGCGCGTCGGCACCACTACGATCATGGTGACGCACGACCAGAGCGAGGCGCTGTCGATGAGCGATCGCGTCGTCGTGATGGAGCAGGGGCGGATCATGCAGGTCGACGCGCCGTATCGCCTCTACGAAAATCCGGCGACGCCCTTCATCTCCTCCTTCGTCGGCAAGATGAACCGGCTGTCCGGCGTCTGGCGCGCGGCCGGCGTCGAGATCGGCGGCCGCGTGCTGCCGTGCGAGGGCGCAGGTCTTGCGGATGGTGCGGCCGCCGTGCTGGCGATCCGGCCGGAGAAGATCGGCTTGAAGGCGCATGGCGCTGGCGTGCTCGACGGCCGCGTCAAGGGCCGCTTCTTTCTCGGCAGCGTCTGGTACTTCACCGTGGAGACTTCGGCCGGGCTGGTCGGCGTGTCCCTGCCGAATGCGGGCGAGGAGCCGGCGCGTGAGGGCGATCAGGTGGGACTCGATTGGAGCTCATCCAGCGCGCGTGCGTCGAAGCCGGACGGAGCGCAGTCCTCATGAGCAGCGCGCGCGCCGGCACGACACCCTGGCTGCTGGCCGCGCCCGGCGCGCTGCTGTTCGCGGCGCTCGTGATCGTTCCGCTCGCGCTCACGCTGATCCTGTCATTCCACGTCTATGACGCCGCGAGCGGCGTGAAGGACGAAACCACGCTGGCGCATTACGCCGCGATCCTCTCCGACAGCTACTTTCTCAACATCTTCTGGCGCACCCTGCGGCTCGCCGCGATGACGACGGTGATCTGCGCCTTGATCGGTGCGCCCGAGGCCTACATCCTGTCGCGCATGCGCGAGCCCTGGCGCTCGGTGTTCCTGCTCGCGATCATCGGCCCGCTGCTGGTGTCCGTGGTGGTGCGTGCCTTCGGCTGGAGCATGCTGCTTGGTCCGACGGGCCTCGTGAACGAAGCATTCCGCGCGCTCGGACTCGGCACCGTGAAGATCCTCTACACCGAGACCGCCATCGTGGTCGCGCTGGTCCATGTGATGCTGCCGTTCATGGTCATCCCGGTCTGGACCTCGCTGCAGAAGCTCGATCCGATGGTCGAGGCCGCCGCCTGGACCCTCGGCGCCTCGCGCTTCACGGCGCTGCGCCGCGTGGTGCTGCCGCAGGTGACCATGGGCCTGTTGTCCGGCAGCCTGGTCGTATTCGGACTGTCGGCGTCGGCCTTCGCGATCCCCGCGCTGCTCGGCGGCCGCCGGCTGAAGATGGCGGCGACCCTGGTCTATGACGAATACATGCACGAATTGAACTGGCCGCTCGGCGCGGCGATCGCGATCCTCGTGCTGGTCATCAACCTCATCATCATGCTGGCCTATCAGCGCGTGGTCGAGGCTCGCTTCAAACGGACCTTGGGGTGAGCGGCATGCGCCACAATGGACCGATCGCGCTGCTGTTTCATACGCTCGTCGTCGGCTTCGTGCTGGCGCCGCTGGTCGTGATCTGCCTCGTCGCGTTCACGCCGGCCAACACGCTGACCCTGCCGACGACCCAATTCTCGCTGCGCTGGTTCACGGCCGTGTTCGGCCATCCGGATTTCGTCGCCTCCTTCCTGAACAGCCTGTGGGTTGCGGCGATTGCGGCGACGATCGCGGTGGTGCTCGCGGTCGCCGCCGGCCTTGCGCTCGATCGCTACGATTTCCGCGGCCGCGCCGCGCTGAACGCGCTGTTCCTGTCGCCGCTGATGATCCCGCATCTCGTGCTCGGTGTCGCGCTGCTGCGGCTGTTCGCGCTGCTCGGCGCCACCGGCAGCCTGCTCTGGCTGACGGCCGGCCACATCGTCGTCGTCACGCCTTATGTGCTCCGCCTGGTTCTGGCCGCCTTGTCCGGCCTCGACCGCAGCGCCGAGCAGGCCGCTGTGACGCTCGGGGCGTCCAGCTGGATCGTGTTCCGGCGCATCACCGTGCCGATGATCCTGCCCGGCATCACCGGCGGCTGGCTGCTCGCCTTCATCAACTCCTTCGACGAGCTCACGATGTCCATCTTCATCACCTCGCCCGCCACCGTCACCCTGCCGGTGCGCATGTACATGTATGCGACCGAGTCGATCGATCCGATGATGGCCGCGGTGTCGGCGCTGATGATCGCGGTGACGGCGGCGGCGATGATGCTGCTCGATCGCATCTTCGGCCTCGACAAGATCCTGGTCGGGCAGGGCTGATGAGCGAATGACCATGCCCCTGCTTCATCGCCTCGTCCGCACAGACAGCGCTGTGATCTTCTTCACGATCGACGGCGTGCCCTGCGAGGGCCGTGCCGGCGACACCGTGCTGACGGCAGTGCTCTGCCACACCGACCGGCTGCGCCACAGCGAGTTCTCCGGCGAACCGCGCGCCGGCTTCTGCCAGATGGGGGCGTGCCAGGATTGCTGGGTGCAGCTCGCGAGTGGCGAGCGGCTGCGCGCCTGTACGACGCCGCTCGCTGAGGGCATGCACATCGTCACCACGCGGGGGCGCAGCCATGGCTGAGCGCGCACCTCCGCTGATCGTCGGCGCCGGCCCGGCCGGCATCCGCGCTGCGATGACGTTGGTCGCGGCTGGCTTGCGGCCGATCGTGATCGATGAGGGCTACGCCTGCGGCGGTCAGATCTATCGCCAGCCGCTGAGCCCCGATGGCCGCGACGCCCAGGCGCGGTACGGCTCGGAGGCCGCGAAGGCGACGCGGCTGCAGCGCGACTTCGCCGCGCTCGGTGCGCAAGTGGACTACAGGCCGAATACGCTGCTGTGGAATCTGCGCGATGCTTCGGCTGATAGTCTCCGAGACGGCGTTTCTCAGCGCATCCTCCATGACGGACTGATTCTGGCCACCGGCGCAACCGATCGCGTGCTGCCGTTGCCGGGCTGGACCTTGCCCGGCGTGTTCACGCTCGGCGGCGCGCAGATCGCGCTGAAGGCGCAAGGCTGCGCGATCGGCAAGCGTGTGGTGTTCGCGGGCTCCGGCCCGCTGCTCTATCTCGTCGCCTGGCAATACATGAAGGCCGGCGTCGAGGTCGCGGCCGTGCTCGACGCCGCGCCGCTGTCGGCGAAGCTCCATCTGCTGCGCGCGCTGCCTCTGGCGCCCGATATCGTGCTGCGTGGCCTGCGAATGGCGGCAGAGTTGGCGCTGCACGGTACCCAGGTTCAACTCGGCGTGTCCGGTCTTCGCATCGAGGGCGAGGGCAGGGTGGCGCGGATCGTCTACCAGACCGGCGGGCGCCGACACGCCATCGCCTGCGATGGCATCGGCTATGGCCTCAATCTGCGCTCGGAGACGCAGGCCGCCGATCTCGCCGGCTGCGCCTTCCGCTTCGACCCCCGCGATCGTGCCCATCTGCCGGTGCGCGATTCCAGCGGCCGCAGCAGCGTCGCAGGCGTCTATCTCGCTGGCGACGGCGCCCGCATCGCGGGCGCCGATGCGGCCGAGCTTGCGGGCGAGCGCGCCGCACTGGCGCTGCTGGAGGATCGTGGCCTGCCGCACGCCCCCGCACGCGCCGCCAGTCTCGAGCGCAGGCTCGTGCGGATCGGCCGCCTGCGCGACGCGCTCGAAGCTGCGTTTCCGTTTCCCGCGCACTGGGGCGCTGATATCGCCGACGACACGCTGCTGTGTCGCTGCGAGGACATCAGCGCCGGCGACGCGCGGCGCGCGATCGGCCATTTCTCGCTCACCGACGTGAACCGGCTCAAGGCTGTCACGCGCATCGGCATGGGCCGCTGCCAGGGCCGGATGTGCGGCGCGGCCGCGGCGGAGCTATTGGCCGCGCAGACGGGCCGCGACATCGGCGCGGTCGGTCGCCTACGCGCGCAAGCACCGATCAAGCCGATCCCGCTGGCCATGAGCTTGTCTGTTGATGAGAGGCAGCATGACCCGGCGCATTGACTGCGATGTCGCGATCATCGGCGGCGGCCTGGTCGGCAGCTCCTCGGCGCTGGCCCTGCGCGGCATGGGCTTCACCGTGACCCTGCTC
Organism: Bradyrhizobium sp. SSBR45G; assembly: GCF_030159255.1. GTDB lineage: Bacteria > Pseudomonadota > Alphaproteobacteria > Rhizobiales > Xanthobacteraceae > Bradyrhizobium. Next base: position 68,031 of record NZ_BSCT01000013.1, on the reverse strand, counting down.
GACAAGGGCTTTTGCGGCGCGCAGGCAAGTGGCGTCAACTATGGCGGCGTGCGCCGGCAGGGCCGTCCGCCCGAGCAACTGTCATTGTCGCAGCGCTCGCATGCGATCTGGCCGCGGCTGCAACAGCTGATCGGCATCGATGGCGAGTTCCTGCGCTCCGGCCATCTCAAGCTCGCGCGCAGCGCGGCCGACCTGGCGAGCCTGGAGCAATATGCGGCAGATGTCGCGCCGTTCGGGCTCGATCTCGAACTGGTCGGCCACAATCAGCTCAGTGAGCGTTTCGGCATCGGCGGTGATGTCGTCGGCGGCTCGTTCTGTCCCGGCGACGGTCACGCCAATCCGCGGCTGGTCGCGACTGCCTTTGCGGCTGCGGCCCGCCGCGCCGGCGCGGAGGTGCTGGAGAATACCAAGGTCTTGGGCGCGACGAGGCTGAGCGGCGGCTTCGCGCTCGAGGCTGAAGGCTTGGGCGTGACCGCGCGCATCGTCATCAACAGCGCCGGCGCGTGGGCCGACAGCTTTGCCAGCGTGTTCGGCGAGCCGGTGCCGCTGGAGCGCACCTACCCGTCGATGATCGTGACCGAGCCGCTCGATCCGTTTCTCGGCGTCAACATCGGCATCGAGGGCGGCGGCATTTACGCGCGACAGGTGACGCGCGGCAATGTCGTGGTCGGCGGCGAGCGCGCCGCGCCGCTCGATGATCCCGACTACTCGCGGCCCCGCAGCGACGGCGTGCTGACGATCATGCAGCGCGCCAGTGAATTGTTCGGCCCGCTGCGCCACGCCCAGGCCATCCGGTTCTGGAGCGGCACCGAGGCGACGATGCCCGACCGCAACCCGGTGATCGGGCCGAGCGCCACGACGCCGGGCCTCTTTCACGCCTTCGGCTTCTCCGGCGCCGGATTCCAGATCGCGCCGGGCGTCGGCGAGGTTCTGGCCGAACTCGTGCGCGACGGCGAGACCTCGACGCCGATCGCGCCGTTCGCGATCACCCGTTTCTCACCCGCATCGCAGCCGGGCGATGCCTCTCAAGCAGCAATGACGACAGGATCGAAGGAGACCTCGCCATGATCGATGCTCGCGCCGCGCTCGGCTCAGCCCTTGCACTCATCCTCGCCACATCAGCCGCGCATGCCGAGACCAAGACGCTCTATGTCGGCATGAACGGCGGCAATTTCGAGCGCACCTACACGCAGGCGGTGTTTCCGGACTTCGAGAAGGCCAACGACGTCAAGATCGTCGTCGTGCCCGGCACCTCCTCGGAGATCCTCGCCAAGGCGATCGCGGCCAAGGACAAGCCGCAGATGCACGTGATGTTTCTCGACGACGGCGTGATGATCCGCGCCGCCGGCCTTGGCCTGTGCGAGAAGCTGAAGCCGAGCGATGGGCTGGCGCAGCTCGAGCCGTTCGCACGGCTCAAGGACGACATCGCCGCCGGCATCGACATCGGCATGACGGGCTTGGCCTACAACAAGAAGCTGTTCGACGAGAAAGGCTGGTCGGCGCCAACCTCATGGCTCGACCTCGCCGATGCCAAATACAAGGACAAGGTCGTCTTCCAGTCGGCTTCGGTGTCGACCTTCGGCCTGCACGCCTTCCTGATGTTCAACCGCATCAAGGGCGGCAGCGAGGCCAATGTCGAGCCGGGCTTCAAGGCGTTCCCTGACACGATCGGCAAGAACGTGCTCGAATACATCCCGAACTCCGCCAAGATCTCCGAGATGGCGCAGACCGGCGAGGCCGCGATCTTTCCGCTGACGCCCACGTCGGTGTCGATCCTGAAAGACAAAGGCATCCCTGTCGAATACGCGCAGCCCAAGGAAGGCTCGGTCGTGCTGATGGTCGCCGAATGCGTGATCGCCAACAATTCGGAGGCCGAGCTTTCGCAGAAGCTGGCCGCCTATCTGCTGTCGCCGGAAGCCCAGGCCAAGGCGCTGGCGGCCGGCAACATCGTTCCCTCCAACACCGCCGCAAAGGCGACGACGCCGGGGGCCGATCACAAGCTCGCGACGTTTCACGACTACATGAAGAGTGCTGTGACGCTGGACTGGGACGTCATCAACGCCAAGCGCGCCGAGTGGAACACGCGCTGGAACAGGATGATCGAGCGGTAAGCTGCTGCGGGGCGTGCAACTCGCGACGTACCTCAAACCGCGCTCTGTAATCCTTGATCCCGGCTTTCGCCGGGACATAGGAGTAATCGGTGAGGATCTGCCCAGGTGTCGTCCCGGACAAGCCCCGACGCGCGAGAGCGCGGCGGGGCGCCGATCCGGGACCCATACTCCGCAGCAGACATGCGGGGTGAGCTGCTAACAACTATCGTGCCTCAAACCGCTTCCTGTGGTTATGGGTCCCGGCGTTCGCCGGGACGACAGCGGTGGTTGTCGAGACAGATGCGCGTCATCTCCCGCAAAGCTACCCCATCGGATAGCTCGCTGCATATGCCTCCGTCAGCACCTCATCGAGCCTCCGTCCGAAGCTGAAGCCTGAGAGCGTCGCGGGACGGGCGACGCCCGGCAGCAGACGGCCGTCCGGCTCCGGCACGTCGAGCACGGTGCGTACCGGAATGCGCTCGGCATAGACCGGCAATGCATAGTCCTCCTCGTCGTCGATGACGCCCGCCGCGCGGATCTTGGCGGAGGCCTTCTCGATCTCCATGGTGACGACGGATGTGGCCTTGAGCTCCTGCTCCGTGGTCGGGCGCAAGCCTGCCGTGCGGCCGGGAAACAGGCGGTCGACCATCATCGTCAGCGCGCCCGCCTTCTCTGCGGCGTCCTCGATCAGCCTGGCGTGGCCGAATGCCATCACCGAACGATAATCAGCCGAGTGGTGAAAGGCGCTGCGCGCCAGCACCAGGCTGTCGAGATGGGTGACGGTGAGACAGGCCGGCTGTCCCTCGGACAGATTGCGCAGCATGCGGCTGGCGCTGGATCCGTGCCAATACAGCGTGGTGCCCTCGCGCCAATACAGTGTCGGCGTGCAATAGGGCTGGCCGTCGATGACATAGGAGACATGGCATAACGCGGCGGAGTCGAGCAGCGCATGCACCGTCGCGTGGTCATAGTGGGCGCGCTGGTGCCGGCGCTTGACGCGGTTGGTGTCGTCGATCGGATAGCTCGGCGCTGCTAGCTCGGACATTTGCGCGATCTCCTGTTTGCGGCGACGTCATGCCATGGCAAAGTGGTTGCCGGGAGATCCACTTCGATGCCAAATATAGCAACCACTTCGCGACGCAGGGATGATGTCCTGGCGCTGCCGATCCGCCTCGATCGCGCCATCCGCAACCAGTCGCAGCAGGTCCACAGCGCGCTCCGCGCCGGGATCGTCGACGGCCTGCTCGCGCCCGGACTGCGGCTGCCGTCGACGCGCGGGCTCGCCGAACAGCTCGGCGTCCGCCGTAATGCGATCGTGGCCGCCTATGAGGCGCTGCTCTCTGACGGGCTGGTCGAGGCGCGGCACGGCGCCGGCACCTATGTCGCGGCGGCGCTGCCGGCACCAGAGACAGCCGCGCCGGTTGCCGAACTGGACATCCGTATTCCGCCCAGGCGGCCGTTCGCGCTCGGCTTCACCCTGGTCGATCCGGCGCTGCTGAAGCGGCTCGCTGCGGCGAGCCGGCGCCGCATCGCGCAAGCCGCGCCCGATGAGCTCGGCTATGGCGATCCGCGCGGCAGCCTGCATCTGCGCAACGAGGTCGCGCATTATCTCGCCGCCAATCGCGGCGTCCGCTGTGATCCCAGTTGTATCCTGATCGTGAGCGGCACGCAGCATGGTTTGCGGCTGTGCATCGATGCGCTGCTGGCTCCCGGAGACGCCGTCTGGTTCGAGGATCCCGGCTATGTCGCCTCGCGCCATACGTTGAGCACCACGGTAGCGAAGCTGGTGCCGGTGCCGGTCGATGGTGAAGGCATCGTGGTGACTGCGGGGGAGAAGGCGGATGCGAGAGCTCGAGCCGCCTATGTCACGCCGTCGCATCAGTTTCCGACCGGCGTTCCCATGAGCATGGCGCGGCGTATCGCGCTGCTCGACTGGGCCCGCAGCGCCGGCGCCTATGTCTTCGAGGACGACTACGACAGCGAGTATCGCTTCGCCGGCCCGCCGCTCACGGCGCTGGCCGGCATCGGCGGTGAGCGCGTGATCTATCTCGGCACCTTCGGCAAGACGCTGTTCGCAGGGCTGCGGCTCGGCTATCTCGTGGTGCCGCCAGAACTGGTGGCGCGCGTCGTCGCGGCGCGCGCGGCGCAGGATCGTTTTCCGCCTGTCTTCATGCAGGAGGCCCTCGCCGATCTGATGGCTGACGGCGTGATCGCGGCCCACATGCGGCGGATGCGCCCGCGCTATCGCCAGGCCCGCGACGTCGTCGCCGAGGCGCTCGTCAAGCATGCCAAGGGATCTCTGCAATTGTCCGCGCCCGCGCAGGGGCTGCATCTCTTGGCGACGCTGCCCCCGGGCGCGCCGAAGGGCGCCGCGCGACTGATCCGCGAACGCGCGGGCATCGAATGCCGCCTGCTGTCGGACGCGCGGATCGTCCAGCGCGGTCCGGACGGTTTCATCCTCGGCTATTCGGGGTTCGCGGCGAAAGACCTGGCCGACGCCGCAAGGCGGCTCGGACGCGCAGCGCAGGATGTCTTGAGGGACTCACGGCCTCCTCGAGGCTAGAAATCATAGTCGATGAAGAGCTGGTGCGCCGGAGCGCTGAAAGCCTTCGGCAGCGGGCCGGCATCCGGATTTGCGGGTGCGTCCGTGCCGGCCGCGATCTGATCGCTGCGGGCGAGCTGGTCGTTCATGCGCTGACGCAGCGCCTCCAGGAGCGGCGCACGCGGCACCTCGTTATAGGCATGCTCCTGAGTCGAGCACATGCCGACACAGCCGAGCCGCATCGCCTTGACTGCGTCCTTCGGCGTCGCATTGGCACTACCGTGATGACCGACCTTGTAGAAGTCGATCTTGCCCAGAATGTCCTGCGCCCTCGCGGTGAGCTGGGTGTGGCCCGGCGTGCCATAGGCGCCGCCATAGAGGAAGTTCTCCCAATTGCCCCATTGGGCATCGCCGGCGAACAGCAGGTTCTTGCCGCCGAAGCAGAACAGGACAACGAGGCTCTGGTTGTTGAGCGTCTTGTCGGCCGCCTGGGCCTGGGCCGCCAGGATGTCGGGCTGCGAGCCCTCGAGCATGCGCAGCATTTTGTCAAAGCCGTAGGGCGCGAAGGCCTTGTCGCCGTAGTCGTCGCGCTTGCCTCGGAAGGCGTTCGCGAACGGCTTCGAACGCTCTGGCTGGTCGCTGCTCTCGGTGGCGCCCGCCAGATATTGCTGGTTCTTGTTGGTCATCTGGCCGATCAGGGCGTCGTCAATCGGAGGGCCGAGGATGTCAGCGGTGAGGCCGGCCGCAGCGAGATCGGGGGGCAGCGTCGGCGGGTCGCCGGCCTTGTAGTAATCATGGTTCGGCTGGCTGCCCTTGAAGCCGCCATGCAGGACGTTCAGCGCCTTCTGGTTGGCGGCGATGCCCGCGACGCCGAGGCCGCCGGTGATGTTCTCGGCCATGCTCAACAGCTGTTCGGATGCTGGATCCGGCCCGGCTGCCAGCCGCATCTGGAATTGGCGGCCGAGCTGGCCGGCCATCGCGACCAGGCTGGCCTGAAATGCCGCGGCCTTCGGATTGTCCGGGTTTTCGAACCAGGGCATCCACACCCGCTCGACCTCGATCTGGGCGAAGATGTCGGCGCAACTGCCGAAGCCCGAAATGTGGTCGGCATGGCGGTGAGTCATGATCACCAGCGCAAGCCGGTTGCCGCAGTCCTTCGCCATCTGGGTCACGGCCGCGCGCATGCTCCCGAGGTCCTTGGCGTGAACCCCGCAATCGATCAGGATGTGGCTGGCGCCGCTTCCGGTGGGCACGCTCAGCAGGAAGAAGTCGCCGAAGCCGATGCGGTACATGCGCACGCGCAGTCCGTTGGCGCCCTTTGCCGCAGCGCCCGCGGGTGCGGGCGCAGCATCGGCTGCTCGCGTGGGCTGCTTGCGCGCCGTTCCCGAACCGGCCGGCTTGCGTTGACGCGGGGAGCTCGAAGTTGCGGATGTCGAGCGGCTGCGTGGCATGTCAGACTCCCGCATGGAGCAGCGCGAAATCGAGACGGAAGCGCTTGTCGCCATCATGTCCGGCCGGGGAGGTCGTGGTGGCGCGCCCGCTGCCGATATAGAAATTGCGCACGCGTTCCTCGCGCTCGGGCTGGTAGAGCTTGGGAATGACAAAGCGCACGCGTGGATCGGGCCGCTTGTCATGCTCTGGCGGATCCTGCGCGATCAGCAGCGTGACGCCGTTGCGCAGCGGGAACGTGCCGGGGACGCCATGTCCGAACGGAACCCGCATGGTCTGCACCAGCTCGACGACCATGCTGACATAGAGCTTGCCGTCCTTGCCGGTCGAGAACATTGGATGGAAGGACGGAGCCGCAATCTCGCCGGCCTTTTTATCGAAGCCAAGCTTGTCGGCATGTTTGACGGCGAAGGCGCGCAGCACGTCGCCATTGTGATCCTTTTCCTCCTTGGTCAGGCCATTGGGATCACCGAAGATCAGGCCCGGCACGCGAAGGCTTCCGCGCACGACCTTCGGCCAGAACAGCGCATCCTCCGAGAAGGAGATCGCATTGTCGGCCACGATGCCGCGCAGCCGGAAGGCCTGCATCAAGGCATCGCGAATATGGTCGGGATCGTCGGGCGTGTAGTCGAGATGCGCGGTCAGCAGGGCGCGCAGGAAATCGCCGAAGGTGATGTCGACGGGCGGACAATAGTCCAGCGCGCGGGCGCAGATGGTGAAGAACTCCTCGGCCGTGCGGCTTGCCTCCATCGCCAGCCGGTTCGCGAGCGGTGCCGGCAGGTCGGACTTGTCGACGTTTCCTCCGCCTGCGCGGAAGATCCGGAACAGGTCGAAAGTCCTGCGGCCGTAGACGGTGAAGTAGGCGTCGAAGACAGCGGCGACCAGAATCGAGCCGCGCTCGTGAGGCTCGATCTTGGTCGCGATCTCCTTGGCGCCGTCCGATGTCGCCGGAGTCATCAAAGCGCTGCGCAGGCTGGATTGCCGCCCGGCCGCTTCGCCGAACTGGGTGGCCAGCACGATCAGTGGGTTTTCGGTGCTGAGCTGTGACTGGATCGCGGGCGTGGCCCCCTGCGCAAGCTCGGCATCACCCTTGAGCTTGAACTCGAACAGCTTGCCGCCCGTCTTCTGCAGCGTATCGACCAGCACTTCCTTGTGCGAGAAGTGCAGGAACAGCGCGGCGAGATCGGCAAACGCCTCGTGGAAGGCTGCCACGTCGACATTGGTCGGCTCCATGAAGTGCTCGCGGATGCCGTCGACGATCGCATGTGTGGTCTCGTGCACGATGATGTCGTGCGACAGACAGGTGAACACGGTCTGGCCCGGCAGGTTGCGGCCGGGGTTGGTGCGGCTGGCCTTGAAATAGCCGAACAGGATTCCGTGCGCGTCCGGACTGTAGAACGCGTTCGCCTCGCACATCGCGTGCGGGAACAGGTTGAGGCGCCGTGAGGCGCCTCGCGGCGCGGGTGGATGGCTGTGATCAAGACGAGTCCGCCAGCGCACGCGCCGGCCGAGTGCGAATTCGAAACGTTGCAGAGTCTCGCTTGCCACGGCGTAGACCATCTGCTGATGAAACCGGGGATCCGCCTCCGAGGGCGGCAGCCCGTTGGTCATGAGCAGCTTCGGATCGTCGAGATTGACGGGCTTGTAGAACGTCTTCTGGCTGCCGTCGTAGTCGAGCACCGCGAACCGCTCGCCGATCGGGCCTGGCTCGAGGCTCTCGTAGCGGACATGCGTGACCATCTGGTTGCCGACGAACTTGCCGAGGCTCGGATCGAACGCGTAGACGTTGAGCGGCCGTTCCGATGGAAACGGAATCTCTGCTGTCGAGAAGATGTCGTCCGACACCTCCTGATGCGCGGCAGGCGCCGCGCCCGATGGCGTGACGTCGTCGCATGTGAAGCGCTGTCGATGCGGCATCCTGACCTCGGCCTGCGCTGGCTAGCGCTCGTCTCTCATGATGGGCTCGCTCAATAGCCGCCGGGACATGGAAAGCCGCCCGGGGCGGTAATCTGGATTCCGAGCTTCTGCTGCAGCCCTGCGTCCAGATGCGCGCGCAATGCCGCGTCGCAGACCGCGTAGCCCCAGTTCATGAGCTTGTTCTGGACATCGTGCGGCATCTTCTCGAGCCGGGTCGGAATGGCCGCCAGCGCGGCCGGATTCCGGTGCAGACAGTCGAGCGGATCCGCAGGAAGCTTGTAGTCGGCGAAGCTGGTGCGGATGCCCCAATAGGTGCCGGTATGGTCGCCGCGCTGGTAGGCATCGATCAGCTGACGCTTGCGCAGGCTCCGCACCTGGTTGTCGATGATGCCGAGGATGCGCACCGCGTGGCGCGCCCAATCGTGATGCGGATCGTCTTCCGCTGTGATGTTCTGGCCGGCGTCGCTGACGAGCAGCGTCGAAAAGCGCTTCACCGTCTCCAGGCCGAGATTGTCATAGACACCGCCGTCGCTGAGCACCGCGCTCGTGGTGTAGGGCGGATGGTTGAGGTCGGCGCCATCCACCTTGCGGACCGGCTGATGGATCGGCAGCGTGAGCGGCGAGAGGATCGGAGGAAAGGCCGAGGACGCCGCGACTGCGGTCGCAAGCGTCACGTCGGGGGCGTCGACCAGTCCGACGCGATAGTCGCCCATATAGGGCCGCGAGAAGCGCCAAAGCACCGCAGATTGCACGTTGGTCGCGTTGATGACGAACCGCGGCGCCTTGCCGCCGCTGTCATCGGGCAGATCCGCGAGCTTCCTGCCCTTGAACAGAACGTCGTCATAGGCGGACGCCACGCGGTCGCTGATCGTGCCCGGCAGGAATATCCCGCCGATCACGGCGCCGACATCGACCGAGGTCTCGGCCATCTTGCGAAGACCGTCGACGACGATGGTGAAGTTCTCCGCCTTGCCCGCGGCGTTGAATTGCAGGTCCTTCCAGCGCAGGCCGAGATAGGCTGATGTGATCGAGCCGCCGGACACGCTGGAGATCCGCTTGAGCCGGCTGAGCAGTCCGGCCTCGTTGAGGCGCCAGAGCGCGCCGATGTGGAACACCATGGCGCGGTAGCCGCCGCCGGACAGCGACAGCGTCACGCCGTCTTCATGCTGGGTGTTGGCTGCGTCGAGATCGGTCGGCTCGATCGGCATGGCGGTCCTCCCCTTTGCCGATAGGTCGGGGTGGACGGGCACACGTTCAACGGGATTGGATATTTTTTTACATCTGGAGCGTGGCGGCGCGCAGGTGGAGGTGACGTCCTCCCCCCAGCCGGAGAGCTACTGGTAGGGGTCGTGCTCGGTGTTGGTCATGGTCTGGCGCACCCGGCGCAGCGTGATCGGCGTGCCGTCGGAGACGAACTGCAACTCGTAGGCGCGGCCGGTGTCGTCCTTGGCGGAGCAGGTCACGCTGGTCACCTTGAGCATCGCGAAATTGCCGACCTGCCGGCAAACCCCGGACGAACTCTGCGCCGCAGGCACAGGGATGCCGTCGACCTTCGGGCGATACTTCGAGTTCAGCAGCATGCGGTCGATCGGCAGCTCATAGACGTTCTGAAGCGACCGGCGGCCATTGATGCCCGAGAAGGCGATGATGTGGCTCTCGTCGGCCGGATCGTCGAGGGCCACGGTAAAATGGGCGCGGCCCTTCTCGCTGTGGAAAAACGCCACCGTCTTGCAGGGGAACTCGCGGCCATCGACCTTCGCGGTGCGGCAGGTGCCTGACATCAGCGCGTAGAGATCGATGTCGGGCTTGTCCTCCGCCGTGCTCGCGGTCGCCAGCGGCGCCTGCGCCAGGCAGGGCGTAGCCAGGCTCAGGCCGAGCGCGATGGCAACGAGGCGGGACAAGTGCAGGGGCATCCGCGGGGTGAGCCTGGAGGGAATCATGACTGCGCAGCGGTTCAGCGATGTGTCAGCTTTGCGGCAAAAAGAGGTCCGGCACCGGCGGGGCAATGCATACCTGATCCGGCCCGGCGCCGTGCGCTGCAGCGCGCGCGGGCGTCGATCGATCCCGCAAAAGCAATAGAAAGTTCCGGGCGCACCCTCTAAGTGAAGGGTACGGCCGGTCCACGGCCCAACACAAGATCTACACGGAGGAAACGGATGACATTGTCGCGTCGCGGCATTCTTTCGGCCGCGCTCAGCGGGGCGGCGCTTGCGATCTCGGGCCAGGCGAGGGCGCAATCCTTCGCGTTCAAGCCGAACCAGCGCTATCCCGATCCCGCGATCGAGATCCTTGATCCCAGCTTCGCCAAGTATCGCCTCTACAGCTCGACCGTCGAGCAGCTCGCCAGCGGCATGCGCTGGGCGGAAGGGCCGGTCTATTTTCCCGAGGAAGGCTATCTGCTGCTCAGCGACATCCCCAACAACCGGATCATGAAGTACAGCGAGAAGGACGGCAGCTTCACCGTCTTCCGCAGCCCGGCGAACTACGCCAACGGCAACACCCGCGACCGCCAGGGCCGCCTGGTCAGCTGCGAGCACTCGGTGACGCGCCGGATCACCCGGACCGAGAAGAATGGCACGGTGACCGTGCTTGCCGACAGCTTCGAGGGCAAGCGGCTAAACGCACCGAACGACATCGTCGTGAAATCCGATGATACGATCTGGTTCACCGATCCGCTGTTCGGCATCAACGGCAATTGGGAGGGCTTCAAGGCCAAGTCGGAGCAGGCCAACACCAACGTGTTCCGGATCGGGACGGACGGCAAGCTCACCGCGGTCATCACCGATCTCGTTAATCCGAACGGGCTCGCCTTCTCGCCCGACGAGAAGAAGCTCTACGTGGTCGAGTGGAAGGGGACGCCCAACCGCAGCATCTGGAGCTACGACGTCAATGCCGACGGCACGGTCGGCAACAAGGTGAAGCTGATCGACGCCGCCGACCAGGGCTCGCTCGACGGCTTCCGCGTCGATCGCGACGGCAATCTCTGGTGCGGCTGGGGCTCGAACGGGGCGCTGGCCGCCGAGCCGGTGGATGTCAACGGCCGCAAGGTCTATCCGCTCAAGGCGAAGCCCGAGGACCTCGACGGCGTCATGGTGTTCAATCCGCAGGGCAAGCCGATCGGCTTCATCCGGCTGCCGGAGCGGTGCGCCAATCTGACGTTCGGCGGGCCGAAGAACAACCGGCTCTACATGGCGGCGTCGCATTCGCTGTACGCGCTCTATGTCGAGACGGAAGGCGCGGTGTAGGACGCCGTCGACGCTGCGGCGGACTTCAGGGGCAGCACGTCCGGGCTGCCCCTGATGGACCGAATATCGCGAGGCCTGCAGCGTCATGCTACTTCGTTGATTGCACCTTCTGCTTCCACAGCACCCAGGCGCGGTCCATGATCACCATGTTGACGCCGTCGGCTTTGGCGGCCTCCTCGGCGCTGAGATAGGTCACGTCGGAGCCGAGGCCAAGCGCCTGGGCCTGCAGCCTTGCATTGACGTCGGTGTAGTAGGCGCGGAACACGGCCGCCTGGACCGCGGGACCGACGGTGACGTCGCCATGGCCACGCATCAGCACCACGGACTTGTCGCCGAGCGCTGACGCGAGCGATTTGCCGATGGCGTTGTTGCGCACCAGCATGTCGGTGGCGCCGAACTCCTTGCCGATGTCCCAGACTGCAGCGCCTTCGCCGAGGAACGCGGCGTTGTGATAGAGCGGCTTCAGCGGCGTGCGGCTGACGCTGAACGGAACGACGCCGGGCGAGTGCGTGTGCACGACGGCGTTGACGTCCGGGCGCGCTTTGTAGATCTCGGCGTGGATGAAGCGTTCGAGGAAGACGGCGCGGTTCTTCGCATCCACGGGCTCGCCGTTCTCGTCGAACTCCATGATGTCATTGGCCGTGACCTGCGCCGGCGCGATCGAGCGCGCCATCAGGAAGTGGCGCGGATTGGCCGGGCTGCGCGCACTGACATGGCCGAAGGCATCGACGACGCCGAGATCGGCGAGCACGCGGCTGCCGGTCGCGATGTCTTCGAGCAGTTCGTGGGGCACGCCGGGGATGGGGTCCTCGGCACGAGATGGGGCGACGGAGAGGAGAAGGACGGTGACGGCGATCGCTGCGAAGCGGCTGAAGCTGGACATCTGGCTTTTCCTCCCGGCCCATCGTTGTCTAGGCTCGTTGCCTCAACATACCCGTCATTGCGAGCGAAGCGAAGCAATCCAGGATGGTGGGCGGGACTCTGGATTGCTTCGCTGCGCTCGCAATGACGGGGTGGGGTCTGCGTGGAGCAACGAACATGGCAGGGTGAGCTAGATCCTTTCTCAGGTCACCGGCGCCGGGTTGAACAACGTCAGGTCGTTATGGATGCCCCAGCGGTCCGACCAGGGCTTGGTGCGGCCGGAGGCGACGTCGAGGATCAGCTTGAACAGCTCCCAGCCGGTCTCCTCGATCGTCATCTCGCCGGTGGCGATGCGGCCGGCGTCGAAATCGATCAGGTCCTTCCAGCGCCGCGCCAGCTCGGTGCGGGTGGCGACCTTGATGACGGGGGCGGCGGCGAGGCCGTAGGGCGTGCCGCGGCCGGTCGTGAACACCTGCAGCGTCATGCCGGAGGCGAGCTGCAGCGTGCCGCAGATAAAGTCGGAGGCCGGCGTTGCCGCGAACAGCATGCCCTTCTGCTTGGCCTTCTCGCCGGGCGCCAGCACGCCATGGATCGGGCCGGAGCCGGACTTCACGATCGAGCCCAAGGACTTCTCGACGATGTTGGCGAGGCCGCCCTTCTTGTTGCCGGGGGTGGTGTTGGCGCTGCGGTCGGCGCCACCGCGCTTGAGATAGGCGTCATACCAGTCCATCTCGCGGATCAGCGCACGGCCGACGTCCTCGTTGATCGCGCGTCGCGTCAGCAGCTGGATCGCGTCGCGAACTTCAGTGACTTCGGAGAACATCACGGTCGCGCCGGCCCGCACCAGCAGGTCCGCCGCGAAGCCGACGGCCGGATTGGCGGTCACGCCCGAGAATGCGTCGCTGCCGCCGCATTGCAGGCCTATGACGAGGTCGGCGGCCGGGCAGGTCTCGCGCGTGCGCTTGTTGAGCTGGGCGAGACGCCGATCGGCCTGGGTCATGATCGCATCGACGATCGCGCCGAAGCCGTCGAAGGCCTCGTCCTGCATGCGCACGATGGAATCCTCGGTGCCTTCCGGCAGCAGCCGCTCCGGCGCGAGCTTCTCGCAGCCGAGCCCGACGACGAGAATCTCGCCGCCGAAATTCGGGTTGAGCGCGAGGTTCTGCAAGGTCCGGATCGGCACCACCGCATCGGGCGCCGAGATCGCGACGCCGCAGCCATAGGCATGGGTGAGCGCGACGACGTCGTCGACATTGGGGTACTTCGGCAGCAGCTCGGACTTGATGCGCTTGATCGCGAATTCCAGCGTGCCCTTCACGCACTGCACCGAGGTCGAGATGCCCAGCACGTTGCGGGTGCCGACCGAGCCGTCGGCGTTGCGATAGCCTTCGAAGGTGTAGCCTTCGAGCGGCGGCAGCGGCGCCGGCACGGCGGTGGAGATCTCGAGCTTGTCGAGCTCGGGGGCTTCGGGCATGTCGATGCGGGCTTCGTCCACCCATTCGCCGGCTGCGATCGGCGACTTGGCAGTGCCGATGATCTCGCCGTAGCGGATGATGGGGCCGCCCTCGGCGATGTCGACCAGCGCGGTCTTGTGGCCCTGCGGGACGAAGGTCTTCAGCGTCAGGCCATCGGGAAATTTAGTGCCGGCAGGCAGGCCGAAATCGTTCACCACGATCGCGACATTGTCGCGCGCGTTGAGCTTGATGGTGCGCGGTTCCTGGTTCGCGACGACCTGCTGGTTCATGCTGGCTCCGTTCCGCTTTCGGCTTCCGTCGTCCGTAGGGTGGGCAAAGCGAAGCGTGCCCACCGTCTTTCCTATCGCTCGACTGTCGGTGGGCACGGCGCTTGCGCGCCTTTGCCCACCCTACAGGTCTCAATTGTCGTCATTGCGAGGAGCGAAGCGACGAAGCAATCCAGATCTTTTTTCTGGCTCCTGGATTGCTTCGCTTCGCTCGCAATGACGAGTTTAGTGATCGTGTCTCGTCAGCTCACACCGGGAAGGTGTAGGCCGTCTTGACCGTGGTGTAGAACTCCCGTGCATACGAGCCCTGCTCGCGGGCGCCGTAGCTCGAGCCTTTGCGGCCGCCGAACGGGACGTGATAGTCGACGCCGGCGGTCGGCAAATTGACCATCACCATGCCGGCCTCGCTGTTGCGCTTGAAGTGCGACGCATATTTGAGGCTGGTGGTGCAGACGCCGGCCGCAAGGCCGAATTCGGTGTCGTTGGCGATCGCCAGCGCCTCGTCGTAGTTCTTGGCGCGGATCACGCAGGCGACCGGTCCGAAGATCTCCTCGCGGGCAATGCGCATCGCGTTGGTGGCCTCGGTGAACAGCGCCGGCTGCATGTAGAAGCCGGGTGTCTCGCGGTTCAGCAGCTTGCCGCCCCAGGTGAGCTTGGCGCCTTCGTCCTGGCCGATCTTGAGATAGCGCTGGTCCTGCTCGAGCTGGTTGGCGTCGACCACCGGGCCGATATGGGTGCCCTGCTTGACGGCGTCATCGACCACGAGGCCCTTCAGCCGCTCGGTCATCGCCGTGACGAACTTGTCGTGGATGCCCTCGGTGACGATCAGGCGCGAGGAGGCCGTGCAGCGCTGGCCGGTCGAGAAATAGGAGCCGTTGACACAGGCTTCGACCGCGACCTTGACGTCGGCATCGTCGAGCACGACCATCGGGTTCTTGCCGCCCATCTCCAGCTGGAACTTCTTCATCGGGTTCGACAGCACGCAGGCCTGCGCGATCTTGCGCCCCGTGCTGACCGATCCGGTGAAGGAGATCGCGTGAACATCCGGATGCTCGAGCAGGGTCTGGCCGACCACCGAGCCGGAGCCGACGACGAGATTGAACACGCCGGCTGGAAGGCCTGAGCGTGCGATGATCTCGGAGAGTGCGTGTGCCGAGCCGGGCACCAGCTCGGCCGGCTTGAACACCACCGTGTTGCCGTAGCAGAGCGCCGGCGCGATCTTCCAGGCGGGGATCGCGATCGGGAAGTTCCAGGGCGTGATCATGCCGATGACGCCGACTGCCTCGCGGGTAATCTCGACATCGAGGCCGGGACGGACCGAGGCGCCCTTCTCGCCGGTCAGGCGCAGCGCCTCGCCGGCAAAGAACGCAAAGATCTGCCCCGCACGCGCGACCTCGCCGATGCCCTCCGGCAAGGTCTTGCCTTCCTCGCGGGCGAGCAGGCGGCCGAGCTCTTCCTTGCGCGACAGGATCTCCGCCGAGATCTTGTTCAGCGCGTCATAGCGCTCCTGCGGCGTCGAGCGCGACCAGGCGGGGAATGCGGCCTTGGCGGCGGCGATCGCCTTCTCGGTCTGCGCGCGGTCGGCCTTGGCATATTCGCCGACGACGTCGTTGGTGTTCGAGGGGTTGATGTTGCGGGTCACCCCGCTGCCGTCGACCCACTCGCCGGCGATGAAATTCTTGAGGATCGCGTTCATGTTGTTCTCCAGACTTTTGCGCGATTGCTCGGACAATCTAACCGATCGCCCCCGTCATCGCACGAGACAGGGGCGCTTGTCGTCGAAAGTCCAGCCGGGGATCAGATACTGCATTGCGACGGCGTCGTCGCGTGCGCCGAGCCCGTGGCTCTTGTAGAGCGCATGAGCCTTTTCGATGGCGCCGCGATCGACCGTGATGCCAAGCCCGGGCTGCTCGGGCACGGCGATCCGCCCGCCCTTGATCTGCAGCGGCTGCTTGGTCAGCGCCTGGCCGTCCTGCCAGATCCAGTGGGTGTCGATCGCGGTGACCTTGCCCGGCGCCGCGGCGGCAACATGGGTGAACATCGCCAGCGAAATGTCGAAATGGTTGTTGGAGTGTGAACCCCAGGTGAGGCCGTTGTCGCGGCAGGTCTGGGCGACGCGCACCGAGCCCTGCAAGGTCCAGAAATGGGGATCGGCCAGGGGAATGTCGACCGCACCCAGTCGCAGCGCATGGCTGAGCTGCCGCCAGTCGGTGGCGATCATGTTGGTGGCGGTCGGCAAGCCGGTGGCGCGGCGGAACTCGGCCATGATCTCGCGGCCGGAGAAGCCGGCCTCGGCGCCGCACGGGTCCTCGGCATAGGCGAGGATGCCGTGCATGTCCTTGCAGAGGCGAATGGCCTCATCAAGCGACCAGGCGCCGTTGGGGTCGAGCGTCACGCGCGCCTGCGGGAAGCGTTTTGCAATGGCGGTCACCGCCTCGATCTCGGCCTCGCCCTTGAGCACGCCGCCCTTGAGCTTGAAGTCGGCAAAGCCGTAGGCCTCGTGCGTGGCCTCTGCGAGCCGCACCACGGCCTCGGGCGTCATCGCCTCGTGGTGGCGCAGGGCGAACCAGCCGTCCTTCTCACCTTCGCCGGTCGCGTAGGGCAGGTCGGTCTTCTTGCGGTCGCCGATGAAGAAGAGATAGCCGAGCGCTTCGACCGATGCGCGCTGCTGACCCTCGCCGAGCAGCGCCGCCACCGGCAGCTGAAGATGCTGGCCGAGCAGGTCGAGAATAGCGGATTCCACGGCCGTCACGGCGTGGATCATCACGCGGAGGTCGAACGTCTGCTTGCCGCGGCCGCCGGCGTCGCGGTCGGCGAAGGCGGTGCGCATCGAGGCCAGGATGGTGTTGCAGGCGCCGATGCTCTTGCCGACGATCAGGCTCTTGGCATCCTCCAGCGTCTGCCGGATCTTCTCGCCGCCCGGCACCTCGCCGACGCCGGTATGGCCGGAATTGTCGGTGAGGATGACGAGGTTGCGGGTGAAGAATGGCCCATGCGCGCCGCTGAGATTGAGCAGCATGCTGTCACGGCCGGCAACCGGAATGACCTCCATGCCGGTAACGACCGGCGCGCCGGAGATCCCGGTACTGGTGGCTTCGTGACTCATGTGCTCCTCCTTCGTCTGTCGTTCTTGCTGCGCCCGTTCCCCTCATGGTGAGGAGCCCGCCAATTGGCGGGCGTCTCGAACCATGAGGCCCCGCAGTGGCCTCATCCTTCGAGACGCCTGCTGCGCAGGCTCCTCAGGATGAGGGGATATGCCCCAGCCTCGTCTTACCCGGCCGCTTCCCCTCATGGTGAGGAGGCGCGAAGCGCCGTCTCGAACCATGAGGCCCCGCAGTGGCCTCATCCTTCGAGACGCTTGCTTCGCAAGCTCCTCAGGATGAGGGGACAGGCCGTCGCCGCAGCGACGGCAGCCTCAATCTTACTCCGCCGCCTGTTGCGCCGGAATGGCGCCCGGCAGCGCCTTCACCAGCGCGGTCAGCTCGGCCATCTCGGCCTCATCGAGGTCGGTCAGCGGCAGGCGGACCGGGCCGGAATCGCGGCCGATGATCTTCATGCCGGCCTTGATGATCGAGACCGCGTAGCCCTTCTTGCGGTTGCGTATCGCGATCAGCGGCAAAATGAAATCCTTCAATCCGGCATGGATGGTGGCGTGGTCGCGCTTGCGCACCGCGGCATAGAAATTGGTGGCGAACTCCGGCACGAAGTTGAACACCGCCGAGGAGTAGGTGGTCACGCCCATGTCGAGATAGGGCAAGGCGAAGGTCTCAGCGGTCGGAAGCCCGCCGATATAGGTCAGGCGGTCGCCCATTTTGGTGTAGACGCGCGTCATCAGCTCGATGTCGCCGATGCCGTCCTTGTAGCCGACCAGGTTCGGGCAGCGCTCGCACAGCCGCGCCAAAGTGTCGGGCTGCAGGATGGCGTTGTCGCGATTGTAGACGATGACGCCGATCTTGACCGACTTGCAGACCGCCTCGACATGGGCCGCAAGGCCCTCTTGCTCAGCATGCATCAAATAGGGCGGCAGCAGCAGCAGGCCGTCGGCGCCGGCCTTCTCGGCACCGATGGCGATCTCGCGGGCGATCGCCGTGCCGTAGCCGGTGCCGGCCAGCACGGGCACGCGGCCGCGGGTCTCCTCGACGGCGACCCGCACCACCTCGGGGACTTCGGCTGCCGTGAGCGAGAAGAACTCGCCAGTGCCGCCGGCGGCGAACAGGCCGGCGACCTCATAGCCGCACAGCCAGTCCATGTTGGCGCGATAGGTGGCCTCGTCGAACGAATAGTCGGCCTTGAACGGCGTCACGGGGAAGGAGAGCAGGCCGCTGCCGATTTTCGCAGCCATTTCCTTCGGGGTCATCTTGCTCATCGCGCGGGTCCTTCACGAATGTCCTTGCGGAATGGACGCGGCGCGTGCACCGGTGCGCATTCCTCGCGGCGATGTCGTAGGACCAAGTTCGATGCTGGTCCAAGCCAATGACGGTATTGATCGATGTTGATCGGGCATCAATCTTCCGCCTGCTGCACGGCGAGATGGGCGGCGATCTCGACCAGCGCCGGCAGCAGCGGATTGTCGTGATCGCGCCGCCAGACCAGGAACAGCTCGGCCGGCGTCGGGTTGCGCAGCTTCAGCGGCCGCAGCCGGACGTCGGCGATCTTCAGGCTGGAGGCGGCCTCCGGCACGATGGCCAGCCCGAGGCCGGCGCGCACCATGGCGAGGATGGAGTGGATCTGGCTGAGGTGCTGCACGTAGCGCGGCAGCACCTCGGCGCGCATGAACTGCGACACCAGCAGGTCGTGGAAATAACGCGCCTCGATCTGCGAATACATGATGAAGGGCTGGCCGTCGAAATCCCGGATCGATACGGTCTCGGCCGAGGCCAGCCGGTGGCGGCGGGGCAGCGCCGCGCAGAGCGGCTCGGCCACGACGCGGCGGGTGGCGAATTCGGGCCGCGCGATCGGCGGCCGCAGCAGGCCGGCATCGATCTGGCCGGAGGCCAGCGCCTCGATCTGGTCGCCGGTCACCATCTCGCTGAGCGACAGATCGGCCTCGGGAAGCTGGGTGCGGCAGGCGGCGACGAGCTCGGGCAGGAAGCCGTAGGCGGCGGCTGCGGTGAAGCCGATCTTCAGCGAACCGCTCTTGCCGGTTGCTATCCGGCGCGCCACCTGGGCGGCGTCCTCGGCCATCTTCAGGATGCGCCGCGCCTCCGGCAAAAAGCTGCGGCCCGCCGGCGTCAGCTTCACCGACCGGCTGGTCCGCTCGAGCAGGACCGCATCGATGATGTGCTCCAGCACCTGGATCTGCCGCGACAGCGGCGGCTGCGTCATGTTGAGCCGGACGGCGGCCCGGCCGAAATGCAGCTCCTCGGCCACGGTCACGAAGCAGCGCAACTGGTTGAGGTCGAACATCAATGCCTCCTCGGCATGGATCGGGCGGATGGTAGGGATCATTAGCATTGATCGCATGTGATGGGAATGTTGGCCGGTAGGGTGGGCAAAGGCGCGCAGGCGACGCTGTATCCGCGCGCAAGGAAGGTCCGCGCGCCGTGCCCACCGCGCCCCAAATTCGATGGTGATGGTGGGCACGTCGCACACGTGGCGCATCGCCACGTGTGCGATTTTGCCCACCTTACGGCAGCGCGTTGCGGAGCAGTCGATCCCATCCCCAAGCGCATCAACAAACACCGCTGTCGTCCCGGCCTTGAGCCGGGACCCATACCCACAGGGAGCGGTTTGCGGCACGCTGGTCATTGGCATTTTGCCCATCACCTCTGCTGCGGCGTATGGATCCCGGATCGGCGCCGTGCTGCGCTGGCGCGCGTCGCGCCTTGTCCGGGACGACAGCGGAGGTAGCTTGGAGATCTGCGGTTCAAACGGTCCGCAGGGTGGGCAAAGGCGCGCCGAGCTGTGAGTTGTTTGCTCCGCTCCATCGCGCGCCGTGCCCACCATTCTCTCCGCTCGTGCCGATGCACGGTGGGCACGCGACCGCCCTGCGGGCGGCTGCTTTGCCCACCCTACTGCAGCGTTGCTCGGATTTGATTTACATCTCAAACAGCGAACGACATGGGGGCGTAGTCTCGCGGCGTAGCACGCCCGAGGCTTGCGATCAGTTCGCCTCTCGCAAACAGTGCAGAGGGCGCAGGGAATGCCGGGTGAAGGCCTCACCCATGGCCCGCCTGCGAAAAAAATGCAGGCGGCAGGTACCACAGGTGCTGCCGTAGCCGGCATTCCCTGCGCGATGGTCTTCACGCTTATACGCAGTCTCCCTGGTGCGCCGGGCTTGTTGGCCACCATCCCCACGCGAAGCAAAGCCTCGTCGTGAGTTGATACCAGCGTCGGGGTATCAGGACGCTGCGACTTCACGTCCGCGCGCTGCCGTTCGTCCGCACACCCGAAAGCATGCTGCGGCAACAACGCGGCCATCGCATCCCCGCCTCGCGTGTCGTGACGATCGCGCGCTACGCCCCTACTGCAGTGAGGCGGGATGGGCACATACAATCATGATTTCCGAAAAATAGCAACAGGATTATTTTTGCCGGAAGCCGCGGCGGGGGACGCGCTGGCGGTCTGCGTCATAGTCGAGCGCTCTCCTCCGTCATTCCGGGGCGCGCGCAGCGCGAGCCCGGAATCCATCGTGCGGCATCACGCGCGACGAAATGGATTCCGGGCTCGCCGCGCTGGCGCGCGTCACCCCGGAATGACGACGGTGTTTGTTGCAACGTCCCTGGTTTTGCAGATGGCTTTGCATCACGCGCGCGCAAAAAAAAAAACGGCGGCCCGAGGCCGCCGTTTGAGTTTGAGACCACGCAAGGGGGCGTGGTGCTCAGGAGGCTCGAAGCTGGACGCGCTGGATGCGGCCCACGATGAACAGATAGGCGAAGGCCGCGACCAGGGCGTTGATGCCGACGAACACCAGTGCACCATTGAAGGAGCCGGTGGCCGACAGGATGTAGCCGATCACGATCGGGGTCGTGATGCTGGAGAGGTTGCCGAAGGTGTTGAACAGGCCGCCGGAGACGCCGCCGGCCTCCTTGGGCGAGGTGTCGGAGACGACCGCCCAGCCGAGCGCGCCGATGCCCTTGCCGAAGAAGGCGAGCGCCATCAGGCCGACCACCAGCGCCTGGCCGTCGACATAGTTGCAGCCGATGATCGCCATCGACAGCAGCATGCCGCCGACGATCGGGATCTTGCGGGCCAGGGTCAGCGAGCCGGTCTTGCGCAGGATGGCGTCGGAGATGAAGCCGCCGAGCACGCCGCCGATGAAGCCGCACAGCGCCGGCAGGGTTGCGACGAAGCCTGCCTGCAGGATCGACAGGCCGCGCTCCTTGACGAGATAGACCGGGAACCAGGTCAGGAAGAAGTAGGTCAAGGTGTTGATGCAGTACTGGCCGATATAGACGCCGAGCATCATGCGGTTCGACAGCAACTGTCCGATATGCGACCAGGTCGGGCCGCCGGAGGCGTCCTTCGCACCGTCTCTGGCGCCTTCCATGTCGATGAGCGCGCCGCCTTCCTTGATGTAGTCGAGCTCGGCCTCGTTGACCCCCGGATGCTCCTTCGGTCCGTACATGGTCTTGATCCAGATCAGGCCCATCAGGATGCCGAGTGCGCCCATGACGGTAAAGACATGGCGCCAGCCGAATTCATGCGCGATCCAGCCCATCAGCGGCGCGAAGATCACGGTCGCGAAATACTGCCCGGAGTTGAAGAAGGCCGACGCCGTGCCGCGCTCGTTGCTCGGAAACCAGGAGGCGACGATGCGGGCATTGGCGGGGAAGCTCGGGGCTTCGGCGAGGCCGACCAGGAAGCGCAGCGCGAACAAGGCAGTGATCGCAGCGCCGCCGGACAGGAAGCCGATCCAGCCTTGCATCATCGTGAAAGCAGACCAGACGACGATGCTGCAGGCATAGACCCAGCGCGATCCGAAGCGGTCGAGCAGCCAGCCGCCCGGCACCTGCGCGAGCACATAGGACCAGCCGAAGGCCGAGAACACATAGCCCATCGCGACGGAATCGAGATGCAGATCCTTGGACAAGGCGGGCCCGGCGATCGACAGCGTCGCGCGATCGGCGTAGTTCACGGTCGTGACCAGGAACAGCATGGTCACGATGAACAGCCGCACGCGCGATCGGCGCAATTCGGCCGTGGATACGATTGCGCTCATGCGCTCCACCTCTCTTGTACGTTCCTCAAGGACTGTCCTAGAGGACATGGAGGGCCGGGGTCCAAACCGAAGCCTGAATTGATCGATGCAAAGTTTGGATCGATCCCCCCGGCTCCATGCCGGCGAGGCCGGATTGCCAATCCCGCGTCCCGCGTCGGCCGCCATGGTTGCAACATGATCTGCTCAGGCTTGCACGCGCAGGTTTGGCGCGCTGCTGCGCACATCCCGGCTCGACGCCGATGGAGCCGGCGAAGGCCGGGCGGATCTCTCCTCACATCCACCGCGCCGAGCGCGCGGCATCGCCTTGATGCTGGCGGACTCGCTGCTGACAACGGCGTCCGCGCGGCCGGGCGTTCCGCCGGGTGGACGCCGCCGGCACAGAACGGTGTGCGTGCCATTCATCCGTGCTTGTATCGGCCGGTGCTGCATGCACAATCGTTCGCGCAAGCGAACAGGAGCAAGTCCGCGTGAAGGCCGTCTACACCGAGCTGCATCGCAGCCACGATCCGCAATTCTATCTGGTGCGCGGCGTCGTCAAGCGCACCACCGAGCAGCCTGAACGGGCGGATCGTCTGCTTGCAGGATTGAAGGCCGGCAATCACGAGTTGGTCGCGCCGATCCAGTTCGGCCAGGAGGCTCGCGCGCGCGTCCATAGTCCGGAATATCTCACCTTCCTGGAAGAGGCCTGGGATGCCTGGGCGGCGCTCGGCGATGCCGGCGCGGAAATGATCCCGAATATTCATCCCGTGCGCAACGCGGCGACCTATCCGAGCCACATCGTCGGGCGGCTCGGCTGGCATACGACCGACACCTCGGCGCCGATCGGGCCGGGGACCTGGGCCGGCGCCTGCGCGGCTACGGATGTCGCCGCATCGGCGGCGCAGCTGCTGCTCGACGGCGAGGATGCGGTGTATGCGCTGTGCCGGCCGCCGGGACACCACGCCTATCGCGACATCGCCTCGGGCTTCTGCTTCATGAACAATTCCGCCATCGCGGCCGCGCATCTGCGCCAGCGCCACGAGCGGGTCGCGATCCTCGATGTCGACGTCCATCACGGCAACGGCACGCAGGGCATCTTCTACGAGCGGTCCGACGTGCTCACGATCTCGATCCATGCCGACCCCGCGCATTACTACCCGTTCGTCTGGGGCTATGCGCATGAGCGTGGCGCCGGCTCCGGGCTCGGGGCCAACCTCAACATTCCGCTGCCGCTGAAGAGCGGTGACGACACCTATCTCAAGGCGTTCGAGACTGCGGCCAAGACGATTCACGCCTTTGCGCCCGGCGCGCTCGTGGTCGCGCTCGGCCTCGACGCGTCCGAGCACGATCCGCTCAAGGGCCTCTCGGTGACCACGCCCGGCTTCCGCCGCATCGGCGGCGCGATCGCGCGGCTCGGCCTGCCGACGGTGTTCGTGCAGGAGGGCGGCTATCTCTCCGACATTCTCGGGCAGAACCTGACTGCGGTGCTCGCTGGCTTCGAAGCGGCGCGGTGAGGCGAGCCGGTAGGGCTTGGCGATGACCGGCGGACGCAGACCTTCCGGACTGCCGTGGACTGTCATCATGTGCCTGCTGTGCGGCGGCCTGCTGCCTCGCCCGGCGTCGGCCTGCTCGCTGGTCGACGTCCAGCGCTCGGTTGCAGAGGCCGCCGGCGTCGCGCAAGCCTGGTGGATCGCGAGTGCCGCGCTCGCGATCGCCATTGTCGTGGCTGACATCCGCCGCCGACGTTTCTCTCTGCTGCTCGTGGCCGCTTCGTTGCTTGTTGTCTTTCATCCAGCGTGGTGGGTCCGTCCGGACTACTTGCCGGATTGCTCATTCCCGATCGTCGACGCGTCGCGATTCGTCTTCGCCGTGCTGTGCGCGATGGTCTGCTATCAGCTGGTCCGAGCTTGGCGCGCGCGGCGCAGCGCACGATGACGAACTGTGCGGTCTGCCTCCGCGAAGCTACGGGGAATGCGTCCCGAACAGGCAGCGGCCCGGAGTTCCACGGGTAACGAAAGTATAAACTTCTTTAAGGTCCGTCGCGACAATGCGCCGCATTCTGGCCATGGGGCCGCTTCAACGGAGAATGCGAACATGTACCTGCCGACGGCGATCCGCGGCACGCGATCCATGGTCGTGCAGCCTGCATTGGCAGGTGAGCCGTTTCATGAATGAGCGCCTGGCCAACATCATCGAATTCCCGAGGACGCTTCGCGCCGAGCGGATGGACATCGCGCCGGAGACGTCGCTCGAGATCCAGCTCGCGCAGCTCACGATCACGCTGGAATCGTGGCGGCAGATCCTGCGCCAGCTCGATCGCTTCGCCGAGCTCAACGGCGCTGGACTTCAAGGCGAGCAGTCACGTCAGATTCGCCAACTGATCGCCGATGCCGAACATGCCATTGCCAGCGTGCAGCGGCGCCACTCCTAGCTCGCCAGCGCCTGCGGCGTACGCGCTTTAAGCTCCTGTTCCGCCGCCCGGACGATCTCCATGGTGCGCACCACGCTCGCCGGATTGACGCTGATGGAGTCGATGCCGAGCTCGGCGAGGTAGCGTGCGATCTCCGGATAGTTGGCCGGCGCCTCGCCGCAGATGCCGACATGGCGATGGTTGCGATGCGCGCCTTCGACTGCCAGCTTCAGCATCGCCAGCAGGCCGGGATCGCGCTCGTCGAAATCGAACGCGACGATGTCGGAATCGCGATCGACGCCGAGGGTGAGTTGCGTCAGGTCGTTGGAGCCGATCGAGAAGCCGTCGAACTGTTTTGCGAAGTCGTCGATCAGGATGACGTTGTTGGGGATCTCGCACATCATGCAGATCTCGAGCCCGTTCTCGCCGCGGACGAGACCGTGGCCGGCCATCGCCGCGATCACCTTGCGGGCCTCTTCCACGCGGCGGCAGAACGGGACCATGATCTTGAGATTGGCGAGCCCCATCACGTCGCGCACGCGCTTCAAGGCGGCGCATTCCAGCGCGAAGCCGGCGGCATAGGCCGGATGCGCATAGCGCGAGGCGCCGCGGAAGCCGAGCATCGGGTTCTCTTCCTTCGGCTCGAAATCGGCGCCGCCGATCAGGCTGGCATATTCGTTGGTCTTGAAGTCCGACAGCCTGATGATCACCGGGCGTGGGTAGAACGCGGCAGCGATGGTGCCGACGCCTTCGGACAGCCGCTCGACGAAGAAATCGGCCGGCTTCTTGTAGCTGGAGGTGAGGCGCTTGATCGTCGCGCGATCTCTGGCCGACGTCACCTTGTTCGGCGCGGCCAGCGCCATCGGATGGATGCCGATCGACTGGTTGATGATGAACTCCATGCGGGCGAGGCCCACGCCGTCGTTCGGGAGCGCCGCAGTCTTGAAGGCGAGCTCGGGATTGCCGAGATTGACCATAATCCCGGTGTGCGGCCGTTCGAGCTTGTCGATCGCGAGGCGCTGGACCTCGAAGGGCAGGGCGCCGTCATAGACATGGCCGGCATCACCCTCGGCGCAGCAGACGGTGACGCTCGCTCCGGTTTTCGCGCGCCGACTGAAGTCTTCCGTGCCGACCACCGCGGGCACGCCGAGCTCGCGGGCGATGATCGCGGCATGACAGGTGCGGCCGCCATGATCGGTGACGATCGCCGCCGCGGTCTTCATGACCGGCTCCCAGTCCGGGCTGGTCGATGCGGCGACCAGCACCTCGCCGGGCTTGAATGCGCGCAGGTCCTTTGCCGAGCGGATCAGGCGGATCTTGCCGGCGGCAATTTTTTCGCCGACGGCGCGGCCGGTCGCCAGCACCTTGCCGGTCTTTTTCAGCATATGGGTTTCGATCGCCTCGGGCCGGCGCTGCGAGGCCACCGTCTCGGGCCGCGCCTGGATGATATAGAGCGGGCCGTCGCGGCCGTCCTTGGCCCATTCGATGTCCATCGGCGTCGGCCGTCCGGCCCTCTGAGAATAGTGCCGCTCGACGACGATGGTGGCCTGCGCTAGCTCGAGCACGTCGGCATCTCCGATGCAGAATTTGGCCCGCTCCGCCGGCGGCGTCGATTCGGTGCGCGTGGTGGCGCCGCGCGCGCCGGCTTTTGCATAGACCATGCGCTTGTCCTTGGCGCCGAGCCGGCGCGACAGCACGCTGCGAAAACCTGCCGCAAAGGTCGGCTTGTGGACGTAGAATTCGTCCGGGTCG
Organism: Bradyrhizobium sp. SSBR45G; assembly: GCF_030159255.1. Lineage (GTDB taxonomy): Bacteria > Pseudomonadota > Alphaproteobacteria > Rhizobiales > Xanthobacteraceae > Bradyrhizobium. Next base: position 41,884 of record NZ_BSCT01000013.1, on the reverse strand, counting down.
ACCGTGCCCTGCACGATGGTCTCGCCGAGGCCATAGACGCCGGTGATGAATGCGACGTCGCGAAAGCCGCTTTCGGTGTCGAGCGAGAACATCACGCCGCTGGCGGCCCGGTCCGAACGCACCATCTTCATGACCGCGACCGACAGCGCGACCTTGTCGTGCGCGAAGCCGTTGTCGATGCGGTAGGAGATCGCGCGGTCGGTGTAGAGCGAGGCGAAGCAGCGGCGGCAGGCCTCGAACAGCTCCTTGGGCCCGCTGATGTTGAGAAAGCTCTCGTGCTGGCCGGCGAAGCTCGCATTCGGCAGATCCTCGGCGGTGGCCGAGCTGCGCACGGCGACCGCGACGCCGCGGCCATATTCCTGCTCCAGCTGCTTGTAGGCCTCGGCGACCTCGCGGCGCAGATCGTCGCGATCGGTCGCCGCGAACACGATCGCGCGTGCCTTGGCCGCCCGTTTGGCGAGATCGGCGATGCGCCGCTTGTCGAGGCCGGCGAGCAGCTCGCGAAGCGCGTCGTCGGCGCCATCAGCGCGCAGCGCGTCGCGATAGGCTGATGCCGTCAGTGCGAAGCCGTTGGCGACGCGCACGCCCTGCGATGCCAGTGCCGAATACAGCTCGCCGAGCGAGGCGGTCTTGCCGCCGACGCCGGGGACGTCCTCGATGCGCAGATCCTTGAACCAGCGGATGTACCCGGGTGCCGTCATCGGTGCTCTCCCGCATCGCAGCGTGGACGCCGAGTTTGTCGTGTTGCGGGGCGGATGCCTTGCGGAAGATCAAGCGTGAGGACGCGGGAGCTACTTAGATCAGTTCATGCTAGAAGTTCCAGCCATGAACCGGAGGACTCCGGACGCACGATGATGCCCGACGACGAGAATGAGGACGGCAATCGCGAATGGTCGCGATTCTGGCTCACGGCACGGCAATTCTGGCTGGGACCGGCAGCGTGGCGGGTCTGGCTGCTCTGCGCCGCCCTGGTCGTTCTCGTGGTGCTGCAGCTCTATGTGCAGTTCCGCTTCAACTATTGGAACCGCGATTTCTTCGATGCGCTGGAAGGCCGCGATCCGGCGCGGCTGCGGCAGCAGGCCGTTCTGCTCATCCCGCTGTGTCTGTCCAGTGTCGTGCTGGCGATCGTCTCGGTGTGGGGGCGCATGGCGATGCAGCGCAACTGGCGGCAATGGCTGAGCGCCAAGGTGATCGACTATTGGGTCGAGAACGACCGCTATGCGCGGCTCGCGACGGTGCAGGGCGACCAGAAGATTCCCGAGTACCGCATTGCCGAGGACATCCGCCTCGCGACCGATGCGCCGGTCGACTTCGTGGTCAGCGTGATCTCCGCGCTGCTGACGGCGGTCGTGTTTGTCCAGGTGCTGTGGCAGGTCGGCGGGTCCATCAAGGTTGCCGTGGCCGGCCAGCATTTGGTGATTCCTGGCTATCTGGTGGTCAGCGTGGTCGTCTATTCCGGGCTGGTCACCGGCGCCATGCTGTGGGTCGGCTCGCCGCTCACCCGCGTCATCCAGATCAAGAATCAGGCCGAGTCGGAGCTGATCACCGCGGCGCATCATTTGCGCGACATCGGCGAAGGCATCACGCCCAAGCAGGAGGAGCGCGGCGTCATTGCCGGCATCTGGCAGGCGCTCGACCGCACCATCCAGCAATGGAAGCGGCTGTGCTGGCAATTGATGCAGAACACCCTGGTGTCGCACCTGAACACGCTGGTCGCGCCGATCATCGGCCTGGTGCTGTGCGCGCCGAAGTTCCTCGGCGATCAGATGACGCTGGGTGAGCTCACCCAGGCGGCGGCGGCGTTCACGCTGGTGCAGGGCTCGTTCAACTGGATGGTGGACAATTTCAGCCGCCTCGCCGAGTGGATGTCGTCGCTCGAGCGCGTCGGCGGCTTGCTGCTGTCGCTCGATCGGCTCAACGGCGACGCCGCGTTGAAAGCTACGCCGTCTCCAGCCGCACGTCAGCCAGCAGACGGGTGACATCGGCGGGATCGCACAGCGCGGTGCCGGTGCGCAACAAGGCGGCCGCGCCGGCTGCTACCGCGAAGCGGAAGGCGTCTTCCAGCGACTCGCTTGCGGCGAGCTTCGCCACCAGCGCGCCGAGAAAACTGTCGCCGGCGCCGACCGCGTTGACGGGCACCATCGTCAGCGGCTGTGCGCGCAGCACGCGCTCCGATGTCACCACGAGCGCGCCGAGATGGCCCATCGTCAGCGCGACCGTTTCAGCCTTGCCGTTCGCGACCAACGCCCGCGCCGCGGCCTCCCAGGCCGTAGCATCGGACAGTTCACCGCCGACGAGCTCCTGCATCTCGTGCAGCGACGGCTTGATCAGATCGACGCCGCCGTCGACCGCCGCGGCCAAAGCCGGGCCCGAGCTGTCGAGCACGAATTGCGCGCCGCGCGATCGTGCCAGCGTGGCGACGCGCGCGTAGAAGTCGGTCGGCACGCCGCGCGGCAGGCTGCCGCTGCCGATCACGAAGCGCGGGAATGGATCGAGGCCCGCGAGCAATGTGAGTCCCGCCTGCCACTCGGCCTCGCTGAGCGTCGGTCCCGGCAAAATGAAACGATAGGGCTGGCCGGTTGCGCGCTCCTGGACGAAGAAGTCTTCGCGGGTGTCCTCGGCGGTGGTCCAGGTCTGGCTGGCAACGCCTTCCTTCTCGACGAGCTGCTGCAGCAGCAGTCCCGTCGGTCCACCCACGGGATAGAGCGCAATGACGTCGCCGCCGAGGCGGGTGATGACGCGCGCCACATTAATGCCGCCACCGCCGGGATCGCGGCGTTGCGTCGTGCCGCGCAGCTTGGCGATCGGCACGATCTTCTCGACGGCCGTCGAGACGTCGACGGCCGGGTTCGGCGTGATCGTGACGATGTCGCTCATCGGTCAGTGGGCGGCAGATCAGCCGCTCGTGTTAACGCCGGAATCGTGGAAGGATTTGAGACCGAGGAAGCTGATGTCGGGCTTGGTGACGATGTGCACCGGGATCGGCCGCAGATAGCTGTCATAGCGCCCCTTGCTCTCGAACTGCCTCCGGAAATCGGATCTTGCAAAGTAGTCCGGAAAGCGCGGCGGGATGCCGCCGGCGATATAGACGCCGCCGCGGGCGCAGAAGGTCAGCGCCAGATTGCCGGCGACCGCCCCTAACCAGGCGCAGAACATGTCGAGCGTTGCGCGGCTGGTGGCGCAGCTGCTGTCGAGCGCAGCGCTGGTGATCGCCGCGGCATTGCGCGGCGGCACGGTGACGCCGTCGACGGCGGCGATGGCCTCGTAGACGTTCTCGATTCCCATGCCCGACAGCGCGCGCTCGATCGAGACGTGGCCGAAGCGCTCGCGCATCCTGGCGAGCACCGCGGCCTCGCGCGCCGTCGTCGCCGGCAAGGTGGCGTGGCCGGCTTCGGTGACCGCGACCGTGGGACGGCCATCGCCGGGAAGATAGCAGGCCGCGCCGAACCCGGTGCCCGGGCCGATCACCAGCATCGGCGCGCCGTCGACCGTCGCGCTGCCACCGAGCGAAAACAAATCGTCTGGATGCAGCGCCGGCAGCGACCAGCCGACCGCCTCGAAATCGTTCAGCAATTTCGCCGAGCGGAGATTGAATTGCGCCGCCAGCGCGGCGCCGTCGATGACCCAGGTCGAGTTGGTCAGCATGCCGCGATTGCGCTCGATGGGACCGGCGATGTCGAGCACCGCTGCGGAGGGAGGCCCGCCGGCCGCGTGTCGCGCCAGGAAATCCGTGATCGCGTCAGCGATGGTGGGAAAGTCCGCGACCTTCAGGTGTGCGACCTCGCCGATCGCGCCACCATCGAGCAGCGCGAAGCGTGCATTGGTGCCGCCGATGTCGCCCAGAAGAACGCGATCGCTCATGCCTCAGTCTTCCGCCCGGTTACGCAGCGCCTGGATCGTTGGAGTTCCGCCGTGCCGCAATCATCTTCGCATACCACCGCGCAGATGCCTTGGGAATGCGGCGCTGCGAGGCGTGGTCGACATAGACAATGCCGAAGCGCTGCGAATAGCCCGCGCCCCATTCAAAATTATCCAGCAGCGACCACACGAAATAGCCGCGCACGTCGGCGCCTTGGGACATCGCCTGTTCCATCGCCGCGGTATAGGCCGAGAGGTAGGCGATCCGGTCGCCGTCCTGGACCTGGTCCGCGGCATCGAGCACGTCGTTGGCCGCGGTGCCGTTCTCCAGCACGTAGATCGGCAGGTGGAACCGGTTGTGAATATCCAGCAGCGTGTCGCGGAACGCATCGGGCACGACCGGCCAGCCGATCGCGCTGCGCGGCACGGAGGCGGGCGCCGGGCCGAAGCTGGCGCCGATCATGTTGGTGTCGGCCTTGACGTAATGCGGCGAGTAGTGGTTCAGCCCGAACCAGTCGACGGGGCGGGCGATCTGCGCCATGTCGCCGGGCAGGACATGCGGCGCGACCGCGTCCGTCAGATCCGGCGGATAGCAGGCGAAGGCCTGCGGGAACGGGAAGGCGTCGTTCCAATAGGCCGCGAGCCGCAGCGCCGCCGCGGCATCGGCCGGACTGCTGGTCGCGGGATAACAGGGCTGGCGGTTGTGGATCGCGCCGATCGAGGCGCCGGCGACGTCCCTGCGCAGCACGTCGACCGCGCGGCCGTGGCTGAGATTGACGTGATGAATGGCCTTGTGCAGGGCCGCCTTGTCGGCAATGCCCGGCGCATGCCAGCCGAGGCCGTAGCCGAACAGCGTGAACACGCAGGGCTCGTTGAAGGTGGCGAAGCGCTTGACCCGGTCGCCATAGCGCCGCGCCACCAGCGCGGCATAGTCGGCGAACCAGCCGGCGATGTCGCGGTTCTGCCAGCCGCCGAGGTCGGCGAGCGCCTGCGGCAGGTCCCAGTGGTAGAGACACAGCCAGGGCTCTATCTCCGCGGCGAGCAGTGCATCGATCAGGCGGTCGTAGAAGGCGAGGCCAGCCTCGTTGGCGGCGCCGCGGCCCTGCGGCAGCACCCGCGGCCAGGCGATCGAGAAACGATAGGCGTTGAGGCCGAGGTTGCGCATCAGCGCGACGTCCTCGGCATAGCGATGGTAGTGGTCGCAGGCCACCTCCGCGGTGTCGTTGTGGCTGACCCGGCCGGGCGTGCGCAGAAACACGTCCCAGATGCTGTCGGCGCGGCCGCCCAGATGCGCCGCGCCTTCGATCTGGAAGCTGGATGTCGAAGCGCCCCAGAGGAAGCCCGGACGGATGGTCATGCTGCGAGACGGCCTGCTCGGTTGCGCTGACGACATGATGCAGAGCCGCGCTGGCTGAGGCTTGACCCGGATCAAGCGGCGGGCGAGCCCGGTCCTGCGCGGGACAGGGATCATCATGCAGGCAATGGGCTTGCATCGGAAGCGAAAGCTGTGGAACGTGCCGCCGCCGAGAAACGGAGCCCCGGCCTGAATGAGCGTGTTTCTGCTGCGGCGGTGCCTGACCCTGCTTGCGACCCTGGTCGGTGCGTCGCTGATCATTTTCCTGGTGCTCGATGCCCTGCCGGGCAACGCCGCCCAGACGCTGATGGGCGCCGATGCCTCGCCTGACGCGGTCAGGGCGCTGACGGTCAAGCTCGGGCTCGATCAGCCGCTGGTCACGCGCTATCTGCGCTGGATCGGCGGTCTTCTCGTCGGCGATCTCGGCAACAGCTACGCCTATGGTACGCCGGTAGCCGAACTGATCCGCGAGCGGCTGATGATGACCATTCCGCTTGCGATCATGGCCATGGCGCTCACGACGGTGCTGGCGCTTGCGGCCGGCATCTACACGGCCGCGAACCACAATCGCATCGGCGATGTCGGCGTGATGTCGCTGACCCAGATCGGCATCGCGCTGCCGAATTTCTGGTTCGCGATCCTGCTGATTCTGTTGTTCGCCGTGAAGCTGCAATGGCTGTCGGCCGGCGGCTTCCCCGGCTGGGAGGATGGCATCTGGCCCGGCCTGCGCTCGCTGCTGCTGCCGGCGGTTGCGCTCGCGGTGGTGCAGGCGGCGATCCTGGCGCGGGTGACGCGCTCGGCCGTGCTCGACGTGCTGCGCGAGGATTTCGTCCGCACCGCGCGCGCCAAGGGCCTCACGAAGCGCGAGGTGCTGTGGCAGCACGTGCTGCGCAACGCGATGATCCCGGTGCTGACCGTGATGGGTCTGCAATTCGCCAATCTCCTGGCCGGCACCATCGTGATCGAGAACGTGTTCTATCTGCCGGGGCTGGGACGGCTGATCTTCCAGTCGATCGCCAATCGCGACCTGATCGTGGTGCGCAACTGCGTGATGCTGCTCGCGGCGATGGTCATCATCGTCAACTTCGTGGTCGACGTGCTCTATGCCGTGATCGATCCGCGCATCAAGGTGCATGAGCTGTGAGTTCGTCCGTGACCATTCAGGCCGGCGTCGCACCTGCGCCGAACGTGTTCTGGCGCCGCGCGCTGCGTCATCGCAGCTTCGCCGTCGGTGCGCTGCTCTGCCTCGTGGTGCTCGGCGCCGCATTGCTGTCGGTGGTCTGGACGCCGTGGTCGGCCACTGAGATCGACGTCGCCTCCAAGCTGCGGCCGCCGTCGGCGGCGCATTGGCTCGGTACCGACGTGCTCGGCCGCGACATCGTCTCGCTGCTGCTGGTCGGCGCGCGCGCAACCATTCTGGTCGGAATCATCGCGGTCGGCATCGGCCTGACCTGCGGCGTCTGCCTCGGGCTGATCGCGGCGGCGCAGCGCGGCTGGACGGAAGAGCTGATCATGCGCTTCAGCGACTTCACCTTTGCGTTTCCCGCGGTGCTGTCGGCGATCATGCTGGCCGCGGTCGTGGGGCCAGGCATGGTGACATCGATCACCGCGATCGGCATCTTCCAGATCCCGGTATTCGTCCGCGTCACTCGCGGCTCGGCCGGTGCGATCTGGGCGCGCGAGTTCATCCTCGCCGCGCGCGCCGCCGGCAAGGGCCGCTTCCGCATCACGATCGAGCACGTGCTGCCGAACATCCTGTCGATCCTGATCGTGCAGGCGACGATCCAGTTCGCGCTGGCGATCCTGGCGGAGGCAGCGCTGTCCTATCTCGGCCTCGGCACGCAGCCGCCGCAGCCGTCCTGGGGGCGCATGCTGAACGACGCGCAGACGTTGCTGTTCCAGTCGCCGAGCCTTGCGGTCTATCCGGGCGCCGCGATTGCGCTCGCCGTGCTCGGGCTCAATCTGCTCGGTGACGGCTTGCGCGATCTGCTCGATCCACGGTTGGCGAGGCAGCGATGAGCGCGAGCGACCAGACTCTGCTCGACGTCCAGGGGCTCGGCATCCAGCTCAACACCAGCCGCGGCCCGGCCAAGGCCGTGCGCGAAGTGTCGTTCGCGCTCCGGCGCGGCGAGACGCTCGGCATCGTCGGCGAATCCGGCTGCGGCAAGTCGATCACGGCGCTGGCGCTGCTGGGGCTGCTGCCCGACAGCGCGGTCGTCAGCGGCAGCATCAAGCTCGATGGCCGCGAGCTGGTCGGTCTGGATGATGCCGACTACTGCAAGCTGCGCGGCAACCGCATCAGCATGATCTTCCAGGAGCCGATGACGGCGCTGAACCCGATGCACACGATCGGCCATCAGGTCGCCGAGCCGCTGCTGCGGCACACCGGCTGCTCGGTGGCGGAGGCGAAACGGCAGGCGATCGCGCTGCTCGACCGCGTCGGACTGCCCGACGCCGCCAGGCGCTACGACGCCTATCCGCATCAGTTCTCGGGCGGCCAGCGCCAGCGGGTCACCATCGCGATGGCGCTGGCCTGCAAGCCCGACGTGCTGATCGCGGACGAGCCGACCACGGCGCTCGACGTCACGATCCAGCGCCAGATCCTCGACCTCATCGCCGATCTCGTCGCGGAGCAGGGCATGGCGATGATCCTGATCTCGCATGATCTCGGGGTCATCGCCGAGAACGTCCAGCGCATGATCGTGATGTATGGCGGCACCGTGGTCGAGAGCGGCACCACCGACGCCGTGTTCTCACGCATGGGGCATCCCTACACGCAGGGCCTGTTCCGGGCGCGGCCGCGGCTCGGCGCCCGCAAGGGCACGCGTCTCGCGACCATCGCCGGCACCGTGCCGGAGCTTGCCGACCTGCCGGCCGGCTGCCCGTTCGCCGAGCGCTGTACGCTGGTCATCGACGCCTGCCGCACGGCGTTGCCACCGGCGGTCGAGATCGGCGCGGGTCACGGCGTGCGCTGCATCCGGACCGACGTTGCCCTCGCGCGTGATCCGGTGGGGGTGGTCGCGTGAGCACTTCAGCGCAGATGTCGGCCGAGACGCCGCTGTTGGAGATCAGGGATCTCGTGCAGCGCTACACGTTGCCGCGCGAAAGCCTGCTGCGTTCGCCCGGCCAAGTGCTGGCGCTGAATGGCGTGTCGCTCACGCTGATGCCGGGCAAGAGCCTCGGCATAGTCGGCGAATCCGGCTCCGGCAAGTCGACCCTGGCGCGGCTGATCATGGCGCTGGAGCGGCCGTCCTCGGGATCTGTTCTCATGTCGGGGCGTGACCTCGATCGTCTCTCGGCGGATGAGCTGCGGCGGGCCCGTCGCGATTTCCAGATGGTGTTCCAGGACCCCTATGGCTCGCTCGATCCGCGCCAGACCATCGCGCGCATCGTCGCCGAGCCGCTCACGGTTCTGGAAAATCCGGATCGCGAGTCCTTGCGGGCGCGGGTTGCGAGCGTGCTGCGGCAGGTCGGGCTGCGCGACGCCGACATGGACAAATATCCGCACGAATTCTCCGGCGGGCAGCGCCAGCGCATCGCGATCGCACGCGCCTTGATCACCCAGCCGAAGCTGATCGTCGCCGACGAGCCGGTCAGCGCGCTCGACGTCTCCGTGCAGGCGCAGGTGCTCAATCTGATGCAGGACCTGCAGGAACAGTTCGGACTGAGCTACGTCCTGATCAGCCATGATCTCGCGGTCGTCGACTATCTCTGCGACGAGGTGGCGGTGATGTATCTCGGCCGCATCGTCGAGCGCGGGCGGCCGGAGGATCTGTTCGGCCAGTGCGCCCATCCCTATACGCGCGCGCTGCTGGATGCCGTGCCGCGGGCGCAGGCCGGCGCGATCAGGCGCCGGCGCGAGGGCGCCGTGATCGCGTCGCAATCGGTCGCAGCGACGGGGTGCGCCTACGCGCCGCGCTGTCCGCTCGCCGATGCGCATTGCCGTGAGACGGCCCCAGCTTTGCGCGCGCTCACGCCGCAACATTCTGCTGCCTGCCACAAGGCGGAGAGCGTGATGGCGCTGCCGCCGCTGGCCGCGGGAGAACACGCGCCTCTTGTCTCGACGCCGCTTTGACGCGTAATTTGGTTCCGTCCGGGAGAAACGAACAATGTTGAAAAGACTATCCATCATCGCTTTGACCGCGCTCGTCGCGGCTGCTGCTGTGCCCGCCTCGGCACAAAGCAAGAAGGACAGTGTCGTCGTCGGCATGACCTTGGAGCCGCCGGGGCTCGACCCGACCAGCGCGGCCGCCGCGGCCATCGCCGAGGTCACGCTCTACAACGTCTATGAGACGCTGACCAAGATCAACGAGGACGGCTCGGTGTCGCCGCTGCTGGCCACGAGCTGGCAGGCCTCGTCCGACCTGAAGAGCTACACGTTCAAGCTCATCAAGGGCGTCAAATTCCAGAACGGCGAGGCGTTCGATTCCGCCGCCGTGAAGTTCTCGTTCGACAAGGCCGGCGCTGCAACCAGCACCAACAAGGACAAGGCGCTGTTCCAGGCGATGGAGGCGGTCAACGCGCCCGACGCCGAGACCATCGAGGTCAAGCTCAAATATTCCGAGCCGAACCTGCCGTTCCTGCTCGGCCAGGCCACGGCATCGATCGTCGAGCCGAAGAGCGCGCCGACCAACGCGACGCAGCCGGTCGGCACCGGACCGTACACGCTCGGCGCCTGGGCCAAGGGCTCGTCGCTGACCTTGAACAAATGGCCCGACTATCGCAACGCCGCTTCCGTCAAGCTGTCCAAGGTGACGATCCGCTTCATCTCCGATCCGGCGGCCCAGGTCGCAGCGCTGCTGTCAGGCGACGTCGATGCCTTCCCGCGCGGCACCTCGGCGCGCACGATCGCGCAGTTCAAGGCCGATCCGCGCTTTGCCGTGCTGGTCGGTGGCTCCAAGGCGAAGACCATTCTCACCATCAACAACAAGAAGAAGCCGCTCGACGACGTCCGCGTCCGCCGCGCCATTCTCGCCGCGATCGACCGCAAGGCGCTGATCGAGGGCGCCGTCGACGGGCTGGGCAGCGAGATCGGAAGCTTCTACGTGCCGGGCTCGCTCGGCTATGTCGACACCACCGGCATCAACCCCTACGATCCGGAGAAGGCCAAGAAGCTGCTCGCGGAAGCGGGCGTCACCACGCCGCTGCAGCTCAGCCTGCGGCTGCCGCCCCCATCCTATGCGCGCCAGGGCGGCGAGGTTGTTGCAGCTCAGCTCGCCAAGGTCGGTATCGTCGCCAAGATCGAGAATCTCGAATGGGCGGCGTGGCTGTCGCAGGTCTTCAACGGCCCGCATGATTTCGACCTGACCATCGTCTCGCATGTCGAGCCGTTCGATCTCGTGAAGTTTACCGAGCCGAATTATTACTTCGGCTACCAGTCCGAGGCGTTCAACAAGCTCTATCAGCAGATCGTCGATACACCGGCCGAGGCCGACCGTGCCAAGCTGCTCGGCGACGCCCAGCGCCTGCTGGCCACCGACGCCGCCGCCGGCTTCCTGTTCCAGCCGCAATGGATCACGGTCATCAACAAGAAGCTGAAAGGCGTCTGGAAGGACGTGCCGCAATTCGAGAACGATTTTGCGAGCTGGTCGTGGGAATGATCGCGGCGATCCTTCGATACGGTTCGTAGCGGGACCGGCAGGTACGGCGTCCTCTCCCCTTGCGGGAGAGGCGCGCAGAAGCAGCCCCCCGCGGCGCCTCAAATCATGCGCAGCGTGCTTGGATCAGCGTTGGAACGGCCTGATCAGTGCGGCCACTCGATCGGCGTGAAGCGCATCTGCCGCCGCTGCATCTCGGACTGCAGCTCCTGGGCATACTGCTTGGCCCGATCGCCGATGAGCCGATAAGGTCCCCCGATCCGGCTGTCGGCTGCGACCTGCTTCCTCACGCTTTCATAATAGGCCAACAAACTCTCATCAGTCGAATTCACAAATCGCATCGATGCTCCCCGCGACACAACCTCTGGTCCCCAATTAGTTTGCACGATGTCGCCGACATGGCAGCGACATAAGTTAAGCTGGATTGACATAAAAAAGTTCCATCCGTGTTCCGATTACGGCGCGCAAATTTGTTCCCTCTTGCCTTGCGCCAGGAACTTGGCGGCATCGGCAGCGTAGAGCCTTCGGTCTCAGCAGCGCTGAGTCATGCGACGGGACGGCTTTGTTCCGATCGAACCGCCAAAGCAGATTGGCTGAGGTGTCAGGAAGGGCGAGTGGCGGCAATGCGCACGGAGGTTCTCATCGTTGGCGGTGGGCCGGCTGGCCTGATGGCCGCGATCTACCTGGCCCGGTTCCGGCGCGACGTCGTGATCATCGATAGTGGCGCGTCCCGGGCTGCCTGGATTCCGCGCAGCCACAATCTGCCGGGTTTTCCCGGCGGCATTTCGGGACCTGAATTGCTGGAGCGGATGGAGCGTCAGGTCGAGGACCTCCGCGTTCCCATCATCAGGGACAAGGTGACATCGCTTGTAAGATCCGGAGCCGACCTCCTGGCGTCATTCTCGGAGGGTGAAGTCGCGGCACAACGGGTGATTTTGGCCACGGGGATCGTCGACAAGCAGTTTCCACTGCCCGATTGGATCGAGGCGGTGCACGAGGGCGAGCTGCGCTACTGTCCCGTCTGCGACGCCTTCGAGGCTGCTGGCCGCAAGATCGCGATCATCGGCCCGCTCGGTCATGCCGCCGGCAAGGCCCTGTTCATGCGCGTCTACAGCCGCGATGTCACACTGATCCCCACGGATGACGCGCAGGATGATGCAACGCGACAGAAGCTGGCCGAGGCCGGGGTCCGCGTGATGCCGCGTCTGCATGCGCTGCAGCGCTGCAGCGCTGCAGCGGGACCATTGAGGTCGCGTTTGCCGACGGCGCCAGCAGCGAGCGCTTCGAAATCGTGTATCCCGCGATGGGCGCTGAGGTCCGCTCGGACCTCGCCATCCGGATGGGCGCGCGGCACACCGACGAGGATTTTCTGGAGGTCGATGCCAAGCAGCGCTGCGGTGTCGATGGGCTTTATGGCATCGGTGACGTGGTCACCGATCTGCACCAGATCTCGGTCGCGTTCGGCCACGCGGCCGTTGCCGCCTGCCACGCCCATCACTCCTTGCCGATGCACTACGTATCCTCGCACGCATGAGCATGTCGTCGCAAAACGTGATCACAACCCAAAATCGTTTTATCCTATGTTAGTGTCGCCTGCGTTGAGATGATGGACCGTCCGGCATGGACAGGAAATCGGCATGTTTGACGGCGGCGTCGAGCTGTCGCGAGGAGGCCGAGCGAGATCCGGCTCGCCGCGAGCTGTGGCTGCGGGAAGCCTCCAAATGGGCGGCGTTGGCGTGCGAGCATGCGGGGCGGGCCTTGATCGTCTGCGACACGGCCGACATCCCCAGCTGTGATGCGGCAGCGGGTCACTACCAGGCGCGGGCCCGCCGTTGAGAGCATGCCCTATTGCAGCGTCGGGTCGAGCCTGTCGCGCAGCCAGTCGCCGATGACGGACACCGCAAGCGTGGTCACCACGATCGTGACGGCCGGCGCCAGCATGATCCACGGCGCGCGGGTGAGATACTCCCGGCCATAGCCGACCATGTTGCCGAGGCTGGTCATCGGCGGCTGCACGCCGAGCCCGAGGAACGACAGACCGGATTCCAGCAGGATCACCTCGGGAAACACCAGCGTCATCGACACGATCAGGGTCGAGGCAATGTTCGGCAGGATGTGCTTGAGATACACGCGCTGCGGCGTCGCGCCGAGCTGGCGCGCGGCTGCGGCATAGCCTTGCGCATTGGCTGAGATCGCAAGTCCGCGTGCGATGCGGGCGTAGCGCTCCCAGCCGAACAGCCCCATCAGCCCGATCAGCAACGGCAGCGAGTTGCCGAAGAAGGCGAGCACGGCAAGCGCCAGGATCAGGAACGGCATGCTGGCCTGGAAGTCGGCGAGCATCAGCACGGATTGTTCGACCAGGCCGCGGAAATGCGCGGCGAGGAAGCCGAGCGTGGTGCCGGCCACCGCGGAGATCGCGGTTGCGCCGAACGCGATCAGGAGCGAGATCCGGATCGAGACGATCAGGCGCGACAGCACGTCGCGGCCGAGCTCGTCGGTGCCGAGCCAATGCGCCGGGTTGCCCGGCAGAGAGAGGCGATTGCGCAGGTCGAACTTGGTGTAGCCGTACGGCGCGATCTGGTCGGCGAAGATGGCCAGCAGCAGCATGGCCGCGATCCAGCCGGCCGCGATCACGACGGAGACGGGAATATTGGGACAGCGCAGCCGCCGTGCTGCGGGCGCTTTCATTGCAACATCGGTCATGCCTCGGCTCGCTTGCTGCGCAGCCGCGGATCGAGCAGGCCATAGAGGAAATCGACGATCAGGTTCGACGTGACCATGGTCATCGCCACCAGCAGCAGGATGCATTGCACCACCGCGAGGTCGCGGTTGGCCACCGCAACGACGAGCAGCCGGCCGACGCCGGGCCAGGAGAACACGCTCTCCACCACGACGGCGCCGGCGATGAGGCTGCCGACCATGAAGCCGAGGATGGTGACGGTCGGGATGGCGGCATTGGGCAGCGCGTGATCGGTGATCACTCTGCGCCAGGGCACGCCCTTGGCCGACGCCGTGCGGATGTAAGGCTGGCCGAGAATCTCCAGCATCGCGCTGCGCGTGAAGCGGGCGAGCACGGCGGCGCCACCAAAGCCGAGCGTGACGATCGGCAGGATGGCGTGGCGCCACGAGTCCTGTCCGCCGGACGGCAGCCAGCCGAGCTGGACGGCGAAGATCAGCACCAGGATCAAAGCGAGCACGAAGCTTGGGACGGTGAAGCCGGCCACGGCGGTGATCATCACGACGCGGTCGATCGCCGATCCCCGATGCAGAGCTGCATAGATACCGGCGGGAATACCGAGCAGCACCTTGACGAGGAACGCGGGAATGGTCAGCGCCAGGGTCGCCGGGATGCGTTCGATGACGAGCTGGATGGCAGGGCGGCCGTCGCGCATCGAGCGTCCCAGCTCGCCCTGGCCGATCGCCTTGAAGTAGTCGAGATATTGCATCCAGATCGGATGATCGAGGCCCCAGGCCTTGCGGAACGCGGCGATCACCTCGGGCGGCGCTTCAGGCCCCATGATCATCAGTGCGGGATCGCCCGACAGCCTGAGCACGATGAAGGCGAAGGTGACGACGAGCGCGATCGTCAGCGACGCGCGCGCGAAGCGGATCGCGAAGAAGCGGAGCATCACGCGGCGTCCTGGGTCTGCGATTGCGGTCCGGTCACCAGATGGCAGGCGACCTGACGCCGATCGTCGAGCGCTGCTAGCTGCGGCACCTCGACGGCGCAGCGCGCGATCGCATGGCGGCAGCGCGGATGAAAGGCGCAGCCCGACGGGCGCGCAGCGGGGTTCGGCGGATCGCCGGTCAGCACGATGCGGTTCGTGCTGCGGCGGCCGGGAGCCGGCGAGGCCGACACCAAGGCCTGCGTATAAGGGTGCTGCGGCCGCGCGAACAGATCGTCGGCATCGCCATGCTCGACGATGCGGCCGAGATACATCACCGCGACCTTGCTGCTGATCTGCCTGATGACGCGCAGGTCGTGGCTGATGAACAGCATGGTCAATCCGAGCCGGGCCTGCAGATCGATCAGGAGATTCACCACCTGCGCCTGGATCGAGACGTCGAGCGCGCTGACCGGCTCGTCGCAAACGAGGAAGTCGGGCTTCGTCGCCAATGCGCGCGCCAGCACGATGCGCTGGCGCTGGCCGCCGGACAGCGCGCCGGGATAGCGGCGGCCATGGCTGTCGCTGAGATCGACGGATTGCAACAGCTCGTGCACACGCGCGTCGCGCTCGGCCTTGGTGCCGATGTCGTGGATGTCGAGCGGCTCGCGGATCTGCGCGGCAACCGGAAGACGGCGGTCGAGCGCGCCGAGCGGATCCTGAAAGATCATCTGCATGCGCGCGCGCTGGGCGCGCCACGCCGCCGTGCCGACCGGGGCAATCGGCGCACCGTCGAAGCGAACGTGGCCCTGGTCCGGCGGCTCCAGCCCGAGCACCATGCGGCCGGTGGTCGATTTGCCGGAGCCGGATTCGCCGACGATGCCGAGCGTCTCGCCTTTCAGAATCGAGAAGCTCAGGCCATCGACGGCGTGGACGGATGTCGGACGCCCGAACAGGCCGGAGCGCATCCGATAGGTGCGCGAGATCCCCTGGACCTCGACGAGCGCGGCTGTCATTCGGCGGCCAGCTCCACCGGCAGCCGCTGCGGCCGCAGGCAGGCCACCGCGCGATCGTCCTCGAGCGGAGCGAGCGGCGGCACGCCGGCATGGCAGCCATCGCCAGCGAACATACAGCGCGGCGCAAACGCGCAGCCGCTCGGCAGCGCGCGCGGATCCGGCACGGTGCCAGGGATCGCCTGCAGTTTCCGCCTGACGCCATCGAGCGGCGGCAGCGCGCCGATCAGGCCCTGCGCGTAAGGATGCCAGGGATCATCGAACAGCCGCGTCGCGGGCGCGCGCTCGACGATGCGGCCGGCATACATCACGCAGACGCGGTCGCAATTCTCGGCGACGACGCCGAGGTCGTGGCTGATCAGCACCATCGCCATGTTGAACTCGCGCCGGATGGCTGACAACAGATCGAGGATCTGCGCCTGGATGGTGGCGTCGAGCGCTGTGGTCGGCTCGTCCGCGATCAGGAGGTCAGGCTGGCCGGCCAGCGCCATCGCGATCATGATGCGCTGGACCTGGCCGCCGGAGAATTCGTGCGGATAGGCGGACAGCCGCCTGTTCGCATCGGGAATGCCGACGAGATCGAGCAGCCTGAGCGCCTCGACCCGCGCGGCCTCGCCACGCAGGCCCCGATGCAGCGCGAGGCTTTCGCACAGCTGGCGGCGGATCGTCAGCACTGGATTGAGCGCGCTCGCCGGATCCTGGAAGATCATGGCGATTCGCCGGCCGCGCACGGAATCGAGCTCGGTACCGGGAGCGCCGAGCAGTTCGCGCCCCTCGAGCTGGACCGAGCCGGAGACCTTCGCCTTGACTGGCAACAGGCCGAGCGCCGCGAGCCAGGTCACCGACTTGCCGGATCCGGACTCGCCGACGAGGCCCAAGGCCTCGCCCTTGCCGATGTCGAGATCGATGCCATGCAGCACGGGTGTGCCGTCGAACGCGACCTTGAGGCCGGAGATGCTGACCAGCGGCGCCACGGCATCACGCTCCGTAATTGCCGTTGCGGAAGTCCATGGCGAACGCGGGCGAGGCCTTCCACCTGATCGACTTCGGCTTGGCGGTGAAGGTCGCGTTCTGGTGCAGCACCGTGTAGGCCGGGTCCTCGCGCTCGGCGATCTCCAGCATGCGGCGGAACGCCTTCTTGCGCGCGTCGCGATCGGTCGAGGTCTCCAGGAACTCCGACAGCGTGTTCAGCTCGGCATTGCTCCATTCGCCGACCTGCTGCTGCTGACCGTTCGGGCCATGCTGGGCGACCAGCGACGACACCGGATCGTTGAACGCCGCCGAGTTCGACCAGTCGCGCACGGCGCGGGTCGGCGCGCGTTCCAGGATCTGCGACCAGTTCTCCTTGGTCTCGATCTGCACGTTCAGGCCGACAGCCTGCCACATCTCGACCAGCACCTGCGCGGTCGCGACCTGGTTGGTGTAGTAGTTGTTGAGCAGGCGGTAGGGGATCGGGTCGCCCTTGTAGCCGGCCTGCTTGAGCAGGTCCTGTGCCAGCTTCGGATCGAACGCCGGCACGCTCCAGTCGGCGATGAACATGTCGCCGTAAAATTCCCACTGCAGGCCCTTCGGCACGCGGGTGCGGCCGGCCCACAGGCTGTCGACGATCGCCTGGCGGTCGATCGCGTGCGTGAAGGCGCGCCGCACCAGCGGATTGGCGAGCTGCGGATGATTCTTGTCGAACACCGTGAGTCGGTGATTGAGGATCGTGCCGCCCTGCACCTCGAACGCCGCGTTCTTCTCGATGCCGGCGATCTGGTCCGGCGGAATGTCGCAGGCGAACTGGTATTCGCCGGACAGCAGTCCGTTGATGCGGCTCGCGACCTCCGGCACCTCCAGGAAACGGATGCGCTTCAGCGGCGGGCGGCCGCCCCAATATTCGTCATGCGCTTCGAGTGTCAGCGACACGTCGGGCTTGAACTCGACGATCTTGTAGGGGCCTGTGGTGATCGGCTTGCGCGCCCAGTCGAGATAGCTCGCCGCCTCCTCCCAGCCGCGCCGGCTCATGATGTCGGAGCCGTAGCGCATCAGGCGACCTTCGATGGTGACGTCCGGCGTCGCGTTGACGAAGCGCACGGTGTATTTGTCGACCGCATCGACGCGGACCAGATCCGGCCACATCCGGCGGGCGACGCCGATCACGTCCGGCGGCAGCTCCTTGCCGGGGCGCGGCGTCGGGATCTTCTCGAACGCCTTGATGGTGGAGCGGCTCTTGGCCTCGCTGTCGCCGAACATGCGCTCGCGGCTGAACGAGAATACGACGTCTTCCGACGTCATCTCGTCGCCATTGTGGAACTTGACGCCCTGGCGCAGCTTCAGCTCGACGGTCTGGTCGTCGATGCGCTTCCACTCGGTGGCGAGCCCGGGCACGGCTTCGAGATTGCCGCGGAAATTCTTCGAGATCAGGCTTTCCCACAGCGACGAGTAGAACACGCGCTCGCCGACATTGGACTGCTCGCGCAGCACGTCGAGCACGTTCGAGTTGGTGATCTTCTGCACGGCGATCGTGACCGAGGGACGGTTGTCGGCTTGGGCGATCGACACGCGCGGCAGGAGGAAGCTGCCGCCGATGGCGGCGCCGGCGCCGAGCAGGCCGCGGCGGGTGAGCTTGGTCATGGCAATCTCTCTTGAGGTTGTCGACGAATGCGAAACGGAAACGGACGTGCCTATTCGGCGAGGCCGAGCGAGGCGAGATGCGCCGCGCCGAGCTTGACGTGATCGTGGTTGCGCAATTCGAGGATCAGGCGCGGATTGGATGTGAGCTTCGACAGCGCGCGGAACACGGCGATCCAGCGGATATTGCCTTCGCCCGGCGCCCAGTGGCGGTCGGCATAGCCATCGGTGTCCTGCAGATGGACATGGGTCAGCATGTCGCCGGCCGCGTCGACGTAATAGTCGACCGGCGGCGCGCCGGTGGAATGGTGCGCGTAGTTGGCGTGGCCTGTATCGAGCGACACCCGCAGCTTGCTGCTGCCCAGCGCCTTGGCGAGGCCGACGCGATCCTGCGGATTCTTGTCTTCGATGTTTTCGATCACGAGCTCGCAATTGGCCTGCTCGGCCGAGGCGATGACGTCCGACAGCGTGGCCCGGACGCGCTCGATCAGCGCCTCGCGGGCATCGGGGAGCATGTCGATGTTGTTGGCGTCCCAGGTCGTGTAGGGCGAGTGGATCACCATCTGCGTGGCGCCGAGGAACTCGGCGACTTCCAGGCCCTGCAGCAGCCGCTTGGTGACGGCGCGGCGGATCATCGGGTCGTGGCTGGCGATCGTGAAGCCCCAGAACGGGCCGTGAATGCCGAGCCGGCCAGTGTGCCCGTCCAGCATCGACTTGATCTCCCGGGCGGTGCCGCGCCAGTCGCTGTCCAGCAGGTCGGCGCGGAAGAAATCCTGGATCTCGAGATCGCGCTGGCGCGCAAGCAGCCAGTCAGTGTGGGCAGGAATGGATTTGACGGACAGGGCGGCACCGAGGACGGGCAGCGTGGCGGACATGGCGAGATCCCTTCTTGAGACCTCGTGAGCGCTAGCGGAGTTCGATGACGGCCCCATGAAGGGCTGTGGATGGTCGCCGCGACATGTCGTGGCTGGCGTCTGTCGCCACCGCCATCCGTCGTATCGCTGGGGTCGCCGATCATCCCTCGCTTCTACTTGACGTAGCCGCGGGAATTGCAACAATGCGGCGAAGAAGGGGAAGTGGGATGACGGTACGGCGTACCATCCTTGGAACGATCTTGTCGCTCGTGGTGCTGACAATCGCCGCGCTGAATGGGCCGGCGCATGCAAAGGGACCTTACGGGTCCATCTCCGTCGCCGGCTGGTCGGGCGGCGCCTATACTGACGACAGCACCGGCAAATTCTCGAGCTGCATCGCGTCCGCGAGCTACAAGAGCGGCATCAATTTCGGCGTGCTCGCGCTGCCGACGTTCAACTGGGCTCTTGCCTTCATCCATCCCGGCTGGTCGCTCTCGCAGGGGCAGAAGTTTCCCATCGTGCTGAGCTTCGACGGTCGCAATTCCTACAACGTCGAGGGTTCGGTCTGGTCGGCCAACATGGTCGTCGTGCCGATGCCGAACGACTCCAGCCTGATCAAGGCGTTCAGGGCAGCGCGGACGATGTCGGCCTTTGCGCAAGGCAATCTGTTCCAGTTCGATCTGAACGGCACGTCCGTGCTGCTGCCGTCGCTTGCCAATTGCGTGCGCATGATCAATGCGGGCGGATTGGCTGCTGCGACCAATTTCACGGCGCAGCCAAGCGCCGCCTCGGCGCAGCGTCCGGCCCCGCCGCCGGCAGCGGCCGCGCCGGCCTCGACCGCCAGCGTGCAGCCGTCGCGCCCGTCGGAGGACTCGCCCGAGCTGCAGCTCGAAGCGATGCAGATCGCCTCCAACTTCATTCTCAAGGCCGCGCTGGCGCATCCCGCGATCCTGGGCGGCGGCGAGCGGCCGGTGTGGTTGACGGCGGGCGGCGTTGCCTGGAAAGCGGACAATGCCACCGGCTTCGTCCGGATCGTGCCGCCGCAGCGCAATGTCGATGGCCTCGAGGTCGCCGCCACCATCATCGGCAACGACGCCCGCGACTGCAAAGGCAAGTTCATCTCGGCGCGCAACAGCGAGCTGGTCGACAGCGCGGTGGTGTTCCGCGGCATGTCGTCCTGCGAGGACAGCGAGAAGTCCGACATCGCCGAGTACTTCATCTTCCCGCGCAAGACTGGCGGCTTCATCCTGTTCTCGGTGATCACGCCGACCAAGCCGGTCGGCGGCGGCGGTGGCCAGCAATTGCAGACCCGCGAAGAGGCCAACGCCAACTTCCGCAAGGCGGCCTACACGTCGATTGGGAAATAGGCCACCTCTGCTCATCACGCCGTCATCGCCGGGCTTGTCCCGGCCATCCACGTCTTGAAGCGCTGGAGATGGACGTGGATGCCCGGGACAAGCCCGGTCATGACGAGTAACTCATCAATGGCGGCGTTCGTCGCGGTACACAGCATCGTCGTCCGGCACTGGCTGTACCGGGTCGCAATCGTATGGGTCATGAGTTCTTCTAAACGGGTCGCTTACCCCCGCGCTCGCTTCGGACGCCGGACCGCGCGCACCTTGCCGCTGCCGCCGCCGCCGCAATACAGCGTGTCGCCGCCATCGGATTCCATGCCGGAGACGCCGGTGCCCGCGGGCATGTCGAGCTGATCGAGCACCTCGCCGGTCGCGGGATCGATCCGCCTGATGTCGCTGACATCGTCCTCCCAGGTGCCGTGCCAGAGTTCGCCGTCGACCCAGGTCACGCCGGTGACGAAGCGCGTGCAGGGGATGCTGCGCAGGATCTCTCCCGTCGCGGGATCGATCTGATGGATCTTGCGATCGCGATAGGCGCCGACCCAGAGCGAGCCCTCTGCCCAGGCCAGCCCGGAATCGCCGCCGCCGGAGGGCGCCGGGATCGTCGCCAGCACGCGGCCGCTGTCGGGATCGACCTTGTGAATGCGATCCTCGGCGATCTGGTACAGGTGCTGCCCATCGAAAGCGGTGCCGGCATGAGAGGGCAGCTCGATCGATTTTCGCACCGCGCCGTCGGCGGGATCGAACGCCTTGATGCTGCCGCCGGTCGCGATCCAGACCTGCTTGCCGTCATAGCTGACCCCATTGACGCGATCGGCGCCATCGAAGGGGCCGTATTCGCGGATGATCTCTGCCGGTGCTCTCGTCATTGCGGGCCGTCCATGTTCTGGGTTGTGACAGCGTCACGCTAGTCGAGCGAGGACCAGCCCGGGAGTAACAAGCTGGTCGCGAATGCCGGCACCACTGGGCAGGTCCAGCGTTGCGCGCGCCCACGTCCGAACGATTGGACCTTGCCCGACAACGCCAGCGCGTCGAGTGCGCGCTGCACCGTGCGCTGGCTCGCGCCGAGCGCCAGCGCAAGGCCGGAGCTCGACCAGGCCTCGCCGTCGGCGAGGCAGGCGAGCACGGCTGCGTTCTCGTCCTCGATCGGCTGCGCCAGCACGACGACATCACGGCCGTCGCACGGCACCAAGGCAAAGCCGTCGCGCGTGGCATTGATTTCGGCCATGCCCTTCAGCAGATGGCGCAGCCGTCCGATCTCGACACGCAGACGCGCGCGATGCGACTCGTCGGCCTCCTTGCCGCGGAACGCGTCCGCGATCAGCTCCGACCGCGTCACGTCATGACTGGCTTCCTCGGCCAATCTACGGGCGAGAGCAAACAGCACCGGACGCCGCGCCAACGGCACGATCCGGTGGCCCTGTCGGACCACGAGACGGCAGGCATCGACGATCAGCCTGTCCGATCGGAGCAGCGCCTCGACCTCATCGAGCTGCAGCAGCCGTTCCTCGCGTCCCTGGATCAGGCGCGCCGCCGGCGCGGAGAGCGCCGTCGAGAGCCGCTCGACCTCCGCATGCAGCTCCGGACTGCGCGCCTGCCGGGCCGTGCGCGCGGCACGCTCCAGCGCGGCCTGCGCGGCCTTGGTCTGCAGGCGGCGCAACGCCAATCCCGCGACGATCAGCTCGTAGATCGTGCGCGCCGCCGGCAGCAGCGGCGAGGGATCGAGATCGGCCAGTCCGCGCTCGGCGTCATCGAGATGACCAATGAGCACCATGCGGCGGATTTCGAGGCTGCGCGCATAGGCGGCATTGGTGCGGTCGCCATGCTGCTCGAGAGTCTCGCGCGCCTCCATCAGCGCCTTTGTCGGCCACGACAGATCCCGCGCCGCCAGCGCGATCTCCGCTTCGGCGACGGCGCAGCGGGCGCGCGCCAGCGCCGCCTTGGGACCGAAGCTCCGCGCCGCCCGCCGCAGCAGCGCCTTGGCGCGCACGACATCGCCGAGCCGAGCCATGGCGATGCCGCGCAACGCCAGCGCCGGAGGATCATCGCGCAGCGCGACGCGGTTCAATGCGCCGAGCGGATCACCCGCCGCGAGCGCCTGCGCTGCGGCTGATATCAGCGAGTCCATGCCAATCCCGCCACACTTGTCACTCCCGGCTCCTCCCGCGCCGATCCTAGTCTGTCTCGCGGTCAACACGCAAAGGGAACACAGACATGACCATGCATCTCACCGGAACTCGCGAAGACTGGCTCAAGGCACGGCTCGACCTGCTGCAGGCCGAGAAGGATTTCACCCGCCGCGGCGATGAGCTGGCGCAGCAACGCCAGGCCCTGCCTTGGGTGCGCGTCGACAAGGCCTATCGCTTCGACACCGAAGAGGGGCCTGCCACGCTGCCCGACCTGTTCAAGGGCCGCTCGCAACTGCTCGTCTATCACTTCATGTTCGGGCCCGACTTCCAGGCCGGCTGCCCGTCCTGCTCGATGATCGCCGACGGCTTCAACGGGTTCCAGGTCCATCTCGCCAATCACGACGTAATGCTGTGGGCGGTGTCGCGCGCGCCGCTGGCAAAGCTGAAGTCCTACAAGACGCGCATGGGCTGGAGCTTCCCCTGGGCGTCGTCAGCGAGCAGCGACTTCAACTTCGACTTCAACGTCGCGATCACCGAGGAGCAGCAGCGCCAGGGTGGCACGGAGTACAACTATCGCAACAGCCCGCCGATGACGCCATCGGACGTCCCGGCCATGGTGGCGGAGGTCGCCGCCGGTACCGGCACGGACGGCGCGACCTTCATGCGCGATCGCCCGGGCATGAGCGCCTTCATCCTTGAGGACGGCATCGTCTACCACACCTATTCGAGCTACGCCCGCGGCCTCGACGGGCTGTGGGGCGCCTATCAGTGGCTCGATCGCGCGCCGAAGGGACGCAACGAGCAGGGCGTGTGGTGGCGCCGCCGCGACGAATACGGCACGCGCTGACACTCCGGAGCATGGCCATGGCGTTCTTTGCTTCCAGACGGCGCGTGGTGCCCGACGTTGCCGATGCTCTCCGCTTCGCTGCGGCGCCGACCTTCGCGCTGATGGCGGTCCTGAACGCCATGGCCCGCGATGGCCGGTCAGACCTGATCTGCTCGACCATGCCGGCCGGCGCACCGCTGGGCAGCATGACGGTGATGTATCTGCTGATGAGTGCGTTTCACATGGTGCCGTGGTTGAAGCGGATGCGGTGGAACGTCCTGCGGGCGCGTTCCAACAAGGCTCGATAGCAGCAGCCGGAGAGTTAGTGACGTATCCACGAGCATCGCTTGCGGAAAGAGACCCCTCACCCGAGCGAGCCCGCGGATGGGCCGGCGATGCCCTCTCCCGCAAGGGGCGAGGGCACTGTATCGGGCAGTCTTGCTGCGGCGCTGTTCGACGTACGCATAGTTTGAGCCAGCGCGGTAGTCGTTACTGCGCCCTCTCCCCTTGCGGGAGAGGGCATGTAGGACAGCGCGTCTAACTCGCTTGGGTGAGGGGTATGCTTCCGCGTGCACCACTGCCGAGAGAGCACACAGCCGAACCAGCGCAAAGCCAACGGCGAGCGTTCACGCCTCCGCCGCCACCTTCAGCGCTTCGGCGCGGATCTCCTCCACCAGCCGCTCCTTCAGCGCGACGAATTCCGGCGACGTCTTCACCTTGTAGGAGCGCGGATGCGGCAGCTCGATCTTGATGTCGGCCTTGATGCGGCCGGGGCGGGCGCTCATCACCAGCACGCGGCTGCCGAGGAAGATCGCCTCCTCGATGTCATGGGTGACGAACAGCACCGTCTTCTGGTCGCGCTCCCAGATGCCGAGCAGCATCTCCTGCATCAGCACGCGGGTCTGGTTGTCGAGCGCGCCGAACGGCTCGTCGAGCAGCAGGATCTTTGGATCATTGGCGAGCGCGCGCGCGATCGCGCAGCGCTGCTGCATGCCGCCGGACAGCTGCTTGGGCCAGTGGTTCTCGAAGCCCTTCAGGCCGATCTGATTGATGAAGCGGTCGGCGACCGCGTTGCGCTCGGCCTCCGATACGCCGCGCTCGCGCAGGCCGAAGGCGATGTTCTCGCGCACGGTGAGCCAGGGGAACAGCGTGTAGGACTGGAATACCATGCCGCGGTCGGCCCCGGGGCCTGTCACCTCGCGGCCGTCGAGCTGCACCTTGCCGCTGGTCGGATGGTCGAGGCCGGCGACGATGCGCAGCAGGGTCGACTTGCCGCAGCCGGAGGGGCCCAGGATGGTAACGAAATCGTTGGTGCCGATGGTCAGCGCGACCGGCTCCAGCGCGCGTGTCGGCGCGTGGCCCTGGCGGGCGGGGAACGTGCGTGAGACCTTGTCGATGACGAGCGTGGTCATGCCAGCTTCCACGGGAACAGCCAGGCGTTGAATGCCTTGAACAGGAAATCCGAGATCAGCCCGATCAGGCCGATGACGATGATGCCGAAGATGATCTGCCCGGTGTTGAGCAGCGCCTGGCTGTCGGTGATCATGTGGCCGATGCCCGAGGACGAGCCGATCAGCTCGGCGACGATGACGTAGGTCCAAGCCCAGCCCAGCACCAGCCGCAGGATCTCGGCAATGTCTGGCGCCGCCGACGGCAGCAGCACCCGGCCGATGATGCCGCGATCGCTGGCGCCGAGCGTATAGGCGGCCTCGACGAGGTCGCGCCTGGTATTGCCGACGGTGACCGTGATCATCAGGATGATCTGGAACACCGAGCCGATGAAGATGATCAAGAGCTTCTGCAGCTCGCCGATGCCGGCCCAGAGGATCAAGAGTGGAATGAAGGCGGAGGCGGGCAGATAGCGCGCGAAGGAGACGAACGGCTCGAGGAACGCCTCGACTGGCTTGTACGCGCCCATCAACAGGCCGAGGGGCACGGCGATCACGGAAGCGAGCACGAAGCCGCCGACGACGCGCCAGACGGTCATGCCGATGTCGGTGAGGAAGCCGAATTTGGTCAGCAGGTCCCAGCCCTCGCGCAGCATGGTGAGCGGATCGGCCAGGAACGTCTTCGGCACATAGCCGCCGAACGTCGCCAGCGACCACGCCGCGACGAACACGACGAAGAAGGCGAGGCCGAGCGCGGTTCTCGATCTGGCGCTGACGGGGTCGAGGGGACGCATCACGGAAAAGGGCTTTCGTGGGCTGGTGCGGGCAGTTCGAACAGGCTTGCTTCAGAGCAGGCGGACGCAGTCTTGAGCAGAATGTATCAACACCGTCATTGCGAGGAGCGAAGCGACGAAGCAATCCAGAGCCGCATACTGAGCCCTGGATTGCTTCGCTTCGCTCGCAATGACGACTCTACAAAGAGCAAACTTCGCGGCTACTTGATGAAGCTCGCATCATACAGATCCTCGACGTTCGGGATCTGCTTGATGATGCCGACCTCGAGCAGCAGCTCCGCCGCTTCCTTGTTGAAGGTCTTGAACTCGGTCTCGAAGAACTTCTGGCTGGCGGCCTTGTCCTGCCAGCGCAGATACTTCGCCGAGTTGCCGAACTGCTCGCCGCTCTGCTTCACGTCGGCGCCCATGATCTCATAGGCCTTGGCCTGGTCCTTGCCGATCATCTCCAGCGCCTCGTAATAGCTGTCAGCGAGCGCCTTGGCGGCCTTCGGGTTCTCGGTCAGGAACTTCGGCGTGCAGCCGAAGGTGTCCATCACCATCGGATAATCCAGCGTCGTGGCGATGATCTTGCCCTTGTCCGGCGCGGCGCGCACTGTCGACAGATACGGCTCGTAGGTCATCGCCGCATCGTTCTGGCCGGCGACGAAGGCCTGCGCGGCGGCGGCCGGCTCGAGGTTCACGATGGTGACGTCCTTCACCGTCAGGCCGTTCTTCTTGAGCATCCAGGCCAGCCCGAAATAGGGCGAGGTACCGGGCGCGGACGCGGCGACCGTCTTGCCCTTCAGGTCCTTGATGGAGGCAACGTCGTTGCGCACCGCCATGCCGTCGGCGCCAAAACTCTTGTCGAGCTGGAAGATCTGCTTGGTGGCGACGCCATTGGCGTTCCAGGAGATCCAGGTCTCGACCGTGGTCGCCGCGCACTGCACGTCGCCGGCGGCGATCGCGAGGTGACGGTCCTTCTGCGGGATCTTCTTGATGGTGACGTCGAGGCCGTTCTTCTTGAAGATGCCGGCTTCCTTGGCGAGCGTCAGCGGCGCGAATCCGGTCCAGCCGGAAATGCCGATGCCGACCTTGACGTCATCGGCGAAAGCCGTGGTGGAGGCCAGCAGCGCGGCCGCTACGGCGAGAAGTCCCAATTGGCGCATCGTCATCATCCTTTGCTGTTGAAAGAAGGTATCGGAGCGGTTCCGCAGTCTGCCGCGGTGACCACATGTCTCTGCAAGGGCTGGCAGCTTGCTTGCAAATCTCGTGCTCAGATCGGGCGCGCTTGATCGTTTCATTCGCTGCCCCTGAACCGCGCCACAAGCCGATGCTGCTCGCCGGGATAGACCAGCCTGACAGCCGTGAGCGGCTGGTTCTGGCGCCAGGTGTGCCGCTCGATCACGAGGCACGGCGCACCGACAGCAATGTCGAGAGCTTCGGCAATCACTTCGTCGGCGACGATGGCGCTGATCGCATGCTCCGCTTCGGTCCAGGGCACGTGGTGCAGCAGCCAGGAGCCGGGCGGATCGACCTTGAAGTTGGCCTTGGCCGCGTCGGGCACGGCATCGAGATCGATCAGGCGGTCCTCGATGGCGAACGGCAGATTGTCGGCGCTGTGCCGACAGCGGATCGCGATCACCTTGCACGGCGTCTTGACGCCGAGGCGCTCGCGATCGGCCGCGTTGGCGGTGCGGCGCGTCGATGAGATCAGCTCATAGCCATAGGCGCGGCCGAGCGCGCCGATCTCGGCGCGGATATCCGGAATCTTCAGCACGGCCGAGAGGAATTGCGGCCGGCGCACGAAGCTGCCCGCGCGTCGCCGGCGCTCGATCAGATCGGCCTGGGCGAGCTCCGACAGCGCCTTGTTCACGGTCATGCGCGAGCAGCCATAGTGCTCCATGATCTCGTGCTCGAACGGGATGCGATGGCCGGGGGGCCATTCGCCGGTGAGGATGCGGCGCTCGATGTCCTGCCGGATCGTCTTGTAGAGCGTGCCGGTTGCCTGCTTGGCGCTGTCATCGGCGAGGCTCATGCGAGCAGCCTCCGCACCGCCCTGTTGAAGCCGCGCCGGGCCGCTTCGCGCGACCGATGATGGCCGCCCTGGACGACCTTGGCGCCGCCGGCCCAGACGCAGTCGATCACGTCGTGCGACGTCGCGAAGATCCAGCCGTCGAGCAGCGCATCTTGCGTCCGCCCCGCGAGCGATGGATGCGTCAGATCGAGCGTGACGATGTCGGCGCGGGCTCCGGCTTGAAGGCCCGCGTGCGACTGTGCCAGCGCTTGCGCGCCGCCGGCGAGAGCGGCATCATAGAGCGTGCGACCTGTCGACGCACTCGCTCCTGACGTCAGCACGTTGCGCTCGCGATGCGTCAGCCGCTGGCCGTATTCGAGCTGGCGCAACTCGTCGCTGACGCCGACGAGGATGTTGGAGTCGGTGCCGATGCCGATATGGCCGTGCGCGCGCAGATAGTCGCGCGCCGCGAAGATGCCGTCGCCGAGGCTGGCCTCGGTGATCGGGCAAAGGCCGGCCGTCGCGCCGCTCACAGCGAGTGCCGCCGTTTCGTCCGCCGTCATATGCGTCGCATGGATCAGGCACCAGCGCGCGTCGACGGCATGATGATCGAGCAGCCATTGCACGGGACGCTGCCCCGACCAGGCCAGGCAGTCCTCGACCTCCTTGACCTGCTCGGCGGCGTGAATGTGGACCGGGCCGCCGTCCGCAAGCGGCAACAGCGCGCTCAGTTCGTCCGGCGCCACCGCGCGCAGGCTATGCGGCGCGATGCCGAGATTTGCGCCGGGAAGCGAGCTGATCGCCTTGCTGGAGGCCGTCAGCAGTTTGGCAAACTGATCGACATCGCAGATGAAGCGCCGCTGTCCCTCATGCGGCGCGGCGCCGCCGAACCCGCCATGCGCATAGAAGCTCGGCAGCAGCGTCAGGCCGATGCCGGATGACTGCGCGGCATTGGCGATGCGCACCGCCATCTCGGCGATATCGGCGTAAGGCGTGCCATCGCGATCGTGATGCAGATAATGGAATTCGCCGACCCGCGTAAAACCGCGTTCCAGCATCTCGACATAGAGCAGCGTCGCGACCGCCTCGACATCGTCGGGACTCATCGACAGCGCGAAGCGATACATTGTCTCACGCCACGTCCAGAACGTGTCGGTGGATGGGCCGCTGATCTCGGCAAGCCCTGCCATGCCGCGCTGGAACGCGTGGCTGTGCAGGCTGGCGATGCCGGGGATTGCGACTTCGTGTTGCTCGTCGTCGGAGGTCGGAGGCACGCCGGCGGAGACTGAGGCGATCATGCCGCTGCTGATGACGACCTGCACGTCCTCGGCCCAGCCAGTGGGCAGAAGCGCGGATGCGAAGTGCAGTGACGCCATGATCGATCAGCCCGCTGGACAGGACGGCGAGCTTAAGTTTATGTATAGACATATCGCCCGTCAAGCTTTCGTGAAGGTGGGAGGCCGCATGTCCCAGCGTTTCGACCGGATCTGGCACAATGCGCAGCTCGCGACCCTGCGCGAGGGACAGCCGGGCCTCGGCGTGATCGAGCAGGGGGTGATCGCCGCGCGCGACGGCCGCATTGCCTTTGCCGGTCCGCAAGCGGATTTCCCGGGGGATGCCGATGCTGCTGAGCGCATCGATTGCGAGGGCCGCTGGATCACGCCGGGCCTCGTGGACTGTCACACCCACCTGGTCTATGGCGGCGACCGCGCGCACGAGTTCGAGTTGCGGCTGGCCGGTGCGAGCTATGAGGAGATCGCACGTGCCGGCGGCGGCATCGTCTCGACCGTCGCGGCGACGCGCGCCGCCAGCGAGGACGCGCTGATCGCTGCAGCGCTGCCGCGGCTCGATGCGTTGATGGCCGAAGGCGTCACGACGATCGAGATCAAGTCCGGCTACGGCCTGGAGACGGCGACGGAGCTGCGACAATTGTCCGCAGCCCGCGCCCTCGGTAACAAACGGCCGGTCATTGTGCGCACCAGCTTTCTCGGCGCGCATGCGCTGCCCGTGGAAGCCGCGGGCAACAAGGACCGCTATGTCGATCTCGTCTGCACCGAGATGTTGCCGGCGGTCGCCAAGGCAGGTCTTGCCGATGCCGTCGATGCCTTCATGGAAAACATCGCCTTCTCGGCCGCGCAGACGACGCGCGTGTTTGCTGCGGCCAAGGCGCTCGGACTGCCGGTCAAGCTGCATGCCGACCAGCTCTCCAATCTCGGTGGTGCTGCGCTCGCCGCCGAGTTCGGCGCGCTCTCGGCCGATCATCTCGAGCACACCGACGAGGCTGGCGCTGTCGCGATGGCGCGGTCTGGCACGGTGGCCGTGTTGCTGCCCGGCGCGTTCTACTTCATCCGCGAGACGCAGAAGCCGCCGGTCGAGCTGTTTCGCAAGCATGGCGTGAAGCTGGCCCTCGCGACCGACTGCAATCCCGGCTCGTCGCCGCTGACCTCGCTGCTTCTCACCATGAACATGGCCGCGACCTTGTTCCGCCTGACCGTTGATGAATGCCTGGCCGCGGTGACGCGCGAGGGCGCCCGCGCGCTCGGCGTTTTGGCGGAGGCCGGCACGCTCGATGCCGGCAAATGGTGCGATCTCGCGATCTGGGACATCGGCCGTCCCGCGGAGCTCGTCTACCGCATGGGCTTCAATCCCTTGCATCAGCGCGTCTGGAGAGGCCGATGAGCACGATCATTGCAGCGTCCGGCCGCGTCAGTCTGGATGATCTCGCAAAAGTCTATGCCGGAGCCTCCCTCTCGCTCGAGCCTTCCTATTGGCCGCGTGTCGACGCCGCGGCGGCGATCGTCGCCAAGGCGGCGCAGGGCGCCGAACCGGTCTATGGCATCAACACCGGTTTCGGCAAGCTGGCCTCGAAGCGCATCCCGCCGGACCAGACCACGCAGCTCCAGCGCAATCTGATTCTCTCGCATTGCTGCGGCGTCGGTCCGGCGACGCCAGAGCCCGTCGTGCGGCTGATGATGGCGTTGAAGATCATTTCGCTCGGCCGCGGCGCCTCGGGCGTGCGGAGTGAGATCATCGAACAGCTGCAGGCGATGCTGGCGCAGGGTGTCTCGCCGTTCGTGCCGCAGCAGGGCTCGGTCGGTGCGTCCGGCGATCTCGCGCCGCTCGCGCACATGACGGCCGTCATGATCGGCGAGGGCCAGGCGTTTCTCGATGGCCGGCTGGTGCCCGGTCGCGAAGCGCTGGCCCGCGCAGGTCTGACGCCGGTCACGCTCGGGCCGAAGGAAGGACTCGCGCTGATCAATGGCACGCAATTTTCCACCGCCTATGCGCTCGCCGGCCTGCTGCGTGCGCATGATCTCCTCAACGCTGCGCTTGTCACTGGCGCGCTGTCGGTCGACGCCGCGATGGCCTCGACCGCGCCGTTCCGGCCCGAAATTCAGGCGCTGCGCGGTCATCCCGGCCAGATCGAAGCCGGTCGCGTGCTGACGGAACTGCTCGACGGCAGCGCGATTCGCCTGTCGCATCTCGACGGCGACGAGCGGGTGCAGGATCCGTATTGCCTGCGCTGCCAGCCGCAGGTCGCCGGCGCTGCGCTCGACCTGCTGACACAGGCCGCGCGCACGCTGGTGACCGAGGCCAATGCCGTCACCGACAATCCGCTGGTGCTGGTCGAGACCGGCGAGATCATCTCCGGCGGCAATTTCCACGCCGAGCCGGTGGCGTTCGCTGCGGATCAGATCGCGCTGGCGCTGTCCGAACTCGGCGCGATCAGCGAGCGGCGCATCGCAACGCTCGTCGATCCCGCGCTGAATTTCGGCCTGCCGCCGTTCCTCACGCCGCAGCCGGGCCTGAACTCCGGCTTCATGATTGCGGAAGTGACGGCCGCGGCGCTGTTTGCCGAGAACAAGCAGCGCGCGCTGCCGTGCTCGATCGACTCCACGCCGACCAGCGCCAACCAGGAAGATCATGTTTCGATGGCCGCGCATGCGGCGCGGCGGCTGCACGACATGGCGGACAATCTCGCTCATATCATTGGCATCGAGCTATTAGTCGCCGCGCAAGGCATCGAGCTGCGCGTGCCGCACGGCACCAGCGCGGCGCTCTCGGCCGTCATCGGCGCGCTGCGCATGCATGTGCCGGCACTGGAGGACGACCGCTACATGGCCGACGATCTCGCGAAGGCCGCCGCGCTGGTGGCCGGCGGCGTGCTGGCCCGCGCTGCCGCCGATGCACTCGGACGCGATCCGTTTCCCAGGCTTGGATGAGAGGGACCCATGAACCGACGTCTCGACAACGAACGGGTGATCCGCGCCCCCCACGGCAGCGACATCAGCGCCAAGAGCTGGCTCACCGAAGCGCCGCTGCGCATGCTGATGAACAATCTCGATCCTGATGTCGCGGAGAAACCGAGCGAGCTGATCGTCTATGGCGGCATCGGCCGCGCCGCGCGCGACTGGGACAGCTTTGATCGCATCGTCGCCTCCCTGCGCAAGCTCGAAGCGGATCAGACGCTGGTTGTTCAATCCGGCAAGCCGGTCGGCATCTTCCGCACCCATCCCGATGCGCCGCGCGTGCTGATCGCCAACTCCAACCTCGTGCCGCATTGGGCGACGCTCGATCATTTCAATGCGCTCGATAAAATGGGCCTGATGATGTACGGCCAGATGACGGCCGGCTCCTGGATCTATATCGGCAGCCAGGGCATCGTGCAGGGCACCTACGAGACCTTCGTCGAGGTCGGCCGCCGGCACTACAATGGCGGTCTCG
Source organism: Bradyrhizobium sp. SSBR45G (assembly GCF_030159255.1). Lineage (GTDB taxonomy): Bacteria > Pseudomonadota > Alphaproteobacteria > Rhizobiales > Xanthobacteraceae > Bradyrhizobium. The sequence goes on along the minus strand of NZ_BSCT01000013.1, from coordinate 9,780 downwards.
CCGGCAAGTGGATCCTGACCGCGGGCCTCGGCGGCATGGGCGGCGCGCAGCCGCTGGCCGCGACGATGGCCGGCGCGTCGATGCTCGCGGTCGAATGCCAGCCGAGCCGCATCGAGATGCGGCTGCGCACCGGCTATCTCGACCGCCAGGCCGCCACCCTCGACGAGGCGCTGGCTGTCATGGCGGAGGCCGCGTCAACGAAGAAGGCGGTGTCGGTCGGCCTGCTCGGCAACGCAGCCGACATCTTTCCCGAACTGGTGCGTCGTGGTGTGCGGCCGGACATCGTCACCGACCAGACCAGCGCGCATGATCCGATCAACGGCTATCTGCCCAAAGGCTGGACGCTTGCTGAATGGGAGACGAAGCGTGCGTCGGAGCCGAAGGCGGTCGAGCAGGCGTCCAAGACCTCGATGGTCGGCCACGTCCAGGCGATGCTCGATTTCCACGCCATGGGCATTCCGACGCTCGACTACGGCAACAACATCCGTCAGATGGCGAAGGACATGGGCCTTGCCAATGCCTTCGACTTCCCAGGCTTCGTGCCGGCCTATATTCGCCCGCTGTTCTGTCGTGGCATCGGCCCATTCCGCTGGGCGGCGCTGTCGGGTGATCCCGATGACATCTACAAGACCGACGCCAAGGTGAAGGAGCTGCTGCCGGACAACAAGCACCTCCACAACTGGCTCGACATGGCCCGGCAGCGCATCAAGTTCCAGGGCCTCCCCGCGCGCATCTGCTGGGTCGGGCTCGGCGATCGCCATCGCCTGGGTCTCGCCTTCAACGAGATGGTCGCGCGCGGCGAGGTGAAGGCGCCGATCGTGATCGGCCGCGATCATCTCGATTCCGGCTCGGTCGCGAGCCCGAACCGCGAGACCGAGGCGATGAAGGACGGCTCGGATGCGGTGTCGGACTGGCCGCTGCTCAATGCGTTGTTGAATTGCGCGAGCGGCGCGACCTGGGTGTCGCTGCATCATGGCGGCGGCGTCGGCATCGGCTATTCGCAGCATGCCGGCATGGTGATCGTCGCCGACGGCACCGATGACGCCGCGCGGCGGCTGGAGCGCGTGTTGTGGAACGATCCGGCGACCGGCGTGATGCGCCATGCCGATGCCGGCTATGACGACGCCATCGCCTGCGCTGAGGCCAACGGGCTCGACCTGCCGAGTCTGGCGCGCTGACGTTGATGGGTTGAACAGCGCCCCCGGATTGTGGTCTCATGCGCCGAACGCGACCGGTACGCGTCGCGGCGCAGAGGGAAGCCTATGGGAATCGCGTTTCCGTTCTCGGCCATCGTCGGTCAGGACGAGATGAAGCTGGCACTGATGATTGCGGCCGTCGATCCGAAGGTCGGCGGCGTGCTGGCCTTCGGCGATCGTGGCGCCGGCAAGTCCACCGCCGTGCGGGCGCTCGCCGCACTACTGCCTCCGATGAGCGCCGTGGTCGGCTGTCCCTATCAATGCGATCCTGCCGATGCGGCTGCGCAATGCGCCGAATGCCGCGCCCGCTCGAAGCCGAGCGGGAAGGCGAAGAAGCCGGCCGCGCTGAAGGCGCATCAGGTACCGGTCCCCGTCGTCGATCTGCCGCTCGGCGCCACCGAGGATCGCGTCGTCGGCGCGCTGGATCTCGAGCGCGCGCTGGCCCATGGCGAGAAGTCGTTCGAGCCGGGTCTCCTGGCGCGTGCCAACAGAGGCTTTCTCTATATCGACGAGGTCAATCTGCTCGAGGATCATCTCGTCGATCTCCTGCTCGACGTCGCGGCGTCCGGCGAGAACGTGGTCGAGCGCGACGGCCTCAGCATTCGTCATCCGGCGCGCGTCGTGCTGGTCGGCACCGGCAACCCGGAGGAGGGCGAACTGCGGCCGCAATTGCTCGATCGTTTCGGCCTGTCGGTCGAGGTCAAGACGCCGGGGGACCTGCCGACGCGCATCGAGGTGATCAAGCGGCGCGATGCGTTCGAGACCGATCCGTCGGCCTTCGTCGCGCATTGGGAGAAGGAGGAGGCGAAGTCGCGCAAGCGCATCCTCGCCGCGCGCGAGCATATCGGTTCGGTGAAGGTCTCCGATGGCGAACTGGAGAAGACGGCGCGGCTGTGCATGGCGCTCGGCACCGACGGCCTGCGCGGCGAGCTCACACTGATGCGCGCGGCACGCGCCGCGGCGGCGCTCGATGGTGCCAAGGCGGTCGGTGACGGGCATCTGAAGACCGTGGCTGCAATGGCGTTGCGGCACCGTCTGAGGCGTAACCCGCTCGACGATTCCGGCTCGTCGGTGCGGGTCGAGCGCGCGCTCGACGAGCTGTTCGCATCGTGAGCGGCGGCGCTGCGATCTGGACCGATGCTGTCATCGCGGCGGCGCTGGCGGCGATCGATCCTGCTGCTTCCATTCTGCTGCGCGCAGGAGCGGGGCCGGTGCGCGAGCAGTGGCTCGATCTGCTGCGCGAGCTGATGCCGCCATCGACGCCGCTGCGCAAGCTTCCGGCGTCGATCTCGGATGACCGGCTGCTCGGCGGGCTCGATCTTGCGGCGACTCTGCAGGCCGGCCGCCCGGCGGCGCAGCGCGGCCTGCTCGCCGAGGCCGATGGCGGCGTGCTGATCGCCGTGATGGCCGAGCGCATGGCGCCGTCGACCGTGGCGCATTTATCCGTCGCGCTCGACACTGGCACGGTCAGCATCGAGCGCGATGGCCTGTCGCTGCGCGCTCCGGCGCGGTTCGGCCTGATCGCGCTCGACGAAGGCATTGGTGACGAGCACGTGTCCGCCGCGCTGGCTGATCGGCTCGCCTGCCATCTCGATCTCGGGAGGGTTGCGCGCGCCGATCTCGCCGAGAGCCTGTTCAAATCGTCAGACATCGCGGCCGCGCGTGCGCTGCTGCCGCAGGTTCGTCTGTCCGACGAAGCCATCACGGCGCTGACCGCGACCGCGTGCGCGCTCGGCATCGATTCGCTGCGGGCGCCGCTGCTGGCGTGCCGCGTCGCGCGCATCGCTGCGGCGCTCGATGGCGCAAGCACGGTGAACGAGCCGCACATCGCCTGCGCAGCGCGATTGGTGCTGGCGCCGCGTGCCACCCGTGTGCCGGCCACAGAGGATGCAGAGCCTGACTCGCAGCCCGATGAGCCCCCGGGGGACGATCAGCAGAACGAGAGCGACAAGCCGATCGAGGACGGTCCGCTCGAGGATCGCGTGCTCGACGCGGCGCAGGCGGCCATTCCACTCGACCTGCTGAAGCGGCTGCAGGAGGAGCGCGCCACCCGCGTCCGCAGCAGCAGCGCCAGCAAGCAGGGCACGGCGCAGAAGGCGCCGAAGCGCGGCCGCCCGATCGGTGCGCGCCGTGGCGAATGGCGGGCGGGTGCGCGGCTCAACGTGCTCGAAACCTTGCGCGCGGCGGCGCCGTGGCAGCCGCTGCGGCGGCGGACGCAGCGCGCGGGCAAGAGCGGCCGGCTGATCGTCCACATGGACGACATCCGCATCACGCGCTTCAAGCAGCGCTCGGGCACCACGACGATCTTCGTCGTCGATGCCTCCGGCTCCTCGGCGCTGCAGCGGCTCGCCGAAGCGAAGGGCGCCGTCGAGCTGCTGCTCGCCGAATGCTACATCCGCCGCGACGAGGTGGCGCTGATCGCGTTCCGTGGCAGGAGCGCCGAGCTGCTGCTGCCGCCGACGCGTTCGCTGACGCGGGCCAAGCGCAGCCTCGCTGGCTTGCCGGGCGGCGGCGGCACGCCGCTGTCGGCGGCGATCTGGGCTGCCACCGAGCTCGCGCTCGCCGTGCGCGCCAAGGGCCAGACGCCGACCATCGTGCTGATGACCGACGGCCGCGCCAACGTCGCACGCGACGGCCTGGGCGGGCGCAGCGAGGCCGAGGCGGAGGCGCTGGTCGCTGCCAGGCAGCTCGCGCTCACCGGCATCCCCGTCGTGCTGGTCGACACCTCGCCGCGGCCGCAGGACAAGGCGGCGCAGCTCGCCGGCGCGATGCAGGCCCGCTACGTCGCGCTGCCTTACGCCGACGCCGCGCGGCTGTCGCAGGCCGTGATGGACCAGGCCGGCCGCAACTGAGATGCGTGGAACCGGGCCCGTCGGAGCGCGTTCCGAGGAGTGCCTGACAAGATGAGCCGTCACGGTTATGGTGGCCCGTCCGCTGCTGCGCGCTTGTTCGGCCGTTCGACGCGATGTCCCCAAAGGAGCAATTCATGCAGCTCGCCACCGCCGAACCGACCGATCGTGACGCGATGATGCGCGAGCCGACGATGCCGCCGCCGCTGTCGGCGCCGCGCTTCGAGCTCGCGGACCCCCGGGTCGGCCGCATTACCTGCTATGCCGACGGGCCGGCAGGTCCCTCCGGTCAGCCGCCGCTGCTGCTGATCCACAGCGTCAATGCGGCGGCCTCGGCCTATGAGATCAAGCCGCTGTTCGAGCACTATCGCCGGACCCGGCAGGTCTACGCGCTGGATCTGCCCGGCTTCGGGCTGTCGGACCGCGCCGACCGCATCTACACGCCGCGCCTGATGACCGATGCGATCCTGCTTGCCGCCAACGAGATCAGCCGTCGTCATGGCGGGGCCGGCATCGACGCCATCGCCGTGTCGCTGGGCTGCGAATTCGCCGCACGCGCCGGCGCCGAGGCCGCCAACCTGTTTCGGACCCTCGGCCTGATCAGCCCGACCGGCTTCGATCGCCGTGCGGAAGCCGCGGCCAAGACGGGCGGCGACAGGAATGCGACCCGTGCGATGCCGTGGCTGCGCAACATCTTCACCGTGCCGCTGTGGAAGCACCGCTTCTTTTCGCTGCTGACGTCGCGGGCCAGCATCCGTTTCTTCCTGCGCAAGACCTTCGGCCGCAAGGAGATCGACGAGGGTCTTCTCGAATACGACTACATCACCACCCACCAGCCGGGCGCCGAGAATGCGCCGTACTCCTTCGTGTCCGGCTACATGTTCAGCGTCCATGCGCTGAAGCTGTACCAGGCGCTGGCGATGCCGGTGTGGATGGTGCATGGCGTGCGCGGCGATTTCGTCGACTATAACGGCAAGCATGCCGTCGAAGGCCTGCCGAACTGGCGCATCCAGGTGATGCAGACCGGGGCCATGCCGCATTTCGAGCAGCTTGATAAAGTCGTCGCCAGCTACGATGATTTCCTGGCACGCGCCGCCGGCGCGTGAGCCGTTTCGGCGCGGGCTCGAGCGCCATCTGCAGTGGTCGACGGCATGAGCGACAAGCCGAGCTGGAGCATCGACGGCCGCACTTGGCCGAACCGCGAGGCGAGCCGCTTCGTCGACGCCGGCGGGATTCGCTGGCACGTCCAGGTGATGGGGCAGGGGCCGGTCGCCCTGCTGGCCCATGGCACCGGCGCGGCCACCCATTCCTGGCGCGACCTCGCGCCGCTGCTGGCGACGCACTTCACCATCGTCGCGCCGGATCTGTCCGGCCATGGCTTCACCTCCACGCCGAACTGGCAGCGGCTGTCGCTGCCGGGAATGTCGCACGATCTCGCAGCTCTGTGCGAGCAGCTGGCGATCACGCCGGACATTGTCATCGGCCACTCGGCGGGGGCTGCGATCCTCACCCGGATGACGCTCGACGGCCTGATCGCGCCGAAGCTGATCGTCAGCCTCAACGGCGCCTATCTGCCGTTCGGCGGCGTGGCGGCGCAGTTCTTGTCGCCGCTCGCCAAGATGATGGCGCTCAACCCGCTGGTGCCGCGGCTGTTCGCCTGGCGCGGCCGCGATCCAGCGGCGGTGCACCGCCTGCTCAAGGCGACCGGATCGACGCTCGATTCCAATGGCGAGCGGCTCTACCGCCGGCTCGTCGGCAGCCCGGGCCATGTCGGCGCCGCGCTGGAGATGATGGCGAACTGGGACCTCAATCCGCTGGTGCGCGACCTGCCGCGGCTGAAGACCGCGCTGCTGCTCATTGCCGCGACTCACGACCATGCCATCACCCCGGACGTGGCCCGTCGGGTGCGCCAATTGGTGCCGCAGGCGCAGCTCGAACTCATTGAGGGCCTTGGTCATTTGGCCCATGAGGAGCAGCCGGCGCGGATCGCGGAGCTGATCGTTGCTGCCGCCGGACGGGTGGGCCTCCTCGCAGTGCAGCAGGAAATGTCCAGTTGAGTTGACGTTTTTGACTGGCGAAAGCGTCAATTCCGATTTACGCTTTCGGTCATGCTCGACGTCTCCACCATCAAGGCCGCTGTCCCGGCTGCGCTCGGAGACCGGCCGCATGCGGTCGTGATCGGCTCCGGTTTTGGTGGCCTTGCCGCAGCGGTCCGGCTCGGTGCGCGCGGCTATCGCGTCACCGTGTTCGAACAGCTCGATGCGCCCGGCGGCCGCGCCTATGTGCATCGCCAGGACGGCTTCACCTTCGATGCCGGCCCGACCATCGTCACCGCGCCGTTCCTGTTCGAGGAGCTCTGGCAGCTGTGCGGACGGAAGATGTCCGACGACGTCACGCTGAAGCCGATCTCGCCGTTCTATCGCATCCGCTTCGACGACGGCACCGTGTTCGACTGCTCGGCCGATCCGGCGGCGATGCGCGCCGAAGTGGCGCGAATTTCGCCCGGCGATGTCGACGGCTACGAGCGCTTCATGAAGGCGAGCGAGGCGATCTTCAAGATCGGCTTCGAGGAGCTCGGCGACGTGCCGTTCTCGTCGCTGCTCGACATGGCCAAGATCGCGCCGGCGATGATCAAGCTGCAGAGCTTCCGCTCGGTCTATGGCCTCGTCTCGCAGCACGTCCGCGACGAGCGGCTGCGCGTGATCCTCAGCTTCCATCCGCTGCTGATCGGCGGCAATCCGTTCACGACCACCTCGATCTATTGCCTGATCGCCTATCTCGAACGCCGCTGGGGCGTGCATTTCGCGATGGGCGGCACCGGCGCGCTGGTGACCGGCCTCGTCAGCCTGATCGAAGGGCTCGGCGGCGCAGTGCGCTGCTCGACGCCCGTCGCTGAAATCACGACCAGCAATGGCGTGGCCACCGGCGTGCGACTCCAATCCGGCGAGACGATCGCCGCCGATGTCGTCGTCTCCAACGGCTGCGCCGCCTGGACCTACAAGCATCTGCTGCCATCAGTGCCGCGGCGGCGCTGGACCGATGCGCGCATCGACCGCGCGCGCTATTCGATGAGCCTGTTCGTCTGGTATTTCGGGACGAAGCGCCGCTACGACGATGTCGAGCATCACACCATCCTGCTCGGCCCGCGCTATCGCGAGCTGCTCGACGACATCTTCCGCCGCAAGGTGCTGGCGGATGATTTCAGCCTCTATCTGCATCGTCCCACCGCGACCGATCCGTCGCTCGCGCCTGAGGGCTGCGATGCCTTCTACGTGCTGTCGCCGGTGCCGCATCAGGAAAGCGGCATCGACTGGTCGGCCGCGGCCGAGCCGTTCCGCAAGCGGATCGAGCAGGAGCTGAGCCAGACGCTGCTGCCGGATCTCGCCAGCGAGATCGTGACCTCGCGGCTGCTGACGCCGGATGATTTCGAGCATCGCCTGTCGTCCTATCGCGGCGCGGCCTTCGGGCTCGAGCCGGTGTTGATGCAGAGCGCCTGGTTCCGGCCGCACAACAAGAGCGAAGAGGTCGAGCGGCTGTATCTGGTCGGGGCGGGAACGCATCCCGGCGCCGGCCTGCCGGGTGTGTTGTCCTCGGCGCGCGTGCTCGATGATCTCGTGCCCGCGCCGCATGAGCTGGAGCGGCGATGAGTTGGATGGAAGACATCGCGATCTGTCGTCGGTTGATGCGAGGCGGATCGAAGACGTTCTTCGCCGCCTCGAAAGTCCTGCCGCGCGCGGTCGGCGATCCCGCCGTCGCGCTCTATGCGTTCTGCCGCGAGGCCGACGACGCCATCGATGGTCCCAGCCGCCGCGTCGATGCGGTCGAGGTGCTGCACGATCGGCTCGACCGCATCTATGACGGTGCGCCGGACGACAGTCCGGTCGATCGCGCGCTCGCCGGCGTGGTGGTCCACTTCGCGATTCCGCGCGCGCTGCCGGAGGCGCTGCTCGAAGGCCTCGCCTGGGATGCCCAGGGCCGCCGCTACGAGACCTTGAGCGACGTGCTTGCCTATGCCGTCCGCGTCGCCGGCACGGTCGGCGTCATGATGTCGCTGCTGATGCACCGGCGTGATCCCGAGACGATCGGGCGCGCCTGCGATCTCGGCATCGCCATGCAGCTCACCAACATCGCGCGCGATGTCGGCGAGGACGCCCGCGCCGGCCGGCTCTATCTGCCGCGGCAATGGCTGCGCGAGGCGGGGCTCGACGTCGAGACCTGGCTGGTCGCACCGTTCTTCGACGACCGGATCGGCCGCGTCACCGCGCGGCTGCTCGCGGTCGCCGACGTGTTCTACGCGCGTGCCGCCGCCGGCATCGCCGACCTGCCATGGACCTGCCGTCCAGGCATTCACGCGGCACGGCTGATCTATGCCGAGATCGGCCGCGAGGTCGCACGCGCCGAATTCGATTCGCTTTCGCAGCGTGCATTCGTTTCGATGCCGCGCAAGCTGCAGCTGCTCGGCAAGGCGGCGGCGGTGTCTCTGCTGCAGCAGCAGCCGTCGCTGGCGCCGCTGCGGCCCGAAGCCCGTATTTTGATCGATGCCGTTGCCACGGCGGATGCGCAGCGCCCGCACGCCATCGCGCCGCCGCGCCGGACCATGCACGACCGTGCGCTGTGGGTGATCGACCTGTTCGAGCGGCTGGAGCGGCGCGACCAGCTGTCGCGCCCGGGACGGATGTCGTAGCGCGGCAAGTCGTCGCGCGCGCGCTGGCCGAAGGGCGATGGCGGAGATCGCCAACGTCACGACTGCGTTGGCACGACCGCCAACGTCACGACATGCCATGTGATGAGCGAGTGCCATTGGTCAGACATGCGTGAGACGCCATGAGCGAGATGGGCGGCCTGCTCGAATTCGTCATCGTCGCGATGTGCGTCGCCGTCTGGCAGGTGCTGGAATGGCAGGGCCGCCGCCTCGACCGCCAGCGCGCCGAGCGCGAGGCCGGAGAGCGCGAGGCGGGGAAGCGGTCGGGCGACGTACCGTCGGATCAGGCCTGATACACTTCTCCATGGACGACGCTGGTAGCCAGGACTCGTCTGCCGATTTCGTCATTGCGAGCGCAGCGAAGCAATCCAGAGTCCCGCACACCACCCTGGATTGCTTCGCTGCGCTCGCAATGACGGGTGTGGCACGCGGCGCCGGGACCCATAACCATTCGGAGGAGTTTGAGGCAGGCTCGTCATGAGGAGCCCGCACATCACCTCCGCCGCGGAGTATGGATCCCGGGTCGGCGCCGCGACGCGCTTCGCGTGTCACGGCTTGCCCGGGACTACGGCGGTGGGTGGGGGGCGAATTCACGGCTCAAACAGCAAGAGGCATACCAGCTCGTTCTCGCGACGCATCGCGCCCGAGTGGCTCAATCAGTTCGTCCCTCGCGAGAGTGCAGAGGGCGCAGGGAATGCCGGGTGAAGGCCTCACCCATGGCCCGCCTGCTGAAAAAAATGCAGGCGGCAGGTACCACAGGTGCTGCCGTAGCCGGCATTCCCTGCGCGACGGTCTTCACGCTTATACGCAGTCTCCCTGGTGCGCCGGGCTTGTTGGCCACCATCCCCACGCGAAGCGAAGCTTCGTCATGAGTTGACACCAGCGTCGGGGTGTCAGGACGCTGCGACTTCACGTCCGCAAGATATCGTTCGTCGGCGCCCTCGTGAGAGGACGCTGCGATCTCTCGCGGCCATCGCATCCCCGCCTCGCGTGTCGTGACGATCGCGCGCAACGCCCCTCCGCAGTGAGGCGG
>NZ_BSCT01000012.1 GCF_030159255.1 Bradyrhizobium sp. SSBR45G | reverse complement strand
AGCAACGCGTCCACCGCCTCAACAATACCCCGCGCAAGTGCCTGGACTTCCAGACACCCGCCGAGGCATTCTCAAAACTCAAATCAACCGTTGCACTTCAACCGTGAGTCCATCTCCCTGCTTTCGCAGGGGCGACACCGAGAATGCCGGGATATCAACTACACCCCGCGAAACAGCACGCCGATCGTCAACACCACGAAGGCAATCGCCAGCGCGTCGAAGGCGTGAGCGGCCGACAGCAGCGGCACCGAGGCGTGCATGTAGTGCGCGAGCATCGCGACGAGGGCGAGCACCAGCGCGATCGCGAAGATCACGAACGAGGGCGGGGTGAGGGCAAAACTGCCACGACGATAAGGCATGCGCGTTGCTCCTGTTCGGTACAGTGTGCGGTACAGTGTGCGGTCCGGCGCGCGTCAGCGCAGCGCGCCATCTGTTCCGGCAGGGAACGTACAAGGCCCGCGAAAGGTTGCAGGCCCGGAAACGAGAATTCGCGGGTGTTGCCCCCCGCCCACGGTGTTGCCGGACCTACACGGTCTCGAACTGCAGCCGTGCGAGGCGCGCATAGAGGCCGTTGGCGGCGACCAGGGACGTGTGCGTGCCCTGCTCGACGATGCGGCCGCGGTCCATGACCAGGATGCGGTCGCAGGACAGCACGGTGGCCAGGCGATGCGCGATCACCAGAGTGGTGCGGTCCTTCATCAATCCTTCAAGCGCGGTCTGCACCAGGGTCTCGCTCTCGGCATCGAGCGCCGAGGTCGCCTCGTCGAGCAGCAGCAGCGGGGCATCGCGCAGGATGGCGCGCGCGATCGCGATGCGCTGGCGCTGGCCGCCGGACAGGGTGACGCCGCGCTCGCCGAGCGGCGTCTCGAAACCCTCCGGCAGGCGGCGGATGAATTCGCTGGCATGGGCGAGATCGGCGGCGCGCTCGACCTCGGCGTCGGTCGCTTCCGGCCGGCCGAAGCGGATGTTCTCGCGCGCGCTTGCGGCGAACACGACCGACTCCTGCGGCACCAGCGCCATGCGCTCGCGCACCTTGCGCGGATCGGCGGCGCGCACCGGCACGCCGTCGACGGAGATCGCGCCGGAGGCCGGATCGTAGAACCGCAGCAGCAGGTGAAAAAGCGTGCTCTTGCCGGCGCCGGACGGGCCGACGATCGCGACCTTCTCGCCGGCGCGGATGGCGAATGACACATCCTCGAGGACGCGGACGTCGGGGCGGCCCGGATAGGCGAAGCTGACGCGGTCGAAGCCGATGTCGCCGCGCGGCGGCTCGGGCAGCTCGCGCGGCTGCGCCGGCGCGGTGATCTCCGGCTGCTCGTTCAGCAGCTCGAACAGCCGCTCGGCCGCGCCGGAGGCCGCCGACACCTCGCCCCAGACCTCCGAGAGCTGGCCGAGGCCGGCCGCCGCGAAGGCTGCGTAGAGCACGAACTGGCCGAGGCGGCCGGCGCTGATATTGCCGGTCAGCACGTCGTGCGAGCCGACCCAGAGGATCGCCACCACGCTCGAGAACACGATGAAGATGATGATCGCGGTGAGCACGCCGCGCGCCTTTGTCGAGACCCGCGCCGCCTCATAGGCCTGCTCGACCTCGCCGCCAAAACGCCCGGCCGCAAGCTTCTCGCTGGTATAGGCCTGCACGGTCCGGATCGAGCCGATCAGCTCGGACGCATAGGCCGAGGCGTCGGCGAGGGTGTCCTGGGCGTTGCGCGACAGCCGGCGGACCCAGCGCCCGAAGGCGACCAGCGGCAGCACGATCAGCGGGATCGCCAGCAGCACGAAGCCGGAGAGCTTCGGGCTGGTGAACACCATCATCGCGGTGGCGCCGAAGAACAGCATCAGGTTGCGCAGCGCGATCGACACCGAGGCGCCGGCCGCCGACTTGATCTGGGTGGTGTCGGCGGTGAGCCGCGACACTAACTCGCCGGAGCGCGTGGAATCGAAGAAGGACGGCGACAGCGACATCAGATGCGCGAACACGTCGCGCCGGAGGTCGGCGACGATGCGCTCGCCGATCGTCATGACGAGATAATAGCGGGCCGCACTGGCCAGCGCGAGCACGACCACGACCGCGATCATGACGCTGAAATAGCTGTTGATCAGCGCGATGCCCTTCGGCGTGAAGCCGAAATCGATCATGCGGCGGACCGCGACGGGCACCAGCAAGGTGGTCAGGGCGGCGATCGTGAGCGAGATGAGCGCGAGGATTGCGCGGCCGCGATAGCGAAGGATATAGGGCGCAAGCGCCAGCAGCGGGCGCAGCTTGGAGCGGCGGACCGGAACGGCCGGCTCGGTCAGCGCCTCGACGGCGGCGACGGCATCCTCGACCGCCTCCTGCGCTGAGGGGGCAGCGCTCTGGCGCTCGTCAAGCCGTTCCACTGCACTCATGGGGTCACCTGAGAATTCATCCAATCTGACGTGGTGATAGGCCTGCGATACCGGCCTTGGCAAATCCGGAAACTTACCAAGGTGGTGCAGCGCCGCTGGCTTGTTTCGCGACCTTGGCTTGTTTTGGGCGGGACCATGGGCTATAGAGCCCGCGAATTGTCCCCCTTCAGTGACGACAGGATCAGGCGCGGCTGCGCCGTGTCATGTCTTCGCATCACGTCGCAGGATCAGCCATGAAAGCCGATATTCACCCGAATTATCATACGATTACCGTCGTGATGACCGATGGCACCGAGTACCAGACCCGCTCGACCTGGGGCAAAGAGGGCGACAAGCTCAACCTCGACATCGACCCCAAGTCGCACCCGGCCTGGACCGGCGGCACCCAGCAGCTGATGGATCGCGGCGGCCGCGTGTCGCGCTTCCAGAAGAAGTTCCAGGGCTTCCTCAAGAAGGATTGATGCTCAAGGCCGCCTCGCCGCGGCCTTCGGCTCTGCCCGACTGGATTGCTCACAGCAAAACGCCCCCGGAAACGGAGGCGTTTTTGTTTTGAGGCTGAAGCTGTCCTTGGACGCAGACCGGCTCGGCCGAAGCAGAGCCGGTGAGGCCAAAAGGTCTTACTGCTCGAACGCGGCCTTGAGCCGATTCAGGTGCGGAACCAGGGGATTGCCGATCGCGCTCTGGTCCGGCGGCGGGGAATGGATGGTGGCGTCGAGGCGGCGGACGCGCGCCTGCAGGTTCATCGAGCGCGAGATCAGGTCCTGCAGCTGCTGCGGCAGCTTCTCGAGCAGGTCATCCGGCCCGGGATCGGCGGCCGTGAGCTTGACCTTGGTCTTCTCGCGATTGGCCTGGCCGAGGGTCATCTCCCCCTCCTTCACCGCGCGGTGCAGCAGCAGCCAGGAGGCGAGCTGCATGAGGCGCGTGGTGAGCCGCATGCTCTCCGTCGCATAGGTCAGGCTGACGGCGCGATCGAGCGCCTTGGCTTCATTGCGGCCCTCGCCGTCGAGATAGGCGGCGGTCTCTTCGACGAGATCCATGCCTTCCCGGAACAGCGTGCCGAAAGCAGCGGAGTTGGTGAGCCGCTCATTGAACTGAACAAGAGCGCCATCGCCCAGCAAACGGTCCGACATGGTTAACGCCTCATAAACGCGACTGTTTACGCAATCCGGCAACCGTGCCGGTATGATGAACAAATCATTGCGCGCCCGGTTTCGAGAGTCCAGCAGCAACGCCTAATATGGTTTCCACGGCGTGGGACGTGCCGTGTCGGCGTACCACTTGAGGCTGCAGGACGGTCAGTTGAGCCGAGTCGCACCCTCGGCTCAACTAGCAAACACGATCACGGCAATAATGTGCGGGACGCGGACAACGATGACGTTTCTCTTGCTGCGACGCAAAGGATCCTGTCGCTGCCCGCCTGATATAAAGAGCCGACCCGAACTGATCGTTCCAAGCGACTGCCGCCGCCGCATCCTCGGCGTTCGCGGGCGTTAACAAGTTCGCAACGGAGGGGGCGGGAGGCGCGGATGGCGCGCGCAAAAAAAGAGCCGCCGTTTCCGGCGGCTTTGAAGTTGATAACAGGGAGGCGTCAAACAGAGTGGACAGGAGCCACTCAGTGTCCAAACGAGGACAGTCACGGTTGTAAACGCGAAAGCTTAATCAACCGTAAATGGCAGCATTTTTTCAAACTTCATTAGCCATGTCGGCCACTGGCCGACCGTAATCCTACGTGCCGGATGAGCTCATGACTTGAAGATGCTGGCCGCGGCGTCGCGCGAGGCGCGCTTCTTGGCCACGGCCTGCTCGATCCGCTCGATCTCGGCGCGCAGCAGCGCGACACGGCCGGTCAGTTCCTCGACCGACAGCATCGACAGATCCTGCCCGATTTCGTGTGAAACGGCCTTGCGCGGCCGATCATCGTCCTCTTTTGCCATCTCGCCCTCTCCCGGTTGCCAGCGGGGCCCGGGCTGGCTTAAGCACGCCGCAGCACCCGCTCGATCACTAGGGAAGGATTTCTCATGGAACAGCTGCCCGCGCAAATGACCGTGGTCGCCATCAGCCAGCCGGGCGGACCCGAGGTACTCAAGCCGGAGACCCGGCCTGTTCCCAAGCCCGGCCCCGGCGAGATCCTGATCAGGGTGAAGGCGGCCGGCGTTAACCGTCCCGACGTTGCCCAGCGCTCCGGCAGCTATCCGCCGCCGCCCGGCGCCAGCGACCTGCCGGGGCTGGAAGTCGCCGGCGAGGTGGCGGCGCTCGGCGAGGGCGCGGTCCGGCACAAGCTCGGCGACACCGTGATGTCGCTGGTCGCCGGCGGCGGCTATGCGCAATATTGCATCGCACAGGACGCCCAGGCGATGGCGGTGCCCTCCGCCCTCTCCATTCTGGAAGCCGGCGCCCTGCCCGAGACGCTGATGACGGTGTGGCACAATGTGTTCGAGCGCGGCGGCCTCAAGGCGGGCGAGACGCTGCTGGTGCATGGCGGCTCCTCCGGCATCGGCACCATGGCGATCCAGCTCGCCAAGGCGTTCGGCGCCAAGGTGCTGGTCACGGTCGGCTCGCAGGACAAGGCGGATGCCTGCGTCAAGCTCGGCGCCGACCGCGCGATCAACTACAAGACGGAAGACTTCGTCGCCGTGGTCAAGGAAGTGACCGGCGGCAAGGGAGCCAATGTCATCCTCGACATGGTCGGCGGCGACTATATCGAGCGCAATTACGACGCCGCGGCCACCGATGGCCGCATCGTCCAGATCGCCTTCCTGGGCAGCCCGAAGGCCACGGTCAATTTCGTTAAGCTGATGGTGAAGCGCCTCACACACACCGGATCGACCCTGCGCCCGCGCAGCAATGCCGACAAGGCGGCGATGGTGGCGGCGATCGAGGCCAAGGTGATGCCGTTCCTGCGCGAGGGTCGCATCAAGCCGCTGATGGACTCGACGTTTCCACTCGCAGATGCAGCCAAAGCGCATGCACGCATGGAGACGAGCCAACATATTGGCAAAATTGTGTTGGAAATCTAGGTGCGCTCTAAACAGAGCGTGTGTGGAATCCCTTTGATTTTCCTCGCTTTCGTGCCAATGATCGCGCACATCTGAACCGTGCCTGGAACGGCTCCAATTCCTTTCGCGAACGCGACTTTAAGTTTGATCTGTTTCGCTGTGGTCTGGTGTCGAACGCGGAGATTTGACATTGCGTCTGATCAGGTACCTGGCGTCGTTGGTGGCGCTGGGCCTCGTGATGTGTGCCGCTGCCCCCGCTCAGGCCGTTGACGCCGTCAGCGTTCGCAGCGACGCGCCTGCTATCGACCTGACCGGCATCCTCGATCACCAGCGCAGCGAGAACGATCGCATCCAGGTCTCCACCGCGCCGGGCACCGACGGTATCGTCCGCCGCATCGAGGTGCGCGCCCGCGAGGGCGGCCAGCACTGGATCGTGTTTGCGCTGGCCAACAACACCGACGACCAGCTCGACCGCCTGATCGTGGCGCCGCATTACCGCGTGGTCGGCTCCGGCGTGCTGTGGCCCGATCTCGGCCTGTCGCGCATCGCCACCATCACGCCCTCGATCGGCGACCTGCCGGAGCGGCAGGAGAGCCCGACCGCCGACGTGTTCCGCGTCACCCTGGATCCCGGCTCGGTCGTGACCTTCGTCGCCGAGC
Organism: Bradyrhizobium sp. SSBR45G; assembly: GCF_030159255.1. GTDB lineage: Bacteria > Pseudomonadota > Alphaproteobacteria > Rhizobiales > Xanthobacteraceae > Bradyrhizobium. The sequence continues at coordinate 163,210 of NZ_BSCT01000012.1, read as the reverse complement.
TGCGCACCGACAAGCTGCCGCAGCTCTATCTCTGGGAGCCCGAGGCCTACAAGGACAAGGTCAACTCGTTCACGCTGTACCAGGGCATCGTGATCGGCATTTCCGGTCTTCTTGCCCTCGTTCTCACCATTCTGTTCGTGGTGAAGGGCAGCATCATGTTCCCGGCGGCGGCCGCGCTGGCCTGGGCGGTGCTCGTCTATATCGGCGTCGATTTCGGCTTCTGGGGCAAGGTCCTGGACATGTCGAACAATGCCGAGCGCGTCTGGCGCGCCTCCGGCGAGGCGATCCTGGCGGCGACCCTGCTGGTGTTCCTGTTCGCCTATCTCAACCTGTCGCGCTGGCACGTCCGCTATTCCCACATCACGCTGGGCTGGCTGTTCTTCCTGGGTTCGCTGGTCGCGGTTGCGCTGTTCGATCCCGCCGTGGCGTCAGGCATCGCGCGCATCTCGCTGCTCCTGATCGCCGTCATCGGCTTCGCGCTGATCGTCTATCTGTCGAGCCACGGCTTCGACCGCGCGGTGCTGCTCATCCCGACCTGGTTCCTGCTGACCGTGTGGGTCGGCGCCGCCAGCATGACGGTGGCGGGCCAGGTCACCAACGACATCGTCGGCCCGGCTTTGCTCGGCGGCCTCGTGCTGATCGTGATGCTGATCGGCTTCACGGTCATGCAGCACGCGTTCGCCGGCGGCGGCGCCACCACGGGCATCGTCTCCGACGTCGAGCGCCGCGCGCTGGCGCTGGCCGGCTCCGGCGACCTGATCTGGGACTGGGACGTCTCCGCCGACAAGGTGTTCACCAGCCCGGAGACCGAGACCCTGCTCGGCCTCAAGCGCGGCACGCTCGAAGGCCCGGCGGCGAAATGGCTCGAGGTGCTGCATCCGCTCGACCAGGACCGCTTCCGCGCCGCGCTCGACAGCGTACTCGACCAGCGCCGCGGCCGTCTCGTGCAGGACTTCCGCCTGCGCACCCCCGACGGCCATTTCATGTGGTTCGCGCTGAAGGCGCGGCCCGTGGTCGGCTCCGACGGCGAGGTCTCGCGCGTGGTCGGCACGCTGACGGATGTGACCGAGTTCAAGAACGCCGAGGAACGCCTGCTCCATGACAGCGTGCACGACAATCTGACCGGCCTGCCCAACCGCAAGCTGTTCATCGACCGCCTCGCCGCTGTCGCCAATTTCGCCAAATCGATGCCGGCGATGCGGCCGACCTTGATGGTAATCGATCTCGACCGCTTCAAGCAGGTCAATGATTCCGTCGGCATCGCGGTCGGCGATTCCATCCTGCTGACCCTGGCGCGGCGGCTGTCGCGGATCCTGAAGCCGCAGGACACGCTGGCGCGGCTGGCCGGCGATCAGTTCGGCCTGATCCTGCTGTCGGAGCAGGACCCCGCCCGCATCACCGCCTTCGCCGAGACCATCCGCAAGACCATCCGCGCGCCGATCGCCTTCAACGAGCGCGAGATCTTCCTGACCGCCTCGATCGGCCTGGCGCTGTCCGATCCGCAGACCCAGCTGTCGGAGGACATCATCAAGGATGCCGAGCTGGCGATGTATCACTCCAAGCGCATCGGCGGCGACCGCATCGACGTCTACAAGCCGGCGATGCGCGCCCGCAAGAACGACCGCCTGACCCTGGAGAGCGAGCTGCGCCGCTCGATCGAGCGCCAGGAGATCACGATCCTGTACCAGCCGATCGTGCGGCTGGAGGATCGCTCGATCGCCGGCTTCGAGGCCCTGGCACGCTGGGACCATCCGAAGCTCGGCCGGATGTCGCCGATCGAGTTCATCACCATCGCCGAGGAGATCGGCCTGATCGTCGATCTCGGCACCTTCGTGCTCGACCAGACCGCGCGGCAGCTCTCAGTGTGGCAGCGCGCGACGCGGCTGCGCGAGCCGATCTTCGCCAGCGTCAACGTCTCGTCGCGGCAGCTGCTCCGTCACGACCTGATCCACGACATCCGCTCGGTGCTGGCGCGCTCCTCGGTTGCGCGCGGCTCGCTCAAGATCGAGCTGACGGAATCGCTGGTGATGGAAAACCCCGAGCACGCCGCGCAGATGCTGACGCGCATCCGCGAGCTCGGCGTCGGGCTGTCGATCGACGATTTCGGCACCGGCCATTCCTCGCTGGCCTATCTGCAGCGCTTCCCGTTCGACACCCTGAAGATCGACCAGTCCTTCGTCCGCACCACCGCGCGCGGCACCCGCCCGGTGATCCTGAAATCGATCATCGCGCTGGCCCACGACCTCGGCATGGACGTGGTGGCGGAAGGCGCGGAGTCGGATTCCGACGCCGTCGAACTCTACCAGCTCGGCTGCGAATACGCGCAAGGCTACGCCTTCGGCGAGCCGATGGACGCCGACGCCGCGATGCGGCTGCTGACGGAAGAGCGGCTCGAAGCGGCGAGCTGACGGGCAGCGTCCCTTCGCTGCGATCCAGTCCGCGAGAGCGTGCCGACGGCCCCCCACTTTCGTGCAACGGGCGAGCATGCCTTAAGATGCATCTTTCAATTCATGTATCTTGAGGTAGAGTATCTCGGCACCGCGTTTCAACCGATACAGGAGTGATGCTGATGGGCGCCAGGACGAACGCAGCCTTGGTCATCGCATCCCTGATCGTGTTCGTGACATCGTCCGTTGGTGACATCATCTTGGCTGCCGAGCCGCAAACCTCGGCGAGCACGGCCGACGAGCAGTGGTTGTTCTTTATCGTGGGGTCGAGAGGATTCGACCGCCGTAAGATTCTCAACTGCGGTGACGACAGGACGCTGTTCGACCGAGACGGGATGTGGGGAATCCGCGACGCCGACGGCCACGAGATCATCGCACCGCGCTATCGCGCGCTTGACTGCTTCAAGAGCGACACGATCGTGGCTGCCATAGACGAACGGCGTCAATGGTGCGCGTTGGCAGCTGACGGAACGCCACGAGATCCGTCCTCATGCAGCAGCTACTACTCGCCTGTGAATTGGACGCACACGCGCCAGCAGGAGCTCGACAAGGACCCCTACGAAAGCAGTGTGCTGTGGGCGCGCGCCCGGCTCGAATTTGGCGCTGGTAAACGCGATCGCCCACCGCAGTTCGAGAGTATCAACGTCAACACCTTCTAAGAACCGATTGAGACGAGCGCCGCTTCCTCGATCGTCCGACAGATAGCGCATGCGACACATGCCCGCGTATTGCTGCCGTCTAATCCATCTCGAACTGCGACAGCGCCGCCAGCGCGCGGCGATAATTGTCGGCGCCGAGGCGGCGCGCGACGCGCTTCTCATGGGCGGCCACGAGGGCATGGGCCTTCTTCAGGATCAGGCGGCCGCGCGGTGTCAGGCCGAGCGCGTGCGCCCGGCGGTCCTGCTCGGAACGTTCGCGCACGATCAGCCCGGCCTGCTGCAGATCGTCGAGCAGTCCCACCATGCGTGCGCGTTCGATGCCGAGCGCGCCGGCAACCGCGATCTGCGTCGCGCCGGGATTGGCCGCGATGGCCTCCAGGATCGAATAGAGAATGACGTCGAGATCGACAGCGGCCAGCGCCGCGTTGATGTCGCGGAAGATCCAATGCTGCAGGCGGCGGACGAAATAGCCGAGATGGTTCTCGAGCTCACCGAGACCGATCCCGGTGTCCTGTCTGGTGTCCTGCCTGACGGCGTCTCGTTGCGCTCCGGCGCTTGCGCTCTTGGACATGCTGGCTCGCTGATATGACGCGCTCATGCCTAGACCGGCGGCCGAGCCAGGACAAGTCGCCGCAATTGGTCACATCCACAATAATTGCAAATCACAACCATTCTGTTAGTCTGACCTGCAACGAATACAGCTGGGAGGGAGAGCCATGCCGTCATCGAGGACGACGACTGTCTGCATTGCGTCAGCAATGCGGCGGCGCATGACAGCGGATCGCCGCGCGTCCCGGATCGAGCGGACGCGGTTCGCATCAGCCAGCGACGTGCCCTCTCACGCGACGGAGGTGCGCCATGGGTAACGCCGAGCGCCGTCTCGACGCCGAGCCTGCCATGTTTGCGACACCCTCGATCGAGGCTTTGAAGCGAGACGACGGCGCGATCATCCTGCGCTCGCGCATGAAGCTGCAGCCTTCGGCGCGCTGCACCGGCGAATGGCTGGAAAAATGGGCACGCACCGTTCCCGACCGGACATTCCTGGCAGAGCGCCGCGGCGACACCTGGACCCGTCTCACCTATAGCGAGACGCTCGCCCAGGTCCGCGCCGCAGCAGCCTGGATGCTGGCGCACGGCCTCGGCCCCGACCGTCCGCTGGCGATACTCTCCGACAACAGCATCGCCCATGGCGTGCTGGCGCTCGCCGCGCAGCATGTCGGCGTGCCCGTCTGCGCGATCTCACCGGCCTACTCGCTGATGTCGACCGACCACGAGAAGCTGCGGGCGATGATCCGGCTGCTCGATCCCGGCGCCATCTTCGTGGCGCAGCGCGGCGCATTCGCGCGTGCCCTCGTCGCGATCGAGGGTCTGCACCGCGCCACGATCATCGCCGGCGACGGCGATGGGATCAGCGCCGTGCCGCTGCAGACCTTGATCGCGACGAAGCCCGGCCCGGACGTGGACCGCGCCTTCGCCGCAGTCACACCGGACACGATCGCAAAGCTGCTGTTCACCTCGGGCTCGACCGGACAGCCGAAGGCCGTGATCAACACGCACCGGATGCTGACGATGAGCCAGCAGGCGAAGTCGCAGCTGTGGACGTTTCTGCGCGAGGTCGAGGGCGGCCCCGTCATCCTCGACTGGCTGCCATGGAGCCACACCTTCGGCGCCAACCATAATTTCAACCTGGTGCTCGCCCAGGGCGGCTCGATCCATATCGACGGCGGCAAGCCGGCGCCCGGCCTGTTCGAGACCTCGCTCGCGAATCTGCGCAGCCTGGTGCCGACGATCTATTTCAACGTGCCGCGCGGCTTCGACATGCTGGTCACAGCCCTCAAGGCGGATGACGATCTGCGGAAGAAATTCTTCACGGGCGTGAAGTGCATCCTCTACGCGGCGGCGGCGCTGCCGCAGAACCTGTGGGATGCGCTCAACGAGATGAGCATGGCCACGATCGGCCGCCCGGCGCCGCTGGTCTCGGCCTGGGGCGCCACCGAGACCTCGCCGCTGGCGACCGACTGCCACTTCTTCGCCGAGCGCGCCGGCAATATCGGCGTGCCCATTCCCGGCACCGAGCTCAAGCTGGTGCCCGCGGGCGAAAAGCTCGAGGTCCGCGTCCGCGGCCCGAACGTGATGCCGGGCTATTGGAAGGCGCCGGAGATCACGGCCGCCGCCTTCGACGACGAGGGCTTCTACAAGATCGGCGACGCGGTGAAGCTGGCCGATCCGGATCACCCCGAGCGCGGCCTGTTCTTCGACGGCCGCATCACTGAGGATTTCAAGCTCTCCTCCGGCACGTGGGTGAATGTCGGCGCGTTGCGCGTCGCCGGCATCGCCGCGCTGGCGCCGCTGGCGCAGGACATCGTGATCGCCGGCCACGGCACCGACGAGGTGCACTTCCTCATCGTGCCCAACATCGCCGTGTGCCGCAGCACAGCAGGTCTGGCGGACACGGCCTCCGTCGGCGAGGTGCTGGCGCATCCGTCCGTGCGCGAGGGCGTCGCGCAAGGGCTCGCAAAGCTGCGCGACGAGGCCGTCGGCTCGTCGCGCTATGCGACGCGCGCGCTGCTGATGGCGGAGCCGCCGTCGCTCGATGCCGGCGAGATCACCGACAAGGGCTACATCAATCAGCGCGCGGTGCTCGTCCGTCGCGCCGATCTGGTTGCCCGGCTGCAGGACGACGCAGCGTCCGACCTGATCAGGCCGGGCACGAGCAGCTGAGCGCGAGAACGGAGCGGCGATGTCGCGCTGGATCGTCCGGACCGAAGCGGACCTCGCCGCCATCGAGCGCGACGGCCTCGATGCGTTCCTGCCGCACGCCTCGCCGTTCGCGCTGATCGAAGCCAGCGCGCGGCACTGGCCGCAGCAGACGGCGATCCGCTACGTCACCAGGGTCGGCCAGCCCGAGACCGACATCGCCGTCAGCTACGACGCTCTCGCTCGTCGTATCCGCCAGGCTGCGAACCTGTTCCGCAGGCTCGGCGTCGGCCCAGACGACGCCGTTGCGATCCTGGCGCCGCATACGCTCGCAACTGAGATCGCGTTGTGGGCGGCGCAAGTGGCTGGCCGCGCCTGCCCGATCAATCCGATGCTGCCGTCCGAGCATGTCGTGAGCCTGATCGCGGCGTCCGGCGCGAAGATCGCGATCGTGCTCGGCGAGAACGGCGATCTGCCGCTGTGGCCACGGCTGGTCCCGGCGCTGCGCGCGTCCAAGCGCCTGTCTGCGATCCTCCATTGCGATGCCGACGAGCCCACCGCCGGATCGGACGGCTGCTTCGAGGACCTGCTCAATCAGGAAACTGCCGACACACTCGACTTCGCCCTGTCAGGTGATGACGATGCGATCGCGGCCTGCTTCCACACCGGCGGCACGACAGGCGCGCCGAAGCTGGCGCTGCATACGCGCCGCAACGAGGCCTTCGTCGGCCGTGCCGCTTCCGTGATGTATGACCTCGGCCCGGGCGACATCCTGATCAACGGCTTCCCGCTGTTTCACGTCGCCGGCGCCTTCGTCTACGGCCTGTCGGTACTGGCGGCCGGCGGCACCATCCTGATCCCGACCCGGCTCGGCCTGCGCAACCAGGCCTTCGTCACGTCGATCTGGAGACAGGTGGCGCACTACGGCGTCACGGTGATCGGCGGCGTGCCGACGGTCATGAGCGCGCTGATGGCCGTCCCGGTCGACGCTGATCTTGCGACGTTGCGGATGATGCTGACCGGCGGCTCGCCGCTGCCGACCGAGCTTGCCGATGCCTTCGAGCGCGCGGTCGGCAAGCCCGTGCGCAACATCCTCGGCATGACCGAATGCGCCGGAATCGTCACGATCGAGCCGTTTCACGGCCCGCGTGTGTCAGGCTCCACCGGCTTGCGGCTGCCCTTCACCGAAGTGCATGCGTTCGCAGCGACGGCCACGCCGGCCGATCTCGCCCGGCCCTGCGCTCCCGGTGCGACCGGCGTCCTCGCGCTGCGCGGACCCAATGTCAGTCCAGGCTACAGCGATGCGGGCCGCAACGCCGGCACGTTCGATCATGGCTGGCTGATCAGCGGCGATCTCGGTCATGTCGACGCCGACGGCCGCGTCCATGTCACCGGCCGCGCCAAAGACGTGATCATCCGCGGCGCGCACAACATCGATCCCGGCCTGATCGAGGACGCGCTGCTGCAGCATCCCGCGGTGGCGATCGCGGCCGCGATCGGACGTCCCGATGCCTATGCGGGCGAACTGCCCGTTGCCTATGTCACGCTCAGGCCCGGCACTGGCGTCGACCCGGACGAGCTGCGGCGCTTCGTCGCCCGGCATCTCGAACCGGCCGCCCAGCCCAAGGCCGTGGCCGTCCTGACGGAGATGCCGCTGACGCCGATCGGCAAGATCTACAAGCCGGCGCTCCGCCTGCTCGCGACCCGCGAGGCCATCACCGATGCGCTCGCGCAGCGCGGGCTCCAAGCCGATGATTTTGCATTGGATGTCACCGAGGCCGGACTCGCGCTGCGGCTGAGACATGCCGGCCACGAAGCCGGCGCGCGGGCCGCGCTGCTCGGCATGCCCATCAACTACACGCTCCACGTAGGCTGAGACGTGTTTCCGGCTCAAGGCGCGCCGGAAAGCCGTAGAAATACGTAACAGCGCTCAAAATCCAGCAGCATGTTACCATTTCTACTTAACCGGGCATCAACCGCGATTCCTTAAGATTCTTTGCAACTAAGGCCCCTCGCGCCCGGATCGTCTCATGGCTCAACTGCGTTTTTCGCTCGCCTTCCGCATCTATGCGATCATTGGGCTGTCGTTCTGCGGGCTCGCCGGCCTCGCCGCAACACAGAGCCAAAATCTCGAAACCGCGCTGAAGGATCAGCGGCAGAGCGAGCTCGTTCACCTCTCGCAGACGGCGCTCAGCATCGCTCGCGAGGAGTATGACACGATCGCGCGCGACAAGGTGGCGCCCGAGCTCGCGCAGAAGAAGGCGGCCGAGCGGATCGGCAAGCTGCGCTACGGCAGCGGCGACTACTTCTGGATCAACGACATGGCTCCGAAGATGGTCATGCATCCGATCAAGCCGGAGCTGAATGGCCAGAGCCTCGCTGACAACAAGGACCCGACCGGCAAGCGGCTGTTCATGGAGATGGTCGACGTCGTCAGGCGCCAGGGCGCCGGCGTGGTCGACTACATGTGGCCCAAGCCCGGCAAGGACGCGCCGCAGCCGAAGATGTCCTATGTCGTCGGCTTCGAGCCATGGAGCTGGATCATCGGCACCGGCGTCTATGTCGACGATCTCGAAGCCCAGATGTGGGAGAGCAAGCGCGGCGTCATCATTGTCGCCGTGCTGGTGATGCTGATCATCGGATCGATCACCTTGATCATCGCGCGGCGGATGTCGTCGGCTTTGGCCGCGATGAGCGGCGCCCTGACCGAGCTCGGCCATGGCAATTTCGACATCAAGCTGCCGGGCCAGGACCGCAGCGACGAGCTCGGCGACATGGCGCGCTCGATTGAGCAGTTCAGGCTGAAGACAGAGGAGAAGACGCGGCAGACGGCGATGCTGGAGGACGAGCAGCGCCAGGTCGCCGAGCGCATCAAGAGCAGGGCGCTGAAAGAGATGGCCGAGGCCGTCGAGCAGGCGGCGAGCGCCGCGGTCGGCGAGGTCGCCGAAGGCACCGGCCACATGGCCACGAATGCCAAGTCCATGACCGAGAGCGCGCTGACCTTGGAGCGCAATTCGAGCAGCGTGGCGGCGGCCGCCGAGCAGGCGCTGGCCACGACGCAGACCGTCGCCAAGGCCTCCTCGCAGCTCGCGGCCTCGATCTCGCAGATCTCCAGCCAGGTGAACTCGTCCCGCGAGCTGACCCGCAAGGCGGTCGCTGCCTCCTCCGAGGCCCAGGCGACGATCGCGAAACTGTCGGAGGCGGCTGACAAGGTCGGCGCCGTGACCAGCCTGATCAGCGAGATCGCCGGCCAGACCAACCTGCTGGCGTTGAACGCCACCATCGAGGCCGCCCGCGCCGGCGATGCTGGCCGCGGCTTTGCGGTCGTCGCCTCCGAGGTCAAGTCGCTGGCCGAGCAGACGGCCAAGGCCACCAGCGAGATCGCGCAGCAGATCGCCGAAATTCAGGACTCGACGCGCGCCTCCGTGACCTCGATCGGCGCGATCGGCGAGGTCATCCGCAACGTGGAAGCGGTATCCTCCGGAATTGCCGATGCGATCCAGGCCCAGAACAGCGTGACCATCGAGATCTCGCGGACCGTCGAGGAGACCTCGGCAGCGGCGCGCGAGGTCGCGACCCAGATCTCCGAGGTCTCGCGCGAGGCCAGCGAGGCCGGCCGGCGCTCGACCGACATCCGCGACGGCTCGACGACCGTCGCCGAGAAGGTGCAGCGGCTGCGGACCGAGCTGGTGCGGGTGATCCGGACCTCGACCGCCGATGTCGACCGCCGGCTGTCGACGCGGCTCAACATCAACCGTCCGGGCACGCTGCAGGCGAATGGCGAGCAGATCAGCGTCACCGTGCGCAACCTGTCGCTGGGCGGCGCCCTGCTCGAAGCCGTTCCGGTTCGCCTGGCTGTCAACACGTCGGTGACGCTCGAGATCCCCGGCATGATATCCGACCTGCCGGGCACCGTGACACGCGCCGGCGATCGGACCGCGCTGATGCAGTTTACGCTCAGTGCGGAGCAGTCATCGCGCCTGACGGCCCTGATCTCGGACCGTCAGGCGGCGTGACCGGCTGAGGTTGACCTCAGCGGAAATGGCAGGCGACGAGATGCCCCTCGTCGCTTGCCTTGAGAGGCGGCACTTCCTTGCTGCAGACATCCTTCGCGATCGGGCAGCGGGTGTGGAAGTGACAGCCGGACGGCGGATTGATCGGGCTCGGCACCTCGCCCTTGAGCCGGATGCGCTTGCGCTTGACGCTTGGATCGGGGATCGGCACCGCCGACAACAGCGCTTCCGTGTAGGGATGCTTCGGCGTCGAATAGAGCTGGCGTGACGGCGCGGTCTCGACGATGCGGCCGAGATACATCACCGCGACGCGGCGGCTGATGTGTTCGACCACCGAGAGATCGTGCGCGACGAACAGATAGGCGATGCCGAATTTCTGCTGCAGGTCCTCGAGCAGGTTGATGACCTGGGCCTGGATCGAGACGTCGAGCGCCGATACCGGCTCGTCGCAGATGATCAGCTTGGGCTCGACCGCGAGCGCCCGGGCAATGCCGATGCGCTGGCGCTGGCCGCCGGAGAATTCGTGCGGATAGCGCGTCATGTGGTCGGCCTGCAGGCCGACGGTCTCCAGGAGATGGACGATACGCTCCTCGTATTGCTGCCGCGAGCTGGCCAGGCCGTGGATCGTCAGGGCCTCGCCGATGACGGCGCCGATGGTCATGCGCGGATTGAGCGAGGCGTAGGGATCCTGGAAGATGATCTGGATGTCGCGGCGCAGCGCGCGCAGGTTTTCGCCTGACAGCGCGATGACGTCCTTGCCCTCGAACTTGAGCTCACCCGAGCTCGGCTCGATCAGCCGGAGCACGCAGCGGCCGGTGGTCGACTTGCCGCAGCCGGACTCGCCGACCAGACCGAACGTCTCGCTCGGCTCGATGTGGAAGTTGACGCCGTCGACGGCACGCACGCTGCCGATCTGGCGCTTGAGCAGCCCGCCCCTGATCGGGAAGGCCTTGGTCAGGTTGCGTACGCTGAGCAACGGCGCCGGCGCAGCGGCAGGAGCAATACTGGCTTCAATCATCACGACAACGTCTCTTCGGCGCGGATGCACGCCACCTTGTGGCCGGGCTCGATCTCACGCAGCTCAGGCTGCGCGCGCCGGCAGTCCGGAATGGCGAAGCCGCAGCGCGAGGCGAAGCGGCAGCCTTCGGGTGGGTTGACCAGCTTGGGCACGCTGCCAGGGATGCTCTCCAGCCGGCTCTTCCTGACCGCCGCGAGATCGATCCGCGGGATCGAGCGGATCAGGCCTCTCGTGTAGGGATGGCGCGGATTGGCGAACAGCTGGTCGACCGGCGCCTCCTCGGCCACCCGGCCCGCATACATCACGACGACGCGCTGGGCGACCTCGGCGACGACACCCATCGCGTGGGTGATCAGCATGATCGACATGCCGAGCCGCTCCTTCATGTCGAGCAGCAGATCCAGGATCTGCGCCTGGATCGTCACGTCGAGCGCGGTGGTCGGCTCGTCGGCGATCAGGAGCTTGGGATTGCAGGACAGCGCCATCGCGATCATCACCCGCTGGCGCTGGCCGCCCGAGAAGTGATGCGGGTAGTCGTGAATGCGGCGCTGCGGGTTGGGAAGCTGCACCAGCGCCAGCATCTCCGCCGCGCGGTCCAGAGCCGCCTTCTTGGACAGGCCCTCATGCAGCCGGATCACCTCGGCGATCTGATCACCCACGGTGTAGACCGGGTTGAGCGAGGTCATCGGCTCCTGGAACACGATCGCGATCTCGCTGGCGCGGATCTTGTTCATCTCGGACGAGCCGAGCGGCACCAGGTCGCGGCCCTGCCACAGGATCTGGCCGCCGGCGATGCGGCCTGGAGGCATCGCGATCAGCTTCAGCACCGACATCGCGGTGACGGTCTTGCCCGAGCCGGACTCGCCGACCACGCACAACGTCTCGCCGCGGTTGATCGTGATGTCGACGCCGTCGACGGCCTGGACCTGGCCATCGTCGCTGTTGAAATAGGTCTTGAGCCCCTTGATCTCGAGGAGCGGTGTGGCGTTGGAGTGCACTTGCGCGTCCATCACATCACCTTCCGCGGATCGAGCGCGTCGCGCAGGCCATCGCCGATGAAGTTGATCGCGATGACGGTGAGGAAAATCGCGCCGCCGGCAAACAGCGCCCAATGCGGCGCGATGTCGAGATAGTCCTTGGCGTCGAACAGCAGACGACCCCAGGTCGGAATATCGGGCGGAAAGCCAAGGCCGAGGAACGACAGCGTCGATTCCGCGATGATCGCGGCCGCAACGTCGATCGTGCCGGCGACGATGACCGGGCCAAGCGCGTTGGGCAGGATGTGGCGGGTGACGAGACGAAAGTTGGAGGCGCCGAGCGCACGCGCGGCCTCGACGAACTCCTTCTCGCGCAGCGACAGGAACTGCGCACGCACCAGCCGCGCCACCGGCATCCAGCGGAAGCCGCCGATCACCAGCACGATCAGGACGAAGGTGCCGCCCTCCGGACCGACCAGGCCCTTCAGGAGATCGCGGAACAGATAGATCACGAGCAGCAGCAGCGGCAGCTGCGGCAGCGACAGGAACAGGTCCGTCAGCCACATCAGCGCGGCATCGACCGGTCCCTTCGAGTTGCCGGCGACGGCGCCGATGACGACGCCGACGAACAGGCCGACCGCCATCGCCGCAAAGCCGACTGCGAGCGAGATGCGTCCGCCATAGATCATCCGCGCCAGCAGGTCCTGGCCGAGATCGTCGGTGCCGAACGGATGATCCCATGACGGCGGCGCGAGCCGCGCGGTGAAATCGATCTCGTTGATCGGCACCCGCCAGATCCAGGGGCCGACGACGATCGCGAGCGCCAGCAGCGCCAGCACGACGATGCTGACGGCCGCCATGCGATGGCGCAGGAAGCGCCTGACGGCGTCGCGTCCGGGCGAGAAGCGGCGCTTCTTCGCAGCCGGCGCGACCGCCGTCTCAACGGAAGGAGATGCGTGGGTCAAGCCAGCCATACAAAATGTCTGCGATGAGGTTGAAGAGGACGACGAGGCAGGCGAACACGAAGGTCACCGCCATGATGACGGGCGTATCGTTGGCGAGGATCGCGCTGATCAGGAGCGAGCCGATGCCGGGAATGCGGAAGATCTGCTCGGTGACGATGGCGCCGCCGAACACCGTGGGCATCTGCAGCGCGACCAAGGTGACCACCGGGATCAGCGCGTTGCGCACCACGTGCTTGACGATCACCTTGCTCTCGTCGAGCCCCTTGGAGCGCGCCGTCGTGACGTAATCGAGCTTGATGACGTCGAGCACGGCCGAACGCACATAGCGCGTATAGGACGCGGCCTGGTAGAGGCCGAGCACGGTGACCGGCATCACCGCCTGCTTGAAGTTCTCCCACCACCACATCCATCCCGTGGCCGGGATATCCGCGCGATAGACGAACGGCAGCCAGCCGAGATTGACCGAGAATACCAGGATCAGGAGCAGGCCGGTGAAGAAGGTCGGCAGTGAGAAGCCGATGAAGGCGAAGGTGTTGGCGATCTGGTCGAAGATCGAATAGGGCCGCCGCGCCGCCAGCACGCCGACCGGGATGGCCACGATCAGCGCGAGCAGCTGCGCGGTGCCGACCACGTAGAGCGTGGCCGGAATCCGCTGCAGGATCAGCGTGTCGACATTGACGCGGCTGGCGAAGGAGAAGCCCCAGTCGCCATGGATCATGGCGACCAGCCAGCGGAAGTAGCGCACCATGATCGGATCATCCATGCCGAACTTGATGCGCAGGGCCTCGCGGACCTCCGGGGGAATGTTCGGGTTGCTCGCAAGCTCGCCGAACGGATCGCCCGGCGCGAGTGCAAGCAGCACGAACAGGATCAGGCTGATGCCGAGCAGGCTCGGCACGGCGACGATGAGGCGCCTGAGAAGGTAGTTTCCCATCGCTCCACCTCTACGATGTCTGGCTGGTCATGCTGGTTGCGATCAGGTCTCGCGATACCAGTTGGCGATCTGCCAGAGGTCGTTGTCCCAGCCGCTCTTGTTCGCGACCATCCCGTTCTTCAAGCCGATGCAGTTGCGGCGGTTGATCTCGGGCAGGATGTAGTTGTCCTGCACGACGAGGTCGTTGAGCTTGACGAACAGCGCCGCGCGCTTGACCGGGTCGAGCTCGCTCGAGGCCTGCTTGTAGGTCTCGTCGTAGTCCTTGTTCTGCCAGCGCGAGATGTTGCGGCCCTGCCACTTGTTCTCCTTGCTGGCGACCTCCCAGGAGGTGAACTGGTTCATGAAGAACTGCGGGTCGGCCTGCGGCATGGTGGTCTGGTACATCTCCATGTCGCAATAGAAGTGCGGATAGGTGTCGGGGTTCGCCGGGTCGGAGGAGAAGAACACCGACGCCACCACCGACTTCAGCTCGACCTCGATGCCGGCCTTCTGGAACGCCTGCTTGATGATCGCCTGGTTCTTCTGGCGCGGCGCGTTGATCGAGGTCTGGAACACCAGCTTGATCGGCTTGCCGTCCTTCTCGCGCACGCCGGACGAATTCTTCTTCCAGCCAGCCTCTTCCAGGATCAGGTTGGCCTTCTCGATCGAGAACTCGAACTTGTTGTTCGGCGAGCGGAAGCGCTCGGGGTTGTTGAGGAAGTTCGCGGTCGCAACACCGGCGCGGCCGTAGATGAACTTCTGCACCGAGGCGCGGTCGATCAGCAGGTTGATGGCCTTGCGCACGGCCGGGTCGGTGAAGAACGGATGCTTGGTCTTGACGCTGGCGCGCTCGCCGTCGACCTCGGTCCAGGGATCGGTGACGTTGAGCGCGATGTACTCGATGTGGCCGGTGACCGTGAGCTGCGCCTTGCCCTGCCCGCCGGCCTCGAGCTTGGTCAGGATCTCGTCCTCGACCTGCAGATTGTAGGCGTAGTCGTATTCGCCGGTCTGCAGCACGGCGCGCGCCGCGGAGACTGCGTCACCACCGCCCTTGACCTCGACGGAGTCGAAATACGGACGGTTCGCCTGATGGTAGTCCGGATTACGCTTGGCGGCGATGGAATCGCCGGGCTTGAAGTCGACGTAGACGTAGGGGCCGGTGCCGACCGGCTTCAGGTTCGCCGGCGCCTCGCGCGACTTGGCGCCGATATAATCGGCGAACAGATGCTTCGGGATGATGAGGCCGTAGGCAGCGACGAACGGATCGGCCCAGAACGGTGTCGGCTGCTTGAAGTTGAGCTTCACCGTGTAGTCGTCGATCTTGTCGATCGCCTTGATGCCGCGATAGCTGCCGACCGAGACGGCCGCGGTGTCCGGATTGACCGAGTATTCCCAGTTGAAGATCACGTCGTCGGCGGTGAAAGGCTTCCCGTCGTGCCACTTCACGCCCTGCTTCAGCTTCCAGGTCACGGACATGCCGTCGGCGGCGAGCAGACCGTTCTCCTTGCTCGGAATCTCCGCTGCGAGAATCGGCACCAAATTACCGTCGGCATCCCAGCCGGCGAGCGGCTCGTAGAACAGGCGGCTGGCCTCCTGATCCTTGGTGCCGTTGGCGAAGTGGGGGTTGAGCAGGGTCGGCGCCTGCCAGAACAGCAGCTTGAGCGGACCACCAGCGCCGGCCTTGGTCGGCTTGTACTCCATCGAATCGGCGGCGAAGGCGACACCGGAATGGGCGAGCATCGTGCCGGCCATCGGCGCGGTCAGCCCCACGGCAATCATTCGCTGCACAAATTCGCGCCGTGACAGGCGTCCCGCTTTGACATCAGCGATCTGGTTACGGAGGTCACGCTCGTTCATCATCAACTCCAGTGTGGTGCTGAATGCCAAAAAAATGCGCCCCGCGACGCATCTGCGCGGAGCTGCATAAAATTGGATCAGCCTTCGAAGCGACTGTCAAAGCAGAATCCGGGCCAATTCCGCAAGAAGGAACGGATCGATTGTCGCACCTTGCATTGCGGCAAGAAACACCCGCGAACCATCCCGGAAAATGGAACTACATCACCGGAGATGGTCCGCAGTGCAGCGGGTGTTCTGCTGGCGCGGAAGCCGAGATCGCGCTCAGCTCTCGCGATACCAGTTCGGCAGCTGCCAGAGGTCGTTGTCCCAGCCCGAGGAGTGCGTCTGCAGCCCCTTGCGGATGCCCGAGAGACGCGGGCGGTTGAGCTCGGGCAGCACATGATGCTCAGAGCAGACGATGTCGTTGAGCTTGATGTAGAGCGCGGCGCGCTTGACAGGATCGAGCTCGATCGTCAGCGCGTTGTAGAGATCGTCGTATTCTTTGTTCTGCCAGCGCGCGATGTTGCGGCCCTGCCATTTGTTGGCCTTGCTCGCGGCCTCCCACGAGACGTACTGGGTCATGAAGGCCTGCGGCTCGGGCGACGCCATCGTCATCTGGAACATTTCGATGTCGCAGTAGAAATGCGCGTAGGTATCGGGATTGGCGACGTCGCTGGAGAAGAACACCGAGCCCACGACGGATTTCAGCTCCATCTCGATGCCGGCCTTCTGGCAGGCCTGCTTGATGATCGCCTGGTTTTTCTGCCGCGGCCCGTTGGTCGATGTCTGGAACACCAGCTTGAGCGGCTTGCCGTCCTTTTCGCGGATGCCGCTCGCTCCCTTCTTCCAGCCGGCATTCTCCAGGATCTGATTGGCCTTCTCGACCGAGAACTCGAAGCGCATGTTGGGCGAGCGATAGCGCTCGGGATTGTTGACGGCATTCGCCGTGGCGATGCCGCCGCGGCCGTAGATGAACTTCTGGATCGAGGCGCGGTCGATCAGCAGGTTGATCGCCTCGCGCACCGCGGGATCGGAGAACAGCGGATGCCTGGTCTTGAGGCTCGCGCGCTCGCCATCGACCTCGACATTGGGATCGGTGGCGTTGAGCAGGATGAACTCGAGATTGCCGGTCGGCACGATCTCGACGACCCCGGCTCCACCCGTTTCGAGCTTGATCAGGATCTCGTCCTCGACCTGCAGATTCCAGGCGTAGTCGAACTCGCCGGTCTGCAGCACCGCACGCGCGGCCGACACGGCGTCACCGCCGCCCTTGATCTCCAGGCTGTCGAAATAGGGACGGTTCGGGACGTGATAGTCCGGATTGAGCTTGCCCGTGACGGTGTCGCCGGGCTTGAAGTCGACGAACAGATAGGCGCCGGTTCCGACCGGCTTGAGATTGTTCGGCGCCTCGCGCGACTTGGCGCCGATGTAGTCGGCGAACAGATGCTTCGGAATGATCGCGCCGCGGCCGCCGACGAACGGCGTGAACCATTGCGGCGTCGGCTTATCGAACACGAGACGGACGCTGTGATCGTCGATCTTCTCGATCGCCTTGATGTCCTTGTAGTCGGCGATGGTGACCGCGGACGTCTCGGGATGGGTGGCGTATTGCCAGTTGAAGATGACGTCGTCGGCGGTGAAAGGCTGGCCGTCATGCCATGTCACGCCGGGCTTGAGCTTCCAGACGACCGATGTGCCGTCGGCTGCCAGCGTACCGTTGGCGAGGCTCGGAATTTCGGCCGCAAGCACCGGCACGAGATTGCCGTCGGCATCCCACCCCGCGAGCGGCTCGTAGAAGGCGCGCGCGGCCTCCTGGTCCTTGGAGCCGATCGCAAAATGCGGATTGAGCAAGGTCGGCGCCTGCCAGAACAGGATCTTCAGCGGTCCGCCACCGCCGGCCTTGGTCGGCTTGTAGGGAAAGGCCTGCGCGGCCATCGCGACACCGGAATGCGCCAGCATCATGCCAGCCAGCGGGGCCGTCAGTCCGGCGGCGAGCATCCGCTGCACGAAGTCGCGGCGCGACAGCCGCCCGTGCTTGACCGCAGCAATCTCGCGGCGCAGGTCCTGTTCATTCATTCCTTGTCTCTCCAACCATCAAAGATTGCGACCGTGCTCGCATCTCGAGCGAGCGGCGCAGCCGCGTCACGATTGACTCTCTGCCCGAGTGCCCCTGTTCCCAGGCCGAAGGCACGATCCGGGCCAATTGGCTGCGACATCCCGTCAGCGCGGCGGCTTCAGCTTACGGAATCGGACGCCTTTGCCATCCGGCAGCCGGGTCGCGACGTAGCCAGCCGCCAGGCAGGCCTCGCGCTGCGGCATCTTCTCCTGCGGACTCCTCAGGCTGTCCCACCACGACGCGCGCTGCGCGGCGCGCGGCAGGCTGTCGCCGATCAGCTCCTCGATGGCTTCGAGGCTCAGCATCAGTTCGGGAAGGGTCTGTCGCTTGAGGTAGTCCCGAAGCGCATCATAGTCCGGCAAGTCTCAACTCCATCGTATCGGCGAGCGTGCGGCAGCCTTGACGACAGGCGCAGCAAACGCAACCACTCGTTAACCTAACATGCGTTACCTCGGAGTATCCGTCAGTCTACGGACGGAACTCCACGGGGACGGGACGAGCCGATGCGCTGGACACGCCGAACAGGCCGGGCAAAGCCGCCTTGGCGTCTCTCGGCACGCACGCTCGTGACCTGCTCCCTCTCCACCATCATCGGCTTCTCCGCAATCTGCGCCAGCGTCATGATCGACCTGCGCCGCGGCGAGGAGGTGCGCGCCCGGCAGTCGCTGGACAATCTGGCCGCCGGCATCGGCGCCGACATCAGCCGCAACATCGAGCTTTACGACCTGTCGCTGCGCGCGGTCGCCGCCAACATGTTGCTGCCCGAAATCAACGAGGTCAGCAAGCCGATCCGGCATCTCATCCTGTTCGACCGCGCCTCCACGGCGCGAAATTTCGGCGCCATCCAGGTGTTCGACCCGAACGGACGCCTTACCATCGACTCGGCGACGCTCGATCCCGTGCCGGAGAATCGCAGCGACTCCGACTTCTTCCAGGTGCATCGCGATCGCACCGACGCAGGCCTCCATGTCAGCCGGCCCGCGCAGCATCACGGCCAGTATTCCATCGCGCTGAGCCGCCGCATTTCCGCGCCCGACGGGCGCTTCGCCGGCGTCGTCGCCGGCTCGATCCGCCTCAGCTATTTCCGCGACCTGTTCAGCCGGCTCTCGCTTCCGGCCGGTGTCGGCATCACCGTGTTCGGGCGCGACGGCACCATCATCGTGACCGCCCCATTCGATCCTGCCGCGATCGGCCGCAATCTGGCGCGCGCCCCGGCGGTGACCCGCGCATTGACCGAGCCGAGCGGCTGGTCGACCAGCGTCGGCGCCTTGGACGACCAGTCGCGTCTGCTGATCTGGCGCAGCGGCAACGACCCGCTGGTGGTGGTCGCCAGCCGGACCTGGGACAGCGTCTATGCGGTCTGGCGCCACGAGGCCGCGCAGATCGGCGCGATGATGCTGGCCCTCATCGTCTTCGTGCTCGCCGCGACCCAGGTCGCCGCGCGCGAGATCCAGCTGCGCACGAAGGTCGAGTCCAGGCTGCAGCAGCTGGCAACGACCGACTCGCTGACCGGCCTGAAGAACCGGCGCAAGTTCGACGAGACCATCGAGATCGAGTGGCGGCGGGCGCAGCGGGTCCAAGCGCCGCTGGCGCTGCTGATGATCGATGCCGATCACTTCAAGAGCTACAACGATACCCATGGCCATCAGGCGGGCGACCAGGTGCTGGTCGGCATCGCCGTGTGCATTTCGGATTCGGTGCGGCGGGCCGGCGACTGCGCCGCGCGCTATGGCGGCGAGGAGTTCGCGGTGCTGCTGCCGGGCACCGCGGAAGCCGACGCGCTGCATGTGGCGGAGACGATCCGCAACAAGGTTGCGATCTGGGCGGGCGACGCCGCCAACACCTCGATCAGTGTCGGCGTCGCCAGCGTCACGCCGGCGCGCGAAACGGACTGGACCGGGCTGCTGAAGGCCGCCGACCGCGCGCTGTACATGGCCAAGGCGGCGGGCCGCAATCGCTGCGCGACCGTGGCCGTGCCGAAGCCGCGACCCTCGGCCTCGCTGGCGGCGTGAGGCCGCCAGCCGGAGCTCACACGTTCAGCTCTTGTCTTCTCAGCTCTTGGCGTCGAGGTACTTCTTCATGTCGGCACGCAGCCCGTCGCGCAGGTCGGACCGGGACATGCCGAAGGCGATGTTGGCCCTCAGGAAGCCCGATTTCGAGCCGCAATCATGCCGCTCGCCATCGAAGTCGACGCCGTAGAATTTCTGCGTCTTCGACAGTCCGATCATCGCATCGGTGAGCTGGATCTCGCCGCCGGCGCCGCGCTCCTGCGTCGCCAGGATCTTGAAGATCTCGGGCTGCAGGATGTAGCGCCCGGTGATCGAGAAGTTCGACGGCGCGGTGCCCTTCGCGGGTTTCTCGACCATGCCGTCGACCTCGAAGATCTTGCCGTCGCGCTTGCCGACGCCGCAGATGCCGTATTGATGGGTCTGGTCGGCCGGCACTTCCTGCACCGCCAGCACGTTGCTCTTCTCGGGCAGCGCATCGGCCGCAGCGATCATCTGCGCAAGGCACCCCGGCGAGTTCAGCACCAGCTCGTCCGGCAGCACGACCGCGAACGGCTCATCGCCGACGATGTCGCGCGCGCACCACACCGCATGGCCAAGCCCGAGCGGCGCCTGCTGGCGCGTGAAGCTGACCGCGCCCGCCTCCGGCTGATCGCGCGCCAAAATCTCGATCTCGATCTTCTTGCCGCGCGCCGCAAGCGTCGCGTCGAGCTCATACATGTGGTCGAAATGATCCTCGATCGCGGTCTTGTTGCGCCCGGTGACGAACACGAAATGCTCGATGCCCGCTTCCTTGGCTTCGTCGAAGACATATTGGATCAGCGGCTTGTCGACGATCGTCAGCATTTCCTTCGGCATCGCCTTGGTGGCGGGAAGGACGCGGGTGCCGAGACCGGCGACCGGAAATACGGCTTTGCGGATCTTCATGGGGGCTGATTAAACCTTGTGACGAATGAATGCGAAAACGATCGCATGTTGGTAGCTCGTTTGCAGCCGAGAACAAAGGCGGATGTTGGTCGAGTGGTTCCGTTTGATGGCAGCCCAACGGCCATATTTTGCCGCTGAGAATTCGCTAGGCTTGTTAATCTCCCGTTAAGCAGGACCGGGCCTCCTGGGCTCTCCATGCGATGGATCCACTGATGATGCGACGGAACGTCATGCTGGCAGCTTTGAGGACCGCAACGCGGGCGGCGGCGGTAGCCGCAGGCCTCGCGGTGGTGTCCGGTTCCGCCAACGCCCAATCCGGCAATCCGCTGAACTTCCTCGACAGCCTGTTCACGGGGTCGCTGACCAAGGGCAACCCGGGCGCTGCGGCGCCGGCGCAGGCCCCCACCCCCGGCGGGCCGCAGCCCTGGAGCGGCGAGGACGGCGCCTCCGGCCATCCGCTGATGACCGCGGCGGCGATTCGAGAGGCCGCCGGCAATTTCGACGCCTGCGTCGCCGGCATGTGGCCAGATGCCGCACGCCGCAACATCACGCAGGACAATTTCCAGCGCTTCACCGCCGGCCTGTCGCCGGACCTGCGCATCATGGACCTGCTCGACGCCCAGCCCGAGTTCACCAAGTCGATCTGGGACTATCTCGACATCCTGGTGAACGATAACCGGCTGGCCAAGGGCCGCGAGGTGCTCGCGAAATACAAGGCGCAGTTCGATGCCACCGAGCGCGCCTATGGCGTCGACCGCTACATCGTCGCAGCCATCTGGGGCATCGAGTCCAACTACTCGACCCAGATCGGCGACCGCAGCGTGCTGCAGTCGACCGCGACGCTCGCCTGCATCGGCCGCCGCCAGGCCTATTTCAAGGACGAGTTCCTGTCGGCGCTGGAGATCCTCAACCGCGGCGACCTCAGGCCCGAGCAGCTGCGCGGCTCCTGGGCCGGCGCCTTCGGGCCGACCCAGTTCATGCCGACCGCCTTTAAGCGCTTCGCCGTGGACGCCGATGGCGACGGCCGCCGCGACGTCGTCGACAATCCGGCCGACCTGATCGCCTCGACCGCCAACAATCTGAAGAAGGACGGCTGGCAGAGCGGCCAGAGCTGGGGCTACGAGGTCGTGCTGCCGCAGGGCTTTAATTTCATGCTGGCCGACCGCGCCAAGACCATGAGCTTCGGCCAGTGGGAGCAGCTCGGCCTGAAGCGCGCCGGCGGCCAGCCGTTCCCGGCGACGGCCGAGAAGGCCTATCTGCTGGCCCCGGCGGGCGCCCAAGGCCCCGGCTTCCTGATGCTGCAGAACTTCCGCGTCATCATGAAATATAACCCGGCGGAGGCCTATGCGCTGGCAATCGGCCATTTCGCCGACCGGCTGCGCGGCGCGCCACCCCTGGTGCAGGCCTGGCCGCGCGAGGAGCGCACGCTGTCGCGCGCCGAGCGGCTGGAGCTGCAGCAGCTGCTGGCGGAGCGCGGATTCTACCGCGGCACCCCGGACGGCCAGTTCGGCGGCCAGACCCGGGAGGCGCTGCGGAACTTCCAGGCCTCGATCGGGGCGCCTGCGGACGGCTTTGCCACGACGGACGTGCTGGAACGGCTGCGCGGGCGCTGATCGCCCCCCCATTTGCCTGGAATGGGTAACCTTTCGGGGCGATTGCCCCGGACCATCAACACCATCCGGTGAATGCCCGTTTGCGGCCTGATTTGGCTCCTATTATATGTGCTGTCACGGTTTCGCCGCGCGACGGCTGCGGACGGGTGTGCATGTCAAAGCTGAAATCCATCCTCAAGCTGTTGAACGAGCCCGGCCCGGCGGTGGTGCTCGCGGTCGTCATCGCCATGCTGGTCGGGATTACCGGCCCGGCGTCGGCGCAGTTCTTCAATTTCAACCCGTTCTCCTCGCCCCGGCCGGTCCCTCGCGGCGGCGGTGGCGGCGGGTGGTTCGGCAGCGATTTCTTCTCGCCCTATCAGCCGCAGCAGCCGAAGAAGGTCACCCAGGACTATTCCAAGGCGCCGCCGCCGGAGAAGCGCGACACCGCCAATGCCCCGGATCGCTATGTGCTGGTGCTCGGCGACGGCATGGCGGACTGGCTCGCCTATGGCCTCGAGGACGCCTATTCCGAGCAGCCCGACATGGGCGTCACCCGCAGGATCAAGACCAATTCCGGCCTCATCAAATACCAGCCCAAGGGCGAGCCGGCCGATTGGGCGGCCGCTGCCAAGGGCATCCTGGCGACCGAACGCGCCGACGCGATCGTGATCATGCTCGGGCTCAACGACCGTCTCTCGCTGCGCGAGCCGGCCGTCGAGAAGACCGACAAGCCGGCGGACAAGACCAAGAAGGACGCCAAGGCCAAGCCCGGCGATGCCAAGCCAGGAGATGCCAAGCCGGGCGACACCAAGGCGGCTGATGCGAAGCCCGCAGACGCCAAGCCAGGCGACGCCAAGCCAGACGCCAAACCCGAGGCGAAGGCCGACACGGCCGCCAAGCCTGCCGACAGCGATCTGCCGCAGGACGAGATCGACAACGACACGCCGGCGGTCGCCGCGCCGGAGAAGACTGCACGCGCGCCGGGCGCCCTCTACGAATTCCGCGAGGAGCGCTGGGTCGAACTCTATACCAAGAAGATCGAGGAGCTGATCGCGGTCGCCAAGACCAAGGGCGTGCCGGTGCTCTGGGTCGGCCTGCCGGCGGTACGTGGCCCCAAGGGGACGGCCGACATGCTGTTCCTGGATTCGCTCTATCGCGACGTCGCCGGCAAGGCCGGCATCACCTATGTCGATGTCTGGGACGGCTTTGTCGACGAGGCCGGCCGCTTCTTGCAGAAGGGTCCGGATTTCGAAGGCCAGATCCGCCAGCTGCGCGCCTATGACGGCGTGTATTTCACCCGGCCCGGCGCGCGCAAGCTCGCGCATTATGCCGAGCGCGAGATCAACCGGCTGCTCGCCGCCCGCTCCGCGCCGCTGGAGCTGCCGACCGAACCGGCGACCCCGGACGCCAATGCGGTGCCCGGGCAGCCGGCGCCGCGCCCGGTCGCAGGTCCGATCCTGCCGCTGGTGGCCTCGTCGGTCGGCACCGATCAGCTGCTCGGCGGTCCCGGCTCGCGTCCGGCGGCGGTCGATGCCTTGGCCTCACGCACGCTGGTCAAGGGCGAGGCGCTGAGCCCGCCGGCCGGTCGCGCCGACGATTTCGTCTGGCCGCGCCGCGAGGTCGGCCGCGAACAGGCCAAGGAGCCGCCGAAGGAGCTCACCAAGCCCGACACGCCTGTCGCGGCGACATCGCCGACCGAAGCTGCGCCCGCGGCGTCCGCTCAGCCTGTCCAGCCGAGGCAGAAGCGGCTGACGACGCCGGCATCCCCCAACCAGCAGCCCCCCGCCCAGGCCCAGCAGCCGAACCAGGGAGGCCGCGACTTCTTCGGCTTCGGCGCGCCGCAGCAGCAGCCGGCACAACCGGCCAGGCCGCCGGCCGCGCGCAATCCGAATGCGCCGCCACGGCCGCCGGGATCGGTAGGCCGCGCGGCAGCCGTGCTGGAGACGCAGGGGCGCTGACGGCCATACAAGGCCCATCGCGCCGAGCGGTTGCGGCCCAGATCGGCAGAGACATCCTCTGGAACGCGATCCTCTGCAACGACATCGCGTGACAAATCGGCCCGCATTCGAGAACGAATGCGGGCCGATGTCTCTTAAGCGTAGTCAGTCAGTCCTCAGACTGACTTTGATGGGCTCAGTACCGCCAGCGCTGCGGCGGCTGCGGCCGGCTCGGACGCATCAGCACCGCGAGCAGGAAGCCGATGCCGCCGGCGACCAGGAGCGCACCCATGGGATTTTCATGGACTCGCTTGGTCAGCGCTTCGGTTCCGCCGCGCAGCGTGTCGGTGCTGCTGCCCAACGTATCCTTCGCGTAGTCCATGGCGGCATCGCCGGCCTCGCGTGCCGCATCCTTGGCCTGGCCATAGAGATTCTGCACCACGCCGGACGCTTCGCGCGCGCGACCCGAGGCCTGCGTGCTCTTGTCACCCAGCAATTCGCCAACGCCGCCTTCGACCTTGCCTGCGACATCCTTGGCCGTACCTGTCAGCCGATCCTGATCCATTGCCGCTCTCCTTGTTCTGCACCTGCGGGATTGCTGTCGAGCTAACCGGCTGAGGCGGCGACGGTTCCGAACGGCTACAAAATCAACCCGCCATCGACGACGATGGTCTGGCCGATGATGTAGGACGACAGCGGCGACGCCAGGAACAATGCAGCGCCGGCCATATCCTGCGGCGTGCCGAGCCGCTTCAGCGGGATCCGTTGCAGCGCGCCTTCGAGCCGCTGCGGATTGGCGGTAGTCACCTTGGTCATCTTGGTGTCGACGAGTCCCGGCGCGATGCCGTTGACGCGGATGCCGTCGCCTGCCCACGCTTCGGCCAGCGTCCGGGTCAAGCCGACAGCGCCGGTCTTGGAGGCGTTGTAGGCCGGGTTGCCCATGGTGGAATGATAGGCCGCTGTGGACGAGACGATGATCAGCGCGCCCTTGGCGTCGCGCAGCATGGCATGAAACTTCGTCGCACAGCCCATCAGGCTGATGAGGTTGACCTCCATCACCTTGCGGAAGCCATCCATTGCGAACTCGCCGCGACGGTACAGCACCGCGCCCTGCGCCAGCACCAGCACGTCGAGCCGGTTCAGGCGCGGCGCGAACGCCTCGATCGCGGCAGCATTGCTGACGTCGAGCTGCTGATAGTCCAGTCCCTCAAGTTCGGAGCCATCCTCCGCACGGTAGTCGGCCGCGCTGGCGCGCGTGCCGCAGACCGCGACATCAGCGCCCTGCGCCCGAAACGCCTGTGCGATGCCGTTACCGATGCCGCTGGAACCGCCGATCACCAGCACCTGCCGTCCCGAGAAATCGAGCGCGTTCATCTCCTGCCCTTTCCTTGTTGTTTGTTGGACATGTGTGGAGAGCAGCGCGGGTGCTGTCAACGCGCTCCGGCCGGCGGTCTTGCTCGTCCGGCGGCCAGCAGGCGCATTGTTATTTCGACGGCGTGAGCCGCCTGAGACGGCCGGGCGAGTCATCCTCGATGATCCACACGGCGCCATCCGGCGCAACCGCGACGTCGCGGATGCGCTGGCCCATGTCCCAGCGCTCGGCCTCATCGGGCTGGCCGTTGGCGCCAAACGTCACACGCACCAGCGCTTGCGCCCTGAGGCCACCGATCAGCGCCGACCCCTTCCATTGCGGAAACATCGCGCCGTCGTAGAAGACGAGGCCGGCCGGCGCGATCACCGGGTCCCAATAGAGCGGCGGTGCGGCCAGATCGGGCCGCGTCGCATGACGCGGGATCGGCGTGCCGTCGTAATTGTCGCCGTTCGAGACCAGCGGCCAGCCGTAATTCTTACCCGGCTCGATCAGGTTGAGCTCGTCGCCACCGCGCGGACCCATCTCGTGCAGCCAGAGCCGGCCATCCGGTGCGAAGGCCAGTCCGTAGGGGTTGCGATGGCCGGTGGTCCATGTCTGCGCCGGCACGCCCTTGTCCTCGGCCATCGGATTGTCCGACGGCGTCGAGCCGTCGAGATTGAGCCGCAGCACCTTGCCGCGCGCCTGCCGCGGATCCTGCGCGCTGTTGGGCTGCATGCGGTCGCCCACGGTCAGGAACAGATGCGTTCCCGCCGGATCGAATGCGATGATGCCGCCGGGCTGACCTCCGCCGCCGGCCGGCGCCTGGCGCCAGATCACGGTCGGGTCGGTCAGCATGGCGCGATCGCTCGCCAGCGACAGTACCGCGCGGGTCAGCACGAGCCGACTGCCCTCGGCGTTCGGCTCGGTATAGGTGATGTAGACCTGCGACGTCGTCGCGAAGCTCGGCGAGACCGCGATGTCCAGCAGGCCGTTCTGCCCGCGCGCCACGACCGCAGGCACATTGCCGATCTCGGTCTTCTGTCCGCTCTGGGTGACGACGAAGATCCGGCCCGGCTTTTCCGTGACCAGCATCCGCCCGTCGGGCAGGAACGCGATCGCCCACGGCGTGTCGAATTCGGCGATGCTCTGGGCATCGAAGGGCTGAACGGCGCTGGCCTTGCGGCCACCGGCATTGATGCTCTCGGCCCGCGCCGATGGCGCTGCGGCAAGGGCTGCCGCCGCGACGACGAGCGCAAGGAATGTTCGGCGCAGAACCATGATGACTCCGGTGGGCTCGTGGGATGGGGGCGCGCGTCGGTCCCGAGAGAAACGCGACGGCGGACAAGGCTGGATCATAGGGGGCACTGCGGCAAAGTTGAGTACGCCAGACCTGCATGGTCTCATGGTCCGGGCTGACCAATGCCCGGGCTTCAACGCACGCGTCCGCGAATCGTGCCTACCGAGCGGAGCCGATCGGTGCTAACCCGATCATGCCGTCGTGATCATGATTTTCCGCGGGCCGAAACCATGCAGCAGCACAAGCAACTCAGCCGATCCGTGAAGGGATTGTCCGTGCTGATCACCGGCGCGGCGTCGGGCATGGGGCGCGCCACCGCGCGCGTGTTCGGCGATGAAGGGGCGCAGGTCGCCGTCACGGATGTCGACGAGGACGGTGCGCGCGCCGTGGCCGCCGAGATCGCCGCGGCAGGCGGAACGGCGCGCGCCTGGCGACTCGACCTGACGGATCGCGACGCGATCGCAGCCGTCGTCGGCGAAGCCGCGGCGCATTTCGGCGGGCTCGACATCGTCGTGAACAATGCCGGCATCTCGGTGCGGGTGGCGATCGACGACGACGCCTATGACGACGCCTGGGCCAAGGGCCTGGCCGTGATGCTCACCGCGCAGCAGCGCGTGATCCGCGCCGCACTGCCGCATCTGCGTCGGTCGCAAAGTCCGCGCATCGTCAACATCGCCTCGACCGAGGCGCTCGGCGCGACTGCGCTGCACAGCGCGTATTCGGCAGCCAAGGCCGGCGTGACCGGACTCACGCGATCGCTGGCCGTCGAGCTCGGCCGCGACGGCATCACCGTCAACTGCATCTGCCCGGGGCCGATCACGACTGCGATGACCGCGCGCATCCCCGACGAGCACAAGGCGACCTATGCGAGGCGCCGCACGGCGCTGGGACGCTATGGCGATCCCGAAGAGGTTGCGCACATCACCTTGAGCCTGTGCCTGCCGGCCGCCTCGTTCATCACCGGCGCCGTGATCCCGGTCGACGGCGGGCTGATGGCCCGCAACGCATGATGCCCGGCGCGCCGGCATGACAGCTGTGCGTGCCGCCGTTCAGCGCGTCCGTTGACTTCGCGACTCGCCGGCGTAGCCTTGCTGCTCCGAAGCGGACTTTGAGTTCGCCATGACGAGGACACGCAAGGAGGACGCCATGGCCATCGCCATCCGGCAGCTGCATCCCCATTTCGTCGGCGACGTGTCTGGTGTCGATCTGCGCCAACCTCTCACGCCCGATGAGGTCGCGCAGCTGCAGGCTGCGATCGACCACTACGCCGTTCTCGTATTCCACGATCAGGCCATCACGGATGAGCAGCAGCTCGCCTTCGCGCTGAATTTCGGCGAGCGCGAAAAGGCGCGCGGCGGAACGGTGACGAAGAAAGAGGACTATCGTCTCAGCACCGGCCTCAACGACGTCTCCAATCTCGGCAAGGACGGCAAGCCGCTGCCATCGGATCATCGCACGCATCTGTTCAATCTCGGCAACTGCCTGTGGCATTCCGACAGCTCGTTCCGGCCGATCCCGGCGAAGTACTCGATCCTGTCAGCGCGCATCGTGAATCCGAAGGGCGGCAATACCGAGTTCGCCGACATGCGCGCGGCCTATGACGCGCTCGACCCGGACACCAAGGCGGAGATCGAAGATCTCATCTGCGAACATTCGCTGATGTACTCGCGCGGCTCGCTCGGCTTCCTCGACTACACCGACGAGGAGAAGGAGATGTTCAAGCCGGTGAGGCAGCGGCTGGTCCGGACGCATCCCGCGCATGGCCGCAAGTCGCTGTATCTGTCATCGCATGCCGGCGCGATCGTCGGCATGAGCATGCCCGAGGGGCGCCTGCTGCTGCGTGATCTCACGGAGCACGCGACCCAGCCGGACTTCGTCTACGTGCACAAATGGGCGCTGCACGACCTGATCATGTGGGACAACCGTCAGACGGTGCATCGCGTCCGCCGCTACGATCAATCGCAGCCGCGCGACATGCGCCGCGCCACCGTGGCCGGCACTGAGCCGACGGTGGCGCAGCAGGCGGCCGAGTAGCGCGCCGTACGGATCGACGACGCCGCGGGATTCCGTTCCGCCTCCGGAGCTCCAGTGCTAGGACGAGCGCGAGTGTTGGAGGATGGGGCGATGGACAAAGCGAGCAAAGCCGAAGACGCACAACCGAAAATGATCGGTGCGACGTTGTTCCTGGAGCGCCAGCAGCCGATCGACTATGCCGCAATGGCCGCGCGGATTGGACCGGCCATTGGACTGAATCCGGCCAATCTCGATGGTCAGGGGCCGACCAGTCCGATGGTCCTTCCTGTCGACGGCGACGTCGTGTTTGGCTTGCCGATGGATTTTCCCTATCCGGACCCGCTGCAGCAGCAAGCGCAATTCGCGTTCTGGTGGCCCACTGCGCTCGCCGACCTGTCGCGCCACACCTCTCATCTCATGATCCACTGCAGTTGGCGGTCGCACACGCGGCTCGAGGCGCACATGCGCCACCTCATCCTCATGCGTGAGCTGGTCGAGCAACTGCCGGTCATCGGTGTGCTGTGGGGCAGCAGCCTGGTGCAGACTGAGACGTTCAAGGGTGAAAGCGCCAGCGCGATGCGCGGAGCGATTCCGTTTTCGCTCTGGGTGCTGATTCAGTTCTCCATGCAGCCCAATGGCAACATCCTGATCTCGACGATCGGAATGCGCGATTTCGGCCATATGGAAATAGAGACCGAGAGCAGCCTGACGCTGGACCAGACCTTCGATCGCGTCCGCAAGTTCGGCAGCTACATTCTCGCCAAAGGAGCCGTCATCAAGGACGGCGAGACATTCGGTCTGACGGACAGCGAGCGGATCAAAGTCCGTTACACCCGTTCCTTTCGGCCGGACGTCAACACGGTCTATTGGCTGGAGCTGACCAAGCAACCGTCGATTCACAAGCCGAGCGGATTTTTCAGCAAGCTGTTCGGCTCCAAGACCAGGCAATGAGTTGCGGACGCAATCCGGATCGGTTCTGGGCTGGCCACCGGCACCGCTGGCGGTCGGTAGCCCGACCATGCCAGGCGCGCCCTCTACGCGTGTCCCGCAGCGTTGGAGAGCATGCCGGGATCGATGCCGATCTTGCGCAGCGCAAGATTGTACTTGTCGTCGACATTGTCGCCGAAGATCAGCTCCGGATCGGCGTCGCAATGCAGCCAGCCATTGTCCTGGATCTCTTCCTCGAGCTGGCCGGCTCGCCAGCCGGCATAGCCGAGCGCCAGGATGGCGTGCTTCGGACCGTTGCCCTTGGCGATCGCCTTGAGGATATCGA
This sequence comes from Bradyrhizobium sp. SSBR45G, assembly GCF_030159255.1. Lineage (GTDB taxonomy): Bacteria > Pseudomonadota > Alphaproteobacteria > Rhizobiales > Xanthobacteraceae > Bradyrhizobium. Next base: position 133,173 of record NZ_BSCT01000012.1, on the reverse strand, counting down.
TCGTCGTCGTCAGGCAGACGCCGTCATTGATCTTCAGCGTGGCGTTGGCGATGAAGTAGTCGCTCGAATGCAGCACGAAGCCGCGGCCGGCGTCGACCGGACCGCCGCTCAAGACCTTCATCGTCTCGGCGCTGTCGGGCAGGCTGATCTGCTTGCCCTTCTCGATGATATTGAGTTGCATCAGGAGCTGCGGAAAGTCGATGCTGCCCGCCGGGCGGTTCACCATGATACCCATGGCGCCCTCGGCCGAGTGCGCACAGAGATAGATCACCGAGCGCTCGAAGCGGGAATCGCCCATCACGGGCATCGCGACCAGCAACTGGCCATCGAGGTAGCCACCCTGCGAGGCGTGATCCCCGATCCCCGTCATTTTGCGGCGAATGTCGCCCGGCCTTTTTGCTTCAGGATTCATCCGCAAGGACTCTCATGATCGTTGATATCCTGATATTGGGATGCGCATCTGTCAATCAAGGTTCAGGTCCGCGCGGCGAAATCTGCCTCACAAGCAATTCAATGGTTTGCGCCTGAACAGCACTCTAAAGACGTCTCATGTCCGCCTTGGTTCCTCACCACTCCGCCACACTGTTCATCGCCGCTGTCGTGTCGTGCTGCCTTGCTTCCGGCGCGCGGGCGCAGGACTCCTCCCCGTGGCAGCGCGACGGCCACTCCGCGGTGCGTCTGCTCGCAGGCTCGCGCAGCGGCCCGGTCATGCTGGGCGGCATCGCCTTTCAGCTGCAGCCGGGATGGAAGACCTATTGGCGGACCCCCGGTGACTCCGGCGTGCCGCCGCGATTCGACTTTTCCAAATCGGAGAACGTCGAAGCCGTGACGGTTCTATGGCCGGCCCCGACCAAGTTTGACGACGGCGCGGGCGGGCACTCGCTCGGCTATCACGACCAGATCGTGCTGCCGCTGCGCATCGTCAGCAAGAATGCCGACAAGCCGATGATCCTGCGCGCCGACATCAGCTACGCGGTCTGTGAGAAGATCTGCATCCCGGTGGAAGCCAAGACCGAGCTCGCGCTCACCAGCGTGGCCAGCACCGAGGACGCATCGCTGTCGGCCGCGCTCGACACCGTGCCCAAGCCCGCCACGATCGGTGATCCCACGCCGCTGACGATCCGCGACGTCAAGCGCGACGGCAACAAGGACGTCATCGTCGATGTCGCCGCCGCCGATGCGCGCGGCGTCCACCTCTATGTCGAGGGTCCGACGCCGGACTGGGCGCTGCCGATCCCCGTCGCGCGCGACAGCGGCACGCCGGGAATCAAGCGCTTCGTCTTCGAGCTCGACGGCGTGCCGCCCGGCGTCAAGCCCGACGGCGCCGCGCTGAAGTTCACGCTGGTCGGGCCGGACAAGGCCTACGAGTTCAACTTCAACCTGCCCTGACATGGCCGCCGCCTCGCGGGCGGCGCCGTGAGCCGGCCGTGCCCCGCAAGCGCGGGTCCAACCCATTCTTAACGATGCGTTGATAGGAAGGACCATCGCCGCCAGCCGCGCGGCCGTGGAGCCGGACCCCGCCGTGGCCGTGATGGATGCCCGCAACGAACCCGCGTCGCGCGGACCGGCCGCCCGGCTGAAGGCGCGCTTGCAGTCGCTCGGCGGCAGCGGCGAGGCATCGCTGACGCGACGGCTCGCCGGAACCATCTTCCTGATCCGCGTGCTCAGCGCCGGCCTCGCCTATCTCAGCCAGATCCTGCTCGCGCGCTGGATGGGCGGCTCCGACTACGGCACCTATGTGTATGTCTGGACCTGGGTACTGCTGCTCGGCAGCATGCTCGATGTCGGCATCGCCTCCTCGGCGCAGAAGATCATCCCGGACTACCGCACCTCCGGCCAGCACGCGCTGCTGCGCGGCTTCCTCTCCGGCGGCCGTTGGCTCACGCTGGCAACGTCGACGGCGGCGGCACTGCTCCTCGCCGGCCTCGTTGCGCTGCTGTCGCCGTGGATCGACGCCAGCGAGCGCATGCCGCTCTATATCGGCTGCCTCACGCTGCCCGCCTTCGTGGTCGCCAACACCCAGGACGGCATCGCACGCTCGCACGACTGGATGGCGCTCGGGCTGATGCCGCAATTCATCATCCGCCAGACGCTCATCATCGGCTTCACAGCGGGCGCGTTCGTGCTGGCCTTCGATCTCGACGCCACCGCGGCGATGGCCGCAAGCGCCGCAGCCGTGTGGATCGCGATGCTGGGCCAGATGCTGGTGCTGAACCGCCGGCTCGGCCGTCACATCGCGCCAGGGCCGAAACAATATGATCTCCGCGGCTGGCTCGCGGTCTCGCTGCCGATCCTGCTGGTCGAAAGCTTCTATCTGCTGCTGTCGTACACCGACGTGCTGGTGCTGCAGCAGTTCCGCTCCTCGGAAGAGGTCGGCATCTATTTCGCAGTGGTGAAGACGCTCGCGCTGGTGTCGTTCATCCACTACGCGATGTCGGCGACGACGGCGCACCGCTTCGCCGAATATCACGCGCTCGGCGACAAGGCGCGGCTGTCGGCCTATGTCGCCCATGCGATCAAATGGACATTCTGGCCGTCGCTCGCGGCGACCGTCGTGCTGCTCGCGCTCGGCAAGCCGCTGCTCTGGCTGTTCGGCGCGCAGTTCACCGCCGGCTACGACATCATGTTCATCGCCGCAATCGGCCTCGTCGTGCGCTCCGCGATCGGCCCGGTGGAGCGGCTGTTGAACATGCTGGGCCAGCAGCGTGCCTGCGCGTCCGCCTATGCGGCGGCCTTCGTCATGAACCTCGTGCTGTGCATCGTGCTCGTGCCGCGGTTCGGCGGCCACGGCGCCGCAGCCGCCACCTCGCTGTCGCTCGCCTTCGAGACGGTGCTGCTGTTTCGAATCGTCAAGCAGCGTCTCGGCCTTCACGTTCTTGCCTTCGGCAAGGCGAGTTGAGGGAACCGCGATGACGCATCTGTTGCGTCATCTTGTCCCCGGCTTGACGGAACTGAGAGCGTCGCAAAGGTGCATCTGCCATCGCACCGCGATCACGCAAGTGTTGGGTGCAACGCCTTGATATTGGCGCGATCCTCCGGGCACATGCTTTTCGACCGCGCGTTGGGGGAGATCGAGATGCCGAGACTGGGGCTCGCTGTGTCGCTGGCCGGAACTTTGTTGTTGGCCGGCTGCATGGAGGCGACCTTGTCGCCGACGTCCGATGCGGCCCTCACGTCGCGCGACCGCCAGCTGCTGGCGCGCGCGCCCTATGCCGAGGCGCAGATCCCGCAGCAGTTCCAGCGTCACATCGTCGAATATACGCGGCAGGAACAGCCGGGCACGATCGTCGTCGATACCGATGCCCGCTTCCTGTACTACGTGCTTCCGGACCGCAAGGCGATCCGCTATGGCGTCGCCGTCGGCGAGGAGGCGCAGGCCTTCTCCGGCGTTGCCACGGTCGGCAAGCTCGCGGAATGGCCGGACTGGGTTCCCACCGCCGAGATCCAGGCCCGCCTCGGGCCCTATCCGAAGCGCGTCGCCGGCGGCCCGGCCAATCCGCTCGGGGCCCGTGCGATCTATCTCTACGAGGGCAACAAGGATTCGCTGTACCGGATTCACGGCACCAACCAGCCCGAATATATCGGCCAGGCGATCTCGTCCGGCTGCATCCGCATGACCAACACCGACGTCGCCGATCTCTACGGCCGCGTCCAGCTCGGATCGACCGTGGTGGTGCTGCCGCCGGGGCAGAGCGTGGCTGCCACGAGCACCAATATCTTCGCGCGCCGCAGCTGATTCAGGCGCGCCGGGACTCAGTGCGACTCGGGCCCACTGAGAAATTCCGGCGGCACGTGATCCGTCAGCCAGACGCCGTTGTCGGCAACGAAAAACCGAAATCCGCACGATGCATCGCCGCCGCATCGACCCGCAGGACGACGGGCTTGCCGTGCCGGCGGCCGACATTGACGGCCGTCGCCTCGTCAAGGGACAGGTGCACCTGCTGGCGTGATTGGGGTGTCAGTCCCTGCGCCATGATCGCCTCGACGAACCGCGTCGCCGTTCCGTGATAGAGCACGGCCGGCGGCTCGCGCGGGGCCAGTCCGAGCTCCACCGTCACCGAATGCCCCTGCGCGGCGCGGATGCGCAGCCCATCCTCCGAGACGGTGAAGCGCTTCTTGTCGCTGGTCGCGACCACCTGCTCCAGATCGGCCCGGCTGAACGCCGTCCCCGCCGCAGCCGCGCGCGCGATCAGCTCATCGATGACGGCCCAGCCCTGCGCATCCAGCACCAGGCCGATCGTCTCCGGCTGGTGCCGCAGCACTAGGCTCAGAAACTTGCTCAAGCGAACCGGATCGAGGGCCACCGTGTACTCCTAGCCGTAGCGCAGCTTCAGGCCGAGGATCGCCGTCACCAGCCCCAGCGTGATGGCGTTGGCGACCACCAGCGGGACGTCGCTGATCAGCGCGCCGTAGAGCAGCCACATCGCGTTGCCGGTGGTCAGCAGCACGAACATGCCGGTCGAGATGTCGGTGGTCGAGCGCGACCGCCAGGCCTTGATGACCTGGGGCAGGAACGAGCTCGTGGTGCAGGCGGCGGCACCGAGGCCGATGAGGGTGGTCAGCAAGATGAGAGGTCCGTGGGCGTGCGTCCGAAACAGCCCCGCTTGTAGAATGGACTGCGCCGAAGCGAAACCCGCGACGGCGCAGAATGATTCCGCCGATTTGGATGCACCGCCCACAGTCATTCCCCGCGAAGGCGGGGAATCCAGTACGCCGCGGCTCCTCGATGGTGTTTACTGGATCGCCCGGCTTGACTAAATACCAAGCTTGGCGATGACGACGGAGGGAGCGGCGAGTCGCCGGTCTCAGGCCGCGGTCCAGCCGCCGTCGATCGACAAATTGGTGCCGGTGATCTGCGCCGCCTCGTCGCTGCACAGGAACAGCGCCAGCGCCGCGACCTGGTCGACGGTCACGAACTCCTTGGTCGGCTGTGCGGCCAGCAGCACGTCGTTGATGACCTGCTCCTTGGTGAGGTTGCGCGCCTTCATCGTATCGGGAATCTGCTTCTCCACCAGCGGCGTCCAGACATAGCCCGGCGAGATGCAGTTGCAGGTGATCTTGAAGGTCGCGAGCTCCAGCGCGACGGTCTTGGTCAGGCCGGCGATGCCGTGCTTGGCCGAGACATAGGCCGACTTGAACGGCGAGGCGACCAGCGAGTGCGCGGACGCCGTGTTGATGATGCGGCCCCAGCCGCGCTTCTTCATGCCGGGCACGGCGGCATGGATGCCGTAGAACGCCGAGGAGAGGTTGATCGCGATGATCTGCTCCCACTTTTCCGGCGGAAAGTCCTCGACCGGCGAGACGAACTGGATGCCGGCATTGTTGACGAGGACGTCGACCGAGCCGAACGTCGTCTCGCCGAGCGCGATCATGCCGGCGATCTCGGCCGGCTTGCTCATGTCGGCCGGCGAATGCACGGCCCTCACCTTGAACTCGCTCTCGATGCCGGCGCGTTCCTTCTCGATGTCTTCAGGCGCGCCGAAGCCGTTGATCACGATGTTGGCGCCGGCCGCGGCAAAGCCGCGGGCGATGGCGAGACCTATGCCGCTGGTCGAGCCGGTCACGACCGCGGTCTTGCCCTTCAGATTCGTCGTCATGTTGTTCACTCCTTCTTGGCGGCAGCCAGGCTGCCGTCCTGCGTGAGATCGTAGGTGACCATGGTCTCGCCGGATTGCGGCCGCTCCAGCCAGTCCTTGTGCCGCATCGACTGGTGGACGTCGCGCACGCCCGCCTCCCAATGCTCGACCATCGCGACATGGGAGAAGTCGTAGTCCTTCGACGAGGTCTCGTAATTCTTGCTGCGGTAGATCAGATGCACCACGGTGACGGTGTTCTCCTGCGCGGCCTTGCACAGGATCTCGAGCGAGGGATCGTTGCGCAGCTCGTCCGGCAGCTTGGCATAGAGCTCGCGCAGCGCCTTGCGCGTGTTGTGGATCATGCGGTTCTTGTCGGTGTTCATCCGCGTCCGGCTGGAATAGCGGATGTCCTTCTCGCGCTCGGCGGCTTCGAGCAAGGTCCGCGGCAGGTCGCCACGCGCGGAGAACAGGTCGACCTGGAAGATCAGGAGGTCGCGGCCGGTCTCGCTGTCGAGCACGTAGTCGAGCGGCGTGTTGGAGGCGATGCCGCCGTCCCAATAATGCTCGCCGTCGATCTCGACCGGCGGGAAGCCCGGCGGCAGCGCGCCCGAGGCCATGATGTGCTCGGGGCCAATCCGCTTGCCCTGCTTCCTGAATTCGACATTGTCGAAATAGGTGAAATTGCCGGTGGTGACGCCGACGGCGCCGACCGAAAGCCGTGTCTTGAGATCGTTGATGCGATCGAAATCGACCAGCCGCTCCAGGGTCCGCTTCAACGGCGCGGTGTCGTAATAGCTGACCGACTGCGGTGTCCCTGCGGGCCACAGCGGCGCCGGCGGAAACCGCGGCGTGAAGAAGCCGGGCACGCCGAAGGCGGCGATCAGCCCGGCGCTCATCTCGTTGAAGGCGGAGCGGTGATGGTCGCCGTTGAGCAGCGGCTTCCAGGGCACCGGCGACGACACCATCTCCCAGAATTCCTTGAGCCGGCCGATGCGCTTGTCGCGGTCGTTGCCGGCGATGATCGCGGCGTTGATGGCGCCGATCGAAATGCCGGCCACCCATTCGGGCTCGAAATCGAAATGGCACAGCGCCTGATAGGCGCCGGACTGATAGGAGCCGAGCGCGCCGCCGCCCTGCAGGACGAGCACGCGTTGCGATTCGGTGGGAGTTGTCGGCTGTGGGGGAAAGGAATGTTGGGTCATTGGCCCGGTCATTAGCAAAACAAGGCGCCAGCGTGGCGTCACTTCGCGGTGACGTCAATCCACCCCAAGGGCGTGACCGTACCACCCGCCAGGTGACCGCCGATCATGCAATCCGCTGCGCAAGCCGACGGCAGCCGTGCCCGTCAGGAAGGCTTTTTACCGTCCGGCGCCGCCAGAATCATGGTCCAGAACACCTTGTACTTGGTGTTCGGCGCATAGCTCGCCGCGATGCCTATTTTGGTAACACCGGTCTTCAGCATGTTCGCCCGGTGAGGCGGCGAGTCGCGCCAGCCCGAGAAGGCCTCCGCCAAGGTGTGATAGCCGGCCGAGACGTTCTCGACAGCAACGACGGCGTCATAACCCGCGCCGTTGAGCCGCTTCGCCAGCGGGGCGCGGACGTCGTGATCGAGCTTGTTCTTGTCGGCCATCGCCTGCGATTGCGTCTCGGCCAGCCGCATCAGCTCGGGGTCGACCTCGACCATGCCGAGCCCATTGTTCTGGCGGTATTGCGAGATCATCGTCGCCGCGGCGACCGCATCGAGCTTCGCACCGGCGACCGCCATGTCGGCATACATGGTCGGCGCCTGCACGACCGGCGTCTCGGCCGCGCAGCCGGCGAGCAGGAGTGCAATGGAGAAAGCGAGAGCGCGATGCTTCAATGAACCAATCCCTATGCCGACGAGAGAGGCGGGTTGTTGCACATCAACCGTGGCTGAAAGGTGAATCGCCGGTAAGTTCCATTCGGACAATTGCGGCCATTCCGGCCGGCAACGGTTCGTCAACCATAGGGGCAGCGGGGTCAAGCGCCACGGATCGCCCGTGTGATCGAGCCGCAGGCGGCGCCACAGATTAGGTGTCGTCCCGGCCTCCGCGCCGGGACCCATACGCCGCGGCGGTCGTTGCGAGACGAGATGCCGCTCCAGCGTGCCTCGAACAGGCTTCACGGCGTATGGGTCCCGGATCGGCGCCCAGCAACGCTCGCGCGTTGCCGGGCTTGTCCGGGACGACACCGACTGTTTGGTGGCGATCTGAGGCCAACGACCTGTGATCGAGCCTGAGCCCGAGCAGCCTCTACCCGCTCGCGAAAATCCGGTAATGCCGCGGCTTCAATCCGATGCGGTCGCCGATCTTGAGCTCGCGGTCGCGCGGGGCGTCGATCTCGATGATGGCTGAGCTTTCCGTCAGCGCGATCTCGGCGCGCTGCACCGGGCCGAAGCTGCGGACGTGGGTGATGGCGCCGTCGAGCGTGCCGCTGCCGGCCGGGCCGATCACCATGTCGTGGCGGCGCACGAACAAGGTCGACGCACCGGCGGCGTCGCCGGGCGCAGCCAGATCCAGCGGACGGCCGTTGAGATGCACGGCACCGCCGGAGACTTCGACCGGCAGCATGATCGATTCGCCGATGAAACCATGCACGAAGGCGGTGGCCGGAGCGTCATAGACATCGTTAGGCGAGCCGACCTGCTCGATGCGGCCCTTGTCCATCACCACGACGCGATGCGCGACCTCGAGCGCCTCCTCCTGGTCATGCGTGACGAAGATCGAGGTCACGTTGATGGAGTGATGCAAGGTGCGCAGCCATTGCCGCAGCTCCTTGCGCACCTTGGCATCGAGCGCGCCGAACGGCTCGTCGAGCAGCAGGATGCGTGGCTCGATGGCGAGCGCGCGCGCCAGCGCGATGCGCTGGCGCTGGCCGCCGGAGAGCTGGCTCGGATAACGGTCGGCGAGCCAGTCGAGCTGCACGAGGTCGAGCAGCTCCTTCACGCGCGCACGGATCTGCGCCTCGCTCTTACGGATGCTGCGCGGCTGCACGCGGAGTCCAAAGGCGACGTTCTCGAACACGCTCATGTGGCGGAACAGCGCGTAGTGCTGGAACACGAAGCCGACATGACGCTCGCGCGCGCCGCGGTCGAGCGCGTTCTCGCCGTCGAACAGGATCTCGCCGGCATCGGGCCATTCGAGGCCTGCGATGATGCGCAGCAGGGTGGTCTTGCCGGAGCCGGAGGGACCGAGCAGCGCCAACAGCTCGCCATTGGCGACCTTCAGGTCGACACTGTCGAGCGCCTTGAATGAGCCGAAGGTCTTGACGACGCCCCTCGCTTCAATGGTCATGAGGCATGTCCTCGTCGATGTTCCGTTCGAGAATGGTCTTGGCGATCAGCGTGATCAGCGCCAGCATGGCGAGCAGCGAGGCGATCGCGAACGAGGCCACCATCTGGTACTCGTTGTAGAGAATCTCGACCAGCAGCGGCATCGTGTTGGTCTCGCCGCGGATGTGTCCCGACACCACCGACACCGCACCGAACTCGCCCATCGCGCGGGCATTGCAGAGCAGGACGCCGTACAGCACGCCCCATTTGATGTTGGGCAGGGTGACCCGGAAGAAGGTCTGCAAACCGGACGCGCCGAGCGAGATCGCGGCCTCCTCCTCCTGCGTGCCCTGCTCCTGCATCAGCGGGATCAGCGCTCGCGCCACGAAGGGAAAAGTCACGAAGACGGTGGCGAGCGTGATGCCCGGGAAGGCGAACAGGATCTGCAGACCATGGCTCTGCAGCCACGGACCGAAGAAGCCCTGGGCGCCGAACAGCAGCACGAAGACGAGGCCTGAAATGACCGGGCTCACCGAGAACGGCAGGTCGATCAAGGTGATCAGGAAGGTCTTGCCGGGGAAATCGAACTTCGCGATCGCCCAGGCGGCGGCCAGTCCGAACACCAGATTGGTGCCGACCGAGACGGCCGCGACGCCGAGCGTGAGGCGGATGGCCGACCACGCCTCGGGGTCGGCCAAAGCGGACAGGTAGGCCATCACGCCCTTGCCGAACGCCTCGACGAACACGACCACCAGCGGCAGCACGACGAAGAGCGAGAGAAAGCCGATGGCGAGCGTGATGATGGCAATGCGCACGGCCGCCGGCTCGGCGCGCGGATCGCGCCGGGCGGCACTTTCGACATGGCTGGACTGGGCGGCTGTGCCGGACGTCCGTTGCAGGGTCATCTCGATGCTCATGTCGCGGCCTCAGGTCGACGGCGCCTGGGCCTGGGCCCAGCGCTGCAAGCGATTCACCGCGAAGATGATCACGAATGCCACCACAAGCATGACCACTGCAATGGCCGTGGCGTCGGCATAACGGAACTCGGACAGGCGGATCACGATCAGAAGGGGGGCAATTTCCGACACGTTCGGCAGATTGCCGGCGATGAAGATCACCGAGCCGTATTCGCCAACGGCGCGGGCAAAGGCGAGCGCGAAGCCGGTCAGCAGCGCCGGCGTCAGGCTGGGCAGGATGACCTTGGTAATGATGTGCCAGCGGCTGGCGCCGAGGCTCGCGGCCGCCTCCTCGATCTCGGGATCGAGATCGATCAGCACCGGCTGCACGGTGCGGACCACGAAGGGGATGCCGATGAAGATCATCGCGATGAAGATGCCGAGCGGCGTGAACGCCACCTTGATGCCGAGAGCGGCGAGCGGCGCGCCGAGCCAGCCCTTCTGGGCGAACAGGGCGGTCAGCGCCACGCCGGCCACCGCCGTCGGCAGCGCGAATGGGACGTCGACGATGGCGTCGAACAGCCGACGGCCCGGGAAGCGGTAGCGCACCAGCGCCCAGACCACGATCGTGCCCATCACTAGGTTGACGAGAGCGGCGGCGAACGACAGTCCGAACGAGATCTTGAGCGCGCTCAGGGTGCGGCGGCTGGTGACGATGTCCCAGAACTGCGCCAGGCTGAGGTCGGTCGAGCGCACGAACAGCCCGGCCAATGGAATGAGGACGATGAGGGACAGCCAGGTCAGCGTCAGTCCCATGGTGAGACCGAAGCCCGGCAAGGTGCTGCGTCGCGGTGCAAGGACGCTCAAGACGCCACCTGGCTCATTCCCTGGCTCACCCCATCGTCTCCTGCTGTCGGCGTCGGATCAGTTCTTGTAGATCTGATCAAACATCCCGCCTTCGCCGAAATGATCCTTCTGCGCCTTGGTCCAGCCACTGAACACATCGTCGATCGTGAACAGGTCGACCTTGGCAAACGACTCGGCGTAGGTCTTGGCAACGTCGGGATCGCGCGGACGATAGAAGTTGCGTGCGGCGATTTCCTGACCTTCCTTCGTATACCAGTACTTCAGATAGGCTTCGGCGGCGGCCTGCGTGCCCTTCTTGGCCACGACGGTGTCGACGATGGCAACTGGCGGTTCGGCCAGGATCGACAGCGACGGCGAGATGATCTCGAACTTTTCCTTACCGAATTCTTTCAGCGCCAGATAGGCCTCGTTCTCCCAGGCCAGCAGCACATCGCCGACGCCGCGTTCCACGAAGGTGACGGTGGCGCCGCGGGCACCGGTGTCGAGCACCGGAACATGCTTATACAGGTCGGCCACGAACTGCTTGGCCTTGTCGGCCGAGCCGGTCTTCTTCAGGGCATAGCCCCAGGCGGCGAGGTAGTTCCAGCGGGCGCCGCCCGAGGTCTTCGGATTCGGCGTGATGACGTCGACGCCCGATTTGAGCAGGTCGTCCCAGTCCTTGATGCCCTTCGGATTGCCCTTGCGGACCAGGAACACGATGGTCGAGGTGTAGGGTGAGGCGTTCTGCGGCAGGCGCTTCTGCCACTCCTTGTCGAGCAGCCCCTTGCCCGCGATCGCGTCGATGTCATAGGCGAGCGCCAGGGTCACGACGTCGGCCTGCAGGCCGTCGATCACGCTGCGGGCCTGGGCGCCGGAGCCGCCATGCGACTGCTTGATCTCGACGCTCTTGCCGGTCTCTTTCTGGTAGCTCGCCGCAAAGGCCTTGTTGAACTCGACATAAAGTTCGCGGGTCGGATCGTAGGACACGTTGAGCAGGTTCACGTCGGCCGCATAGGCCGATCCCGCCGATGCCAGGGCCGCGACAACAGCCAGAACACGCCGCATCATCCAAGCTCTCCATTCCAAATGACGGGCCCGCAATGTTGCAGGCGCGTCCTGCAGATCGCCGGATGTACGGTTCAGAGTCAACGAAACCGGATTCTCTTGTTTTCAGCCGGACATGAGCATTGTGCTACGAAGCGGGGCACAATGGGATGAGCATTCTGTGCCGCGACACATTGCCGTCGTCGACGCGCAAACGACGGCGAATGTCCGCGATCGGGCGCACGCGACAACCACATGCGCCTGATGTTGTTCTCGATATGTCCGCACAAGCAGACCGCAACCTGAGCGGGACATGTGGATGGTGCCCCACAGCTGGACTCGCTACACCGACGACGTCGCCACCGTGTGGATCCCGCACTCGGTCTTGCCGCGGCCGCGCCAGCGGCCGGCGCGATCGTCCTCGGCGGAGTCCGAGCGGCTGGTGCAGGGCATGCAGCCGATCGAGCGGAAGCCGGAGGCGACCAGCGGATGCTGCGGCAGGTTGGCCGTGCGATAGATCTCCGCGATGTCCTCGCGCGTGACGTTGGCGAACGGATTGAACTTCACCCGTGTGCCGTCCTGCTCGACGACCGGGATCGCGGCGCGCAGGCCGCCCTGGAAGCGCTTGCGGCCATTGATCCAGGCGGTGAAGGGCGCGAGCGCGCGCGCCAGCGGCTCGACCTTGCGGATGCGGCAGCAGGCGTCGGGGTCCGAGAACCACAGCTCGTTGTCGGCATCCTCGCGCGCCAGCGCCGCGGCATCAGGCTTGATCGAGCGCACGTCGCGCAGGCCGAGGATCTCGATCAGCTGGTCGCGATAGGCCAGCGTCTCGGCGAACATGTGCCCGGTGTCGAGGAAGACGACGGGGATCGCCGGATCGACGTCGGCGGTGACCTTCAGCAGCGCCGCGGACTCCGTGCCGAACGACGACACCACGGCGAGCCGCTCTCGCCCGATCGCCTGCAGGGCGGCGGCAATGACCTCATGCGGCGCAGCCGTGCGCAGCGCTGCATCCAGCGCCGCGACCGGCGTCTGTGCGTCCGACGATGATGCAGCCAGCGTGCTCACAGCCCGGCACTCTCCGAATGGCGCAATTGCAGGCGCTGATGCAGGGCCGAGAGCCGGCCGTCGCCGGTCGGCTGATAGAACACCGAATAGCGCTTCACCGTCTCGGCGAAGGCGTCGGCGTCGGCCTGCTTCTTGACGTCGAAGGCGTCGAAGCCGGCGCGCAGCATGAACACGAACTGATCGCGCAGCACCTGCCCTGTCGCCCGCAGCTCGCCGCGATAGCCATGGCGCTCGCGCAGCAGGCGCGCCTGGGTGTAGGCGCGGCCGTCGCGGAAGCTCGGGAACACCAGCGCGATCAGCGCGATGCGGCCGAGATACGGCACGAGATCGTCGACGTCGCGGTTGTTCGGCCAGATCACGCCGAGCTTGCCGCTGGAGCGGCTCGCGAGCGCGTCAGGCCCGGCCAGGAAGCGCGCCTCGGAGACGAGGATCGCGCCCTGCGCCGGCAGCTCGGCATCGTCCGAGACACGGACGAACTCGTCCGCAATGATGTGTCCGCCCTTAACGAGTGGCATAGACCCGCTCCTTGAATGGTTCGACTCCGAGCCGCTTCACCGTGTCGACGAACAGCTCTTCGGGATGCGCGCGCAGCGCGAGATAGGCTTCGACGATGTCCTCGACCACGTCGGCGACCTCGCCATAGGGCACCGCGGGCCCGATCAGGGTGCCGAGCACGGCGCCCTCGTCGGCGCGGCCGCCGATGGTGATCTGGTAGAACTCCTCGTCGTTCTTCTCGACGCCGAGGATGCCGATATGGCCGACATGGTGATGGCCGCAGGCATTGATGCAGCCGGAGATGTTGATGTGCAGCCGGCCGATCAGGTTCGCCGTGTCGTGATTGGCAAAGCGGCGCGTGATCTCCTGCGCGATCGGAATCGAGCGCGCATTCGCCAGCGAGCAGTAGTCCAGCCCCGGACAGGCAATGATGTCGGACACCAGGTTGACGTTGGGGATCGCAAGGCCGATCGCGTCGAGCGCCTTCCACAGCTTCGGCAGGTCGCTCTTCCTGACATGCGGCAGCGCCAGGTTCTGCTCATGGCCGACGCGGATCTCGCCGAACGAATATGTGTCGGCGATATCGGCCAGCGCATCCATCTGGTCGGCGGTCGCGTCGCCCGGAGGTCCGCCCACCGGCTTCAGCGACACGACCACGATCGCATGGCCCTGCACCTTGTGGGCGAAGACCGAGTTCTTGCGCCAAGCCTCGAACTTCGGATCATGCGCGGCCTGCTTGAGCTCGTCCGGCATGGCCGGCAGCGTCTCATAGGCCGGATAGAAGAAGCGCGAGCGGATATCCTCGACGACGCCGTCGTCGATCTTCAGCGCGCCGTCGCGGATCTGCAGCCACTCCTCCTCGACCTCGGCGGCGAACTTCTCGATGCCGAGTTCGTGCACCAGGATCTTGATGCGCGCCTTGTAGATGTTGTCGCGGCGGCCATACTGATTGTAGACGCGCAGGATCGCCTCGACATAGCTGAGAATGTCGTGGCCGTGGACGAACGGCTTGATGGTCTTGGCGATGAAGGGCGAGCGTCCCAGGCCACCGCCGACCAGCACCTCGAAGCCGGTCTCGCCCTGCTCGTTCTTGAGGAGCCTGAGACCGATGTCGTGGATCTTGATCGCGGCGCGGTCATGATCGGAGGCCGTGATCGCGATCTTGAACTTGCGCGGCAGGAACGAGAACTCCGGATGCAAGGTCGTGAACTGGCGCAGCAGCTCGGCCCAGATGCGCGGATCCTCGATCTCACCGGGCGCGACTCCGGCCCACTGGTCCGAGGTGACGTTGCGCATGTTGTTGCCGGAGGTCTGCATCGACTGGATGCCCACTTCGGCAAGATCGGCCATCGCGTCGGGCAGCTCGGCGAGCTTGATCCAGTTGAACTGGATGTTCTGCCGCGTCGTGAAGTGGCCATAGCCGCGATCGTAGCGGCGTGCGACATGCGCCAGCCGGCGCAGCTGATCGGACGACAGCGTACCGTAGGGAATGGCGATGCGGTACATGTAGGCGTGCAGCTGCAGATAGACGCCATTCTGCAGCCGCAGCATCTTGAACTCGTCCTCGGACAATTCGCCCGACAGGCGCCGCTTCACCTGGTCGCGAAATTCGGCGACGCGCTCGTTGACCAAAGTGCGATCGATTTCGTCGTAAGCATACATGACAGGGCCTTCAGGCTTGAGCCGGGAGCGCAATGGTGGCGCCCGTGAGCCGGATGTGTTCGCGCATATTGCCGGGCTTGACCGCGCCGTCGGCAGCGACCTCGACCGGCGCGATATAAGGACCGATGGCGCCGAGATCATCGGCCACGGCTTCCGCCAGCAGCGCGCGCGCCTCGTCGGCGGTGCGGACGATCGCGGCGTGGCTGAGGTCATCCGACCAGCCCTTGGCGCCGGTGCGGTAGATCACCGCGCCGTCCCACGTCCGGTTCGCGGTGATGATCGAGGGACCGGTGATCTTGATCTTCTGTTGCAGCGGGGAGGTCATTCAGACGGGTTCCAGGAGTTTTGCAATCACGCCACTGAGATTCTGCTGACGCCACGGCGCCGAATGCGCCACGACGTCACCGATGATGAGGATGGCCGGGCCGCCATCGATCTGGCCGACGAGATCCGGCAACTGATCGAGCGTCCCGACCGCGGCCTGCGCATCCGGCCGAGTCACCCGCGCGAACACGCCGACCGGCGTCTGCGGCGAACGTCCCGCCGCGAGCAGGCCGGAGCGCACCGCCGGCGCCGCGGTCATGCCCATGTAGACGACGACGGTCATCTTGGTGTCGGTGAGAACCGACCAGTCGACCGCCTCGGCATCGCGCTCCTTGTGCGCGGTGAGGAAGGTGATGCGCAGCGCCTTGCTGCGGAATGTCAGCGGCACCTCGAACTGCGCGGCCGCGCCGATGCCGGCGGTGATGCCGGGCACGATTGTGTAGGACACGCCGGCCTTGCGCAGCGCATCGACCTCCTCGCCGCCGCGGCCGAACACGAAAGCATCGCCGCCCTTCAGACGCACGGCGCGCTTGCCCTCGCGGGCGGCCTCGATCAGCAGCGTGTTGACGGCATCCTGGCCGATGCCGGGCTTGCCGACGCGGCGGCCGACCGGCACGCGCGAGGCGTCGCGGCGGATGCGATCAAGAATCTCCGGCGTGACCAGTTCGTCGTAGAACACGACGTCGGCGTCCTGCAGCGCGCGCAGCGCCTTGATCGTCAGAAGATCGGGATCGCCGGGACCGGCGCCGACCAGGGTCACATGCCCCTCGCTGCGGCCGGCATGATCGGCGCCCGCATAAGCCGTGGGATCGGCGATGCCGCGCAGCGCCGCTTCGGCCTCCGGCTTGCGCCCCGCGAGCACCAGCGCGCCGATCGGGCCGTCGACGACACGCTCCCAGAACCGGCGGCGCAGCGGCATCTCGGCGATGAGGGGATTGATGATCTTGCGGAAGTCGCCGATGAAGCCCGCGAGCTCGCCGATCCGCGCCGGCAGCAGCGCCTCGATGCGCTCGCGCACGCGCCGCGCCACCACCGGCGACGAGCCGCCAGTGCCGATCGCCACCACGACGTCGCCGCGATCGACGATCGCCGGAAAGATGAAGCTGGAATGCGCGAGGTCGTCCATCACGTTGACGGGCAGGCCCACCGACCGCGCCCGTGCTGACATCGCCACGCCGATGTCGCCGGCGCCGGCGCACAGCACCGCGATGACACCGGTGAGATCCGCACTCAGCGGATCGCCCTCGGAACGCTCGATCTGGCCATGATCGTCGTGCAGACCGCCGAGCTCGAAATCGCCATCGGTCGCGAACCAGCGGATATCAGCGCCGGCCGACAACAACACCCGAAGCTTGGCGCGCACGAGCTCCCCCGCGCCGATGAGCAGCACGGGGCCGGCCTTCAGATCGAGAAACACCGGCAGATATTGCATTGCGCTCTTCGGTTTCGACTCTTCGGGGTTGACTGGAATTATTTTCTATATAAGTGTCACACCGCAGACGTAAAGAGAAAATTATTCCTTGGCTTCGCCATAGAATTTTCTCCCAAGCAGGCGATGGCTAGTAGCATGCACATTCTCACAAACGACGTTTCCAGAGATCGGTTGCCCTCGACCCAACTCGATCAAGCATCTTCCATGCCGCGCGTCCTTCATGGGGCAGCCGCGATGGATCATCTCGATCAGCTGGAGGCGCAGAGCATTTACATTCTCCGCGAGGCCTTTGCACGGCTGAAGAAGCTCGCTTTGCTGTGGTCCCTGGGAAAAGATTCCAACGTCATGATCTGGCTGGCGCGCAAGGCCTTCTTCGGCCGCGTGCCGTTCCCGGCCATGCATGTCGATACCGCCAAGAAGTTTCCGGAGATGTACGCCTTCCGCGACACCTACGCGCAGGAATGGGGCCTCGACCTGAAGATCGAACCGTGCCCGCCGATCGACGCGGTCGATCCGACCCTGCCCCCCGCGGCGCGCTCGGCCGCGCGGAAGACCGAGGGCCTGAAGATGGCGCTGGCCAAGCATGGCTTCGACGGCCTGATCGCCGGCATCCGCCGCGATGAGGAGGCGACGCGCGCCAAGGAGCGCGTGTTCTCGCCGCGCGGCGCCGAAGGCAACTGGGACGTGCGCGACCAGCCGCCGGAATTCTGGGACCACTTCAACGCCTCGCCGCCGCAGGGCGCTCATCTGCGCATCCATCCGATCCTGCATTGGACCGAGGCCGACATCTGGGCCTACACCGCGCGCGAGAACATCCCGATCATCCCGCTGTATCTCTCCAAGAACGGCAAGCGCTATCGCTCGCTCGGCGACCAGGACATCACGTTCCCGGTGGCGTCCAACGCCTCGACCATTCCGGAGATTCTCGCCGAGCTCGAAAGCACCAAGGTGCCGGAGCGCGCCGGCCGTGCGCTCGACCACGAGACCGAGGACGCCTTCGAGCGTCTGCGCGTCGCCGGCTATCTGTGAGCGGAGCCGAGGCGATGAACATGAGAGTCCCGTCCGCTTCCCCCGCCACGCCGAACGGCACCACCCGTCCCCAGGTCAGCATCGTGATCGTCGGCCATGTCGATCACGGCAAGTCGACGCTGGTCGGCCGCCTGCTGCATGAGACCGGCAGCCTGCCCGATGGCAAGCTCGAAATGCTGCAGGCCGTCTCGGCGCGCCGCGGCATGCCGTTCGAATGGTCGTTCCTGCTCGACGCGCTGCAGACCGAGCGCGACCAGGGCATCACCATCGACACCACGCAGATCCGCTTCCGCACCAATGCGCGCGAGGTCGTGCTGATCGACGCGCCCGGCCACGCCGAATTCCTGCGCAACATGATCACCGGCGCCTCGCAGGCCGACGGCGCAGTGCTGATCATCGACGCGCTGGAAGGCGTGCGCGACCAGACCCGCCGCCATGGCTATCTCTTGCATCTGCTCGGCGTGAAACAGGTCGCCGTCGTCGTCAACAAGATGGACCGGGTCGATTTCGGCCAGGCCCGCTTCGACGAGATCAAGACCGAGATCTCCGCCCACCTCGAAGGCCTCGGCGTCAAGCCGGTGGCGGTGATCCCGATCTCGGCCCGCGACGGCGACGGTGTCGCCAAGCACACCTCGCGGATCGGCTGGTACAAGGGCCCGACCGTGGTCGAGGCGCTCGATGGCCTCGAGCCGGCAAAGCCGCTGTCGAGCCTGCCGCTGCGTCTGCCGGTGCAGGCGATCTACAAGTTCGACGACCGCCGCATCGTCGCCGGCCGCGTCGAGGCCGGCGAGCTCAAGACCGGCGACGAGATCGTGATCATGCCGGCCGGCAAGATCGCCAAGATCAAGTCGGTCGAAGGCTGGCCGCAGACGCCGGTGACCACGCCGCAAGGCGCGGGCCGTTCTGTCGGCATCACGCTCGACCGCGAGCTGTTCATCGAGCGCGGCGACGTCATCGCCCATGTCGGCCGCGAGCCGCAGGCGGCGCGCCGGCTGCACGCCCGCATCTTCTGGCTGCATGACCAGCCCTTGTCGAAAGGCGACAGCATCCTGGTGCGGCTCGGCACCCGCGAGGCCCGCGGCGCCGTGGTGGCGATCGATAAGGCCGTCGATCCCGGCTCGCTGTCCAACGAGGAGACGGCCGCGATCGCGCGCAATCATGTCGGCGAAATCGAGATCGCGCTGACCCAGCCGGTCGCCGTCGATCCCTATACCGAGAACGCGCGGACCGGCCGCCTCGTCATCGAGGTCCAGGGCCGCATCGCCGGTGGCGGACTCGTGCTCACCGTCGACGCCGGCAAGCGCGCCTCGCCCGTCGACATCATGCCGGTGGAATCGGCGCTGCAGCCGCAGGAGCGCGCGGACCGCTATCGCCACAAGGGCGCCGTGGTGTGGATGACCGGACTGCCCGGCGCCGGCAAGTCGACCTTGGCGCGCGCGCTGGAACGGCGGCTGTTCAGCCGCGGCGGCGCGCCCGTGCTGCTCGACGGCGATACGTTGCGCGCCGGCCTCAACAAGGATCTCGGCTTCACGCCGGACGATCGCGCCGAGAACATCCGCCGCCTCGCCGAGGTCGCGACGCATCTGGCCCGCAACGGCCATATCGCGATCGTTGCCGCGGTGTCGCCCGCGCGCGACGACCGCGCCACCGCGCGCCGCGTCGCCGGCGAGCTGTTCCGCGAGGTGCATGTCGCCACGCCGGCCGAAATCTGCGAGAGCCGCGATCCCAAGGGCCACTACGCCAAGGCCCGCGCCGGAAACCTGCAGAACTTCACCGGCATCGGCACCGACTACGAGCCGCCGCTCGACGCGGAGCTGGTGATCGACACCGCGACGCGCGGCATCGCCGACGCCACCGACGAGCTAGAGACCCTGTTATCCAAGACCGGCGTGCTGTTCGACGACATCGCCGATCTCGGCGCCAACATCTGAGGCGCAGATCCGGGGCCTGGCCCTCTCCATGAGCACGCTGCTCTTGGCCAATGTGCAGCGGCGGTCTCGGCTCCCAAACCTCATGGTGAGGAGCGCCGTGCGCCGCAGACTGCTGCGCGACAACTGCCCAAGGCGGCGCGTCTCGAACCATGAGGCCACCGCCGCCGGGGCCTCGCCCTTCGAGACGCCCGCCTGAGGGCGGGCTCCTCAGGGTGAGGGTTGAGGGTGTGCAGGCCGAGAGAGAATGAGATCGAAGTTCGCTGCCCTCGATGCAAGGTGAGAGGCCCTCGGGCGCGGCACGCTCAGGCAATGCTCTCGCATCGGCTTCGGAACCATGAGGCCACCGTCAGCGCGGACCGGCGCACGCTACAGCGCACCGACATAGGCGGTGAGATCGTCGAGCTCGGCGTCGGTCGGCAGCCGCGACTCCATCTTCTTGGCATAGACCTCCCACATCATCTTGACCGCCTCGCGCAGCGAGGCCGTGCGGCCGTCGTGGAAATACGGCGCGGTCGACGCGACCGCATGCAGGGTCGGCACCTTGAACTTGCCGCCGGTGCCGATGTCGTCGCGGCTCTTCTTGTCGAAGGTCGGCAGCTGGTGGCAGGTGCCGCAGCCGCCATCGCCGGTATAGAGCTCGAAGCCGCGCTTCACGGCCGCGCTCGCGTCGGGCCGCGGCGAGCCGTCCTCATTGACCTGCCAGTTGGCCGGATAGTTCAGCGTGCGGACATAGGCGATCAGCGCCGCCAAGGTCTCCTTCGACGGCTCCGGCCCCTTCATGCGGTTGACGATGATGCCGCGGATGCTGTCCTCGAGCGTCGCCGCCTGGCCCTGCCAGCCGAACACCGAGCGCTCGCCGACGCCCCACAGGGTCGGCGTGTTGCGGCCATTGGGATCGCCGTCGGCGACCACGTCGAGGCCGACATAGGTCTTGTTGTTGGTGTGCCCGGTCGAGAAGTGGCAGGTGGCGCAGGACGCCTTGTTGCCGCCCGAGAGACCCGTGTCGTTGAACAGCTCCAGCCCCTTGGCGGCGAGCTCCGCTTCGGACAGCGTGGCCGGCGCCGTCATCGCGGCTCCAACCGTGGAGGGCGCCGCCACCGGCACCGGCGTCTCGGTCGCGACAGGCGCTGGCGGCGCCTTCGGCTTTCGTGCCACGACGGCCGCGTGCCGGACCCCGTGCTTCCGCATCGACAGATGCCTGGCCGGCGGCTTCCGATGCATCATCACCGTCTGCGCGGGCTTCGGCCTCCATGACGCCAGCAGCATCTGCAGCATCGTCGGTTTGCTGGACGCCGCATGAAGATGCGGCCGCGTCGACTGGTCTGCGGCGAGCGCGGGCAAGGCGAGCAGGCTCAGGCACAGGACGACTGACTTGAGCCCAGCGAACGACATCACCCCGTCTCCCCGACACCCTGTAGATGCAAATCGTTATCTGTAGCCTTTACGTCCGAAGTGGGACTGTGCAGGGGCAATGAATCGACACGAGTGCGTCCTGCATGATGCACGGTCCGTGCGAGCCGGCTGCGATCGCAGGACGATCGATCACCTGATGATCGATGGCTTGATGATCCACCGCTTGATGATCAACGGCTTGATGATCAACGGCTTGGCCTTGTGTGACCCCAGCCACGGTCGAGGATCGCGTGCCGTCCTGCCGAGTGAGCCGATCACCGCGCAACGGACGTCGGAGGCTGCCGGCATGGCGGACGACGAACGCGCGACCTGCCTGTGGCGCTGGCGTGGCGACACCCGCGTGCATGCTCCCCCTTGCACAACTACGCCCTCCCGGTGACAATCCGCGCGGGGTTGCTGGGGGGTGATGCCGATGACTGCGAGGCCGTTTCAAGCCGTACTGATCGTCATGATGATGATCATCGGGACCGGTCAGGCCGGGGCTCAGCCGTCAACCACGCCACCGCCGCCGATCGCCGAATTCGGTACGCTTCCTGATGCGATGATCTTCTACGTCGCCCATGGCGCGCCCGATTCCTGCGGTCCCGGCTGCGCCGACTGGATCGCGGCCGAGGGCACGATCCAGTTCGACACCTTCAAGCGCCTGATCGCGATCCTCGACCGCCAATCCGGCCGCAAGCTGCCAATCATCATCAACACCCGCGGCGAGGCCAATCTCAATGTCGCCGTCAGCATGGGCCGAATCCTGCGCGACCGCGGGCTCGATGCCAGCCCCGGACGCACGCTGGTCGACGCCTGTCGCGACAAGCCGCAAGCCGATTGCGTCGCGCTGAAGCGCGCGGGTGGTCCATTCGACGCCAAGCTCGATGCGTCGCGGATGCTGTGCGACACGCCCTGCGTGCTGATGCTGGCCGGTGGCGTGCACCGCAGCCTGCCGGCGGACGCACATGTCGAGCTGGTCGGCATGGAGATCCGCAACCGGCTGGCACCGAACGTCTCCGCCGAGCATCGCGCCGGCCTGACGACCTATTACGGCGGACAGGCCCGGCTCTATCTGCGCGAGATGGGCATCGACCCCGCGCTGCTCGACATCGTCGACCGCAACTGGGCCGATCGCCATCGTCCCACCGATGTCCCGCCGTCGGCATGGCTGAAGTTTGGGTTGGTCACGTCGGGGGCGTTGTAGCAGCGCCATCATGGCGGGTGAGCCAAGCGTCGTCGGAGGGGCGCGTGCCCACCATATCGAACAGATCAAGCATGGTGTGCGCGGTCCGCCGCGTGGCTGCCGCTGCGCTAGGGGGCCGACGGCCGTTTGCCACCAGCTATGCCGCCGCCGTTTAATGTTATATTTTCGATCATGACAACAGCCGAAGAGATCGAGAACGCCGTGCAGCAGCTCACTCCGGACGAGCTTGCGCGCTTTCGCGCGTGGTTCGAACGGTTCGATGCTGCGTCATTCGATGCTGCGATCGAGCGTGATGCGCGGGGCGGAAGACTCGACGCGTTGGCAGACGAGGCTGTATTGTCGCACCGGGCCGGCCGCTCCCGGCAACTGTGACACAGTTCGCATCTCCGAGATTCTGGGCGGCCGATGACCTGCTGCCGGAAGCGGGCCTCGCATGCGGAGCGGATCGATGTGGAAAACGCTATGGCGGAGATGGACGATCGACAAGCCCGCCCTCCTCGGCGACTGGTTGTGGGACGTTTTCGTCGTCCAGCTGGCCGCCTTCCTGGACCGGCTGACGTTGCGGCGGATCATCGCGTTCCTGCCGGTCATCATCCTTGGCCTGGCTTACTATCACAGCATCCCGATCCCGCCCGAATTGATGCTCGTCGGCGACATCCTGGCCTATATCGATGTCTACTCGGTCCTGCTCTTGCTCGGCATCCTCAGCCGCGTCACGACGATCCTGTTCGTCATCAGACAGGCCATCGCGCGGCTCGGGCGTGTGACGAACGGCTTCATGACCGTGGCGAGACGCCTGGATGCTCGACATCGGCGCGCACGCGGCGCGAGGATCCAGAGGCGGGCGACCGAGGCATCCAATAAGGACGGCGACGATCCAGCCATCGTGACCGGCATGGCTTGGGCTTAGGCTCCGTTGTCGAAGGCGAAGCGAAGCGACATTGTCGCTCGCGCTCGGCAGCGGGCCGGACGGAAATGAGATGACGCCGCTGCTCTCAGACCCTCTCCATCAGCGCGTTCTACATTTTGTCGCGGCGCAGACCGGAGCGCGCGTAGAACTGTCCGAACAGACCGACATCGCCCGAGGCCTCGGCCTCGACGGCGACGATGCGCACGAGTTCATGCGCGCGTTTGCGCGCGCATTCGACGTCGACATGTCCGGCTTCGCGTTCGCCCGCCATTTCGGACCGGAAGGCCTGTCCTTGATTGGGCTCGTCCGGACTGTTCTGCGCGTGCGCCGTCCCCGCCAGCCGCTGACGATCGCAACACTCGTCGACGCCGCAAGACAGAAGCGCTGGCCCCACGACGTGACGTCGAAGGTCTGCTGTGCCGGATTCGACAAACTGGTTGCAGACGCAGGTCAGAGAGGCGCTGGCGTGGTCGTCTCCGAACGGCCCGGCGGCTTCGTCTTCCATCTGCAATTTCGTGCCGTCTCGCCGGAAGACATGCGGACCTTGACAGAGCATCCGAGGCCGCTCGGCACTGCCGGAAACGTGACCCTTGCCGCCGCGGTCCAAATCCAATTCTGTCCCTATTGCGGAACGAGGCTATCGACCCTGGTGAAGCCGTCGACCGTCAGGACGTTCCGCGCCTTGGCGCGGGATCATGCGGCGTATGATCTTTGACATTGGGGCACGCCGCTCCCGCGCGACGCGCCGGCGCCCCGTTGCCCGCCCTGCCCATGTCAAACGGACAGGCTTGCCTTGGCGAAGAATCCGCTCAACGTTCCGGTCACGACCTCAATACGACCCAGCGGGTACTGCTGCTCAACAGCGAAGTCATGAGGAACCCGCACCAGGGGCGGATCGGCGGCACCTGGGCGGAGATCGAGAAAATAGGGATCGCCTGATCCATAGGCACAAGCGCCGATCGGAATGAAGCCGAGTGGGGCAACCGACATTCCCGGCTCGCTTTCGGTCGCCTCAGAAGCGATCTGCCTCGGTGTCAGCCAGATGAGCGCCACTCCAAGACCGGACACATCGGCATCGCTCGGCAAGTCGAAACATTGTCCAGCCAAAGCATACGTTCTGACCAGGGAGAGAAGCCAATCCGGCGTCAGTCGACTGCCAAGTCGCGAGGTCAACATGCGAACGTCGTCGTCCGTTGCAACGGCTCCGGCAAGCCCCACGACCAACCTTTCGATGGCAAGTTCAGGCATGAAAGGCTCTCACATTTGATGCGCAAGCGAGCGCTGCTGAAAAGTCCTTAGTCCAGGTCACGTGCACGAATCCCTCTTCGCGGAAAACCCGAATACACGTTCCGCCTCAACCTGATCCACCCTGTCCAGTCCCCGGCGCAAAATAATTCTCTTTCTTTTTTTCGGAAATCATGCTTATCTCTACGCATCCCGTCCCACACGAGGGACAGTTCGCGACCGTCACGGACGTCGGGTGCGGGATGCGGTGGGCGCTTTGGGCTGCGGCGTGAGCGATCATGTCGACGGACAGTCCCGAGGCGCACGGCCAAGCCGTGGGGTCCTGGCATCCCGACGCTGATGCCACGTTCGTGACGACGCTGACGCGTCGCGCGGGCAACGGTGACCAGAAAGCCCGGCGCACCGGGGAGACCACGGAGCAACCGTAAATCCATCGCGCAGGGGAGGCCGGATGTCCGGCTCGTACCTGTGGTGACTGCCGCCTGCATTTTTTTCTGCAGGCGGGCCATGGGTGCAGCCTGCACCCGGCCTTCCCTGCGCCTCTCGTTTTTGAGAGGCGGCAAATAGCAAAGCTCGGACGCGATCAGGCGCCGCGAGAACGCCGGCGATTGTCCGCGAAGGCATGATCTAAGATGGGCAACGAGTTGCAAACTCGGGCGTCATTGCGAGCGATGCGAAGCAATCCAGACTGTCTCCGCGGAGGCAGCCTGGATTGCTTCGTCGCTTCGCTCCTCGCAATGACGGCGGAGTTTGGGGCGCGTGCCCTGGGTCGACAGGCGATGAGCGGGGTCCGGGAAGCGGCTTCGGCCCCGACCGCCTTCGGAACCACCACCCCACCCCCGACCAACTGCGATACCCCTCCCCCCTTCCTTGGCCCCGGCTTTCACGTTAAATGCACTGCACAAGCCGCCCCGGAGGCGGCCATTTCGGCATGCCCAGAGCTCGCGCAACGTCGCCCTTATTCGAGAGAAACGTCTCATCATGACCCGTATCGACGCCCATGGACTGAAGATCGCCCCGGTTTTGTTAGACTTCATCGCCAAGGAGGCGGCGCCGAAGACCGGGATCGATCCGGACGCGTTCTGGGCCGGCGTTGCCGCCATCCTGCGCGATCTCGCCCCCAGGAATCGCGAGCTGCTCGCGGTCCGCGACGCGCTGCAGGACAAGATCGACGCCTGGCACCTCGCCAACAAGGGCAAGGCGTTCGACCTCGGCGCCTACACGGCGTTTTTGAAGGAGATCGGCTACCTGCTGCCCGAGCCGGCGACCCATGAGGTCGAGACCGCCCAGGTCGACGAGGAAATCGGCCAGATCTGCGGCCCGCAGCTGGTGGTGCCGCTGACCAACGCCCGCTACGCGCTGAACGCCGCGAATGCGCGCTGGGGCTCGCTCTACGACGCCTTCTACGGCACCGACGCCATCCCGCATGACCCGAGCGAGGGCGGCCGTGGCTACAACAAGGCTAGGGGCGACAAGGTGATCGCCAAGGCCAAGGCGTTTCTCGATACCGCCGTTCCGCTGGCCACCGGCAGCCACACCGACGTCACCGCCTACAGCGTCATCGCCGGCCAGCTCTCGGCCAAGCTGAAGAGCGGCAACGCCACCGCGCTGAAGGACGCCGCGCAATTCGCCGGCTACCAGGGTTCGGCTGACGCCCCCTCCGTGATCCTGCTCGGCAACAACGGCCTGCACGTCGAGGTCGTGATCGACCGCAGCCACGTCATCGGCAAGGACGATCCGGCCGGCGTCTCCGACATGATCCTGGAGTCGGCCGTCTCGACCATTCTCGACATGGAGGACTCGGTCGCCGCCGTCGACGCCGAGGACAAGGTGCTGGTCTACCGCAACACCCTGGGCCTGATGAACGGCACCTTGTCGGCCGATTTCGAGAAGGGCGGCAAGACGCTGACGCGCGCGCTCAACAGCGACCGCAGCTACACCACGCCGTCCGGCGGCAAGCTGACCCTGCATGGCCGCAGCCTGCTGCTGATCCGCAATTGCGGGCATCACATGTTCACCGACGCCGTGCTCGGCGCCGATGGCCAGGAGGTGCCGGAAGGCATTCTCGACGCCGCTGTGACCGGCCTGCTGGCGATCCATGACCTCAAGGGCAACTCCAAGGTCAGGAACAGCCGCACCGGCTCGATCTACATCGTCAAGCCGAAGATGCACGGCCCGGACGAGGTTGCGCTGACGGTCGAGCTGTTTGCGCGGGTCGAGAAACTGCTCGGCCTGCCGGAGAACAGCATGAAGGTCGGCATCATGGACGAGGAGCGCCGTACCACGGTCAACCTCAAGGCCTGCATCCAGGCCGCCTCCAAGCGCATCGTCTTCATCAACACCGGCTTCCTCGACCGCACCGGCGACGAGATCCATACCTCTATGGAAGCGGGTCCGATGATCCGCAAGAACGAGATGAAGGCGCAGGCCTGGATCAAGGCCTATGAGGACTGGAACGTCGACAACGGCCTGACCTGCGGCCTGCCCGGCCACGCCCAGATCGGCAAGGGCATGTGGGCCGCGCCGGACAAGATGGCCGACATGCTGGCGCAGAAGATCGGCCATCCCTCGGCCGGCGCGACCACCGCCTGGGTGCCGTCGCCGACCGCCGCGACCCTGCACGCCCTGCACTATCACCAGGTCAACGTCCACGCCCGCCAGGCCGAGCTCACCAAGGGCGGCCCGCGCGCCAAGCTCGGCGACATCCTCACCATCCCGGTGTCGCAGTCGAACTGGGCGCCGGACGACGTCCGCCAGGAGATCGACAACAACTGCCAGGGCATTCTCGGCTATGTCGTGCGCTGGATCGACCAGGGCGTCGGCTGCTCAAAGGTGCCTGACATCCATGACGTCGGTCTGATGGAAGATCGCGCCACCTTGCGCATCTCCAGCCAGCATCTCGCCAACTGGCTGCATCATGGCGTCGTCACCAAGGAGCAGGTGATGGATTCGCTGAAGCGCATGGCTGTCGTCGTCGACAAGCAGAACGCCGGCGACGCGCTCTATCAGCCGATGGCGCCGTCCTTCGATGGCGTGGCGTTCAAGGCAGCCTGCGACCTCGTGTTCGAAGGCCGCACCCAGCCGAACGGCTACACCGAGTACATCCTCACCGCGCGGCGGCGCGAGGCGAAAGCGAAGGCCTGAGGAGGAAAAGCCCCGGCGATCGACCGGGGCTTTTTTTGATCAGACGGAGGTAACATGATGCCAAATTAGATGACCGCGATGTAGCGCAGCAGCGAGATCACGCCGAGCACGATCACGACCACGCGGCAGATCTGCTTGGCCCGGCCGTCGAGTGGCAGCAGGTTGATCAGATAGAGGATCAGGATGACGACGAGAAAGGTGACGAGAGCACTGATGAGCATGGATGACCCCTGGAGATGATGCGCTGGCGTTGACCAAGCTAACCCGCTTGTCCGCCGCTGGTTCCATGTCCGGAACTTTTCCCCATGGAATGATCCGTAGTTTCACGGATCGAGCCCTGACCCAGATTTTTACCGGTTTGCGATCGAATGAAGTGAATCGGAGATCACCATGCTGAACCGCCTTACCATTTCTTCGCTGCTGAAGACGGTGATCGTCACGGCCGCCCTCGCCGTCATTGCTCTCGTCTCGCTGAATGCCTGGAGCTCCTGGAACAGGCTGCAATCCGCCCAGCGGCTGGCCCGCGTCGCCGAGGTGTCGGGCGTCCTGTTCAAGGCCATGAACAGCATGCGCAGCGACCGCTCGACCACGATCCGGGTCCTCAATGCCGACCAGGCCATGGACGGCGACACCGAGAAATTCGTGCGGTCCGGGCGCGACATCTACGTGCCCGCGCTGAACCAAGGTCTCGAGCTGCTGCGAGCGATCGATTTCGCGCAAAGTCAGACTCTGGTGGCCGACCTCGAGCGGCTCAACAAGACGCTGATCGCCGAGCACACTGAATTCTGGACCGAGATCGTCAAGCCGAAGGCGGCGCGCCGGGCCGGCCTGCCGAAGGAATATGGCGAGACGTTCGATACGCTGCTGCCTTTGCTCGACAAGATCGCGGGCAACGTCGCCGCCAGCGTCAATCATCAGAGCGCAACCATCGATCAGTTGCTGCTGATCAAACAGATGGCCTGGCTGATGCGCAACACGGCCGGCGAAGCGTCGCTCATCATCAGCAACGGGCTCGCGGCCGGCAAAGTCTCGCCCGAGGCAGTGCTGGCTTACACCAAGCTGGTCGGCGGCATCGAGACCGGTTGGAAGGCCGTCCAGCTCGCGACCTCCGGCATGGACCTGTCGCCTGCACTTGCGGCAGCGATGTCGAACACGGAGAAGGCCTACTTCACGCCCGACTATGCCGGCCTGCGCGAGCGGCTGCTGGCGGCGCTGCAGAAGGGTGAGAAGCCCGAGTTGACGCCCTATCAATGGAGCCCGTTCTCGGTGAACAAGATGACGAGCGCCGTCGCCTTGGCCGAAGCGGCGCTCGATGCTGCCAAGGAGCATTCCGGCGCGCAGCAGAGCACGGCAATGGAGTCGCTGGTGCTGCAGCTGACGCTGCTGCTCGTTGCCATCGTCCTGAGCGGCTCGGCCATGGCCGCCGTGAGCGGCCGCGTCATCCGTCCGTTGCACCGGATGCGCGATGCGATGCTGGCGGTCGCGGGTGGCGACCTCGGTGTCGATACCGGCTACACGACGCGCCAGGACGAGATCGGCGCATTGGCCAATGCGCTCGAGACGTTCAAGCAGCAGGCGCAGGACAAGCTTGCCATTGAGGCCCAGGAGCGCGAGCGCAATGCTGCGACGGCAGCGCGCCAGCGCGCGATCGAAAGCTATGTCGCCGACTTCGAAGGGCTGGTGCGCGACTCGCTGGAGCAGCTTGGCCGCGCCTCCACGGACATGCAGGCGACGTCGGCGGGCCTGACCAACGTGTCGCGGCAGACCAACGCCCGCGCCGAGGTCGCCGAAAAGGCCTCGAGCGACGCCTCGATGAGCGTGCAGACGGTGGCCTCGGCTGCGGAGGAGCTGAACGCCTCGATCGCCGACATCAGCAAGCAGGCCTCGCATGCCGCCGGCATCGCCAGCCGCGCGGTCGAGCAGGCGCGCATGACGGACGGCACCGTACAGGGCCTGTCACAGTCGGCCGTTCGCATCGGCGAGGTCGTCGGCCTGATCAACAGCATCGCTTCACAGACCAACCTGCTGGCGCTCAACGCGACCATCGAGGCGGCGCGCGCCGGCGAGGCCGGCAGGGGTTTTGCGGTCGTCGCCTCCGAGGTCAAGACGCTGGCCAGCCAGACCGCGAAGGCGACGGATGAGATCTCGGAGCAGATCTCCGACATCCAGCGCGTCGCCAACGACGCGATCGACGCCATCAAGCGCATCGGCGGCATCATCGGCGAGGTCAACGAGGTCGCCACCGCGATCGCCGCCGCCGTGCAGGAGCAAGGGGCGGCGACGCAGGAGATCTCGCGCAGCACCCAGTTCGCGGCCGACGGCACCAAGAACGTCTCCGACAACATCACCGGCGTGAAGTCTGATGCCGACGCCGCGGCGGCCGCGGCCGAGAACGTCAGGACCGCATCCGAGACGCTGGAGCATCAGAGCCGCAACCTCGGTCATCAGGTGACCGATTTCCTCGGCAAGATCCGCGCGGCATGAGGCGAGCCGACATGAAGATTCCTGAACGTCCCGGCCCGGGCCAATCGTCGCAGCCTTTTCCCGGAAGTTTACATCTCGGACGCTACGTTGGCCCGTCTCGGGGGACCTCATGCTCAATCGTCTGACCATCTCGGCGCTGCTGAAGGCCGTCATCACCGCCATGACTCTCGTCGTGATGGCGCTGTTTTCGCTGAACGCCTGGACGTCCTGGCAGCGCCTGCAGGAAACCGCGCGCATCGAAAGGGTCGCCGACGTCTCCGAAGTTCTGTTCAAGTCGATGAACAGCCTGCGCAGCGACCGCTCGACGACCATCCGAGTGCTCAATTCCGATCAGCCGATCGATGCGGAGACCGAGACATACATCCGCTCGGCGCGCGACATCTCCCGCCCGGCTCTGACCCGTGCCGCACAGCTGCTCCCGCAGATGGATTTTCCCCAGTCCGCGACGCTGGTGCCGCAGCTCGACCGCCTCATCAAGACGCTGTTTGCCGAGCAGGCCGAATACGCAACCGAGATCGCCAAGCCGAAGGCGGCAAGGCGCCTGGCGCTGGCGAAGGAGTATGGCGAGACGGTCGGAACCCTGCTGGACGCATTGGACAAGACCTCGGACCTGCTGGCCGGCAGCGTCAACCATGAGGATGCTACCGTCGATCAGCTGCTACTGATCAAGCAGAACGCCTGGCTGATGCGCAACACCGCCGGCGAGGCCTCGCTGCTCGTCGGCAATGCCCTGACGGCGGGCCAGATCAACCCGGCCAACCAGGCCGCCTACACTAGGCTGGTGGGCGGCGTCGAGGCGGCGTGGAAGTCGCTGCAGCTCGCCACCTCAGGCATGCAGCTGCCGGCGTCGATCTCCACCGCCATGACCGCGGCTCAGAACGCCTATTTCGGCCCGAAATATACCGAGCTTCGCGACCGGCTGATTGCGGCCGCGACCAAGGGCGAGAAGCCGGAGCTGACGGCGCTGCAATGGAGCCCGGTCTCGGTCGAGCACATGTCGACGGCGGTGGCCGTGGCGGAAGCGGCCCTGGAGCAGGCGAAGGCGCACGCCGGCCGGCGGCACGGCGAGGCTTTCACGGCGCTGATCGTCCAGTCCGTCCTGCTCGTCATCGCCGCGATCGCGAGCATTGCTATGATGATGCTGATCGGACGCCGGGTGATCCTGCCGCTCGGCCGGATTCGCGACGCGATGCTGCAGGTCGCCGGCGGCGATCTCGACGTCGACACCGGCTACACGCAGCGCCGTGACGAGATCGGAGCGCTGGCCGGCGCGCTCGAAACCTTCAAGCAGCAGGCCAAGGAGAAGCTCGCCATCGAGGCCCAGGAACGCGCGCGCAATGCCGGAACGATCGCACGCCAGCGCGCCATCGAAGGTCATATCGCCACGTTCGAGGAGCTGGTGCGGCAATCGCTGCAGCAGCTGAAGCAGGCGTCGACCGACATGCGTTCGACGTCATCAGACCTGTCCGAGGTGTCGCGCCAGACCAATGATCGAGTCGAGGTCGCCGGCCGCGCCTCCAACGACGCCTCCAGCAGCGTCCAGACGGTCGCTGCGGCGGCGGAGGAGCTGAATGCCTCGATCGCCGACATCAGCAAGCAGGCCGCGCATGCGGCCGGCATTGCCAGCCGCGCCGTCGACCAGGCCCGCTTGACCGACGGCACGGTGCAGGGGCTCGCGCAATCGGCCAATCGCATCGGCGAGGTCGTCGGCCTGATCAACAGCATCGCGTCGCAGACCAATCTGCTGGCGCTCAACGCCACCATCGAGGCTGCCCGGGCCGGCGAGGCCGGGCGCGGATTTGCCGTGGTCGCCTCCGAAGTCAAGACGCTGGCGACCCAGACCGCCAAGGCCACCGACGAGATATCCGAGCAGATCGCCGGGATCCAGAAGGTGGCCAGCGAGGCCATCGATGCGATCAAGGGCATCGGCGGCATCATCGGCGAGGTCAACGAGGTCGCCACCGCGATCGCGGCCGCCGTTCAGCAGCAGGGCGCGGCGACGCAGGAGATCTCGCGCGCCACCCAGTTTGCGGCACGCGGCACCCAGAACGTTTCGGAGAGCATGACCGGCGTCAAATCCGATGCCGACGCCGCCGCGGCTGCGGCGGTCGACGTGAAGCAGGCGTCGCAGACACTGGAAAACCAGAGCCATCAGCTCGGCCGCCAGGTCGATGAATTCCTCGGCCAGATCAGGGCGGCGTGACGCGCCGCCGCGATCAGTCGTCCGCGGCCAGGATCGGCGTGCGCTCATATTTGGCGCGCAGCGACGCCGGGGCCGGCGAGAAGTTGAGCTCGGCGCTCTTGCGGCCGGCGCTGCGGTTGGCGACCTTCAGCCCGTCGTCGCTTGCGACGACGTCGCCTTTGCGCAGGGTCGGATCGTTGTCGATCGACACCTTGGCGAGGCCGAAATGGTCCTTGCCGTTGCAGGTGCAGCCGTCGACCACTTCGGTGCGATAGCGGAACGCATTGGGCAGCGCCGAATAGGATTTGCCGCCCTCGGTCGTCGCGCCGTCGATCGAGCTGCCGTAGACGATCTCGGTCTTGGCCGCCGGGCAGAAGCTGTTGCAGGCCGCCTCCTTGCTCTGGTCGCCGGTGGCGCCGAGCGGGAAGTAGCGGCCGTCACAGGTGCGGACGCACCACGCGGCGCTGCCGCCGCTGCGGGAGGTGGCCTCGCCGCGCGGCGCCGGCCGTGGTGCGGGCGCGTCGTCGGCGAACGGCATGCGGATGTAGGGCGCCTGGCGCTGCGGCGCATAGACGCCGCCGAACAGCGACTGCAGGAAATCCTGCGCGCCCGCCGCACTCGGCCCCGCCAGCGCGCCCGCGCTGGCCATGGTTGCCACCGCGATGGCAGCGAATACCCGTCGACCGTTCATGACGAGGCTCTCCGCTCAATTGATCGTGGCGACGGGCAGCGACATCGCCTGCCGCCCGGACGGCACGCCCGGCAGCCGGCCCGCGCGGGCCTGCAGCGACGCGGTCTTCGGCAGCACCACGACCTTGGTGCCAACCTGCACGCGGCTGAACAGGTCGGAGACGTCTTCATTGGTGAGACGGACGCAGCCCGACGACACGAACTTGCCGATCGTGGTCGGATCGTTGGTGCCGTGGATGCGATACTCGCTGGAGCCCAGATACATCGCGCGCGCGCCGAGCGGATTGCCGGGTCCACCGGCCATGAAACGCGGCAGATAGGGCTGCCGCGCGATCATCTGGGCCGGCGGATGCCAGTCCGGCCATTCGGCCTTGCGTGTGACCGTCTGAACACCCGACCAGGTGAAGCCTTCACGCCCGACGCCGACGCCATAGCGCAGCGCGCGGCCGCCGCCGAGCACGTAGTAGAGATAGGTATTGCCAGTATCGATGATGATCGTCCCCGGTGCCTCGCGCGTCTCGAGCGTGACGACCGTGCGGCGCAGCCGATCCGGCAGCAGGCTGTCCTCATCTGCCTCGACGGCGGGTGCCGTCGCGTCATCCGGCGGAAACACCCGCTGCTCCACCGGCGCGTAGCCGAGGCTCTGCGCGTGAGATGTGGACATGCCCGGCGCAAGCACGAAGGCAGCGGCGATAGCGATCATCGATACGGTCCGCTGCATCAGGCGATGCCGGCCGAAAACCTGCTGTGTCATGGGATGCCCCTGTCGATCGAGCATCGCGGTGCGATGCATCAGTCCCTCCTCCAACGCCCGGCAGGTCGCCGTAGTTCCGGCCCCGATGTGGTCGTCTTGCGTCAGTCAAGCCTAGCCGGCCTCACGTTCTCGCGACGGAACCGCGCGCGGGGCCGGCGGTTGTCGCTACCCAGAACGTCGCACGCGCAAGCTGCGCGTGGCGACCTCCTCGGGGGAAACCATGGCGCGCGTACTTCCCACCGAGCGGCTGCTCGGGAGCGGCAACGAAAGCTCGGCGTTGGACGAGAGCCGGCACGACGCCCCTCCAGTGATCCAGCGCGCCGAGGTGGTCGCGATTGCGCTGGTGATTCTTGCGGCGGTCAGCGTCACGGGCGTTCTCTATGTCGCGAGAGGGTTCTTCCTCCCGATCGTGATGGCTTTCGTGGTCGGCACGATGCTGTCGCCGGCGGCCAACTTCCTGGAGCGTTATCGCGTTCCCCGCAGCGTCGGCGCCGTGCTGATCGTCATCGCGGTCGCCACCGGGCTGGCCTTCATCATCGGCCTGATATCGGCCCCGGTGCTCGACTGGACCAACCGGCTTCCGGAGCTCGCGACACAGCTCAAGGCCAAGCTGCACGTCTTCGACCGGCCGCTCGCGCTGTGGCACGAGATGCAGGCCGCGATCGGCGGCGGCAGCGTGCAGACCCCAACCACCCTGGAGCTTCCAAAGTTCGACTGGGTGCAGCCGACGATCGAATTCCTCTCTCCGACCTTCACCGAATTCATGCTCTTCTTCGCGACGCTCGTGCTGTTCATCGCAAGCTGGCGCGATCTGCGGCGGACGCTGATCATGACGTTCGGCGATCATGAGGCCCGCTTGCGGACGTTGCGGATCCTCAACGAGCTCGAGCTGCATCTCGGCAACTACCTGCTGACGGTCACGCTCATCAACACCGGCGTCGGCATCGCGACCGGTCTGGCCTGCGCGCTCACGGGGATGCCGAATCCGGCCGGCCTCGGCGCGCTCGCCGCAACGCTCAACTTCGTTCCGATCATCGGCCCGATCGCGATGTTCGTCGTGCTGGTTCTGGTCGGCGCAATCGCATTCCCGACCTTGAGCGGCGGAATGGTGGGGCCGCTGATCTTTGCCGTGATCACCTTCATGGAGGGCCACTTCGTGACGCCCACCATCATCGGCAGGCGGCTTGCGCTCAACGCGCTCGCGGTCTTCATCGCATTGGCCTTCTGGACATGGCTGTGGGGCCCGATGGGAGCCTTTCTCGCTTCGCCGCTGCTGATCGTCGGCCTGATCGTGAAGGAGCACCTGCTGCCGGACGATTCGCCGCAACTGCCCGCGGGCTAATTCGGTTTCATCGCAGGAACTTCAATCGATGCGCAGCGTTTGTCGAACATACGCCCATCACCTTGCTTCGGGAGCCACCAATGCCGCCGACCGATGGTGAAACTGCCCTGAAAGATCTCACCGACAAAGCAAACTATGAACGTCTGCAGAAGGATGTCCGCGCCGTGAAGAACGATATCTCAGCTCTCACTGATCAGATCACCGACGTGCTCAACGCCTTCGCCGGTCAGGCCGGCAAACAGGCGCGCAGCGGCTATCGCCAGGCACGCGAGAACGTGGACCAGACGATCGACGACATGTCTGAGCGCGGCAGCGCGATGCTCGGCGCAGCTCAAGATGCAGCGAATTCGCTCGAAGAGCGACTGGAGGACGTCATCTCGCAGCGTCCGCTGGCGACGGTCGGCCTTGCACTTGGACTGGGATTCCTGATCGGCGTGTCCTGGAAGAGGTGAGCCTGTAGCTCCTGATCGAGCGCAGGTTCCGAGCTTAAACCGTGTCGGCGCCGCTTTCGGCGCCGATTTGAATTTGTCGGGTCGCGCCGACGAGAACCGGGAGAAGAGACATGCTTCAGCGGATGATTGCAGACGTCAAGGAATCGACCGGCCACACCGTCCGGCTGACGTCGCTGGCATTTGCTGCGGCGATAGGACTGTTCATCACGACCTGCTTCCTGTGCGCCGCCGCGTTCGTTGCTGTGTTGCAGCGCTACGGACTGATCGCGGCATGCCTCACTGGCGCGGCCGTCTTCTTCGTCGTCACCTTGATCGCAGCGGTCAGCTATATCGTCCGCAAGCGCTCCGTTCAGGCCCGCGCCCTGCGGCCGACGGAGGCCGCGCGGTCAGCGGCTCAGTCCCTGCTTGCCGATCCGATGTTGCTCGCCAGCGGATTGCAGGTCGTGCGGATGGTCGGGTTGAAACGGCTGATCCCCATTCTCGCCGTCGGGGGATTGGCGTTAGGCCTCCTCGCCCGGGGTCAGATGACCGGAGACGCCGAGCCTGCAGAGTAGCAGGCTGACACGAGCTCATTCACTGAGCGCGCTTCTCAGCCGTCATATCAACACGGCGTCGCCGACGAAGATGCGGCGCGTGGTGATCAGGTCACGCATCGCCCCGGCTGCAATCGCTTTGCAATCTCAGTCAGCACGGAGACCGACGGTTCGCATGCGATCGGATGTTTCGTCACCCGACGCTCGTTTTCCGCGCTGATGATCTGTGAGCCTGTCTGTAGGCGCGTGGGAACGCTACTGCCACCCGCGGTCACGCCAGAAGGCGTGAGTGGCAGTCGAAGCAGGAACGTGGTCTCAGCAAAGGCCGCCAGCTTGACCGACACCGTCTGCGTCGACGTCGCACCGGCCACGGCAGCCGCACGGTCGGTCTTGGACGCCCTGTTGACGCTGCCGGCAGTCACGTTTGAGATGTCGCCGGCCGACGTCTGCGGAACATCGGACGCGAGATCGTGTCCGGAGGCGAGCTGAATCGCCCCCACGAGCATGGCGGACGCCGCGAGGGTGCCGAAGATGACAACTTTTCCGGTCTGCGACATGTCACTACTCCCCTCGCCGGCAGGCGATCGGCCTATCAACGTAAGTCGCAGGAACTGGGTTCTGGGATGGGCAAATCACTTAACCGTGTGTCAACGAATGCCATCTGTGACGAAAATAATTGAGCGCGATGGGAACGACTTCTTGGCTCGCGCGTCATCAAGGCAGCCGGTTATTCCCCCTGCCCCATTGACCGGCGACGCGGGGCACCGCCGTGGTGATGCCGGCGGTGCCCCGCATCCTTTCTCCCCCCGCCAAAGGCAACGGCAGTTTTCCCCTCGTTGATCGAGCGCTATATTTGCCCCCGCGCGCCAGCCTTGCTGCGACGCGCTTGGGGATGGACATGCAGGGGACGGCAGGTTTGTTGCGAGGGTTGGTGGCGCTGACCATGCTGAGCCTCGTGCCGACGATGGCTGCGGCCGACGGCGCCAAGGATGATTGGATCAAGAGCCTCGTTGCGGCGCTGAAGGCGCACCGGCGGTACCCGCCTGAGGCCACCGATCAGGGCGGCAGTGCCAAGGTGGTCTTCCGCATCGACGGATCAGGACACCTCATCTCCGCCGCACTGATCGAAAGCACAGGGGATCCGGCGCTCGACCAGGAGGCTTTGGCCATGGTCGAGAGGACCCAGCCGTTTCCTCCGCCACCCCCGGATCTGCCAGAGCACGATCTGACGTTGCTGCTGCCGGTCGTGTTTGCACCGAGGCGGACGTCGGGGATCATGACGTTCGAGGAAACCAGGCTTCAATTCGAAGAAACCAAGCCGAATGATGCCGCGCTCAAGGCGCGATTGAACGGCGTCTGTCGCGGCTGCTGACCTTGATCCCCAACACATGATTCAACAAAAAGCGGCGCGCTCCGACGAGCGCGCCGCGAACCAGCTGACATCGTTACGACCGCTCAGGCGGCAGGCTTGGGCATCCTGTTGCGCGAATTGCGTTGGAAGAACAGCGCCTGGCTGGCGACGGCCGAGACCATCGCGGGCTGGAACGGCTTGGAGATCAGGAAGGCCGGCTCCGGCCGCTCACCGGTCAGGAACCGCTCCGGATAGGCGGTGATGAAGACGACCGGGACTTCGAACGTCCGCAGCAGCTCATTGACCGCATCCAGACCGGACGAACCGTCGGCGAGCTGAATGTCGGCCAGGATCAGGCCGGGCTTCTTGTTCTTGGCGAGCGCGACCGCATCGGCATGCGTGCGGGCGACGCCGATGACGTTGTGACCGAGATTCTTGACGAGACTCTCGAGATCCATCGCGATGAAGGTCTCGTCCTCGATGATCAGCACATCGGTGGCAATCTCGGCCGCGAGCTCGCGCCCCGCCGCATCCGCCAGCCGGCGGGTCTCGGCGACGTCGATGTCGAGAATGAACGACACTTCCTCTTCCGGAAAACCTTCGAGCGACAGCAGCAGGAACGCCTGCCGCGGGAGGGGCGTGATGTTGGAGAGGCGCCGCTCGGGCGGCATCGGCAAGGTCGCCACTTCGGCGTCGTCATTCAGTGCGACCGAGTTCCAGATCTGCGTAAACAGTCGGAACAGACCCGCGCGAGCCCCGTAGCGTTCGTCCAGCACCGACGGATCCTGGATCAAAGCCTCCAGCATGGCGCCGACGTAAGCATCTCCGGAACCCTGGCTGCCGGTGAGGGCACGGGCATACCTTCGCAACAGCGGCAAATGTTCAGCAACTAGCTGTGATCGGCTCATCCCCACTCCATTCGGTAATCTGGGCTTCCGCCCCGGTTCCATGATGGGCTGATTACGCCTGAAAGGAAGAAAAGTTCCACATACCCGTGGAACTTTTCTCGCCCGGTTGCATTAGTTCCCGATCAGACCTCCTCGATGGCGAGGATAATTCTTGAAGCTTCAGAGACTTAACTCTCGGGGAAACGTGGAAAAGGTCATGAAAGATGTAAAGTCTCAAGCCAGCAAGAATGCGGCACCTCGCAAACCCGGCGGGCTCAACGCGGAGATCCAATCACGGATCGGTCATCAACTCCGCGCGATGTACGACGATGTCGTCCGTCAGGGTGTTCCTGACCGGTTTGCAGATCTTGTCCGCAAGCTTGATGCGCCGGCAGCACAGTCCCACGTGGAGAACGGCGGGGGATCCAACGACCAGAACGACGGGAGGGAGTGAATGCCTCTCACTGATTCCTTGCGGGACGATATTCTTGCAGCCGTCCCAAGCCTCCGCGCTTTTGCAATTTCCTTGAGTGGTAACAGCGATCGCGCCGACGATCTGGTGCAGGAGACTTTGCTCAGGGCGCTGGCAAACATCGACTCGTTTCAACCGGGCTCAAATCTGCCCGCGTGGTTGTTTACGATTCTGCGCAACCTGTTCCGTTCCGACTATCGCAAACGCCGGCGCGAGGTCGAAGATGCCGAAGGCAACTACGCCAAGACGCTCAAGACGCATCCCTCTCAAGGGGCGCATCTCGAGTTCGAGGAGTTCCGCGTCGCACTCGAGAAGCTGCCTCAGGATCAGCGCGAAGCATTGATCCTGGTCGGAGCCTCCGGCTTCTCCTACGAGGATGCGGCGGCGATCTGCGGCTGCGCCGTGGGCACGATCAAGAGCCGCGTCAACCGCGCGCGCTCGAAGCTCGCGGCGCTGCTCTACGTCGAAGGTGCCGAGGATTTCGGCCCCGATGAGACGGTGCGGGCCGTGATCGGCGGCAGCGGCGGGTAACGCCGCTCACGCCTGTCAACAAAGCTGAAGAGGCGGCTCCACCAGAGCCGCCTTTTCGCGTTCGATGGATCAGTCCCGGATGAGTGGGATTACTTGGGCGGGCGGACCGGCGCGGAGAACTGTTCGGTGCGATCACGCTCGGTCATGTCGACCACCGTCTCCATCGGAGCGGTCAGCTCATAGACGTAGCTCGCCTCGGTGAAGAGGCGCTTCGACGTTCCACCGAGCGCTTCCGGAGCCACCCGATCGAGCAGGATCAGGCCGAACTCGCTGTCCGGCCGCCGCGTCGCTTCGCTGGTGTTGCACTCCTCCCAGCGGAAATTGAACACGGTATTGGGCTCCTCACCCGTCACCTCCCATTTCGCGGTGATGTGCGGGTGCTTGCCGACCAGCGAAAGCCCTTCGTCGGAATGCGAGGCGAGTTCGAAGAACAGCAGCGACAGGCTCTGCGCGGCCCGGGCGCTCACGGTGATGTCCGGCCCGCTCACGGCAATACGCTCGGCATGCGGGATGGCGCGGGCTTCGAACAGGCCGCGCAACTGAACGCCCTGCCACTGGCTCTCGCTCAGCAGCGTGACCACATTCGACATCGCATGGATCCGCCCGATCAGCAGCTCTCGCGCAACGTCGATGTCGCTGCCGTGGCGCAGCGTGCGCGTCACGATCGATTGGATCACCGCGAGGATGTTCTTGACCCGGTGGTTCAGCTCGTCGATGACCGCCGTCAGACGGCGCTCGAAGCCGATCCGCACCTGGATCTCACGGCTGAGCCGGAGGTTGTTGTAGGCGACGTAGCCAAACAGGCCGCAAATGATGCCGGTCAGCGCGAGCCCGATCACGCCGACGATCACCGCGGTCTGTTGCGCCCGCCGCACTGAATTGCTCTTGGCGTAATAGACCAGCGACCAGTCGTGATTGCCGAAGGCGACGGTGCGCGTCGACGACGGCGCCGGATCGTCCGGGCCGCGCGTCCGGCCCGTCACCGCCCCTTGATCGTTGGCCACCAGCTCGTCCGAGGCGTTCCGCGGGTCTTTCAACGCGACCGAGAACAGCGAGAGATCATCGTTGGTCAGCAGCAACGGTCCGATCTCATAGGAAAACGTCACGAAGCCTGCCGGCGCCGTCGCCCCCTGCGGGACCACCGGCGCCGCCAGAACGATCCCGACGGGGCCATTGGGGCGCAACAGCGGCGTGGGATCGGAGGCGACCGGCTTGCCCTCGGCCATGGCGCGCGCCAGCATCGGCCCGACGATGGGTTGACGATCGAGCGCCATGCCCGGAAGCCGGGAGGTTTCGGCATTCCGCGGCTCGAGATCCATCAGGACGTCCAGAGGACGGTCGACGTTGGGGCCGAGCGGCGTGTCGTCGTAGTTGCGGATGGTCGGGTTGGGAAAGCCTGCCTGGCGCAGTTCGGCCTGTGCGACCGGAAGCTCGTCGGGCCGCAGCCGCGCGATCCAGGACGCCACCACGAAATCGGTCTTGAAGGCGTAGATCGACGACCGCAGCGGCTCCAGCATGTTGGCCTTGATGACGGACGGAGCCCGAAACAATCCCGAGGCCACCCGCGCCAGCAGCTCGCGCTCGGTCAGTCGGTCCTGGACCAGGCTGGCATGGACATCAATGGCGCGTGCCAGCGCAATACGATCAAGAACCAGCTCCTGGTCATGAACGCGATAGGCCGCGAGGCCGGACAACGCCGTGCCGAGCAGCGCGATCAAACCAATGATGACTCCCAGCCGCAGCACTCGTTTACTCTAAGGTCAAGGGTTGGCGAACGAGAAAACGAGTCATCCAATAACCGGGCCTGCGACTCAAGTAGCGTAACTCGGGGCGAGCGGAAGTGATCGGAGCAGTCAGCGAAAAGATCCCAGAATACCGGCCGTCCATCAGCCGCCAGGGCGCCCTTGGCAAAACGCCTTTGACAAAGGCGCACCCCGGGCGGAAGCAACAGCGGAAAGCAGAAGTTGTTCCGGCCGGGTAAGGCTTTTTTGCGTCTGCCAGACCGGCAGACAAGGACAGCAACGTCACACTGATCCGGCCGGATCAGCCGCTCAGGCCGACGGCTTGAGGCCGCCCTTGGCTTCGATGAAACCGATGATCCGGTCGAGACCCTGGCTCTTCTTCAGGTTGGTCATGACGAACGGCCGCTCGCCGCGCATGCGCCTGGCGTCCGTCTCCATCTTCTCCAGGGAGGCGCCGACATGCGGCGCGAGATCGATCTTGTTGATCACAAGCAGGTCGGAGCGGGTGATGCCAGGACCGCCCTTCGAGGGGATCTTGTCGCCGGCAGCGACATCGATCACGTAGATCGTGATGTCGGCCAGTTCCGGAGAGAACGTCGCGGCCAGATTGTCGCCGCCGGACTCGATGAGCACGAGATCGAGGCCGGGAAACTTGGCGCGCATGTCGGCCACGGCCGCGAGATTCATCGATGCGTCCTCCCGGATCGCCGTATGCGGGCATCCGCCGGTCTCGACGCCGGCGATGCGGTCAGGCGTCAGCGAGCCGGAACGGACGAGAAATTCGGCATCCCATTTGGTGTAGATGTCATTGGTGATCGCCGCGATGTCGTAGCGCTCCCGCATCGACTTGCAGAGCAGATCCATCAGCGCGGTCTTTCCGGAACCGACGGGGCCGCCAACTCCGACGCGGAGCGGACCGTGAGACGAAGCCATATCGTATGCCCTTCTGTCGTCCCCTGCGAAGACGGGGACTGAAAATCACCAGATCTGATCGCCGCCGCGCATTGGCGCCGGCGAGCCGCCCTCACGAGCGGAACAACCTCGTATACTGCGTCTCGTGACGGAGACCGGCCAGATCGGCCCGGAAGCACGCACTGCCGATGTCATCGAGCGAAGCGACCAGAGCACGCTCGGCCGTTGCGACGACCACGGGCTCCAGCGCTGCCAGCACGCGCTGGCTGTCCGTCTGCCCCAACGGAACAAGCCGGCTGCCGGCCGAAATCCAGTTCGACGTCACGGCATGCAGGAACCCGTGTAGCAACGGCGCCAGCGGCACGCCATGGAGCGCGCCGACAAGTCCTACGGCGATCGGATAGACGATAGCCTCGCATTGCGACACCGCGTCGTCGAGACCTGAACAGCTCCAGGCGGACCGTGCGATCTCGATGAAGGCGAGCCCTTGCGCGGTCGTTTCCAGCTGGCGCTCGCGCGACGGCACGAAGGCCGCAGCCAGCTCGGCGACCTCGCTTAGCGCCGTGTCGCTTCCCAGCTCAGCCGCACGATGGGCGTGGGCCAGGAACACGGCATCGCTGAAGCCAGCGCCCTCGGTGAGCATCGTCGCGAGCCAGCCGCGCAGCGAGGCGGCGTCGGTGATGTCGCCGGCTTCGACGGCCCATTCGATGCCGCTGGAATAGGAGAAGCCGCCGACCGGGAACGCCGGCGACAGCCACGTCATCAGCCGGTAGAGCGCCGCGTGATCCAGTCCGGTCATCGCCTCCAAGGAGCCCGCGCGCTCACTTGTGGTCATGAGCATGGGAATGACCGTGATGGGAATGATCGTGGTGATCATGGCCGCAATGCTCGTCGTGCACATGAGGAGCATCGTGCGCGTGGCCGTGGTCATGGTCGTGGCCGTGATGCGCATGATCATGGGCACCATGATCATGGTGGTGATCGTGGCCGTGGTGGTCATGCCCGTGATGATCATGATCATCATGCGCATGGCTGGGCTCGGCATAGGCGCCGCCTTCCGGATCGAACGGCGCCTCGATCTCGATCACGCGCGCGCCGAGACCCTTGACCATCGCCTCGATCACATGATCGCGGCGGATGCGCAGGCTCTTGGCCATGATCTGGGTCGGCAGATGCCGGTTGCCGAGGTGCCAGGCGAGCCGCACCAGATGGTGCGGATCGCTGGCGCGGATCTCGAGCAGCGGCTCTGCCGCCGCCACGACCTCGATCAGCCGCCCGTCCTCCAGCACCAGGGCATCGCCACCGCGCAGCGCGGTAGCGTGCTCGAGGTCGAGCAGGAACTCGAGCCCGCGCGTGCCGGCCATCGCCAGCCGCCGCCGGTGCCGATCATCGAAATCGAGCAGGACGGAATCGGCGGCCGCCTCTTTCCAACGATGCTGCCCGAGCACGCGGGTGGCGCGGATCATGCTGAAACCCTCATTCTGATATTCCGTTCAGCGAACATCGACCTTCTCAGGCGTAATGATCTCGATCTTGGGCGGCGCCGCCATGCATTTCACTGCCACGCGCCCGAACGTCTTCATGTGCTCGGTCGCGCGATGCGGCACCAGGGCCTCGGCGTTCTCCCACTGCTCGACGAACACCATCCTGGTCGGGTCGGTGACGCTCTCGTGCAAATCATAGGCGATATTGCCGGGTTCCTTGCGGGTCCCTTCGATGCAGGCGGTGGCGGCGGCAATGAATTCGGCGCGCGTTTCGGGCTTGATGGTCAAGGTGGCGACGACATAGATCACGAAGCAGTCCTCCCGGTACGTTTCTGGTTTCTTGTACCGGGCGGAAGTCTAGAACATGAAGTATCGCTGCGCCATGGGCAGCACCTCGGCCGGCTCGCAGGTCAGGAGCTCGCCATCGGCGCGCACCTCATAGGTCTCCGGATCGACCTCGATGTTCGGCGTCGCATCATTGTGGATCATGCTCTTCTTCGAGATCTTGCCGCGGGTGTTCTGCACCGCATAGAGCTTCTTGGACAGGCCGAGCTTGCGGGCAAGCCCGCCGGTGATCGCGGCCTTGGAGGTGAAGATCACCGAGGAGGCCGTCAGCGACTTGCCGAACGCGCCGAACATCGGCTGGTAGTGCACCGGCTGCGGGGTCGGGATCGAGGCGTTGGGATCGCCCATTGGCGCGGCGACGATGGTGCCGCCCTTGATGACGCAGTCGGGCTTGACGCCGAAGAAGGCCGGCGACCACAGTACGAGGTCGGCGAGCTTGCCCTTCTCGATCGAGCCGATCAGCTTCGACACGCCGTGGGCGATCGCCGGATTGATCGTGTACTTGGCGATGTAGCGCTTGACGCGGAAATTGTCGTTGTCCTTGCCCTTGTCCTGCGGCAGCGCACCGCGCTGCTTCTTCATCTTGTCGGCGGTCTGCCAGGTCCGGATGATGACCTCGCCGAGCCGGCCCATCGCCTGCGAGTCCGACGACATCATCGAGAGCGCGCCGAGATCGTGCAGGATGTCCTCCGCCGCGATCGTCTCCTTGCGGATGCGGCTTTCGGCAAAGGCGAGGTCCTCGGCGATCGACGGATCGAGATGGTGGCACACCATCAGCATGTCGAGATGCTCGTCGATGGTGTTGCGCGTGAACGGCCGGGTCGGATTGGTCGAGGACGGCAGCACGTTCTTCAGGCCGGCGACCTTGATGATGTCAGGGGCGTGGCCGCCACCGGCGCCTTCGGTGTGGAAGGCGTGGATGGTGCGACCCTTGAAGGCCTTGATCGTGTCCTCGACGAAACCGGATTCGTTGAGCGTGTCCGAGT
Organism: Bradyrhizobium sp. SSBR45G; assembly: GCF_030159255.1. Classification (GTDB taxonomy): domain Bacteria; phylum Pseudomonadota; class Alphaproteobacteria; order Rhizobiales; family Xanthobacteraceae; genus Bradyrhizobium. Next base: position 88,533 of record NZ_BSCT01000012.1, on the reverse strand, counting down.
GCAGCATCACCTGCACGTCGTAGTCGTCAGCGACCGACAGACAATTGTCTATCGCAGCCGGTGTCGTGCCCCAGTCCTCGTGCAGCTTCAGCGCGCAGGCGCCGGCCTTGATCATCTCGACCAGCGCGGCCGGACGCGAGGCGTTGCCCTTGCCGGAAATGCCGAGGTTCACGGGGAACGCATCGAACGACTGCATCATACGGCCGATGTGCCAGGGGCCGGGCGTGCAGGTGGTGGCGAAGGTGCCGTGCGACGGGCCGGTGCCGCCGCCGAGCAGCGAGGTGACGCCCGCCATCAGCGCGTGCTCGATCTGCTGCGGGCAGATGAAATGGATGTGGCTGTCGAAGCCGCCGGCGGTAAGGATCTTGCCCTCGCCGGCGATGACGTCGGTGCCCGGTCCGATCACGATGGTCACGCCCGGCTGGATATCGGGATTACCGGCCTTGCCGATCGCGCTGATCATGCCTTCCTTGATCGCGACGTCGGCCTTCACGACGCCCCAGTGGTCGACGATCAAAGCGTTGGTGATGACGGTGTCGGCGGCGCCCTGCTTGTTGGTCGCCTGCGACTGCCCCATGCCGTCACGGATGACCTTGCCGCCGCCGAACTTCACCTCCTCGCCATAGATGGTGAAGTCCTTCTCCACCTCGATGATCAGATCGGTATCGGCGAGCCGCACCTTGTCGCCGGTGGTCGGGCCGAACATGTCGGCATAGACGGAACGCTTGATCTTGACGGACATCGATGGCCCCCACTCAGCTCTGCTTGTCTTGATTTCGCGACACTGGCGATCCGCTCACAACGACCCCCGCGCATTCGCAACCGTTTCGTCGAACAGCGCATCCAGCCGCGCGTTCACACCGCGGCAGCCGGCGACGACCTGCTCGGCCCAGCCGACATACTCCATCAGCTCGAGCTGCTGCTCCAGGTCCGGCTCGAAGACGATGCGGACGCGGATGTTGCTGATCTTGTCGGCGATCTTGATCTGCTTGGCGCCGGCCGATTTGCCGGGAGCTGCGATGACCTGGACCTGGCGCCGCTCGCTCTTCGGCAAGGTCATGTCGTCGGTGACCTCCTCGACCAGCCCGGCGACGCGCTGTCCGAAACGCTGCGTCAGCTCGTCGGCTGCGGTGTCGGTGTCCTCGATGACGTCATGCAGCCAACCGGCTGCGACCAATTCGGCGTCCTCGCCGGCGCAGGCGGCCGCCAGGATATTCGCCACCTCGGCCAGATGATTGACATAGGGCTCCTCGTCGCGGCCCTTGCGCTGCTGGCCGGCGTGGCGGCGCGCCGCGAGCTCAGCCGCTTCGGAAACGAGGCACAATCCGCTCAGCATCGCTCTACAGCTTGCCCATGACGTCGCCACGGAAGCCGTAGACGGTGCGCTTGCCGGCGAGCGCCACCAGCTGCACGTCGCGGGTCTGGCCCGGCTCGAAGCGCACCGCCGTGCCGGCCGCGATGTCGAGCCGCATGCCCCTGGCTTTCTTGCGATCGAACTTCAGCGCCGGATTGGTCTCGAAGAAATGGTAGTGCGAGCCGACCTGGATCGGCCGGTCGCCGGTGTTGGCGACCGACAGGGTCACGGTCTTGCGGCCGGCATTGAGCTCGATCTCGCCGTCCTGGATGAAGAGTTCGCCGGGGATCATTTCGCTTTTTCTCCGTCATTCCGGGGCGGTTCGCAGGACCGAACCCGGAATCTCAAACGATTGTTTTCAAGCCATCTCTGGATTCCGGGCCCGGCGCTGCGCGCCGTCCCGGAGTGACGTGCAATGATTTAGCGGATCGGCTCGTGCACCGTGACCAGCTTGGTGCCGTCCGGAAACGTCGCTTCGACCTGGATGTCATGGATCATCTCGGGGATGCCAGGCATCACTTGGTCGCGGGTCAGGACCTGGGCGCCAGCCTGCATCAGTTCGGCTACAGTGCGGCCGTCGCGCGCGCCTTCGAGGATGAAATCGGAGATGATCGCGACCGCCTCGGGATGATTCAGCTTGACGCCGCGCTCAAGCCTGCGGCGCGCCACGATGGCGGCCATCGAGATCAGGAGCTTGTCCTTTTCGCGGGGAGACAGGTTCATGCGGACTCTCTTGTGATCGTCTTCTAATGATCGTCAGTTGGTAAACGTCTAGTTGAGCCACAGCCGCGGCAACGGCCCGGTCGACGCACAGCCAAGCACCGCCATCATGTCGGCACGCAGGCTCGCGGCATCTTGGGCACAGAAGCGCGCCATTGCAAATCCATTCCAGGCCGACAACCCGGCCTCTCCACGGAAGGCCGGCAGGCTCTCCCTGATGCGCTCGACCAGTGCGGCGTCGCCTGGGACGATCAGCGCGGTCCCGATCGCGGCTGCGCCCTTGGCGATGGCCGGCTGCGCCAGTTTGTCGCTAATGTCCCCGTCGAGGCGGACCGTCTCGGCGAACACCAGCTTGCCGCCGCGCCGGACCCGCCAGCGGTCGACGAACTCGCCCTCGCGCATCGTCTCCCCCATGGCCGTGCGCCCGAACACGACGATCTCGCACAGCAGCAGCGAGGCGGTGGCCGCGAGGTCGATGTCGATGCGGCGACGGATGCGGGCGCGGTCGAACAGGATCGTTTCCTGCGGCAGCCAGGAGATGTGGGCACCCGCATGGGCGCTCAGCGCGATATCGAGCTCCGCAGGCTTGCCGGCGGCGCGATAGACCTTTTCGGCCGCGGCGCTCGACAGCGTCACGCGGCTGCCCTCGCCGGCCGCGACCTCGATCGCGAAGCGATCGCCGCCGGCGATGCCGCCGGCCGTATTGACGAACATCGCTGACAGGCCACCGTCCTCGGGCGAGGGAAAGCGCACCCGTAGCGAGCCGGATTCATGCAGATGATGGCGACGCGTCATGCCGTCCTGCAGCCGCGCGTCGAAGCGCACCGCGCCGCGGGCGCGGTTGGCCTCGAAAATATCGGCAGCGGCGTTGGCGGGATCGGCCCGCATCGATCCCCTCCCCTGGGACCAGACGCGAGGCGAGCCCGCGTCGGGAAGCTACGTCGTGGTCACAGCGCCATCTGGCGGCTGATCTCGGCCGGATCGAGATTGGCGCGCGTGCAAGTGAACTTGACCGCGCCGCGATCCATGACCGCGAAGTTGTCGCCGAGTTCGCAGGCAAAGTCGAGATACTGCTCGACCAGTACGATGGCGATATTGCCGAGATTACGCAGGTACGAAATGGCCCGGCCGATGTCCTTGATGATCGAGGGCTGGATGCCCTCGGTCGGCTCGTCCAGCAGCAGCACCTTTGGCCGCATCACCATGGCCCGCCCGATCGCGAGCTGCTGCTGCTGGCCGCCGGAGAGGTCGCCACCGCGCCGGCCGAGCATCGACTGCAGCACCGGAAACAGCGAGAACACGTCGTCCGGGATGCTGCGGTCGGCGCGCTTCAGCGGACCGAAGCCGGTCTTGAGGTTTTCCTCGACCGTGAGCAGCGGGAATATCTCGCGGCCCTGCGGCACGAAGCCGATGCCCTTGCGCGCCCGCTCATAGGGCTTGAGATGGGTGATGTCGGCGCCGTCGAAGGTGATGGTGCCGGAGGCCAGCGGATACTGCCCGACCAGCGCCCGCAGCAGCGAGGTCTTGCCGACGCCATTGCGGCCGAGCACGCAGGTGACCTTGCCGGGCTCCGCCGCGATCGAGACGCCGCGCAGCGCCTGGGCGGCGCCGTAATAGAGGTTGATGTTGTCGACGCTCAGCATCAGCGGCCTCCGGTCGTTGATGGGCGAATGGCGAATAGCGAATAGCGAATAGATTGAATTCTCTGCGTCATCGTCCCTTGCCCTATTCGCTACTCGCCATTCGCTATTCGCCGACCAGCTAGCGGCCCAGATAGACCTCGATCACCCGATCGTTCGACGACACCTGATCGATGGTGCCCTCGGCCAGGACAGTGCCTTCATGCAGGCAGGTGACCTTGACGCCGAGCTCGCGGACGAAGGTCATGTCGTGCTCGACGACCATGACGGTATGATCCTTGTTGATTTCCTTGAGCAGCTCGGCAGTCTGATGCGTCTCGACATCGGTCATGCCGGCCACCGGCTCGTCGACCAGCAGCAGCTTCGGATCCTGCGCCAGCAGCATGCCGATCTCCAGCCACTGCTTCTGGCCATGAGACAGGCTGCCGGCGAGCTTGCGGCGGACATCCTTGAGCCGCACCGTCTCCAGCACCTTGTCGATCTGCTCGGCCTCGCCCCTCGAGCCACGCCAGAACAACGTGCCCTTGACGCTGTGGTCGACGTTGAGCGCGAGCAGCAAATTGTCCTCGACCGATTGGCTCTCGAACACGGTCGGCTTCTGAAACTTGCGGCCGATGCCGAGTTCGGCGATGCGGGTCTCGTCGAGGCGGGTCAGGTCGGTCTTGCCGTCGAACAGCACCGTGCCCTCGTCCGGCTTGGTCTTGCCGGTGATGATGTCCATCATCGTGGTCTTGCCGGCGCCGTTCGGGCCGATGATGGCGCGCATCTCGCCCGGCTCGAGTGCCAGCGAGAGGTTGTTGATGGCGTGGAAGCCATCGAAAGAGACATGCACGGCGTCGAGGTAGAGCAGCGCCGAGGTCGATCGCGTATCCATCACGTTCATGCGCTCACTCCGCCATCTTGGGTTCGGTGACGCCGTCCTCGCGGGCGGCGCTGTCGGCGTTCGGCGTCTTGCTGGTGAACTGGTCCCACCACGAATTGAAGGTGCCGATGATGCCCTTGGGCAGCAGCAGGGTCACGAGCACGAACAGCGCACCGAGCATGAACAGCCAGTAGGGCGCCAGCACGCCAGACGTGAAGAACGTCTTGGCGTAGTTCACGACGACGGCGCCGAGTGCGGCGCCGACCAGCGTGCCGCGACCGCCGACTGCCACCCAGATCACGGCTTCGATCGAATTGCCCGGCGCAAACTCCGAGGGGTTGATGATGCCGACCTGCGGAACATAAAGCGCGCCTGCGACGCCGGCCATGCAGGCCGACAGCGTGAACACGAACAGCTTGTAGGACTCGACGCGATAGCCGAGGAAGCGCGTGCGGGACTCGGCGTCGCGGATTGCAATCAGCACCTTACCGAGTTTCGACGACACGACGGCCCGGCAGATCAGGAAGGCCAGAATGAGTGAGAGGCAGCTCAGCGCAAACAGCGCGGCGCGGGTGCCCTCCGCCTGGACGTTGAAGCCGAGGATATCCTTGAAGTCGGTCAGGCCGTTATTGCCGCCGAAGCCGAAATCGTTGCGGAAGAAGGCGAGCAGCAGCGCATAGGTCATCGCCTGGGTGATGATCGACAGATAGACGCCGGTCACGCGCGAGCGGAAGGCGAGCCATCCGAAGCAGAAGGCGAGCAGGCCGGGCACGACGAGCACCATCAGCGCTGCGAACCAGAACATGTCGAAGCCGTACCAGTACCAGGGCAGCTTGGAATAGTTCAGGAACACCATGAAGTCGGGCAGGATCGGATTGCCATAGACGCCGCGGGTGCCGATCTGGCGCATCAGGTACATGCCCATCGCGTAGCCGCCGAGCGCGAAGAACGCGCCGTGGCCGAGCGAGAGAATGCCGCAATAGCCCCAGATCAGGTCGATCGAGAGCGCCAGGATGGCGTAGCAGACATATTTGCCCCACAGCGCGACCAGATAGGTCGGCACCTGCAAGGCCGAGCCGGCCGGCAGCAGCAGATTGGACAGCGGAATCAGGATGCCGCAGGCCGCAACGACCAGCACGAAGATGGTCGCGGCGCGGTCCAGCGACCTCGTCAGCATATGCGGCATCATGCTTCCACCGCCCGGCCCTTGAGCGCGAACAGGCCGCGCGGGCGCTTCTGAATGAACAGGATGATCAGCACCAGGATCGCGATCTTGCCGAGCACGGCGCCCGCCACCGGCTCCAGGAACTTGTTGGCGATGCCAAGCGTGAAGGCGCCGACCAGGGTGCCCCAGAGATTGCCGACGCCGCCGAACACGACGACCATGAAGGAATCGATGATGTAGCTCTGGCCGAGATTGGGGCTGACATTGTCGATCTGCGACAGCGCCACGCCGGCGATGCCGGCAATGCCCGAGCCCAGCCCGAAGGTGAGCGCATCGACCCGCGAGGTCGCAATACCCATCGAGGCCGCCATGCGCCGGTTCTGTGTGACCGCGCGCATCTCCAGGCCCAAAGCCGTGTAGCGCAGCATGGCGAGCAAGATCGCGAACACCGCCATGGTGAAACAGAGGATCCAGAGCCGGTTGTAGGTGATGGTGATCTGGCCAAGCTCGAAGGCGCCGCTCATCCAGGAGGGGTTGCCGACCTCGCGGTTGGTCGGACCGAACGCCGAGCGCACCGCCTGTTGCAGGATCAGCGACAGCCCCCAGGTGGCGAGCAGCGTCTCCAGCGGACGCCCATAGAGGAAGCGGATGATGGTCCGTTCGATGACCACGCCGATCGCGCCGGCCACCAGGAAGGCCAGCGGCGCCGCGATCAGCAGCGAATAGTCGAACAGCGCCGGATAGCGCGTGCGGATGATCTCCTGGACGACGAAGGTCGTGTAGGCCCCCAGCATCACCATCTCGCCATGGGCCATGTTGATGACGCCCATGACGCCGAAGGTGATGGCAAGGCCGATGGCCGCGAGCAGCAGTACCGATCCGAGCGAGAGGCCATACCAGGCGTTCTGCACCCCGGACCAGATCGCAAGCGAGCTCTGGATCGAGGCGATCGCGCCCGCGGCGGCTTTGGCGACGCTCGGGGGCTGATCGCCGCTGCTGATCTCGGTCAGCAGCGCCAGGGCCTCCTGATCGCTGCGCGCCCTGATGGTCGCAACCGCTTCGAGCTTGTCGACCTCGCTGGCGTCGGACTTGAACAGCAGAATGGCGGCGCGCGCCTCGGTCAGCGCCTGCTTGACGCCGCGGTTGGTTTCCTTGGCGAGCGCCGATTCCACGGTCGGCAGCGTCGCCTCGTCATGCGACTTGAAAACGGATTTCGCGGCCGACAGGCGGGTGCTGAGATCGGGCGAAAGAAGAGTGAGGCCGCCGAGCGCGGCATCGACGGTCCGGCGCAAACGGTTGTTGAGACTGACCGCGGCGGCAGTGTCGGGAAGCTTGTCGACGACAGCGCCAGTCGCAGCATCGATGATCTTGCCGTCGGCCTGCTTGACATAGACCTTCTTGGTCTCGGCATCGAACATCAGCCGCTCGTCCTGCAGCGCGCTGATGATCTGGAACGCCAGCGGGTTGCCGGAGACGGCGATCTCGCTCACCGCATCATCGGTGTCGGAGAAATCGTCATTGGCGAACTTGGCGACGGATTCTTCGAAACTGGCCGCGAAGGCCGGAGCGGCAGCCGCGATGAGGGCAATGGACAGAAGAAGGCGGCGAACGATCGCAAGAACAATGGCAGGCACTGGACCACCCCGGCAGGAGGAAGAGAGAAGGCGGCAGTGATCGCCGCCTTCTCCGGTCGTGATGAGTTCGTCAGGTCGAGATCAGGTGCCCGAGCCCAGGCACTTGTTGGTCTTGACGTTGAAGTTGCCGCACTTCTTGCCGACCCAGTCGCCGATCAGGTCCTTGGAGCCCTCGAGCTCCTTCGACCAGGCGTCGCCGGGGACCAGATCCTTGGTCTTGTAGACGACGCTGAACTGGCCATCGCCCTTGATCTCGCCGATGAACACCGGCTTGGTGATGTGGTGGTTCGGCAGCATCTTGGACACGCCGCCGGTCAGGTTCGGCGCCTCGGTGCCCGGGAGGGCGTCGATGACCTTGTCCGGATCGGTGGACTTGACCTTCTCGACCGCCTTCACCCACATGTTGAAGCCGATCACGTGGGCTTCCATCGGGTCGTTGGTCACGCGCTTCGGGTTCTTGGTGTAGGCCTGCCACTCCTTGATGAACTTCTCGTTGGCCGGGGTCTTGATCGACTCGAAATAGTTCCAGGCGGCGAGATGGCCGACCAGCGGCTTGGTGTCGATGCCGGCGAGCTCTTCCTCACCCACCGAGAACGCGACGACCGGGATGTCCTTGGCCTTGACGCCCTGGTTGCCGAGCTCCTTGTAGAACGGAACGTTGGCGTCGCCGTTGATGGTGGAGACCACCGCGGTCTTCTTGCCGGCCGAGCCGAACTTCTTGATGTCGGCGACGATCGTCTGCCAGTCGGAGTGACCGAACGGCGTGTAGTTGATCATGATGTCTTCCTGAGCCACGCCCTTCGACTTCAGGTAGGCTTCCAGGATCTTGTTGGTGGTGCGCGGATAGACGTAGTCGGTGCCCGCCAGCACCCAGCGCTTCACCTTCTCGTCCTTCATCAGGTAGTCGACCGCCGGGATCGCCTGCTGGTTCGGCGCCGCACCGGTGTAGAACACGTTGCGCTCGCTCTCCTCGCCCTCGTACTGGACCGGATAGAACAGGATGCTGTTGAGCTCCTTGAACACCGGCAGCACCGACTTGCGCGACACCGAGGTCCAGCAGCCGAACACGACCGCGACCTTGTTCTTGGTGATCAGCTCGCGGGCCTTTTCGGCGAACAGCGGCCAGTTCGAAGCGGGGTCGACGACGACGGCCTCGAGCTTCTTGCCGAGCACGCCGCCCTTCTTGTTCTGTTCGTCGATCAGGAACAGGATCGTATCCTTCAGCGTCGTTTCGCTGATGGCCATGGTTCCGGACAACGAATGCAGAACGCCGATCTTGATGGTGTCGTCGGCAGCCATGGCCGGGCCGAAGCCGGCCGCGCCGAGTGCCAGGCCGGCAGCAGCAGCCAGCCAGCGACGGCGGCTGAACGGCGCCGTTAATTCCTGAGTGAGTCGAGTAAGCATGAGGTAATATCTCCCTGACGCAGACGTGCTTCGCAGCCAAGGCGGCCGGCGGTCTGCGGCAGAAGAATCGCAAGAAGCATGCCATGCCGTTCACGTCGCGTAAGTCTCTGACGCCCCTGGAGAACTCGGCAAAATCGCGACGGAAGGCCGCACCTCCCTGGCGTTACTTTAGGCAGAGACACTGATTATTCAGCCAGCATTGAGCGCACAATTTATGCACTTTGTTTTGAATGGCTAAATTTAAAGCAGCAGAGTACCGGCTGTATCGCCGCTCCGTTACGCATCGGCCTTGAAAGTGCCGTCTACCTGCTCCATATAACCCGGAGATCGAGGCGAATCGGCCGGATCTTTGCAAGCCGCGTGTTCTTTAGCTCGACAAGAGCTTCTGGCTTCGCATTTTACCCCATCCAATCTAGGCGCTCCAAACACGCGGGTGTCTCTCAACCACCCTCCCGCGTCCGGCTGCCTGCCGACACGGGCCTTATCCTCATATGGAAAGCCCAATCTTTTGACATCCTTCCAGGATTTTAACCTCGCCGACGCGCTGACGCGCGCGCTGAAGGAAGAGAACTACACCACCCCCACCCCGATCCAGGCCCAGACCATTCCGCTCGCGCTCGAAGGCCGCGACGTGATCGGCATCGCCCAGACCGGAACCGGCAAGACCGCCTCGTTCGCGCTGCCGATCCTGCACCGCCTGCTGCAGAACCGCATCAAGCCGCAGCCGAAGACGGCGCGCGTGCTGGTGCTGAGCCCGACCCGCGAGCTGTCCGGGCAAATTCTCGACAGCTTCAACACCTACGGCCGTCACATCCGGCTGACCTCGGCGCTCGCGATCGGCGGCGTCCCGATGGGACGCCAGGTCCGCGCCGTCATGCCAGGCCTCGAAGTGCTCGTCGCCACGCCAGGCCGGCTGCTCGACCTCGTCCAGGGAAATGCCCTGAAGCTGAACCAGGTCGAGTTCCTGGTGCTCGACGAAGCCGACCGCATGCTCGACATGGGCTTCATCAACGACATCCGGAAGATCGTGTCCAAGCTGCCGATCAAGCGGCAGACGCTGTTCTTCTCGGCCACCATGCCCAAGGACATCGCCGAGCTCGCCGATGCCATGCTGCGCGACCCGGCAAGAGTGGCCGTGACGCCGGTCTCGTCGACGGTCGAGCGTATCGCCCAGCGCGTGATCCAGGTCGACCACTCGGCCAAACCGAACCTGCTGGCTCAACTGCTCAAGGAAGAGCCGGTCAACCGCGCGCTGGTGTTCACCCGCACCAAGCACGGCGCCGACAAGGTCGTGAAGAGCCTGGAAAAGGCCGGCATTCCCGCCCAGGCCATTCATGGCAACAAGTCGCAGAACCATCGCGAGCGGACCCTTGCGGCGTTCCGCACCGGCGAGATCCGCACCCTGGTCGCGACCGACATCGCAGCCCGCGGCATCGACGTCGACGGCGTCAGCCATGTCGTGAATTTCGATCTGCCGAACGTTCCTGAGACCTATGTCCACCGCATCGGCCGCACCGCGCGCGCCGGCGCCGAGGGCATTGCGATTTCGCTCGTCGCCGGAGCGGACGAAATGTCCTACCTCCGCGACATCGAACGGCTGATCAAGATCTCGCTGCCGCGCGAAGATCGTCGCATTCCTGGCCAGCGCGAGCCCGCGGCACCGGCCAAGCCGCCGCAGCGCGGCGGCCGTCCTGGCATGCAGAATGCGCGGACCAATGACGGCGGTGCAGCCGCAAAAGGCCCTCGCCGTCGTCGCCGTTCCAATGTTAAGATGGCGGCTCTGCCAGGCAATCGTCAGGAGTCCAACCGGCCGTCGCAAGGCGGCGGCAACTCCGGGTCGATTCAGGGCGTTGCATTCCTGCATCGCGAAGGCAGACCCAAAAACCACGCTCACAACCGCAACCAACGGCCAAACTGACGTCTATCGATCTGGAGAGAGACATGGCTAAGGAAGAGCTGATCCAGTTCGAAGGGCTGGTCACCGAAATCCTTCCCGACGCACGCTATCGGGTACAACTCGACGCGGGGCACGAGATCGTCGCCTACACCGCCGGCAAGATGAAAAAGAATCGCATCAAGACGCTCGCGGGAGACCGCGTGACCGTCGAAATGTCGCCCTATGATCTGGAAAAGGGCCGTCTGATCTTCCGTCACAAGGACGAACGCCCAAGCTCAGCCGGCGGTCCGCCGCGCGGTGCAGCGCAACGTGGTGGGCAGTTCCGCCGACGCTGATGGCCGGGGCGGAACAATGGTCCGCCCCTGTCATGCAGTTTGATCAAGTCTTGCGCAAATCAGCGACAATTCAGCGCGTCGGCGGTCCAGCCGGCGCGTCAAAAAATCGTGCGCCCTCCCGCACCTCAGGATTGTTTTGCGCGGCCATTTCCAATAATATACCCCGCAATCGATTTTCGGCCGGACGAGATTAGCTATTACCGGTACAGCCGGTTCAGACGCTGACGACCCTTCCAAAAATTCGATCTAACCAGCCCAGACCCCTGGGTTACGACATTTGATATCTGAGAAGGGAACTACCCCCGTGAGCATGGGAACCGTGAAGTGGTTTAACGCGACCAAGGGCTATGGCTTCATTCAGCCGGATGACGGCGGGAATGACGTGTTCGTGCACATCAGCGCCGTCGAGCGCGCTGGTCTCGGCACGCTGCGCGAAGGTCAGAAGATCTCCTACGAGATCGTTGCTGACCGCCGTTCGGGCAAGTCGTCGGCCGATAATCTCCGCGCTGCCAACTGAGGCTGCGACAGGGCGATCTCGATCGCTCCCGATAAAACGAAAGGCCGCCTCGGGCGGCCTTTTTCATGTCTGATGTTCAGGGGCCAGCGCCCCTGCGAGGCGAGGCCGGTGCAGTGCCGACCGTGCCAGGGCTCAGCAGCTCGTCAACACCGAGGTGTACAGGACACAGGTCGACTGCCGCGGACGAGTATAGGCGACATCGCTGAGATTGATCCCGGTCTTGGCCATCACATAGCCGATCGTCGGGACGTACTGATAGTTCACCTCGCTGAAGATCAGGTAGCTGTTGGCGACCAGCAGATCAGCCGGTACACCGACCGCCGTGCCCGTCGCCCGCGGCGCCGATCCCTTGCTCCACTTGACGGTCGCCTGCGTGCCGGTGGAATTGACGAGAAGCTCGGTGATGGTCGCGTTCACCGGCGTCGTCGAATACGGATACATGATGCCGGTCGAGGCGGCGAAGAAGTTCGACATGTCGCTGTCGCCGACCGTGGTCGACTGCGAGGTCAGGTCGGACAGCGTTCGCGCCATCAGCGTCACCTTGCGGTCGACGGCGATCGCCGAGCAGAACTCGACCGTGCCGAAGAACATCACTAGCATCAGCGGCACGATGAAGGCGAATTCGGTCGCGGCGACACCGCTTCGATCGGCGCCAAACGCGCGGAAGCGACGGAGCAGGTGGAATGTCATCTCAGGCCTCGGTCTTTCTGCACGATACATGGCGGGTTCCTGACGCGCTCATGAGTACGGCTCGTTCTTGAATGCGGCCGTTCCCACCAGGAGCCGCTTGCTGCCTGACAGGTTCGCGATGTTGTAGCCGAGCCCGGTCACGAAGATCGGCCACTGATAGAACAGCCTGACCACGACAATGTCGCCGGCGGCGCCCGGACTGTAGGTCATGTTGTTGACGAAATTGCCGGAGTTGTCGATCTGGCTAGCGATCGAGACGCTCCCGAACGACGAGTAGCTCTTCACGTCGACGTAGATCTTGTTGCAGTCGAACAGCGCCGCCGGCACCTGGGTGCAGACGTAGCTCGCGAACTGCGACTGCGAGTAGGAGCCCTGCTGCGCCTGCCCGGTCAGGATCATGCGCGCGGAGTCCTGCGTGATCGTCTCGAGCACCTGCCCGGCGAAGAACATCAGGGCCGTCTCGAGGATGGCGAACAGCAGCGCGAAGAAGATCGGGGCGACCAGCGCGAATTCGAGCGCGGCCGACGCGCGGCGGTTGCGTCGAAAGCGCCGAAGCAGCCTGCGGATCGAGCCGGACGCGGAGACGGAGGCTTGCATTGTTTGACCCGGAATTGGAAAGGCACATCAACCTGGGTGAAAGAAATAGCGGAAACTCGTTCGCAAAGAGTTTCCTACAATCCGAACCACCTGGCCGCCCGTCGCAACCTCCCGCTAACCATCGCCGCACGAGGTCGCTCATGCCGACGCATCGGCTCGGGTTCGCGCGGGCATGACCTCAGCCTGAACGGATCGCCCAACTTCGAGGTGGGCACAGGCACGCGCATCCGCCGCGCGAACCGCGCCGGTTCTGCGTCAGGCCTTGCTCGGAGCACGGCGGCCGCAGCCGAGCCGATCTCAGCTCGTCGAGTTGGTCTTGGCTAGTTGGTCTTGGCGGCAGATGCGGCATTGCCGCTGGCCTGGCTCGACATCGTGCCGGCCTGATCGAGCACCGACTTGAAGTAGCTGTCGCCGTCACCAAGGGTCACCCGGCGCTGGCAGACCGGCATGCAGCTGTAGGTCTCGCGGTCGACGCCGCGATACACCGTGACGAGCCGGTCGGTGGGGCCGGCGACCTGGATCTGACGATCGATCAGCACCTGCCCGCCGCGGTCCATGGCGATGAAATTGGTCGCGCCATAGCTCTTGCCGGTCACGACGATGATGCCGCCGCTCTGCAGGGTCACGTCCGCGATCATCGGATTGCCGACGACCAGGGTCGCGACCCGGTCGGGAAGCTTCACCAGCTTGGCCTGGTCGACGTTCACGGCGATCGCGGGATCGGGGTCCGCCGACGCGGCGGCCGGCCACAGCAGCATCGTGGCGACAGCTGCCCGCAGAGCAAAGGAGACACAAGGACGACACGACACACTGAACGACATACTCAACCCCGGGACATCTTCGAGCCGTCTCAAGCGATACGCAGCGGTGACGGCGCCCGACGCGGCAAATCTGCGCTCAATTGGTGAACGATCTACAAACGTGGTCCAACTCTCTCGCCTGCCCGCCGTGCCATTCAGCGGCGGAACGGAAATGCGAGCTGGCCGGCGAATTCACCCGGCATCGCCGCTTCGTCCTTGCCGTATTCGGCCGGAAGCTGGCCCTCCGGCATCCGGAACGTGCCGAACAGGATGTCCCAGACCGGGAACGTGCCGGCAAAATTGGTATTGCCGCCTTCCTCGAGCCCGGTGTGATGCCAGCGGTGAAAGACCGGCGTCGCCAGGACGTATTTGAACGGCCCCAGCGTCCAGTTGAGATTGGCATGCACGAAGGCGGAATGGAACGTCGTGAACGGCCCGACCCAGAGCATCACGTTCGGCGAGATGCCGGCCGTCAGCAGGATCACGTCGACCGCGATGGTGCCGAGGATCAAATTGATCGGGTGGAAACGCGCCGCCGAGATCCAGTCCAGCTCCTCCGAGGAGTGGTGGACGGCATGGTACTTCCAGAACTCTCCGCCGTGGAACAGCCGGTGGGTCCAGTACAACATGAAATCGGCAAGCACGATGAAGAGCAGCCCCTGCAGCCATTCCGGCAGTTGTGCCAGCGGACCGTGGCCGTTCTCATAGAACGCGATCAGCTCATCCGCATCATGGATCTTGAAGATCACGCCGGCCGCGAGCACCAGCAGCCCGATGCGAAGCACGCGGGCGAACACCGGCACAAAGAACCAGTAGACCATGTCGGTGACGAGCTCGCGCTTCTGCCACCACGGTCCGCCGGGATTGCAGGCCCAGAAATGGCCGAGCACCGAGAACACGACCGCCAGAACCAGCGTAATCGGCAGAATCTTCTCGATGGTCTGGCCGAGCATCAGCGCGACTTCCCATGGCAGACCGGACATCACATGCCTCATCTCATGAACGTGCTCGAGGGGTACTCCCTGGCGCTTAAGGAGCCGTGAACCCTCCACGCCTCCGGCGAGAGCGGCGCGCCGCCATTACGCTGCGACGAGACGGAGAGATCGTCACTCGGGAACCTCGCTTGCAGAACCACCGCCCGCCCGCATCAGAGCCGATCATATAGAGGCGGCTGGAGGCCGCGCTCATGACATCAGGACGGATATCCGGCCGCCCGGACTTTGTTTCCAATTTTTGTCGTCCGGTTCATTCCAAATTTACTCTGCGCAAGAACGGCCATCCGCAGCGATGTTTCATCGGTTGAATTAACTACGCCGAAATTCCTGCCCCCTAGGGTGCCCATATGGTCACGGTGCTGAGAACGCCGCAACGACCAGAATTTGTTCGACCAGCCACGTGTACATGGAGTTACCCTATGAAGAATCTTCTTGCTCGCTTCGTGAAGGATGAGTCCGGCGCGACCGCCATCGAGTACGGCCTGATTGCCGCCGGCATCTCGCTCGCGATCATCGCGGCGGTGAACGGCCTCGGCTCCAGCCTGAGCTCCAAGTTCGGCTCGATCAACTCGTCGCTGAAGTAAGCGGTCGTCACGACCGAGCAAAGAAGGCCCCGGAATTCCCGGGGCCTTTATCATTTCCTCGTCCAGCTCCGCGGCGTTCAGTGATGCGTAACCACATTGTCCTCGCAGCCGCAGCCCGGCGCCAGACCAACGACGCAGCGTTGCGCCTGATCTGCGGCGCACTCGCGCTGTCCATCGTCGCCCTGGCAGCTCGCATCGCCAGCGTCTGGTGAGCCAGGACCTGATCAACCAGGACCTGATCAACCGGAACCCGCTCGACGGGATTCCAGGCCGTTTCCCGATCATTTATCTGTTGCCGCTAGATTCGGCGCCTCGGTGCATCCCGCGCCGCCTCGATGCCGTTGAGAGCCCATGACCCTCGATCTCGCGCGCCTGCTGCTGTTTCCGGCCCTGATGGCCTTCGCTGCGGCGAGCGACCTGCTCACGATGACCATTTCCAACCGGGTTTCGCTGGCGCTCGTCGCCGGCTTCCTGGTGCTGGCGCCGCTGAGCGGAATGAGCATGGACGACATGCTGATGCATCTCGGAGCCGGCACGCTCGTGCTCGTGATTGCGTTCACATGCTTCGCCTTCGGCTGGATCGGCGGCGGAGACGCCAAGGTCGCCTCGGCTGCCGCCCTGTGGTTCGGCTTCGCCCATCTGATGAACTATCTGTTGTACGCCTCGATCTTCGGCGGCGTGCTCACCCTCGCGCTGATGCAGTTCCGGCAATGGCCCCTGCCCTATCTGCTCGCGGGGCAACCCTGGCTTGCGCGCCTTCATGCCAAGGACAGCGGCGTGCCCTACGGCATCGCGCTCGCGCTCGGCGCCTTGATGGTCTATCCGGAGACCGAATGGGTGAAGGCGATCGACGCGGCGCGTCTCGCGCTGCTCTGACAACACCGTGTCAACGCGGTGTTAGGGTGATTTAGATACGCCTCATTAACCATGCTTTGACGAATAACTGCTCAACTCCCATCACGGCGGCGGAAGCGTCGCGGCGTAATGTGGAAAGTGAAGCGTATGAATACCGCACGCATTGTGGTTCTGACCATCGCTGTGGGCGCTGGCGGCGTAGCCGCATATCTGGCGAGCGGATCCGACGACCGCCCGGCTCAAGTTGCTGCGCCCGCCCCGCAGGTGCCGACGGTCGACGTTCTCGTCGCGAAGGCCGATATCGGCCTCGGCCAGTCGCTCAAGCCGGAGCACCTGCAATGGCAGAGCTGGCCGGCGTCGACGGCGAGCTCCAGTTTCATCCGGCGCAACGAGCGGCCGGAAGGTCAGAACGAAGTCACGGGGACGATCGCGCGGGCGCCGTTCATTGCCGGCGAGCCGATCCGCGAGCAGAAGCTGGTCAAATCCGACGGCTCGGGTTTCATGGCGGCGATCCTGCCGGCCGGCATGCGCGCGGTCTCCACCGAGATCTCGCCGGAGACCGGCGCCGGCGGCTTCATCCTGCCCAACGATCGCGTCGACGTGATCCTGTCCAAGCGCGAGCGCAGCCCGGATCAACCCAATGCCGGCGACATCGTCAGCTCCGAGATCATCCTGCCGAACATCCGCGTGCTGGCGATCGATCAGGCGCCGAAGGAGAAGGACGGCCAGAACACGGTGGTCGGCAAGACCGTCACGCTCGAGCTGAAGCCGGAGCAGGCCGAAACGCTGGCCCGCGCCAGGCAAACCGGAACCCTGTCGCTGGCCCTGCGCAGCATCGCCGACGTGAACACCGTCGAGAAGCGCAACGACGACAATCGCAGGCGCGGGGACAGCGTTGCCGTCGTTCGCTTCGGCATTCCCAGCACGATGACGTCGCAGAAGTGACCGAGAGGACGACCAAGATGATTTGCAGCGAAAATCAGCGGAAACTGCGGACCCTGATGGTCCGCGCGCTGTCGCTTTCGGCCGCCGCTGCGCTGACGTTCAATCCTGCGCTCGCACCGGTGATCGCCGCGGACTACCGCCCGGCTGCGGCGGCAACCACCGCCAGCGACGGCCAGATCAACGCGCGCTTCCTCGCGCTCGGCATCGGCAAGTCGGTGGTCATCGATCTACCGCGGGACATCAAGGACGTTCTGGTCGCCGATCCGAAGATTGCGAACGCCGTGGTCCGCTCGTCGCAGCGCGCCTATATCATCGGCGCCGCCGTCGGCCAGACCAACATCGTCTTCTTCGACGCGCAAGGACAGCAGATCGCGGCCTATGACATCGCGGTCAAGCGCGACCTGAACGGCGCGCGCGCCGCCCTGAAGCAGCTGCTGCCGAATGCCGACATCCAGATCGAAGGTCTCGGCGACGGCGTCGTGCTGACCGGCTCGGCGTCGAACCAGATCGAAGCTCAGCAGGCCGGCGAACTGGCCGCGCGCCTGGCGGGCGGAGCCGAAAAGGTCGTCAATTCCATCACGGTGCGCGGCCGCGACCAGGTCATGCTGAAGGTGACGGTCGCCGAGGTGCAGCGCTCGATCGTCAAGCAGCTCGGTATCGATCTCTCCGGCCAGCTCAATTAC
The DNA here is from genome assembly GCF_030159255.1 of Bradyrhizobium sp. SSBR45G. GTDB lineage: Bacteria > Pseudomonadota > Alphaproteobacteria > Rhizobiales > Xanthobacteraceae > Bradyrhizobium. The sequence goes on along the minus strand of NZ_BSCT01000012.1, from coordinate 70,856 downwards.
GGCACCGCCGTCGTCAAGTTTGCCAACTCCAATCCGTTCACCGCCTACGGCAGCAACCTGGTCTCCAACAATGCCATCAGCGCGGCGTTCGGATCGACGCCGTCGGTGCAGGCGACGCTGCGAGCGATGGAGAACGCCGGCGTGATCCGCACCCTGGCCGAGCCCAATCTGACCGCGATTTCAGGCGAGTCCGCGACCTTCATCGCCGGCGGCGAGTTTCCGGTTCCGGCCGGCTACTCCTGCGATCCCACGACCCATGTCTGTACGACGCAGATCAGCTTCAAGAAATTCGGCATCTCCCTCAACTTCACGCCGGTGGTGCTGACCGAGGGCCGCATCTCGATGCGCGTGATGACCGAGGTCTCCGAGCTCTCCAACGAGAACGCGATCACCCTGTCGCAGGCCGTGAGCTCGTCGACGGTCAACTCGCTCACGGTGCCGTCGATCAAGACCCGCCGGGCCGAGACGACACTCGAAATTCCCTCCGGCGGCGCGATGGCCATGGCCGGCCTGATCCAGCAGCAGACCAAGATGGCGATCAGCGGCATGCCAGGCCTGATGCAGCTGCCGGTGCTCGGCGCCCTTTTCCGCAGCCGCGACTACGTCAACAACCAGACCGAACTGATGGTGCTGGTGACGCCCTTCGTCGTGCGGGCGGTGGCGCAGAAGGATCTCTCGCGCCCCGATGATGGCTTCGCGGCGGCCTCCGATCCGCAGGCTGATCTCCTGGGCAGCATCAACCGCATCTACGGCGTGCCCGGACGGACCGAGCCCGGACGCAACTATCGCGGCACCTATGGCTTCATCACGGACTGAGCCGGGACAAGGACTTGCACCGATGACCATGAAACCCCGCTCCGCTCACCACCGCCGATGGCCGCTTGCCGCTGCGCTCGCCGGCGCGGCTGCCCTGCTCGGTGCCTGCAATCTCCACAAGGACGCTGCCCCCACCGCCAGCATCCCCGACGACTACCGGCTCCGCCATCCGATCGCGGTCCAGGAAGCCCCGGACTCCATCGTAGTCTTCGTCGGCCAGGGCCGCGGCGGCCTGACCGCCGAGCAGCGCGCCGACGTCATGGGACTGGCGCAGAGCTGGAGCCGCCAAGGCACCGGCGCTATCAGCGCCGACGTGCCGAGCGGCACGCCGAACGCCCGGGCGGCCGCCGACTCGATGCGCGAGATCCAGTCCCTGTTCGCGGCTGCCGGCGTTCCGCCGCACGGCCTCACCGTCCGCAACTATCAGCCCAAGGACCCGCGCCAGATGGCTGCGATCCGGCTGAGCTACCCGAAGCTCTCGGCCTCGGCGGGTCCCTGCGGCGTATGGCCGGACGATCTCGGGCCCACGATCAAGAACAAGAACTGGTACGACAACAAGCCCGATTGGAACTTCGGCTGCGCCTATCAGCGGAACATGGCCGCGATGGTCGACAACCCGTCCGATCTCGTGCAGCCCCGGTCCGAAACTCCGTCCTACACCAGCCGACGCACCGCGTTTTTCGACAAATACCGCAAGGGAGCGTCAACCGCGATCACGTATCCCGAGGCCGACAAGGCCAAACTCAGTGACACAGGCAAATGATCAGCTACGCCCGACAGACCCCAGAGGAGCAGCCTGACGTCGTGCCGCCGCCGGCCGACGATCATATCGCGCCAGCGCCGCGTGTCTCGGTGCAGGCGTTCTGCGAGACGGTGGAGACAGCCGCCACGGTGCAGGCTGCCGGTGAGGACCGGCGGCTCGGCAAGGCGCATCTGAAGATCCAGATGGGCGGCATGGCGGCCGCGATCGAGGCCTACCGCTCGGCCCCGACGCCCAATGTGATCATCCTCGAGACCGATGCCCGCTCCGACATCCTTGCGGGCCTCGATCATCTGGCAACCGTGTGCGATCCGGGCACGCGCGTGGTCGTCATCGGCCGCGTCAACGATGTCACGCTGTATCGCGAGCTGGTGCGGCGCGGCGTCAGCGACTACGTGCTGTCTCCGGTGACGCCGATCGACGTCGTCCGCTCGATCTGCAACCTGTTCTCGGCCCCGGAAGCCAAGGCCGTCGGCCGCATCATTGCCGTCGTCGGCGCCAAGGGCGGGGTCGGCGCGTCGACCGTTGCGCACAACATCGCCTGGGCGATCGCCCGCGATCTCTCGATGGACTCGGTGGTCGCCGACCTCGATCTCGCCTTCGGAACGGCCGGTCTCGACTACAATCAGGATCCGGCCCAGGGCATCGCCGACGCCGTGTTCTCGCCCGACCGCATCGACATCGCCTTCATGGACCGGCTGCTGTCGAAATGCACCGATCACCTCAGCCTGCTCGCTGCGCCGGCGACACTCGACCGCGTCTACGATTTCGGCGCCGAGGCGTTCGATGCCATCTTCGACACGCTGCGGGCCTCGATGCCCTGCATCGTGCTCGACGTGCCGCACCAATGGTCCGGCTGGACCAAGCGGGCCCTGATCAGTGCCGACGACATCCTGATCGTCGCAGCTCCGGATCTCGCCTCGCTGCGCAACACCAAGAACATGTTCGACCTGCTCAAGGCCGCGCGGCCGAACGACCGCACGCCGCTGTACTGCCTGAACCAGGTCGGCGTGCCCAAGCGGCCTGAGATCAACGCGAGCGAATTCGCCAAGGCGATCGAAAGTCCCCCCATCGTCACCATTCCGTTCGAGCCGCAGATCTTCGGCGCGGCCGCGAACAACGGCCAGATGATCGCGGAGATGTCTCCCAATCATCGGACCACCGAGATGTTTCTGCAGATCGCGCAGCGGCTCACCGGCCGCAGCGAGACCAAGAAGCCGAAAGGCTCCTTCCTGTCGCCTCTGCTTGACAAGCTGAAGGCGAGGTAAGGCCGCGTGGAGTTCTAGTCGTGTTTGGTAAGCGTAGCGGATCGGACAACGATACCAGGGCCCTCAGGCCGGCCGCGTCAGCGCCCGAGCCGGCGCCCGCGGCGCCGCGTGCGGCGTCTCCAGCCGTGTCGTCGCCTCCTCTGGCTCCGACCCGGCAGGCGCCTCCGCCGCCTCCCCCCGTGGTGGAGGCCCGGCGCTCGGACAATTACTACCAGGTCAAGGCGACGATCTTCGGCGCGCTGATCGAAGCGATCGATCTCGCCCAGCTGGCCAAGCTCGACGGCGAGTCCGCGCGCGAGGAAATCCGCGACATCGTCAACGAGATCATCGCGATCAAGAACATCGTGATGTCGATCGCCGAGCAGGAGGAACTGCTCGACGACATCTGCAACGACGTGCTCGGCTATGGTCCGCTGGAGCCGCTGCTGTCGCGCGACGACATCGCCGACATCATGGTCAACGGCGCCGGCACGGTGTTCATCGAAGTCAACGGCAAGATCCAGCGCACCGGCATCCGCTTCCGCGACAACCAGCAGCTCTTGAATATCTGCCAGCGCATCGTCAGCCAGGTCGGCCGCCGCGTCGACGAATCCTCGCCGATCTGCGATGCCCGTCTCGCCGACGGCTCGCGCGTCAACGCCATCGTGCCGCCGCTGGCGATCGACGGCCCCGCACTCACCATTCGTAAGTTCAAGAAGGACAAGCTGACCCTCGATCAGCTGGTCAAGTTCGGCGCCATCTCGCCGGAAGGCGCGGAGATCCTGCAGATCATCGGCCGCGTCCGCTGCAACGTGCTGATCTCCGGCGGTACCGGCTCGGGCAAGACCACGCTGCTGAACTGTCTGACCAACTATATCGATCACGACGAGCGCGTCATCACCTGCGAGGACGCCGCCGAGCTCCAGCTGCAGCAGCCGCATGTGGTGCGCCTGGAAACCCGGCCGCCCAACATCGAGGGCGAAGGCCAGGTCACCATGCGCGAGCTGGTGAGAAACTGTCTGCGTATGCGACCCGAGCGCATCATCGTCGGCGAAGTCCGCGGACCTGAAGCCTTCGACCTGCTTCAGGCCATGAACACCGGCCACGACGGCTCGATGGGCACGCTGCACGCCAACAACCCGCGCGAAGCGCTGTCGCGCTGCGAATCCATGATCACGATGGGCGGCTTCTCGCTGCCGTCGCGCACCATTCGCGAGATGATCTGCGCCTCGATCGACGTCATCGTCCAGGCCGCGCGCCTCCGCGACGGCTCCCGCCGCATCACCCACATCACCGAGGTGATGGGCATGGAGGGCGACACCATCATCACCCAGGACATTTTTCTCTACGACATGATCGGCGAGGATGCGAACGGCAAGATCATCGGCCGCCATCGCTCGACCGGCATCGGCCGTCCCCGCTTCTGGGAGCGCGCGCGCTATTACGGCGAAGAGAAGCGGCTGGCGGCAGCGCTTGACGCCGCTGAAGCCGCGGCCAAGGAATAAGGGAGAGCTCCATGAAGTTTCAGGCTCTCGCCCTCGCCTTCCTCGCCGCGACCGGCATCGGCGGCATCGCCTGGGTGTTTCTCTATCCGATGCTGTCGGGCGAACGGAAGGCCGAGCAGCGGCGCAGCACCGTCGCCAAATCGGAGCCGGTGGTCCGCCAGGCCGAGCGCAGCCAGCGCTCGCGCCGCGAGCAGGTCGAGTCCTCGCTGAAGGATCTCGAGGCCAAGGCGCAAAAGCAGAGCAAGGTGCCGCTCAACCTGCGGATCTCGCAGGCCGGCCTCGACTGGACGGTGCAGAAGTTCTGGATCGTTTCCGGAATCCTCGGCTTCGCGGCCTGCGCCATCGCGTTCTTCGGCGGCGGCGGTCCGCTCGGGGCGCTCGGCCTCGGCTTCGCAGCAGGGCTCGGCCTGCCGCGCTGGGTGCTCGGCTTTCTGAAAAAGCGACGCGAGAAGAAGTTCCTGGCGGCGCTGCCCGACGCGGTCGACGTGATCGTGCGCGGCATCAAGGCCGGCCTGCCGCTGTTCGAATCGATCAAGGTCGTCGCGGCCGACGCGCCCGAGCCGCTGCGCAGCGAGTTCCTCGCGATCATCGAGACTCAGGCGATCGGCATGCCGCTCGGCGAAGCCTGTGCACGACTCTATGAGCGGATGCCGCTGCCGGAGGCCAACTTCTTCGGCATCGTCATCGCGATCCAGCAGAAATCGGGCGGCAACCTGTCGGAGGCGCTGGGCAACCTCTCCAAGGTGCTCCGCGACCGCAAGAAGATGGCCGAGAAGATCCAGGCGATGTCGATGGAGGCCAAGGCTTCCGCCGGCATCATCGGATCGCTGCCGCCGATCGTGATGCTGCTGGTCTACCTGAGCACGCCCGACTACATCTCGCTGCTCTGGACCCATCCGACCGGCCAGCTGATGCTGGTCGGCTGTGTGGTCTGGATGTCGATGGGCATCATGGTCATGAAGAAGATGATCAACTTCGATTTCTGAGGTGGGACCATGGTCGACTTTCTGGTCACCAAGCTGCACGACCCGCACTTCATGACGATGTTCTTCGCCGCCATCGCGGCGACGGCCACCGTCTACACGTTGATCATGCCGTTGTTTGCAGGCGAAAACCTGAACAAGCGCATGAAGGCGGTCGCCAGCGAGCGCGAGCGGATCAAGCAGCGCGAGCGCGAGCGGCTGAACGCCGGCGAGAAGGTCTCGCTGCGTCAGACGCCGAAGCAGCTGGTCGCCAAGGTGGTGGATGATTTCAACCTCACCAAATGGCTGGCCCAGGAGGCCGCCCGCGAGAAGCTGATCATGGCCGGCTATCGCGGTCAGGCACCCTACATCACCTTCCTGTTCGCCCGCATGGTGACGCCGATGGTGCTGTTCGTCGGCTCGGTGCTGTATGTCTTCGTGATCGCCAACCTCCAGAAGTCGATGCCGGTCAAGATCGGCATCTGCGTCGGCATGGCCTATCTCGGCCTGCAGGCCCCGATGCTGTTCCTCAGCAACGCGATCTCCAAGCGCCAGCTGTCGATCAAGCGCGCGTTTCCGGATGCGCTCGACCTGCTGCTGATCTGCATCGAGTCCGGCATGTCGATCGAGGCCGCATTCCGCAGGGTCTCGATCGAGATCTCGAGCCAGTCCATCGCACTGTCGGAGGAGTTCACGCTGACCACGGCGGAGCTCTCCTATCTGCAGGACCGCAAGGTGGCCTATGAGAACCTCGCCAAGCGCACCGGCCTCGAAGGCGTGAAATCGGTCTGCCTCGCGCTCCAGCAATCGGAGCGCTACGGCACGCCGCTCGGGCAATCGCTGCGCGTGATGGCGCAGGAGAATCGCGACATGCGCATGAACGAGGCCGAGAAGAAAGCCGCGGCGCTGCCGCCGAAGCTGACGGTGCCGATGATCCTGTTCTTCCTGCCGGTGCTGTTCGTGGTCATTCTCGGACCGACCGGCATCAAGGTCGCGGCCATGCAGTAGACGTAGACCGCGGCTCCGAAATATCGCTTGCGGTCGCGGCGCCGCCCTGGAAGCTAGGCGGAGCATGATCGAGGTCTCCGCCTGATGTCCGACAAGCTCCGCCGCGCCGATGGCGCCCGCGTCCTCGCCGACCTGAACGCGCTGCGCGCCTTCGGTCTCTACAAGACCGGCGTGCATCGGCCGACCTTCTCCGAGGCCCACCGGCAATCCTTGACGTGGCTTGCCGAGCGCCTGCCCGACGCGCAGCTCACGCCCGAGATCGACGGCATCGGCAACGTGCTGGGCACCAGCGCCAAGCCAGGTCCCAAGCTGCTGGCCGGATCGCATCTGGAGAGCCAGAACCATGCCGGCTGGCTCGACGGTCCGCTCGGCGTCATCTACGCGCTCGAAGCGGCGCGCGTGCTCAATCCCGATCCGTCCATTGCTGGCGCGGTAGAAGTCGCCTCCTGGTGCGACGAGGAGGGCCATTTCGGCAGCTTCCTCGGCAGCCGCTCCTATGTCGGCGATGTCAGCGACGCCGACATCGATGCCGCCCGCGACCGCAGCAGCCCGCGCACGATGCGCGAGGCGCTGACCGAGATGGGCCTCGCCGGACGGCCGCGGCTGCAGGCCGAGCGCGGCCGGCATATCGGCTATCTCGAGGCCCATATCGAGCAGGGCGACACGCTCGAGAAAGGCGAACTCAAGGTCGGCGTCGTCACCTCCATCGTCGGCATCTGGCAGTACCGCATCGTCTTCACCGGCGAGCAGAACCACGCCGGCACGACGCGCATGGCGGTGCGCAGGGATGCCGGGCTCGCGCTCGCCAGGTTCTGCGTCGCAATCGACGAACGTTTTCCCTCCGCCTGCGGCCCGCGCACGGTGTGGACCACGGGCCGCATCACGCTGGATCCGGGCGCGCCCAGCATCATCCCCGGCCAGGCCGAGATGCTGTTCCAGATCCGCGACGACAATGCTGCCGTCATTGACCGGCTGGAGCAGTTGCTGCGCGAAATGGCGGCGCAGGCCTCCGAAGCAGGTCCCTGCCACGTCGCCGTCGAGCGCATCCGCACCGGCGCGCCCGCGATGATGGACGGCACGTTCCAGGATGCGATCGAGGCTGCGAGCGGCGCGCTCGCCGGCGGCAAGTCTCTGCGGATGCCGAGCGGTGCCGGGCACGACGCGCAGGTGCTGGCCACGATCATGCCGGCCGGCATGCTGTTCGTGCCGTCGATCGGCGGCATCAGCCATCACTGGACCGAGAACACCTCCGACGCCGACATCATCACCGGTGCCGACGTCTTCGTCGACACCTGCCGCCGTCTGCTCGCAGGCGCTCTGTAGTCGCGCTTACTGGTCCGGCTGGTTGAGCGCCGCCATCGGCACCGCATTCCGCGCCTTGCCCTTGCCCTGGCCTTCGCGCTGCCCCTGGATCATCTGCTTGAGATAGGCGACGTTGGCGGCGGCCTCGTCGGGCGGCAGGTCGGCGCGCGCAATCTGCTCGGCTTCGCTGAACCGCCCCTGCAGGCCGACGACGAGCGCGAGGTTCTGGCGCACCCGCGCGTCTGCCTTCTGCGAGCCATAGGCCTGGCGCAGCGCCTCCTCGGCCTTCGGCAGCTCCCGCGTCAGCATGTAGGACAGGCCGAGATTGGACAGCACCGACGGCTCGCCCGGCACGATCTTCAGCGCGCTGTCGTAGTAGCGCCGCGCCTCGTCGTGGCGGCCCATCTGGTCCAGCACCGTCCCCTGCACCGAGAGCAGCTTCCAGTCCGGATTGTCGGGCGAGTGGGCGCGCGCCAGCACGTCGAAGGCCAGCTTGAAATTGCCGTTGTCAGCGAGCGCCCGGCCATAGGCGGCGAGCACGGCCTTGTTGCCGGGGCTGGCCAGCGTGGCCTGCTCCAGCACGGCGACGGCCTGCTCGCGCTGGCCGTTGTTGCGCAGCGCCTGCCCATAGGCGATCGCGGTCGCCCCATCCTTGGGGTTGGCGCGGTAGCGCTCGCCATAGACCTCGGCCGCACGCTGCGGCGTCTCGGGCGCGCGCGGCTGCTCGGCCCGGCTGCCCAGCGAGCCCGTGATGTCGGACACGGTCTGGCAGCCGCCGAGGCCGGCGGCGATGAGAGCGGCGAACGCGGCCGACGCGAGGAGCCGGCGGATGGAAGGCTGCTGACGCATTGTCACGGGACTCGAGGGACGAGCGGATTGAACGCGCCAGCAATAAACTGTTAACGCTAACAGCCGGTTAATGGCGTGACGCGGGCGCGGCTGTGACGGCTGCGCCGGTTTGCGGGCGATGCGGCCGGCGCGATTGCAGCGGCCGTCAAACTCTGCGAAGTCTGCCTGCAGCGCGCGCCACGCAAGGAACCATTAGGCATGCCGTCGATCTTCGAGACCGCCTCCCCCTCGTCCGCCATCCCGATCACCTTCGTGACCAAGTCGAGCTGGCCGGGCGTCCGGGAGAGCCTGCCGATCGAGGCCCGCAATTTCGCCGACGCCAACGTCTACACCGCCAAGCCCGGCAGCTGCCTGCTGCTGCCCGCCGCAGACGGCCGCCTTGCGCAGGTGCTGTTCGGCATCGAGGACGCCGACGCCAGGCACCGCGATCTGTTCCGGCCAGGCAGCCTGCCGGGCCTGCTGCCCGCCGGTACCTACCACTTCGCCAATGCGCCGCATGATATCAGGCTCGCGGCACTCGCCTTCGCGCTCGGCAGCTATCGCTTCGGCCGCTACCGCAAGACCGAGACGCCGGAGGTTCGCTTGGTTCCTCCCGAAGGCGTCGACGTCGCCGAGCTCGACCGTCTTGCCGAGGCGGCGACGCTGGCCCGCGATCTCGTCAACACGCCGTCCAACGACATGGGACCGGAGGAGCTCGAGGCGGCCGCCAAGCAGGTCGCCGATCGCTTCGGCGCCCGCTTCACCAGCATCGTCGGCGACGACCTGCTGCAGCAGAACTATCCGCTGATCCACGCCGTCGGCCGCGCCTCGACGCGCGCGCCGCGCCTGATCGAGCTCAACTGGGGCGATCCATCCCATCCCAAGGTGACACTGGTCGGCAAGGGCGTCTGCTTCGACACCGGCGGGCTCGACCTCAAGCCCTCCAGCAGCATGCTGCTGATGAAGAAGGACATGGGCGGCGCGGCCAACGTGCTGGCGCTGGCGCAGATGGTGATGGATGCCAAGCTCAAGCTGCATCTGCGCGTGCTGATTCCGGCGGTCGAGAACGCCGTCGCCGGCAATGCCTTCCGTCCGATGGACGTGTTTCCGTCGCGCAAAGGCCCGACGGTCGAGATCGGCAACACCGATGCCGAGGGCCGGCTGATCCTCGCCGATGCGCTGGCGCTCGCCGACGAGGACAAGCCGGATCTGCTGATCGACATGGGCACGCTGACGGGTGCTGCGCGCGTTGCGCTCGGTCCCGATTTGCCGCCGTTCTACACCCAGGACGAGGCGCTGGCCGCCGACGTCGCGCGCTGTGCGGCGGCCGAGAACGATCCGCTGTGGCGGATGCCGCTGTGGGCGCCCTACGATTCATGGCTCGACTCCAACGTCGCGGCGATCAACAACGCGCCCTCCGGCGGCTTCGCCGGCTCGATCACCTGCGCGCTGTTCCTGCAGCGCTTCGTCGAGCCCGCAACGCGCTGGCTGCATCTCGACATCTTCGCCTGGACGCCCTCGGCCAAGCCGGGCCGGCCCGAAGGCGGCGAGTGCCAGGCCGCGCGTGCGCTCTACAAGCTCTTGAGCGAGCGCTATGGCTGATCCGCGGATCACGCCGGCGCGCGGCGATATCGCGGCGAAGCATCTCGAGGGCCAGGTGTCGGCCGCGCGCTTTGTCGACGGCGAGGCGCGGGTCGTCGTCGATGCCATCGCACCGCTGCGCCAGCAGCCGTTCTCCGGCGCCGAGCAGGCGACGCAGGCGCTGAAGGGCGAGCGCGTCACGATCTATGACCGCAACGGCGAGGGCTGGGCCTGGGGCCAGCTCGACGCCGATCATTATGTCGGCTGGCTGCCGGAGCAGGCGCTCGCCACGCCGACCGCGGCTCCGACGCACAGGATCACCGCGTTGCGCAGCTTCGCGTTCCTGGGGCCGTCGATCAAGCTGCCACCGGCCGACACGCTGGTGATGGGCTCGACCATTGCGGTGACCCGCGAGGAGGCGAGCTTCGTCGTGACCGCGGACGGCCAGTTCATTCCGAAGCAGCATGTCGCCCCGCTCGCTCATGTCGAGCCCGACTACGTCGCCGTCGCCGAGCGCTTCGTCGGCACGCCCTATCTGTGGGGCGGCAAGAGCAGTCTCGGCATCGACTGCTCGGGTCTGGTGCAGGTATCGTTGAATGTTGCAGGCATGGCGTGCCCGCGCGACAGCGACATGCAACGCGACGCGCTCGGACGCAGCCTCGATGACAGCGAGCAGCAGCAGCTCCTCCGCGGCGACCTCATCTTCTGGAAGGGCCATGTCGCCATCGTGCGCGATGCCAACACGATCGTGCACGCCAACGCGTTTCACATGGCGACCGCGATCGAGCCGACGCAAGAGGCGATCGCGCGCATCAAGGCCGGCGGCAGCGACGTGCTCGCGATCAGACGGCTCTTCGATTAGTTGGTAGGGTGGGCGAAGACGCGATCGCAACGCGTCAGCGTTGCGCATCGCGACGTGCCCACCGTCATAGATGCGAGCGCGCGGCAGGCTCAATTCCTCCGTCATTGCGAGCGCAACGATCCGATCTACCTATCAAACAGCATGAGGACGAGCGGTCGCGGTCTCGCGGCATCAATCGCCCGAGTTCTGCGATATTGTCCGCCCTCGAAAACATGAGAGGGCGCAGAGAAGGCCGGGCGCCGACTGCACCCGTGGTTGCGTGCAGGAAAGCACGCAATAGTCACCACAGGTACGAGCCGAACATCCGGCCTTCCCTGCGCGATGGCTTTACGTCTTATACGTGATCTCCCCAGGGACCGGCTTTCTTGCCCCTGTCGGCCGCGCAGCTCATCGGCTCCCGCGACCTTGACGCCAGCATCGGGGCGCCAGGACCACACGACTTCGCCGTCCGCAACGGCAGCGCTCGTCCGGCGCCACCCTTACGGCCATCGCATCCCGCACCCGACATCCGTGACGACGCGTACGCCCCTCTCGTGGGACGGGACGCGGCAATCAATGAGGCTGATTTGCCCGACGACGCAAGCTGATTCTTTTTTTCCGCAGACCTGGACAGAATTCGCAGCGGCCGCCCGTCGGGCAAATCACTCCACCCAAACCGGCACATTGCGGGCTGGCGGAAAGTACGCCCATTCCGCCGATCTGCAGATCGGCCCAAGTTTTCAGGCTGCACGAGATGCGTCTGGGACCTGCGGAGCGCCGCGCGGCGCGGCGACCGACGTTGCCGTCCTTGGCCTTTCAATGATCTGCAGACGTGGGCCGCTCCTGCGGGTCGACCTGGCGTGCGTGGCCGAGGACTGCCCCGCCGGCAACGCCGACACCGATCACATACATCCAGCCTGCATTGAAATCGAAAAGATGAGAGTTCAGCAGCGAGCTGACGACGTTCTGCACCACCACGGCAAGCCCGATCCAGGCGACCGTGCTCTTGGCCAGAAACATCCGCAGATGGAATGACCACATCGCATAGAGGAGGAGGACACCGGCGAGCCCCCATTGGATGGCGACGTTGAGAGTCTGGTTGTGAGGATTGTTGACGACCTCGGCCCGCAGACCGGTCTGCCCCACCGCGTCGCTCTCGAACAATTGCTGGATCGAGCCGGTGCCATGTCCAAGCAGAGGCGCCTCGGCAATGAATTTGATGGACTTCTGCCAGTACATCAGTCTCTGCGCGGTCGAAGCCGGGACGTTGGCATCGAATGCGCGATACTCGATCGCGACGTCGCCGACACGCTGACGGAGATAGGGCGACGTCGACCAGACCAGGCCGGTGACGACGACGGCACCCGTGAGCACCGCGAGCATGGCGCGGCGGCCGAGATGACGCACCGCGAACAGCACCAGAAGCACTGGCATGTAGATCAGGGCCGTCCGCGCCGATGCGACGAACAGCAGATTGGCGAGGAAGGCGATGATCAGCGCCAGCAGACCGGCTGCCATCAGAAACCGGCGCCGCTTCCATTCCATCAGCAGCGGTGCGGCAAGAGCAAAGGCGCAAAGCGCAAATTCCTGGCTCTGATCGATGTAGTTCTTGACCGGCACACCGGCCGAGGCCGTTGCCGTAACCTTCCAGGTCGGATCGACGAGGACGATCCATGATAGCGCCATCAGCACCGTGCAAGAGCCGACAAAGCCCGCGAGAACCCAGTGCGCGCGCTGCGATCGCCTGAAATGATACAGCAGCAACGGGACCAGCAGCAGCTTGGAAACCGGGTTCAGGCCGCGCAAGCCCGCTTCCCACGGGCCGCCAGACCACAAGACGCCGATGTCGGCGAGCACAAAGAACGCCAGTGGCAGAGCGCAGGCCGGGGCTGCGAGGCCACGGACCAGCTCGTCCCAGTCGATCGTCGGGATGATCAGGATCAGCCACGCCATCATGAAGACGGCGGTCGCCGTCGTCGACCAGGGCAGCGCGGCGGCCGTCAGCACCACCATCGTGTCGGCAACGCGAAGATAGGCCGGCGCCTCGAGCAGCGACTGCGATATCGCGCAAGCGTTGACGGTCCGATGCGACGAACCCGCCTCGATATGCATGAGGTACGTCTCCTGGAACATGTCAGACCACCTGGGTCGCCAGACGCTCGGACCCGGCTAACGGCGTCTCAGACGTCGATCGTCCGCCCGCGGCCGGCGCGCCTGCCGGTGGTCCGAGCAGATCGCGCGCCTGGCTGTGATGACCGAACCGCGCCGCCAGCTCCCCCCGCCGCTCGGCGATTTTCTGGCGCCAATCGTCCTGCTGAAGCAGCGCCCGATTGACCGCATCGCAAATCGAGCTGGTCGAGAAGGGATCGAAATACTCCGCGAGATCACCCGCCACTTCACGAAACACCGGGATGTCCGAGCACAGCACCGGAGTATTCGCGGCCAGCGCCTCGATGATCGGAACGCCAAATCCCTCCGCGAAGCTCGGCATGATCAGGCCATGCGCATCCGCGATCAGCGTCAGCTTGTCCTGCTCATCGACATAGCCGGCAAAGCGGACGTTGGGCGGCAGGCCACCTGCCCGCTGAGCCTTTCCCGCATAGCCGATCACGACCAGGTCCGCCTGCGGAAGCCGGCGAAAGGCGCGGGTCAGGGCCTCCAGATTCTTCCTCGGCTCCGCAGAGACGATGACGACGAAGGTCGGCCGCTCGGTGCGGGGGGCCTGCGCCGCCACCGGATGAACGTCGTCGAAGCGGGTTCGCGGATAGACGACGCGCGCGGGCCGATGCGCATGGTGCGGCATCAGCTCCCTGAATCGTTCGAGGCTGTAGTTCGACACGAACGCCAGTTCGTCGGCCTGCTCGACGCTGGTCGCGAGCCGCGACAGGAACAGCTGCGTTGCGGCGTCGCTCAGCTTGAGATCGGTGAGCGGCAGCAGATCGTGAACCACGCAGATCACGCGCGCTTCCGGATCACGCCTGACCGCGACCCGCGTCGGCGTGTCGACCAGGATGATGTCGTAGCCGCGTGCGTCGATGCGTGGCGGAGGCAGCCGGAAGAACGCCGAACTATCCTGATAGCTGTAGAAGCCGGGCTCGAGCAGGAAGCTGCGAAACAGCTCGAGATGACGCAAGTCTGGCGGGATGTATTCCAGTCCGCGGGTCCGGTTCTCGATCGAGCGGTGGCGCGGGCGCGGCAGGCCCATGGCCCGCATGAAGCAGAGGCAGAACTCCCACGAGACTGATACGGTCACGCGGCTTCGAAACCAGTCGATGGTCTGGCGCAAGCCGCCACGCGCCGACTGCGCGTTCATGTCGGCCTCGTCGAGGAACCGATACAGCGCCAGAAGCTCGATCAGCCGGGACTCCGACGGCAACAGACGGGCCTGCTGCTGACGCTTGCGCAGCTTGCGATAGCGCCGGGTCGTCTCCACCAGCAAGGTCAGCTCGTGACCGTCGTTGGCGAGCGAGCGCAGCAGCTCGCGGGTGAAATGGAAGATGCCGCGCTTGTGGTTCGGCTCCCCCAGCGCCTCGCTGACGACCAGAATCCGTGTCATGCACAAATCTCCTGAAGATGGGCGCGCGCCGTGGATGACGAAGTGACCGGGACCGTCGCGACGACACGGCCGCGTTCGAGCCGGACGATCGCGTTACAGATGCGATGCAGCAGCCCCTGGTCATGCGAGGCGAGCACGACGATCGCGGCCGCCGAGACCAGCTTGAGCAGCCGCTGCTCGGCCTTGGCTGCGAACTGCTCATCGACGACGCTGAGCCACTCGTCGAGCAGCAGGATGTCGGCGGGAAACGCGGTCGCGGTGGCGAACAACACGCGCATCAACATTCCCGACGAGAACATGCGAAGCGGAATGCGGCGCATACGCTCATCGAGCTCGGTGAACGCCCAGATTTCATCGATGATCTCGGGTGTCGGCCTGCGCCCGCTGATCCGCAGCAGCAGGCTGATGTTGTCGTCCGCGATGAAATCGAGATTGGCGCCGGCCGACAGGCCGAGCAGCGGCATGACCTCACCTTCGATCTCGATGCGGCCGGAGGTCGCGGGATAAACGCCCGCAACCAGCCGCAACAGGGTGGACTTGCCGGAGCCGTTCGGCCCGAACAGGCCGATGCGCGCTCCCGACGAAGCCTCGATCGAGATGTTGTCGATGGCGCGGATCGTTCGCGTTCCATCGGCGTCTCCGACGAGACGATCCAGCATCCGGCGCTTGATCGAGAAATCGTAGGCGCCATAGAGCGGGTAATCGAGAGAGACTTGGTTCAGACGGATTCTTGCCATGGCTCAGATCCAGAACGCGGCCTTGCGCAGATGTCCGATGGCGGCGACGCACGCGAGGCCGAGGACGGCGAGGACGACGACGACGTAGAGGACGCTGGCTGCGGGCACCTGGCCGGTGGTCAGCGGATCGCGCCAGATCGCGAACAGATGCGTGAGCGGATTGAACCGCATGATGAACGAGCCGCGGTCGACCATCTCCGGCGACCACACGATCGGCGAGGCCAGAAAGGCGAGCGTCAGGCTCGACTCGATGATTGGCTTGAGGTCCCGGAAACGCGTCGCGAGCGCGCCGAGCACCAGGCTGAGCGCAAAAGTGCAGGCGACGAACAGCACGAGGCCGGGCATCGCCTTCAGCGTACCGGCAACATCCATCGGGGCGAGCAGCAGCCACAGCAGCAGCGGCACGGAGGCATTGTGAAGCGCGAAGAGCAGCTGGCGAAAGCAGCATTGCAACAGGAACACGATCGGCGAGAGCGCCCTGTCCTTGATCAGGCTCGCCGAGACCTGCAGCGCGGTGGTTGCGTCGAGCACCACGCTGTTGAGAAAGGTCCAGGCGGTGAGGCTGAGGGCCAGCATCGGCAGATGCGACAGCATGCCGGCGGAGCTGAAATGGCCGACGACGGAGCCGAGCACCGCCACCATGATCGCCATCTGGATCGACATCCAGAACGGTCCCAGCAGCGAGCGGACGTAGCGATGACGCATGTCGGACCAGGCCAGCGCAGCCGCGATCCGGACCGGTTCGAGCAGTCCGCCGCGCTGCGGCCGCGCCGAGTTTACAATGCCATGCGCGACGATCGCCCGGCGATAGACGCGCTCGATGCCCTGCCTGAAGTTGTCCGTCGAGTAGGCAGTTTCGGCACGGGCGCGGGCTGCTGTTGCCATGCGCCGGCGGCGCTCGGGATCGGCCAGCAGCGTCGTGATGGCGCCGGCCAGCTGCACCGGATCGCCCGGCTCGACCGTGATCGCTTCGATGCCGTCGCGTGCGACATGCGGCACACCGGTCGGCAACGACGTGTTGATGACGGGCAGGCCGGCGGCCATCGCCTCCAGCTGCGCAATGCCGAAGGTCTCGGCCGCGGTGACCGAGGGCAGCACAAACACATCGGCTGAGCGCATCGCATGGCGCAGCTCCTCGTCGGACAGCGAGCCGAGCAATCGCACGCGGTCGCCGAGGCCAAGGCTGTCGATGAGCTGCTCGAGATGCGGGCGCTCGCGGCCCTCGCCGACGATCCACACCCGGAAGTCCTGATCGGCGGCCGACCGGATCAGCACGTCGAAGCCCTTGTAGCGAACGAGGCGGCCGCAGGCGAGAACCAGCGGCGGCGCAGCGCCGTGCTGCGCGGGCACAGCAGGCGCCCCGGCGAATTTCGAGAGATCGATTCCGAACGGCACCACGACGCATTTGTCGGCGAATTCAGT
Source organism: Bradyrhizobium sp. SSBR45G (assembly GCF_030159255.1). Classification (GTDB taxonomy): domain Bacteria; phylum Pseudomonadota; class Alphaproteobacteria; order Rhizobiales; family Xanthobacteraceae; genus Bradyrhizobium. The sequence goes on along the minus strand of NZ_BSCT01000012.1, from coordinate 54,291 downwards.
CAGCAGCGCAGTCCTGGCGACGAGTGCCTGGTCCGAGACGATGATCGCCTCGGCCCGCCGCAATGTCCTGCGCATCAGCGGCTCGATCAGCCAGCGCAGCCATGCATGCGAAACGATGTCGGCATGCCAATGCACCACCAGCGGGCGGCTGCCGCCGAGACCAGCGGCGAACACGAGATCGGCCAGCGGAAACGGCGCATGCAGCGCGACCAGGTCATGTGCTGCGATCCGGCGCCACAGCCGCACCGGGTAGGTCGGCGCCACCGGCAGCGACAGAACATCGCCGAAGGAATGCACCCGCTCGACGCTGACGCCGTCGAGGTGCTCCTGGCGCGGACGCGCGGCATTCGAGCAGACCAGGACGGACGCCGCGAAGGCGTGCTTCACGCCGGCGCAGATGTCGCGGATCACCGAGAGCGTGCCGCCGTAGAGGTCGGGATAATAGACCTTGAAGACGTGGAGAACCGAAGGGACGCGATCAGGCTCACAGGGGGCTGACATGAATCCTCGCAGCAGGGAGGGAGAGGCTCGGCATCGTGGGGGCGGTCGACGATCGTTTGGATCGCTGGACCATCCCGAGCGACCTGGTGACCAGAATGTGCACGTTTCGAACACAAGGCCCGGCGTTCGCTGGGCGAAACAGTGGCTCGCGTACCGAATGGGGAAACATCGTGAAGTTCCCGTGGTCAGATGGGCCTCAATTACGTGGGAATTTTTCACACGTCAATCCGTCGCTCGAAAAAAGTGGGATTGTGTCCCACGTCCGCCATGCTAAAGTTTCCGTGATGAGCCCCGACGTCCCGAACTCGACGCCGTCAGCGCATGAGCCGCTGGCCGCGACAAAGCTGCACGCGCCGCTGGCGCGGCTGCTGCGTCCGCTCGTGCGTCTCTGCATCCGCAGCGGGATCACGTTTCCGGCGCTGGCCCAGCTGCTGCGCGAGCTGTTCGTGAATGTCGCCGAGCACGACTTTGCGCTGGACGGCAAGCAACAGACCGACAGCCGCGTCAGCCTGCTCACGGGGATCCATCGCAAGGAGGTGGCGCGGCTGCGCGGTGCCGGCGCACCTGTCAACGTGGTGCCAGCGACGTTGTCGCGCACCAGCGCCATCATCGCGCACTGGCTCGCCGCCCCGGAATTCACCGATGCCAAGGGCGATCCGCTGCCGCTGCCGCGCACCGCCGAGGGCGATGCGCCGTCGTTCGAGGCGCTGGTCGCCGCGATCACCAAGGACGTGCGGCCGCGCGCGGTGCTCGACGAATGGCTCGACCGCAATCTCGTCACCATCGACGCCGATGACAACATCGTGCTCGCCGAAACCGGATTCGTGCCGCGCGGCGACGACGATCGCAAATGGTACTATCTCGGCCGCAACCTGCATGACCACATCGCCGCCGCGGCCGCCAACGTGTCCGAGCCCGCGCCGCGCTTCATGGAGCGCGCGGTGCATTATGACGGGCTGTCGCCGAAGCTCGCCAGGCGGCTCGAAGCGCGCTCCCGCGAGCTCGCGATGGAGGCGCTGAAGACCGCCAACCGCGAAGCCAACCGCGCGCTCGCCAAGGACAAGGGCGGCGATGCGCGCTGGAATTTCGGCGTCTACATCTATCTGGAAGAGCCGAAGGACCCGCCCGGCGGGGGCGGCCAATCGTGACCCGACCGCCGCTCCTCTCGCGCCGGGCGCTGCTCACCGGCCTGTGGCTCGCCGGCTCGTCGGCGCTCGCCTGGGGACAGACGCGGAAGGGCAACGACCAGGGCCTCGGCGGCACCGGCATCAGCGGCGGCCAGGACCAGGGCATGGGCGGCACCGGCATCGTCGGCGTGATCCAGCGCTTCGGCAGCATCTTCGTCAATGGCGAGCGCGTCAGCTATGCGCCCAACGTGCCGGTGTGGATCGACGGCGAAGCGGCATCCGTGAAAGCGCTCAAGATCGGCCAGCTTGCCCGCGTGCTGGCCCGGCGCGATGCCGGCGGCACCCTGAGCACCGCCCGCATCGACGTCGTCAGCGAGGTCGCCGGGCCGATCGAGGCTGTCAGGCCGGGTGAGCTCACCGTGCTCGGACAGACCGTGGTCTCGCCGGGCCAGGAGAGCTGGCGGAAGGTCGGCACCGATGTCGCGGTGTTCGGCCTGCGGCGCAGCGACGGGGTGATCGTCGCGAGCCTCGTAGATCCGCGGACCGCCACGGCGAGCCGGATCAGCGGCCTGGTCGTGCGTGATCGCAGCGGCCTCTCCATCGGCGGACTGCGCCTCGCCGGCGTCGACCAGGCGCTTGTCGGCCGGCGCGTGCAGGCCGAGGGCCGCGTGGCGCAGGGCATGATGCAGGTCGCGCGGATCAGGCCCGATGATCTCAAGGAATTCGCGCGCGCGAGCCGGCTTCTGGTCGAAGGCTATGTCCTGCGGGTCGACAACGAGCTGCGGTTCGGCTCGGGCTATGTCGCGCGCGACAATTCACGCTTCCAGCCGTCCGGCGAGACGCGCGTCGTGGTCGATGCCGTGCCCGACGGCGCGGGCGGTCTGCGCGTCGAGGCGGTGCAGGCGGTCAGCCGCTTCCCGGGCGAGTCGGTCAGCGGCCCGCAAGCCCCGCCGCGCAGCCAGGGGCCGATGCAGGGGCCGGGCGGTCCGAACAATCCGGGCGGAGCGCGTGGTCCGGGAGCGCCGGGCGGCCAAGGCCCGGCTGGACCCGGTCGGGACGGCGGCATGTCCCCGCCCGGCGGATCCAATCCCGGAGGCGCGCCAAACCCGCCCGGGTTTGGCGGATCACCCGGCGGTCCTCCTCCCGCGGGAGGCGGCGGCTTCGGCGGACAAGGCGGCTTTGGCGGTGGAGGCGGCGGTGGTGGCGGCGGCCGACGCTGACGGCATCAGCTCAACGCTGCGCGGGGCTTCCACAATGGCGATTTGACCCGTGATGTGGCCACGATGGCGGTGCGCTCCCTCTCCCCGCTCGCGGGAGAGGTTAGGACAGCGCGAGCCGCACTGGTTGCGCTCAGCCCGCCGGCCTCCGCTGCGCGACGATCTGTCGGTACAAATCGGCATAGCGGCCGGCGCGATGGCGCCAGGAGACGTCGGTCAGCATGGCGTTGAGCTGCATCCGGGTCCAGTTCGAGGCGTTGCTGCGTGCGGCGTAGAAGGCGGCGGCGGCGCGGCGCAGGGTCTGGTCGAGCGCTTCCGCCGTGACCGCGCTGCACTTGAATCCAGTCGCGGCGACGCCGGCCTCGGTCTCGTCGATCACGGTGTCGGCGAGGCCGCCCACCGACGTGACGATCGGCAGCGCGCCGTAGCGCAGCGCGCAGAGCTGCGTCAGCCCGCACGGCTCGAACCGCGACGGCACCACCAGGGCGTCGCAGCCGGCCTGAATCAGATGGGCGAGGCCTTCGTCATAGCCGATGACGACGCCGATCTGCGCAGGGCTGTTGGCGGCCGCGGCCCGGAACGCCTCGCGCAGCTCGGCCTCGCCGTCGCCAAGCAGCGCCAGCTGAATCCCGCTGCCGGTCAGCGTCGGCAGGCAGGACAGCAGGAGGTCGAGCCCCTTCTGCGAGGTCAGCCGGCTGACGACGCCGAGCAGGAAGGTCTCCGGCGACACCTGCAGGCCCATGCGGGTCTGCAGCGCGGCCTTGTTGGGCGCGCGGGCCTCGAGCTTCTCGATGCCGAAATGCGAGGCGATGTCCGGATCGCTGGCGGGATCCCATACGGCCGTGTCGATGCCGTTGAGAATGCCGACGAGGTCCGACGAGCGCTGGCGCAGCAGGCCGCCGAGGCCCATGCCGTGCTCGTCGCTCTGGATCTCCCGCGCATAGGTCGGCGACACCGTCGTGATCTTGTCGGCGAATTGCAGTCCCGCCTTCAGGAAGCTGATGTCGCCGTAATATTCGAGGCCATAGATCGAGAAGGATTCCGGCGGCAGGCCGAGCGGCGGCAGGAAGTGGCGGGGAAAGCGGCCCTGGAACGCGAGATTGTGCACGGTCATGACCGTGCCGGGATGCGGCCGGTGGCTGTAGAGCAGATAGGCCGGCACGAGCCCGGCCTGCCAGTCGTGGCCGTGAACGACATCCGGCACGAAGGCCGGCACGGCGCCGAGCCCGATATAGGATGCCGCGCGGGCCAGCGCCGCGAACCGGAACGCGTTGTCAGGCCAGTCCTTGCCGTCCGGCCCGAGATAGGGATTGCCCGGGCGATCGTAGAGATGCGGGGCATCGAGCACGAACAGGTCCAGCGCGCCATGGCTGCCGCCGAGCAGTCTTGCATTGCCGCCGAAGAAATTCGGCAGCGAGCTGATCTCGGTGGGCTGCTCCAGCGCGGCCATCACTGCGGGATAGCCGGGGATCAGCGTCCGGACCTCGACATCCTCGGCCATCAGCGCCCATGGCAGCGCGCCGGCGACATCGGCGAGACCGCCGGTCTTGATGAGAGGATAGACCTCGGACGCGACCGAGAGGACGCGCAACGTCATGAATTGAGCCCGTCGATCATCGGCTGGGTAATCAAGGTCACGCCGGTCTCCGTGGTCCTGAACCGCTTGGCATCGAACTCCGGATCCTCGCCGACCACCAGCCCTTCCGGAATCTGCACGCCGCGATCGACCACCACGTTGGTCAGCCGCGCGTGGCGGGCGACGTTGACGTAGGGCAGCAGCACCGCGTTCTGCAGCTTGGCATAGGAGTGCAGATGCGCGCCGGTGAACAGCAGCGAGCGCTGCACCTGGGCTCCGGAGACGATGCAGCCGCCGGAGACCAGCGAGCAGGTGGCTTCGCCACGGCGGCCATCGGTGTCATGCACGAACTTGGCCGGCGGCGTGATCTCCGAATAGGTCCAGATCGGCCAGGAGCGGTCGTAGAGATCGAGCTCGGGCACCACATCCGTCAGGTCGAGATTGGCGGCCCAATAGGCGTCGACCGTTCCGACATCGCGCCAATAGCTCTGCTTGTCGGGCCCGCCGCGGACGCAGGAGCGCGAGAACTGATGCGCGACGGCGCGGCCGTTCCTGACGATGTGGGGAATGATGTCGCGGCCGAAATCATGATTGGAGTTCGGGTCCGCCGCGTCGCGCTTCAGCTCCTCGAACAGGAACTTGGCGTCGAACACGTAGATGCCCATGCTGGCGAGCGACTTGTCGGGCTTGCCGGGCATCGGCGGCGGGTCGGCCGGCTTCTCGATGAAGTCGCGGATGGTGTCGTCTTCATTGATGTGCATGACGCCGAAGCCCGAGGATTCCTCGCGCGGCATCTCCAGGCAGCCGACGGTGACGTCGGCGCGCTGGTCGACATGCTGCTGCAGCATCAGCTCGTAGTCCATCTTGTAGATGTGGTCGCCGGCCAGCACGACGATGTACTTCGTGTTGTAGGTCTCGATGATGTCGATGTTCTGATACACCGCATCGGCCGTTCCGACGTACCACATCGTCTCGGAGACGCGCTGGCTCGCGGGAAGAATGTCGAAGCTCTCGTTACGCTCGGGGCGGAAGAAATTCCAGCCCATCTGCAGGTGGCGGATCAGGCTGTGCGCCTTGTATTGCGTGGCGACCGCGATGCGCCGGATGCCGGAGTTGACCGCATTCGACAGCGCGAAATCGATGATGCGCGACTTGCCGCCGAAATAGACGGCGGGCTTGGCGCGCCGGTCGGTCAGCTCCAGCAGCCGGCTGCCGCGGCCGCCGGCCAACACGAAGGCCAGCGCGTGACGGGACAGCGGTTCGGTCCTGGCGGCTGTTGCCATGTTTCTCCTCCCTGCAACTCGTTGTCGCGTCATGTTTTCGGCGGGGGCCGTGCCAGCCGGTGCGAGGTCTCGCGCCGGCTGCCGGTCCTCTCATATGACGGAGAAACAGCCAACCAGTTCCCAATGCGGAGTGCAATGGGGTGCTTCAGCCCAGGCGATCCCAGGTTGCAGCCATGTCGTCCCAGCGCGGCGGATCGGCGCCCTCCCGCGTGCAGGTGACGGCCGCACACGCGCCGGCAAAGGTCAGCGCCTTGCGCAGTTCGGCCTGGCTCAGACCTCTGAGCGACTCCCGGCCGATCCGGCCGAGCTTGCGGAGCGCAAACAGCATCCCGGCCTGGAAGGTGTCGCCGGCGCCGATCGTATCGACCACCTCGATCGTGGGGACGGCGATCTCGACCGGACCGGCCAGCGCGTGCCAGCCGAGCGCGCCCTTGGGGCCGCAGGTGACGACGACCAGGCCGGTGCCGCGCGCCAGCAGGGCCGCGGCCCGCGGCGCGTAGTCGTCATGACCATGCAGATAGTCGAAATCGACATCCGACATCTTGATCAGGTCGGCGCTCGCGGCAAAATCATCCATCTGCGCGCGATAGGCGGCCTTGTCCTGCACCAGGTTCGGCCGGCAGTTCGGATCGAACGAGATCGTCACGGCGCCGCCGGTCGCGGCGATCAAGGCGCGGGTTTCGCGGGCGCCCTGGTCATGGATCAGCGTCGTCGAGCCGACATGGATGGCGTCGATCTCGGCGAAGGGGATGCTGCCCGGCCGGTACGTCCATTTCCGGGCGGCGGTCTCGGCGTCGTAGAAGGCGTATTGCGCCTCGTTGCCGACATGGCGGACGAAGGCCAGCGTCGTCTGGTCCGGGCTACGCGTGGCATAGCCGAGATCGACGTCGGAGCCTTGCGCATGGGCCGCGATCATGGTGCCGAACAGGTCGGTCGAGATGCCGCCGACGAAGCCGGTCGGCGCGCCCAGCCGCGCCATTCCGACCGCCACGTTCAGGCAGGAGCCGCCGACCACCGGCCGGAGCACATCGCGTCCATCGGCCGATTTGGCCGGGACGAAATCGATCAGCGCATCACCGCAGCTCAGGATCATGGTCATGCCTCCCCATCGGCGCCATGCATCACGGAACGACTGTCGCGATCAAGCGTCCGCAGCAGGCCGTGGATGCGGCGCTTGCGGCGATGGAAGGCCGCGATGTCAGGATCGGTCGGATCGCTCAGGCGGCCGAGCGTGGACATCGAGGCCATCGTGTCGCCGATCGAGCGGAAGGCGCCGCTGGCGACCGCGCCGAGCATGGCGGCGCCCAGCAGCACAGGCTCCTGGGTCCCCGGCAGCGCCACCGTCAATCCCGTCGTATCGGCCATGATCTGACGCACCAGCGGACTGCGCGAGGCGCCGCCGGCCATGACCAGGGTCCGGCTGGTCACGCCGTTGGCCGCGAAGGCGTCGATCACGTCGGCCAGGCCGTAGGCGAGCCCGCACAAGCCCGCAACGAACAGCCGCTCCATCGCGGCGATATCGGCATCGAGATCGAGACCGGCGATGACGGCGCGCGAGTCCGGGTCGGCATAGGGCGAACGGTTGCCGAGAAACTCGGGCAGGATATGGATGTCGCGCGCCTGCTGCGCGGCCGCGCCGACATTCGGTGAGCGCGCCATGATCCGCTGCTCCAGGAAGCTGATCAGATCGAGCCCCTCGGCGCGCGCCCCGGCCGTCGCCTCTGCAGCCGCCGGATGCGAGCGCAGCAGGTGATCAATCGCGGCGCCCGCGGCGGACTGGCCGCCCTCGTTGAGCCAGAAGCCCGGCACCATGCCCTGATAATAAGGGCCCCACACGCCGGGCACGAAGGACGGCGCCCGCGTCGTCGCCATGATGCAGGCCGAGGTCCCCATGATGTAGGCGAGGCGATCGCAGACATCGACATCGCCGCCATCGGCGGCACGGCCCCCGATTGCGCCGATGCCGCCGGCATGCGCGTCGATCAGCGCGGCGCCGACCGGCGTGCCGGCGATCAGCCCGAGCTCTGCCGCCGCGTCGTGTGACAGGCCGCGGCCGAGCGGCGTGCCGGGCGCGACGATCTCGGTGCCGATCCGCGCATAGTCCTCGGCGACGAAATCGTCGAGCCCGATGCGACGGAAATAAGCTGCGCTCCAGCGCGTCTCATGGGCGAGATAGTTCCACTTGCAGGTGACGGTGCACATCGAGCGCGCCAGCGAGCCCGTCGCGCGGAAAGTGAGGAAGTCGGCGAGATCGAAGAAATGCCCGGCCGCGTCGAAGCTCCTGCGCAGATGCCGCTTCAGCCAGAGCAGCTTCGGCATCTCCATCTCCGGCGAGATCGAGCCGCCGACATAGCGCAGCACCTCGTCCTCTGTGGAATTGATGTCGCGCGCCTCGGTCAGGGCGCGGTGATCCATCCAGACGATGACGTTGCGCGCTGCAGCGCCGGAGCTGCTGACGGTGACCGGCGCGCCCGTTGGATCGAGCGCGACCAGCGAGCAGGTCGCGTCGAAGCCGATGCCCCTGATCAGGTCCGGAGCGATCGCCGCTTCGGCGACCGCGGCTTTGACGGCGGCGCAGCAGGCGCGCCAGATGTCGTCGGAGGATTGCTCGACGACGTCGCCGGCCTCATGCCAGGTCTGGATCGGATGCCGCGCCGCGGCAAGCAGGCGCCCCGTTTCGTCGAAAATCCCGGCGCGCGTGCTGGTCGTGCCGACATCGACACCAACAAAGGCCTTGACCATGTTTCGCTCCCGTCAATTTTGACGCGAGCTTACCAGCAAGTGTAGCCGCCATCGACAACGACGACGCTGCCGGTCATCAAACTTGCGGCTTCCGAGGCCAGGAACAGCACCACCGAGGCGATCTCCTCGACCTGCCCCATCCGCGCCATCGGGGTTCCACCGATCCAGGCGTCGTACATGCGCGGATTGCTCTTCACGAAGGCGTTCAGCGGCGTCTCGATATAGGTCGGCGCGACCGCGTTGACCCGGATGCCGCGCGCGCCCCATTCGGCGGCCAGCGACTTGGTCAGATGGTGCACCGCGGCCTTGGAGGCGTTGTAGAAGCACTGCTCCTGCGGCTTGTTGACGATGAAGCCCGACATCGAGCCGATATTCACGATCGTGCCGCTGTTGGCCGCGAGCATGTGCCGGCCGAAGGCGCGGCAGCACCAGAACGTGCCGTTGAGATTGACGTCGAGCACGTTGAGCCAATGCTCGTCGGTGACGGTCTCGGCCGGCGTCTCGCTGCGCGCGATGCCGGCATTGTTGACGAGGATGTCGACGCTGCCGTACCGCGCGACCAGATCGTCGGCCACCTCGTTGACTTGAGCCGAGTTGGTGACGTCCATCAGCGCGGTCTCGGTGTCCAGGCCCTTGGCCTTCATCGCCGCCTGCCCGTCCGCCGCCGCCTTGGCATCGCGGTCGGCGATCACGACGTGCGCGCCCGCCTCGGCCAGCGCCTCGACACAGGCGAGGCCGATGCCCTGCCCGCCGCCAGTGACCAAAGCCGTCTTGCCGGTCAGCTTGAATTTCTCCAGATACATCGTCGTGGTCCGTTGTTGTCATTGACGCCCGGAGGGGACGTCGCCTCTCATGCGAAGATCGAATGGCCGTTGGCATCGAAGCGGTAGATGCGGTTCGGCTCCGGCCGCAGCGTCACGGCATCGCCGGCGCTGAGGCGCTTTTCGCCGACGACGCGCACCGTGAGCGTGCCGAGCGCGCCCGCGTCGACATAAAGAAACGTGTCGCTGCCGAGATGCTCGGCGATCACGACCTTGCCGGGCCAGCCTTCGCCGCCGTCATCGACGACCGTGACATGCTCCGGCCGCACGCCGATCGTGGTCGCCTTGTGCTTGTCCGCTTCCGCGCCGGTGATGAGGTTCATCTTCGGCGAGCCGATGAAGCCGGCGACGAACAGATTGGCCGGGCGCTGATAGAGCTCGATCGGCGAGCCATATTGCTCGATGCGGCCGGCGTTCAGCACCACGATCTTGTCGGCCATGGTCATGGCCTCGACCTGGTCGTGGGTCACATAGATCGCGGTCGTGCCGAGCTGCTTCTGCAGCCGTGTCACCTCGAGCCGCATCTGCACCCGCAGCGCGGCGTCGAGATTGGACAGCGGCTCGTCGAACAGGAACGCCTTGGGCTCGCGGACGATGGCGCGGCCGATCGCGACGCGCTGGCGCTGGCCGCCGGAGAGCTCGCGCGGCTTGCGGTCGAGATAGGGCGTGAGGTTCAAGGTCGCCGCCGCCGCCTCGACCTTCTGGGTGATCTCCGCCTTGGGCAGCCCGGCCATCTTCAGGCCAAAGGCGATGTTGCCGCGCACGCTCATGTGCGGGTACAGCGCATAGGACTGGAACACCATCGACAGGCCGCGCTTGGCCGGCGGCACGTCGACGACGTTGTTGCCGTCGATCAGGATGCGGCCGCCGGAGACGTCCTCCAGCCCCGCGATTAGCCGCAGCAAGGTGGTCTTGCCGCAGCCGGAGGGACCGACGAACACCACGAAGGCGCCATCGGGGATGTCGAGATCGGCGCCCTTGATGATGTGGACCGGCCCGAACGATTTCTGCACACCTTCCAGCGTGATCCGTCCCATGATGAAAGCCCTTCCGTTACTTCACAGCGCCGAAGGTCAGCCCGCGGACGAGCTGTTTCTGGCTGAACCAGCCGATGATGAGGATCGGCGCGATGGCGAGCGTCGAGGCCGCCGACAGTCGCGCCCAGAACAGGCCCTCGGGGCTCGAATAGGAGGCGATGAAGGTCGTCAGCGGCGCGGCGTTCAAGGTCGACAGGTTCAAGGTCCAGAACGCCTCGTTCCAGGCCAGGATCAAATTGAGCAACATGGTCGATGCGAGGCCAGGGATCGCCATCGGCGTCAGCACGTAGATCAGCTCGCGCCCGATCGTGGCGCCGTCCATCCGCGCCGCTTCGAGGATGTCCTTCGGGATCTCCTTGAAGTAGGTGAACAGCATCCAGATCACGATCGGCAGATTGCCGAGGCACAGGATGAAGACCAGCCCGCTGCGGGTGTCGAGCAAGCCCATGTTCTTGTAGATCAGGTAGATCGGCACGAGCACGCCGACCGGCGGCATCATCTTGGTCGAGAGCATCCAGAGCAGGATGTCCTTGGTGCGCTTGGTCGGCGAGAACGCCATCGACCATGCGGCGGGAATGGCGATCAGCATCGCGATCAGCGTCGAGCCGCCGGCGATGATCAGCGAGTTCAGCGCGTGATGCAGATAGTCGCTGCGCTCCTGCACGGTGACGTAGTTCTCGGTGGTCCAGTGGAAGAACAGGAACGATGGTGGCGTCGCGAATGCCTCCAGCTCGGTCTTGAAGCTCGCCAACACCATCCACAGGATCGGGAAGAAGATCACGAACCCGGCGAGCCACGCGGCTACGGTGGAGATCGCGACATGTCGTCCGGTGACCTTGCGCGCCATGGCTCACGCCTCCAGATTGCGGCCGACGATGCGGACCAGGAAGAAGGCGACGATGTTGGCGATCACGACCGCGACGAGGCCGCCGGCCGAGGCCGTGCCGACATCGAACTGGATCAGCGCCTGCGAGTAGACCAGGAAGGCGATGTTGGTGGTCTGCAGCCCAGGCCCGCCGCCGGTCGTCACGAAGATCTCGGCGAACACCGTGAGCAGGAAGATGGTCTCGATCAGGATCACCACCGTGATCGGGCGCGCCAGATGCGGCACGGTCAGGTAGATGAAGCGCGACAGCGCGCTGGCGCCGTCCATCTCAGCCGCCTCCTTCTGCTCCTCGTCGAGCGACTGCAGCGCGGTCAGCAGGATGAGGGTCGCGAACGGCAGCCATTGCCAGGCGACGATGAAGATGACGGCGAGCAGCGGCGCGTTGGTGAACCAGTCGATCGGCGTCATCCCGAGCGAGGTCGCGATCCACGCGAACAGGCCGGACACCGGATGCATCAGCAGGTTCTTCCACACCAGCGCGCTGACCGTCGGCATCACGAAAAAGGGCGCGATTACCATCAGCCGGATGATGTTGCGGCCGATCACCGGCTGGTCGAGCAGGATCGCCAAGGGAATGCCGAGGCCGATCGTCAGCAGCAGCACCGAGCCGACCAGCACGAGCGTGTTCTGCAGCGACGCGAGGAAGGCTGGATCGGTCAGGAAGTATTCGAAATTCTCCAGGCCGACGAAGCGCTCCGAGCCGGGATCGAGCAGGCTGTAATGCAGCGTGGAGAAGTACACCGTCAGCGCCAGCGGCACGATCATCCAGATGAACAACAGGATGACTGCCGGCGACAGCAGCGCGCGAGCCAGGATTTGCGTCTGTCTGGTGGCCATGGTCGCTATCCGCCTTGCTCGATGAACAACGCCGTCATTGCGAGCGAAGCGAAGCAATCCAGAGTCGTGGCGGGATTCTGGATTGCTTCGTCGCTTCGCTCCTCGCAATGACGACTGTGAGTTTGCGTAGGGTGGGCAAAGGCGCGCAGCGCCGTGCCCACCGGCCTCACGGTTCGCCGCCCGACGGTGGGCACGCTGCGCTTTGCCCACCCTACGGTTCTTTTGGAGCGGAGAGAAAATGCGGCCATCCCTGTGGGGAGGGATGGCCGCCAGTGATCAGCTCGGGAGGAGTTTCTGGTCGAGCTGATAACCTTGGCGCGCCTATTTGATGTAGCCGGCGCGCTTCATCTCGCGTTCGGTTGACGACTGCGCCGCAGCCAGCGCCGCATCGACCGTCATCGAGCCGGCGAGCGCAGCGGAGAACTGCTGTCCGACAGCGGTGCCGATGCCCTGGAATTCAGGGATGGCCGCGTATTGCACGCCGACATAGGGCACCGGCTTCACCGTCGGCTTGTTCGGATCGGCGGCATCGATCGAGGCCAGCGTCAGCTTGGCAAACGGCGCGACCTTCAGATACTCCTCGTTCTTGTAGAGCGAGGTGCGCGTGCCCGGCGGCACGTTGGCCCAGCCGTCCTTCGAGGCCACCAGCTTGAGATAGTCCTTGCTGGTCGCCCAGGCGATGAACTTCTCGGCCGCCTCGACCTTCTGCGAGCCGGCGGGGACCGCGAGGCTCCACGCCCACAGCCAGTTGGCGTTCTTGCCGAGCCCGGTGTTCGGCGCGAGCGCGAAGCCGACCTTGTCGGCGACCTTCGACTCCTTCGGATTGGTGACGAACGACGCCGCCACGGTGGCGTCGATCCACATCGCGCATTTGCCGGAGTTGAACAGCGCGAGGTTCTCGTTGAAGCCGTTCGAGCTGGCGCCGGGAGGGCCGGCCTCCTTCATCAGCTCGACATAGGTCGTCAGCGTGGTCTTCCATTCCGGCGTGTTGAACTGCGGCTGCCATTTCTCGTCGAACCAGCGCGCGCCGAACGAGTTCGACATCGCGGTCAGGAACGCCATGTTCTCGCCCCAGCCGGCCTTGCCGCGCAGGCAGATGCCGAACACGCCGCCGGGCTTGTCGGTCAGCTTCTTCGCTGCATTGATGACGAAGTCCCAGGTCGGGCTCTCCGGCATCTTCAGACCGGCCTTGTCGAACAGATCGGTGCGGTACATCACCATCGAGCTCTCGCCGTAGAACGGCGCCGCATAGAGCTTGCCGTCGACGGAGACCGCATCCTTGATCTTGGGCAGGATGTCGCCCGCGTCATAGTCCGCGCCGAGCTTGTCGAGCGGCACCAGCCAGTTCTTCTTGGCCCAGATCGGCACCTCGTAGGTGCCGATGGTGAGGATATCAAACTGGCCGCCCTTGGTGGCGATGTCGGTGGTGACGCGCTGGCGCAGCACGTTCTCCTCCAGGGTCACCCATTTCACGGCGATGTCGGGATTGGCCTTGGTGAATTCGCCGGTGAGGCCCTGCATCCGGATCATGTCGCCATTGTTGACGGTGGCGATGGTCAGGGTCGTCTCGGCCAGTGCGGGCGCGGCGGTCAGCGCGGCGGCGCCCATCAGGACGGCAAGCATGCTCGTCCGAGTGAAGATGGTCTTCACGGTGTCCTCCCTTCCCGTGTCTTTTGAACATATGCTCACGGGCTGGGCTGATGTTCACAACAACGGTCAGACTTTGTCAAGCATGAGTCGGCGCCCACAGGTTGTGCGGCGCGGCGAGGTGTTACCAGGCGATTGAAGTACCTTTGAACATGGCGCCTCTCTCCCCACGCGTCGTTCCGGGGCGCGCGCAAGCGCGAGCCCGGAACCCATACCCACAGGGAGGAGTGCGGGGCACACTTGTCGTGGGCATCTCGTCTCGAAACGTCGGCCTGGGGTTGTGGATTCCGGGCTCATTCGCTGGCACGAATGCCCCGGAATGACGGGAGGAGAGAGTTGGGCGACGTCAAGCCAGGATGGCGCGCGCCGTGGCCTCGTCGGTAATCAGGCCGTTGATCAGCCGCCCCGTCAGTGCGGCACGGATCGCCGGGATCTTCGCAGGTCCAACCGCCGCCGCGATCGTCATCGCGCGGGCCGGAACCTCGGGCGGGATGCTCGTGAGCCTGCGGTTGGTGCCGCCATCGATCACGATACCCTTGGCGTCGTAGGCCCAGCCGGTGATCTCGCCGATGGCCCCAAGCCGCATCATCTCGGTGAGCTCGTCGCGGGTGACGAAGCCGTCGACATGCATCTGTGCCTTCTGGTCCATCTGGCCGATGCCGACCAGCTTCAGATCGGCCTTGTCGGCGACCGCCTTGACCTTGGCGATGGCGTCGAGCCGGACCATGCGGTCGCGCTCGTCCTCGGTGCCCATCAGGAACGGAAGCGGCATCGGATAATGCCGGGCGCCGGTGCGGTCGGCGAGCCTTCCCACGGTATCGAAGAAGCTGGCGGAACCGTCGGCCAGGATGTTGCCGACCAGCGAGACGATCTGGTGCTCGGGCCGGTCGACCGGCGACACGCGCTCGACCGCGGCCCGCACCGCGCGCCCGGTCCCGAGCGCGATGATGACCGGCGTCTCCGCGCGCAGGGTCGTCTCCAGCAGGTTGGCGCAGCGCTCGGCGATCCCCGCAGACCCGGTGGGCGCAGCCGGATCGGTCGGCACCACCTCGCAATGGACGAGCGCGAACCGTTCCTTGAGCTGTGCCGCCAGCGCCATGCAGGAGGCGATGGGATGCTCGAGCCGGAACGTGATCAGCCGCTCGGCGAGGCACAGCGACACCAGCCGCTGCGCCGAGGCGCGCGACACCTGCAGCATCCGGGCGATCTCGTCCTGGGTGTGGCCGGCGATGAAATACAGCCATCCGGCGCGCGCGGCATCGTCGAGCCGTGATTTCTCATTGTCGCCCGCCATGACGCCGAGTGCTCTCCTCCATCCATCCACGCGCCGCGCATCACCGGCATCGGCAGGCACTATGGCAGGCCGTCGCGGCATCGGGAACTGACGTCCCAGGGCCATCCCCAGGGCGAGCCGACCTGCCTCCCGCGGACCAGATCATATGCTCCGAGCATGGGCAATAGCCCACTTCACCCCGCTCTGACGAAACCGGGGAGGCCGGAACCCCGGCTTCCGCACGGCGGCTGCGCATCCCCAGGGGATGTCGAGCATGGCGCCGCCGCCTAGCTGAACGGGCATGGCCCTCCCCACCCTCATCAGCCCGCGCCGCCCTGCCCCCGTGTTCGTCTGCCGCAAATGTCTCGGCCGCAGCGACGACGCCAAGGGCCTCAAGAAGGCCATCAAGCGCGCAACGAAACACGCGGTCGGTTTAGGCGGCAAGCCGCCGCGCGTCATCATGACGAGCTGCTTCGGCCTGTGTCCGAAGCGCGCGGTCATCATGACCGGCGGCGGCGCCGCCGCGCACGGCAACTACGTGCTCGTCTGCTCGACCGAGGACGTTGCAGACGCCCTAGCGCTGTTACGCGAGGCTCAGAACGGATCGTCCTGAAGATCGTCGTCGTCCTCGGCGAGATATTCGACAGTCCGCTCGGCGATCGCGCGCATCAGCCCGATCTGGCCGAGGTCGTGACCGTCGAGCACGGCGCGTGCGACCACGACGAGATCGGCCCAGCCGGACGATTGGTCACGCGGCCGCTCGCGCAACCACAGCGCCGTCATCACGAACAGCTCGGCCCAGCGCGCGCGCTGCGCGCCGATCGCGCCAGTGTTCAGCAGCAGCTTGGCGGGAAGCTTCGCGCGCGCACGGCCGCTGGAGCTCTTCACCTTCTGCTCCAGCTCGGCATCGTCCTCGAACCAGGAGTCCTGGATGTCGTCGAGCTCGAAGATGTCGTCGCTGTCGGCGAGCGCGAGGGCGACATCTGCGGGATCGCGCAACTCCTCCGGCAGGTCGGCGATGAGCTCGTTCAAGACCTCGCGACAATCCAGCCGGGCCGGCTGCCAATCCGCGCCGCCAATCGTCTCCGCGACCTGCAGCAGCCCCGCCGGCGGCACCTCGCCGCGTTTGATCGTGAGCCCGAGATGATGCCCGACCATGCGGTCGACGTAGGCCCGGCTCACGTCCAGCAGCGGGCCCTGGATTCCCAGACCCATCATCTCCTTGACGGCCCGAAGCGGCTGCGGCGGGCTGGTCATCGCCTCGGTAATGCCGGTCCGGGTGAAGATCGTCGACACCCGCTTCGTTTTGCGGTCAATGGGCGAGGTCGCGATGAAAAGCTGCGCGCCTGAGCCGTCGATCGCGCTCGACTTCAGTGTGTCGGCGCTGCCCTTCGGCCAGGATGCACAGGCCACGCCGGCCGCGCGGGCCTTGTGAATGATGGCGTCGATGGCGGCGCGCTCACCTTCCGGCCGCCAGTTGCGCATCGCGATGACGCGCCGGAGGTCGACCGGGGACAAGGTCGAGATCTGCTCCACCAACGCCGCGGCCGCTGCCTTGCGCACAGCCGGGCTGCCGCTCTGCAGGAACAGGACCGCAGCGGCACGGGCATCCGGTCGCTCGGACTGCACCAGATGAATGGCCAGCGCGATCTTGGCGTCGTCGGGGAGCAGGTGGCCCCCCTCGGCGAATGAGAACACCACCTGGAACGAATCGCCGTCGCAGGCCTTGAGGATCTCGTCGAGAGTCGAGACGATGTCGGACGGCAGCATCTCGTCCCCGTCCCCGCCGCCAAGCTCGGCCGAGACCGCGGTGAGCTCGGGCGAGGCGGCGATGCCGGCCTGCTGCAGCGCGCCGCCGAGATAAGCCAGCAGCGTGCCGTCGATCTCGCCGGCCTCGGCCCGCTCGGCCAGATCGGACTGAAAGCGCGCGATGAGATCGGCGGCATCCTTGGCGCCGCGCCTCACCCGCTGGTTCAGCCCCGCCAGCAGGATCTGCAGCAGAAACAGATAGGCGATGCCGAGCACCTCGTCGTCGCCGTCCGGCGGCATGTTGCGGCAGACGCCCTCGGCCGCGGCAAAGATCTCGGTGGAATTGTCGAGGAGGAAGCGTTCGATCTCCGGCGTCGGCCGCGGCATCCGGCCCTTGGCAAGCCCGGCCGCGAGCGACCTGGCGTGGAAATCGAAATCGGCTGCCTTCGCGCCAGCTTTGGCCATGAGGGAACTCCTTGCTCGGCAAAATACCGCGCGGCGCGGCCGGCAGTAAGCGCCTTCAGGAGCAATCCACGGTGAAGACGCCGCAGATGAGGCCGCCGATGGTCAACGAAGCGTTGCGCCGGTCGTTCGAATGTCTTCATCCGTCTTGACGCTTGCTTCGCACGCTCCAGGCTTAGCTGCCGCCCCATGAGCCCCATCGCCACCATCGCAGTCTCCGGCATGAAGGCCGCCTCGACCCGGCTCGAGGTCTCCGCCGCGAACGTCGCCAATGCCAGGAGCACGGGCGCGCTGCCCGACGCCAACGGCAACGTGCCTTCGGGGGCGCCGAAGGCCTATGTGCCGCTGGAGTTGGTGCAGAGCGACGTCGCCGGCGGCGGCACGCAGGCGACCATCACCAAGGCCAGCAATGGGACATCGGCGAGCTACGACCCGTCGGCACCGTTCGCCAACAGTGACGGTCTCGTCGCTGCGCCGAACGTCGATCTCGCGCAGGAGATGATCAGCCAGCTGGTCGCCAAATACAGCTTTGCCGCCAATGCCCGCGTGCTGAAGGCGAGCGACGAGATGAGCCGGATCGTGGTCGACATGAAGGTGTAGGGTCCTGCCTGCGTCCTGATCGCCGGCGGTGAAACGCGCCGCGGAGCAGACTGCTTTCACGCAGCCGTGATGCTGTCCGGAGATCCGCTGCAAAGCGGCCGGCGTAGCCGGATGGTGAGCAACTCAATTTCTTCTTCCCACCTTGCACGTCTGACCGCGCTGCTGCGCGCCGCACTGGCTGCGCCTCATGGCGCAGGCCGCTTCGCGCTGGCGGTCGCCACCGGCCTCGTGTGCCATGCGCTGTTCGCCCTCGCCGTGCTTTCGATGATCGGCGCGATGTTCTACGGCATGAGCGAGAGCTTTGGCCGCGTGCCCCGGCCGTGGGCGTACGCCGCCAATGCCGGCCTGCTGCTGCAGTTTCCGCTGGTGCATTCGCTGCTGCTCGGCCGGGGACGCCGCTGGCTGGCGCGGCTCGGTCCCCATGGGACGACGCTCGCCACCACGCATTATGCGATCATCGCCTCGCTGCAGCTATTGTGCCTGTTCGCGTTGTGGACGCCGAGCGGCATCATCTGGTGGCGCGCGGAAGGCGTCGCGTTCATCGTGCTGTGCCTTGCCTATGCCAGCGCCTGGCTGTTGCTGATCCGCGCCAGCTGGGATGCCGGCGCCGAGGTGCAGTCGGGCGCGCTCGGCTGGCTGTCGCTGATGGCCGATCGCGCGCCGCGCTTTCCGGACATGCCGGTCACAGGCCTGTTCGCGATCATCCGCCAGCCGATCTATCTGTCGTTCGCGCTGGCCCTGTGGCCGGTGCCGGTGTGGACACCCGATCAGCTCGCGGTCGCGCTGGTGCTGTCGGCCTATTGCCTGCTCGCGCCGCGCTGGAAGGAGCGGCGCTTCATGCAGATCTACGGCGCGCGCTTCGCGGCCTATCGCGCCCGCGTGCCCTATGTCGTGCCGTGCTGGCCGTCGCGCCGGGAGCAGACGCCATGATCAACGCCGCCGCCCTGCTCGCCACCGCGCTGCTGTTCGGCGGCATGACGCTGTTCTCGTTCGGCTTCGCGCCGTTCCTGTTCAGCGCGCTGCCGGCCGACAGTGCGGGCCCGCTGATCCGCCGTGCATTTCCACATTTCTATCTGTTCGTGATCGCAGCTTCGGCCGTCGGCGCCGCGCTCGCTATCAGCGGAGACAAGATGGCGGGCGCAACCCTCGCCGCGATTGCGCTCACCGCGGTGCTGGCGCGGCAGCTGCTGATGCCCGCGATCAACCGTGCCACCGATGCGGGCGACAGGCGCCGCTTCGCGCGCCTTCATGGCGCCTCGGTCGTGCTCACCTTGGTCCACATCGTGCTGAGCGCCGCCGTGCTGCTGCGGCTCGCGCAGTGAGGAGCGCGCGTGAGAAAGGACGACGACGATGCTCTACAAGGATGCCATGAGGCCTGCCTTCGCCGCGACCGCCGAAGGTCCGTCGACCGTCGACCCGGCCGAGATCGCGCGGTTCTCGCGCCTTGCCGACGAATGGTGGAAGCCCGACGGCGCCTTCAAGCTCGTCCATGACTTCAATGCGGCGCGCGTGAGCTATCTGATGGCGCGCTTGCCCAGCCTGCTCGGCCGCGATGCCGCCGCAGCCGAGCCGCTGGCCGGACTCGAGATCATCGACGTCGGCTGCGGCGCCGGCATCGTCACCGAGCCGCTGTCGCGGCTCGGCGCAAGAACCATCGGCATCGACGCGGCCGAGCGCAACGTGCTCGTCGCCGCCGATCATGCGCGCAAGCAGGGCGCTCCTGTCGCCTATCGCCACGCACTGGCAGAGGATCTGGTCGCTGAAGGCGAACGCGCCGATATCGTGATGACGCTGGAGGTGGTCGAGCATGTCGCCGATCTCGCCCGCTTCGTCGGCGATGTCGCCGACCTCGTGCGCCCCGGCGGCCTCCTGGTGATTGGAACCTTGAACCGCACGCCGATCTCGTTCGTGAAGGCGATCATCGGCGCGGAGTACATCCTGGGCTGGCTGCCGCGCGGCACCCATGACTGGCGCCGCTTCGTCAAGCCGAGCGAGCTGCAGGCCCTGCTCGCGCCGCGCCGCTTCGTGGCGGTCGAGACGGTGGCCGTCGAGCTCAACCCGCTGACCATGCGCTGGCGGATCGGCGGCCGGCCGTCGACGAATTATTTACAGATCTATCGCCGGATGCCGTGACACCTCGACAGAATCGTCGCCCGGATGAGCGGAAGCCTGCGCCCGGAGGGCGGAGGCGGACGCGACATCCGGGTTGTCACGCGCTGTCGCCGGTGAACCCGGATGTCGCTATCGCCGACGCCGAAGAGGCGTCGGCTTTCGCTCATCAGGGCGACGAGGTGCCAGATCGGAACCGGCGCTGCCACGCCTCTTCCTCATATGCGTTGGCCTGCGGCAGTCGAAGGAATCGTCCCACGCAAGAGCCGTACGGACCTGACGCACGGGCAATGCTTCACTCATCATCAACGCGACAGCACCGCAACCAGCCATTGGATCAGCGTGGCGCCGCCGATCGGCGCGACCACAAGCAGCACCATGTTGAAGCCGAGCAGCGCGAGCAGCAGCTTCTCCCCGCCGGCCGACAGCCGCCGCTTCGGCGGCTCCGGCTTCGGTTCGTGCGGCCAGTAGCCGGGCAAATCGACGAACATTTCGGCCTCCCTGTCGCTGCAGAACGCCAGAGCAGGCGCACTGGATGATCCGTAATACGAAGTATCGTAGCGCGGCGGGATCATGGAGACGATCGGACAATGGCTCTCGCTGCTCCAGCTCATCGCCCCGCCTGCGAGATCGTTCCCTGCCAAGACCCGCATGAAGGCCCGCATAATCCAAACGGAACGGTAGCGATTGAGGGCGGCGCAGCGGCGTGAGCGACGAGCCAGCACGCCGCCGATTCATCCGCGTGGGGGCGATTGTGCTACGCCTTTTTCGCGAGCGCGCTCTGCCCGACCACGTCGCCGGCCGGCTCCGGGCTCAGCCAGCGATACAGGAAGCCGCCGGCAGCGCCGCCGAGCAGGGGCGCCACCCAGAACAGCCAGAGCTGCGCCAGCGCCCAGCCGCCGACGAACAGCGCCGGCCCGGTGCTGCGCGCCGGGTTCACCGAGGTGTTGGTGACGTGAATGCCGATGAGGTGAATCAGCGTCAGGGCCAGCCCGATCGCAATCGGCGCGAATCCGGCCGGCGCCTTGCCATGGGTCGCGCCCATGATGACGAACAGGAACATCATCGTCAGCACGAATTCGGTGAGCAGGCAGGCCCCGAGGCTGTATTTGCCGGGCGAATGTTCGGCATAGCCGTTGGCGGCAAAGCCGCCCGCCAGGCTGAAGTCCGGCGCGCCGCTGGCGATCGCGTACAGCACCGCCGCGCCGACGATGGCGCCGACCACCTGCGCGAGGATGTAGGGCCCGATCAAGCCGGCCGGAAACCGCCCGCCGCAGGCCAAGCCCACCGTCACAGCCGGATTGAGATGACAGCCGGAGATGTGGCCGATCGCATAGGCCATGGTCAGCACCGTGAGGCCGAACGCCAGCGACACGCCGAGCATGCCGATGCCCACATCGGGCACACCGGCCGCAATCACTGCGCTGCCGCAGCCGCCGAACGTCAGCCAGAACGTCCCGATCGCCTCCGCCACGAGCTTGTCGCCGTTGCCGTTCATGATCGCCTCCCTGGGTTCAGCCGCCCGGAACTTTTTGTTCTCGTTGCGAACGAACTTGATCACTTCAGCAACCTGGAGTCAAAGGCGCCGTGGGAGCCGCTCTGGGTTGACCGCGGGCGGTGGGCCGATTCCGCGCCTGGACGGTCTCGCCCAACGCTTCTTGGCCCGCTGGTCAGCGCAGTTTAGTGCACTGTCACCATAACCCTCACTGCGGCTGCCAATCCTGCCGTCGCGCTCGCGGAGGTCACACGTCCGGTCTCCCGCGCGAGCAGAAGCGGCCAGGTGTCATCCGCTAATCGTCCAGAAGATCCATGAACTGTTCGATCCTGTGCAAGACCGGCTCGCTGCTCCGCCCGGCGTAGATGAGCCGATTGCCGTCGCGCTGCAGCAACCGTGAGCACGACTTCCGGACTCGTCCCGGCAGCAGCATGGCCGCAATGGCTTCTGGCCCGACGTCGAGACGCATGATCCCGCGCTCTCTGCAACTTGTCCTGAGCTTGGCGATTGCGAAAAAGTTGCTGGCCGCCGGCGGCAGACTGCCGAAGCGGCGTTGCGTTTCGTCCTCGAGCTCTTCGATCTCGTCCTCGGTTCGGCACCGGGCGGCTCGCGCGTAGATCTCGAGCCTCAGGGCCTCCGACTGCACATAGTCCGACGGAAGTAGCTCGGCGATGGGAAGGTTCAGCTCCGGAACCCAAAGGGCGGACATTCCCTCGTGGTCGCCGTCGAGCGCCAGGGTCAGAAGATGGCCATAGAGAGTCGGGCCAAACACCTGCACGTGACCGGACTGCCGGTCCGACAACATGTCGCCGCCGCCGCGGAGATCGAGATCACGCGCGCTGATCGCAAAGCCTGCGCCGGGGCGGTTCAGCTCCTCGAGAACAGACAGCCGCTTCTCCGAGCGGTCGGAACCGCCCTCCGTCAGGAAATGCGCGAACGCGCGAATGCCGCCACGCCCCACCCGACCGCGCAGCTGATGCAGTTGCGCCAAGCCGAATCGTTCCGGCCAGCATACGACGATGGTGTTGGCCCGCGGGATGTCGAGACCGCTTTCCACGATGTTGGTCGCGAGCAAGACGTCCGCATTGCCTTCGACGAACGCCATCAGTCTTTCATCGATCTCGTCTGCCGACAGTTTGCCGTGAAGCGAGATGATCCGCAGCTCGGGCGCCAGCGCGTGGATGCGGGTCAGCAGGGGATCCAGATCCTGAATCCTGGGGCAGACCACGAAGCTCTGACCGTGACGCCGATGCTCGCGCACCAGGGCGGCCGCGATCGCGATGTCCGAAAGCGGGCCCACCTTGGTCACGACCGGGACGCGATGGACCGGCGGCGTCGCGATCACGCTGAGATCCCGCAGACCGGTCAGGCCTGCCGCGAGCGTGCGCGGGATCGGCGTCGCGCTCATCCAGAGCCTGTGACCGTTCTTGTTGAGGCTCGACAGCAGGGCTTTGTCGGCCGCCCCGAAATGCTGCTCCTCGTCGATGATGACCAGGCCGAGATCGGCAAACTTGATGTCCTTGGACGCGAGCGAGAGCGTCCCGACGACGACCTTGAGCTCGCCGCTCTTCAATCCGTCCCGCACCTGGCGGGCCTCGGCTGTCGACGCGACGCGCGACAGATTTCCGACCTCGATGCCGAGCGCCGCGAAGCGCTTGCGGAACGTCTCGACATGCTGTCGCGCCAAGACCGTCGTTGGAACGACGATCGCGACCTGCTTGCCCGCCAGGACTGCGGCCGCCGCGGCGCGCAGCGCGACCTCGGTCTTGCCGAAGCCGACATCGCCGCAGACGATCCGGTCCATCGGGTGCCCCGACGCGAGGTCGTCGAGAACGTCGCGGATGGCCTGGGCCTGATCCGGGGTGGTGAAATACGGAAACCGCGCGGCGAACGACTCATAGGTCGCCGGCCGTGGCACGAGCTTCGGCGCGGGCCGCCGCCGGCGCTTGCTCCTCTGCTTCGCGAGCTCCTTGGCGACGACGTGAATCTCGGTCTCGGCAGCCGCTCTCCGCGGCCGCCATGAACTCCCATCCGCCTTGTCGAGCGAAGTGTCTCCGAGTTCAGCCGCGTAAGGCCAGATCAAGGCCAACTCCGCAACAGGCACGAGGACGGCGTCGTTTCCGGCGAACACCAGCCGGACCATCTCACGGGCGGAGACACCGCCGCTGCCCATCGACCGCAATCCGCCGAGGCGCGCCAATCCGCGTTGCAGATGAACCACCACCGATCCGAGCTCGGGGAGGTTCACGGCTTCGAAGCCGGGCGTCGAAGCCCAGTTTACAGGCTGCGGCTGATGCGCCCTGCTACCAAGAACGTCGGAAGCCGTGATGACGACGAGTGGCTTCCGCCCCGGAACGACAAAGCCGGCATCGAAGCCCGCCAGCAGGGCCGCCTCTCGCCGGCCCCGCGCTGTCGCCTGCGCCCAGTCGGCGCAGCATTCGGCCTTCACACCGCTCATCCGGGCCATGAGACGCAGATCCGCCTCGACCGCGGCAACGAACAGGACACGCGCGTCACCGCGCAGGGCGTCCTCGATGAATGCGCGGAGGGCCTTTCGGGGCGCGGGTTCCTTGAAGAATTCCGGCGTCGCGCGATACGGCGCCGTGGGCGGAAGCGTCGTGATCCTGCTCGCCGCCTCGTCCCATTCGCGCCGGGTCAAGTAGGCTCTATCGCGCTCGACGCGGGCGGCCGCATCCTCGATCGTCCTCAGCCAAGTATCCGCATGCTTGCGCACCGCGCTGTCGGCCATCCACTTGGCGCGCGCGCAATACGCGAAGAGGTGGGACTTGTTCCGAGCGCGTTCCTTGAACGCGAGCCGCTCCGACATCGGATCGATCTGGAGCTCCTTGAATTCAGAGATCACCTCCTGATCCATGGGATTGAAGCTTGCGATCCGCCGGATCTTGCCTCGAGATTGCTCAATCCTGAACGGACCCCGCGCACCGGCCGGGAAAATCTCGAACGTGTTTCCATGAAACAGCACGCCGCCGGGAAAGTCGGGGCTGTCGTCCAGGTCGTATCCGAGCGCGCCGAAGCGAGCCTCGAGATCCGGTTCGGAATACGCGTCGCCGACCCGAAGCAGCGTGCCGGTCCGGGACCAGTCAGCCGCCAGCGGAAGGCGCTCCATCATCGCCTCCACGGTGGTGATCAGCAGGATCGCCTTCTTCGCGCTCGCAAGGCGCCTCAACACTGCGCTCCGCCGGCCGGCGATGTCCCGCGACGGCTCGAGCAGATCGAATGGGAGCGTGTTCAGCCGCGGATAGACGAGCACGTCGCAGTCGGGCTCAACCACCTGGATGACGGAAGCCAGCCGCTCGGCTCTGCGCTCATTCTCGGCGAGGAACACCAGACCGCCTCGGCCTGCCGCCTGCCACTGCGTCACAAGGTGCAACGCAAGCAGCCCCAAGGGAGACGACGACGACACACCGACTCTTGGCACCACCGCCTTCTTGGTTGTGACCGACGTCTTCTTGCGCGGCGCAACCTTCTTGGCGGCTGTGGAAGACTTCGGTGACGTAGCATCCGGCCGCGCCGGGCCGCGGGTCTTGCGAAGAACTGAGGCCAAAGAGATCGTCTCGTGCGAAATTGACGGACGTCGGGAGTTCTCCCGACGAATCTTCATCAGTCCTAACGGATTCGGGCGCTCAGGGGACCAAAACAATTTCGGCCTCCACCGCCATGTTGGCCCTGGGACCCGCATGTGTCACCGGAGAGCATCAGCGGCAGCACCCATCTTTCACCTGAGCCGTCGACGTCGCCGTGCAAACCTCACAATTGAGCCGAAACTCATGGGTCGGCGAAGCGGCGCCGCCCACGGTGGGCGGCCGCCGCTTGCGCCGGCAGACCATCCCGAGAAGCGCCGGTCCAATTCGCATCTTGTTTGCGCCAGCACGGAATATTTTCGCGTTCGTCACACGGCAAGGGCGGCGGCGATGGAGCTCATCGCTGCCGAGTGCGCGAAGCTAAAGCGTGCAGCGGGCCTCCCAACACTTGCGGCCCGTGGCGGCCGACCGCCATCGGGCTGCTAGGCCCCACGGCGACAGTTCGGAGATTGCCCCGTACGGCAACAATGAAAGTGCACCGTCATCCGGACGTCGTCGTTCGCATCCGGGTGCATTGCCCTTTGGTGCTCCGTAACCCCTAATCAAATTGATCCGCCAGCGACGGTCGTCGTCGCGATGAACTCCAGCTCCAGATCAAGTAGCCGAAGGCGATGAGCGGAGCCGAGATGTAGAGGAACGGAGCGCCAGTCGCGGCATAGCCGAACAGCGCCATCGGCCAGCGAAAGGCAACGACAGGAACAACATTCCCGGCCGGATTGCTGGTGGCCTCCATCACCCACGTCTGTGCCGTACTCCAATTCATCGCAAGCGTTGGCGTGAGCCCTAACGGCATCACGACGATGAGCGCCCATCTGCGCCAGCCGGAATGGCGCCTGAAGGCGGCGGCGATCGCAAGACCGGTCAGGCCGATCACTGCAATCCAAGCGGAGAGAAACAGGTATTGGATCGGACCCTTGCCCAGGAGGTGAAACGCGTTGAGCTCCCTCAGAGGCAACGTATTGACGGTGAGGTACAGTCCGATGAATCGCTTGGAAGCGCCCTGAGTCTTGACGACGGCATCAACGACCACCCATTTGCCCGTCAATCCATATTCCAGAATGACGCGACTGCTGCCGTCCCCGGTTTGAAAATTGTGGGCTCCCGTCGATGAGATCGTCTCGCCCGAGATCGGCTCGCTTGCGCCCATCACATTCGACATCTGGTCCAGCTTCTCGTTCGAGATCTGGCCCAACGTCGGATCGAGCTTATTTCGGACTGACGCGAAGTCTTTGGCCGCCAGCGAGGAAATGGTGGCCTTCGTCAGCGCGATGTCGTCGGCGTATTGGGAAACAGGGCCGTCCGCAGCCAGCGCCGCCGAGGCCCAGAAAAGCACCATCACCAGAAGGCCGCCAATCCTCAGGGCGCGAGTGCCGGAATGCCCCCGCTCGCACGAGCTCTGCGCCTCATCGTCGGTGCCGGATGATCGGGGAATGCTGAATTCGTATCGGCTGTTCAACGCTAATTGACCTTCGTCGTGGATGCTCGGTTCTCGAAAATCAGGTGACGGAGAGAGCGGCCGCGTCGTTCGGCGGCCGGAGTCGCCGTGAGGATGTCATCAAAAGCGAGATCGATTCAAGCGGCAGCGGTCCGCGGTCCGCATGAACGACGCCAACTCGGCGTGCGGTGACGGCGACGCCACACTTTTCTCTCTGCTTGTCTCTGGCAAGGCCAGGCTGTTCGTCACGCTCGGGAAAGCAGGCTGATATCGACCGGCGCAGCCGCTTAGTCTGACTACCTGAAATTGCGCCCGCCACAACAGCGGGCGGCTTGCCCCCATGACGGTGCATTTTCTCCTGGTAGGTTTAGTGCGCCGTAATCCCGATCGCCCCTCAACGCGCAGAGCTATCGCATTTGACGATCGAAGTGTTGTGCTCGCCCGTCTCCACGTCGCATTGTTCACCTTCAGCGTTCCCGCCCGGCACGTCGCCGGAGCGCGGCAAAGGGTGCTTGTGGACCGGACGCTCATCCGCTGGCCTTGACAAATGCGTCGGGAAGAACAAAAAACGAACGATCGAAATCGTCGCCTGATTGCCAAGCGCAATCGTGAGCAAGACCCGTGGGAGGCCGGCTCGCCAGATGAAACCCGCCACGTTGCCGGTCTACTATTATCTCGACCACTTCGTCGAAATGCTGCAGTTCGTCGAAGCGACGTATGGCGACATTCTCGGCGACGATGATCGAGCATTCCGCGCCCGCTTTCGCCGCCTCTCCAAGGACGCGCAGTGCCTGCTGATCCGGATGGTCAACCGTCACGGGCCGATCTTCAATCGCTCGCTGTTCAGATATCCCGAGATCACCGATCTCCAGGCCGCGATTCGGGAGTTGATCGATTGTGGCCACGCCCGCAACCTGCGGCGCGAGGATTATCCCGCCTTCGTGCTCGGCCTGCCGAAGACGGCTCTGCTCGACGGCGCGCGTGCGGCCGGGTTCGGCCGTGACGTCCGCGCATCCTGGTCGAAGCCGGCCCTGGCCGACTTCTTCCTGTCGACCATTCCCTTCGATGCCGCCGCCAGGCATTGCGGCGCCGCGAGCTTCGTCGCGCTCGACAACACGCGCCCGATCGAATTCCTGCTGTATCTCTACTTCGGCAAGACGGCCGACAATCTCAAGAATTTCGCGCTGCGCGATCTCGGCGTGTTGCGCACGAATCGGGAAACCTCCTTCAGCGCGCGCTTCACCGATGCCGACGAGGCGCAGGCCTGCTTCCACTACAGCCGGGTGCTGGACCGCATCGCGCTCCGGTCCGCCGAGATCGACCGGGAGACCGCCGCGGCGATTCTCGACGGCCCGCCGCGGACGACCGACTATGCGGCCGACCTTGCCGCCCGGGCCGCCTGCCAGCTCGGCCAGTTGTTCGAGGAGCAAGGCGACAAGGCGCTAGCCGAACGGCTCTACAGGAACGGCCGGTCGGCCGGCTGCCGCGAACGCCTCGTTCGCCTGCTCTACGCCAACGGCGACAAGGCGGCCGCCGAGGCGCTGCTGCGCGACATGATCGACGATCCCGACAGCGACGACGAGCATCTGTTTGCGACGGACTTCTACGCGCGCAAGTTCGGCGGGCAGCGCACGGGCCTGTGTACGGCCCTGCTGCGCTCGGGACAGACGATCGTCGTCGACGACACGCATCGCGGCAATCCCGAGGCCGGTGTCGCCGGCGTGCTGCGGCGCCAGGGCGGCGAGGTCTATTTCGCGGAGAATTCGCTCTGGCTCGCTCTGTTCGGACTTTTGTTCTGGGACGAGCTGTTCGAGTCGGGCCAGCTCCACAGCGGCTTCGATTGGGTGCCGCATTGTCTTCGCGACCGGACCTTCCACCGGCGGTTCGCCGCGCAGATCGACGGCAAGCTGGCGCAGATCAGGGCGAGGACTGCGCTTCCGATCATCCTGCGCACCGTCGCCGCCCGATGGGGACAGCCCAACGGGATCTTCGCCTGGGAGCGCGTGCAGATGGGCGCGCTGCGCGCCTTGCTCGACCATGCCAGCGCCGAGGGCCTCGCCGAGATCGTCCGCACGATGTGCGAGGACTTCCGCGGCACGCGCGACGGCTTCCCCGACCTGCTGCAGCTGCGGGATGGCCAGGTGTCCTTCGTGGAGGTCAAGGCCGAGGGCGACGCGATCCGGCGCAATCAGTTGACCCGGCTGCGCCAGCTGGAACAGGCCGGCATCCCGGCCGAGATCGGCCGCGTGGATTACCGGTTCGACCCCGACCAGATCTATGTCGTCGTCGACATCGAGACGACGGGATCGTGGTCGGCCGGCGATCGCATCACGGAGATCGGGGCCGTGAAGGTCCGCAACCATCAGCCGATCGCGGAGTGGCACTCGCTGATCAATCCGCAGCGGCCGATCCCGGCGAAGATCGTGGAGCTGACCGGCATCACCAACCAGATGGTCCGGGATGCGCCCGTCTTCCCGGAGATCGCCGACAGCTTCATGACGTTCATGGAGGACGCCATCTTCGTCGCCCACAATGTGAACTTCGACTACGTTTTCCTGTCGTGCGAATACGAACGGCTCGAGCGGCGCTTCCGCTTCCCGAAGCTGTGTACCCGCGTGGGCATGCGGCGCAGCTATCCCGGGCACAAATCCTACGGCCTCGCACGCCTCTGCGCGACCCACGGCATCGAACTCGAGGACCACCACCGGGCCCTGTGCGATGCCCGCGCAACGGCCCGGCTGCTGAACCTGATCAACAGCAAGCGCGCCGTCTCCGCAGACGCGGCGCAGGCGGCCTAGGCGTTCGCGCGCGGGAGGCCGGCGCGGTCCATGGGCCTCGTCCATTGGCCTGTCCTGCGCCACGAAGCCAGCCACGCCCTGCGGCAAGCGTCGCAGCCTTGCATGGTCTAGCGGCCGCTCCGGCACGCCGGCGAGAGCATCGGCACATTCGCCCACGGCCAATTGCGCCATCGTCCCTCGTCGTCGACGCAGGCGGACGATGCCGGAGACGGGCTCGCGGTGTCATGCGAGGCTGCCTCGCGGACGGCAAACCGGTGGTCGACATAGGTCGTGGACAGATATCCCGCGACAATCACCGCCAGGACGACAGCAGATCCCTTGATCGCCTCCTTGGCTCGGTCACTCCAGCGCATATCGGTCCATCCTCGTTCGGCGTGCCAGAAAACACATGAACCGACCTTGCCGCGCCATGGCGCGGCCGGCTGTGAGAGAGGTCACACCGCGTTACGCCAATTCGACCCGGTCACCATTCGCGCTGATACCTCGGCGCTCCAGGACTGATTTTAATGCAGCGTCACCGGGACCGGTCGCCTCCACCAGAAGCTCGATATCTGTGCCCGGATCTACCGTCGCGCTGATCGCTCGCGCCATATCAGCAAAGCCGATAAGCGCCTCAGCGAGCGGTGTATGCGTCGACACTGCCTTCCGCGCCGCCGAAGTGCAGAAGAATAGTATCGTCCTCGAAGTCGTCGAACCGTAGAGTTGCCATTCAAACCCTGGACTCATCCTACAGTTGAATGATCCTTTCTTACAAGTTCTGCCTTGAGAACAAAAAGCAAACTATCCGGCGAAATGCCGGGACAGATCTCAGTAGCACGGGCCGCCTCCGCCCCGAGGAATGACACGGGAAAATAGGGGTCACCGTAATTCCGTTGGCACGAGACCGAATTAGCAGGACGTGCTCGGCACGCTTAGCAAGTAATTTTGCCATTTGGAATTGGCAGGAAATGACGGAACTGTTACTATTGACGTTATAATTAGCTGAGCGTGCCTACTAAAGTCCAATCGCATCAGAGATTTATTGATGAGCAACGAAGAGCTTGTTGGGAGAGCGAGAAGCCCTTTAGCGCAGCCACGGGATGAGGAATCGGGGTTGGACGCGGTAGACACGGTGGCGGGGCGACGGGCGACGGAAACGAGCTTAGCCACCTCTTCTGCTGAACTCGCCGAACCAAATGCTACTCCGCTAACTGGCGTCAATGCACCCGTGACGAATCCCTCACCAATGAGTCTTGAGCCGAGCTCTATTGCGGCCGAGACGCTGGACGAACGGAAATTGGCGCTAGAACGTTATAAGGCCAGGCTCGATTTCTGGAAGTTCGTTCTGGGAAGCGTTGTTGCCGCAATAGCCATAGCGACGATACCTCCGAGTTTTCAGTATGCGACAGCTTACCTTGAAATGGCCAGGAAAACCGCTGAGCGCGAACAAGAAAACCAAAGGTTTCGTAACGAGTACGTCAAAGATTTTTTGAATAAGGCGTTAGACCAAGATATCGAGAATCGAATACGCTTGGCACAGTATTTTTCGAATGTTACGACTGACGCGTTCAAGATTGGTTGGCAAGATTATCTAAAACTTTTGACCGATCGACGTGACAAGCTCTTCGATCTTATTGATAAGACCCAAACCCAGCTCTACTTGATGTCGCAAGATCGTACTCAACACGCGAAAGAGATAGAAGAACTGAATAGGCAGTTGCAGCGATACAACCATGAATTGGGAGTGGGGGTAGTCTTGCCTGGGGCTGACGGTAAGAAATTGGACTAATAGTATGAGCTTGCTCAGGAGGATTCCGTGTCAAAGGTCAGCGCAGCATTCGTCACCCTAATCTGCCTTGGCATGTCGATAGTTGAGTCTCAAGCTGAATGTTCGCCTGCGTTTTATATGGCAAAATATGTACAAAGCCTTCAAGCCAGCAATTATGTGCAATTCAGTTTCATTTTGGCAGCTACGCTCACCGAGTTTGATCTAGCGAAGAAGAGTCTCGCCGGGCAATCTCAAGGGGGAATTATATCAGAAAGCCAAAGTTTCGACGAGGCAAAGTCCAAAGCGACTCGTGTGTTCGGAGCTCTGAAGCTCAATGTGGGGGCGGCCCAGGCGGCGAAGGTCATTGCACAGCAGCTTGTAGGTCCAGCCCTCCAAGATTATGTGAAGTGCATCACAATAGATGAACCGAAGCCCGGCGTGACGCTGTGGCAAATTGATCGTGACGGCGATGTCGTGACTTTGGGTGCTTATTGGCTGGGAACCAATAGGGATGAAGTCGGGAGGTTAGAAGGCGAGACCGTCCTCAGAAATTTTGAATGGCTTGGTAAGCCGCCGACGAATTGGAAGAGTGGAGCAATCGAAAAACTCTTGCTCGTTGCGAAATCGCCCGAAGAGCGAAGTTTCATCAGCATCGGAGTCAACGGAAGCTCAGCTGAATTTTCTACCTTTGGCAAGTTGCCGGACGTAGTCTTGCTTACCAAGGAGATTGTTGGACCAACGTTGTCAGCTCGCAGCTTTAGAGCTAGCGGCACTGTTTGCGGTGCCGGATCGTCGACAGCGTGCGTATATCCGACAGAGCCCGGCGGATATCTAGTTAAAGGTACCGGACGATTGACAGACTACTCTGCTATAATCGGCAACAATGCCGGCTTTTCACTGCAGGTTGATACGCTCGATCAGGCTTGCGTCACGCTCACTGTGAGCACGGGCGCTTGCGAGGCAGCCAATGCAGGGCAAGGCAAAATATCGGTCCTTGAGCGCTACCCGAAGCTGCAGTAGCTCCAGGCCTCCTTCTAAACAAGCATGACTTGAATCGACTGCGTTTCCGATCTGCCTCAAAGTGACTGTGACAGTGCAACCTTTCTTC
Source organism: Bradyrhizobium sp. SSBR45G (assembly GCF_030159255.1). Taxonomy (GTDB): domain Bacteria; phylum Pseudomonadota; class Alphaproteobacteria; order Rhizobiales; family Xanthobacteraceae; genus Bradyrhizobium. The sequence goes on along the minus strand of NZ_BSCT01000012.1, from coordinate 22,239 downwards.
GCCTACTGATCCGTGCCCTTTTCTCGCTACTTGTTTCCGCCAAGCGCCAAGCGATCAATGGTCGTGCCTGGGAAGCAGGTTGGCCTCAACATTGATTTCATGGCGGATGATCGACGGATGTACGGCAGCAAGGCTGCGACGCAGGTCGAAGATTCTGAATACCAGAAAATTCGTTGACACCACCCCCAAATCAGTGGTCTTATCCCGCCATCCTGCTTCGCCGAGAGGGGCGTATCGCGATCGTCACGGCACGTGAGGCGGGGATGCGGTGGCCGCGGCTTTGTCAGGCGCTTTTGCGCGACGAGTGATGAACTGCGGACGGCGAAGTCGCGTGGTCCTGGCGCCCCGATGCTGGCGTCAAGGTCGCTGTGTTCATGACGAGCGCGGCGGGCGACGGGGGCAAGACAGCCGGTCCCCGGGGAGATCGCGTATAAGCCGTAAAGCCATCGCGCGGGGAAGGCCGGATGTTCGGCCGTACCTGTGGTTCTGCCGCGTGCTTTTTTGCTGCACGCGGACCGCGGGTGCGACCAGCACCCGGCCTTCCCCGCGCCCTCTCATTAGATGAGGACGCCATCTGCAGCAGAGCTCGGGTTGATAAGGCCGCGGGAACGCGGCGGCATGGCCATGAGCAAGGCTACGACCGCGCGACGGGCTGTTTGACAAGGTTGATTGGGATCAGAGAGCGGGGCTCAAGCGAGGCTTGGGGGGCTCAAACGCCCGGCTTCGCCAAGGGGCTACGCCGGACAAGAGGCTACGCCGGGCACGCTTCGCCCTTCGGACTACGGCGCGGCTGCGCCACGCGTAGCCCGAAGGGCGAAGCGTGGTGCCCAGGGGCGGGATCGAACCACCGACACTGCGATTTTCAGTCGCATGCTCTACCAACTGAGCTACCTGGGCAGGTCTCTTGCGGGCCAAAAAGCCCGACGAGCCGGCGGGTTATAGTGGGACCGGACGGCGCTGTCTACCGCCCCGAGGGGAAGTTTTCACATTCCTTTTGCAGTTGCGACGGTCCGCTCGGGACGCCGGGCGCCGCGGGTGCAACAACATGAAAAGACGGGATTATTCGACGTCGTCCTCGTCGCCCTCAGCGGCCGGGATGACGTAGGAGCCGCTCAGCCAGCGGTGCAGGTCGACGTCGCGGCAGCGCGGCGAGCAGAATGGGCGGACGGCCTCGGCCGCAGGCCGGTTGCAGATCGGACAGCGGCGGACGGGCTTGGCGGATGTCGAAGCGGGGGCGCTCCGGCTGGGTGATTCGTCGGACATCGGCGGCTATTTAATGGGCTGGACGCGCGGATGCACCCCCGCATGCGGATGGTCAGACGCCGACGGTGTTGAGCCAGCCGAAGCGGATCGGGAAACCTTCGCCGGCGAGCAGGGTCGTGGTCTCGTAGAGCGGCAGGCCGACGACGTTGGTGTAGGAGCCGACCATCTTGACCACGAACGAGCCGGCGATGCCCTGCACGGCGTAGCCGCCGGCCTTCCCGCGCCATTCGCCGGAGCCGATATAGGCCTGGATGTCGTCCTCGCTGAGCCGCTTGAAGCGGACGCGGGTCTCGACCAGGCGCTGGCGGAACGCCTCCTTCGGCGTCACAATCGTGATCGCGGTGTAGACGCGGTGGTTGCGCCCCGACAGCAGCCGCAGGCACTGCGAGGCCTCGTCGACCAGATTGGCCTTCGGCAGGATGCGGCGGCCGACCGCGACGACGGTGTCGGCGGAGATGATAAAGGCGCCGCGCAGCTCGTCGTCGAGCTGGACGGATTTCAGCGCGGCATCGGCCTTCGCCCGCGCCAGGCGGTTGGCGCAGGCGCGCGGCAGCTCGCCGCGCTTCGGGGTCTCGTCGACATCGGCCGGGCGCAGCGCGTCGGGCTCGATGCCGGCCTGGTTGAGCAGCGCCAGACGCCGCGGCGAACCGGATGCAAGAACGATTTTGGGACGGCCGAGCATGCTGATTTCGCTGAGGGATTCGAAGGCTGTGAGGCGGGCGCGCGGAACCTATCGGAAGGGCTGCCATTCCACAACCCGCCGGCTGCGACAACGGTGCGACGGGCCTGCTGTACGGTGGGAGTTTGAGCGGGGGACGACGCTGGTATTTCGGTTCGATGACACCTGTGTTGGAAACCAGGCTGCTACAAGCCCGCCGGCCCGGGCTTGCCGAAGCGCTTGCGGATGCGCGCGAACAGGCCGTCGCAGACCTCGCGATAGGCCGACAGCTTCTGCTCGCGGTTGCCGTCGGTGTTGGTTGGATCCGGCGTCGGCCAATACTCGACGTCGGCGGCGATGGTGCGGGTCAGTTCCAGGGCCTTGTGATGGGCCTCGGGCGAGAGGGTGATGATGAGGTCGAAGTTCAGGCCCTCCCAGTCCTCGAGCTCCGCGAAGGTGGTCGGCTTGTGCTGCGAGATGTCCTGGCCGAGCTCGGCCATGACAGACACCGCGAACGGATCGAGCTCGCCCTTCTTGACGCCAGCCGAGCGGACATAGAGGCTTTTCGGAAACATCTGGCGCAGCAGGCTCTCGGCCATCGGCGAGCGGACGCTGTTCTGGCCGCAGGCAAACAGCACCGCCTGCGGCTGGCGCGCGCGCGGCGGCCCCTCGGCCATGCGCCTAGGCGCCCTTGGCCGAAAGCTTGGACGCGCAAAGGCGAGCGCGCGGCGTCACTGGCCTTCGCCCTTCCAATGCAGCACCGTGATCAAGGTGAACAGCCGGCGCGAGGTCTCGAAGTCGACCCGCACCTTGCCCTTGAGGCGCTCCTGCAGCGTCTGCGAGCCCTCGTCATGGATGCCGCGGCGGCCCATGTCGATGGCCTCGATCTTGTCCGGCGTCGCGGTGCGGATCGCGTTGTAATAGCTGTCGCAGATCATGAAATAGTCCTTCACGATCCGCCGGAACGGCGACAGCGACAACAGATGCGTCACGACCGGCGTGCCGTCGACCTTGCGGATGTCGAACATCAGCCGGTTCGCGGTGATGCCGAGATGCAGGGTGAAGGGCCCGGCGCCGTCGGCGCCCTCGGGCGCAAACAGGTTCTCCTCGACGAGGTCGTAGATCGCGATCGCCCGCTCATGCTCGATGTCCGGACCGGAGCGGCCGATCGACTCCTCGTCGAGCGTCACCGCCACGATGCGATTGGTCCGGTCGTCGCCTGGCGGGTTCTGGGTCATGGCAGGTTGAGGCGTATTCCCACGGAGCGTGAATGGGCGTCGAGACCCTCGGCCTTGCCCAGAGTCATCGCCGCTGGTCCCAGCGCGCGCAACTGGTCCGGACCGCATTTCAACAGCGACGTGCGCTTCATGAAGTCGAGCACGCCGAGGCCCGAGGAGAATCGCGCTGAGCGCGCGGTCGGCAGCACGTGATTGGAGCCGCCGACATAGTCGCCGATCGCCTCCGGCGTGTGCGCGCCCAGGAAAATGGCACCGGCATTGCGGACCCGGGCCGCGAACGCGTCGGGATCTCTGGTCATGATCTCCAGATGCTCGGCGGCGATGGCATCCGCCAGCGGCACGGCCTGGTCGAGATGGTCGACCTCGATGATGGCGCCGAAATCGGCCCAGGAGGCACCTGCGATCGCGGCACGCGGGAGCGTCTTGAGCTGGCCCTCGACGGCGCGGGCGACGTCATCGGCCAGGCGCCGGCTGTCGGTGATCAGGATCGACTGCGCGCTGGCGTCGTGCTCGGCCTGGGCCAGGAGATCGGCGGCGATCCAGTCGGCATTGCCGCTGTCGTCGGCGATCACCAGCACCTCGGACGGGCCGGCGATCATGTCGATGCCGACCTTGCCGAACACCAGCCGCTTGGCGGCGGCGACATAGGCATTGCCGGGGCCGACGATCTTGACGACGGGGGCGATCGTCGCCGTGCCATGCGCCAGCGCGGCCACGGCCTGGGCGCCGCCGACGCGGTAGATCTCGGAGACGCCGCCGAGATGGGCGGCGGCCAGCACCAGCGGATTGAGCTTGCCGTCGGGCGACGGCACCACCATCACCAGGCGGGCGACGCCAGCGACCTTGGCGGGAATGGCGTTCATCAGCACCGAGGACGGATAGGCCGCGGTGCCGCCGGGGACGTAGAGCCCCGCCGATTCGATCGCGCTCCAGCGCCAGCCGAGCTCGACGCCGGCGGCATCGGTGAAGCGCTGGTCCTGGGGCAATTGCTTGAGATGAAAGGCCTCGATGCGGTCGCGGGCGAATTTCAGCGCGTCCAAGGTGGCGGCGTCGCAGGCCTTCACCGCGGCTTCGATCTCGGCAGCCGTCACGCGCAACGACGACGCGTCGAGCTCCAGCCGGTCGAACTTGCGCGTCGCCTCCAGCAGCGCGGCATCGCCGCGTTTCGCCACGTCGTCGACGATCGCACGCGCGGCCGCTTCGACATCGGCGGAGGTCTCGCGCTTGGCGGCGAGAAACTGCCGAAACTGGGCGTCGAAATCGGTGCTGGCGCGGGACAGGCGAATGGGCATCTCTGGCACTTTCCGAAGGGGTGGCTGCCCCCGACCCCCTGCTCAATGGCGCGGCAGCGCGGGGCCGTCAACCCTTTGAACCGGCCCCTACCCGGTCAGCGGCGGCACGTCGTCGATCCCGCCGACGCCGAGATCATCCTGGCCGAGATCGGTCAGCTCGCATTCCAGGCATTCGACGTCGAGCCGCAGCGCGCCGCCATGGGAGAACAGCAGCAGCGCGCTGCCCGCCGGCGGCTCGTCGCCGGTGTGGAATTCGATGCCGATCAGCTCCAGCGCCGCCTCCGGCGCGGCAAGGTCGATGCGCCGCGACTTGCAGGCCAGCACCCGGTCGAAACGCAGCGCCGCCAGCAGCCGGCGCGGCTCGCTCTCGCCATGCAGCGCCTGGTTCCAGTCGAGCCGGTTCATGCCGATCACCAGCCGCTTCTCGGCCTGGCGCCAGATGATGTCGGCCGGCTGCACCCGCGCATCCTGCACATGCGCCGAGATCACGGCGAGGTCGTCGGCATCGAGCGCGATCAGTTTCAGCCGGTCGGTCACGACATCATCCCCTCGGCATCCCCACTACTCGCGGATGCGCTCGATCGTGGCGCCGCAGGCCTTCAGCTTGTCCTCCAGCCGCTCGAAGCCGCGATCGAGATGGTAGACGCGATTGATCATGGTTTCGCCTTCCGCAGCAAGCCCGGCAATCACCAGCGACACCGAGGCGCGCAGATCGGTCGCCATCACCGGCGCGCCGCGCAGGGTCGAGATGCCCTCGATCCGCGCGGTCTCGCCGTCGAGGCTGATGCGGGCGCCGAAGCGGGCGAGCTCCTGGACGTGCATGAAGCGATTCTCGAAGATGGTCTCGGTGATCTCGGACGCGCCCTGCGCGCGCACCATCAGCGCCATCAGCTGGGCCTGCAGGTCGGTCGGAAAACCCGGGAATGGCGCGGTCGTGACCTGAACCGGGCGGATGCCATGGCCGTTGCGGACGATTCGGATGCCCTCGGCGTTGCTCGAAATCTCGGCCCCCGCTTCGGCCAGCACGTCGAGCGCGGATTGCAAGAGCTCCGGCCGCGCACCGGCGAGCTGGACGTCGCCGCCGGTCATCGCGGCCGCGATCGCATAGGTGCCCGCCTCGATGCGATCGGGCAGCACGGTATGCCGCGCACCATGCAGAAACGCCACGCCCTCGATCTCGATACGCGGGGTGCCCGCGCCGGTGATGCGCGCGCCCATCTTGTTGAGGCAGTCCGCGAGATCGGTGATCTCCGGCTCGCAGGCGGCGTTCGTAATGACGGTCGTCCCCTTGGCGAGGCTCGCGGCCATGACCGCGACATGGGTGCCGCCGACCGTCACCTTGGGGAAATCGATCGTCCCGCCACGCAGGCCACCCGGCGCCTTGGCGACGACATAGCCGGCATCGATGTCGATGCTGGCGCCGAGCTTCTCCAGCGCCATGATCAAAAGATCGACCGGCCGCGTGCCGATGGCGCAGCCGCCGGGCAAGGACACCCGCGCCTCGTGCATGCGCGCAAGCAACGGCGCGATCACCCAGAAGCTGGCGCGCATCCGCGACACCAGCTCGTAGGGGGCCGTGGTGTCGATGATGTCAGCGGCGGAGATCTGCAGGGTCTGGCCCTGGTACTGGCCATCGCCAGGGCGCTTGCCGACGGCCATGATGTCCACGCCGTGATTGCCGAGAATGCGCTGCAGCTGCGCGACGTCGGCCAGCCGCGGGACGTTGTCGAGGATCAGCGTCTCCGGCGTCAAAAGACCCGCGATCATCAGCGGCAGGGCAGCGTTCTTCGCGCCCGAAATCGGGATGATGCCGTGAAGCGGGGTGCCGCCGACGATGCGAATGCGATCCATGCTGGTCCTATGGGAGCTGGCCGGGAAATTGGGCTGAGATGGGCGCAACAGGACCGACATTACGGCGATTTGATGAGTTCGCAACGACAGGTCGCACGCCCTGAGAATTCATCCCCTGACCGTACAACCCGCCGCGCGAATCACACCGGCGGCAGCAGGGCATCGGCGAGAAACCCGTGCAGCGCGGCGACCACCTGGGCGCCCTCGCCGATGGCGCCGCCGACGCGCTTGACCGAGCCGGAACGGACGTCGCCGACCGCATAGACGCCGGGCACCGAGGTCTCCAGCGGCGACACCATCCGCCCGGCGTTCTGTTCCGACTGCGCGCCGGTCACGACGAAGCCGGCGCGGTCGAGCGTCACACCGCAATCGCCGAGCCAGCCCGTCGCCGGATCGGCGCCGACGAACAGAAACAGATTGCTGATCTCGGCCGGCGTCTCCTCGCCCGACAGCCGGCTCTTCAAGGTGATGCGTTCGAGCCCGGTATCCGTGCCGCCATTGAGCGCGACCACCTCGGTGTTGAACAGCAGCTCGATGTTCGGCGTCGCCTCGATGCGCTCGATCAGATAGCGCGACATCGACGCGGCCAGCCCGCCGCCACGGATGATCATCCGCACCTTCTTGACATGCCCGGAGAGAAACACCGCGGCCTGCCCGGCCGAGTTGCCGCCGCCGACGAGGGCGACCTCCTGGCCGGCGCACAGCCGCGCCTCGATCGGCGAGGCCCAGTACCAGACGCCGCGGCCCTCGAACTCCTTGAGCCGGTCGAGATCGGGCCGGCGATAGCGCGCCCCGCTGGCGACCACGACCGCGCGCGCCCGCACCTCGTCGCCGCCGTCGAGCGCCAGCACGAAGGCGCCGTTCTTGCGCTCGCAATCCAGCGCGGTCACCGACACCGGAATCATGATCTCGGCGCCGAACTTCTGCGCCTGGTTGAACGCCCGCGCGGTCAGCGCGAGGCCGGTGATGCCGGTTGGAAAGCCAAAATAGTTCTCGATGCGGGCGCTGGCGCCGGCCTGGCCGCCGAAAGCCCGCGAATCGAGCACTGTCACGGACAGACCTTCGGAGGCGCCGTACACGGCCGTGGCAAGACCGGCCGGCCCGCAGCCGACGATGGCGACGTCGTAGACCTTCTCGCCGCGCGGCCCGCCGATCATGCCGACCGCGCGCGCTAGCTCCGTCTCGCTGGGATTGCGCAGCACGCTGCCGTCGGCCACCACGACCAGCGGCAGCTCGGCCGGTGTCGGCGCATAGCGGACGATCAGATCGGCGGCGTCATGATCGACAGCCGGATCGAGCAGGTGGTGCGGAAAGCCGTTGCGGGTGAGAAAGCTCTGCAGCCGCGCGATATCAGCGGAGTGCGGCGGTCCGATCATGACCGGGCCGCCGGCGCCGCCCTGGATCAGGTTCACCCGCCGCAGGATCAGCGCCCGCATGATGCGCTCGCCGAGTTCGGCCTCAGCGATCAGGAGCGCCCGCAGCCGCTCCGGGGGAATCAGGATGACCTCGACATCGCCCTCGGCATGGCCGTCGACCAGCGCGACGCGGCCCGAGAGCTGGGCGATCTCGGCGAGAAACTGCCCCGGCCCCTGGTCGATCACCGGGGTGACGTGGCCGAGGCCGTCACGCTGGGTGATCGCGACATGGCCCTTGAGGATCACGAACATGCCGGGGCCGGGCTTGCCGGTCTCGAACAACAGTTCGCCGTCGCGATAGGTCCGGATCTCGCCGAAGCCGCGCAGGCGCGCGATCTCCTGCGGCGTCAGCTCCGGGAAGGTCTGGTCGAAGCGCGGCAGGGCTTTTGCCAGCTCCGCCCGTTGTGCCTCCGCTGTCGTCCCGTCATTCGCCATCGCCACGCTCCCCACTCCTGCAAACCGCTCAACGCTTCGAACTGTCAGGGCCGCCGGCGGCGGCCTCGTCCGGGCCGCCCTCCTCGGCAGTCACCGCCTGGCTGCGCTCGCGGCTCTGCGCCTTGCGCCGCTTCAGGTTCTCGCGCAGCGCCAGCTTCAGCCGCTCCTCGCGCGAACCCTTTGGTGCCGCCCTGTCGGTCTTATCCGTCATCCCCTTCCCCCGGTCACCCCATACCAGAGGCACAATCGCGGCCGCAGTTGCGAAAGCCAAGAGGCATTGGCGACGCAGACGGTAGGTTCCGCTCCGCGCCGCGTCGCCTGCCCGGATGGGGAGTTGCCGCCACAGCTGCGGTGATTTGGGCCGTTCGGCCGGCGATGGACGACAAACTCGCCTCGAATGGGCGATTTCGGTCCGATTCGGAGGTCTTTCGCGCCGTTTCGCCGGATCGCGCCGACGTCTTTCCCCGAAAACCGGTCGAGCCGCGCTTGCGCAGGCGGGGACCTTGTGGCAAGAACCGCCCGCGTTCGGTCGCGGCCTTCGGGCCGGCCCCTCGCGCGTCCCTGCTGCCGTAGCTCAGTGGTAGAGCACTCCCTTGGTAAGGGAGAGGTCGACAGTTCAATCCTGTCCGGCAGCACCATCTCGTTCCCCGACTGCCATTCCAATCCGCGCCATCTCGGCCTCATGGTTCTCGAGGCGATGCGAGAGCATCGCCTGAACGCGCCACGGGTGGCACTCCTGACCATCGCTTGGCCTCGGGCGCGGCGCTCCTCACCATGAGGTTCGGGGGCCGAGGGCGGCGCTGGACAGCGAAAGAGTTGGAGCATCACCGCGAACGCTCCCTCATCCTGAGGAGACCGCCGCAGGCGGTCGTCTCGAAGGATGGCTGCAACCACCGCATTCACCGACTCCCCTCATCGCCGCAGCAGATTCTCTTTTGCCAGATCGATCACCTCGTCGCCGCGGCCGCTCATGACGGCGCGGATCAGCCAGACGCTGAAGCCCTTGACCTGTTCGAGGCCGATGGTCGGGGGCATGGACAGCTCCTGCTTGGCGGTGACGACATCGAGCACGGCGGGGCCGTCATGCGCGAGCCAGTCGGCGACGGCGCCGGGCAATTCGCCGGGGTCCTCGACGCGCCTTGCATGGATGCCCATCGCGCGCGCCATCGCGGCGAAATCCGGATTTTCCAGATCGGTGCCGTGCTCGACGAAGCCGGAGGCCTTCATCTCCAGCGCGACGAAGCCGAGCGTGCCGTTGTTGTAGATCACGACCTTCACCGGCAGCTTCTCCTGCGTCAGGGTGATGAGATCGCCCATCAGCATCGCAAAGCCGCCGTCGCCCGATAGCGAGATCACCTGCCGTCCAGCCTGCGCCGCCTGGATGCCGATCGCCTGCGCCATCGCGTTGGCCATCGAGCCGTGCACCAGCGAGCCGATCAGGCGGCGCTGTCCGTTCATCGCGATGTAGCGCGCCGCCCAGATCGTCGGCGTGCCGACGTCGAAGGTGAACACCGCATCGGCCGCGGCTGTCTCGCTGATGATACGCGTCAGATATTGCGGATGGATCGGGAGGCGGCCGGGCGTGCCGACGGCGAGATCGTCGAGGCCTTTGCGCGCGGCCACGTAGCGGGCAAGGCTGTCGTCGAGATGGCTGCGATCGGTTTTCGCCGTCAGCTTCGGCAGCAGCGCGCGCAGGGTCTCGCCGACATCGCCGACCACGCCGACATCGAGCCGCGCGCGACGGCCGAGCTGGCTCGGCCGGATGTCGACCTGCGCAATCGCAACGTCAGAGGGGATGAACTGCTTGTAGGGAAAATCGGTGCCGAGCATCAGCAGCGCGTCGCAGCTATGCATGGCGTGATAGCCCGACGAGAAGCCGATGAAGCCGGTCAGGCCGACATCGTAGGGATTGTCGTATTCGACATGCTCCTTGCCGCCGAGCGCGTGCACGATCGGGCTGTGCAGGATCTCGGCGAGCTTCATCAGCTCGGCATGCGCGCCGGCGCAGCCGCGGCCGCAGAACAAGGTCACGCGGCTTGCCTTGTTGAGGAAGGCCGCCAGCGCATCGAGCTCCGGCTCGGCCGGACGCACCGTAGGCTTCGGCGGCAGCAGTCCGATCACAGGCGAGGGCGCGCGCTTCGGCGCCGGCTTCAGCGCGACATCGCCGGGAATGACGATGACGGCGACGCCGCGCTCGCCGGTCGCGGCACGGATCGCGTTCTCCAGCACGAACGGCATCTGCGCGGGATCGGAGACCAGCTCGCAATACACGCTGCATTCGCGGAACAGGTTCTGCGGATGCGTCTCCTGAAAATAGCCGCCGCCAATCTCGGCCGAGGGGATCTGCGCCGCGATCGCCAGCACCGGCGTGCGGCTGCGCTGCGCATCATACAGACCATTGATGAGATGCAGATTGCCAGGCCCACAGGAGCCGGCGCACACCGCAAGTCGGCCTGTGATCTGCGATTCACCCGAGGCCGCGAACGCTGCCACCTCCTCGTGGCGGACATGGACCCAGTCGATCGTCTTGCGGACGCGCAGCGACTCGGTGAGCCCGTTGAGGCTGTCGCCGACGACGCCATAGATGCGCTTGACGCCGGCGATTTCGAGCGTCTCGACGATCTGGTCTGCAATGCTGGCCATGCGGGGAATGTCCTTTGACGGTCTGAGGCGGGGGCATGCATCGGATGAGGCTTCGAGGCCTTGCTACCCGCGCCGGGTGGTCGCGGACGAATCAAAATCCTGCGCAGCCGAAGGTTCCCGTCGTCCTCGCGAGGCGGCTTGGGATCATCGCGCATGAGAATCTGGGGTCATGAGCCCGCGTCCTCGCGGCGCATTTTGCGTCCGAGCTTTGCCGGGAGATCGCCCTCTTCGATCGAGGGCGCAGGGAAGGCCGGGCGCTGGCCGCGCCCGTGGCCCGCCTGCGGAAAAAAATGCAGGCGGCAGGTACCACAGGTCTGGCCGAAAACGCCCGGCCCTCCCTGCGCGATGGGCTTACGACTTATACGCGCTCTCCCTGGGGACCGGGCTTTGTTGCCCCCATCACCCGCGATGCGCGTGACGCACATCAACGGGCTTGACCTCAGCATCGGGAGGCCAGGACCACGCGACTTCACCGTCCGCATCGAAATTGTTCGTCCGCTCGCGAATGCGCGCTGCAACTCCAATCCGGCCATCGCATCCCACACACAACGCTCGTGACGACTCGCGAAGCGCCCCTCTTCGATGAGCGCGGGACAGGCGGAAATGTGAAGGTGATTTGCCCGACGCTGCAAGCGAAGATGCTGCGGCAAACTGGCACGACGGGCAATTTGGGTATGGCGGGTATGCGGGCGAAAAGTCGCCGTTGAGAAACTGAGACGACGTCGGAATCGACTTGCGAGGATGAGAGCAAGAACAAGAATCGGCGCGTAGTCGAATAGTACGAACTCAGCTCGTATCGGAGTTTCGGGCGAAGTTCCCGGCCGGTCGCGCGCATCTTCGACAGGACTGTTTGAAATGCGGATTGGGGTTGACCGAGGTTGCCAGAGATTTCTGCACGTCCAAATGCAACAAATAAGTGCAATCAAGAATCACACAACTTCAACATAAGGATGTTCACAACCTCATCCCCGGACCATCGCATACCCTAACTTGCCGTCGCGCGGGCGCGTGAGCTACCGTATCACCTGTGGTTGAGCGGGGGACGAAAATGCGCAGAACATGTGTTGCTGTCTTGATGACGATGTGGGCGACCGGAGCAGGTCACGCCCAGGAGAAGACCGGCCAGGATGCCGTTCTCGAAAAGCTCGCGGCCCTCGAGGCGCGCGTCGTCAGATTGGAAGCTGAAAATCGAGGTTACAGGAAACAGCTGGAGCTGAGCCGATCCGGCACGCAGCCGACGCAAAGGATTGACAGCCAATCGATCAGTCATGACACCTCGCATCATGCTCCGCGGCTCATCGAAGCGAGACCGGATGAGAAACGTCAGCCCGGCTGGACGGGATTGTCCTGGGGCATCACCGCAGGCGGAGCTGCAACACGATCGATCACGGCGTCCACCGAACGACAGTCGTTCACCAGCCCGGGAGCTCCGCCTCCAAACGATGTCTCCGGATACGAAACGTCGAGCCTGACGGGACCGGGACGGCGCGGTGGCGGATTCGTCGACGTGTTTGCCGGTTGGAATGTCCAGCTCTCGCGCGCGGTGCTCGGCGCCCAGCTCGAAGCGACGATGGCGGATCTCGATTCCGGCAATGCGGGCAGCAGGTCCTACGCCTATTTCAATTCGGGTGGCCCGACCGGCATGGGTGCTCGCGGCGATTTCCGGCCGCAGATCACCACGAGATGGATGACATCAGCGCTATTGCGCGCCGGTGTACTGGTTGACCCGCAGACCCTGCTGTACGGGCTCGGCGGCTGGACGTTTGCCAAGCTCGACGCACGCAACCTCACCGACAATGCGTTCTTTCAACCCAACGAAACCGTGTGGGTCAACGGACCGATGGCCGGGCTTGGCCTTGAACGCAAGCTTGGGGCGCACTGGAGCTTCCGGACGGAATATCGCTATACGAAATTCAACGCCGCCCGCACCCAGGATCAGACGTCCTTCGTGGCGAATTTCGGATCGCAGCAGTACTGGCGCGCGACCCAATACGATCTGTCGATGCAATCCGCGCGAATCGGCTTTGCCTATCTGATCGATCCGCTGGAATAGCACGTCGTGCTCCGAGCACCGTGGCGGCTCGATTGTCAACGGCCGCCGCGGGCGCGTCCCGAGCGCTGAGCAGATCGAGGCTCAGCGATCCGGCCGGGCCGTCTTGGACTCGATGCCGCTTGACGTTATTTCGATGATTAGCTAATAATCGAATATGAATTCGGTCTTCAAGGCCCTGTCCGATCCGACCCGTCGCCGCATCCTGCAGCTTCTCAGGGAACGGCCGATGACGGCGGGGCAGATCGCGGAGCATTTCGACATCGCCAAGCCCACGCTGTCGGCGCATTTCGCGGTGCTGCGCGAGGCGGACCTGGTCTATTCGGACAAAATGGGGACCTCGGTCACCTACCACCTCAAGCTCTCGGTGCTCGAGGACGCGCTGCTCAGCTTTGCGGAAACGGTCGGCGTTGGCCTTGGCGGGGGTCATGCGCTCAAGCCGTCACGGAGAACGCGATGATGATCGATCGCAGGACTGCCCTGCTGTGCGCAGGGATGGTCGCCCTGATGGTGCTGGCGGCAGTCGTGCGCGTCGCCTTCATTCACGGCGCGGTGCTCGTGGCACGCCAGGAGACGCCTCTGCTTTGGCAGATCTGCCTGCTGCCGATCATTGCTGCGCTGCTCGTCCTGTCTCTGTATGCCAACGGCCGCCACCCGCCGGTCTCCGCCGGTGCCAAGGCGCAGCCGTCCTACGAATTGGGACAGCGACTGTCGATCGGATGTTGCCTGTCGCTGCTTCTGATCCAAGGGCTGTTGATCCTGACGAGCCTTGATCTTCCGCTGACTCCCTGGCTCGGTCTTCCGCTCGTCCATTGGATCGGCCTCGCCGTCGTGATCGCCATGGTGGCCCTGGTGCTGCAGGCGCTTGACCAGACGCCGAAGCTTCCCTGGTTCGACCGCAAGCTGTATCCGGCCGGTGAGCTGGGACCGATCTATGGACCCCGATATATGCGGGCGCGCGCCAAGATCTGGCTGCTGTGCCTGGTCATATTGTTGCCCTGCATCTACGCAGGCCCGAGGCTCGCATGGTTGTCCGTTCTGATCGCCTTTGCGATCGCATTCGTCTGGGACATGACGCTCCAGGTGCACTACGGTCGCCGATGGAAGATCGAGCAGTCCATGACGCCCGATTGCAAACCATAGGCGCAGACCATGGGCCGGCGAACGACATCGGCAAGCCGGAGCCCCGTGCGGCCCGATGACCGCGGCTACTGATCCCCGCGGTCTGCTGCTGCCCGCAGAAAATCGTGCACCATGCCCCTGATCGACCACTTCCTGCCGGACTATCAGTTCTCCGAACGGCACGAGACGCGGGTGCGCTGTCCGCCCGGCGCGTTGCTCGACCTCATCCAGACCTGGGAGCCGCGCGACCGCTTCTCGGATGCCGCGATGACGGTGCGCCAGACGCCAGCGCGGCTGATGCATCGGCTGGCGCCGTCACGGCATCCGGCGCCGCAGCCGTTCAGCCTGAAGAGTTTTGCGCCGCTCGGCCGCGACGGCGATCGCGCGATGGTCGGCGGGCTGATCGGGCAGTTCTGGCGCAACGATTTCGGGCTCGTGCCCATCGCGAGCCCGGAGGCGTTCGTTGCCTTCGATGCACCGCGCACGCCGAAGCTGGTGCTCGGCTTCATGGCCGAGCCGGAGGGCGAGATGACCCGGCTCGTCACCGAGACGCGGGTCTATTGTCCCGACCGCATGTCCTACGTGATGTTCCTGCCCTACTGGCTGCTGATCCGGCCGGCGAGCGGCCTCATTCGCCGGCGGATGCTGACGGCGATCCGGGAGACGGCGGAGCGACGGAGCACGGATCGGGGCATGGCAGCCCAACAGGATTGAGCCCGAATCGTAGGCTATAGTCCGCGACCAAGGACCATACCGCAGCTGGAGCAGCGCAATGGTGACTCCGGATCAGGCTGCACATTGGATAGCGGTCAGAGCCCTGCTCGGACGCGCCCAGGCGGCGCTGCCGGCGCCGCCGCTTCGGCACGTGCAGGCCTGCGCGAAACTGTACGAGGCGTTTGCCGAATATCTCGAGCACAACGAGCTCGGGCTTGCGCTCGACGCGCTGATGGACCTCGGGCATCTCACTGCGCCGCGCGGCGGCTTCTGGCGCGACCTGGAGCGCGCGGCGGAGATGATGAACCTGAACAACCGGCTTGTGGCCCTGCGTGAGGCGCTCCGCAATGCGCCGCTTCCGCCGGACGACGCGTAGTTCCGTCGCGCCGGTGGGCATCGCGATCGCAGCCGCGTCGTCCACGCCACCTGCGACGCGATCTGCCTGCTGATTGATCAACGCCGGCGTCGTTGCCCGCGTCGTGACACCTGATCGTGACTTGGCCACCCCTTGCTCCGCTGCGCCGCGGCCGGCAGCCTGGGGCATTGCAACAGGAGATCATCATGCGCCTCCCCATCGTCAGCCCGGACGCGTTGAGCGACGAGCAGAAGCCGCTCTATGCCGACATGAAGCAGGGCATCCAGGCGAGCTTCAAGGGCTTCATCAACGTCCGCGACGACGGCGCGCTGCTGGGGCCGTGGAATCCGTGGCTGCGCGAGCCGAAATTCGGCAAGCCGGTGTGGGAGCTGGTGAAGGCGATGGTCGACAAGCCGTCGCTGCCGGCGACCGTGCGCGAGGTCGCGATCCTGGTCACCGGCGCGCATTTCCGCTCCGCCTATGAGCTCTATGCGCATGTGCTGGTCGCCGAGCAGCGCGGCCTGTCCGACGACAAGCTCGCCACCATCGTCGCGGGCCAGCGGCCGGCCGATCTCACGCGGCCCGAGGCCGTCGCCTATGATTTCGCCTCGGCGCTGGTCAATGGCGGCGTGCTGCCGGAGCTGACCTACAAGGCCGCGGTCGACCAGTTCGGCGTGCATGGCGCCGCCGAGCTGTCCTATCTGATCGGCGTCTATTGCATGGTGTCGGTCACGCTCAACACGTTCGATGTGCCGGTTCCGGAGTAAGAGAAGTTCGTTGCGCCCCGCAAGCGGCAGAGTGATCGCATATGACGCTCTGCGTGTTAAGTTCATCTCTTTCCACGTCGTCATGGCCGGGCTTGTCCCGGCATGACGGAGTAACTAATTGACAAACGTTCGCGTCGCGATGGATGGCCCTGTAAGTCAATCGCCCTCGCGAGCTTCACGGCCGGAGGACGCTTCAGGCGCGGTCACGCCGCCCGCACCGAGTTCAGGAAGCGGCTGACTTCGTCGCGGAGGCGGCTGCTTTGGCCGGACAGCGACTTCGCGGCGGACAGCACCTGCGACGAGGCCGAGCCGGTCTCGTCGGCGCCATGCCGGACGCTGGCGATGTTCGCCGACACCTGCTGGGTGCCATGGGCCGCCTGCTGGACGTTGCGCGAGATCTCGCGCGTCGCCGAGCTCTGCTCCTCGACGGCGGAAGCGATCGCGGAGGCGATCTCCGACATCCGGGCGATGGTCTCGCCGATCTCCTTGATCGAGCCGACCGACTCCTGGGTCGCCGCCTGGATGCCGCCGATCTGCTGGCCGATCTCGCCGGTCGCCTTCGCGGTCTGCTCGGCCAGCGCCTTGACCTCCGAGGCGACCACCGCGAAGCCGCGGCCGGCCTCGCCGGCGCGCGCGGCCTCGATGGTGGCGTTGAGCGCGAGCAGGTTGGTCTGTCCCGCGATCGCATTGATCAGCTCGACGACATCGCCGATCCGCGCAGCGGCCTTGGCGAGCTCGGCGACGTTGTCGTTGGTCTTGCGCGCCTGCGCCAGCGCCTCGTTGGCGATGCGCGCGGAATCCTGCACCTGGCGGCTGATCTCGTTGACCGAGGAGCTCATCTGCTCCGCGGCGGCGGCCACCGAATGCACGTTGGTCGAGGCTTCCTCGGAGGCCGATGTGACCACGGTGGCGAGCTCCAGCGAGCGGCCGGCCGTCGTCGTCAGCGATGAGGCCGAGCGCTCCAGATCGGCCGACGCCGACGACACGACGCTGACGACCTCGCCGATCGCGGTCTCGAATTCGCGCGTGAAGCGCTCGACGCGCTGGCCGCGCTCGATCTTGGCCTGCGCGTCCGCCGCAGCCGCCTGCTCGGCGCGCTTCTTCTCCAGCAGCGCTTCCTTGAAGGTCTGCAGCGAGCCGGCCATCGCGGCGATCTCGTCGTCGCGATCACTGGTGGGAACAACGACGTCGTCGTTGCCGGCCGCCATCTGGCCGATCAGTCCGGTCATCTGCACGATCGGGTTGATGACGCGGCGGCGCAGCAGCATCGTGACCAGCACGAGAATGCCGGCCAGCGCGGCGACCACGACCATCGCCAGCGCAAGCATCCGATAGGCCGTGTCGCGCGCGGCGACGGCGCTGTCGCGCGCCTCGGCGATCGCGGCATCGCGGACCACGAAGAACTTCTGCACGGCGGGGACCACCGCCTCCGCGAGCTGATCCGCATTCAGGGAATAGTTGAGGTCGCCCATGCCGGCCGCGATGTCCTTGTCGACGATCGGAACGGCGCGTCCGAAATAGGCCTCGCGGGCCTCCTTGAACGCCGTGAGCAGGCGCTCCGGATTGCCGAGCTGGTCGATGCCGGCCTCCAGGCGCTCACGATCGACCTCGGTGCGGCCCTGGGCGCGATCCATCGCCGCCTTCTCGGCCGGCGCCACGGCGCGGCGGGCGCTGAGCGCCGGCGACAGCGCGGCGGCCCGACCGCCGGCGGTCACGCGCAGGTCCTGCGCGGTGCGGGCGACGTCGAGCAGCGTCGTTAGCGACGCGTCGGCATTGGCAATGCGGTTCTGCAGACGGTTCAGGATCGGCTCGATCGCAAGCGCCACCTGGGTGACCCCGGGGAGAAAGCTCTTGATCGCCGCCGGGTCGCGCGCGCTCAGCGGCGCCGTCAGCGCGGGGTCCACCTTGGCAAGAATCTCGGACAGCTTGGACGACGCCTGCTCCAGGCTGCGCGTGATCGCCTCGCTGTCGGACACGTTCGCCAGCTGCGCGCGCGCCCTGGCGAAGGACGCCTCGGACGACTGCCTGATCTTGCGTATGCCTTCGAGCTGCGCGGCGGTTGCCGGACCTTCCTGGAATATCGGCGTGATGTAGGGGGCACGGTGGCCGACGACGTCCTGCGCGAACAGCAGCACCGCGCCGAACGCCTCGACGGTCTTGATCGCCTCGGCCTTGTCGCGGACCGCCCCGACCTGCTCGATGACGACCTGGGCGGCGGGAAGAACGGCCAGTGCCGTCACCGAGAGCATCGAGATCGCAAAGAGGCGGCCAATCTTCATCGTTGAATCCCAGGCTAAGGCACCCGGGACGCTAGGTTTCCTATGATTAAAGTTGTGCTTAATTCAATTTCCGTAGTTATACGGAGTTATTGTCATCCAAGTGGCTCCCCGCTCGTAAGACGCCCTACAGATCGAAATTCGTCGGCAGCATCACGACGTCGCGGATGGTCATGCCGCGCGGACGGGTCAGCATGAACATCACGACGTTGGCGACCTCCGCGGGCTCCAGCAGGCTGCCGGACTCGCGGGCCTGCTTCAGCTTCTCGGCCGGCCAGTCGGCGATCAGTGCGGTCACCACCGGGCCGGGCGAGATCGCGCCGACGCGGATGCCGTGCTTGAACACCTGGCGCCGCACCGTCTGCACGAAGCAGTCGATCGCCCATTTCGAGGAGGCATAGACCGGCTCCCACGGCGTCGGGAAATGCGCGGCGAGCGAGCTGGTGACGATGATGTCGCCCGCCCCGCGTTCGATCATGTGCGGCAGCGCGTCGCGCACGTTCTTCATCACGACGTTGACATTGAGGGTCAGCATGCGGTCGATCGCCTCGCCATTGGTGTCGACGAGGTCACCGCCGAGATAGCTGCCGGCATTGGCATGGAGGATGTCGAGCCGGCCGGCGGCGTCGAGGACGCGCGGCATCAGGGTGGCGCAGTCCTGGGCATCGAGCAGGTCGATGACCACGGGGATCGCCGCCTCGCCATGTTTTTCGCGCAGCGCGCCCAGGGCGGCGGCGTCGCGATCGATCATGACGACGCGCGCGCCGGCCGCCAGCATCGCTTCGCTGCTGGCGAGCCCGATGCCGGAGGCCGCGCCGGTCACGGCGGCCACCTTGCCGTCCAGTTCCCTCGCCATCGCCCGTCTCCTCGCCCTGCGTGATTTGCGACCAGCCTAGCAAACGCCGGCCGGCGATGTCGGGACGTTCAGAACAATTCGACGTGCGGGCGCGCTGGCACGCGCCTTGCCTCGGTCACGGCAATCGTATCATTCCACAGGGGGGCCCCAATGAGCAGCTCGCAGTTCGATGTCACACGCCGCAACGTCCTGCTCGGAGGATTGGGCGCCGCCGGAATGACCGCACTGACCCCTGGCACCGCGTGGTCGCAGGGGCGCGCCGAAACGCTGCTGGTGGTGCAGGAGCTCGGGCCGAACTCGCTGGACATGCAGGGCGTGGGCTCGAACCAGACCGTCAACGGGCTGTCCTGGAACTGCTACGACCGGCTGCTGAGCTATACGGCGAAGACCTTGCCCGACGGCACCACGTCCTATGACCGCAGCGCGCTGGCGCCGGAGCTCGCCGAGAGCTGGGAGGTCGCGGCCGACGGGATGTCCTGCACCTTCAAGCTGCGCAAGGACGCGACCTTCCATGACGGCACGCCGGTGACGGCGAGGGACGTCAAATGGTCGTTCGACCGCGCCGTCTCGGTCGGCGGCTTCCCGACCTTCCAGATGTCGGCGGGCTCGCTGGAGAAACCCGAGCAGTTCACCGCCGTCGACGACCACACCTTCCGCATCGACTACATCCGCAAGGACAAGATGCTGCTGTTCAACGTCGCGGTCGTGGTGCCCTTCGTCATCAATTCGGAGCTCGCCAGGAAGAATGCGACGGCCGAGGATCCGTGGGCGCTGGCCTGGCTGAAGAACAACGAGGCCGGCGGCGGCGCCTACAAGGTCGAGAGCTGGAAGCCGGGCACCGAGACCATCCTGAGCCGGTTCGACAATTGGAAATGCGGCCCGCTGCCGAAGATCAAGCGCGTGATCGCGCGCGACATTCCCTCGGCCGGCACGCGCCGCGCCATGCTCGAGCGCGGCGATGCGGATCTCTCCAGCGGCTTTGCGCCGCGCGATTTCGACCAGCTGATCAAGGAGGGCAAGGTCAAGGTCACGGGCGTGCCGATCCCCAACGCGCTATGGTACGTCGCGCTCAACACCGCCAAGCCGCCGTTCGACAATGTCAAGCTGCGCCAGGCGATCGCCTGGGCGATGCCGTATGAGCAGATCCAGTCGAGCGCGTTCTTCGGCCGCGCCGTGCCGATGTATGGCGGCGCCGCCGACGTGACGAAGCCGGTATGGCCGCAGCCGTTCCCCTACGTGACCGATCTCGACAAGGCCAAGGCGCTGATGAAGGAGGCCGGCTTCGAAGCCGGCCTGGAGACGACCTTGTCGCTCGACGCCGGCACGGCGACAGTCGGCGAGCCCACCGCGATCCTGATCCAGGAGAGCCTCGCCAAGATCGGCATCAAGGCGGGCATCGACAAGATCCCCGGCGCGAACTGGCGCACGACGCTGAACAAGAAGGAGCTGCCGATGGCGCTCAATCGTTTCAGCGGCTGGCTCGATTATCCCGAATACTACTTCTATTGGAATTTCCACGGCCGCAACTCGATCTTCAACATCTCGTCCTACCAGAGCAAGGACATGGACGCGCTGATCGACAAGGCGCGCTTCACGACAGATGCGGCGGAGTATGAGGCGACGGTGAAGGCGTTCCTGGCGCTGTGCATGCGCGAGGTCCCGGTGGTGCCGCTCAACCAGCCGATCCACGACGTCGCGATGCAGAAGAACGTCAGCGGCTACGAGTTCTGGTTCCACCGCGAGCCGGACTACCGGCAATTCGTGAAGGGATAGCTCGTTGCAGCATCACATCGCGCCGGCTTGCGGCCCAGACGCGCTGCGCTCGCCGCGCGTCGCGGGCGGCGACGAGTATCGCTCGCGCCGCGAGAAGATATGCGTTGAGAGGCGTGTGCCCCTGACGCGGATTGCATCACCCGATGCAATCCGCCCCGCTAGCGGCAAGGCCATCGCAGTGACGAGGCTTGCCGTCAGCCCGGCCTAGTTGAACGACATCGGCGTCGCGCTGGTCATCCAGTTCGACAACCCGGTGTTGCGGGCCATCCGCTGATAGGCCGGCGCACGAGCCTCGCGCGTCGGACGAGACGCCGCGCCGAACATCGACGAACCGCCAGTCGGGTTCACGATGGTGTAGCCGGCGATCGAGCGCGGATGCTCGCGGGTGACGTGACCGCCGGAATTGCCGTCATGCACATACCAGATGTTGCCGGCCACCTGCTGCTGCAGGATCATGACATGACCGGAGCGGACCGCCGCCATTCCCGGTGCGGGAGCGGTACGCGGAAAACGGCGCCAGTTCGATGCGAGATTCAATTCGGGAACCACGCGGCCGAAGGTGTAGAGCGACGCCTCGCAGCCGCAGAACGCGTGCGGACATCCCGACGGACGGCCACCGACGACACGCCCTTCGCCTGGGATCGAGGCCATTGCATTCATGACGGAGTGGTGGCGGTACGAATAGTGATGATGATGATTATGATGATGATGACGTGGACGGGCCTGGGCCTGAACCGACAGAGCGAGCAATGCGACGACGATAGTAACTACGCGATACATAAGGAGGACTCCTGTACGCTGTGAAATCCCCCTGCCGCGCGCCAATCAACGTCCAAACATGTCCTCAAAGTGACGGAATCGCCCAGGAGCCATGCAATAGCGGGATGCGGCTGCCCGCTGAGGCAGTTCCAAATTCATGTATTTGCTTGACTCGCTCAGAGAGTGTGACGCGGCAAAGGCTGCTCATCAGTTCAACGATTTCAGGAGAAGGACATGACCGTATTCCGCGGCAGCTGTCTGTGCGGCGAGGTGGCCTTCGAGGTCGACGCACCGTTCGACAGATTTCTCAACTGCCATTGCTCGCGCTGTCGCAAGGCCAGCGGCACGGCGCATTCCTGTGAGGTCATCGTCGATGCTGCAGCGCTGCGCTGGCTGCGCGGCGAGGCGCGCGTGACGCGCTTCGACCTGCCGCAGGCGCGCAGCTTCGCCACGGCCTTCTGCTCCCGCTGCGGCAGTCCGATGCCGCATCTGACCCGCAGCGGCCGCGAGGCGATCGTGCCGGCCGGCAGCTTCGATCAGCCGCTCGGCGCCGCACCCGACCGCCACGTGCATTGGGCGTCCCGCGCCGACTGGTACGTTCACGGCAACGAGCTGCGCGTCGAGGACTGAATCCTGAGAGGAGCGTTGTCGGTTGCGGAACGGTGCGCGTGGGGTGGAACGGCCGAACCACACAATCGGCGTCGTCCCGGGCTTGACCCCATAGGCGCTAAAATAGACTTGCGGCGAAGAATCAGTTGTGATTCCAACATGG